>JYJJ01000040.1 GCA_003263775.1 Vibrio maritimus
TTTGCGAGATCCGCCGACTTTACCCCTCCCAGCCTCCCCTTATTAAGGGGAGGAGCAAAATCAAAGGATATATTATGAACGTTCTAATTATTGGTGCTGGTGGTCGTGAGCACGCTCTGGGTTGGAAAGTGGCTCAGAATCCAAATGTTGAAACTGTTTTCGTAGCGCCAGGTAACGCAGGTTCTGCGCTTGAGCCTAAGCTAGAAAACGTTGCGATTGACGTTGAAGACATTCAAGGTCTGGTTGCGTTTGCAAAAGAGAAAAACATCGAGCTAACGATTGTTGGTCCTGAAGCACCGCTTGTCATCGGTGTTGTTGATGCATTCCAAGAAGCGGGTCTTGCGATCTTCGGTCCAACTCAAGCTGCAGCTCAGCTTGAAGGCTCAAAAGCGTTTACCAAAGACTTTTTAGCTCGTCACGCTATCCCAACTGGCGCTTACGCGAACTTCACTGAAATTGAGCCTGCTCTGGCTTACGTTCGTGAGCAAGGTGCTCCGATCGTAGTTAAGGCTGACGGTCTTGCGGCTGGTAAAGGTGTAATCGTTGCGATGACACTAGAAGAAGCAGAAGACGCAATCAAAGACATGCTGGCTGGCAACGCATTTGGCGATGCAGGTAGCCGTGTGGTTATCGAAGAGTTCCTAGACGGCGAAGAAGCAAGCTTCATCGTGATGGTTGATGGTGAAAACGTATTGCCAATGGCAACAAGCCAAGACCACAAACGTGTTGGTGATAAGGACACAGGTCCTAACACTGGCGGTATGGGCGCTTACTCTCCGGCTCCAGTTGTGACGCAAGAAATTCACAACCGCATCATGGAAGAAGTTATCTACCCAACGGTTCGCGGTATGGCTTCAGAGGGCAATCCATACACAGGTTTCCTATACGCGGGTCTGATGATCGACAAAGACGGCACGCCTAAAGTTATCGAATACAACTGCCGTTTCGGTGATCCAGAGACACAACCTATCATGATGCGCATGCAATCAGATATGGTTGAGCTTTGCCAAGCTGCCATCGACAAGAAGCTAGACCAAGTTGAGTCTAAGTGGGACCCACGTGCGTCTATCGGTATTGTTCTAGCTGCAGGTGGCTACCCTGCGTCTTACAACAAGGGTGATGTTATCTCTGGCCTACCAACAACAGAAGTGGAAGGCGAGAAGGTATTCCACGCTGGTACAGCTGACAAAGACGGCAATGTTGTGACTAACGGCGGTCGCGTACTATGTGCGACAGCCTAGGTAACACAGTCTCTGAAGCTCAAGCGCGCGCTTATGAGCTTACATCGAGAATCAGCTGGGACGGTATGTTCCACCGCAACGACATCGGCTATCGTGCGATTGCTCGCGAGCAAAAGTAATTAAGCCAAGTTCAAAATAACAAAGGGTGCCAATCGGCACCCTTTTTAATTGTTCTGAGACATGTGTTAAATGAGCTCAGGTCTCGGAATACAGTCTTTGGCACCATCGGCCAGCATCAGTAGTTGCTCTACCCTAGCACCAGTCAATCGTGTGCTGCCCAAGAACGCCACATAGCTTTCTACTTCAGCCAAACGAGAAACGACAAAACTTGGCAAGCTCTGCTCAAACTTAATGTTATTGAACTCTATACCGCTGCATGTTTCTAGTGTCTCGCCATCCCAGTGGCCTTGAACAAGCTCTAAGCCATCACTGTCTTGCTCTTTTACTCGTTCAACTAACAGCGAAGCTTCACGTTGGTAATTTTCAAGCTGGGCTTTTTTCACCGGCAGCACTTTACCATTCCGACGGTACTGCTGATAAATCGCCTCACCCTCTTTGTTAAATCGTACGTGGATGCGGTAAGTCACAGCTCCCGTTTCCAAGTCATTTTGTACACCTTCGCGCACAAACTCTCTCAGCGTGTCACCACTCCAGCGATAGTTGGATTGATACCAACCGTAGTCATTCATGTTGACGTAATCAGCAGCGCTATGAGGACGAGTGAGTTTTTCGGTATACCAATAAAAGCTGGTTGCATCACCCAGTGTCTGACCACCGGTGTAGTCTGAAAATTGATTGATACTCGGAGAAGGCGAAGACGAACAGCCAAGCAAGCAAGCTGCGAGAAGCGAAACCAACAGTATTCTTTTCATAGTTGCGAGGCACCTCTATTGAACGCGCGATAAACGAATTACACCGAGTGACACAGTTAAGACAGCAAATGGTGCGTCGCGTTCAGTTAAATGAAGCTTAAAGTGAGGAGACAGATAGGTAATCGCGCTGATTCAAAACACGCTTAACAATCGATCCTGGGGAAGAATGAGATGGAGAGAACAGCACCGATGAAGCCATCGGTGCTGTAAAAATTATTTCACTGCGTCTTTCAGTGCTTTACCAGCAACGAATGCTGGAACGTTAGCAGCAGCGATTTGGATCTCTTCACCAGTCTTTGGATTACGACCAGTGCGAGCTGCACGGTGGTTTACTTTGAACGTACCAAAACCAATTAGTTGAACTTGGTCACCTTCAGTTAGCGCTTCAGATACGCCTGAAAGCGTCGCTTCTAGCGCTGCTTTAGCTTGTGCTTTTGATAGGTCAGCTTTTTCAGCGATAAAATCGATTAATTGGGTCTTGTTCATTAGGTTTCCCTTCTTCATGTTATCGAGTTAAAGCCCACTCTAAATCAAAAAGCCCCCATCTGGCAAAGGTTTGTAGCGCTTCTTTATCGCTTATGACGTAGATTTAACCGTTTTATGAGCAATAACTCACAATTTGTTACCCAAAGATTGAGTTTGAAACCTTGTAATTTATTGCATAAAGTCCCATAAATGCACTGCGACTCAACTGATAAGCCTGATAAATCGGTCTGTCGCTACTGTTTTTAAGCACTCACCAACAATGCACAGGCTCATTTTTGCAGCAAAGTTAGGTTGATGTGTGCACTTACCTAGGAAATGAATGTTTCTCTTAACGGTTTATATTACTGTCGCTATTGGTGTCTCTTTTATCTGTTCGGTATTAGAGGCAGTACTTTTAAGTATTACCCCAAGCTATCTTGCTCAGCTAAGACAAAAGGGTCACCCTGCGGCAGAAAAGCTAACCAAGCTCAAAGCAGAGCTAGATAGACCTCTAGCGTCTATTTTGACCCTAAACACCATCGCTCACACTATTGGTGCAGCGAGTGCCGGTGCGCAAGCGGCGAAAGTGTTCGGTAGCCAATGGCTAGGCGTTTTCTCAGCAGTACTGACGCTGGGTATTCTGGTGTTGTCAGAAATCGTACCGAAAACCATTGGTGCGACCTACTGGCGTCAACTCGCTCCGGTTTCAGCCACTATCCTACGCTGGATGGTGTGGGCACTGACTCCATTTGTTTGGTTCTCAGAGCAAATCACTAAAACGCCTAGCGCGCGGCCATGAAACGCCGAAAATGCGTGATGAGCTATCAGCAATGGCAATGCTAGCTAAAGAAAGCGGCGAGTTCGCGGAAGGCGAATCGAACATCTTGAATAACATTTTGAACATTCAAGACATCCCAGTGACGCAAGTAATGACACCTCGTCCAGTGGTGTTCCGTGTACCGGCTGAGATGACCATCAATGAGTTTTTGACTGAGCATAAAGAGACGCCGTTCTCACGCCCATTGGTGTATAGCCAGCAGAAAGACAACATTCTGGGCTTTGTACACCGTTTGGAGCTGTTTAAGCTTCAGCAACAAGGCAGCGGCGAGAAGCAACTGGGTTCGGTGATGCGCCCAATCCAGGTATTGTTTAACACCATCATGTTGCCGAAAGCGTTTGAACAGATGATGGCAGCACGCCTGCAAATTGCGATGATTGTCGACGAATACGGCACCATCCAAGGCATCATCACTCTGGAAGACATCTTCGAGCACTTGTTGGGGCAAGAGATTGTCGATGAGGCGGACAAAACCACCGACATGCAAGAGTTGGCTTATCAGCGCTGGGAAAACTGGAAAGAAAAGCACAGCATCGTTGATAACACAGACGATGATGACGAAGAAGCACCAGTTGAGAAGTCTGAGCCTCAAGCGGAGACGCCACAAGACGCTGAAGAGACGAAAGACGAATCCAATTCTCAGGATAAGAAAGAGTCTTAAGCGCTCAATCTCAGAAAGCTCTGAATCTCTACAAGCACTCAAAATAAAATGGCCGCGAAGTTCGCGGCCATTTTTTTATCCAGTAGGCTGTCGTTAGTGACTGCCTATCTCGTTACCCAGTAGGAAGTTCTCATCACTACTAACCACAACGCCATACTTAAGGAAGTTTTTACCGAGAATCATGCTGTAGTGGAAGCGAGAGCGGTCTTGCAGGTTCACACGTACTGTTTTCTCAACATCGCCAAGCTTCACGCGCATGTTCACAACAGGGCGAACATTCGCCTCTTCTCCAGCCTTAGCACGAATGCGCATCACATCCACCACTTCACGGGTAAACTCTTGTTTCATGCCCATGTCGTTGCTGTAGGTGAAGGTCACCATCTTCTTACCGTCTTTTTCAAACTGCTTGATGTTGGTCGCGTTCATTGAGCTTACATCAGCACCCGTATCCAGTTTCACTGGGAAAGAGAGCCCTTCCACCGTGGCATTTTCAATATGACCTGCCGTAAACACAGGGTAGGCATCGAGTAGGTTCTCACTGCGAGTGTTCACCAGTACGCCGGCCTTCGTGGCTTTCTTACCGATAATAAAGTATGGCTTATCGCCTTCATCGCTATCGAGGGCTTCAAGTGCAAACTCTACCGTCACGGTGCGATCACCAACGATGAACTCACCATCGACACTGGCCTTACCGTATCGCCCACTTTGATGCGGCGTAAAATGGTTTTGCGGATCTTCTCTTCATTGCCTAAGTCACTCGACAAGTAGTACTCCACTTTGTCGCGCCCCTTAGCTTCAATGATTTCAAAACTGCTGACTTTCAGAAGTGGCGTGCTCACCGCAAACGACGGTTCGGCATCAAGCTGAACACCATCGAGGATCAAGCTTTCCGTTGGTGAGACCACCAGCGGCTTGTCTTTCATACGAGCGGCAAAGCTCTGCTTTTTCTTCTCAAGCTTTCCTTTAGCGCCGGTATCGACGATAAAGTTTTTGTTAAGCGTATTCAGACCTAGACGAAGCTGAGTGCTCTGCTTCGAGCGATCCTTTAGGTAAACCTGAATCGTACCCTCAAAGTCTTTACCACCTTTAAATGGTAAAAAGATCATTGGGTACTCATTGCCAGACACCGAAAGCATTTTCACTAACGGATACGTCACGCGTTTTTGTGCGCCTTCCTTGCCGACCAAATCGAAACTCACTGAATTGGCTTTTTTGTCTACTTCAATATTTTGCGCATTGAGAATGCTGTAGTTGTTCGACAAAGAGATGCTGACGTCTACCGGTACATCTGCCACCGAGCCAGATTCACGGCGACCAATCACTTGGGCATCTTTCTGCTCTTGAAGATAATCATACCCCGCCATGACCCATGCGTTGTTGGCTAGGAACGTCTTACCGATCAAGATTGGGGCGCTAAAGCCGCTTCGATCGGTAAGGTTCACTTCCGTATCTACAGTTTTGCCCGCAATGGTCATAGGCAGAGTGATTACCGGACGGTAGATAGGCGTCGAGCTAGTACGGCTTCGAATCACACTGGTGCGCGTCAATGGGCGCTCCATTTCAATCTTTTCACCGGTGTAAGGGTGGCGCAAAGTGAAGCTAACGACACCCTGGAAGTTGCGCTCGTCGTTATCGAATTCTTCCAGCCACCAGTCACTCGCTGAACCACCGTACTCATCGACGATGGTTTGCATCAGCTTCTCATCACTGAGGCCTTGGTATTTAGGGTTGTTACTGATGACCTTAATGTCTTCAGCGTGCATGGAGGTAGTATCAGCGCCCGTATCGATTTTGCCGACAAATGGTATGCCTTCGAGCGCTTCAATATCTTGGTAGTAAACACTTTCAACGCGTCCAAGAACAATCTTATCCTCAATAGAGAGAACCGGTGCTTGGGTAGTAGAAAGATCTGGTGCAGCCATAGCCCACCCGCTTGTCATTGTGGCAAGAATTAACGCCAACTTAGTTGCTGTAGTTTTCATTTTAATACATCCATTCATCGACTGGCTCTAAATACGCATGAGTTCCTAAGACAACGGTCGACTCACTTCGTTTACCGACTCCTTTAAACTTTACAGAAAATCAACGGAATATCCACGCGATTATCAATAAATTAGCAATTCCTCGTTTGGTTTCACCTTTCCTTATAGCAAAAACGTAAATCAAAAACGTGGCGCAGAAAAATGACCAAGGAATTGCAAATCACTGCTGATGCCCTTATATCCTATGGATATCTAGGAGTGCCCGCGCACTCCCCACACAACAAAAAAGAGAATACACGGATGAGCCAAGCTATCTGTCAACTGATTGCTAAAGAGCTGAACGTCAGTCACAAGCAAGTTGAAGCCGCCGTTACCCTTATTGATGACGGTAACACAGTTCCATTTATCGCTCGCTATCGAAAAGAGGTCACTGGGGGTCTGGATGATACTCAACTTCGTACCTTAGACTCGCGTTTAAGCTATCTGCGTGAATTGGACGACCGACGTCAGACGATTCTGAAATCCATCGACGATCAGGGCAAACTTACAGCAGAGCTGCGCAGTGAAATTGAAAATGCGGACAACAAAACTCGTCTTGAAGATCTGTACCTACCTTACAAACCAAAACGTCGCACCAAAGGTCAAATTGCTATTGAGGCCGGCCTTGAGCCTCTAGCAGACTTGTTGTGGACAGACCCAAGCAATGAACCTGAAAGTGCTGCGTCGAGTTACATCGACAATGAAAAAGGCATTGCCGATAGCAAAGCCGCTTTGGATGGCGCACGTGCCATCATTATGGAACGCATCGCAGAAGATGCCGACCTACTCGAAAAAGTGCGCCAATATCTAAATCGCCACGCGGAACTGCGCTCACGCGTTGTGACAGGTAAAGAGCAAGAAGGTGAAAAGTTCAAAGACTACTTTGAACACGATGAGGCGATGAGCAAAGTGCCGTCTCACCGCGCACTGGCGATGCTTCGTGGCCGCAATGAAGGCTTCTTGCAGCTATCGGTTAACGCCGACCCAGCCAACGATGAAAACGCTCGTGAGTCCTACTGCGAAACCCTAATCGCTGAACACTATGGCATTCATCTTAGCCAAGCGCCTGCAGATGCATGGCGCAAACAAGTGATTAGCTGGGCATGGCGCATTAAAGTCTCCATGCACATGGAAACAGAACTGATGGGTGCACTCAAAGAACGCTCTGAAGTCGACGCGATTACCGTCTTTGCAACTAACTTGAAAGATCTGTTGATGGCCGCACCCGCTGGTCCAAAAGCTACACTTGGCCTCGACCCTGGTTTGCGCACCGGTTGTAAGGTCGCCGTTGTTGATGCTACTGGTAAAGTGCTCGCGACTGACACCATTTACCCACATGCTCCGCAAAAACAGGTCGACAAAGCCGCTCATGTAGTGGATAAGCTCGTTCGCCAATTTAACGTCGACTTGATTGCCATCGGTAATGGCACAGCATCGCGAGAGACGGATAGCTTCGCAGCTGATGTCATCAAGCGCGGCAACTTAAAAGTGCAGAAGATCATCGTCAGTGAAGCAGGCGCATCTGTATATTCAGCATCTGAGCTTGCAGCAAAAGAGTTCCCAAATATGGACGTATCCCTACGTGGTGCGGTTTCTATTGCGAGACGTTTGCAAGACCCACTAGCGGAGCTGGTGAAGATCGACCCTAAATCCATCGGTGTGGGTCAGTATCAGCATGATGTTAGCCAGACCATGCTAGCTAAACGTCTGGATGCGGTTGTGGAAGACTGTGTAAACGCCGTCGGCGTTGATGTAAACACCGCTTCTGCTGCGCTACTAACTCGTGTAGCGGGTTTGTCTTCCACGCTGGCACAAAACATTGTCGACTACCGTGATGAAAACGGTCGCTTCGAAGCTCGTACCACACTGAAAAAAGTGGCACGACTTGGCCCTAAGGCGTTTGAGCAGTGTGCTGGCTTCCTTCGCATCATGGATGGTAAAAACCCACTCGATGCATCCGCTGTTCACCCAGAAGCTTACCCTGTGGTCAAAACCATTGCGGAAAAAACCGGTCGCGCAATGAAATCCATCATCGGTGACAGTAGCTTTCTTCGCACCGTCAATGCAGTTGATTACACGGATGAGACTTTCGGTCTACCAACGGTCACCGACATCATCCGAGAGCTGGATAAGCCAGGTCGAGATCCTCGCCCCGAGTTTAAAACCGCCACCTTTGCTGAAGGCGTCAACACCATCAACGATCTTGAGCCAGGCATGGTTCTCGAAGGTGTTGTTTCGAATGTGGCTAACTTCGGTGCGTTTGTGGACATCGGTGTCCACCAAGATGGTTTGGTGCACATCTCTGCGCTAACGGACAAGTTTGTCGCTGATCCGCGTGAAGTGGTGAAAGCCGGTGATATCGTTAAAGTGAAAGTCATGGAAGTAGATGCAGGCCGTAAGCGTATTGGTTTATCAATGCGCCTCAACGATGAACCAGGTGCGGATAATCGCCCTGCTCGTTCAAGCAAACCGGCTCGAGATAATCAGCGTGGCGCTCAGCGTCAACGTTCGAATCGCCAAGAGACGGGCAACAGTGCGATGGGCGGTGCCTTCGCTGCTGCTTTCGCTAAAGCGAAAAAATAACCAGTCCCAAAAAGCAAAAAGAGCACCTTGAGTGCTCTTTTTGCTTTCCAATAGTAATCATTATCCAACCGCAATAATGTCCGAGGGCGTATTCGGTGCCACCGAGTGTCCATAGTGATAGCGAATCACCGTGCGTCGCTTAGCCATTTTTCCTGCCATCAACGCCTCTTGAAGCACTTTGGCAGGCAGGCGAAAACGCATCGCATATCCCTTTCCTTGAGACTGGCTGTAACTGCTCAATGACAACAAATAAAACAGGCGCTCAATTGGTCTTCACGTTCAGGAGACACTTCTTCAGCATCATAGTCTGGATGCTCAGCAGGATCCCATGCCGAACGTTTACGGCGTTTTTCTTCCTCATTAATTCGGCGCTCAGCATTCGTCCTTGCCAGCTCAACCGTAGGCACGATAGGTTCACGTACTTTGTTATCACGCGCCGCCTGCTCGGTCTGGGGATTGACCGATGGAGCAATAACTGGGGCACTGACACTGTTGGGCGACACTATCATAGGTCACGCTCCTCTGCTGTGAGTGATTTTCGCCAAACCTCAACAACTAACCTAGACCGACGAGCAATCTATCTATTAGATTATCGGAAAAACAGTGCCAACCTTTACCTATTTGTGCAAAAAAACCGCAAAAATTAGCGACCTAACTCACGAACCCGTGCGATAAACTCAGCCGTTTCAGTAATAAAGGGAGCATGGGAGGAAGCGGCAAACACATGACTTTGATGGGCGCCCATCTGCTTATCTAATAAACTGGCGACGCGCACCGGCACCAAACCGTCTAAGCGCCCATACCAGCGATGCACAGGCATAGTCAGCGCAGCAAGCTCACTACGATAGTCGAGCTTATCCAGCCACTGTAAACCGAGCATCAATGCGTTAGGGCAAGGCATAGGTCTAGAAAGCACCGCTTGTTTGAGCAGCTTAATATCTTGGCGTGCACTTGGGCTGCCCATGGCTTGCAGCGCCATAAAACGCTCAATCGTCACCGTAAAATTGTCACTCAGTTGAATCATAAACGCCGCGAGTACATCTTGTTTAATCCCGCGCCAGCCTTCTCCTTGAGAAAACTTTGGTGAGCTCGCTAGGGTCACTAACTGGCTGACACGCGCCGGATACTCGTGGGCAATGTGAGTCGCAATTAACCCACCGAGTGACCAACCAAGCCAAATAGCACGCTCTGGCGCTTCTGCTAGCAAGGCATCCACCAGCTGTGTCAAAGAATCATAGCCAATCTGGTGGCTGTAGCCATAACCAGGCAAGTCAACCGTATGCACAGTAAAGTGCTCAGCCAGTTCACTAACGCACGCAGACCATACCGCGCCGTTCATGCCCCAACCGTGCACTAGCACCAAATCAGGTCCTTGCCCTTCCACCTGCCAATGTACTTTTGCCGAACTGCTCACACGCTCTCCTACTGATTTGGTTCTTTTTCTGCTTCGAATTGTCCCATGCTAATAGGATTCCTTTACACGTCAACTCAGACCAATGCGATTTTTATCTCGGCTACCAAAACAATGCCATGTCTGCGGCTTTACGATTGACCACTCCCTTGGCCACAATCTTTGGTGTGAGCACTGCCAGCCATTATTTAATTTTGAACGTCATCGCTGCACGCGCTGTGGCCTGACTATGGACAACACCGCCGAGATCTGCGGTGCATGCCTCACCACACCACCCCCATGGCAAACTCTGACTTGTCTTGGCGATTATCGGCCACCACTGTCGTCTTTTATCCAGCGTATAAAGCAACACCGAGAGCCTTGGTTATTACCACCGCTGAGTAAACTGCTCGCCAAGCGTATCAGCGAGCCTGCACCACTGCTGATTTGTGTTCCGACGCAGCTTCATGTCGAATTAAAACGTGGCTTTAACCTTAGTGAACTCATCATGCTGCAACTCTCGCAGCACCTGCCAGAGGTAAAAACCGCCGACAACATTTTTCGCAAGCACCGCCAAACCGCGACTCAAAAAAGCCTCAATCGACAAGAAAGGATGGAGAACGTACGCCAAGCGTTCTCTCTCCAACAAAGACCCACATTAAAACACGTCGCCATTATTGATGATGTGGTCACAACCGGCGCAACCGTTCGGCATCTGAGTGAATTATTACTTGAAGTGAACGTAGAAAAAATCGATATTTATTGTTTATGCCGTACCCCAAAGTAAGCCCACTGTTGGGTTGTCAGCCAGATTGCGCAGAGGATGTGCAAAATTTTTTGGCATCTACTCGTGACAGGAGTAGAATGGGGGTAATAACCTACAATCTTACTCAGGTATTCGTCGTGTCAAATCCAATTACTATTACAGAAAGTGCTCAAAGCCACTTCGCTAAACTACTGGCTCAACAGCCAGAGGGAACGAACATCCGTGTTTTTGTCGTTAACCCAGGCACTCAAAACGCTGAGTGTGGTGTGTCTTACTGCCCACCAGAAGCGGTTGAGTCTAACGACACCGAATTCAAGTACGAAGCACTGTCAGCCTACGTTGATGAGCTATCTCTGCCATTTCTAGAAGATGCAGAGATCGACTTTGTTACCGACAAAATGGGTTCACAGCTAACCCTAAAAGCGCCAAACGCAAAAATGCGTAAAGTTTCCGATGATGCACCACTGATGGAGCGTGTTGAGTACGCAATCCAAACTCAGGTTAACCCACAGCTAGCGGGTCACGGTGGTCACGTAAGTTTGATGGAAATTACTGAAGAAGGTATCGCTATCGTGCAGTTCGGCGGTGGTTGTAACGGTTGCTCGATGGTGGACGTAACACTAAAAGAAGGCATCGAGAAGCAGCTTCTTCAAGAATTCTCTGGTGAGCTAACCGCTGTCCGAGATATGACAGAGCACGATCGCGGCGAGCATTCTTACTACTAGCAAGGATGCTCATTGCCAAATTTGTTTTCGAATCGAGCGCCAAGGTAAACCTTTGCGCTCTTTTTTTTAGCACTACCATTTGGCGCGCGTCCAAATCCTATATATATTAATCACTAACTACTATTCGAGTGCCAAGTGCTTAATGTTTGTAACAAGCAAGCGTTTCAAACACCCTAGCGTTATAGAAAACATTGGCACCCAGCGGAGGAGAACGCCCATGCCATCCAAAAAAGGACCTGAGATCTTAGCCCAAAAGACAGTAGCTGAATCTAGGCTATTTAAAATTGAGGCTTTAGACTTAGCGTTTTCGAACGGCGAAAAGCGCACGTATGAGCGCATGAAACCGAGTGGTCGCAATGCGGTCATGATGGTGCCGATCACTGAGCATGGGGATATCTTGCTGGTTCGCGAATATGCAGCAGGCACCGAGCGCTACGAACTGGGCTTTCCAAAAGGACTCATCGATCTAGGCGAGAGTGCCGAGCAAGCGGCGGTACGTGAACTCAAAGAAGAAATTGGTTTTGGCGCCAACACGCTAACACCACTCAAAGAGGTGATTCTTGCACCTTCGTATTTCTCCAGTCGCATGACTTTGTTTGTTGCTCAAGATCTCTACCCAGAGCAACTCGAAGGGGACGAACCAGAGCCTCTAGAAATCGTGAAATGGCCATTGGCACAAGCCGATGAGCTACTTACTCATCTCGACTTCTCAGAAGCGCGCAGTATTACCGCATTGCTACTAATGCTAAGAATGAAGTCAGAGTTGGGGTTATAACGTGGCAACAAGACATTTAGATTTATCGCATCACCTTCCTGCTGTCATCGACATCGCTCGTCAGGCTGGCCAGCTTATTCTCGACATCTACGAGAACAAAGACTACGAAGCCTTTACCAAAGATGATGAAACCCCAGTGACCAGCGCTGACTTAGCTGCGCATAAACTGATTATGGAAAAGCTCTCTGAGCTGACACCAGATATCCCTGTCTTGTCTGAAGAAGCAGCGGATATTAGTTTAGAGCAACGCTCACAATGGAGCACCTATTGGCTGGTCGACCCCTAGATGGTACTCAGGAGTTCATCGCCCGCAGTGGCGACTTTGCGACCATCATTGCATTAGTGAGCAACAACAAGCCGATCATGGGCGTGGTGTACGCACCGGTGTCCGGCGTGACCTATCACGCTTATGAAGGCAAAGGGGCATGGAAAATTCCAAGCCTAGGGGAAAGCCTGCGCATCAAAATACTCAAACACGAGATGCCACAACAATCTATCGCTATTGCCATTAGCCGTCGTCAAAATATCAATCGCATCACACAGCGAATGAGCAGCGCATGGAACTATGACTTAGTGCCTCTTGGCTCTGCCGCTCTCAAAGCCTGCTTGGTCGCTGAAGGAGCTGTCGATTGCTATCTGCGCCTTGGACCAACCGGCGAGTGGGATACCGCAGCGACACAATGCATTGTTGAAGAAGCCGGTGGCACCATTGTCGATACCGAGCTTCAGCCTCTCTCTTACAACGAGCGCGAAACACTCGAGAACCCGAACTTTATTGTGATTGGCGATCGAGATCTGCCATGGGATCAAATCCTAGTACAGAGCTAACACTCTGCTTTAGTTGCTAAAATTGAAAAAGGAGGCTAAGCCTCCTTTTTGTTGTTTTTAACCTAGCGTTCGCTTAAAAGCGCCCTTGATAATTGAACGAATACCGTCCTTCGCCATCTGGGTTACCAAGCCATCTCAACTGCTGACGCATATTCGTCGGAAACTCAGATTCAGGCCTAAACCACGCCTGTGATTGATACTGTCGATTTGGGGTCACACTCGCAGAGAACTGACTCGACACCTGATTACTGCGTTGCTTCCCGCAGCAGAAAGCACACTGTCATCACAAGATAAGTCCACAATTGTCGGCCCCAGTCCTAAACTACCGATAGGCGACTCAATATATCCTGCATTCCAAGACAAGCTCCCATCACCACTTCCGCACCATGGCGACGCATAGTTGAGAGACTTAATGGCAAGCTCCAGCTGACCACCTGCTTTAATTGGTACCGGAATAGGCGCGTACTGAACCACGGTATCCGCAGGGATGGAAGCAAGAACGTTCTTAAGGTAAGCACCAGACATGCTCACACCAAGATTTCCTCGCCCCGATAGACCTAACGTACTACCGCGACCAAAGCGCACTGAATACTCTGGCGAGAGCGTCAAAAGACTAGACCAACTAAACTGCCACGACACATCACCGATGGAGTATTGCTGGAATCGAACATTCTGCGCGTTGCCTTGCCAAATAGTACCTGTAGTGCCATCCAGAGCGAGCTCTCTAGCATAGGGCATAGCTCATCACAACACTGGCAGGTAGGTGATAAATCGCGCTAGCGGCAAAAACTGTGGTACACAGTAAGCCGTATTTGATGACTTTTTTTACCACTTAGCCACCTCTTTTAAATTGCAATCGGTTGACTTCAATAACACCATTTTGATCGGCCTTGTCGATATCTAGGATCTCAACCGTCACTCCGTGGTTGTCTTGCAAGTAAAACAGCCAATTAACAAAGAACTCAAACGGAATCGGCTTGATCCATACTTGCAACTGATCATTGCGTGGCTGCATACGAATGAGTTCAATACTGAATCGATTCGTCGAAGAGGTGATCACGCGGTTAAGCGGCTCCTTGGAAACAACTACCCCACCCGCTTGTCTTTGCTGCGAAATGTCGTCCGCCTTTTGCTTCACCCATGTAAGCAATTGTCTTTCAGACTGGATACGTGATTGAGCAAGCTCTGTACGTTGAGCAAAAGGGGCTAAAATTCCCCAATAAACAATGCCAAGCAAAATCACCAACGAGCAAACCACAACCAGTCGCTGCTCTCGCTGACTGATACTCAGCCACCAGCTTTGAAGGTTCAGTAATAATCCTTTCATTACGCTCTACTTCTTCTTAAGTACAAAGTTACCCATGACCACCTCGCCGTTGCGATTAAGTGGTCCTTGAGAAACTTCAAATTGCGTTTCTAACTTCACTCGCGCCGCCTCGAAACTGTCAAAGTCTCGACTGGTGACATTCATGCGAACTTCATTACGGTTGCCATCGAACGTAAAACTCTGCACTTGCATGCCATTCACTTGCCCTACCGTATCGGGAAGTTTCGACAACCACTCCAACACTGAAGCACTCGACAGCTCACTGCCTCCTAGGCTCTTCAGCTCATCATCCAGCTGGCGCTTGAGGTAGCTCACCGTCGGGATGCGCTTTTTGTCTGGCAGAACCGTTCGGAAAATTCGTTCACTTTCGGCGCGATAGGCCGCCGCTTGAGCCTCGTATTGATTCACCAACACCACTTGTTGTGCGACCAATGCAACAACAAGCACCGAAGCAGCAATAGCAACTTTCTGCCAAACTTTCCAATGCCTTAAAAACGATGCTTTCGGCTTAAACTCACCGGTCATCAAGTTAGCACTCGCTTCTACGGTGCCTTTTGACAGCAGCGCCATCGCCGGCTCTGGCGGCATGCTTTGCCAATCGATATGCAAAGATCGCTCAGCCAGCGACTTGGCAACCGGAGAGTAGCTCTCTATCACAACTTTGCTGTCATCGTCACTTGTTGATTGAACTAAGTAATCGGAGTCAATGACCGCATCCATCCAACCCTCATCGACAACAAGGCCGCTTTGATTGCCCGTACGAAACAGCCATTGACCATCGAGATGAATCGCGCTCACATGGTCTGTTTGCGGCAACGCCAAGACATCAGGGATCACTTTTTTGACTTCTATACCTTGCTCTGCAAAGCGATCAATCACATGCGTAAGGTATTGGCGATCCACCGCAGCGATAGAAGCGCGACCACCTTGTTTACTAAAGATGGTAAAGTGCAGCTCATCGACATCTTGTGCTATGTCATCTTCGACAATAAACGGCAACATCGACTCAAACTGACGCGCGCCACCTGCAGGGATCTCGACATCAGCAAAGTGCACATCCTGTCCACTCAGCATCAGCAACGTCACACGCTGCTGTGCATACTCTTTTATGTCAGCGAGCTGGTCGAGGTTATTAAGCTCTCCGCTGGCTATCACTTCTTGCTGACTAGTTGACCATACCGCCCAATGTATGTGGCTATCTGGTTGGCTATTCAGGCGAACGGTTAAGAACTCGCTCACTAAATCCTCCAAATCGACGACGAACGACCGTCACTTCCTGCCTATCTTGGCTATAAAACAGGCTGCGAAGACGCATCCGCGACTCTCCAACAACAACCTGAGTGTCCATTTCAAAATAGGCACTGTCTACAGCAAGATACTGTTGCGCTTGCTGTTTAGTATTATCATCCACGCTGGCCATCTGCGACTCAGCGAGAAACTTATCAATTCCTGACCAACCATCGAACGGGCGGTTCTCTATCATTTGTCTCGCATTCTCTAGCGAGAGATTCGGTGCAAACAGCGCTGATAATAGTCCAGCCTGCTCTTCAACCAGCGTATTTACATTGAGACGCCAATCGCTTGTTGGCAATGCACAAACCAAAGGCTGATACTGAGCATCGCATCGCCGCTCATCTGATTAATCGCTCTAAGCTCTGAGCTATCCGCAATCAAACCATTAGCCGCCACATAGGCAGGAGAGAGCGATTCATAGTAGCTGTCTCCGACACCGGATACCGAGCGCACACTGGTCTCTTTGTTGACAAACTCCCATGTGGAGTCCGCCACCTGCTCTGCTTGGTAGTTTTCAACTCCGCTTTCCTCGAGCAGCTTTTGGAAAAAGCGCACTAAAAAGGGCTTGGTTGCGCTGTTTTGATTCGGCTGAACCGTCGATAACGCATTGATATTAAAACAAGCCTGCATATCACGAATGTAGCCCGTCGCCTCACCATAATCGAGTGGATAAGTACGCTCTTCAATCGCCCAAGGCTGATTGAGGTTCACGCTGTCTTTATTGTCTTTGTAGCTCTCTTTTATCGCCACCGACGCCAATGCTTCAACGCCAATCGCATACCAATAAGCTTGCTGATAATTCACCTGATTAGACGCGCGAGTAAATTGACTAAACAGACGCTCCGACATCGTGGCTGCAATAGATACCATAATGGCAAGTAACAGCAGAATCACAATCAAGGCGACCCCTTTTTGGGATTTAACCGTCACTCTTGTCATGAGTTACCGCCTTGGTTATTGCCCTGGTCATTACCTTGGTTGTTGCCACCCTCTGAGCCATTACTGTTACCGCCAGATGTCGCATTGAGCGTACCCGCTGGAGTCAGATAGATACGGTTAATTTCATCAAAATCCTCAAAACGGATTTTTACTTCCACCGCAAGCGGAAGCGTCATGTCGGTTTGCCACTCATTGCTCCAAGATTCGCCATTGTAAAAACGCATATCAAACGCTTCCACCTTGGTAAATATGGGGAGCACCACTGGAGGTTCGCCCACACTAGTATCAGGATAGCGCCACCACAAACGCTCAAGTTTACCTTCTTGAAGGCGGTAACCAATCTTAGCCACTTCACCACGTGGAAATTGATTTTGCGGGTTAAGCCAACCGAGACGAGCAAACAGTAAACCTCGCCCTTCAGACTCCAATAACCCTTCTTGCCACAGCATCAAACGAGACAAAGGCTCTTCCCCTTCATGACGAAACTGACGCAGCGCCAACTGCTTAAAGTCACTATCTAGATAAACAAAACCACGCTGGATTTCTTGTAGTCGAGTGCTGCGCTCTAGAGAAAGCTCATTGCTGCGCTGCACCTGATTCACCACTTGATAGGCCGCTACGCTTAAGCTGGCAAAAATCGCAATGGCCACCAGCACTTCGATGAGGGTAAAGCCTTTAACACGGTTACTTGTCGACATAGCTTCTCACCGTCACTATCGGGCTCGCTTTCGCATCAGTAGCAACACTTACATCCACCGCAGAGAGTAAGTTATCTGCCGTTTCAACCGGCTGAATGCTCCAGTACCACTCACGCCCCGCCAATTTCTCTTTGCCTTTCTTAGCTTTAGGCTTTGCGGTATCGAGCATAAGCTTAGCCATCTGATTATCGACCACCATACTGGCAAACGCCTTCTCTTCCAGATAGCTTAGGGTGTTAATATGCTGACTGACCGCTCGGATGATGGAGATGGCCGCCGTGGCAAATATCGCCAGCGCTATCAGCACCTCTAGCAGGGTCATGCCTCTAACGGTCTTTTTCATTCCAATCTTTCACATCCATAAGCGCCAACTGCCCATTTTCTTTGACTTCGACGTACCAAGTTTGGTCTTGCAGTGCTCGATTCACCGGCGCAACAACAAATGCACCTTCGGTGATCTCTCCGCTAGAAAGAATAAAGACTTGTGGTGGCTTTTCGGTTTTTTTCTCTTTTTCCACATCGGCAAACATGTCTTCATCAAACAAAGAACCAGGCTCAAATAACCTGTCACTCTCACCCCAAATACCCGTGCTTAAATCGAGTTTGATCGACAAGGTTTCTGGCAAGGTCGTCTCTTCTGGGATCTTACTGAGTGACACGCGTTGCCACCCTTCAGAAGTCAATTCGAGAAACACGTATTGCTTTTTGGCTTCATCAACACGTATACCAAAATCTTTGCCTGCCAACATTGCTTCTTCGTTGAACAGTTGTAGCCTTTGGTATAAACGCTGCGCTTGCTGTTTAGTGTCATCACTTTGACTCTGAGGCAGGGTCGAAATCACCGCTACTGCACTGATAGAAAGCAGCACCAGTACCAGCATGATTTCCAGTAAGGTAAAACCTAATTGATGACGTTTTGACTGCAACAACATGGAGATTCACTTTGAACGAAGGAGAGGCTGCCGCCTCTCCTTTGGTGATTACTGGAAGTCTTGGATGTTCCAGTTACCGATATCAGCCGCAGGGCCTTCACCGCCCTCTTGGCCGTCAGCACCTAGTGTAAAGATGTCGATAGTGCCTTTATCACCAGGGCTTAGGTATTGGTATTCGTTGCCCCATGGGTCAGCAGGTAGACGACGAATGTAACCGCCGTCGCGGTAGTTGCGTGGCTCTGGGTTGGTTGGTTTGGTTACCAACGCTTCTAGGCCTTGATCCGTCGTTGGGTAAACACTGTTATCCAGTTTGTACATATCAAGTGCATTTTCCAGAGCAACGATATCCGTTACTGCTTTCTGTTGGTCTGCTTTCTCTTTGTTGCCCAGCAAGTTAGGTACGACAAAGCTTGCCAAAATACCTAGAATAACAACCACTACCATTACCTCTAATAAGGTAAAGCCGGATTGTTTTTTCATTGTTTTTTTCATCTCTAACTCCAAATAAACGCCCTCAATATAGAGGGCAATACTAACCATTTGACTGATTGGATTAACCAGACATCAAATTGTTCATTTCCAAAATCGGCATTAGGGTCGCCATCACAATAAACAGTACTAAACCTGCCATTAGGGCGATCAATGCTGGGGTGAAAATGCCTAGGGCAATATTCACTGTTGATTCAAAGCTTTGATCTTGGTTGTCAGCCGCACGCGTCAGCATGCTCTCTAGCTCACCACTTTGCTCACCACTGGCGATCATATGCAGCATCATAGGTGGGAACAGCTTGGTTTGCTCAAGTGCCTTACGAAGACTTGCCCCTTCTCGCACATTATCGGCCGCCGTGGACACTTGCTTCTTAGCAAAGTGGTTGGTCATCACGTCCACAGAGACTTTCATCCCTTCTAGGATAGGAATGGCACTCGACGTACAAATCGCTAAGGTGCGCGCAAAACGCGATGTATTCAGGCCACGAGCAATTTTACCAATGAGAGGAAGCCTAACACTTTGGTGTCCCAACTCATACGGATAGACGGCTTACGAAGTGCGACTTTGATTAAATACAACGTCAGTGTAAAACCACCAAGCAGCAATAAGCCCCACTCTTGGATAAAGTCACTAGAAGAGAGCAAAAACTGCGTCGATGCTGGTAGATCCTGCCCCATTTGCACAAACTGACCAACAATTTTGGGCACCACTGCCGCCAGCAAAAACGCCACAATCGATACCGCAAACACCACCAGCACAACGGGGTAAATCATCGCTTGTTGCAGCTTAGAGCGCATTTTCTGACGATTCTCAGCGTAATCCGCGAGGCGCTCCAAAATAGAATCTAGGTGACCCGACTTTTCACCAGCTGCCACCATAGAGCGAAACAGCTCATCGAAGACATGTGGATAATCAGCAAGACTGTCAGACAGCGTATAACCTTCGGTGACTTTAGAGCGAATGGCCGCCAGCATAGTACGAATACGTGGCTTTTCTGACTGCTCTGATACCGCTCGCAAACACTCTTCCAACGGCATGCCAGATTGAACTAAGGTCGATAGCTGGCGAGTTATCAGTGCCAAATCTGGCGTACTTAAGCCACGCTTAAACATTGGTTTAGCGTTAGTTGAGCCAGATGAATTTGACGACGCTTTGCCTTTGGCTTCAACAATATCAACTGGGATAAGGCCTTGCTCTTTCAGACGCTGACGCGCCTGACGAGCATTATCACCTTCAATCAGCCCTTTGACTTGCTTACCTTTGGCATTCAGTGCCTTATAGTCGAATGCCGCCACTTACGCTTCCTTAGTCACGCGCATGACTTCTTCAAGCGAGGTCACGCCGAGTCTGACTTTATGGAAACCATCATCACGGATGCTTGGAGTATGAGAGCGCACGGCTTTTTCAATCGCTTGCTCACCTGCTTCGTCATGGATCAGTGATTGCACCTTGTCATCGACCATCAGCAGCTCATGAATACCTGTTCGGCCGCGATAGCCTTTTTGATTACAACGCTCACAACCAACCGCTTTGTGCAGTGTTAGCGGCTCAGACTCCGCAAGACCAAACAACTGCTTAGTCGCAGCGTCCGCCTCGTAAGGCTGTTTACAATCATTACACAGAGTCCGCACCAAACGCTGCGCCAACACGCCCAGTAGCGATGAGGAGATCAAAAATGGCTCAATACCCATATCACGCATACGGGTGATCGCGCCTACGGCTGTATTGGTATGCAATGTCGACATCACCAAGTGACCGGTCAATGACGCTTGAACGGCAATTTGCGCGGTTTCAAGGTCACGGATCTCACCGACCATCACCACATCAGGGTCTTGACGCAAGATAGCACGCAAGCCTCGAGCGAAGGTCATATCAACTTTAGGATTCACCTGCGTTTGACCGATGCCATCGATATCAAATTCAATTGGGTCTTCAACGGTGAGGATATTGCGCTCGTTGCTGTTGATCTCTTGTAAGCCCGCGTACAGGGTGGTCGACTTACCAGAGCCTGTGGGACCGGTGACCAAAATGATGCCGTGAGGACGGCCGATAAGATGTCTAAAGTTGGCATGGTTATCTGCGTCATACCTAAGCTGTGTAGGTCGAGGCGAGTGGCGTTTTTGTCTAATAGACGCATTACCACGCGCTCGCCGTGCGATGACGGCATAGTGGATACACGCACATCCACTGCTCGACCACCGATACGCAGTGAGATACGACCATCTTGTGGTACGCGTTTTTCAGCGATATCCAGCTTAGCCATGACCTTAACGCGCGATACCAAAAGTGGCGCCAGTTTACGCTTGGCGCCAGAACATCACGCAATACACCATCAATACGAAAACGGATCGACAGCACTTTCTCGAAGGTTTCGATATGGATATCAGACGCGCCTTCTTTGATCGCTTCGCCAAGCATGGCGTTGATCAGTTTAATGATTGGCGCATCATCATCGGACTCTAACAAGTCTTCATCTTGAGGCAGCTCTTCTGCCAGTGAGAAGAAGTCGTCACTGTCTGCACCAATATCTTCCATCAACTGTCTCGCTTCAGAAGAATCGCGCTGGTAAGCCTTGGTCAACTTGGCATCAAACTCGCTCGACGGCAGTGCATGCAATGAAAACGGTTGTCGAAATACCCGCTTTACTTCCTGCAAAGCATTGAGCGCCAGCGGCTCGACATAATAGAGAACCGACTGCGACTGCTGCGCTTCAAACACCACTTTAAAACGATTAGCAAAGCTAAACGGTAAGCGGTTTGCTAGCGGGCGATGCTCTGGGCTTTCCATATTACTTCGCTTCCACTTGGTCAATAAACGCTTGGATCTCTGATGGGTAACGCGCCGTCTCATTAAATTCGGGCAATACAGGGATGAAGCCATCATCCATCAGCTTAAGGCCTTTGTCCGCTTTGAACAGCTGCTCAGCGCGAATGTAGTTATACTTACGCTGCGTGATACCGTCTGAAGTCATGCCATCACGAATGATGGTTGGCTTGATGAATACCATCAAGTTCTTCTTCTCTACCGTGGTCGAGGTAGAGGTAAACAAGCGGCCAAGGTAAGGAATATCACCCAAGAATGGCACTTTCGATTCACTCTCTGCGGCACGCTCATCAATCAAACCACCAAGCACCAACATTTGACCATCTTGGATCATGACTGAAGTATTGAGCTGACGCTTAGCAAAACGCACGTCAACGGCACCGTTCGCACCTAAGACGTTAGAGACTTCTTGCTCAATGTTAAGCTGAACTGAGTTACCTTCGTTAATCTGTGGGACGACTTTTAGCTTAATACCCACTTCCTTACGATCAACGGTTTGGAATGGGTTGCTGTTGTTTGAACCTGCGGTTGAACCCGTCAGAACCGGGACTTCTTCACCAACAATAAACGAAGCTTCACCGTTATCCATGACGGTAATACTTGGTGATGACAGAATGTTCGAATTTGACTGGCTAGAAACTGCTGTAATGAGTGCCGTCCAGTCACCTAGCGCGATGCCTACAGCAGCACCTTGCACACCACTCAATGCGCTTGCCAATTTAGAGAAGTCACCGGTTGTGGTCGTTTCCACGTTGTATGGGTTACCATCAGCATCGACACGAGTTTCCGTGGTCTTCTTGTCTTTGGCTTCTTCCATACCAACCATCACGCTACCGATAGACGCACCAGTGTTGCTAAACTGCACCACACTGCCGCCGTTGACAGAGCCCCACTGAACACCGAGGTTTGCACCGTCAACGTCAGCCAGCTCAACGATCAGCGCTTCAATCAATACTTGCGCGCGGCGAATATCCAGCTGAGAGATTACTTCAAGTAGCGCCTTCATAATGTCTGGCGGTGCAGTCAGTACTAGCGCGTTGGTATCTGGGTGCGCGGCAATCATGACTTCGGTACGATTCGCTGTAGAGCCTGACTTCGTTCCTGCTTGCTTCTCTTTTTGCAAGTTGTCCGACACGCCTTTTTAGCACATCGACCAAGTCTTCCGCTTTGGCGTATTTTAAGTATTGAACACGGTTATTACCTTTGGTGGCCATTTCAATATCCAGTTGACCAATCAAACGGCGCAAGCGTTGACGCACTTTAGGGTCACCGGAAATAAGAATTGAGTTGGTACGCTCATCAGCCACCAGCTTAGGCTGCAAGAACGCAGGCGTATTTTTGGCATCCGTGGTTTTATTCAGCGCATCGACAATACGCACCATTTCTGCTGCAGACGCGTTTTTCAGCTCTACCACTTCCACTTCTTTATCACCAGCTTGGTCAACACGCTTGATGATTTCCGCTAGGCGGTTTACCACCGCAGCGCGGCCTGTGATCAGAATGATATTCGCCGGGTCATAATGCACTACATTACCCGCGCCAGCGTTATCATTGAGCTGCCTTAGTAGTGGCGACAACTCACGTACCGAGACATTTTTAACCGCAACCACACGCGTGACCACCGTATCGCCCACGGCAATATCAGTATCACCGACAACTGGAATCGCGGAGGTTTTCGCGTCTTTGGCTTTGATGACCTTTAGAATGCCGTTATCCATCTCAACCACAGCGAAACCATACACCTCAAGAACGTTGAGGAAAAAGCTGTAATACTGCTCTTCATTCAGTACGTCATAACTGCGCACGTCAACTTTACCGCGTACGGAAGGATCGACGATGATGGTTTTGTCGAGGTTACGCCCAACAATATTGATAAATTCATGAAGGTCAGTGCCTTTAAAACTGGCGCTAAATTCATTGGCTGATACCGCGGGTGCCGCCATCAGGCTCCCCATCAATAACCAGGTACTTGTTTTAAGCCAACTTTTCACTTATTGCTCCCTTGTAATACGGTCGACATGACTAAAACTGAATGAAGATGTCATGTTGCTGTCCATCGCGTTCAACGGTGAGGTTTAACTCGGTTAGGTCGGTGATGGATTGATAAATCTGCCCATCGCAGCAGGATCAGTTAGGTCAGCACCATTGAGTGCGATGGCGATATCGCCATTTTGTAAACCAACCGAATTGAACAGCTCAGGGTCACGCCCTGGACTTACTCGATAACCTGCTACCTTGCCATCACGCTTTACTTGAGAAAGCCTGACGTATTGGAATATTTGCTGTGGGTCTTGGGTAATGGTGCGACGGATCGCCGCTAACTTCTCTTCGGAGTCGATGGGATTGTTGCCAGCGACATTAGAAGCGGCGGCTCTCGGACGCTGATTCAACTCCAGCTTTTTATACTCTAGGCCCTCAAGCATCACGGTTTCATCACGACCAGAGTTAGAAATGATAATCCGATCGATAAAAACCGCATTCACAGTCGCACGGGTACCATCAATCTGTTCGCCAATGCCGTAGGTGCCTTGCTTACCTCGATGAGCAACAACCGCAAGGCTACGCTCTGGGTTCGAGCTCACTACAGAGCCAACGAGCACCACATTAAGACGAGTCTTTGGTGCATCAGTCACTACTGGCGCTTGCACCACTTTTTGCTCTTTGCTGTAACGGCCAAAGATATTAGCCTTATTGATATCTGACGATTGCAGCTTAGCCGTTTGCACGTTATTTGTAGTATTCACGGCCGTTGGAGCGACCCAACGTGTTACGGAGTGCGACTGCGGAAACAACTGCCACAACAAAGCACCCGCGATCCAGCAGGAGATAACGAGTAGCACTAAGGTGACGATAAGGCTAATTTGAGGCTGGTACTGCGTACAACGTCGTAAAAATGAAGTCAAAGAGGCAGCGGTAATGCCATTCGCCGATATAGATATTCCTTTCACCCTTTTAACTTCCTGCTAGATAATGAACTTTCCGATATTTCACTATGTTATAAATCTCGAAGATATAAGCAACTTTTTGCTCTTTGCTAACCGACAGACTATAGCATATCTGCTGTGACAGTAATGCTATTGCAAGTCCGGGGTTGAATTTTTTAGACCTAAGCACCATTTAGTACACCAATAGCAAGATAAATCTATCACTAGTTCAGTTTGGCTCACCAATACTGACTTAGAAAGTAGGATTGACAATGAGTTCCGAGAATAATTCCGTTCGTTTGGACAAATGGTTATGGGCTGCTCGCTTCTATAAAACCAGAAGTATCGCACGAAATATGGTCGACGGCGGCAAAGTCCACTACAATGGACAGCGCTCGAAGCCGAGCAAAATAGTGGAATTGGGAGCAGTTATCGCCCTGCGCCAAGGTAATGAAGAGAAAACCGTGGTCATTGAGCGAATCTCTGATCAACGTCGAGGTGCACCGGAAGCCCAGACTCTCTACAGCGAGACTTCAGAGAGTATCGCCAAGCGAGAAGACAACGCGTTGAAAAGAAAACTGCACGCACATAACCCAAGTCCAGAGCGTCGACCTGACAAGAAACAGCGTCGCGACATCATTAAATTTAAACACCAATAAGCTGGAGCTTCCTCAATGGCTAACAACATACTTAACCGCTACCTTTTTGAAGAACTGTCTGTGCGCGGCGAACTCGTGCAACTGGATACAGCTTATCAAGAAATTCTATCAAGCAAGGACTACCCAGCTCCGCTACAAAAGCTACTTGGTGACTTGCTTGTATCCACCAGCCTTTTGACTGCGACCCTTAAGTTCGAAGGCTCGATTACTATGCAGCTTCAAGGTGACGGCCCGGTATCACTTGCTGTAATCAACGGTGACCACAACCAAAAGCTTCGCGGTGTAGCGCGTTGGGAAGGTGATATTGCCGACGATGCTAACATCCATGACATGATGGGCAAAGGCTACCTAGTTATCACCATCACTCCTGATAAGGGCGAGCGCTACCAAGGTGTCGTTGGCCTAGAAGGTGACACTCTTGCTGAAGTTCTTGAAGGTTATTTCGAACGTTCTGAGCAGCTAAAAACACGTTTGTGGATCCGCTCGGGTGAGTTTGAAGGTAAACCACATGCGGCAGGTATGATGCTACAGGTGATGCCTGATGGTACAGGTTCAGCAGAAGACTTTGAACACCTAGAGCAACTGACCAATACAGTAAAAGACGAAGAACTGTTTGGCCTAGAAGCGAACACGCTGCTTTATCGTCTGTACAACCAAGATAAAGTACAAGTATTCGAGCCAAAACAAGTTGAGTTTTTCTGTGGTTGCTCACGTGAACGCAGCGCGGGTGCCATTTCAACGGTAGCACAAGAAGAGATCATGGATATTCTTGCACAAGATGGCGAAGTAGCGCTTCACTGTGATTATTGTGGTACCACGTACGCTTTCGATGAACCAGAAATCAAAGCGATTTTTGCAGACGCGCAATCAGGCGCTGGTGATAACACCGTGCACTAAAATCTGAACGTTTTCAGACCAAAAAGCCAGTTCGTTAACGAACTGGCTTTTTTTGTTCGTTTTTTTTAACAATGTTGCAAAAAACATGAACAGAACATCTAACTAGAGGCGGTTTTAATGTGTTACATTTGATCTAGCGCAAAGGTTTGCTTTGAGGAGAAATCACCTAAATTCAATATGTGACAAAACACTTAAAACCATCAATAACTGATGACTAATTTTTGAACTACCTCCCTGTTTTCTCGGATATCCGTTGCTAGCATGGAGTTCAAAATAAAAAACAAAATAACAACTAAACAATTATTACTACAATTTTAAAATCCCTACAAAAAATCCAATAAGGAGCACCTATGACCGTTATGGACATTAACAAGGCTGCACAAATCGATCTAACCAAGTACGGAATCACTGGCGTAACTGACATCGTTCGCAACCCAAGCTACGAACAGTTATTTGAAGAGGAAACTCGCGAAGGTCTAGAAGGCTACGAGAAAGGCGTAGTTACTGAGCTTGGCGCCGTTGCTGTAGATACGGGAATCTTTACTGGACGCTCTCCAAAAGACAAATTTATCGTCAAAGACGCTACAACTGAAGAAAACATGTGGTGGACTAACGATAAGGTTAAAAATGACAACAAACCTATGTCCCAAGAGGCATGGAATGACCTTAAAACTCTAGTTACTGGTCAACTATCCAATAAACGTTTATTTGTGATCGACGGATTCTGCGGTACCAACCCGGATACTCGCCTATGCATTCGCATTATCACTGAAGTAGCGTGGCAAGCGCACTTCGTTAAAAACATGTTCATTCGTCCAACAGAAGAAGAGCTCGCAACCTTCGAACCTGATTTCGTTGTTATGAATGGCGCTAAGTGCACCAACCAGAAATGGGAAGAGCACGGCCTTAACTCTGAAAACTTCACTGTGTTCAACCTAACGGAAAGAATGCAGCTTATCGGTGGTACTTGGTACGGCGGCGAAATGAAGAAAGGTATGTTCGCAATGATGAACTACTTCTTACCACTTCGTGAGATCGCTCTATGCACTGTTCTGCAAACATGGGCGAAGACGGTGATGTGGCGGTCTTCTTTGGTCTATCTGGTACAGGTAAAACCACGCTATCAACCGATCCTAAACGTGCACTAATCGGTGACGATGAGCACGGCTGGGATGATGACGGTATCTTCAACTACGAAGGTGGCTGCTACGCGAAGACTATCAACCTATCGAAAGAAGCTGAGCCAGACATCTACAATGCGATCCGCAGAGATGCACTACTAGAGAACGTAACTGTTCGCAATGACGGCTCTATCGACTTTGATGATGGTTCGAAAACAGAAAACACTCGTGTTTCGTACCCACTTCACCACATTGACAACATTGTGAAGCCAGTATCGAAAGGCGGTCACGCGAATAAAGTGATCTTCCTATCTGCTGATGCGTTCGGTGTTCTACCACCAGTATCTAAGCTAACACCAGAGCAAACTAAGTACCACTTCCTATCAGGCTTTACGGCTAAGCTAGCTGGTACTGAGCGTGGCATCACAGAGCCAACGCCAACCTTCTCTGCGTGTTTCGGTGCCGCGTTCCTAACGCTACACCCAACGAAGTACGCTGAAGTACTTGTTAAGCGTATGGAAGCTGCTGGCGCTGAAGCTACCTGGTTAATACTGGTTGGAACGGCACAGGTAAACGTATCTCTATCCAAGATACTCGCGGCATTATCGATGCGATCCTTGATGGCTCAATCGAAAAAGCAGAAACCACGAATATCCCTGTGTTTAACCTAGAAGTACCAACTTCACTTCCTGGCGTGGATCCATCGATCTTAGATCCTCGTGAAACCTATGTTGACCCTTTACAGTGGGAAAGCAAAGCGGAAGATCTTGCTAAGCGCTTCATCGCGAACTTCGACAAGTACACTGATAACGCGGAAGGCCAAGCACTGGTTGCAGCAGGCCCGCAGCTAGACTAATAAGTTAGATAGAAATCCAACTTTTTAAACCCAGCCCCTCATTTAGAGGGGCTTTTTTCGTCTATACACGCTAAATTACTGTTTATGTTGAACGATTAGGCTTTGTCACTGTGGTAAGAAAGATTGTTGCACTGTTCGTTGCACTCATGGCACTGGGTCTCCTTTCCATTTTGTTGGTATTTGGTGTATTGCATACTCAATACGCAAAGCCAATGGTGAGCTACGCGCTAGAGAAAGTACTGGATGTCCATGTCTCCAGTGAAGCCGTCCACTATCACTATCCTAATCAGATCACATTTGAAAACGCTCGATTTGTGATTGCGAAGCAGCCGCCAATTGAAGTTGCGACGCTCTCTGTTTGGTTGGCAGGTCATTTGTCGGCTCAACAACCGCTCACTGTTCAAGAGTTGCTGATTGATGGCGCGACTCTAAATGGCAAAGACCCACTACCGTTAGAGTTGATTGAGCGCTGGCAGATCGAAAATCTGGCGATTGATCATATGGATTACAGCAACAGCGAACTGATCATCAACGATCTGCGCCTGCAAGTGAAAGGACTTGTCGCTGGTGATTCGCTTATGTCATCTCAAGGCGAAATCCAACTAGAGGCATCTCAGCTCAATTATCAAGGCTCTGCGCTGCATGATGTCTTACTTGATGGCTTGTTTGCGGAAGATAACAGCAAACTGTACGGCGTTTCCTTCACATGGAACGGCGCAAATATCTCTACACAAGCACAAAAACTCGAACGCGGATGGTCATTAGTTAATACCACCATCAATCGCTTAAGCCTAGAGCAACCCCATCTTGGTGACCCATGGTTTTCTTTATTTCAGAAGTACGTTAATCACATCAACAGCCTTGATATTCTTAACTCCTCGCTAGATTATAACGGCAGTAAGATCAGCAACATCAGCGCCTCTGTTGAGGGCGTGGAGCTCGATAAAACGCTATGGTCTCAGCAGCAAGCTTATCTTTCTATCGATGCGGATCAAATCGTCTGGCAAGGGTTTGAGTTTATCGAGCCGACGATAGAACTCTATGCCAGTAAAGATAAGATCCAAATAGCCGACTTAGATACACGGCTTGAGCAAGGGCGCGTGCAAGTATCGGGAGAACTCACCCCCAACACAGTTAAGCTGGATAAGGTTAATATGGATGGCATAAAGTTTATCCAAGAGTCTGGTGATGCTTCTTTACTTGCTCTGTTTAATGGCATCGACGTCGACGACATCAAGACGATCTCTATTGATAATGTGACCTTTAATCGCTCTCAGTGGATTCAACTGGCCAGCAAGCCATTTTGGCAAGTCACTGGTTTCAATATGGAGGCGAATGATCTCGTCCTTAAAAAGGACTACCAGTGGGGATTGTGGCAAGGAAAAGCAACGGCATCTGCCAATAGTGCCAGTATCGACAAAGTGCTCGCCAATCAGATCATCATTGAAACCGAAAGCAAGCAGGGTAAATGGCAGTTAAATCGCTTATTTATTCCATTTGACCAAGGTTACCTAACGGCCAATGCTGAGCTCGACTTTGCTGCGCCAAGCCAACCACTTAAAGTCAGCGCCAACGCTTTCTCACTGCCTGTGCAGCTTACCCAATACCTAAGTAGCCCTACTGCGCTAGGATTCACCGGTGCAGCCGATGTCGAACTAGAGATGAGCGCTTTGATTGCTGATAAACACGCTTTCTCTCAAACAGTGTCTGGAGCACTCAACACAAGCTTCTACAATACTAAAGCCGTTACAGAACATTCGCAGACGCCGTTTTCAGTCGATATTACACCGCTGAATTTAACCGCAGATAGAGGGAGAGTGAAGTTGATGCCATTTAAGATCTCTAGCGAAAACCTTAACGGTGAAGCGAAGCAAAATATTGATTTGAGCTCACAGCCCCTTGAAGCTCTCAACATAGAGCTAATCGAGTCCTGTGAGAGCAGTTATAAACTACACATGCTCACTGGCGAGATCACCGCAACACCAATAGAGAACTGCCAATAAAAGTAGCCCCACCATGAGGTGAGGGCTAATCTGTTAACTCGACAGTAGCTTGTCGTGATAATTAGGTAGTAGCATGTAGGTACCAACAAACTCGACCGCTGGTGTATCACCACTATAGATGGTCACGTTGATCACGATTCGTGCTTTCTTACCTGCGGCAAGTCTGTCCAAATCGCCACTAATGCCATCTAATGATGTAATAGAGACTGGGCTGGACTCCACGGGATGTCGATAGCGAATTCGGCTATCTGCCAGCACAATATCCGCCACCAAGCCGCGCTCGCGCATCAGTAACCAAGTCATCCCCCAACCCGTTAACGTTGCTAACGTAAACGCGGAACCAGCAAACATGGTGTTATGAGGGTTAAGGTTAGGATTGAGCTGCGCACTGCACTCAAAGCGATAACCTGTATATTGATTGATCTTAATACCCATCTTGTCACTAATAGGTATCTGCTGCTCCCAGCGCTCTTGTAGCTCGGCACACCATTCTGGTCTGCGAAGGACTTTTGCTAAAGGATCGAGCGGTTTTACCATTTGTTGGTGACGTACTGGCCCTTTCTGATCGTTAAGCTCGCCTTGACTGCTAAAACCATTTTTTTCATAGAAAGAGATGGCATCTTCCCGAGCATTACATACCAAGCGCTTAACGCCTTCTTGACGAGCAAAGGACTCAAGTGCAACCAACACTAATGACCCCATGCCTTTGTCACGACGACTGCTCTTCACAGCCATGTAGCGAATTTGGCCTTCATTATCAGGCGTGATATACAAACGTCCAATCGCCATGGGTCTTCCGCGCCCATCGACAATCATGCGGTGATGACTCATTTCGTCATACTCATCACGCTCTGATCCCACCGGCAGTCGCCACGGCTCACGTAACATCTGCCATCGAAAATGGTAGTACTTGCTGAGCTGATTTTCTGTCTTAGGAGTAATGAGTTTAAACATAGATATCCTTTCGCATGTAAACTTAACGCGTTACTCGTTTATACCTGCAACCAGAACGTCACAGGACCATCGTTGATGAGTGATACTTTCATATCAGCAGCAAATTGGCCACGTTCTGTTGGTAATACCTGCTGACAATGGTCAGCAAAATAGTCATATAGTCGCTCAGCATCCGCTGGATGCGCGCCTTTAGAAAAGCCTGCTCGAGTCCCTTTCTTAGTGTCAGCTGGCAGCGTAAACTGCGAAACTACAAGAACGCTGCACCCACATCCTTGACGCTGAGATTCATTTTACCAGCGTCATCTTCAAAAACACGGTAGGTCGTGACGCGCTCAACCAAGCGCTTTGCTTTGGCTTCATCATCGTCCTTTTCAACACCTAGCAAGACCAACAGACCTTTACCGATTTCGCCGACCGTTTTTCCGTCAACCTTAACAGCAGACTCACTCACTCTCTGTATCAGTGCTATCACGCGGTTGTTCCTTTTGGGTCAATTGCTTCTTTTCGGCTGTCGATTGTATCACGGGGCTATTTAGTCGCCAGTGTTCTTTCTCTCCTAGTGCTGCTGTGAACTCGGCACCAATCAAAACGATAAACCAACACAAATAGATCCAGAGAAAGAGGATTGGAATCGCCGCTAGCGCCCCGTAAATCAGCTGATAAGAAGGGAACTGAGTAATGTAGTACGCGAAGCCTTTCTTACTCACCTCAAACAATAATGTCGCTACAGCAGCGCCGATAATGGCATGGCTCAAATAGACTTTCTTATTAGGAACGAGAACATAAAGCCCAGTGAACGCTAACAGTGCAAGAAAAGCTGGCAACCAGCCTAAAAAGAAACTAAACGCACCACTGAGTAGCTCATGCTCCAAGATCTTTAATGACGTGAGGTATGAGGTTCCTACAATACTGGCACCAACCAAGATTGGTCCAAGAGTCAATATCATCCAATACATAGAGAAGGAGAACACCGGACGTCGCTTTACTTTGACTCGCCATATGTAATTGAGATTGTTATCGATATTGGAAATGAGCATCAAGGCAGCAACAAACAAAAATCCACTACCTATTGCTGTCATTCGACCTGTATTGGCAACAAACTCGGTAAGCGCCGTATAGACAGCATCACCAGCTGCAGGCACAAAGTGTTGGATGATAAAGTTTTGTAGAACTTCGCCAACATTGGCAAATATCGAAAAAGAGGACAACACTGACAACAAAACCGTCAGCATAGGCACGATAGAGAGTAGCGTAATATACGTTAGATAACCGGCGTTGACATTCACTCGGTCATGAGACATGCGCTGAATCAAATAACGAACAAAGCACAGTAAGTGAGAAACAGGCTCTATGAGTTGACGAGGCAATTTGTCGTGCATTATTCCTTAGCTCTCCTTGCTAATTGTAGTTGCAGTATGAGTTTGACATAGTTCAACAACAAACTCGACCCGCTGTTGTACAGACATTAACGGGATCTCAATAACTTGAAATCCTAGGCTTTGATACTGCAAATACAGCGCTTGATGAATCGATAGTGCCTCCTCAAATGGATAGGGACGTACCTCATCTTGCACATAAGTCTCGCTCGTTGGTTTACAGAATAAGACTGTCCGCTGATACCCTTTGCTAGCCTCATTTAAGATATTACTTGGTACGGGAAGGTTTCCAAATCCCAAGTATGCGCACACATCAGGAATAGCGCGGTCGACAAAACTGAGCGGCTTCGATTGTTGAGCAAGGTCTTTTTGAATAACCATTTCCTGAAAACACATTTCAGCAAAGCGGCCAAGTTGCGTCCACGGTAGTACACCCTCATCGAGTTTAGATTGCTGTTCTATGAGCAACCTAGGAACCTCCGGAAATATCTGATAACCCAGTCCACCAAGCGCTTCCAATAATGTGGTTTTCCCAGAACCAGGGCCACCCGAGATAATAAATGGTCGTTGTAAGCTCATAATAGATAACTAATTCAGTAACATGATCAAAGTGTAACTGAATCAGTAGCAAAATCATGCTAATAGTAATAAATAGACAGGCTACGAAATTTAAGAGGGGTGCTGGTGCTCTGGTGGCTAAGGAATATAGACATCAGTAAGCGTACTCTGCCATTCGATTTAAGATAGGCAATCTACAAACAACAGATACGAAAACGCCCCAGCAAATGCTGGGGCGGGGAAATAAAAGTCTGGCGATGTCCTACTCTTACATGGGCGGTGCGGCGATCCGCAAGACACACTCTGCCTTTCTCAATAGAACATTAGACCTAGCATATTCTAGATACGAAAACGCCCCAGCAAATGCTGGGGCGAGGAAATAAAAGTCTGGCGATGTCCTACTCTCACATGGGGAAGCCCCACACTACCATCGGCGCTATTGCGTTTCACTTCTGAGTTCGGCATGGAATCAGGTGGGTCCACAATGCTATGGTCGCCAAACAAAATCTTGCTTGGGTGCACCTTGCTCTGCAAGATGACTCTAAATACTGGTGCTGATACCCAGACTCGAACTGGGGACCTCATCCTTACCAAGGATGCGCTCTACCACCTGAGCTATATCAGCATCGTGGTTGTCCTTCAGGACTAAAAAAGCCCGTCTTTTAAAACGGGCTCTTTGAAATTT
>JYJJ01000041.1 GCA_003263775.1 Vibrio maritimus
GAATGGTGGGTCGTGCAGGATTCGAACCTGCGACCAATTGATTAAAAGTCAACTGCTCTACCAACTGAGCTAACGACCCAATGGTATCCCGTAGGGGAGTCGAACCCCTGTTACCGCCGTGAAAGGGCGGTGTCCTAGGCCTCTAGACGAACGGGACACTAAGCAGTAAGTGTTGGGCACTTACTATTTTCTGCTTTCGCTTTTCAGCAAAAACAAAATCTCTTTATCTTTAC
>JYJJ01000042.1 GCA_003263775.1 Vibrio maritimus
GATTCGACGCTGGCTCGTAGCATCACCGCAGCCTTATATATCAACAACCTTCATGCAGTTTCCCTATCCACAGAGTCTATTCTGTTTAGATTAATTCCATTATGTTATTGCTTTTCGTCAATACGAAACTCTAGTGAATGAATGTTACTCTCGTCGTAAGGTTATGATCTAGTCCGTTCGATTTAGACAACAAAGCCCCTACTTTAAGCTTTAAATCTAGCTAATATTCTCCAATCGACTTTTAAGCGCTATATTCGCAAGTTTTCTTTTCCTATCAAAGAACCACCCCCACTTATTGAAATACCTAACAATACCTTTTATATGAATAAAGAGCATTTTTTTTGATTTGTAAGAGGCTTGACCATGCTCATGAACAATTGATACGAATGGATAACATACAGTCCTACCTATATCATGTAAGCGACGAGTTAAATCTATGTCTTCCGGATACATAAAAAAGCGCTCATCAAAACCAAAAACTCTTTCAAAAGAGTCTCTGCGAAGAAACATAAAGCAACCCGACATATATGGACAGTCCAGAACTTGGTCATAATCGTAATCACTAAGTGTGTATGATGTATCGATCTTACCTGCCAATCCCTTATTTCTAATAAAGCGACGACCTATTAAGTTTATTGGAGTAGGTAACATTTTACACAAACGTTGTATGCTACCATCTCCATTCAAAACTTTCGGCATTACTTGTACAACAAGTGGTTCATTATCCATGAAAGAAGCTAATTCTGAAAAAACATTTCCATCTGCTTCTACATCGAGGTTCATCACAACGTGATACTTATCGCTACTAACTACTTTAGAGTATGCCAAGTTATGTCCAGCTCCATAACCTGTATTTTCCGGATTTGAAATATATTTAATTTTTTCGCTTATATTATATAAGCCGCTTTGATTAAGAACTGGGGTCTCAGTGTTCTCACAGATCAACACTTCACCAATAAAGTCATTATGGATAAAGCGACTGAGGCAAGAATCGACTTGCTCTAGAGAATTATTATATGTAACTATTGAAATTGATATTAACGACATTATTAACCCTTGCTAATTGGCTCCTTGAAATATAAAACAGTTCTAGGGGTAGCATATGTACAGAGTACTTGATAGAAAGTAACCCTTAAAAATAAGAACAAACAATAAACAACGCGTTATTTTCCATTCATAGATAATAGCATGGAAAAAAAAGTATTATTTTTAAATTCTTCGTTTAGTTTGTGAGTTAGTTTGTGTAAGGAAGTTTGATTGCAAATGTGGTCGTAAACATCTTGATCAAACTCTTGATGTAATTTTGATTGCAAAAGATGTGGTGTTCCGTTACAAACTTCAAGAATTGGCTCTCGTAAACACGGCTGTGTAACAAGGACTGCGGATAATACGTGATGAAATAAAAAATAATCATCTAGTTTATTATTATCACTCCAATATTCAAAGAGTATATCACGAACTGAGACTAAAATAGGGTTATTTTTAATTGAAGATAGCGCCCAACTAGAAACTGTTATAGACAGACCATGAGTACCGGGCTTCAATGTCTGATAGCAAAAAAACCAAGACTCTTCCAAAAATATAGGCAACTCATTTTTAGTTAAATAAACGGTCGAATCTAACCATATTCCCCCGTGCCTTACTAAAAGCTCTGTACGGAGTAAATCTGAAAAATGTGCTGGTGATATAAAACCAAGCCGACGTTTTTCTAGAATATACTTAGGAAAGTTTGTATATTCCTCAAAATTTCCATCATGGATAAGTACAACTTTCTTTCCGTCTAAACTAACAATGCGCTCATAACATAATCTAACAACATCAGGAGCATTTTCCATACCTTGAACCAACATACCCATATCGTGTCATGCTGCTTCCGAAAAGTTTCAACACTAGAACTTTGTAAATCTAACTGTTGTACTTTTTTGATATATCTTTTATTTATTCTCATCTGAGCGATCAGATAAATCAACTCCAAAGATTTTCTTTTCATTCCATTAAAAAGAACAAAGATAATGCTCTGTAATAAAACGCCGTTTTTGATAACATACCTAAACCTATCTAACCTCGTCAAGAAAGCCTCCTTTTTCTTTAAATGGCGCCACTTTATCAATACTAGAGACTACATCTCTCATTCTAAACTTAAAAATTGAACGATGATACATCTTTTCTATTTGAAAGGGTGATAACATACATGACAAAAACAACCAAAAATAACGTTTGGCAGTTCTTGTCTCAATAAACTTAATCATATAAAGATCTGATTTTTTATGTATCAACTGGAAGAATTGGAACTTTGCGATGTAAGAATCCAATAAAGATTTTGAAAACAAATCGGTGCCATTTTTATTAATTTTATTGACAAACCTGAACGATAGACGCTGTGTGAGACCGAACCTTGAAAGTGTATTATTGTTTCTAGTTCTAATTTTCATACCCCAGAATGGAACATTCCCGACTATAAAACCCTTATCTATAGCCCTCTGAAGGAAATCAAAATCTTCAACTGACGGAATATTTCTATATCCTCCAAGAACCTCATAAACACTTCGCTTTGCTAACCAATTATGCGAACAAACCGATATGTGTCGATAAAAGCTCTTCATATTACCTGGGCTAATAGGAAACATCGTCCGGGATTTCTCAACACCCCCTTCGTCTATATTAATAGTAAAGCTACTAACTAGATCCATATTTGAACGAATAATAGCTTCTAAGAGATTTTCAATTCTGTCCAATGAAGCAATATCGTCACCATCCATCCTCAAGATATAGTCTCCGGAACAATACTTGAGTCCGTAATTTAATGACTTACAAATTTTACTGTTCTTCTCATTTTTTAAGAGCTTAATTCGCTCGTCACTTGTCGCATATTGTTCACATAGTCTAAAAGTACCATCACTAGAGCAATCATCAACTATAATGATTTCAATGTTGGAATATGTTTGATTAACAATTGAATCAATAGCCTCGCAAATATATTCTTGAACATTGAAGACAGGCATCAATACGGACACCAAGGGAAAATCATTCATTTGCTAAAAACCTCTTCCAGCCATTCATTCAGTTCGTACTTTTTAATTTCATTTTTTATAGCAGAGAATTCTCTTTTTTCGAAAGCTGCAACAGGTATTTCATCTTTACAATAGAAAAAGAAATCGTCATATTTATAAAATAAACTTGGCATATCCCCCTTCTCAGAGAAATATAAGTACACTCATTATTAATTGCTTCAAAGAATCTCTGAGAAAGACCAGTCTGATTATCAATCGGCATATCAATAATGGACTTTGAACGGTTATATAATAGATTAACCTTTTCTCTTGTCAGAGGAGATTTGCATAGCAACTTTCTATCTAAAATATAATTCAGCAATCTGCTTTTAGTGAAAATATTGATATCAAAAACTAGTTTATCATTCTTCCTTGCAATATTCCTAATCGCCAAATATCTTTCCAGAGTGAATTTACCAACATAAGCAACATCGACGTCTTTTTTATAAGTAAGACTGACATTAGTTTCTTTTACGAAGTAATTTGGTAAGTAATAGTAGTTGTATTTCTTTGCATCAGATAACTGAAAGCAATATACTTTATTACATTGCTTATATAGACCCTTAATAGTAGGATATTTTAAAATCGCATCCCACTGGAACATATTTATATTTCTTGGCTGATACTTTGTTTTGAAAAAAACAAAATCCTTATAATTTATCCCAAATCCTTTAATAATAAGGATGCTATCAACACGTTCGACACCTAGAGACACTAGTTCCTCATCTAATCTATCTACCAAATTTTTAGCACCCCAAAGAAATATTTTATTCAATCCAAAGTAATAACATTCTAAATGCTTTAAAGGCCTGAAAACTTGCCTGTAGATAAGCAATAAGGCCCTAGTATATCGATTTAAGAATTCGCTCTCAGAATATGAGAATACCATGCTATTCTTGTAGTTTTTCTTTAAGCAATTTTCAATTTGAGCTTCATAACCATTAAAAACTGGACATATCACTAGTTTATCAATCACTTTCATCTGTAAGCCTTTTGACTTCTAGAAATAATCGTTTAGATGCACATCCATCATTATAATTATGAAAAAGATCCCTTATCTTCTTGTATTTTCTTTCTTCCTCTTCAGTAAACCCGAAAGTTTTAAGAGATATTACTCGCTCTACTACCATATGCCAATCAAAACAGTAAGGTGATATTGTTACATCTTCATATTTATAGTAGAGCTCTCTATCCTGCTCGATATAAGAGTCAAAATCAAAAGGGCTGAATACGATCGGTTTATTAGATATTATATAGTCTAGATAGATACTTGAAAAATCTGTAATCAAGCAGTCATAATCATTTATATTTTCGTAGATGTCATCTTCTCGAGAAATAAAAATATTAGAGGACTGAGCTATTTCCATTCCAATTTTTTCGGTGGTGAGTTTACTGGATGCATCCTTATGTAAAGTTCAATATCATACATTTTTAATTGCTCATTAACCTTAGCTGTATCGAACTTGTATTTTGTAAACAAGTCCAAATCATCCCCTATGCCGCCTCTGAAAGTTGGCATATAAATCACTTTATATCTACCACTTGATTTTGGGTTATTAATGAAAACATCATTCCTAGGCAACCCAGTGCAGATTATATTTTCTTTTTCGATTCTGAATGCATTTGAAAAAACCTTAGTCGTTTCTTCACTCGTAGATACTACGAAATCTTGCCTATGATTAAGATACGGTAGAGCTAACATTATCACACTTCTAATAACACTATTTTTTTTAGGCACGTCATACATTATTTTTTTTAAAGCTAGCCCGTGCCAAAGCTGTATGATTTTTGTACCCTTGCTTATACAGCAACCGAGTAGATCGACTCTTACACTTTGAGTAATAAATGCACATTCAGCTCTGATTTGAAAATAAATACCTTTCAAACTCAGATGATAATACACTTCCAACCCAGAATCACAAAGTTGACGTTTGACCTTTTTACTTTTTGTTATCCATACTGGTCTTACTTCACCTTGCTTATTACAGTACTCAAAAAAGAACTTTGAATTATCACAGTATTTGTTCCCGTACCAAGACCCAAAAACCCATAATCCTTTTTTCTTCGGTATCAACATGCTTGGTATATATAAAAACCAACCAAAAGCACTAATAATTAATTGAAATATTGTTTTCATTGAGGATTTTCCTAACTTTAATTATTCTCAATAGCAGTATACAACCTTCAGTAAACGCTACCATCGATGCTACGGAGTAAATGTTAACAAAGCCAAACAGCGACATTAGAAGCATAATGGAAATATGCATTAGGGCACAATAGACGATTGATTTATTTACAAAAAGTGAATATTTCAAATTACCTAACAGCGGATGCCCTAGTAGAATAGAAGGTAATAGAAATAAAATCGACATTAAAAGTATACAAAAAACCTCATTAACTACATCATTATATTCTGACGATAGGAATATATAATCTCTTTAGCGAACGAATAGCAAAAAATAACACCCAAAATATTGATGACATTTAAAGATAAGAACAACAACCAGTACATCTTTAAATCGACACCCTTAGAAAAGAAGGGGTATATCGCGTTGACAAGAGGTCGATATAACAGCTGTATAGCTTGATATAGTTTTTCTGCTATTGAATACCAACCTACATAAACATTGTTTACAAAATAGCTTAGAACTATCACATTTAAATTTGAGTAGCTCATGATCGCAACTCTTGACATAAAGAAATGTAGCGAATCTTTTAGCAAGAGCTTGGCCAGTTTCAAATCTAGGCAATTAAAACCCACTCTTAACTTTTTCAATTCAATATAGTTTGCGATGCACACAATCACTATAGATGGGAATAACGAAGATATAATCACGTACTTTATTTCAGCAGTTCCTTTAGCAAAGTACAATAGTAAAATAAGAGTTAAGAACAACAATTTATTCATATAGCCAAAAAGTGCAATCGTCTTTGCTTTCCTTCTTGACAAATAGTACCAATTTGGGAATAGTACTTGGAATAAACATAACAATACTAGGAGTATATCATTTATATTTACTTCAGTGAAAAAATAGTTAACGCAAATATATAATAAAGCGGATGCTGTAACTATAGTTACCTTCAACGCTTGAATATTGATGAATAATTTTTTTATTAAGTATTCCCGTCTAAACCAATGAACTGCGGACACATCAAAGCCATAATTACCTATGATCGTTATCAATGCCCCCTTTGCCATGAGAATCGAATACTCTCCATAAGTTTCGATTCCTAGTAGTCTAATAATAATCGGTATGGATATAAGTGGCGTAAGTACCACTATAAGTTGGGAAGAAAAAAACCAACTTACTTGATTAAGAAGGCTCTTCATATTTTTTGACATCAAAAACAAACCACATAAGTGCGTAAAAATACGGAACCATAATGCTTCCTAGAGAAAACGATGCAATTAGGTAAGCTATAAGCAACGGTCGAACTGTTTTTTTTACGAATAATGATAAAATCATATTGCTGAATAATAGCACTCCAAAGATCCCTGTTTCAATAAACAGTGTTACATATAAAGAGTGAGTTCCCTTCCCGATAGCATGAACACCATTTGTTAGCCCGACTCCAAAAAACTTGTTGTAAGCATTCGTGTTCATAAAATAGTCATACGACGTATCGAATATATAAAACTTACTTTGAAAGCTTAAGTCGCCTTGTACAAGGCTAAATATTTCATAACTTATAAAAATAGCAACAAAGGGGAAGAAAAACCTTAGTAAACTTTTGTATTTTTTGTTTATATCATTGAAATATATATACACCGCAGTCAGTAGAAATGCTATTACAGCACTCCGAGACAAGCATAGAAAAAGCAATACCAATAAGACTAGAAATGTTTTATTACTCCTTAGCTTAATTTTAGATACAATCAAAAGTACCACTATACTAATCAATACTTGATTCGCAACGAAGTTTGAATCTATGTACATTAAACTATTAGTTTTGTATAGTTGGAAACCCAAACCAAGTTCATATAATCGCTCTAGGTTTTTGGCACTCTCATAATCAGGATGAGTAAATCTCCAACATGCATCGATTGATACTAACAAGATAGTAATCAACATATAACATTTGAATATATTATTCTTATCTATTTGACTAAGATTTCTCAATGTAAATGGCGTAGATATTGCGACAATTGCTGTAATCAATAAGTTACCGTAGATTGAGAAATCTATCCTAGTAAGGTTAGTTGACAGCAAGTAGATAAAGAATATACCAACTGAATAAAATTGATATTTATACACACTCGCGATTTTATTATTGCTAATGATGAGCAAAAAGAGCCCAAACAAAACAATAAAATAGACTGGGCTAATTATTACTTGACTTAGATACAATCCACTACACGAAACAATGGAGAATGCTGATATTTTATCTAATCTAATGTTCATATCAAGGAAATTGTTAACTTGTAATATGTCAAATGATATTTCTCACTCCACAAATAGGAATACCCATATAAAAAGCCTGCCTTTATATGCATTATTTTCAAAACCGTGACTGTATTTGGTAAATCTAGTTAACATTTCAGAATTAATGTTTGTCAACTTACAGTAAGTGTGTTCATTCACTTTCTGAGCATGAGCCTTTGTATGAGTCTTACAAAGAAGCTCACTATTCATAATTCAACACTAGTCGCACCTGACGCTCTTCTTTTTCCTTCCAAACACGATGTTGATGCCTATCATAACTTTTAATGCTTTCCAGCGAAGTAACAAAACCGCCAAAAATTATTGTCCCATAGTTTCTGCTTTTGCAAATACGGAAATTTGTTGGGCAGCCTTATTACCTACCTTGTTTTGACAAATTTCATATACTTTAAAATGCCGAGCTTGGTGGCAAGCCCAAAACTAAGCAGATGAGACCGACTTGAAAGTTCAACCGTACAAGCTTGCAGCCTTCATCTTACTCTCATACTTGGCTACAGTTTCTGAACAGATTTGTCTTGAGTAATTTAGAGCGGCACTCCGGTGTCCATACTATGTGCACACGTACCTATAATATCGATGCTAAACTGATTGGTATTTTCTCACGTTGTTTTTATCCTTATTTGTTTGGTAAAAACGTGAGTATCTTGAACACGAGCCCCTTTCTGACACAGATCAACTAGACCACCAACACCGACCTAGAAGATAGTTTAGGATTAGAAAGTCATAATGCGTCGCTTTTTGTTATTTTATCAATCATTCCTTTTCTGTAGAAAATAACTTCCCCAGAAATGTACTTCCCGTAAATAGCATCAATTATAGGTATAATACCTTCTTCAATAGACATTACGTTATGATTAATAACATCAAGACCTTTCCGTATTTTTAGTATCAATTGCACCTGGACACATAACAATAACATCGTAGCCATCCTTAACCATTCCCATAGAAACTTTCAGCACTCCTGCTTTCGATGCACAATAAGACGTCCAATCAGAATAACTATTAAAAGCAGCGGTTGATGCTATATTAACAATACGAGCCTTTTCATTTCTCCTAATGGCAGCTCGAGACACTAAATAAGTCCCAACCAAATTTACGTTAATGTCTCTGATCCAAAGATCCGGTTCTGAATCGATTATTGAGGATGAGTATAATGTTCCGGCAGCATTAACGATTATATCGAATTTTTTGTCTCTAAAATACTTTTCAACACTATCCGCACAACTTACATCCAATTCTTTTCTGTCTGGAATTTCTATAGCATATAAATTAGAAAGGACATTAAAGACACCTTTGGCTATATCACCGCGACCACCAGTAATAAGTAATTTCTTCATTTATCATCTCGGTTCAGGAATTGGGTGTGAATCACTTCGACTAAGTAGATTCTTGTAGTCATCATGGATTTTCTTCTTTAGGTTGCTTGAGCTAACACCTACACCATACGGCATGTAGTATACATCTACACCTTGGTCCTTGAGGTAATCATACTTACCAAGCCAATCATCGCCAATAACAAATCTATCTATGTTTAATTTCTTCACGGTGTCAATATGATCTAAAGTATGCTGAGGGATAACTAAGTCCGGATATTTAAGGCCGCGAACTATTTCAATACGCTCTTCAAATGGCACTGCTGGTGGGTTTTTATAGCTACATACTAGTTCATCGGTACTAACACCTACAATTAGTGTGTCTCCTAACCCTCGCCCATATTCTATCATTTTTAAATGATTACTGTGAAATAGGTCAAATGTCCCAGAGACATAAACGACTTTATTATTCATATTTAATTCCTATTTTAGAGAAGGTACGAATCTTTTTATTTTTTGGAAAAAATTAATTGATTTAAGCCTATAGGCCAATCGCTATTTATCGTAGGGTCGTCGAAACGAGTTTTCTGTACCAGAAG
>JYJJ01000043.1 GCA_003263775.1 Vibrio maritimus
GATGCTTGGGTCTGTAGCTCAGGTGGTTAGAGCGTTCGCCTGATAAGCGAGAGGTCGGTGGTTCAAGTCCACTCAGACCCACCAATCTTCCTCCCAGATGATTGGCGGTAAGCATCACACACTGATGGGGCTATAGCTCAGCTGGGAGAGCGCCTGCCTTGCACGCAGGAGGTCAGCAGTTCGATCCTGCTTAGCTCCACCATCTTTAAG
>JYJJ01000044.1 GCA_003263775.1 Vibrio maritimus
CACGGAAACCGCATGAACATCCCCGCTACGTAAGGCTTACAAGAACCTTACTTAGGTAGTTTTCGTCCATTGCACAGTTCATTCGTTTACGTTTGATGCCACCTTTAAACGTGGTCTCACTCTTTAATAGGTTCAAACACATCTGTCTGATCCTTGAAAAAGCCTCTGCTCGATCGTCCGCTCTAATGCGAGAATTGTCTTCGAAAAATGCGGTATCAAGAGACCAGTGCATCACCTCTACTCCCCAATGAGAACGTGTCGCTTCAAGTAGCGTTTTGGCCTCTAGTTCTTTAGAGCAAATGTAGTAGCGAATGCTTACATCTTGCTCTGTCGCCACAGGCGATTCTTGGCGAATAGCAGCAACGATACCCATAGATTTCAACTCAGGCCATTCATGCTCAATGTCACCCAAGACCGACAAATCAGAGTTTACTAAAGCCACTCTTGTTTCCATCCGATCATGGCTTTTCTCTTGTGTACTATAAGAACTACCATCGAAGTTTTGAAGCATATACATACGAAAATAATCATCAAAGGTTTGCTCTAGCATTCCTTGATTACCCTTTACAGCCAACAGATAATCCGCTTCTTTATCTAAGATTTTCTGCGCTATTTTCTTTTGGCAACCCATCGCATCAATTGTCACTAAACAGCCTTTTACGTCGAGTAACTCAAGCAGCTTAGGGATCGCGGTAATTTCGTTGCTTTGCTATCCACCTTTTGTTGGCCGATACTCATACCATTTGCAGTAGCAAAAGCGTTCACCATGTGGATCGTTCCTTTGCCTTTCGAGCGGTCGTAAGACCCACGTAATGTTTTGCCGTCGATAGCGATGACCTCACCGTCCGTCAAAGTATGACAGTCCTTCATCCAGGCTATAAAGCTTCTTTGCAACGCCGCTGGGTTAATCATGCCCATGACTCGGGATAACGTGTCTGCCGAAGGTATTCCAGATTCAAAATTACCGTATCGTTTTAAGAAATCTAAACGAGCATTGCCAAAATAAATAATGCCATCCCAACCGTCATGACCCGACAAGACGCCACAAATTGTCAGCAAAATAATGTCTGATAATTTGTGCTCTACTTGGCTTTCTTGTCGATAATCTTTAATGATTTGGAAATGCATAAATGGGTTGGTTAACTCGCTCATATTTAGGCTCCTATATTGTCTAGGAGACATTACAAAACAACGAAAATGATCTACAAGACGATCTTCAATTTCATCTGGTTACATTCAAAAACTGAGATTAGTGATA
>JYJJ01000045.1 GCA_003263775.1 Vibrio maritimus
CCAGAGTTATATGTCCAAAGTATTGATGACAATTTAGCATTCTTTGTTGATATTTTGGGCTTTAGTATTAAGTACCAGCGTGAAGAAGAGCAGTTTGTGTATTTAACTCGAGAGGGTCTAGATTTGATGCTCGAGGGTGTTCACGGCAGCTCTCGTAAATGGTTGTCAGGAACGCTCGAACCACCTTTTGGTAGAGGTATTAACTTCCAGTGGGATGTCAGTGGCATCGAAACACTCTACTCGAAGGTTCATTCAGCATGTAGTGATATGATATTCCTTCCCAAAGAAACAAAGTCGTATCGAGTCAATGATGAGCTCGTCACTCAAGTGCAGTTCATTGTTCGTAGTCCAGATGGGTATCTTTTCAGGTTCTGTGAGGATATGCGGTAACAATGTTCACCTAACAAATTGCTCAAGCAGACAGCTAAC
>JYJJ01000046.1 GCA_003263775.1 Vibrio maritimus
CTTTGGGGTTGTATGGTTAAGTGACTAAGCGTACACGGTGGATGCCTTGGCAGTCAGAGGCGATGAAAGGCGTAATAACTTGCGATAAGCCAGATTAGGTAGTAATAACCTGTGAGTCTGGGATTCCTGAATGGGGAAACCCACCTACATAAGTAGGTATCGCTGAGTGAATACATAGCTCAGCGAGGCGAACCGGGGGAACTGAAACATCTAAGTACCCCGAGGAAGAGAAATCAACCGAGATTCCGAAAGTAGCGGCGAGCGAAATTGGATTAGCCCTTAAGCTTTTAATGAGACAGGTGAAGGCTCTGGAAAGTGCCGCGATACAGGGTGATAGCCCCGTAACCGACATCTCATCATCAGTGAAATCGAGTAGGGCGGGACACGTGATATCCTGTCTGAATATGGGGGGACCATCCTCCAAGGCTAAATACTACTGACTGACCGATAGTGAACCAGTACCGTGAGGGAAAGGCGAAAAGAACCCCTGTGAGGGGAGTGAAATAGAACCTGAAACCGTGTACGTACAAGCAGTAGGAGCACCTTCGTGGTGTGACTGCGTACCTTTTGTATAATGGGTCAGCGACTTATATTCAGTGGCAAGGTTAACCGTTTAGGGGAGCCGTAGGGAAACCGAGTCTTAACTGGGCGTTCAGTCTCTGGATATAGACCCGAAACCAGGTGATCTAGCCATGGGCAGGTTGAAGGTTGAGTAACATCAACTGGAGGACCGAACCGACTAATGTTGAAAAATTAGCGGATGACTTGTGGCTAGGGGTGAAAGGCCAATCAAACCTGGAGATAGCTGGTTCTCCCCGAAATCTATTTAGGTAGAGCCTCGGACGAATACTACTGGGGGTAGAGCACTGTTAAGGCTAGGGGGTCATCCCGACTTACCAACCCTTTGCAAACTCCGAATACCAGTAAGTACTATCCGGGAGACACACGGCGGGTGCTAACGTCCGTCGTGGAGAGGGAAACAACCCAGACCGCCAGCTAAGGTCCCAAATTATAGCTAAGTGGGAAACGATGTGGGAAGGCTTAGACAGCTAGGATGTTGGCTTAGAAGCAGCCATCATTTAAAGAAAGCGTAATAGCTCACTAGTCGAGTCGGCCTGCGCGGAAGATGTAACGGGGCTAAGCTATAAACCGAAGCTGCGGCAATGCATTTATGTATTGGGTAGGGGAGCGTTCTGTAAGCCGTTGAAGGTGGATTGTAAGGTCTGCTGGAGGTATCAGAAGTGCGAATGCTGACATGAGTAACGATAAAGGGGGTGAAAAACCTCCTCGCCGGAAGACCAAGGGTTCCTGTCCAACGTTAATCGGGGCAGGGTGAGTCGACCCCTAAGGCGAGGCCGAAAGGCGTAGTCGATGGGAAACGGGTTAATATTCCCGTACTTCTTACAATTGCGATGGGGGACGGAGAAGGCTAGGTGGGCCTGGCGACGGTTGTCCAGGTTCAAGTGCGTAGGCTTAAGAGTTAGGTAAATCCGGCTCTTTTTAAGGCTGAGACACGATGTCGAGCTACTACGGTAGTGAAGTCATTGATGCCATGCTTCCAGGAAAAGCCTCTAAGCTTCAGATTGTAAGGAATCGTACCCCAAACCGACACAGGTGGTCGGGTAGAGAATACCAAGGCGCTTGAGAGAACTCGGGTGAAGGAACTAGGCAAAATGGTACCGTAACTTCGGGAGAAGGTACGCTCCTCGCGGTGAAGTCCCTTGCGGATGGAGCTATGGGGAGTCGCAGATACCAGGTGGCTGCAACTGTTTATTAAAAACACAGCACTGTGCAAAATCGTAAGATGACGTATACGGTGTGACGCCTGCCCGGTGCCGGAAGGTTAATTGATGGGGTTAGACTTCGGTCGAAGCTCTTGATCGAAGCCCCGGTAAACGGCGGCCGTAACTATAACGGTCCTAAGGTAGCGAAATTCCTTGTCGGGTAAGTTCCGACCTGCACGAATGGCGTAATGATGGCCACGCTGTCTCCACCCGAGACTCAGTGAAATTGAAATCGCTGTGAAGATGCAGTGTACCCGCGGCTAGACGGAAAGACCCCGTGAACCTTTACTACAGCTTGGCACTGAACATTGACCCTACATGTGTAGGATAGGTGGGAGGCTTTGAAGACGGTACGCCAGTATCGTTGGAGCCGTCCTTGAAATACCACCCTTGTAGTGTTGATGTTCTAACTTGGTCCCCTAATCGGGGATGAGGACAGTGCCTGGTGGGTAGTTTGACTGGGGCGGTCTCCTCCCAAAGAGTAACGGAGGAGCACGAAGGTGGGCTAATCACGGTTGGACATCGTGAGGTTAGTGCAATGGCATAAGCCCGCTTGACTGCGAGAATGACAATTCGAGCAGGTGCGAAAGCAGGTCATAGTGATCCGGTGGTTCTGAATGGAAGGGCCATCGCTCAACGGATAAAAGGTACTCCGGGGATAACAGGCTGATACCGCCCAAGAGTTCATATCGACGGCGGTGTTTGGCACCTCGATGTCGGCTCATCACATCCTGGGGCTGAAGTCGGTCCCAAGGGTATGGCTGTTCGCCATTTAAAGTGGTACGCGAGCTGGGTTTAGAACGTCGTGAGACAGTTCGGTCCCTATCTGCCGTGGGCGTTGGAAGATTGAAGGGGGCTGCTCCTAGTACGAGAGGACCGGAGTGGACGAACCTCTGGTGTTCGGGTTGTCATGCCAATGCATTGCCCGGTAGCTAAGTTCGGAATCGATAACCGCTGAAAGCATCTAAGCGGGAAGCGAGCCCTGAGATGAGTCTTCCCTGGCACTTTAAGTGTCCTAAAGGGTTGTTCGAGACTAGAACGTTGATAGGCAGGGTGTGTAAGCGTTGTGAGGCGTTGAGCTAACCTGTACTAATTGCCCGTGAGGCTTAACCATACAACACCCAAAGGGTTTTGATGGACTCAAAGCAAGAACAAATTGAATGTGTATGAGAACACATTAACAGCTTTCCG
>JYJJ01000047.1 GCA_003263775.1 Vibrio maritimus
TCCTTGGTCCTTGGAGATAGTTTCCTTATCTAGAGCGACAGTGTCTACAAATTTGCGGGCGTAAAGGTTACCCCAAACGCCCGCAACAATCACTTTTCGAGAACCCAGCTCACTGAATTCTCTAAGCTATAAAGTCCAAGCTCAAGGAGAAACGCGCAGTTTGCTTAGTTTTCATAGAGAAAGCGCAAATGAGCATTTCCGACGCCGAGATTGGGCTTTATAGCGACGAGAAATTATTTTTTCTCGTCTTTTACTTCTTCGAACTCAGCATCAACAACATCGTCTTCTTGCTTAGGCTGTTCGCCAGCTTCAGCGCCCGCACCTTGTGCTTGAGCTTGTTGCTGTGCGATTTCCATTAGCTTCTGAGCTGCTGCCATTAGCGCTTGAACTTTCGCGTCGATCGCTTCTTTGTCTTCACCTTTACGAGCTTCTTCTAGCTCAGTGATTGCAGCTTCGATCTTCTCTTTCTCTTCTGCAGGTAGCGCTTCACCAGCTTCCTCTACTTGCTTACGAGTACCGTGAATCATTTGGTCTGCTTGGTTGCGTGCAGCTGCTAGCTCTTCGAACTTCTTGTCCGCTTCTTTGTTAGCTTCTGCTTCTTGTACCATTTTCTCGATGTCTTCATCGCTCAGACCGCCAGACGCTTGGATAGTGATCTTCTGCTCTTTACCAGTCGACTTATCTTTCGCAGATACGTGTAGGATACCGTCCGCATCTAGGTCGAAAGTAACTTCGATTTGAGGCATACCACGAGGTGCAGCTTGAATGCCTTCTAGGTTGAATTGACCTAGAGACTTGTTGTACATCGCTTGCTTACGCTCACCTTGAAGAACATGGATAGTTACCGCGTTCTGGTTGTCTTCTGCTGTAGAGAAAACTTGGTTCGCTTTTGTTGGGATAGTGGTGTTCTTCTCAACTAGCTTAGTCATTACGCCGCCCATAGTCTCGATACCTAGAGACAGAGGAGTAACGTCTAGTAGAAGTACGTCTTTCACATCACCCGCTAGTACACCACCTTGAACTGCAGCACCCATTGCTACTGCTTCGTCTGGGTTCACGTCACGACGAGCTTCTTTACCGAAGAACTCAGCCACTTTCGCTTGAACCATAGGCATACGAGTTTGACCACCAACTAGGATTACGTCGTTGATGTCGCTTACTGATAGATCTGCGTCAGCTAGAGCAACTTTTAGTGGCTCAAGAGAACGTTGTACTAGGTCTTCAACTAGAGATTCTAGTTTCGCACGAGTCACTTTTACGTTCATGTGCTTAGGACCAGTTGCATCTGCAGTTACGTAAGGTAGGTTTACGTCAGTTTGAGAAGTAGAAGAAAGCTCAATCTTCGCTTTTTCTGCTGCTTCTTTAACACGCTGCATTGCTAGTGGGTCGTTCTTAAGGTTGATGCCTTGCTCTTTCTGGAACTCTTCAACTAGGTAGTTGATCATGCGGTTATCGAAGTCTTCACCACCAAGGTGTGTGTCACCGTTAGTTGCTAGAACTTCAAATGTTTTCTCGCCTTCAACTTCGTCAATCTCGATGATAGAGATATCGAATGTACCACCACCAAGGTCGTAAACTGCGATAGTGCGGTCGCCGCCTTTCTTGTCAAGACCGTAAGCAAGTGCAGCTGCTGTTGGTTCGTTGATGATACGTTTAACTTCTAGACCTGCGATACGACCAGCATCTTTCGTTGCTTGACGCTGTGCATCGTTAAAGTAAGCAGGAACTGTGATAACTGCGCCAGTTACTTCCTCACCTAGGAAGTCTTCTGCAGTTTTCTTCATTTTCTTAAGTACTTCAGCAGATACTTGAGGAGCAGCCATTTGCTGGCCTTTTGCTTCTACCCATGCATCACCGTTGTCAGCCTTAACGATTTTGTAAGGCATGATTTCGATGTCACGCTGAACTTCTTCGTCTTCAAAACGACGACCGATAAGACGCTTAATAGCAAATAGCGTGTTCTCTGGGTTTGTAACTGCTTGACGTTTTGCAGGTTGACCAACTAGCGTCTCGCCGTCAGTGTAAGCGATAACCGATGCGGTTGTACGCTCACCTTCAGCATTTTCGATTACGCGTGGTTTGTCGCCGTCTAGAACAGCAACACAAGAGTTAGTAGTACCTAAGTCAATACCAATGATTTTACCCATCAGGCTATCTCCGAATAATTCTATTGTTTCGTTTGCTGCCTCAGTGTGAGGCTGAGAGCCGACAAAAACTGTCCGCTCGCAATAGGTTTGTTTTCTGTATGACCCTTAGATAAGGGCGTCAAAATGCTTTTCAAGGGAAAAAGTGAAAAAAGTTTAAGTTTTTTCTGTTGTCATTGTGCATCTGAACATCATTTGTACCCGATACCCAACGTGGTAATTGCTTGAAAAATAAAAAACGGAGCCATCATTGGCTCCGTTTATCATCTAGAGAAACTATTTTTAATTACGTACGGCTCTGGGCAAGCACTGCGTCAGCATCTTGCTCTGCTGGCTCACCAATTTCACCTTCGCTACCCGCAACAATTGTGTTCACAGCAGTATCACCAACAACGTTTGAGCTAGTACAGAACATATCGTTGATACGGTCAACAGCAGCAACAATTGCTAAGCCTTCTGGTGGCAAGCCTAGTTGGTGAAGGATAACACCAATCATCACTACACCACCGCCTGGAACACCACCAGCACCAATTGAAAGCAGTAGTACCGTAAAGCCTAGAGTAAACAGATCGCCCATTTGGATAGGCTGACCGAAGGCATTAGCGATGAAGATAGCCGCAATCGCGATGTAGATAGACGCACCTGCCATGTTCATAGTCGCACCTAGTGGTACACCAAAACCTGCTACAGATTTAGACACACCAATCTTGTCTGTCAAAGTACGCATAGTCACAGGAATCGTCGCGTTAGAGCTTGCCGTTGATAGTGAGAACAGAACCTGCTCACGAGTCGCACGGATAAACTGTGCTGGCGTCATTTTCGTCGTTGCGCCAACCATAAGTGGGTAAACCACGAAGATCCATAGAACAAGAATACCCACAACCAGTGCAACATAGCCCGCTACCGATGCTAGCGTGTTTGCATCAAGCGTTGCGCCAAGCTGAATCATCAATGCGAATACACCGTATGGCGCTAGGCTCATTACAAGACCAATCAGCTTCATCATCACGTCATTTGCTACTTTGAATGCGTTGATAGCTGGGCCGCCTTTCTTATCCAATGCCTGGATAGCTAGACCTGTCAGGATCGCCATAAAGATGATTTGTAGCATGTCACCGTTAGCAAACGCCTGAATTGGGTTGCTCGGTACGATGTTAGTGATCATTGAGAAAATGTCAGGCGTCGTCGTTGACGTGATTTCCACAGCTTCAGCTACTGTGCCGCCTAGGTTAGCACCTGCACCCGGCTGAACGACCATACCGATAGCAAGTGCAAAAGTAATCGCGATCACTGTATTGAGAATATAAAGCGCAAAAGTTTTGCCGCCAAGGCGACCGAAAGAGTTGATGTCTTTAAGTTCTACAATACCGCAAACGATAGAAACGTATACCAATGGTACAACGAGCAGTTTGATTAATGAGACGAACATGCCGCCTACGCCTTCTGCAAAACCAAGTAGGTATTGGTCAAAAAGGCTAACACCTGCGAAAAGGTATTGAATCGCTGTACCAATCAAAAGGCCAGCAAATAGACCTACAAAGATCTTTTGGGATAGTGATTTATTCATTCAAAAACTCCAGAATGTTGTGTTTAGTCCCTGCATTTTTATAGTTATTTGCTTTCTTATTCATAGAAAGCTCAGTGGATATTACAGATCTAAAGTCAAAATGAAAGCATAAATTTTACATTTTCTTATCCATTTTTTAAAGTTTATAACTCCAAATTTATAGAGAAAGTCAGAATAATAAACCAAAAAAAATGAAGCCAATAAGGCTTCATTTTATAGAATAGTCAAATTCCTTGGGATAAACCTCTAGTGTCAACCCCTAGAAATAATCTGCTACTTTGACACCATTACCATGGCAGGACGGATAACACGACCATTTAGCTCGTAACCCTTTTGCATAACAAACATGACGGTATTTGGCTCGTGATCTGCACTTTCCTGAATAGACATTGCTTGGTGCTGCTCAGGGTTGAATGCTTCACCTTCTGGGTTGATCTCTTTTAGACCAAACTTAGCAACCACATCAACAAACGTCTTATGCGTCATCTCAACACCTTCAACGATCGGTTTCACCGCTTCGTTTTCAGCATCTGCAGCTGCAATTGCACGCTCTAGGTTGTCAATCACTGGTAGAAGCTCTTCTGCGAACTTATTCAGTGCGTACTTGCGAGCTTTATCAATTTCTTGCTCCGTGCGACGACGCATGTTTTCAACATCTGCTTTTGCACGTAGAACAGAATCTTGCTGCTCTTTTACTTTTGCTTCACTAGACAGAAGTGCTGCTTCTAGCTGTGCAATCTTAGCTTCTTGAATGTCTTGCTCGGATTCTTCGTTCCATTCCACGTCAGCGTCAGAACCTACCACCTCTGCATCTTCCTGTTTTGCTTCCGCTTCTTGGGTGTTTAGCTCTTCTTGATTTACCTTGTTTTCTTCGTTGCTCATGGTCTCTCCGGAATACTCGCTTTTAAGCAATGCATAATACGACTCACCCACAATTCTTAGGAACTAAATCGCACCAAACACTGCATATATACATACTTTGGGTATATTATGGGGATGAAGATTTGTGATTCAAGCACTAATAGTTTGGAAGTGATATGAAAAAACCCTTTGAGGTGATCGCCATCATAGGTAAACCTCGAGCTCAGCAAGCCATTCAAACCCATAAAGAGCTGTTTTTGTGGCTCACCTCGAAAGGCTACAAGGTTCTAGTCGATGATCGTCTGATCGATATTCTTGTCGACATCCCAAGGCAGCACTTCTTCAGCTTAGTTCGTATAGGCCGAGAAGCCGACTTGGCGATTGTGGTTGGCGGCGACGGAAATATGCTTGGTGCGGCTCGTGTGTTGTCTCGATTCGATGTAGCTGTGATTGGTGTCAATCGTGGCAACCTTGGCTTTCTTACAGATCTAAATCCTGAAGGCTTTGAAACCGCGCTCGAATCTGTTCTCAAGGGTGAATACCTTGAGGAGAAACGTTTTCTCCTAGAAGCGGAAATTCATCGACACGGGCAAATAAAAAGTCATAACGCAGCACTTAATGAAGCGGTTCTTCATCCGGGGCAAGTCGCGCACATGATCGAGTTTGAGGTCTATATTGATGACTCATTCGCGTTCAGTTTGCGCTCTGACGGGCTTATTGTGTCTACGCCAACAGGCTCCACGGCCTACTCGCTCTCCGGCGGCGGCCCTATTTTATCATCACAACTCAATGCCATCTCATTGGTGCCGATGTTCCCACATACCTTGTCGAGTCGCCCATTGGTAGTTGATGGCAACTGCCGTATTAAGCTAGTGGTGTCTCCTGATAACCGTGGCACCCAAGAAGTCAGCTGTGATGGACAAATCTCACTACCCGTATCGCCAGGTGACGAAATCCACATCTATCAAAGCCCGAACGCGCTGAAACTGATCCATCCTAAAGACTATAGTTACTATCACGTACTGCGAAACAAACTCGGATGGTCGAGTAAACTGTTTTAAGCAAATCAGATAGATAACCGTCATTTTAATCGATAGCCTCAATGTTGCCATTGAGCTTTTCTACATCTGGCGCCTAAATCCCTGCTTTTTGGATCAAATAATCAGCAACAGTGCGTCCTGTCACATAAAAATTTACCCGTGCAACTTTACTGTATAAAGAAACAGTATATACTGAGCTTACATACAGTAGTGTTCATTTAAACAGGTAACTAAAAATGCTGTCTCATCTAAGTGTTAATAATTTTGCTATCGTAAAATCGCTGCAGTTAGAACTATGTACAGGTATGACGACCATCACTGGCGAAACTGGCGCAGGTAAATCCATTGCTATCGATGCGCTTGGGCTGTGTTTAGGTGGCCGTGCCGACGCTGGCGCCGTACGTGCTGGTGAAGACAAAACCGAAGTCACTGCCGCTTTTGCGATTGAGAACAATCAACAAGCGACACGCTGGCTCGAAGATAATGACCTGTTTGATGGCACTGAATGTATCTTGCGCCGCACCATTACCAAAGAAGGCCGTTCGCGCGCTTTCATTAATGGCAGTCCGGTTCCACTATCGCAGCTTAAATCACTTGGCCAATTGCTGATAAACATCCACGGTCAGCATGCGCATCACCAATTGATGAAGAGTGATTATCAGCTTAGCTTACTTGACCAATACGCGGGCCACACTGCGTTACTTAAACAGGTTCGTTCAAAGTACCAAACCTGGCGTAGTGCCGATATTGCACTCACCAAACTAAAAGAGAACAGTGCTAACAACCTAGCTCAGCTGCAGTTACTCGAATATCAGATCAAAGAGCTCAATGAGCTAGCGATTGGAGAAGACGAATTCCCCGATCTAGAACAAGAACATAAACGTCTATCCAACAGTGGTGAATTGGCTGTGACATGCCAACAAGCCATCGACATCATCTACGAGGGTGACGAAGTAAACGCACTGGCTATGCTGCAAACCGCCAGCAGCAAGCTGCTGCAGCTTGCAGAGCTCGACGCCAGCCTAACACCGCTTCCTAATATGATTGAAGAAGCCATCATCCAAATTGAAGAAGCCAATACTGAGCTTCGCAATTATCTCGACAAGATTGATGTTGATCCTGAGCGCATGGCTTATGTGGAAGAGCGTTTTTCTAAAATCATGTCACTAGCACGCAAGCACCACGTGATGCCAGAAGAGCTCCACCAGCATCATCAAGACCTGCTCGCGCAAATCGAAGCACTCGATTGCTCAGACGAAAAAATGGCGGAAATGGAGCAAGAAGTGGCAAGCCACTTTGACGCTTATGTAAGAGCCAGTGAAAAGCTGAATAAATCTCGTGGACGCTACGCAAAAGAACTCAACAAGTTGATTTCTCAAAGCATGCATGAGCTAAGTATGGAGAAAGCCAAATTCGCCATTGATGTCGCATTCCAATCTGACCACCCCTCCCCAACTGGCATGGATAGCGTGGTATTCTTAGTCTCCACCAACCCAGGCCAGCCTATGCAGCCGATCGCCAAAGTCGCCTCTGGTGGTGAGCTATCACGGATCTCCTTGCTATCCAAGTGATCACTGCGCAAAAAGTCGATACGCCAAGTCTTATCTTCGATGAAGTCGATGTGGGTATTAGCGGACCTACTGCCGCAGTAGTGGGTAAAATGCTGCGTAAGCTGGGTGAATCGACGCAAGTACTGTGTGTGACTCACTTACCACAGGTGGCAGGTCACGGCCATCAGCAACTGTTTGTTACCAAAACGACTAAGGCAAACAAAACTGAGACCAGCATGCTGACTCTAAATGAGCAAGAGCGTATCAGTGAACTTGCTCGCTTACTTGGTGGCAGTCAAATCACCGATTCAACACTCGCAAACGCTAAAGAACTACTTATCGCCGCGTGATTACACTGCGAGGAGATAGTTCCCTAGCAAGCCAAGATTAACCGAGGATTGTTGCTTAACTCATAAAACCGAGCTTGAGCAACAATCTTACGCAGACAAGTTTTTACTTCTGGCTCATCCTTGTTTATTATCTTTGCAGTTTCACAAATCGACGTTGTAAATTAAAGCTATGCAATTTAAGAAGTGGTTACTTGCATTACCACTAGCACTCAGTGTGCTGACAGGATGTTCAGTAATAGAAAAAATCGTATATCGCATTGATATCAACCAAGGCAACTTCGTTGAGCAGAGTGCGGTAGACCAGCTGCGTTATGGCATGACCAAAGAGCAAGTTCGCTTCGTTCTTGGCTCACCAATGCTTATTGAAAACGGCTACCCGAATACTTGGTACTACATCTACCACGCAACCAAGGGACACGACGATTCTGTTCAGCAGAACCTAGTCGTCAACTTTGATGGCAACGGCGTGTTGGCGTCTATCGCTGGCGACTACGAAGCAAGCGATAACTTCTTTGACGCACTGAACTAACTCGTTAAAATACAAAAAGCTCGCCTAGGCGAGCTTTTTTTCGTTTCTGCAGTAAGCGAAGGTATCAGCTTGCTTCCGCACTCTTTCTATGTGGCGATGGCTTACCGCCTGTCACCGGATCGGCTTTGCCAGCATTTTTAGCTTGCTCTGCACGTTTACGTCTGATTTCTTTAGGATCGGCCAGTAGCGGGCGATAAATCTCAATGCGGTCTTTATCTCTTACCGTGGCATCCAACTTCACGTTACGACTAAACACGCCAACCTTATTAATCGACAGTTCGATCTCTGGATACACCGACAGCACGCCCGACTTTTGGATAATCTCTTCCACCGTCGATTCGTGGTTAACCACCAACTGAAAAACGCGCTGTTCATTAGGCAGGGCGTAAACCACTTCTACGTGAATAAGCTGAGCATCAGCACTCATAGGTGTAGACCTCTTTGGCACGCTTAGTAAACGCGTTCACCATGTTGCTAGTGACGTCGTGGAAGATCTTTCCAAACGCCAGTTCAATCATTTTACTTGAGAATTCAAACTCAAGCTTTAGCTCAACTTTGCATGCCTGGTCATCGAGTGGGATGAAAGACCAAACGCCTTTAAGCATTTTGAATGGCCCGTCCACCAGCTCCATCAGAATCTCGCTTCCATGCACCAAAGTATTCGCAGTGGTAAATGTTTTACTGATCCCTGCCTTTGAAACGTCTACCGACGCAACCATCGCTGAGTTTGTTGCCTCTAGTACACGCGAGCCTGAACAGCCCGGCAAAAAATCAGGATAACTGGCGACATCATTAACCAAGTTAAACATTTGATCAGCGCTGAACATCACGAGCGCCGAGCGAGTCACTTGTTGCATAAAAACTCCCCAAACTAAAAGGTTGCCTCCGATTCTACTGTTAAGCAGCTGTTAGCTCAAGTCACACGCTCATAGCCTTTAATAATCGGGAGGTAACGCGCGCTCACACAAAACAAAAGCTTGGCAAATAAAACCCTTCCCTAAACGCAAAAACTCGCCGTATAATGACGCCATTATGGTAAAGAAGAATTCAAAGAATAAAGCGGGTAGCAATACCATCGCTCAGAACAAGAAAGCTCGCCACGAATTTCACATTCAAGACGAGATCGAAGCTGGTATCGAGCTGCAAGGCTGGGAAGTAAAATCCCTACGCTCAGGCAAAGCGAATATCGCTGAGAGCTACGTTTTCCTACGTGATGGCCAGGCTTACATCAGCGGTATGTCAATCATTCCGCTTAACCAAGCATCAACTCACATTGTTGCAGAGCCAACACGCGTGCGCAAACTGCTCCTGCACCGCCGCGAACTGGACAAGCTTATTGGTCTCGTTAACCGTGACGGCATGACGCTTGTTGCAACAACTATGTATTGGTCACGCTCTTGGGCTAAGATCAAAGTAGGCGTCGCGAAAGGTAAAAAGCTTCACGACAAACGTGCTGATTTGAAAGAAAAAGATTGGGCACGTGATAAAGCGCGAATCATGAAGAGTAATTTGCGCTAAAACTGACCAGTTAAACTCTGCAGTGCTAGACAGGCTAAGCTTTTCTGGTAACATGCGAAGAACACTTTGGGGCTGATTTAGGATTCGACAGGAATTTTGAAGTCTGAGGTGCATGCCGTGGGGCGGTTGGCCACGTAAAAAGCCGCAAAAAAATAGTCGCAAACGACGAAAACTACGCACTAGCAGCTTAATAACCTGCTCAGAGCTCTCTCGCCCTAGCTTCCGCACGTAAGACGGGGACCAACGAGAGATCAAACCCAAACGCGCTAGCCCGGATTTTCCCACCTGAGAGATGAACGGCGAATTACAATTCAGGTTAGCCATTAACTAGCGTGTCGGTTCGCAGGTTGGTGGTGAATTTAAAGATCGACTAAGCATGTAGTACCAATGATGAATGGTTTTTGGACGCGGGTTCAACTCCCGCCAGCTCCACCAAACGTTTGGAAAGGGACACCTCAGGGTGTCCCTTTTTTTATATCTAAAGTTTTTACATACTGTTCCAACCCTAATCCAACTCTGTCCCGCTCTATAGTGGTCAACAAATTCCAGACACTAATTTAAGCCGATTTTCGACAGCAACTAACGATAGCCCATTATTCACTTGATACGGCCGTTGCCTATTGAAGTAATCCATCAAGTAATAACTGGTATCCGTTTGGTTTTAAGCCTCTAGATAGCCCTTCCATAGGAACGTAGAAGCAAGAGTCCGACATTAGGAGAGCTGTCGCTTTGTCTAATATGGATTTTTCTCTTTCTAAGCGGTTAATCCTAGCTTCTGACTCTTAGATCTTCTGCTGTTTATGGCATCAGAGCTTTAACCATTGGCGTTTCCCCACCGCGCTAAATCTTTAGTTTATCGACCCAGCGTCCACCGATGTCTGGAAAGTGTGCAGCCTCAAATATTGAGTAACCTTGTTCAAGAACCCAGCTTACGGCATCTATTTGCAAACAAATATAACTTCATTTAACGCACGATCTAGAGAGGCAAAAACCACTACCACACACAATATATGGTTATAAATGTCAATTAGTCACCTCATCGCAACGCATTAAACCAAGCCATCTCAAGTGTGACTCCATTCAAAGCATCATATCTAACATCTGATATATTAGTCACCGAAATGTTAATGAGTTTAATATAGAGTGAATGTATGAAGAAAATTGTGATAACAGGTGCAACTGGTCATCTGGGAAACAAGCTGTATGAGTACTTATCGCAAAACGATCAACTGGATGTATGGGGTCTTGATATAAGACCAAGTGATGATCCCCAAATTATTATTGGTGACATTACCCAATATGATGACGCTTGGGCGGATGTCTTTGCAGATTGTTATGGTGTAGTCCATTTAGCTGCAGACCGAGATAATCAATGTAATTGGGACTCTGCAATTCCTAATAATATCGATGCGACTATCAATGTTTTTCAGGCCGCTGCAAAACATGGCGTAAAGCGTTTTGTATTTGCCAGTTCCAACTGGGTTGTAGGTGGCTATCGATTTATCGATGCTCGCCTTACACCTGACATCTTACCTAATCCTGTAAACCCTTACGGCGTAACCAAATTAGTTGGTGAGCGTATGGGGAATTTCTTTAGTGAGCAATATGACATGAGTGTGGTCAGCGCGAGAATTGGCTGGACTCAATGGACTCATGATAACCAGCCTGGTGCGCACATGGAAATGGGGCGTTGGGGCAACTAATGTGGTTGAGTGACCGAGATTATCTGCATGGAATGGAGCGCTCGCTTTTTGCCGAAGTTGAAGGTCATGTCGTTGTTAACCTGATGTCAAACAACAAAGGCATGAAGTGGTGTCTAGAAAGTTCGGCTCAACAGATCGGTTACCAACCTCAGGACAGTGCAACCGCTGAATTACCTATAACGATAAGAATTAAAGAGTGCATTGCTTGGCTAGGACAAAGGCTCATTCCATCCCTAGGTAAATGGGTAAACAAACCAAGCTTTTAATTAAAAATAACAAACAAAAGGAATGAAAAAATATGAGTGGGAGTAATCACTACCTCTGGTTTATCTGTTTAGTGTCTGCCTTAGGTGGATTCTTCTTCGGGTTTGACTTAATCGTTATCTCAGGAACGATAAGTCTGGTAAAAGCTCAATTCGGATTTTTGCCGTGGCAAGAAGGCTTTTTTGTTAGTAGTGCGGTAGTTGGTGCTATTGCAGGGACGGCGGTTGCAGGGAAACTCAGTGACCGCTTTGGAAGGAAAAACAACTTATTTTTGGCCGCGTTAGTGCTATTCGTTTCAGCGATGGGCTGTACGTTTGCCTCCGATGCTAACTCGTTAATCTTTTACCGATTAATTGGTGGCTTTGGCGTGGGTGTTGCAACGCTGGTCTCACCTCTCTACATTGCTGAAATCTCTCCAGCCAATGTAAGGGGTAGAATGGTTACTTTGTTCCAGTTCGCTATCACTGTTGGAATAATGATATCACTCTTCTCTAACGCAGCGATTAAGAACTGGTCAGACTCTCTTATCGCAAGCGGAGAGTTAGAAGGCACCATAGGCTGGTTGTTCGGTTCAGAGCCTTGGCGTGGAATGTTCTTGGCAGAAGGTATCCCAGGCATTTTCTTTGTACTACTTTGTTTATTAATCCCAGAATCACCTCGCTGGCTGATTAGTAACGGTCAAGAAGAGAAAGCAAAACAGATCATTTCACGAGTGGCTGGAAAGCAATGGGCATCAAAGCAGATCAGTGAAATTAAAGAGGTTATCTCGGAAGAAACGGGTAAGTTCTCTGATTTATTTAAGGGTGGTTATAAAACGGCACTCACGATTGCCGTTGCATTATCAATCTTCTCTGAAATGAGCGGGATCACTGTTGTGTTCTTTTATGGACCGACCATTCTTGAAAAAGCAGGACTTTCACTGGGTGATTCGTTAGGCGGCTTTGCTATCATCGGCATTGTGAATGTGCTGTTTACTGTAGTAGCACTTTGGCTTATGGATATTTCCGGTCGTAAGAAGCTACTTCTTACAGGTACTGTTGGCGTGATTTTGGCTCATACAGCAATTGGCATCCTGTTCTTGAATAACTATGACACGGGCTTTGCTCTTGTATTCTTGATGTGTGCATTTGTGGCCTTCTTCGCTTCTCAATGGGACCTATCAAGTTCGTTATCATGAACGAGATCTTTCCAACTAAAGTGCGTGGCCGAGCCGTCGCCATTGCCACTATCACTATTTGGGTATGCCAAGCATTCTTGAACCAGTTCTTCCCGATGCTTCGAGAAATCATCCCAGTTGGTGCAATTTTCATTTTCTTTGCTCTAATTTTGGTACCGCAGATCTTTTTTGTACTCAAGGTGATGCCAGAAACCAAAGGAATGTCGCTTGAAGAGATTGAGCAGCACTGGAAAGCGCAGTCGAACGAAGAAGAGCAGAGCGAACTAGGCTCAGCGAAAGCATAAAGACCTTTCACCTAAGCGAAGTTTCTTCGCTTAGGTGATGTTGTAAAAGGAATATTGAATGATTGATGCTCATAAAAGTCCGTCGACACACAAGAAGTATATGTATGTAGCTAGCTATACTTACCCTCATTCTGCACCCGGCTCAGACACGGTTAGTACAGCCAAGGGCATATCAGTGTATGAGATTGACGACAGCGATAACCATGAACTTATTCAAGTCATGGAATCGGCCAATCCTTCTTATCTAGCATGTAATAGCGAACAGTCCATCCTATATTGTGTCAATGAGCTGGGCGTAGATGATAAGAAGATGGAAGGTCGAGTTAGTGCATATCGAATAGATGCTCACACCGGTTTATTAACCTTTTTGAACACGCAATCGACCAATGGTAATTGGCCTTGTCATTGCGAGGTTACGGCTTGTGGCCGCTATTTAGTGAGTGCCAATTATGGAACTGGAAATTTTATTGCTCATAAAATTGAGCAAGACGGTTCAATCGGTTTAATGGCTGATGAAGTCGTTATTACGTTGGACAAAATAGGTGCCGACCCTAATCGTCAATCAGCATCACATCCACATATGATGACGGCCCATCCTTCCGGAAAGTTCTTATTTGGCGTTGATTTAGGGAGTGATAAAATTTACACATGGTCAATACTGCAAGAAGATAGGGTGCTATCTCCCATCGCTCAAGCTTCAACACAAGTGGCTTCTGGTAGTGGACCTCGCCATATGGTCAATCATCCAAATGGTCAGTTTGCTTTTGTACTCAATGAACTGTCGTCAACCTTAGATGTCTTCATCGTTAATGCAGCGACTGGGAGTATGATTTGGAAACAATCAACGTCTTTGCTACCAGCAGATAGCGACTTTCAACGACCGATATTTGACCCTGCCAATCCAGGCAAAGTCCCCGTTGGAGGTAATACTGGAGGAGCAATTTGTATTAATGATGATGGGAGTTATATCTATGCCACTAACCGCGGAATGAACAGCATCGTGGTGTATGCTGTGTGTGGAGAATCTGGCAAGGTGACGGCAATCGACTGGGTCTCCACAGAAGGTTGTATTCCAAGAGGCTTATCAATAGATCCTGATGGAAATTATGTGGTTGTGGGTAACCAAAACTCTGACACGATTGCTCGGTTTAAGATCGACAAACGAAGTGGAAAGTTACAACAAAACCCTCAAATAATACTTTGCCCAGTACCGACAGATTTTGTGTTCATTAATCGATAAACTAAAAGCATTCAAATAAATCGTTCAAGTATCGAGACCTTTTGACCACCGATAGGCCAAAAGGTCTACCACATACCAAAAGCTACACACATCCTTGCTCAATCAACTGAAGATAGCCTCTTAGATCGTCATCAGACATTTCCAGTAGCCTATCTCCCACATACCATTCAATGTAACTTTGCTCGGCTAGCATTCCTTGTTGTGGGTTGCCAATCCAGAGGCTGTGCTCTGTGGCAAGCTTATCTCGAAGCGCGATTGCTTGGTCTTGACTCATGGGTAGATGGATGTGCAGCATGTTCGCTTGAGGCTTGACCGGGTTTGCAGTCAATGATGGGAATTCTGACAGTATTTGGTAGAGCTGTTTGGTACATTCGAATAGCGCTGGCATTAGGGCTAGCCTTTGTTCGAACTGCATGGCTGCTGCGACGATATAAGGAGTACGATGATAGACACTACCACCCTGACGGTGCATCCATACTGCAGCTTGATCAATAAACGCTTGGTCACCGAGTAACATCGCACCGCCTAGACCGCCAATGCCTTTGTACATAGAGACATAGGCCGAATCGAAGCCCTTGCATATCTCAGCGTAATCCTTTTGATAGTAAGCAGCGGTTTCCCACAGTCGCGCACCATCCATATGTAAGTGGATATCATTTTGTTCGCAGTGAGCTTTAATGCGTGATAGCTCTTCAAAGCTTGGCAGTTGCCCACCGATTTCACGCATCGGCAGTTCGTAAAGTACGGCTGCTAGAGTGTCTGGGATCTTTACTAAATCCTCCAGCACCCAAGGTTGAAACGGTTTACCAACGGGAAGCAAATTAAAACGCTGCTGCAATTGATAACCTTGGTTTTCATGCAGTTGGATATGACTTGAAGGATGCATAGCAACCTTATTGCTACGCTTCATTTCGCAAGCGATCTGCAATGCCGTTGGCTGGGTCATGGTACCCGTAATAACAAACAATCCCGCTTCAAAGCCAAGTAGCTTTGCCAGCTTCTGCTCAAAACTTTGTATTAACTCCCCTTCCCCATAACGGTCATGGGTGACTTGGTTCTGTTCACACCATGCAGACATTTGAGCAAACGTCTCAGCTGGAGAGTATTCTTTATTTCCTGGCAACGAAATCTTGCATTGTTGTTGCATCGTCTATCCCTATCTAGCATTGCGTTCGATTAGGGTAACACTGGTTTATCACTCATTAACAGCTAATCAATAGCAGCGCTCTAAACGGATTACACTCATCTGGGTGAGGTCATCAGATTCACTATTCACTTTGTGGAGACCAAGTCGCTCACAAACCGCAATCGCCGCTTTATTGCCGGCACGGGTCTCGGCAAAAATACAGCTTGCCCCCATCTGCTCACGACCAAACGCGATAAGCGTCGACATCGCTTCCACCGCAAGCCCTCGCCCTTGTCTATCTACGGCCAGACCAAATCCGATTGAGGCTTGGTCGTTGGGCTCTAAACGAAATGCGACAGTACCAATAACTTGGTGGCTCTCTTTGCTTCAATCACCAATTGAAATTTAGTGCGGGGAATTTGATGTGCCTGCTCAACAAACATTTCCAATAAGTGCGCATTGAACTCTGGGGAACATTCTTCTTTTGGATAGAAGGTTTGGTACTTGGGGTGCGAGGTGATTTGTAGCCACGATTCAATATCACCAAGTTCGAAGTCTCTTAAGATAAGTCGTTCAGTTTCTAGATGGAGCGCCATTGTATTCTCTTGTTTGATTGGACGAACTGCGTCTTTATAGGAGTGTTTGAGAATAGTAGCTCACAATACGTTTTGCGAATGTGTTTTATCCTTCTGCTCTGTGACGCAAACCTAAAGTTTTTGTTAGCAAAGGTTAAAGCTAAGAATTCGGCCACAATCACCTTTTTTCTGGCATAAACATCATATAGCTGCATTAGGGTTTTCAACTGACTGAATTATCGTTACCATTCAGAGGTCGAAATGACATTCATCTATTCTCAGGGCGGGGCGAAATTCCCCACCGGCGGTAAATCATCATGATAAGCCCGCGAGCGCCTAATACAGAGTATCAGGGTCAGCAGATCTGGTGTGAATCCAGAGCCGACGGTTATAGTCCGGATGGGAGAGGATAAGACTATCGAGTCACCCTATCATTTATTGATCGCGTGGATAGGCTATTTGCGCCTAAACTCGATTTTTAGCGTTATGACTGCAATTGAAAAGTTAATGCCTTTTCAATGTGTTGCCTGTCGTATCGCTTAGCTCTATCTTTGGATAAACCACATCAATAATGATGTTGGTGCATCCCCATATCTATGCCCTGATTCTGGTACTTAAATTTAGGAGTATTACCATGAATCAGAACCAAACTTCACTTCTTGCCGACTTTGGCACACCTTTAGAGCGTGTTGAACTTGCACTACAAGCACTTAGCGAAGGCCGTGGCGTATTGCTACTCGATGACGAAGATCGTGAAAACGAAGGCGATATCATCTACTCCGTTGATCACCTCACTAATCAACAAATGGCACTGATGATCCGAGAGTGTAGCGGTATTGTTTGCCTATGTGTGACTGATGAGCAAGCCAAACAGCTCGATTTGCCACCTATGGTAGAAAACAACAACAGCGCCAACCAAACCGCTTTTACTGTGTCTATTGAAGCTAAAGTTGGAGTAACAACTGGCGTATCTGCAGCGGATCGCGTTACAACCATCAAAACCGCTTGCCAGCCTGGTGCCCGTCCGGAAGATCTGGCTCGTCCAGGTCACGTTTTCCCGCTGCGTGCCAAGCAAGGCGGGGTACTGACTCGTCGCGGTCACACTGAAGGGACCATCGATCTGATGCAAATGGCGGGACTCTCTCCATTTGGCGTTCTTTGTGAAGTCACTAACCCAGATGGCACTATGGCCAAGGCGCCAGAAATTGTCGCTTTTGGCAAGCTTCACAATATGCCCGTACTAACGATAGAAGACATGGTTCAATATCGCCTGGCAGCGAGTGAAAAGTCGGCATAACTACGCAGACCTAAAATAGAAACAGCCGCTCATCACTGAGCGGCTGTTTTATTATGGCGCCATCATAACTCACTAGATGCAGTGGAGAGGTGTCATGCAACCCAGCACACCCAATTGCGAGTTATGATGACTTAATACAGCTTATTACTGACACGGGCCAAGGTCTTTCCATACGCCCCATTCGCCTGACTTGCTTGGATCTTCACCTTGCGTCCACCACTTAGCAGAATACAGATGGCCTTGATAAACCACTTCATCTCCACCGTTATAGACCGCAGCAGGATCCCAAGGCGTACCACAGGTTGTACCTATGTTGTCTGCTTTCACGGTTACCGTATGTGATTGGCTTGAGGTTAATGAGCCGTCACTGACGACTACCGTCAACACATAGTCGGTATCCACTGTTACGCTTGGTGCCGTAAAGCTCACCTGTGCTCCATTGGTCGCGACAGCTAACCCTGCTGGCGTTTGCCAAGTAAACGTTAGTGGGTCATTTTCCTTGTCACTAGAGCTCGAAGCATCAAGTGTCACAAGATCATTGGCATTCGCCATTGTTGGTCCTGTAATCACAGCCACAGGTGCGGTGTTCACCGGCGTCGTATTCACCGGGTTTACGGTCAGTGTTACCGTCGCACTATCTGTCGCGCCTTCATTGTCGGTCACGGTGAGCGTGAAACTGTACTGCTCGCTAACGGCCACTTCAGCAACATCCACACTAAGCTGGGCAGTATTCGCACCAGATACTACTAATGTCTGACCTGCGGGTTGTGACCATGCATAGCTAACGATTGAGCCATCGCTATCACGAGATCCTGAGCCATCAAGAATCGCTGTTGCAGGGCCTACTACGGTTTGATTGCCACCAGCATTCGCAGTCGGTGCACGATTCACTGGAGTACCTCCTGCCAGACCTTCGTGCATCGCGTTGAGAATATCGCCATTGTCGGCATCAATTTCCCATGAGAACAGACCTGCAAAACCTTGTGCACGAACATACTGGCCTTTGGCAATTACAGAGCGTGGATCATCAAAAGTCACCAATTCACCTGTCGTGCGGTTCCACACATACGGGGCTTCTGCAAGTTCGTCATAGCCGTACTCAAAACCATTAACGCCGGTATTATTTGAACCAATCATGTATGTTTTCAGACCCTTATAGTCAATAACACCATCTTCCCAAACACCTTGAGTCGTCGTACCTTTGAGTTTACCCGTTGCTACACCTGTCATCGGATCCGTTGGGTCTGTGAGTGTATCAGGAGTCACGCCTTCCCAGCCTCGGCCGTACATGCTGCGCCAACCACCAATTTGTTCGCTGGCACGCCTTTCGCGAGCAGCAATTGGATACCATTGTCGGTCGTGTAAGCCGGACCTTTGTAAGGCACACCATCCGCATCGACACCAGTACCATCACACTGACCAGGACGCATAAAGTTACCGCAATAGAGCGCCGCTTGGTGACCTGGTACGTTGTTCCAGCCACCGTAGAAGTCGTAGGTCATCGCGAAGATGTAATCCATATGAGGAACTGCATCGACGTAGTTTACGTCTTCAATCTTGTCATAACCGACACCCACCGCAGAGGTCAGCTCATAAGTACGACCAGTTTCCGCCGTGAGCTCATCGAGCATAATACGCAACTCTTGCATCAGTGCTGCGTACGCATCACCATCACGCAATGGGTCGCCAAGATCAGGCGCCGCCCCTTGACCACCTGGGTATTCCCAGTCAATGTCGACACCATCATAGAACTTCCATGTTTGCAGGAAGCGTTTCACTGACGCCACAAAGATGTCGCGATTGGCTTTGTCGGTAAAACTGTAGAAAGGGTCAGAAAGCGTCCAACCACCAATTGAAGGAAGTATCTTTAGATCAGGGTTACGCTGCTTAAGTGCCATCAACATGGCATAGTTACCCTTAATCGGCGAGCTGTACTCATGTCCCGCTTGTGAGAAGCTTTTTTGATAAGCCGCCCAAGGGTCATGAATAACGACCTCATAATCAGGCATTCCCTGACAAGCGGTTTTTAGTGCATTAAAGCTGTTACCACCAACAGATTTCACCGATTCGTTCGGCCCACAGATTGGGATAAAGCCATAGATGATGTGAGTAAGGTTATCGACCGGGATATTATCCACAGTGAAATCGCGTCCGTAGATGCCCCACTCGACAAAGTAAGTCCCGACAACCGTATTTGGATCGGTATTGTACGTCTTGTTGTTCGGATCAACATTCATGGTTAATGGCGCTAAGTGCGCACCATCGGTATCCGCGACAATAAGCTCCGCAGGCGCACTGCGTGAACACCCGGTTGCATCACACGCTTCAACTTCAACTTGGTAACGACCACCTTGCGCATAGTTAAACTTCGCCAGTGTTTGACTGCCAGAAATGGGCCCCGTCGCCACTTTCACGCCGTCAAAATAGATATTGTAGGTATCGCCAGTTGTTCCACTCCATTGGTTGAACTGGATGCTGATGTCTGCGGCATCTTTGTACTGCACCATTTGGTTGTAACCAGCGGTGGTTTCCATCGCGAGTTGGATCTTAGAAAACTGAAGGTTGTTTGAGCCATAGACGTCGATTGACGGTGCAGCAGGAGCTGCCACAGCGCCTTGGCTTACCGCTAAAGCGACTGCAGATAAGCCTAATAATAGTTTTTTCATTGCCATTCTCTTTCCTTGAAAGACGAAAAATATCGCTGCTCACAAACGTTAAGAAACTGTGAACATCGGTATTTATTAATAGGCTGAAGCGTTTATTTTTTGCGCAAAAATAAACCCCACTTCGAGTCACCACTCAAAATTAACTCTCTCGTCTCACACAGTTTCATTCAGCATTTAACTCTGTACCCAGAACTTTTCTCTCATTTCGATCCCACTACAAGTGATAAAAACTAAAGAGATTCGACATTGATATTCAATAAAACCCATACATTCACCCGACAAATAAAAGTTAATACGAGATACAAATAATGTCTTGTTAAACGTTAGGACTGGAAAAATCGCCGCGCTTATATAACAATGTTGCTCTTATTAGTCGGGGGGCATTTTTGCTGAGATCACCAAGTGGTGAGACCCGTTGAACCTGATTCAGTTAACACTGGCGTAGGGAACTATAGAGAGAAAAGAGACTGCAATATCAGTCCCTTTCTCGCCGCTATGGATCTCCTTCGCACGTAAGGAGCATTTATGGCGACAACACCTCTACACACTCCAATCGTCTTGACCATCGCGGGTTCCGATTCTGGCGGCGGCGCGGGTATTCAAGCAGACATTAAAGCCATCTCAGCAACTGGCTCATACGCGTGCTCAGTTATCACTGCGCTCACTGCGCAAAATACCCAAGGCGTTACGGGCATCCTGGGTGTCGACCCGAATTTGTGAAAGCTCAGCTTGATGCCGTATTTCGTGATCTAAATGTGGTCGCGGTAAAAATTGGTATGCTCGCGGATACCCATATTATTGGCGCGGTTGCCGAAAAACTGCGTGAATACCAACCTCAATTTATCGTCTTAGACCCTGTAATGGTGGCCACCAGCGGCGATCTACTGCTTGAGGCCTCGGCCATAAACGCACTCAAAACGCAATTATTGCCACTCGCCACCATAATCACTCCCAACTTACCGGAAGGCGCAGCGCTACTTGGCTGTGACGTCCCTCAATCTCAGCAAGAGATGGAGGCATTGATTGATGCATTGCGCACACTCGATACGCCCGCGATTCTGCTCAAAGGTGGGCACCTCGAATCCGAGCAAAGCAGCAATGATTTACTTATCACCTCTAGCGATGTCGCGTTTTACGAAACCAAACGTATCGCCACAAAGAACACCCACGGTACAGGCTGTACATTAAGCTCAGCTATCGCCTCATTCCTTGCAAAAGGGTACCCACTGAATGACGCGGTCAAACAGGGTAAAGACTATATTACTCAGGCGATAGCCCATGCCGATGAACTTGATATCGGCACAGGTCATGGGCCAGTTCATCATTTTTTTGCCCTCAATAGAGACGCGTAACGCTGATGACGTCCATTCACATTCAAGGCGCCACCCTGACATATTTGGGCGATGACAAGCAATATTCTCAGGGTTGGATGTACAGTTTGATAGTGCCACTTGGACGGCGATTCTTGGCCCAAGTGGCTGTGGAAAGTCGACCTTATTGCGTTACATCGCGGGGCTGCTAAGTGACAAAGTCGACTTCAGTGCCGCTGAGTTTTCTCCGCAGCTGGATGTATTGGCTGGGCAAATCGCCTACATGGCGCAACAAGACTTACTGCTCCCTTGGCTCACCGTCATTGACAATGTGTGCTTAGCATCCAGGCTCAACGGTAAGAAAGTGGACGTTAAAACGAACCAACAGGCTCAAGCGCTACTCGAAAAAGTCGGACTTGGCAACAAAGCCTCTGCGATGCCAAATGAACTCTCGGGTGGCCAAAGACAGCGCGTCGCCTTAGCGCGTACTCTTATGCAAGACAAGTCCGTAGTACTCATGGACGAACCTTTCTCGGCTCTAGATGCAGTCACTCGACACAAGCTACAACAGTTGGCTGCAAACTTGCTGAAAGGTAAAACCGTTTTGCTGATCACCCACGATCCACAAGAAGCGCTTCGTTTGGGAGAGCAGATCTTAGTCATGAATGGTGCGCCTGCACGATTGCACACTATTACACCACCACAACAAGCAATACCACGTACGATAGACGGTGAGTTTGCTTCGATTCAGCAGTCCATTTTAGAGCACTTGGCACAAACATACGCCCCGACAATCTCTACCCCTACACCGTTTGGAGGTTCGCATGACACCACTTGCTGAAGTTGCCAACCGCAATCACCGTCAAGCGTCAACGCAAGGTTTGAGCTCTATGATGCGCGCACTCATAAGTTTGGTGACCATCTTGGTGATTTGGAAAACGATTGTTGTCGTGTTTGAGATGCCAAGCTTTATCCTCCCAACTCCCGAGCTGTATTGATAAAGCTATTTGAACGCCATGATGTGTTGCTTAAGCATACCTGGGTTACCAGTCAGGAGATTTTACTTGGTCTACTGCTTGGGCTTTCGATGGGGTTGTTCTTTGCCCTGCAAATGCTGCTGTTTCAACCGGTAAAACGTTGGCTGCTACCCATTCTAATTACCAGCCAAGCCATTCCAGTGTTCGCATTGGCTCCGATTTTAATGCTTTGGCTAGGCTATGGGATTGCATCCAAAGTGGTTATGGCTGCACTGATTATCTTTTTCCCAGTCACCACCTGTTGCTATGACGGACTTCGTAACACCCCAACAGGCTACTTAGATCTCTCTCAAACCATGGGAGCAAACCGCTGGCGTCAGCTCTGGCACATTCGCCTTCCTGCCGCTTTACCCGTACTCGCTTCAGGTATCCGTGTTGCCGTGGTAGTCGCTCCGATTGGCGCAGTAGCCGGTGAGTGGGTGGGATCAAGTGAAGGGCTTGGCTATCTGATGTTACAAACCAACGCTCGCATGCTGATCGATGAAATGTTTGCGGCATTATTCATCCTAGCGGCCGTGTCCGTTTCGCTCTACTTCATTACCGACTGGGCGCTAAAACGCCTTATCCCTTGGGAAAATAACTAAGTTCAAAAGGAAAACGTATGACTTTCACTTCTAAAAAGGCCATGGCTGCATTACTCGCAGCAATGACCACCTTCGCTGCAAACGCAGCCGATAAGTCCATAACACTAATGCTTGATTGGTTCGTCAACCCCAACCATGGCCCTATCGTGATTGCTCATGAACGCGGTTATTTTAAAGAACAAGGGCTTGAGGTGGATATTCAAGAGCCCGCGGATCCAAGTACGCCAGCCAAATTGGTTGCAGCGGGCAAGGTCGACATGGCGGTCTCTTATCAAACCAGTCTGACGATTGATGTTGCCGCTGGTCTGCCACTTATTCGTAGCGCAACGCTTATCGCTACGCCGCTTAATACCATGATGGTGTTGGACAATGGCAAGATTAACTCTCTCGCCGATCTCAAAGGCAAAAAAATAGGCATTGCTATCGCTGGCAACGAAGAAGCGACCATCGGCACTATGTTAAAAACTGAGGGTGTTGAGTACAAAGATGTTCAGATCATTAATGTGGGCTGGGCACTGTCATCGTCATTGGCATCCGGCAAGGTGGATGCGATTTGGGGTGGCCTACGAAACTTCGAAACTAACCAGCTAGAGCTGGAAGCTTCAAACCAAAAGCGTTTTTCCCAGAAGAACATGGCGTTCCAACCTACGAAGAGTTGGTGTTTGTAGCTAATGCAAACAGCTATGACAAACAAGCGATTGCCAAGTTTAACCGCGCAATTGAAAAAGCGACAACTTACATCGTCAATCACCCTCAAGAGTCTTGGAAGGAATTTGTCGCTTACGCACCAGACACACTAAACAACGAACTGAACAAACGAGCATGGCGTGACACGCTAACGCGATTTGCACTGCGTCCATCGGCTGTTGATGCTGCCAAGTACGATGCGTTCACTGAGTTTATGTACCAACACAAGATCATCTCTAACAAGCCGACTGCCCAAACAATGGTGCCGGAACTTTAGGAGCAACTATGAACCACCAAGATCTTATCAACGCCTGCCGTGCAGAATGGCTTGGCTATACCGAGCATGAATTTGTGCTGCAACTCGCTAAAGGTCAACTTGAGCAGAAAGCCTACTTGCACTACCTCAAGCAAGACTTTCTATTTCTCAAGCAGTATGCACGTGCCTATGCGCTGGCTATCTATAAAGCGAAAACACTGACGCAAATGCGAGAAGCTGTGCCCAGCGTGGCTGCGCTTCTTGAGTCTGAAATTGGTCATCACGTCACCTATTGCAGTCAATGGGGCATCACCGAAGCGGATATGGAAGCGGAAACCGAAGACTTTGGTACCGTGGCTTACACCCGTTATGTACTCGATGCAGGCATGACAGGTGAGCTTGTCGATCTTTACGCGGCACTCGCCCCTTGTGCGATTGGTTATGCTGTCATCGGTAAAGCGTTGATTGAGTCGCCAACAACGGTATTGGAAGGCAACCCCTATCGCAGTTGGATTGAGCTTTATGCTGGTGAAGATTTTCAATCCGGGGTTCAGGTGAGTATTGAACGTTTAGACAAACTACTCAAAGAGATTGAGCTCGATAGCCAAAGAGGCCAAGAACTCATACAAGTGTTTAAAACAGCCACAAGAATGGAAATTGCCTTTTGGCAGCAAGGTCTTGATACAAAATAAACCCTCAATGCCGACGCTATAGTCGGCATTTTTTCCTCTCTCTACTGGTCACTTAACAAACAAAAATCACATCCACAAGCCCCACTTCGGATTTTGTGCCCAAAGTCACGCGTTAACACAATATTTACAACCAAGTTTAACATTAGCAACAAAGTTGGTTAGGATGTCGTCTCGTGTTTGTAAGGTTCAAACACTTCGCGCTTACCTTTGTCATGCTTTTCGTGCAAGCAAGGACGATTGATAAAGGATGAGCATCAACAAATGATGTCGAACAATCAGACCATGAGTCGCTGAGCTTCGATCTCATCCCAAGCTTTACAGGGAAGAACTATGCAGTCTTTAGTTGATTTTTTAAATGGGATTATCTGGAGTCCCGCTCTTATTTATTTATGTCTTGGTGCTGGCCTTTTCTACTCCATTCTTACTCGATTTGTACAAGTCCGTCATTTCTTCGAAATGTGGCGCCTACTGCTATCAGGTAAGAGCTCAGAGAAAGGGATTTCATCGTTCCAAGCACTGGCGGTTTCGCTGTCTGGACGCGTCGGTACAGGTAACATCGCAGGTGTTGCCGCGGCTATCGGTTTTGGTGGTCCTGGTGCAGTTTTCTGGATGTGGATGGTGGCGTTCTTCGGTGCTGCGACCGCCTACATCGAATCTACACTGGCGCAAATCTATAAAGAGGAAGACCAGGGCGAGTTCCGTGGTGGTCCTGCTTACTATATTGAAAAAGCCATGGGTCAGAAGTGGTACGCGTGGATCTTCGCAATTGCGACTATCTTCGCATGTGGTGTGCTTCTTCCAGGCGTTCAATCAAACAGTATTGGTAATGCCGTTGAAACTGCCTTTGGCACAGGCGCAATGATTGACACAGCGATCGGTACCATCAGTTTTGCCAAAATTTTCACTGGCGCTGTCATTTCTATCATTCTCGCCTTCATCATCTTTGGTGGCGTAAAACGTATCGCGCACTTCACGCAGATCGTTGTTCCTTTCATGGCGCTGGCATACATCATCATCGCGTTTGTGATCATTCTTCTGAACATCGGTGAAGTGCCACGTATCGTGGGTATGATTCTCGGTGATGCCTTCACACCTATGGCGGGCTTCGGTGCTGCGATTGGTTGGGGTGTTAAGCGTGGCGTTTACTCTAACGAAGCGGGTCAAGGTACAGGTCCTCACGCTGCGGCAGCGGCAAACGTTGATCACCCTGCTCAGCAAGGTTTAGTTCAGTCTTTCTCTATCTACATCGATACGCTGCTGGTTTGTTCCGCAACGGCGTTTATGATTCTTATTACTGGCGCCTACAACGTACACGGTCCTGAGAGCACATTCCTAGTTCAAAACCTGGCAGAAACGGTCGGCGCTAATGGCCCTGCGTTCACTCAGCTAGCAATTGAAAGCACTATGCCTGGTGTTGGTAAGCTGTTCATTGCATTCGCACTGTTCTTCTTTGCCTTTACCACTATCTTGGCGTACTACTACATTGCAGAAACCAACATTGCCTACATTCGCCGTACCTTTAAGGTTAACGGTCTGATGTTCCTATTGAAGCTGGTTCTGATCACCTCGGTGTTCTACGGCACAGTGAAAGCTGCGAACCTAGCTTGGGCGATGGGTGATGTCGGTGTAGGTCTCATGGCATGGCTAAACATTGTCGGCATTTTGATTATCTTCTTCATCGCGAAACCAGCCATCGTTGCACTTAAGGATTACGAGAAGCAGCAAAAAGATGGGGTTGAAGAGTATACGTTTAACCCAGTTGCACTTGGTATCAAAAACGCAGATTACTGGGAAGGTCGATACGAGCGTAAAACAGGTAAAAAGCCTGAAGCGGCTCAAGAAACGGATTCTGCGTCGACTCAGACACAGACGTCATAATTAGGACTAGTGATCGCATAAAGAAAAAGGGGTAGCTTAGCTACCCTTTTATCATTCACTGTTCCCGAATGAATGAAACTTAAATTATGCTGCCACTTCGTGTGCAGAAGCTACTGGCGCTTTTTTCTCGCCGATAGGCAAAATAGTGCGGCCGTACTCGTTGTTCAGTACTTGAGCCATTGCGAAGTAAATCGCGCTCGCGCCACAGAAAATGCCTTCAAAGCCTGCAATAGTACCAATCAGTTCGCTACCGAAGAAATCACGTGCCGCTAGCAAGAAGAACAAGATGGTTAGTGAACCAAACACAACTTGCTTAGCCACTGGGTAGCAAAGTGAACCGATAAACATGAAACCAGTAAACACACCCCAAAGCAGTAGGTACCATCCCATAAATTTCGCAGGGCTTGCCGGAAGTCCCATGTAAGGCATGACAATAATACCTACCAGCGTCAGCCAAAATAGACCGTACGATGTGAACGCAGTGGTGCCGAAAGTGTCGCCACGTTTAAAGCACATCATGCCAACAAACACTTGGCTTAGACCGCCATAGAAAATACCCATAGCCAGGATCATCGAATCAATCGGAAAGAAGCCTGCGTTGTGGATGTTAAGTAGGATGGTGGTCATACCAAAACCCATTAGGCCTAGTGGCGCTGGGTTCGCGAGTTTGTTAGACATTGTCAAAGAGCCTTAAATTCAAAATTAGTGGTAAAAGTTACAGAAAAATTTTAATCCAAAATGTGAATGTTGAGCAGATCCATTATTTGCAATCTAAGTTTTACAGATTGCATATCTAATATAGGAAGTTTCTGATAGGCATAAAAAAAGCCGACATAATGTCGGCTTTTTACTGTCAGTCAGTGTATTAATTGACGCTGTCTATCGAGGATTATTCCCACTCGATAGTTGCAGGTGGCTTACCAGAGATGTCGTAAACCACGCGCGAGATACCGTCTACTTCATTGATGATACGGTTAGAAACCTTACCTAGGAAGTCGTATGGTAGATGCGCCCAATGAGCCGTCATGAAGTCGATAGTCTCAACCGCACGTAGAGACACAACCCAGTCGTACTTACGGCCATCGCCCATTACACCTACAGAACGTACTGGTAGGAATACCGTGAACGCTTGAGATACTTTGTGGTAAAGATCTGCATTGTGCAACTCTTCAATGAAGATAGCATCAGCACGGCGCAGTAGATCACAGTACTCTTTCTTGATCTCGCCAAGAACACGAACACCTAGACCAGGACCTGGGAACGGATGACGATAAAGCATGTTGTATGGAAGACCTAGCTCTAGACCGATCTTACGTACTTCGTCTTTGAATAGCTCGCGTAGCGGCTCAACCAGGCCCATTTCCATATCATCAGGAAGGCCACCCACGTTGTGGTGAGACTTGATGACGTGTGCTTTACCCGTTTTCGATGCAGCAGATTCAATAACGTCTGGGTAGATCGTACCCTGAGCTAGCCACTTCGCGTTCTCTAGCTTCTTCGACTCTTCGTCGAATACGTCTACGAATACGTGACCGATAGTCTTACGCTTCTCTTCTGGATCAGACTTGCCTTCAAGTGCTGCAAGGAAACGCTCTTCTGCATCTACCTTGATGATGTTTAGACCGAACTTGTCGCCAAACATCTCCATCACTTGCTCGCCTTCGTTTAGACGAAGAAGACCGTTGTCTACAAATACACAAGTCAGTTTGTCGCCGATAGCACGGTGAACAAGCATCGCCACTACTGATGAGTCAACACCACCAGATAGACCTAGAATCACTTCATCGTCGCCCACTTGCTCTTTAATGCGAGCAACAGCGTCTTCAATGATAGAACCAGGAGTCCATAGGCGCTCACAGCCACAAGCACCAAGAACGAAGTTCTCTAGCATTTGTAGGCCTTGCTTAGTGTGTGTCACTTCTGGGTGGAACTGAACACCGTAGTATTTCTTCTCTTCGTTTGCCATTGCTGCGTACGGACAAGTATCCGTCTCACCAACTTTTACGAAGTCTGCTGGGATTTCAACAACTTTGTCGCCGTGGCTCATCCAAACATCTTGAGTTTCTTCAAGATCTTTAAAGATTGCAGAGTCACCAGATACTTTAACTTGTGCGTAGCCAAATTCACGCTCGTTGGAGCCCGCTACTTTACCGCCCAGCTGTTCAGCCATGGTCTGCATGCCGTAGCACACACCAAGAACTGGAACACCTGAATCAAATACGTACTGAGGAGCACGTGGAGAGTTGTCTTCCGTAACGCTTTCTGGACCACCAGATAGGATAATACCGTCTGGGTTGAATTCACGAATATCCGCTTCTTCTACGTCCCAGCTCCATAGTTCACAGTAAACACCGATCTCACGAACGCGACGTGCTACTAGTTGTGTGTATTGAGAACCGAAGTCTAGGATCAGAATTCGTTGGTCATGAATATTTTTCGTCATTTTGGGCAATCTTATCAGCTAAGTGTTGAAAACGGAGGCGAGTTTACCCGCCTCTTATCTTTGCTTCAAGGAAAAAAGCAAACGTTTACGTAGGATTTATTTCACTACGTTATCGCTATTAACCTAAGTGGTTAATTAACCTGAACGATTAATTAACCCAAACGGTAGTTAGGCGCTTCCTTGGTGATTTGAACGTCGTGTACGTGAGATTCGTTTAGACCTGCACCAGAGATGCGAACGAATTCTGCTTTAGTACGCATATCTTCAATAGTCGCAGAGCCAGTTAGACCCATGCTTGAACGAAGACCACCCATTTGCTGGTGAACGATCTCTTTTAGGCGACCTTTATAAGCAATACGACCTTCGATACCTTCTGGAACCAGCTTGTCTGCTGCGTTATCAGATTGGAAGTAACGGTCAGAAGAGCCTTGAGACATAGCGCCAAGTGACCCCATACCGCGGTAAGCTTTGTATGAACGACCTTGGTAAAGGATAACTTCACCTGGTGCTTCTTCAGTACCAGCGAACATTGAGCCAACCATGACACAAGATGCGCCAGCTACGATAGCTTTACAGATATCACCTGAGAAACGGATACCGCCGTCAGCGATAACTGGGATGCCATACTCTTCAGCTGCCGCTGCCGCGTCTGAAATCGCTGTGATTTGAGGTACACCAACACCCGTTACGATGCGAGTTGTACAGATAGAACCAGGGCCGATACCTACTTTCACTGCGCTTACGCCAGCTTCAATCAGTGCTTTAGCACCTGCAGCTGTCGCAACGTTACCGCCGATGATGTCAAGATCTGGGTATGCTGCGCGAGTTTCGCGGATACGGTTTAGAACACCTTCAGAGTGACCGTGTGAAGAGTCGATAAGTAGAACGTCAACACCCGCTTCAACAAGCGCTTTAACACGTTCTTCATTACCAGCGCCAGCACCAACTGCAGCACCAACGCGTAGACGACCTTGCGCATCTTTACATGCGTTAGGCTTACGTTCTGCTTTGTGGAAGTCTTTTGCTGTGATCATACCGGTTAGTTGGAACTCGTCATTCACAACCAGTACCTTCTCAACACGTGCGCGGTGCATCTCTTCTTGTACTTCTTCACGAGAAGCACCTTCTTTAACAGAGGCTAGGCGCTCTTTTGGCGTCATTACTGCTTCTACTTTCTTAGAAAGGTCAGTAACAAAGCGAACATCACGACCAGTATGATGCCTACGAGTTCGTTGTTTTCAGCAACAACAGGGAAACCAGCGAAGCCGTGTTTATCAGTCAGCGCTACCACGTCAGCGATAGATGCATCTGGGCTAACCGTTACTGGGTTAGTCACCACACCTGCTTCAAAGATTTTAACTAGGCGAACTTGCTCAGCTTGTTGCTCGATAGACATGTTCTTGTGGATAAAGCCAATGCCACCTTCTTGGGCTAGCGCGATCGCTAGACGCGCTTCTGTCACTGTGTCCATAGACGCAGAGATCATTGGAATATTCAGAGTGATATTCTTGGTCAGCCGAGTGCGAAGATCAGCTGTGTTTGGGAGAACGGTGGAGTGAGCTGGAACGAGTAGTACATCATCGAACGTCAGCGCTTCTTTGGCAATTCTTAGCATTTGCAATATCTCACAATAGAGGAGTTTAAAGGATAATCCGCCCTTATCGTTTCGCATAATAAGGTCATTTGGATTAGATATTGCGGTGGGATTATACGCCCGACGAAATCGCTTGGCTACACATTTTTCTATTTTTTATTTGCATTTACCCCCTTGATATGTATTATATTGCCGCTAATTTCCATACTCACGTCTTTGAGATTAGCTGTGTCCCTATCCCCGCGATCTACTTCTCAGTCATCTTCTTCTAATCAGAACATTTACACGGTCTCTCGTCTGAATTCCGAAGTACGTTTATTACTAGAAAATGAAATGGGGATTGTCTGGTTAGTCGGTGAAATCTCTAACTTTTCTGCACCTGTCTCTGGTCACTGGTACCTCACGTTAAAAGACTCACGCGCTCAAGTTAAGTGCGCGATGTTCCGTGGCAACAATCGCCGAGTCACCTTTAAGCCCGTCAACGGCAACCAAGTATTGGTGAAAGCGCGTCTCTCTTTGTATGAGCCACGTGGTGACTACCAACTGATCATTGAATCGATGCAGCCAGAAGGCGATGGCAGACTGCAGCAAGAATTTGAGAAGCTAAAAATGTCGCTGGCGGCTGAAGGGTTATTCTCACAGTCACTGAAAAAGCCTCTGCCCTCTCATCCTAAACGCGTGGGTATCATCACTTCTAAGACCGGTGCCGCGCTGTTCGATATTCTCGATGTCCTAAAAAGACGCGATCCATCATTGCCCGTCGTTATCTACCCAACAACCGTGCAGGGTGATATGGCAGCGATTGAGATCGCACAGGCTATTGGCCGCGCCAACAGCCGTAACGAGTGTGATGTATTGATTGTCGGTCGAGGTGGTGGCTCACTGGAAGATTTATGGTCCTTCAACCACGAAATCGTGGCGAGAACCATCGCTGCAAGTCAAATCCCTATCATTAGTGCTGTCGGGCACGAAATCGATGTCACGATTGCCGATTATGTTGCCGATGTACGTGCGCCAACCCCAAGCGCGGCAGCTGAGCTGGTCAGTAATGACACATCGCATAAGCATGAGTCACTAAAAAGTCGAGAGCAAAGGCTGCGTAATACTATGCAGATTTACCTTGCTCAGCAAAAACAGCAGCTTTCTGCACTGACACAAGCGTTAAACAGTCATCACCCAAAACATCAGTTGCAACGACAGAGCCAACTTCTTGATGAATTTGAATACCGCTTGAGTGCTGCAATGAAGCAACGCCTATCGCAAGAAGCTCTGCGTCTAAATAACAAGCAGCATCGATTGATGGCCCTCTCTCCAGACCGTCAATTAGAAAAACAATCGAACCGATTAGTGCAGTTACAAGCGCGGCTTAAACAAGCGATACAAAAACAGCTCGATACCGCCAAGCATCAGTTTGCAGTGACAGCAGGAAAACTGGATACCGTTAGCCCACTTGCGACGCTACAGCGCGGCTATTCGATTACTCAAGACAGCAATGGTCAAGTGATCACCAATGCCAACAATGTCGAAGTCGGTAGTACCATAACGACGAAACTCGATAACGGTGTTATCGAGTCTCAGGTTATTCGTACAGGGGATATTGACTAATCTAGCCAGACTTGCCTAGTCCAAAGCCTCAAAGACAAATTTCACTCGGGACTTGGATTTGAGCTCATTGCAGCTATTACAAAAGTAGCTTGCAGAGCCACACGCCTGTAGCTTCTCTAACTCAGCGTCACAATCGGGACAAAAACCGATCTTTTTGTAGTGGCGTTGACAGTCACTACAGTGATACTGACCATCCCAATCTAATTCTTGATGACACGTCGGACAGTTATTTTGTGTATTTGTCATGACTCGTACCTATATTAGCAATATTTAATATTAGCATCATACGATTTTCATTGCAGACAACGCATTGATGCTAATCAAAATCACCTTTCAGTCTTGGCTCTGTCTAAATACTCCGTCCACTCTGGAGCTAAGAAGCAAGCATTTGAGAATACGTGGTCATTGGGACGGTGCGTCGGTTACGTCGTTTCACCTTGTACATCTCAGCATCCGCTTTACGGATCAACTTGTCCATCGGCAAATCAGAGCAACACTCTTTGGTAGCAAAACCTACACTAACAGAGATATTGGTCTCTTCCAGTGTCACTGGCTTATTCAATTCGCTACTCAGAGTCTCATAGAACTCTCGAGCCCCCTCTTCGCTTGGAAAACAGCAAAATGCCAAGAACTCATCACCACCATAACGGCCAAGTACTGCTTGAGGCGGTAGTATCTCCTTGAGCTCTTTCGCCACCGCTTTAAGCACCTTATCACCAAAGTAATGGCCGTATTCGTCGTTCACCTGTTTAAACTTGTCGATGTCGACAAAAAAGCAGCCCAGTATATTACCGTCGAAGCAATGACTCTTCTCAACTCTCTCCAGGAGCTCACGTCGATTTAAACAGTGTGTGAGAGGATCCATCTGAGCTTGGAAAGTTAGCTTGTCTTCAAGCGCATATTTCTCAAGTGCCACCGAATATACTGCGGCAAGTGATTCTAACACCTCAACCTCAATGGCTTCCGGCGTCGCAGCGCTATTACTATAGAGAGCAAATGTCCCTAAGCAATGTTGCTGTGTGGAAATAACGGGAACCGACCAACACCCTCGGATATCGGCAGAAGCCGCTAACTCTATATACGGCTGCCAGTTACGATGTCGGGTCACATCATCAACGATCACAGAGCGCTTCAGAAAAGCAGCGGCACCACAGGATCCAACTTGTTCACCAATGGAGAGACCATCGATCGCCTGAGTGTATGCAATAGGCAGGTTGGGCGCTGCCACTGTGTGCAAACATTGGGATTCTTCATCCAATGATAAAATTGAAACTCGTTTGTCCGGAAATAAGCGTTCTGTCAGCTTGACTATCCTTGACACTAACTGGGATTGGGGAAGTCCCAGTGCGAGGTCCTTTAATAAGTTATTCATGCCTTTGTGGGCATCGATCAGCAAGTCTTTATTCATAGTTCGCGTCTTTTTGTTTGCTGCTTTACCACTCTCGCAAAGCGGATAGCAGACTGTTTATTATGCGCTTCGAGCACATACTAACACAGGGGACAGACAGATGAACTATTGACCAAAAGAATATTTGAACGTAATTTAACCTTTAAAGCCTTACATACGCCGAACAAGGTGATGCCGAGAAAACGATCTTTATATGATCATCTTCAAAAGCTAGCTTGATCAGCGATCTGCTTAAAAAAGAACATTTATATAACCACACACCGAAAGCATAAGTTACATATCCTGCATTTCGATTTTAGACGACATAAAAAGCCACTAGAGCAGCCAGAATCAAACCAAATCGGAATTTCATAAAAAGATCGCATTTGCCATTATTGAATTACATCGGTGTGCATTTCGATATAACTCCCATCGATAGCACGCAGCTCAACGTTGATTCTTGAAAACGCTTGTGTCGACGAAATGTGAGTTCCTCCGCAAGGCATGACAACGTCTACGCCGTCTAAATGACAATGCCAGTAACGAGAACTGGTCAAATAGGGTCCTTCAAGCCTCATCGTTACGTCGCTTGGTACACTTAGCCAATCTTGCAGTTGCTGATTAACCTTAGTTTCAATATCTGCGAGCTCCTCCAACACTTGTGCGGTGTTCAAACCACGCTTTCGCAGCGTTTTACCAAGTCGATAGTTGTCAAAACAGCGATCTGGCGATACAAAACTCTGCTCTTGAGCATAACTATTAAAATCATAGTGCCCCAAGCCGTCTTTTCGATCGGCATCTTTTCGCCAGTAGGCTAACGCCAAGACTTTGTTCAGTGCGAGTGACGCAATATGACCGGCGCTATGTCCTCGGCTCAAGCTTTGTTGGTATTGCTTGTCGACTTGCAAAGTCACGCTTTGCTTCGCAGTCAATTTGGCATTCTTCGCAATACGGTGAACGACGACAAATTCCCAACCTTCAGTATCACGCTTAACCGGTATCGACTCTGCAACGTAAAGAACGCCAGTGGCCACTTCAACGGCACCGACTAGACAATCGATAACCTCATAGTCAACACCACTTACCGACAATGTGCCTTTATCTGCAGGATGATCCGGCCAGATATGACTGACAGGATGAAAAGGCGTCTCTGCGACGACGACGTCACAATATTGTTCGGTTTGAGAGAGAAGTTGGATCTGACTTTCTAGCGTCCAAACTTGATGGCAAAAGTGCACCTTAGTGGCTGTTATCATCAACCTTTCCTTACGACATAACTTTTATTGAACACAAAAAAACGCCCTCTTAATTCAGAGGGCGTCATTACGCTAATGCTTTATTTTTTAGGACGACCTTTCATCATAGTCATCAGGCGCTTACGCTTGCGCTCTTGAGACAGTGTCATCTTGCTCGTTTTACCTTCGAACGGGTTGTCGCTGCTCTGGAAGTTAATGCGGATTGGCGTCCCCATGATTTCCAGTGAACGGCGATAGTAGTTCATCAGGTAGCGCTTGTAAGAATCTGGCAGCTCGTTCACTAGGTTACCGTGAACAACAACGATTGGCGGGTTATAACCACCAGCGTGCGCGTACTTCAGCTTCACGCGGCGACCACGAACCATAGGCGGTTGGTGATCTTCTGTTGCCATTTTCATGATACGAGTCAGTACTGATGTACCTACACGTGTCGTAGCCGACTTATACGCTTCTTGAACGGATTCGAACAAGTGACCAACGCCTGTGCCGTGAAGCGCAGAGATAAAGTGAATACGAGCAAAGTCCACAAAGCCTAGACGACGGTCTAGCTCTTTTTTCACCTGCTCTTTCACGTCTGTATCCAAACCATCCCATTTGTTCACAGCGAGAACAATTGAGCGACCTGCGTTAAGAGCAAAACCTAGTAAGCTAAGATCTTGGTCTGAGATATTCTCGCGAGCATCGATAACTACCAATACCACGTTAGCATCTTCAATCGCTTTTAGCGTTTGAACCACCGAAAACTTCTCAACCGTTTCATTGATACGTTTACGACGACGCACGCCTGCAGTATCAATCAGAACGTATTCACGGCCATCGCGCTCCATCGGGATATAAATGGAGTCACGTGTCGTACCTGGCATGTCATAAACCACCACACGCTCTTCACCAAGAATACGGTTAGTCAGGGTTGATTTGCCAACGTTTGGACGACCAATGATAGCCAGTTTGATCGGTTGATCTTGAAGACGCTTGTATTCTGCTTCCGCTTCTTCTTCGGTGTAGTCGAGTTTCTCGTCTTCTGCATCTTCAAACATGGTCAAATCTTCAATTTCACCTTCAGTTTCAGAAAGGTGCTCAAAGAAAGGATCCAAAGCGCGGTCAAGAAGAGCAGTTACACCACGGCCATGAGCCGCAGCAATGTGATACATGTTCTCAACACCAAGCTGCCAAAATTCAGCGCTTGCAGCATCAGCATCAATACCATCTACCTTGTTAACAACAAGGAAAGCTGGCTTTTCGATTTTACGTAGGTGGTTAGCAATCGCTTCATCCGCAACCGTCAAACCCGCACGACCATCCACAAGGAACAGCACTACGTCAGCTTCTTCAATCGCAGCTAACGATTGTTCCGCCATTTTGGTTTCTACACCTTCTTCAGTGCCGTCAATACCGCCAGTATCGATAACAATGAACTCATTCTCACCCAGTTGAGCTTGACCATATTTACGGTCGCGCGTTAGTCCCGGAAAGTCCGCTACCAAAGCATCACGCGTACGCGTTAGTCTATTAAACAGTGTCGACTTACCCACATTTGGGCGTCCAACTAGGGCAACAACAGGTAACATATTAACCTCTACACTTAATTTCTTATTGTAGTTATAGGTAAAAATGGTTTCGTTTTCCTATAACCACAACGCATTCTATCTGTCCGAGCTCGAAAAGATCCTTTTGCTTCGCAGCAATAAAACGGCTCCTAACTGAAAATCAGCCAGGAGCCGTTTGTGAATTATATCACGCTTTCTAGTTAATGGTGAGTTTCTTTATTTCACCGTCGCGATTGATGATCACGTAGCCGCCTGGTACCAATGTTGGCCCTACCGCCATGCCGCTGTCATTCGTCATTTGCTGTGCCACAAACTCACCAGTTTGACGATCTATCCAGTGCAGATAACCTAGGCTGTCACCCACCACAATGTAACCGTCGACAATCACAGGCGCTGTTAACTGACGATTCTCAAGCTCGCTGTTCTCCCAAAGCTCAGTACCACTGCGCGCATCAACGGCAATAACGTGATCCGTTTCTGAGATCAAAAACAGGCTGCGATTGTCCGTTGCCATGTCTGTGGCAGAAGAGTAGTTACGCTTCCAAATTGGATTGCCAGAACGTAAATCAATCGAAATCAACTGACCATTGAAGCCCACAGTGTACAACGTGCCGCCCAAGATAATGGGGGACGAATCAACATCCACCAAACGATCAATCTCGGTCGCACCTTTTGGCGTACCCACAGGTTGCTGCCAAATCAGCTGACCACGATCAATGATGCTGCCGCCAATCGACCATTCGCTGTACCCCAGAACACACCACCAGAAACCGTTGCAGGAGCACTATCGCCTCGCAGTGTTAGATTCGGTACATCAGTACTGATTGCCCAGCGCTCTTCACCACTTGTTTGCTCTAGTGCTGTCAATACGCCTTGACTGGTGTGTACCATAACAAGGCTGGAATCCGCTACAGCATCGCCAGAACTTCACCGTTAACTTCTGCTCGCCAAAGCTCTTCACCCGTGTTGACGTCAAGTGCAATCACTTCGCCATTTTCACTGCCGATGTAAAGCTTTTGATAGGCTGCAGCAATGCCACCTGAAAGTCGAGCCGTCACCTCGCCGGTGATATCCACCTGCCAAAGGGTTTTGCCCGTTTCCGGATCCATGGCTTTCACTTCACCTTCACGGCTAGCAACAAACAGCTTGTCATACGCATAGACGGGAGACAGTTTAGAGAAGAAACTTCCAACACCGTTGCCAATGCTTGAAGACCACTCCGTGCTAGGCGTAAACTCACTTTGCACTGTCGGTAGCGGCGCCATAATGATGGTGTCTTCTTCGCTCGAACACCCTGCAAGTACACCTAATACCGAGATAGAAAGTAATACCTTTTTAACGAGTCTATTCATCGGCTATAGCCCTTACTTGGCAAGATCATCCAATTTTAGCTGTAGCGCTTGGCTTGCATCTTGTGCTTGCTGCGCTTCAGTGTAAGCGGTGTAAGCCGCATCACGGTCACCTTCGCGAATCGCAATGTCACCACGAAGCTCTGCTACACGACCCGCCCAAGCTGTGTCCGTGATTTTATCAAGTTCAGCACGAGCACCCGCGTTGTCGCCTGATTCAATCATTAGACGTGCAATACGATAAGTCACTAGAGGAGTAATCGCCGCATCTTTGGTGTTGTTTTGCGCCCACTGAAGCTGCGTCAATGCATCTTCAAAGTTGCCTGCTTCCACTTGGCTTTTGCCAATTGCATTGCCGCTAAAACAGCGTATTCGCTGTCTTTGCTGGTATCGATAAACGCTTGTACATCTGCGCTTGAGTCTGCGCCTTTCGCTACAATTGACTCAACGGCTTTGCTGTACTGTTCTGATGCTGCTTCCTGAGCTTGGACAACGGAATCTTGATAATAACGCCAGCCAAATAAACCACCTAGACCAACAACAACGCCAAGCACAACGGCTTTGCCGTTCTCTTTCCACCAGTCTTTGATCGCTTCAACTTGTTGTTCTTCAGAATCGTAGAGTTCCACTTCCTGTCCTCTTAAAAGAAATCGTTACCTAAACGAATAGGCAGCTGAAACCTCGCTGCCTATTGTCTTAGGTTTAAACTTAAATAATATCTGCTAATTTAGCGGCTAACGCGGTTTGAGCAACAGTTTCTTGCTCTCCGCCCTGCAAATCTTTGACCACGACCGTATTCTCAGCCACTTCAGTCTCACCAAGCACAAGAGCATAAACCGCGCCCACTTTGTCCGCGCGTTTGAATTGTTTCTTGAAGTTACCACCACCAAAGTGGTTCATTACTCGAATACCTGGGATCGCTTCACGAAGACTTTCAGCAAGCTTCATACCTGCCATCATAGTGCCTTCACCAGCTGTGACGACATAAGCGTCAACACTGCGACGAACGTCGGTCAGTTCAAGCGTTTCCATCATCAGAACAAGACGCTCAAGACCCATAGCGAAGCCAACTGCCGGTGTTGCTTTACCGCCAAGCTGTTCAACAAGGCCGTCGTAACGACCACCGCCACATACAGTGCCTTGAGCACCTAGGCTTTCAGTGATCCACTCAAAAACAGTACGGTTGTAGTAATCCAGGCCACGAACCAAACGTTGGTTAACCGTATATTCGATACCTGCCGCGTCAAGAAGTTCACACAGACCTGCGAAATGTGCTTTTGACTCTTCATCGAGGTAGTCAGAAAGCTCTGGCGCATCCACCAAGATCGCTTGAACGTCTGGGTTTTTGCTATCCAATACGCGCAGTGGATTAGTATGCATACGGCGCTTGCTGTCTTCATCCAACACATCAACGTGCTGCTCTAGGTGAGCAATCAGTGCCGTACGGTAGTTAGCGCGCGCTTCTAGAGAACCAATAGAGTTAAGCTCTAGACGAACATACTTGTCGATACCCAGCTCACGCCAAAGACGCGCTGTCATCATGATAAGTTCAGCGTCAACGTCAGGACCGTTTAGGCCGAATACTTCTACACCACATTGGTGGAACTGACGGTAGCGACCTTTTTGCGGACGCTCGTGACGGAACATTGGGCCCATGTACCACAGACGCTGCTCTTGGTTGTACAGCAGGCCATTCTCGATACCTGCACGAACACAGCCCGCCGTGCCTTCAGGGCGTAGCGTTAGGCTATCGCCGTTGCGGTCTTCAAAGGTGTACATCTCTTTTTCAACCACGTCGGTCACTTCACCGATAGCGCGGCTGAATAGATGGGTCATCTCAACGATTGGCATACGTACTTCGTTGTAGCCATATGCGCTGACCACATGCTTCACTGTATTCTCAACTTTTTGCCAAAGTGGAGATTGTGTTGGGAGGCAGTCGTTCATGCCTCGGATTGCTTGAATAGTTTTTGCCACAGTTTAATACCGTATTTTCGTTGAGATTATTTGTCTTCTACTTCATTTACTTCGATGCGATTTGCTGAATCTAGCATCGATGCTTTAGCTCGAATTTTTGCTTCAAGCTGATTAACGAGGTCATCGTTATCAAAGCGCTCTTTCTGACGTTTACCGTCTTCATAGAAAGCACTCTTCTTGTTACTGCCTGCTAGGCCAAGATGAGACACTTCGGCTTCACCCGGACCATTAACCACACAGCCAATAATAGACACGTCCATTGGTGTGATCACATCTTCCAAACGCTCTTCTAGTGCGTTGACTGTACCAATCACGTCGAACTCTTGGCGAGAACAGCTTGGACAAGCAATAAAGTTAATGCCACGAGAGCGGATGCGCAGTGATTTCAAAATATCGAAACCGACTTTAATTTCTTCTACTGGATTCGCAGCAAGAGAAATACGCAGCGTATCACCGATACCTTCAGCTAACAGCATGCCAAGGCCAACCGATGATTTCACTGAACCGGCACGTGCACCACCCGCTTCAGTAATACCTAGGTGAAGCGGTTGGTCAATTTTCTTAGCAAGTAGGCGGTAAGAGTCTACCGCGAGGAATACGTCAGACGCCTTAACGCTCACTTTGAACTGATCAAAGTTAAGACGATCAAGAATGTCCACGTGACGCATTGCAGATTCAACCAAAGCCTCTGGCGTTGGTTCGCCATATTTCATCTGGATATCTTTTTCCAGAGAGCCACCATTGACACCAATACGAATTGGAATGTTCTTATCGCGTGCACAGTCCACAACCGAACGAATACGCTCTTCATTACCAATGTTGCCTGGGTTGATACGCAAGCAATCAACCCCGTATTCAGCGACTTTCAGCGCGATACGGTAGTCGAAGTGGATATCTGCGACCAGCGGAATAGAAACCTGCTTTTTGATCTCACGGAAGCTTCCGCCGCATCCATGGTAGGGACAGAGACTCGAACGATGTCAGCGCCTACGTTTTCCAACGCTTTGATTTGAGCAACCGTCGCGGCTACATCGGTCGTACGCGTGTTCGTCATTGACTGAACGGCGATAGGTGCGCCATCGCCGATAGGTACATCGCCCACATAAATACGCGTAGAGGGACGACGTTTAATTGGTGATTCGTGATGCATAGTGTTTTCTAAGGTAAGGTGAATCGAGCTACTTTGCCTGAAGTATACCCAGAAAGGTCGACAGGTTCACTCGCTAATGTCATAGAAACCTTCTCAGGCGCACCTAAAATAACTTTGAAAGGCGCTTTGCCGTCCAGACTTAGGTTGTCTCCCGCTTTTTTAATGCCGGTCGACACCGTCTTGCCATCGGCGTCTTTCACTTGGATCCAGCAATCACCAGAAAATGACATCGTTAGATTGGTCAGTCCATTAGCAGGCTTTGGCTCTGCTACAGCAGGTTCAGTTTGCTCCACTACCTCAGCAACCTCTACTTCAGCTGGCACTTCAGTTTGGCTAGCCTCAGGTGCTTCGATTTGTGGCTCTTCCGGTGTAGCAACGATCGCTGAGACGTCGAGCGTCTTCACTTCTGGCTCTTGAGCAACAAGCTCAGCTTCAAGTGTGGCGATTTTTTCAGTTGCAGGCGCAGGCGCTTCCACTTCAAATGCAGGATCATTGCTTGAAGTGTCCGCAATTTCAGACAAGGTATCTTTTTGTTGGTTCTGCAGCCACCAAACCGAAGAAATACCGATAATGACCACACCAATACCCCAAGTGAGTTTCATGATGCGGCTATCGTGTTTCTCTTTATTGGTTTTTTGCGAAAAGCTCTGCATAGGCTGTTCGTAGTGCTGGGCTGCACTGTGATTTTCGATGGTGCCGAGTACCTCTTGCTCGTCAATACCGACTGCTTTTGCATAGGATCGTAAGTAGCCACGCGTAAACGTAGCGACTTGCTCACCATCGAACTCATTAGATTCTATTTTCTGAATGATCGCGACACGCAAACGCAACCGATCGGCGATTTGTTTCTGCGTAAGGCCCAGAGCCTCACGCTTTTGCTTTAGAATGGTACCGGCAAGCATCACTTGCTCGGCTTGCGGTGACTGTTCTGTGGCGTTATTTTGCTCAGTACTCATTGATGTTGTACTTCTTATGGTTGTCACTTAGACACGACACGCTTCGTTCGTTATTTTTAATGGGTGTTCGTGGTCTTAGTTTGGTAAATCGCTCGCACTAGCTGTTCAATACAGCATAGTCCCAAATGGCCAACTGCGGCACTTCTCTGTTTGTAAAGCGCTCGATTTTATTATGATTTCTGTCTGACTGATTGAGTTAGCCAGCATCATCTCGATTGGAACTGCTCATCATAGTCGATTCTCCACACGAGTTAAAATGTCCAGAGTAAAAACAGCGCAAATAGTGACATTTTTGATTAAAAATTAACACGACTCATATTTTTTTGGCGACATTTCGTAGTATTTGATTAACGAAAACTATGTTTGTTCCGTTATTGTTCAATTATTTATCTAGAAAATGTGGCAAAGATCAGAGTTTGCGAGATGAATTAAAGCCGCTGTTTTTACTCAACTCTGGATACAACAAAGCCAAGTCGAAACTTGGCTTTGGATAACACAATTTGAGTGCGCGAATTATACGGCTTTAACTGGGATCGCTTGCTGGCCTTTTTGTGCTGCAATTTGTTGTGTACGTTTGGTACGGTCAATCACATCACCGACAAGCTGACCACAAGCAGCATCGATATCATCACCACGAGTCTTACGAACCGTCACAGTGTAATCATACTGCATGAGCGTTTTCATGAAGCGGTCGATACGCGAATTGCTCGGCTTCTTATATGGCGAGCCTGGGTACGGGTTGAACGGGATCAGGTTGATCTTCGCCGGTGTATCCTTAAGAAGCTCAGCCAGCTCACGTGCATGGTCCATATCGTCATTCACATGGTCAAGCAGCACATATTCAACCGTTACTTTACCGCGGTTCGCGTTCGAGGACGCAATGTAGCGACGGACGGAAGCCAAGAAGTCTTGGATATCCCAACGGTCGTTAATTGGCATGATTTCACTACGAAGCTTGTCGTTTGGCGCGTGCAGAGAAATCGCTAACGCAACGTCAATTTGACCTGTCATCTGATCAAGACCAGACACAACACCAGACGTTGATACAGTTACGCGACGCTTAGACAAACCAAAGCCCAAATCATCAAGCATCAGCTCAAGTGCCGGCATCAAGTTTTTCATGTTAAGCAGTGGCTCACCCATGCCCATCATCACGACGTTAGTGATTGGGCGGCGACCAGTTTCTTTCTCAAGACCGATCTCACGCGCTGCGCGCCACACCTGACCAATGATTTCAGACACTTTCAGGTTACGGTTAAAGCCTTGCTGAGCCGTTGAGCAGAACTTACACTCCAATGCACACCCCACCTGCGAAGAAACACACAACGTCGCGCGATCATCATCAGGAATATAAACGGTTTCTACATCTTGATCGCCAACACGCATTGCCCACTTAATGGTGCCATCAGAAGAGTGCTGAGCTTCAGATACCGTTGGCGCTTTGATTTCCGCTAAACGGATCAGCTTTTCACGCAGCTTCTTATTGATGTTGGTCATCTTCTCGAAGTCGTCGACACCAAAATGATAGATCCACTTCATTATCTGATCAGCACGGAAGGCTTTTTCGCCCAGTTCCTCTTGGAAAAACTGACGCATACCCTTGCGATCAAAATCGAGTAGATTGACTTTTTGTGTGGTCATGGTGCCTCTTCGATGACGGTAAATGGTGTTAAGGGCGCGAATTGTACAGGCTTTAGCCCCTACAACAAGCGTTACAAAACCTTAAAATATTAAGGTATTCATTTCTAAGTGAACATTTTTTGTACAACAAAAGTGACAAGTAATAAAAAAGGAGGCTACGCCTCCTTTTTACTCACAACTGCACTCAATTAACGAGGACAAATTTCTGACTGTGGAAAGAAAAACTCAATCTCACGTGCTGCTGATTCTGGGCTATCTGAACCATGCACTGAGTTGTGACGCATGCTTAGCGCGTAATCTGCGCGGATAGTACCACACGCTGCTTCTTCTGGATTCGTTTTGCCCATCAGCTCGCGGTAACGACAAATCGCATCTTCACCTTCCAGTACTTGAACCATGATTGGGCCAGACGTCATGAATGCACGAAGATCATCGAAAAACGGTTTACCTTCATGCTCTGCGTAAAAGCCTTTTGCTTGCTCGTCGGTAAGATGAACCATCTTAGCTGCAATAATAGACAGACCTGCTTTTTCGATACGATGATAGATCTCACCAATCAAATTACGCTTAACTGCATCCGGTTTAACGATAGAGAATGTTCTTTCTAGGGCCATTATTGTTCCTTTTCTTTCGTGTTGTTCTTTTATTAGTAATAATTTTTTGAATTACTTGTCAGCCTGCTCCGTTAGCAAACGAGCGAGTGTGCGCACACCCATACCGGTCGCACCAGCAGACCATTTATCGGTTCCTGACTTACGGTAAGTACCCGCACAATCGAAGTGCAACCAACCTTTCTTGTAGTCTTCCACAAAGTAAGACAAGAATGCCGCCGCCGTACTTGCGCCCGGAGAGTAGTCACCGCTGCTGATGTTCGACAAATCAGCAAAGTTCGAAGGCAACATACCGCGATGGAAATCTGCCAGCGGTAGCGGCCAGAGACCTTCTTTTTCTTGGTTTGCGTTCGTTAGTGCTTGATGTGTTAGCTCGTCATCGAATGACATGATGGCATGGTAATCGTTACCAAGCGCGTTCTTCGCTGCGCCAGTAAGCGTCGCACAGTCAATGATAAGCTCTGGGTTTTGTTCACTTGCGTAGATCAGACCGTCAGCCAACACCAAGCGACCTTCCGCGTCGGTATTCATGATCTCAACCGTCTTACCATTTTTATAGGTAATCACATCACCTAGCTTAAGCGCGCGACCCGATACCATGTTTTCAGCACAACATAGGATCAGTTTTACACGCTTGTTTAGGCCACGCATGATAGCAAGACCTAGACCACCAGTAATGGTACCCGCACCGCCCATATCTGCTTTCATCGCCGTCATAAAGTTCGATGGCTTTAGGCTGTAACCGCCTGAGTCAAAGGTAATACCCTTACCCACCATACAAGCAAATACCGGCGCGTTTTCATCGCCAGTTGGGTTGTAGTCCAGTTGTAGCATCGCAGAGGTGCGCTCAGAGCCACGACCAACAGCGAAAATGCCTTCCCAGCCTTCAGTGAGGAGATCTTTGTCTTTAACGATGCGGTAAGTCACGTGCTCAGGAGCCGTTGACTTAATGAATTCTGCTGCCATAGTGGCAAGCTGGCGTGGCGCCACTTCTTCAGCGCTTTTGTTGATGATGTCACGCGTCCAGTCAGATGCTTTGATGCGCGCGTCTAACTCTTTCTTGTCTTGCTCGTTTAACTCGGCTAGCTCAATTTGAGTGCTTTTCTTAGAGTTACGGTAACCTTGGTAAAACGCCCAAGAAGACTCTAAATCCCAACCCTCGCCTGCAAGAGTGGCGTTTGAAATGCCTTGTGAATCTAACTTGCGAGCCGCGCGTTGAATCGCGCCGAGATCGTGGCCTTCACCGATGTGGATGGTCGCACCTTGCTCTGAGAAAGAAATGATAGCCTTTTCGCCCCATTGTGGCGCTGCCGCTTCTTGGCTAATAAATACCGACATTGTGCTAGACATGGTCTCTCCTTGTCTTAAATCTAATTATTGCAGCTTGCCTGTTGCTGTTCGGCTGCTGTGTCGCATTCTGTGTATCAAATGATGTTATCACTATGTAGAGACAATACCAATGACTGCACCATGGGAATTAATAACAATGTAACATGGTGCGACAAAAAAACGGGCCAAAGGCCCGTTTTTGTATAACTAACTAGTAAGTCTGTTTAATCGTACTCATCCATCCAGCATAAAATCACAGCTTCAAGGATTTTTTCATTTGAGCGATTTGGATCGTCGTCAAAATCTTCTAGGTCTGTAATCCATTTATGCAAGTCTGTGAAACGAACCGTTTTCGGGTCAGTTTCTGGAAATTGATCGCACAGCTCGATAGCGATATCACGAGAATCAGTCCATTTTAAGCTCATGAATCCTCCAGTTAATTAGTGATCTTCAGATGCGTGGTTTAGTGTGTACTTTGGAATTTCTACCACAAGATCTTCATCCGCAACGACCGCTTGGCAACCTAGACGCGACTCAGGCTCTAGACCCCATGCTTTATCCAACATATCGTCTTCAAGCTCTTCACTTTCTTCTAGTGAATCAAAACCTTCACGGATGATGACGTGACAAGTGGTACATGCACACGACTTCTCACAAGCGTGCTCAATTCCAATACCGTTCTTTAGCGCTACGTCTAATACAGTTTCGCCTTCATTAGCCTCTAATACTGCGCCTTCTGGGCAGAGATCTTCATGGGGCAGAACAACAATTTTTGGCATGACTACTTAGTCCTCGATCTAAATGTTATCAACTGATTGACCGGCCAATGCTTCACGGATGGATTTGTCCATTCGACGTGATGCAAATTCTTGGCTCGCCTTATCAGTGTCTTTAATACCTTGTTCAATAGCATCGGCATCATCGCCATTGCGAAGTTCAATTAGAGCTTCAATCGCTTTAACCAATGCCTGCTTTTCTTCTTCGTTCAGAAGTGCATCGCCGTCCGCTTGCATCGCAGCGATAAGGCCTTCAATCACACGATCCGCTTCAACACGTTGCTCGGCCAGAGCACGTGCTAGCATGTCATCTTTGGCGTAAGTCATCGAGTCTTTGAGCATGTTCGTTACTTCGTCATCGCTGAGACCATAAGATGGTTTCACCTGGATTTCTGACTGAACACCGGTGCTCTTTTCCATCGCAGTAACAGAAAGTAGACCATCAGCATCAACTTGATACGTCACGCGGATATGAGCTGCACCCGCCGCCATAGGAGGAATGCCTTTTAGTGAGAAACGAGCCAGCGAGCGGCAATCGTCTACCATCTCACGTTCACCTTGCACTATGTGCACAGACATCGCCGTTTGACCATCTTTGAACGTGGTAAATTCTTGGGCGCGCGCCACCGGAATCGTGGTGTTACGTGGAACGATCTTCTCGACCAAGCCGCCCATGGTTTCAATACCCAGTGACAGAGGAAGAACATCCAACAGCAGCATCTCTGAATCAGGTTTGTTACCTGCAAGAATATCCGCTTGAATCGCTGCGCCAATCGCGACTACTTCGTCTGGGTTAATGCTAGTTAGTGGTGTTTTACCAAAGAAGTCGCCTACCATTTCACGAACCAATGGCGTGCGAGTTGAACCGCCAACCATAACAACTTCTAGAACGTCTTCTGCATCGACTTCAGCATCTTTCAATGCACGTCGGCATGAAAGTAATGTCTTTTTCACAAGCGGACGAATTAGGTCTTCAAACTCTGGTTTCGTCAGTTCACCTTGCCAGCCAAGAACGTTAACAGCCGCAACATCATTTTGGCTCAGGTCGATTTTCGCTTGTGTAGCAGCGTCCAGCAATTCACGTTGCTCATGAGCGTTAAGCTCTGACTTGCCAGCTTGTTGCTGCAAGTGGTCGGCAACGAGGTGGTCAAAATCGTCACCACCCAGCGCTGAATCACCACCAGTTGCCAGCACTTCAAATACACCGCGAGATAAACGCAGGATAGAGATATCGAAGGTACCACCACCTAAATCGTAAACCGCAATCACGCCTTCTTGACCACTGTCTAGCCCGTAAGCGATAGCTGCTGCAGTCGGCTCATTAAGAAGACGCAGTACATGCATACCCGCTAGGTTGGCTGCATCTTTGGTGCCTTGACGCTGAGCATCATCGAAATACGCTGGCACCGTAATCACTACGCCAGCTAATTCGCCACCCAGCGATTCTTCTGCGCGCTTACCAAGCGTTTTAAGAATGTCAGAAGAAACTTGAATCGGGTTCTTTGCACCGCCAGCGGTTTGCAGAACAGGTAGACCATTATCACTTTCTGTCAGTGAATATGGCATTGACGGATAACGACTCTGAACATCTGCAAGTGAACGGCCGAGTAGACGCTTCACAGAAATGATGGTGTTAACGGGATCCAGTGCTGCGTTGTCACGAGCATCGATACCAACAATAGTGTTATCTGCCGCGTAGCGAACCGCTGATGGGAGGATCTTATTACCGTTGGCATCTGGTAATGTCGCGGCTTCACCACTTCTCACTGTCGCGACGAGGGAGTTAGTCGTGCCTAGGTCAATACCCGCAGCCAGTTTATGTTCGTGTGGCGCGGAGCTTTGACCCGGCTCTGCGATTTGAAGTAATGCCATTCAAATATCCTTGGGAGCTTCCATTAACCAAGCAGCTTATCTTCTAGCTGTTCTATTTCACTTTGCAACTTGGCGATAAATTTTAGTTTTCTAACGCTATCAGCAGCGACTGGCCATTCGGCTTGAGAAAGCTGACCTTCTAACTCTGATAGCTGTACCTTGAACATTTTGCTGACCTTAGCTTCAAAGTCAAAAAGTTCTGATTCAGGGTCACTTGAAGACGCGAGATCTTCCAATTCTTCTCGAAGTTCCATCTGCTCCATTAAGAACAGTGGATCTTGCAATGTTTGCTGCTCAGCGCGAATATCGACACCGTTTTCGGCCAATAAGTATTCGGCGCGAGAGATAGGCTTTTTCAGCACTTCGTAGGCATCATTGATTTGCGCTGCCTTCTGCACTGCAAGTAGGCGGTCGCGCTCAGAGGCAGTAGCAAAGTTGTCTGGGTGAAAGCGTTTTTGCAGTTCTCGGAACTGAGAAGAAAGAAGGCTACCGTCCAACTGAAACTGAACAGGTAGCCCAAATAATTCGAAATGGTTCATAGCATTGACTCGCAATTAATGAGCCTGGCCGATACAACAGCCAAGCTCGTCAAAGGTTAAACATTAAAGCTTTCACCACAACCACACTCGCCTTTCGCATTTGGGTTGTTGAACTCAAAACCTTCGTTCAAGCCTTCTTTTACATAATCTAGCTCTGTGCCATCGAGATAAACCAAGCTCTTAGCATCGATGATGACTTTCACGCCTGAGTGCTCAAACACTGAATCGCCATCATCCAGTTCATCAACGAACTCAAGAACGTAAGCCATGCCAGAGCAACCTGTGGTTTTTACACCAAGGCGTAATCCAATCCCTTTGCCGCGATTATCTAAAAATGTCTTAACTCGGCTCGCTGCTGCGTCTGTCATTGAGATGGCCATACTACAACCTTTGTTCGTTTCTCTTGATGATACTGTGTCTTAATAAAGCTAAAGGGCTTGGTTATCCAAGCAGTTTAGTCGTGCTTCTTCTTGTAGTCTGCAACCGCTGCTTTGATTGCATCTTCAGCAAGAATTGAGCAGTGAACTTTCACTGGTGGCAACTCTAGTTCTTCTGCAATTTCAGCATTTTTGATAGCCGCTGCTTCATCGATCGATTTGCCTTTAACCCACTCAGTAACCAGTGAGCTTGATGCGATCGCTGAACCACAACCGTAGGTCTTAAACTTCGCATCTTCGATGATACCTTCTGGTGTCACCTTGATCTGAAGTTTCATTACGTCACCACACGCTGGTGCGCCAACCATACCACTACCCACAGCCGGATCATTCTTATCAAATGAACCTACGTTGCGTGGGTTCTCATAGTGGTCAATTACTTTTTCACTATACGCCATAATAACTTCCTCGAATCCTCTACTTCCGTGAGATTAGTGGTGTGCCCACTCAACCGTATCTAGGTCAATCCCTTCTTTATACATATCCCATAGAGGAGACATGTCACGTAATTTGTTTACTGCTGTTCTGATCTGCTCAATCGCAAAGTCGATGTCTTCTTCAGTGGTGAAACGACCAAATGAGAAGCGAACCGAGCTGTGTGCAAGCTCATCATTTAGGCCTAGTGCACGTAGCACATAAGAAGGCTCTAGACTTGCTGAAGTACATGCAGAACCAGAAGATACTGCCAAGTCTTTAAGCGACATCAGTAGCGACTCACCTTCAACAAACGCAAAGCTCACGTTTAGGTTGTGTGGAACGCGCTGCTCTAGGTCACCATTGACTGTCACGGCTTCAAGATCTTTAACACCGTTCAGTAGACGGTCACGCAATGATTTTGCGTGGTCGTAGTCTTTCTGCATGTCTTGCTTAGCAACAGCAAACGCTTCGCCCATACCCACGATTTGGTGAGTAGGTAGTGTGCCAGAGCGGAAACCACGCTCATGACCGCCACCGTGCATTTGCGCTTCTAAACGGATACGTGGCTTACGACGTACGTAAAGCGCACCGATACCTTTCGGGCCGTATACTTTGTGAGCAGACAATGAAATCAAGTCGACTTTCATTTCTTGAACGTCGATAGGCAGTTTGCCTGCAGATTGCGCTGCGTCTACGTGGAATACGATTTTCTTGCTACGGCAAAGCTCGCCGATAGCTGTAATATCTTGTACAACACCGATTTCATTGTTTACGTGCATGATTGACACAAGCACTGTGTCTTCACGCATTGCCGCTTCTAGCTTAGCCAGGTCAACAATACCGTTTGATTCAGGCTCAAGGTAGGTCACTTCGAAGCCTTCACGCTCAAGCTGACGGCATGGGTCAAGAACCGCTTTGTGCTCAGTCTTAACCGTGATGATGTGCTTACCTTTCTTGCTGTAGAAGTGCGCAGCACCTTTAATAGCAAGGTTGTCAGACTCAGTAGCGCCAGACGTAAATACGACTTCGCGAGGGTCTGCGTTCAACAGATCAGCGATCTGTTCACGAGCGTTATCTACTGCTTCTTCTGCTTGCCAACCAAAACGGTGAGAACGTGACGCTGGGTTACCAAAGGTACCGTCCATTGTCATGTATTGAACCATTTTTTCTGCAACCCTTGGATCGACAGGGCAAGTGGCAGAGTAGTCTAGATAAATAGGCAGTTTCATTCTTTACTCCAATGTATAAGCGACACTACTACGAGCGAACATTGATTCCGATGGGTGCGGTGCTTGTACTTTTTCTTGAGAACCCATGATTTACCGCGAGATCTACGTCTTGTCGGTCTGAAATTTCTAATACTTCGTTATCTACCATCAACTCACCGAGAGTGATGTTGTTTAGGAAGTCACTGATTCGAGAGCTTAAATCTCTCCACAGTGTGTGTGTGAGGCAACGTGTACCACCTTGGCAATCTCCTTTGCCAGCGCATTTTGTCGCATCAACGGACTCATCAACTGCAGCGATGACAGTACCGATTGAAATCTCATTGGCTTCTGCACCTAAGCGGTAACCACCACCCGGGCCACGAACACTCGCTACTAAACCTGCTTTACGCAGTTTAGAGAACAGTTGTTCTAGATAAGACAAAGAGATACCTTGACGTTCAGAGATGTCAGCTAGAGGTACTGGGCTTTGCTGTGAGTGCAGTGCGACATCAAGCATCGCTGTTACTGCATATCTTCCTTTTGATGTAAGTCTCATATCACACTATCCACATTGATTATGTGGCATAAATATTTCCATACCTGAGTATTTTAGTCAAGTATTTAATTGACTAAAATACTCAGGTATTTAACCCAACAAAAGAAATGGTTATTTTTTAACCCCTATCGTTTTTTCAACGGAGGTCAAAATGCCGCGCAATGTATTGATTTCCGTGGTTTCAGGACGCGCTCGACTAAACATTCTTCGCAACTTATTCATGACAAGCCCTGGCTTCTCCTTCGAGATAAACTGGGTATCCATGATGACTTTTTCAAGGTGTTGGTAGAATAATTCCAGTTCTTTGTGACGTGGATAATCGACTTCACTTGGCTCAGAGTACTGCTGAGCTTCTCGCTCTAAATGCGCAACTCTAACTTCATAGCTAAGTGTTTGCACCGCCATAGCAAGGTTGAGCGAGCTGTACTCTGGGTTCGCAGGAATACACGTATGGTAGTGGCACAGCTGCAGCTCGTCATTGGTTAATCCAGTGCGCTCACGCCCAAATACCAAAGCCACCGAATGCTTTTCGCCTTCGACCGCAAATTTCTTACCACACTCTCTTGGCTCAATCATCGGCCAATCTAAAGTACGTGAGCGCGCACTTGAGCCAACAACTAGGCCACAATCTTCCACCGCTTCTTCTAAAGTCGAAACGATTTTGGCACCTAATGCTATATCACTCGCACCCGCTGCCAACGCAACCGCCTGCGAATCCACCTCGCATTGAGGGTCCACAAGCACCATCTGGCTTAGTCCCATTACCTTCATCGCTCGGGCAGCCGAACCGATATTTCCAGAATGAGAAGTCCCCACCAGGACGATTTTTACGTTGTCTAGCATTGTCACGTTGCACTCATTTTACACAATCGCAGAATGGTAACATAATCTTGACTAAAGTAGTCAGGATCTTTCTATTCATAAAATTAACAGCACAAAAAATAACCACTTCCCTTTTGCCAAATCTTTGGTATACTTCGCGCCGCTTTTTGTTCTTTAACATCCGTTGGGAAAATTCGTATGCATCCAATGCTAAACATCGCTATACGCGCTGCGCGTAAAGCGGGCAACCATATTGCTAAATCACTAGAAAACACTGACAAGATTGAGTCAGTACAGAAAGGCACTAATGACTTTGTTACTAACGTAGACAAAGACGCCGAAGCAATCATCATCAGCACTATCCAAGCTTCATACCCAGACCACAGCATCATTGCTGAAGAGGGTGGCCTAATTGAAGGTAAAGATAGCGACGTACAATGGATCATCGACCCACTGGATGGCACTAATAACTTCGTTCGAGGCATTCCTGCTTTTGCTGTATCTATTGCAGTTCGTATCAAAGGTAAAACAGAAGTAGCGTGTGTTTACGACCCAATGGTTAACGAGCTTTTCACTGCACAACGCGGTGCTGGCGCTCAGCTTAACAATGCACGTATCCGTGTAACTCAGCTTAAAGATATCAAAGGTACTATCATCGGTACTGGCTTCCCATTCAAGCAGAAGCAACACTCTGAAAGCTACTTCAAGATCATGTCTTCTATGTTCAACGAGTGCTCTGACTTCCGTCGCGCTGGTTCTGCAGCTCTAGACCTATGTTACGTAGCAGCTGGTCGTCTAGACGGTTACTTCGAGCTTGGTCTAAAACCATGGGACATGGCAGCAGGCGAACTGATTGCTCGTGAAGCCGGTGCTATCGTAACTGACTTCTCTGGCGGTACTGAGTACATGAAGTCTGGTAACGTTGTTGCTTCAAGCGCACGTGGCGTGAAAGCGATGCTTAAACACATCCGTGAAAACGGTAACGAAGCTATCCTTAAGTAATTCTCTGCAGCTTAAGTAGTTCTGTAGAAGAAAGCACAGCCCGTCACAGCTGAATTTGAAATCCCGACCTATGGTCGGGATTTTTTTATGCGACATAGACTACGTGTTTAATCAACCACTCGAACCTCAATCTCTATCAACCGACGCTCAATTTCTTTGGCATACTGAGTGAGCTAGGATCACCATTTTCTGAGTAGTCTGTCATAACTTCTATTAAATTAGTTCGAAGCATATTTAGATCATCTAATTCATGTCCAGAAAAGTCGGTAAACATAGGCGATTGCAGTTCATCAAGCCAATCTCTGAACACATAAGGGTTTTCCTCAAATGTCGATAACATCAAGCCGGGCTTTGCGATAATCAACTTTGCCATCGTGGTAGAAATTTCACCACCAATAGCGCCATCTCGAGCTTTCCATATCTCCCACATAATGTTAGCGATCGGTATCAAGGCAACGCTATCATTAGCCTCTATCGCACTATCGATATAGTCATGGTTTTGTAGAAACCATTGAAAATTAGCCTCATTTCGGTAAGACGATGCCTCTACAGAAACAGACAATATAAACAAGCAAGATACTAGAAACAATTTCATTATTTAGACCCAAAGCAATTGATAATTTTGATCTCAACCTTGTCTGAACTATCTATCAAAGAAAAAATCTCATTTAGCGCGGCTTTGCTATTTCCAACATAATAGTTTCCATCTCCATGCTGCCCCCAAGACTTTCCGGGCATCAAACACCCTTCCGTATCATCATGTAATTACCTGAGTGAATAAGAATAAAAGTTCTTCCCGAAACATTCTGAAGTTCATAGACACTCTTATGCTTAAGAGAAAAGTAAGGCTTAGCTAGATAAGTCCCCTCTGGTATCCGTTTATCGGAACCCTCCAATGTAGAATCCGGACCACCAGGTTCAAGGACAAACCAACTTTTTGCAGTTCCTTCAACCTTTAAATTCCCTAGCGTTGTATCCCCATACTGTTTTGTTCTTCTTATTGTCACAACAGACTTCAACTGCATAATTCATTCCTGAAAAATCAAACTTACTACAGGAATATAAAGTGAATTTGACGCTCAAGTTTTAAGCATTTGAATATTCTGGGCGCGCAGAATGCTTTTTAGTAACCATTTAACACATCAGTTACAAAAACGGCCCTGCAAATGCAGGGCCGTTTCATCAAATCCAATAATCTGCCTTATGGCATCTCATCAAACTCAGCGCCTTCTTTTTCAATCTGTGGCGGCATTAGGTGCTCTCTCTGGATACCCAGTTTCAGAGCTAGCGCAGATGCTACGTAGATAGAAGAGTAAGTACCGACCGTGATACCTAACAACAATGCTGTTGCAAAGCCGTGGATCATCGCACCACCTTGAGTGAATAGTGCGATAACTACGAACAAAGTAGTACCGGACGTAATCAAGGTACGGCTTAGTGTTTGCGTGATTGAGCTGTTCATGATGTCAGCTGGCTCACCCTTACGCATCTTGCGGAAGTTCTCACGGATACGGTCAAATACAACGATGGTATCGTTGAGTGAGTAACCGACAACCGTTAGAAGTGCTGCGACAATCGTCAAATCGACTTCAATCTGCATAAGCGAGAAGATGCCTAGCGTGATGATAACGTCGTGTGCAAGCGCGAGTACCGCACCCGCCGCCAAACGCCATTCAAATCGCACTGATACATAGATCAAGATACAGATGAGCGACACAAGGATCGCAAGACCGCCCGCCTCTGTAAGCTCATCACCTACGTTTGGACCTACGAACTCGATACGACGCATTTCAACGTCTTCACCTGTACCTACACGAATAGCATCGAGGATCTGGTTGCCCAGCGCTTCTGCTTGCATGTCATCACGAGGACGAAGACGAACCATAACATCACGAGCAGAACCGAAGTTCTGTACCGTAGCATCGCCAAAGCCTTTCGCATCGAGTGCTGAACGGACTTCCTCAAGGTTTGCTGGCTGTTCAAAGCCTACCTCGATAAGTGTACCGCCAGTAAAGTCTAGACCCCAGTTAAGCCACTTCGTCGACAGTGTAAAAATAGCTGCACCGATCATCACAATAGATAGAACGAACGCAACTTTTGACCAACGCATAAAGTCGATCGTTTTGTCTGCTTTCATTATCTGAAACATAACTAACCCTTAGATCGACAATTTGTTGATACGCTTACCGCCATAAACCAGGTTCACGAGACAACGTGTACCGATGATAGCTGTAAACATAGAAGTAATAATACCGATAGACAGTGTTACCGCGAAGCCTTTGATCGCACCTGTACCTACAGCAAATAGAATGATCGCTGTAATCAAGGTGGTGATGTTCGCATCGGCGATGGTACTGAAAGCGTTAGCATAACCTTGGTGAATCGCCTGCTGAGGGTTACGTCCATCTTTCAGTTCTTCACGTATCCGCTCAAAGATCAGAACGTTCGCATCCACCGCCATACCAACCGTCAGTACGATACCAGCGATACCTGGCAGCGTCATCGTCGCGCCTGGAATCATCGACATAACACCAACGATAAGAACGATATTCGCCATCAACGCCATGTTGGCAAACAGACCAAATCGACGGTAGTAAACCAGCGTAAATAGCATCACGGCAATCATACCTGTGATACACGCTTTGATACCCATATCGATGTTTTGCTGACCCATTGATGGACCGATGGTACGTTCTTCAACAATCGAAATCGGTGCAATCAGAGCACCTGCACGAAGCAGTAGCGCTAAGTTGTGCGCTTCAGCAGCAGAATCGATACCTGTGATACGGAAGTTACGACCAAGTGCAGACTGAATTGTCGCTTGGTTGATCACTTCTTCATGCTTATCAAGGATAACTTTGCCTTCTGGCGTACGCTTGCCGCTGTCTTTATATTCAGCGAAAACCGTTGCCATTAGCTTACCGATGTTCTGACGTGAGAACGCTGCCATCTTGTTACCACCTTCGCTGTCTAGCGAGATGTTAACTTGTGGGCGACCATATTCGTCTGCGCTAGAGCTTGCATCAGTAATGCTCGCACCGCCTAAGATAACGCGCTTCTTAAGCACAACCGGACGACCGTCACGATCAAGCTTAATCTCGCTACCCGCTGGAGCACGACCACTTGCTGCGGCAGCCAAGTCAGCAGAACTGTCTACTTCGCGGAACTCTAGTGTTGCTGTTGCGCCCAAAATTTCTTTCGCACGCGCAGTATCTTGAACACCTGGTAGCTCAACCACGATGCGGCTCGCACCTTGACGCTGAACCAATGGCTCTGCCACACCCAGTTCGTTTACACGATTACGTAGGATAGTGATGTTCTGCTCTACAGCGTAGTTACGGATTTCTTGAAGGCGAGTTTCTTTGAATCGAGCGACCAAAGCAAAGCGGCCGTTTGAGTCAGAATCGAAGAAGTCCATATCTGGGTATTTTGCTTCCAGTACAGTCTTCGCTTCTGCAAGTTGCTCGGCATTGCGTAGCAGTACTTCTACGCCATCTTTACCCGCTGGGCGGATAGAGCGATAACGGATGCGCTCTTCACGAAGATCGCTTCTAAAGCCTTCTTCTTGCTGACCGACCAGTTTTTCCATCGCGGCATCCATATCCACTTCCATCAAGAAGTGAACACCACCACGAAGGTCAAGACCAAGTTTCATTGGCGCAGCGCCAATAGATTCAAGCCAATCAGGGGTAGCTGGAGCAAGGTTAAGTGCAACGATTGAATCTTTGCCTAACGCTTCACTGATGATATCACGGGCACTGATCTGAGTATCAGTGTCAGTAAAACGAACAAGAATGGAGCCATTTTCTAGAGCAATGGACTTACGAGAGAGTTGCTCTTCATCAAGAGCTTTAGTGACAGTATCCAGCGTCGACATATCAACAGAGGCGCCACGCGCCCCTGTAATTTGAATAGCCGGATCTTCACCGTATAGATTGGGAAGTGCGTATAACGCCGCTGCCGCAATGGCGAATATCACCATCAGGTACTTCCACAAAGGGTAACGATTTAGCACAGCGAGATCCTATAGCTGTTTTATAGAGACTTCAGCGTACCTTTTGGTAGCACTGCAGTAACGAAGTCTTTCTTGATAACTACTTCATTGTTGTCGTTTAGTGCGATAGCAATGTAGTCGTTGTCTTCAGCGATTTTAGTGATTTTACCAATTAGACCGCCGTTAGTTAGGACTTCGTCGCCCTTACCCATAGAAGCCATTAGGTTTTTGTGCTCTTTTGCACGCTTCGCTTGTGGGCGGTAAATCATGAAGTAAAAAATTACCGCGAACATGCCTAGCATGATTAGCATTTCGAAACCGCCACCTTGTGGTGCTGCTTCAGCTGCGTGTGCTGCAGAGATCAAACTCATCGGAGAACATCCTCTTTAATGTAAATACATATCCAAAATTGGGCTATCCCCCTATCTTTTCAAGAAGCAAACGGTAACTCAATGTTTCTTATTCGCTTAGAGGCACAAAAAGTGTGACCCAGAGCTAGGATTTGTTACCTATTGCAGGGATAGCCGACTATTTAGCCAACTATTGAGCGTCGACCTTCATATCTAGTGGTGGCACTTCGCGGTTGCGACGTGCGTAAAACTCTTCCACAAACTGCTCAAAACGGTCTTCATCAATTGCCTTACGGATGCTTTCCATCAGCATTTGATAGTGACGCAGGTTGTGAATGGTGTTTAGACGTGCACCCAAGATTTCGTTACAGCGATCTAGGTGATGTAGATACGCTTTCGAATAATTCTGACAGGTGTAGCAATCACAGTTCTCGTCTAGTGGACCTGTGTCTGTTTTGTTTGTCGCGTTACGAATCTTAATCACACCGCCAGTCACGAATAAGTGGCCGTTACGTGCGTTACGCGTTGGCATTACACAGTCGAACATGTCGATACCACGGCGAACACCTTCAACTAAGTCTTCAGGTTTACCTACACCCATTAGGTAGCGTGGCTTGTCTTCAGGCAGCTTAGGTGTTGTAAACTCAAGAACGCGATGCATCTCTTCTTTTGGCTCACCAACAGCAAGACCACCAACCGCATAGCCATCAAAACCGATGTCAGTCAGGCCTTTCACCGACACATCACGCAAGTCTTCGTATACGCTACCCTGAACGATACCAAACAGCGAGTTTTCGTTTTCTAGCTTGTCGAAGTGATCACGAGAACGCTGTGCCCAACGTAGTGACATTTCCATCGACTTCTTCGCTTCGGCGTGAGTCGCTGGGTATGGTGTACACTCGTCAAAGATCATCACCACATCAGAGCCAAGATCTTTCTGAATTTCCATCGATTTTTCTGCATCCATGAAAATACGGTCACCATTTACAGGGTTACGGAAATGCACACCCTCTTCTGTGATCTTACGGATATCACCAAGACTGAATACCTGGAAGCCGCCTGAGTCAGTCAGGATAGGACCATGCCAGTTCATGAAGTCGTGCAAGTCACCGTGCAGCTTCATGATTTCTTGACCTGGCGAAGCCATAGGTGGAAAGTATTACCAAGAAGAATTTCGGCACCTGTGCCGCGGACTTCTTCAGGTGTCATACCTTTAACTGTACCGTACGTACCCACTGGCATAAATGCCGGAGTTTGTACTGTACCGCGTTCAAACGTCAACTGACCACGACGAGCGTGGCCATCTTTTTTCTTAAGTTCGTATTGTAATTTCACGAAGCCTCCAAATTGCCAGAGACACAGTCTGACTCAATCTTAAAACGCACTAACAAGCGTAGCTTGCCGCACTTAGATCCGCCCGCCCAACATAGCTCGTTAGGCGAAAGGTTTTGGTGTTCCCTACCGTATTCCACTGAGTCCTTGAGTGAAATAAAAACTGTCGCTCACTACGGACGTGAATTACGCCGTCTTCTTGGTAATGAACATCGCATCACCGTAGCTAAAGAAGCGATATTTTTGCTCTACCGCATGTTGGTAGGCATTCATGACATTGTCATAGCCTGCAAACGCACTCACCAACATGATAAGCGTTGATTCTGGTAGGTGGAAGTTGGTCACGAGACAATCCACCAGCTGATACTCATAGCCAGGGAAGATGAAAATTTCGGTATCACCAAAGAAAGGCACCAGCTCGGTACCATTTTTCAATGCATCTTGCGCTGCACTCTCGAGTGAGCGTACTGAGGTGGTACCCACTGCAATAATACGGCCGCCGTTCGCTTTGGTCTCTGCAATCGCATCCACCACGTCTTGAGGTACTTCCACGTACTCTGCATGCATGTGGTGGTCATGAATATTTTCAACGCGAACTGGCTGGAATGTGCCAGCACCAACGTGAAGCGTCACATACGCAAAGTTGGCACCTTTCGCTTTGATCTGCTCAAGAACACTGTCATCAAAGTGAAGGCCCGCAGTTGGAGCGGCAACCGCACCTGGCTTTTCGTTATAAACCGTTTGGTAGCGCTCTTTATCTGCATCTTCATCTGGACGATCGATGTAAGGCGGCAGTGGCATGTGGCCAACATCATTTAGAATCTCAAGCACTGTCTTGTCTGACTGCATTTCAATTTCAAACAATGCATCGTGACGCGCCCTCATGATCGCTTGGTATTCGTCGTTTTCACCCAAGAATAACTCGGTACCTGGCTTTGGTGATTTTGAACAACGTACGTGCGCAAGAACGCGCTTGTCATCAAGCATACGCTCTACCAGTACTTCTAGCTTACCGCCAGAGGCTTTGCGACCGAACATACGTGCCGGGATAACGCGCGTGTTGTTGAATACAAGAAGGTCACCAGGCTGAACTTGGCTGACGATATCCGTGAAGTTTCCATCTACAACTTCACCCGTGTTACCGGTCAATTGAAGCAGTCGGCTTGAGCTGCGCTCTGCCTTTGGGTAACGAGCAATCAGCTCATCAGGTAATTCGAAGTGAAAATCTGAAACTTGCATAACACCAATCTTCTTTATTAAGCGACTAAAACGGCGAAAAAATTCGCAGCCGCATAGTATAAAGTGACCCGTTGGAATAGCAAGCTGAACCGACGTTTGTGACCAGTTATCCCGTGATTTACCAAGCGCCATTTAAACCACTTTGTCAATAGGGATATTTTGTGAGTTGAACGGCAAAAAACGATGTTAATCTCAGATTTAATCAGTGAAAAAATCTATAGTTAAAGTACACAAACAGCACGAGTTGGAGGCCATATGATTAAGGTCCAAGATATGATGACTCGCAACCCTCACACCCTATTGCGGTCTCACTCACTAGCCGACGCTAAACACACGATGGAAGCGCTCGATATTCGCCATATTCCCATCGTCGATGCCGAACGTCATCTGCTAGGCATTGTTTCACAACGTGACGTTCTCGCGGCGCAAGAATCTATCTTGCAGAAAATACCCAGCGATCAGTCTTATACTCTGTCGACACCACTTAGCGAAGTCATGCGCACTAACATTATGACCGCAGAACCGCGAGCGGGTTTGAAAGAAAGCGCTCTATATATGCAAAAACATAAGGTCGGTTGCTTACCTGTAGTACATAACAAACAACTGGTCGGCATTATCACGGACAGTGACTTTGTCGCGATTGCAATCAACCTATTAGAGCTGCAAGAAGATAGCGAACCAGAAGAGATTCAATCCGAAGGTGATAGCGAAAGCGTCAGCCTGTAGGCATGGCGTAGCGTTAGGATAAACGTAGAAAAAAGAAGCGGCTGACGCCGCTCAAATCTACCGACATTCTGTGGTCTTATTCGACCACGAGGGCAGTGCTCAAAACAGGTTTAATATCAGTTTTCATTTGTAGCTTTTAAACAACAGGTGATGAACTGCCGTTTTAGTAGCCTGGCGGACGAGCAAGCAAACTCTCTGATGGCTCAGTATACAAAGCGCTGCTTTTTCATTGGCCTAAAAACCTCAAAACCGTCTGTTTACATTACCGCAAGCCACTTTAGAGTTGCAACTCTAAAGTGGCCGTTTTTGCGAATTCGACAGTTTCCTCTTTCCGTATCAAGCACACGATTTCAAGCCATTATCGTTGTGAGTTACGTAAATTAATTTCAGAAAGGAACATTACGACGTGCTAAATGTGTAAATCAGTCAATGTCGCGAGCCCTCCTCTCCACTTAGTTAGACTAGCTTTGACAACGCCGCCAACACTTTTTCAAAATGTCACAGTGTAAAATTTACATGGTCAACTCACTGAAATGATTGAAAACTAATTCAACATCCCCATGATTCACTGACCGAAAATAATTTAAATCCCCAGCAATAAATACTAAAAAAGGCACCTAAACTGGTGCCTTTCACTAGTACATTTTCAGTCGTTTCTTGGAAAACGGGCTACAGAAGTTCGGAAACCACATCAGCAAGCTGTAAAAACGAATCACGTCTTGATGAACTTGGTCGCCATACCAAGCCAATATCACGATGCGCCTGTTGGCCAGGTGGCTCAATCACAATCAAGTTTTGATTTTCAAGCAAACCGTGCTCAATCGCCATTTGTGGTATGAACGTAGTTCCCAAACCGTTTGCCACCATCTGTACCAAGGTATGTAAACTCGTGGCGCTAAATGGGTTGATCTTCTCTTTTTCAGTGAGCTTACACGCCGAAACCGCGTGCTCCGTCAGACAGTGCTCGTTTTCTAGCAAGAAGACCGACTCATCAGGAAGATCATCATATTTAATTGGCACTCGAATGCTATCGGCTTGGTTACGGCTTATCACCATCTTAAACGGGTCATGGCCAACGATGCAGCTTTCCATCGAACCGATATCCATTGGCAGCGCAAGGATCAGCACGTCCAGCTCACCATGGCGTAACGCCGCTAGTAAATTGGCTGTTGTATCTTCTCGTAAAAGTAAGTTGAGCTGTGGGTAACGGGCATTGATCTCTTGTACCAAGTCACACAACAAGAAAGGAGCGATCGTGGGAATGCAGCCCAGTTTCAACTGACCTTGCATCACGTCACCTTGGCACAGATTACCAAGCTCGATCAGATCCTGACCTTTGGCTAACAGCTCACGTCCTTGAGAGACCACCATTTCACCCGCTTGGGTAAAAACAAGTGGGCTTTTTTTGTCTTTCTTTTCGTAAAGAGGACAACCGATAAGCTCTTCAAGATTTTGGATTCCCTTACTCAAGGTCGATTGACTGACAAAACAGCGCTCAGCTGCCTCGCTAAAGTGTCGGGTTTCATGAAGTGTAACCAGGTAATGAAGCTGCTTTAAACTTGGCCATTTATTCATTTCAACTGCCTGTTTTTGAACCAATATCAAAAAAGGAATCGACCGTGTGGCTTCATCGCTTTTTTCGATGGAATTAATCTAATATTTTCGCTTTTTTCAATACTACAATGTGTACTATAGTTTGTCTCGTACAAACACGGACCAAACCAAAATGGTTTGAAATTATCCCTATTTAGGAGCAAAAAAAATGGTACTAGTTGGTCGTCAAGCCCCAGACTTTACTGCAGCAGCTGTTCTAGGTAACGGTGACATCGTTGAGAACTTCAACTTCGCTGAGTTCACTAAAGGTAAGAAAGCGGTTGTTTTCTTCTACCCACTAGACTTCACTTTCGTTTGCCCATCTGAGCTGATTGCATTCGACAACCGTCTAGCTGATTTCCAAGCTAAAGGTTGTGAAGTTATCGGTATCTCTATCGATTCTCAGTTCTCTCACAACGCATGGCGTAACACTGCTATCGAAGATGGCGGTATCGGTCAAGTGAAATACCCACTAGTTGCTGACGTTAAGCACGAAATCTGCAAAGCGTACGATGTTGAGCACCCAGAAGCAGGCGTTGCTTTCCGTGGTTCTTTCCTAATCGACGAAGACGGTCTTGTACGTCACCAAGTAGTTAACGACCTACCACTAGGCCGTAACATCGACGAAATGCTACGCATGGTTGACGCTCTAAACTTCCACCAGAAGCACGGCGAAGTTTGTCCTGCACAATGGGAAGAAGGTAAAGCAGGTATGGACGCATCTCCAAAAGGTGTTGCAGCGTTCCTATCTGAGCACGCAGAAGACCTATCTAAGTAATTCGACCCTTCACCCTGCGCTCAAACCAGGGTTGATGGTTGGACAAATATTAAAGCGGAAAACGCACGCCAATCATTGAAGAAGAAACTAGTTAGCCAAAAAACGAAGCCCGAGTCACCGACTCGGGCTTTTTTTATTTTCAGATTTCCTGGTCAGCGATATATTGATAGCAGTCTTTCTATTGAGAATTAAAATGAGCTACCAACTTGAAGTCTGTATCGACAATATCGAGTCACTCGCTTATGCCATCGCTGGCGGCGCTACCCGCATTGAGCTGTGTTCATCACTCGCTTTAGGCGGCCTTACTCCAAACGCTGGATTCATCAAACAAGCCGTTCAGTCATCTAGCATTCCGATCTACGTCATGATTCGACCTCGTCAGGGCGATTTTTTGTATGACTGTGACGATGTCGAAATCATGGCAGAAGACATTCGTACCGCCGCTAAATATGGCGCGCAAGGGTGGTGCTCGGACTTTTAGACAAAGACGGGCACATCGACATGCCACGTTCCATTCGCCTAGTAAAACTGGCACGTGAACTTGAACTTGGTGTCACTTTCCACCGCGCATTTGATCAATGCAAACACCCACAGCAGGCACTTGAAGATGTGATCGCCCTAGGCTGTGAGCGAATTCTTACTTCTGGATTAGCATCCAATGCGTTAGACGGCGCTTCAAAATTAGCAGAGTTGGTTGAACAAGCCGATGGCCGTATATCCATCATGGCCGGTGCAGGCGTTAATGCCAACAACGTAGCCACCATCATTACCACCAGCCAAGTGCAAGAAGTGCACCTATCAGGTAAATCTTCTCGCAGCAGCAAAATGCACTTTATCGCTGAACAAGCCAAAATGGGTGCTGACGATGTCGATGATTTTGCCATCCCTATCACCAGCAGCGACAAAATCCGCGCAGTAACTAAAGTGCTAAACTCTCTATAAAACAAAAGCAAAGAAAACAAACTTGGAGAAGGACTTCTATGGGCAAGAAAAGCAAAATGGACAAAAAGCTCTATGAAAGTGAACTGGCTCGATTACAGATCGAGCTAGTTAAGCTACAAGAATGGGTGAAACAAGAAGGGCTTAAAGTCGTTGTGGTGTTTGAAGGTCGCGACGCTGCAGGAAAAGGTGGCGTCATCAAGCGCATCACTGAAAAGCTCAACCCTCGCGTTTGTCGTATTGCTGCCCTGCCTGCTCCAACTGAAAAAGAGAAAACCCAATGGTACTTTCAGCGCTATGTAGCTCATTTACCTGCAGCGGGTGAAATCGTGCTGTTTGATCGCAGTTGGTATAACCGTGCTGGCGTTGAGAAAGTCATGGGTTTTTGCAGCGATGAGCAGTATCAAGAGTTTTTGCGCTCTTGCCCCGAATTTGAACGAATGCTAGTTCGCTCCGGTATTGTTCTTCTTAAGTACTGGTTCTCTGTATCCGATGAAGAACAAGAAAAGCGCTTTTTAGAGCGTGTGAATACCCCGATTAAGCGTTGGAAATTCAGTCCCATGGATTTGGAATCTCGAAATCGCTGGGCAGAATACTCACAAGCCAAAGACACCATGTTTTCTTACACAGATACTAAGCTGTGCCCATGGTGGGTGGTGCCCTCCGATGACAAAAAACGCGCGCGATTAAACTGCATTACTCATCTACTCAACCAAATCGATTACCAAGAAGTCACCTATCCAGAGATCGACTTGCCAGAAATCAACAAAGAGGGCTACATGCGAACGCCAATAGAAGAACAATCTTTTGTGCCGGATAACTATGACTGAATCAACGCAACTGTTTAGTCGCCTCGATCTAAACCTGTTAAAAACCTTTCGTATCTTGCTGCAAGAGCGCAATACCCGTAAGGCGGCGGAACGTCTTTACGTCACACAGCCGGCGGTTAGCCAAGCGTTGCAAAAACTGCGTACGACGTTCGAGGACGAGCTGTTTGTCAAAGTTCACGGCGGCCTTGAGCCTACGCCTTTTGCTTTGGATCTTGAAGATAAAATCGCGCCATTTATTGACGGTCTTGAAACCGCAATCAATCAACTTGAGGACTTTAACCCAGCTACACTTACGGGAACGATACGTATCGCATTGGCTCCTATTGTTATGGCTAGCCTTTCAGGTGCCTTGTTTACGGCCTTTAGACAACAAGCCCCAAACCTAAATTTGGAGTTACTCAGCTGGAGTCAAACCACAGCGGAACAGATTCGCAATGGCGAAGTGTTTTATGGCGTGCATTACGATCTTGAGAATCTGTCTAAAGAGCTGGCTCGCGATCCTTTGTTTGAATTAGAAGCTCGTATTATCGTTCGTCAAGACCACCCCATTACTAAACCGCTTATCACGCCCAAAGATTCCGTCGGTTACGAACTAGCTTCACTTATCTCGCCGGATGGAATGATCATTTCACCTATGCAAGCCATATCCTAGAGCGACAAGGCTACACACCCAAAGTGGGATTTCGCTCAGAGATGTTATTAGCACTTATCGATGTGATTGAATCGACTGATATGCTACTACCACACTCTAATTTGTTTCCTATCCACAACTACCCTCAATTGCGATCACTCAAAGTTGAAATCGATGGGCAGATCTACACCAAGCGCCTGCTTGGCTACTTGCACAACAAAAACCGCCACTCTGCAAAAGCAAAGTGGATAGAGTCCATCATCAAAGAAAAACTCCCGCAGCAAGCCAATAAGCATGGCTAATTAAAGCTATTAGCCATGCTACTTAGTCAGTATAAACAGGAGCCGCTACCATCTGCGCTCCTCCTGTTTGCTATTAGGTATGATCATGAAAAAGCTGCTACTCCCCATCCTTGCAACCCTACCCTTCGCCGCCTTGGCTTCGGAAGCTCAAGCACAGAACGTCCACCTGTCACCGGATGTCAAAATTGGGATTTTTAACGGTGCAGGCGTTCAGCTTGGTATCGCTGATACTTTAGGAATGGATGCGGTTTACTTCAGCTACGCGCGCAAGTATTACGATACCGATCGCTATGACGAGACCATCGACTCTTATCGTCTTGGTCTACAACATATGTTTGGCGATCGCGAAAACTATGGACTGCAAGCGGAAATCGGCCTAGCAACTATCGTGGCGAGAAGCTTACCAACAGTGAGCTACTTAATCGTAGTGCCAATGGACTTAGCATCAGTGCGGGTTACGTGTATATGCTAAATCCAAGCTTTGGCCTAAGAACCGGATTTGATTATGACGTGTTCGGTGCGAGTAACACCTTCATTACTATGGGCTCGCACTTTTCATTAAACTTTGGCGTGGTTGTCGCTTCTAAATAGCAGCGACGGACGACAGATTACAAAATATCCTTGATGGCCTTTTCATCTAAATGGCGGACATCTTTACCTTTCACGAAGTAGATGATGTATTCACAGATATTTTGACAGCGATCGCCGACACGTTCGATAGCTCGCGCTGACCACATGACCTGAAGAATATTGGGGATGTTCTTTGGGTCTTCCATCATATACGTCATTAGCTGACGGACCACCGCTTCGTATTCCGCATCTAACTTATCATCTAACTTGTAGACTTCCGCCGCGGCATCAACGTCCATGCGAGCAAAGGCATCAAGTACTTGGTGCAGCATGGCAATGGCCTGTCGGCATAGAGGCTCTAAAGACACATGGAACTTCTGGTGCTTAGTTGAAGGCTGCTCTATAGCCACACGTGCGATACGAGTTGCCACATCACCAATGCGCTCTAAATCAGTAATGGTTTTAATAATGGCCATCACCAAACGCAGATCTTTGGCGGTGGGCTGACGCTTTGCAATGATGCGCGTACACGCCTCATCGATAGACACTTCCATCGCATTGACTTTGTGATCGTCTCTTACGACTTTGCGGGCAAGTTCAATGTCTCTTTGTGCAGAGCCTGCATTGCAAACGACAACTGTTGCTCAACCAAGCCTCCCATGGTCAAAACATGGGTACGAATAGACTCAAGCTCGGCGTTGAATTGACCTGAGATATGACGACCAAAATGCATGTGTGAAAATTTCCTGTTGTAACCCTAAAGCCAGTCAATCAGCCGTAGCGGCCTGTGATGTAGTCTTCAGTTTGTTTTTCTATCGGTGAAGTAAATATAGTATCTGTATCGGCGTACTCTACCAGTTTTCCAAGATGAATGAACGCGGTATGGTCACTCACTCGAGCCGCTTGCTGCATATTATGGGTCACGATCACAACCGTATACTTGGTTTTAAGATCGTTAATCAGCTCTTCGATAGTCAGTGTAGAGATGGGATCGAGCGCTGATGTCGGCTCATCTAAAAGCAATACCTCAGGTTCAATGGCGATAGCACGAGCAATCACCAATCGTTGCTGCTGACCGCCAGATAGCCCAAATGCGTTTTCATGTAAGCGATCTTTGACTTCATCCCACAGCGCCGCTGCTCGCAAAGAGCGCTCAACCGCATCATCGAGATTGCGACTGTTTTTGATGCCTTGTAGCCTGAGTCCATATACGACGTTTTCATAGATGGATTTAGGAAACGGGTTCGGGCGTTGAAACACCATGCCTACACGGCGGCGCAGCGTCGCCACATCAACTTTGGGATGATAGACATTGCCACCATGAAGCTTCACTTTGCCTTCAACCGTGCACCCTTCAATCAAATCATTCATTCGGTTGATGCAGCGCAGCAAAGTCGATTTACCGCAGCCTGATGGACCGATAAATGCTGTCACTTGCCCTTTGGGGATGCGCATCGATACGTCATCTAGCGCCTGCTTATCACCGTAGTACAAGTTCAAGTTTTCAATCGCGATGGCGGTTTGCTCATCACTAAGGTTATTCACATCTAAAGGCGTTGGATAGCCAGAGTCTGGTTAATAGAAAACATGATTAATCTTGTCCTAATGTGCGGTATTTTTCGCGCAGGTTATTACGTATTGCTATTGCTGTTAAGTTTAGCCCAACCACAACGGTGACCAACAAGAACGAAGTGGCGTACACCAATGGTCTCGCCGCTTCAATGTTGGATGTCTGAAAACCCACATCGTAAATATGAAAACCGAGATGCATGAACTTACGCTCAAGGTGTAAAAACGGAAACTGTGAATCTACCGGTAGACTGGAGGCCAATTTTACCACGCCAACCAGCATTAAAGGTGCTACCTCACCCGCCGCGCGAGCAACCGCTAAGATTAAGCCGGTAATGATGGCAGGGCTTGCCATAGGTAGCACGATTCGCCACAAGGTTTCCGACTGCGTAGCACCAAGCGCCAGAGAGCCATGACGGGCAGACGTTGGAATACGATTCAAGCCTTCTTCTGTCGCCACAATCACCACCGGCAGCGTCAAAATTGCTAAGGTCAGCGATGACCACAGCAGGCCTGGTGTTCCAAACGTTGGCGCCGGCAAACGCTCCGCATAAAACAAAGAATCGATAGAGCCGCCAATGGTATAGACGAAAAAGCCCAATCCAAATACACCATACACAATCGACGGTACGCCTGCCAAGTTGATAACCCCAACCCGTATCATGCGTGTCAGTAAATTATTCTCAGCGTATTCATGCAAATACACCGCCACCAGCACACCGAGCGGCATCACCATGACCGACATGATAATCACCAGCAGTACGGTGCCAAAAATAGCTGGGAACACGCCGCCTTCAGAGTTTGATTCACGTGGGTCATCCGACAAGAACTTCCAAACCTGATGCCCCCAGTGAGAGAGCTTATCGCCGTAGCCCATCTGATTCGGATACCAAAAATCCAGCACACGATTGAGGCCGATTTCTAATCGCTCGCCACGCATATCTTCGACAACCAAGGTTTTGCTCGCTAATTCAGCCCTTAGTTCATCAAGCTCAATGTCGGTTTGACTTAGCTGCTCACGAATGATCGCGTTTTGCTGCTGATAGCGAAGCGTTAACTCTTCTGTCAGCACGCCGTTCAAGCTATCACGGCGCTGCTTCAAACGTAGCGCTTCAAGTTGGTGGTTGAGTCCTTTTAATCGACGCTCGGTAATGCCGTCTATGCGATCGCGGATCAGCGCTATCTGTTGAAGTTCAAACGTTAACGTCTCGGCTATCGCTGTCTCTTTCAGCCCTTCTACACCTTTAAGAGCAAGAATACGACCAAAGAAGTTTCCTCCACGAGTACGCTCAATCACCACGAGTTCCGCGGGCGTCTGAGCATCATGAAGCTCAGATGAAAGCAGAGACACAAAGTCGATGCCATACAAATCTCGATTGGCCACTTTGATGCTATAGCGCTCTACCTTACCCTGTTCTAAGATCTCTTTTGGTAGCAGCGACTGTGCGTTGGGAATATTGTAAGTGGGTACCCAAGTCTTTGAATAGACTTGCCCAATCAATGCCCCACCTTGGTCATCTTGCCACTGATACAGCGGCGCTGGCCAGAAGTACGTCAGTCCTCGCCAACCAATAAGCAGCAATAAGCCAAGCACAGAAATCAAGCTGATGCTGACCGCACCACCTGTGAGCCAAACCCAAGGTGATCCAGATTTGAACCACTTAAACATGTTCCGACTCCCCTATACAATTAAAGCGCACTGTATTTCTCCCGGAGTCGTTGTCTCACCCACTCTGCTAGTGAGTTGACCACAAAGGTAAAGCTAAACAAGATGAGTGCGATCAAGAACAGCAAACGATAATGACTACTGCCTACTTCTGATTCTGGCAACTCAACGGCCATGGTGGCCGACAGCGTTCTCATACCCTCAAAAATATTCCAATCGAGGATCGGCGTATTACCCGTTGCCATCAGCACAATCATCGTCTCGCCAACAGCGCGTCCTAGTCCCATCATGACTGCAGAGAAAATGCCGGGGCTAGCGGTCAGCAGCACCACATAGATCAGTGTTTGCCACTGTGTCGCTCCCAATGCTAACGAACCATCAGACAAGTGTTTTGGCACGGAGAAAATGGCATCTTCGGCAATGGTGAAAATAGTTGGAATAACTGCAAAGCCCATAGCAAAACCGACAACTAACGCGTTGCGCTGGTCGAAATCAATCCCATGAGTCGCAAGAAATACCCTTGCGTCACCATTGAATAGCATCACTTCCATGTCGCTAGAGAACGTCATTGCTAAGTAGATGGCAATCAAGATGACAGGTATGAGGGTGAAAGGATGCAAACCGCTCGGCAGCTTGGATGTGTATGCTTTAGGGATGGCGTACCACACCGCGCCAGATAGCAAAGAGAGCAGCGGCAACGCCACCAGTAACAGCAAAATCGCCGGTAAATGCGTCTCTACGATTGGGGCGAACCAAAGTCCCGCTAAGAAACCGATGATAACCGTTGGCAGTGCTTCCATCAGTTCGATGGTCGGCTTAACCACGCGGCGCATTTTCGACGACATAAAGTACGCGGTATAAATAGCACCAAATACAGCAATCGGCACAGAGAACAGCATCGCAAATAGAGCTGCCTTGATGGTACCAAAGGCAATCGGTACCAAACTGTATTTGGCTTCAAAATCATCGGAAGCCGCGGTGGTTTGCCAAATAAATTCCGGCTCAGGGTAGCTTTCGTACCATACCTTTTGCCACAGCGCGCTCAGCGAGATCTCTTGGTGCTCATTAGGAAGATAGGCGCGATGGATCGCATCGTCGGATAACACCAGCGCATGATGATTGTTGTTCGATAAGGCGAAAGCACGCACGCTGGAGCTAGGTACTTGACTATCTGAGACAATTTTATCGCTAGTCGTATAAACGCTTTGTAGATGAAGATTGTTGAGCGCCGAGCTGGACGACGGTGGACTCGCCAGCAACACAGCGAATCCTTTGCTCATGGTTTCTGGTGTTAAAAGCGCAATATCAGCCTCAAACTGAAATGAGCGAATCGGCGTAAGTTTACGCTCGCCTTCAGTCAATACATCAAACCATTGCCACACCTGCTGATTGTCATATTGCACCAGTAGCGAATACGCACCAGACAACAAATGTACACCACTGACGTTGCACCATTAGGAGCCGATAAATCAACTACCTCACGCGCGTGTAGCGACTGTTCACCGCGATTAATCACCACTATCTGATTACCGGTGCGAACATACAAGGTGCGACCATCTGGCGTAACCACCAACTCTTTTGCACCTTCAATCGCCGTTGGTAAGGTAGCTGAAGAGAACTCATCACTGCGTGATGTCACGGCGTGCCGTGAATAACTAGCTTGCAGCATGCCGCGCTCATCAATACTAGCAATGACAGTTTCACCTTTGTTGACCACCGCATTGACCAGAGTCGCGCTAGGTATCGACACCCACTGCTCCTCATGAAGCTCAGGAATCATCAACTGTGCATCACCACTACTTTGATCCAGTTGCAGTTTGGGTTTTAGCGCGGCGTAACGGTCTTGATCATCCACTGCTAACAATGTTTTTTCATCGATAGCTTGCAAGCGCACAATATCATCTGACAACCGATGTGAAGTCTGTTCACCCGTAACAAGCGATTTCTGAATATAACCGCCATCAGCAAAGAAAAATACGCTGTCATGACCACTATCGCTAACTAAGGTTAAAACTGGCGTTTCTGCAATATCAGTGCTGATAGCGGGCTGCCATGTGACTTCGTTATCGGAAAATAAAGGCAGCGTGACATAAGCTAAGTAGACGAAGATGAAGATAAGCCCAGCGAGTACACTCAAGCCACCAAATGAGACGATCCAACGCACCAAACGATCTTTGATCAGACGTTTTCTATCTTTGGTATGAAGTGAAAAATTGGCCGTTGCCATAATCTACTAATGTTCTCTTATGATGCAGTTTGAGTGTTATCAGGCGTTTGCCTTCAAGGACGAGAGGCAAGTGAACAGCATGCACGAATTGCCTCAACATAATATTTCGTTTAGATGACAGTTATATTACATAGCATCTAAGGTGCTGAAAATAATGAAATGTGCCGCGTTGCACGCTTTTTGAAATAAAAATGTCATATACAATCTCTAAGGTTCACGACAAGATTCATCTTACATTCCGCCTTGCTGCTTCCCAGTAGTGAGCCCAAACGTCGGTGGTTGAGTACATGAGCGCAGAAAAACTTTATATAGAAAAGGAACTTAGTTGGTTATCGTTTAATGAGCGCGTGCTTCAGGAAGCCGCCGATAAAACGGTTCCTCTGGTCGAAAGGATCCGTTTTCTAGGGATCTTTTCCAACAACCTCGATGAGTTCTATAAAGTTCGTTTTGCCGACGTCAAACGCCGTATTTTGATCAACCAAGACCGTGGTGGCAATGACAACTCTAAACACCTGCTTGGTAAGATGCAAAGCAAGGCGCTGAAACTCAACCAACGCTTTGATGAACTGTATAACGAGCTGATCATGGAGATGGCTCGCCGACGCATCTTCCTAGTCAATGAAACGCAACTTGATGAGACCCAGCAAAAGTGGATTAAAAAGTACTTTAAAAAAGAAGTGCTACCGCACATCACTCCACTTATGCTCAAAGACGATATTGATGTTTTACAGTTTCTGAAAGATGAATACGCGTATATCGTCGTCGACCTTAAAAACAACGACAGCTCTCAATATGCGATCTTAGAGATCCCAACCGATCACCTACCTCGTTTTGTTATGGTGCCAGAGCAAAAAGGCAAACGCCGTAAGACCATCATTCTGCTTGATAACATTATCCGCTACTGCCTCGATGATATCTTCCGTGGTTTCTTCGACTATGACGAACTCAACGGCTATGCGATGAAGATGACCCGCGACGCAGAATACGATCTGAGCCACGAGGTAGAACATAGCCTGTTAGAGCAAATGTCCGAAGGGGTGAGCCAGCGATTAACGGCCATGCCAGTGCGATTTGTTTACGAGCGAGATATGCCAGAGGAAATGTTGACGACGCTGTGTGACAAGCTGGGTATCTCTAACTACGACAGCTTGATCCCGGGCAGCCGCTATCACAACTTCAAAGACTTTATCGGCTTCCCTAATGTCGGTCGTGATTATCTAGAGAATAAACCTCTGCCTCCGATGCGCTGCGCTGACTTTGACGGCTACGACAATACCTTCGATGCGATCCGCGCTCAGGATATTCTGCTCTACTATCCGTACCACACGTTTGAGCACATTACTGAGTTAGTGCGCCAAGCCTCGTTCGACCCTAAAGTGCTAAGCATAAAGATTAACATCTATCGCGTTGCCAAAGATTCACGTTTGATGAACTCACTGATTGATGCCGTGCACAATGGTAAGAGCGTCACAGTGGTGGTTGAGCTGCAAGCTCGATTCGATGAAGAAGCCAACATTGAGTGGTCAAAAGTACTGACCGAGAATGGCGTCCACGTAATTTTTGGTGCGCCAGGTTTGAAGATCCACTCTAAGCTGCTGCTGATAAGTCGCCGCGAGGAAGGAGAGATCGTTCGTTACGCTCATGTGGGCACAGGTAACTTCCACGAGAAAACGGCACGTATTTATACCGACTTTTCACTGCTCACGGCTGATCAGGAGATCACCAATGAGGTGCGCAATGTATTCGGCTATATCGAGAACCCTTATCGTCCAGTCAGGTTCAACCAACTAATTGTGTCGCCACGCAACTCACGTAAGCAGCTCTATCGCTTAATTGATACCGAGATTGCTAACGCACAAATTGGCAAAAAAGCAGCATTGACACTCAAAGTAAACAACCTCGTGGACAAAGGCTTGGTGAGTAAGCTGTATGAAGCAAGCAGCGCAGGCGTAAAAATCAATATGATCATTCGTGGTATGTGTTCGCTGGTGCCGGGAATTGAAGGCGTTAGTGATAACATCAAAATTATCAGTATTGTCGATCGCTTTTTAGAACACCCCCGCGTTATTATTGCTCACAATGATGGTGATCCACAGGTGTACATCTCCTCTGCAGATTGGATGACGCGAAACATCGACCACCGAATTGAAGTGGCGACACCTGTGCGAGATGAGCGCTTAAAGCGACGTATTATCGATATCGTCAACATCCACTTTACCGATACGGTGAAGGCTCGTTGGATTGATAAAGAGATGAGCAACACCTATGTTCCTCGCGGTAATCGCAAGAAAGTTCGTTCACAAATTGCTATTTACGACTATCTTAAACAGGTAGAGAAGCAAACTAGAAAAAGCAAACAACAACTAGAACATAATGAGTCAAACCACGGACACGAACACTAAAGAACAACCAACCAACGACGTTATCACCAAAGATGTGGCGGCGATTGACCTTGGGTCAAACAGCTTCCATATGGTGGTCGCCAAAGTCGTCGATCAAGACTTACAACTGGTTAGCAGGCACAAGCAACGCGTCAGACTCGCCTCCGGTTTGGATGAACATGGAAACTTGGATGACGCCGCAATGGAGCGAGGCCTAGAGTGCCTCGCGATGTTTGCCGAACGTCTACAAGGCTTCGAGGTCGACAATGTTCGTATTGCCGCAACCCATACTCTGCGTATCGCAGCCAATGCCCATGTCTTTTTGCAAAAAGCTCGCGATGTTCTGCCTTTCCCCATTGAAGTCATTCCCGGTGAAGAAGAAGCACGTCTTATCTATGCCGGCGTTGCTCACACGCAAACCGAGTCCAACTCAAAATTAGTCGTTGATATTGGTGGTGGTAGTACCGAACTTATTATTGGAAAGGCGTTTGAGCCTGTGCTGCTTAACAGTACTCAAATGGGCTGCGTCAGTTATACCAATAAGTACTTCGCGAACGGTAAGCTTTCGTCTAAGAACTTCACCAAAGCCATTCTCTCTGCCAGACAGCGCCTTGAAGCATTAACCCCGCGTTACAAGAAGAAAGGCTGGGAAGTCGCGCTTGGCTCCTCTGGTACCATCAAAGCTATCAAAGAGGTGCTGGTTGGGATTGGCTATGAAGATGGCATCATCAGCAATAAGCGTCTTTATAAGCTCATCGACAAGCTGTGTGAGTTCAACAGTATCGATGATATCGCACTGCAAGGATTAACCCCTGAGCGCAAACCTGTGTTTGCGGCCGGTGTTGCCATTCTCACCGCGATCTTCGAGAGCTTGAAAATCAAAGAGATGCATTTTTCCGCCGGTGCACTTCGTGAAGGCTTACTGTATGAAATGGAAGAGCGTTTTGAGCGCTCTGATATTCGTATGCGCACCGCAGAAAACTTAGCCAAAAAACACTTTGTCGATCTTGAGCACGCTGCACGAGTGCGAGGTCAAGCGCATGAGTTTTTGAATCAAGTGTACGAGTCACTCGGATTGAAAAAGAAAAGTGAGTTGTTTAGTTTACTAGAATGGAGTGCTCTGCTTCACGAAGTCGGACTTAGCATTAGCTATCAAGCCTTCCACCGTCACTCGAGTTATATTCTCAACCATACCAATATGCCCGGCTTTAACAGCGAGCAGCAGTTGGTGCTTGCCACCTTGGCGCGCTTTCAGCGCAAAGCACTTAAACTGCAAGAGCTCCCAGAGTTTACTCTCTTCAAGAAAAAGCACATTGTTGGCCTCATTGGTATTTTGCGTTTGGCGATCATCGTCAATGGTCAGCGCAATGAGGAACTTCTGCCACTTGAGCTATCCATCGACGATGAGACTTGGACACTTACCAGTACCCAAAGTGACTGGCTAGAACAAAACAAGTTGCTGCAAGCAGATTTACAAACCGAACAAATCTACTGGGAGTCAGCAGGCTGGAACCTGGTGTTCTAAACGCCTGGATGTGACTGATTACCAAGAACAAAAAAAGCGGCAAATAGGCCGCTTTTTGTTTATCCGTTGGGGCATCAGCTTATTCGATGCTCAGCCCTACCTTGGCCAGTTCACCTTTGGCAAACTCAAGACTCACCGGAACATAGCCATCTTTTTGGACGATCCTTTGCCCTTCTCGAGAGTAGATATAACGAATATAAGCCTCTTCAATAGGCGAGAGTGCGCGGTTGGGATCTTTATTTACGTACACATAGAGAAAGCGCGATAGTGGATAGTGCCCAGACTGAACATTCTCCTGAGTCGCAGTACGTATTGCTCCCCATGATTGGCAATCGGCACCAACTTGGCGCCAGAAACCTGATAGCCGATCCCAGAGTAACCTATGGTATTAATCGATGACGCGACCGACTGCACCACTGAAGCGGAACCTGGTTGCTCATTAACATTACGTCTAAAGTCACCGCCACATAGCGCTTTATCTTTAAAGTAGCCATAGGTACCGGATACCGAGTTGCGCCCAAAGATTTGAATCGCGCGTTCATTCCAAGGCGTTTCAATATCTAGCTGCTGCCACGTTCGCAGATACTCAGTTCCCCCGCAGCGCAGGGTTGATGAGAAAATCGCATCAAGCTGCTTAAAGTTAAGCCCTTCAATCGGGTTGTCGGTGTGAACAAACAACCCAATTGCATCGATAGCGACTTTAAGCGCTGTTGGCTTATAACCATATTGACGCTCAAACGCCTCCACTTCACGTGTGCGCATCTCTCGGCTCATAGGGCCAAACTGCGCTGTCCCTTCCGTCAATGCCGGGGGCGCGGTCGACGAGCCAGAAGCTTGGATTTGCGGATTCACATTTGGGTAAAGGTTTTTGAATTCTTCGAGCCATAATGTGGTCATGCCGGAGAGCGTATCTGAGCCCACAGAAGAAAGGTTGCCCGATACACCAGAGAGCTTGCTGTACTTGGGCAGTTCCTGTGCCAAAGCACTGCCTGACAATAATGCACTGTTAAGCCCCAGTAACGTTAACCCTTTAACGACACGTACTACAAAAGCTGTCATCACTGAACCACCAATCGCTCTGGCAAAATGAATGAGAACTTACTGCCCACGCCTACTTCAGAGTGGATTTCTAAGTGTGAATCGTGATGTGATAGAGCATGCTTTACAATCGCTAAGCCGAGTCCACTGCCGCCAGTATCACGAGATCGCGCCTTATCAACACGATAAAAGCGCTCCGTCAATCTGTGCAGATGCTGCGCTTCAATACCATCACCGGTATCTTCAACCTCTAGATGTGCACCTTGAGAAGACTGATACCAACGCACTTTGACATTAGCGCCAGGAGGCGTGTATTTCACTGCGTTGTAAACCAGATTTGAAATCGCACTGCGAAGCTGATCATCATCACCAAACACGCGTAAGCTGTTGTCGACATCAAAAGTGATCTTATGTTGATCATCACCGCTTAGGCTCACCGCTTCTTTTTCTAGCACTTCTAGCATTGCTGGCACATTCACAACCTCGTCAAGCTCGTGCATTGGCGCGGCTTCGATTTTCGATAATGTCAGCAGTTGATTAACCAAGCTGTTCATGCGGTTGAGCTGCTCTGTCATTACGCCATGCGCTTTGGTCCACATCGGGCCGACAACCATATCTGGATCTTCAGTCATCTCCAAGTAACCTTGCAACACCGTCATTGGCGTTCGAAGCTCGTGAGATACGTTAGCAAAGAAGTTACGACGCATGCCTTCAAGCTGTTTCAGCTGGCTGACATCACGCACTACCATCAGGTGTTCACCTTCTGTGTACGGCACAATACGCAGCTCAAGCATTCTCTCAACATTGAGGGGGGAGCGCATCTCCAACGGTTCGGAGAAGTCTTGCTTACTGATGTATTTGATAAAATCAGGCGTGCGTATCAAATTGGAAATAGGCTGCCCCGAATCATCAGGCCAACGAAATCCTAGTAGATGTTGAGCGAGCTTGTTACACCAAACGATATTGCCTTCACTTCTAAATACAACGACGGCATCGGGAAGCGATTCCGCACCGTTTTTAAAGCGACGGATAAGGTTTGTTAACTCTTTACGTTTGCGGCGCTGCCTTTGTTGCAGACGATAGATGCCGTTAAATAACGACTCCCAATTACCCGTACCCGATGGTGGCGTCAGGCGCTTTTCATCCCAGAGCCAAGCAGACAGGCGCAGTTGATTATGTAGGTGCCATATCAACTGCAAAACCGTGGCAACCAGAAGCAGCCACGGCATGTATCCAAATATCCACCCAACGACAATCCATGGGGTGTAAAAAAAGCCAGCTCCCAGGCCAGCTTTTTCCAGGTTAACCTTTCAACCATTTACCTCTCCAGTTCGATGCTAGCCCTTGGTTGAGAATCGGTAGCCAGCGCCTCGAACGGTTTGAATCAATTTATCATGACCTGCAGATTCAAGAGCTTTACGTAGACGACGAATGTGTACATCAACAGTGCGGTCTTCAACGTAAACGTTGGTGCCCCATACATTGTTGAGTAGCTGCTCACGGCTGTACACACGCTCTTGGTGAGTCATGAAGAAGTGCAGCATCTTAAACTCAGTCGGCCCCATATCAAGAGGCTGATCATTCGCAGTAACTCGGTGAGAAACTGGGTCTAGCTTGAGACCTTGCACATCAATCACATCTTCAAGTGCTGTTGGTGTCACGCGACGGATCACCGCTTTAAGGCGAGCAACCAGCTCTTTTGGTGAAAATGGCTTAGTGATGTAGTCATCCGCACCCACTTCTAGGCCGCGCACTTTATCTTCTTCTTCACCACGAGCAGTAAGCATCACAACAGGGATGTTGCGTGTCAGCTCTTCGCGTTTCATGTGCTTGATAAAATTAATGCCAGAACCGCCAGGTAGCATCCAGTCTAATAGAACAAGATCTGGGAAAGGTTCAGCCAGTTTGTTAACTGCTGTATCGTAATCTTCCGCTTCAACAGCTTGGTAGCCTTTCTGCTCTAATACGAAACACAGCATTTCGCGAATTGGTGCTTCATCCTCGACCACCAGGATCCTTCTAGACATATCTGAATAACCTTTTGGAATCTAATCAACTTCATGCATTATCAAGAATTATTATGACACTTTTGTGACCATTGAAAACAATTTTTAATATAACTTTCGCACAAGATCTATTGCGATAATCGAGATTTAAGCTAGGACAATTTAAGCAAAATTGCCTATTATGTGCAGCTATCTATTCTAAAGGTGAGAGTAATATGTGGTTTAAAAACTGTTTGGTCTATCGATTCAACAAGGAACTTGAGTTTAATGCAGATAAGCTAGAGCAGCAGCTTGAAGAGTTTCGCTTTACTCCTTGTGGTAGCCAAGACAAGCAGAAGTTTGGCTGGGTCACGGCACTGGGTAAGCATGGCGATATGATGACCCATGTTTCTGAAAACCGAATTCTACTGTGCGCCAAAAAAGAAGAGAAGATGCTGCCCGCGTCAGTTATCAAAGACTCTCTCGCTAGCAAAGTAGAAGCACTTGAGACTCAAGAAGGTCGCCCTCTGAAGAAGAAAGAGAAAGACGATCTTAAAGACGAAATCATCATTGATCTTTTGCCACGTGCGTTTAGCCGCAGTAATCTTACTCACCTTCTTATTATGCCAAAAGAAGGCTTTGTGATTGTTGATGCTAGCAGCTACAAGAAAGCTGAAGACGTGATTGCGCTGCTGCGCAAGACCATGGGTAGCCTTCCTGTTATTCCAGCATTCCCAGAGCAGCCAATTGAGAATACGCTAACCGAGTGGGTCAAAACCAACGAAGCACCAACGGGCTTTAACCTTCTTGATGAAGCTGAGTTGAAATCCGTTCTTGAAGACGGCGGCGTTATCCGTTGTAAGAAACAAGAGCTGTCTAGCGACGAGATCCTGGGTCACATTGAAGCCAACAAGTTTGTGACTAAACTTGCACTTAACTGGCAAGACCGCATCGAGTTTGTCTTGGCCGATGATGGTAGTATTAAACGTTTGAAGTTCAGTGACGAACTGAAGGATCAAAACGATGATATTCCGCGCGAAGACGCTGCAGCTCGTATTGACGCTGACTTCTCTCTTCTATGTGGTGAATTCGGTGCCTTCTTGCCTAACTTGTACGACGCGTTAGGCGGCCTACCTAAGCAATAACCCCTTCTCTATCAAGCTCGCTTCTCAGCCATAACTGCGGCTCATGAGTAGCGAGCCTGATTCAAAACTTGGAAATCTCCCCATACTAGCGTAAAATTTGCGCCCCTTAGTGCCATTAGGTGGCACAACACTGACTTGTAATCAGATTAGAGATATAAAGCAATGTTTACTCCAGAACTTCTGTCACCAGCTGGCAGCCTCAAAAACATGCGTTACGCATTTGCCTACGGCGCAGATGCAGTATACGCGGGCCAACCTCGTTATAGTCTTCGTGTTCGTAATAACGAGTTTAACCACGAAAATCTAAAAATCGGTATCGATGAAGCACACGCTCAAGGTAAAAAGCTGTATGTGGTATGCAACATTCAGCCACACAACTCAAAGCTAAAGACCTTCATCCGCGATCTTAAACCTGTGGTTGAAATGGGCCCTGACGCCCTAATCATGTCTGACCCAGGTCTAATCATGATGGTTCGTGAAGCCTTCCCAGAAATGCCTATTCACCTGTCTGTGCAAGCAAACGCGGTAAACTGGGCAACAGTTAAGTTCTGGGCTGCGAATGGCGTTGAGCGCGTAATCGTATCTCGTGAGCTGTCACTGGAAGAGATTGAAGAGATCCGTGAACATTGCCCTGAAACTGAACTAGAAGTATTCGTACACGGTGCACTTTGCATGGCGTACTCTGGTCGTTGTCTATTGTCTGGCTACATCAACAAGCGCGATCCAAACCAAGGTACATGCACTAACGCATGTCGTTGGGAGTACAAAGTTGAAAAAGCAACAGAGAACGACGCAGGTCAAATCGTTGAAGAGTTCACACCAGAAGCTCAACCTGTTGAAGTTGTAGACGAGCGTCCAGAGACGACTATCGGTCGTGGCAAGCCAACTGACGAAGTTGTACTGCTTTCTGAAAGTCACCGTCCTGAAGACAAGATGGCGGCGTTTGAAGATGAGCATGGTACTTACATCATGAACTCAAAAGACCTACGTGCAGTTCAGCATGTAGAACGCTTGACGAAGATGGGGGTTCACTCACTCAAAATCGAAGGTCGTACTAAGTCTTTCTACTACTGTGCACGTACTGCTCAGGTTTATCGTAAAGCGATTGACGACGCCGTTGCTGGCAAGCCATTCGATGAGTCACTAATGGGGACGCTAGAAAGCCTAGCTCACCGTGGTTACACGGAAGGCTTCCTACGTCGCCACACACACGACAGCTACCAAAACTACGACTACGGCTATTCTGTTTCTGACTCTCAGCAGTTTGTTGGCGAGTTTACCGGTAAGCGTCGTGGTCACTTGGCTGAAGTAGAAGTAAAGAACAAGTTTATCGTTGGCGATAGCTTGAGCTGATGACACCGAAAGGCAACGTTGTCTTCAACTTAGAAGTGATGGAAAACCGCAAGTCAGAGAACATTGATGATGCAAAAGGTAACGGTCACTTTGTCTTTATTCCAGTACCAGAGGAATTGGATCTGGACTACGCACTACTGATGCGTAACCTAAACTCAGGACAAGATACACGTAACCCAACGGGTAAGTAATCATGGCGCTGCTCATTACTGACAAGTGCATTAATTGCGATATGTGTGACCCGGAATGCCCGAATGGCGCTATTACAATGGGCAGTGAGATTTTTGAAATCGATCCTGCTCTGTGTACTGAGTGCAAAGGCCATTACGAGAAACCAACTTGTCAATCGGTGTGCCCTATCACGAAATGCATCATCACCGACCCTAATCATGTGGAAACGGATGAAGAGCTACTAGAGAAGTTCGTGATTATCCAAGGCATGGCCTAAACACAAAAAAAGCCTCCAGATGGAGGCTTTTTTATTACCCAGACTTTTCGATTGGGAACACATTGCAGTACAGCTCTTTCTCGTACTGTATCTCCAGCTTTTTGCGCCAGTTTTCAGCAGAGTTTATGGGAATCAAATAGAATTTCTCTCTGCTTGTATCAGTCACAAAGGCAATGCCATGTTGCATTAATTCGTAGTGAATGTCGTTTACAAACCCTAACGTAAAGCTTTGCCTACCAGATAATTGATTAATGTCTTCTCTGGTTAGGATCACTCCGTCTTTTTCCGTCGCGAACCTCTCTCTCAGCCATCGGGCAAACTGCCTTGATGATATCATTGTCATAACAGTATTCCTTACCCAAAGTCATAGGGGAACACCCCCTATAAAGCAGTAGAACAGCCCTAAGTAAGACAATAATAAAACCTAGAAAACAACGACTAATCCACTGAAGTACTGATAACAATAGTCAACAACCAAGCACTTCTCCAGTCGCATTTGTGAGAGTGATACCAATCAGATAGTTAGCCGTAATGACCGCCATTGTCGTAATAGCTTGCAGGCTCAAGCGCGACGAATATGACTGCAACATCAAGCTCTTTACCCAAAGCAGATCGGATCTGTTCCGTAATAACAGCGGCCACTTTATCCTTTACTTCCTGCCCACGATCAAACCATAAAACTTCCACAAACGGATAAGCGTGACTTAACTTACCATCAAAGTAAAACGTTGAGCTAATGTGCTCAATGGTAAAGTCCTCTTTTGGACAATCCATAAGTGGTTGAAGCTCGTCAACTAACGGGCTAGAGAGGGTTTTGACTATCTCTGATTCCAGAGCTCTAAAACGTAAATGAGGCATAATCATATCCATGTATGTAATGATGGTTATGAGTATATCAGTGAACTATAAAATTCGAGAATGTAGAAATACAGATATGAAAAAGGCTCTAACCTAAGTCAGAGCCTTTAAATACTGCAGATGTGAAAAAGCCCCGTCTTTCGACGAGGCTTTAAAGATGGCAGGGGTGGAGAGATTCGAACTCCCAACACGCGGATTTGGAATCCGCTGCTCTGCCAATTGGAGCTACACCCCTGTAGTTGTTTTTAAGACTTAACTTTGTCTAAA
>JYJJ01000048.1 GCA_003263775.1 Vibrio maritimus
AGTTTGGTTGAGTTTAGTGATTATGGTGGCTTTGTTTGGGTGCAGCGGTAGTTATCTGCTACTTAACAAGGCGTTAGCTTTCTCGGTTGAGTATTGTGGTGTGTGGGTTCAGCATTCTAGCTTTACACCTGACCGTCAGTGCTAAATCGGTACATCGAGCGTGCTGTTTCTTTTTCATTGAAGTGCCATCAATCAACTTGTTTGCATGGTGCACTTGGTTGTCAGCTTCAACGCAAGAGCCTTGAGTTGCTTTTAAGTGTCGTTATTTTTGGCCGCAAATTGGTTGAAGGTTCAATGCTTCTGCATTGGGTGCGGCGGTGGCTTCGGTTTTGGAGCGTTTCTTTAAAGCCTTGGTGGCAAACGCTGGCTGCATCACACGAAAAAAGCTAACAAATTGCTCAAGCAGACAGCTAACGCTCGGCGATTTTGGTTTGGTTGCGTTCAGTGATTACGTGGCTCTGCTTGGTTGTTGTGTTCGTTAGCTGCAACTTAGCAAGGCGTTAGGTGAACAGGGAAGTTATTGCGGTGAAAATAGT
>JYJJ01000049.1 GCA_003263775.1 Vibrio maritimus
GGCGTTATACGAATGGAAGTAAGCATGGACTTTAACGATTTAATACCCGAACTGCTTGTAACCAATATTGGTGTAAGCGAAGAATTCTACACTGCCGAGTTGGGTTTTAGTGTGGCTTTTCGACGAGATGGTTTTGTTTTCTTATCATTTAACAGTACCCAACTAATGATCACTCAACTAAAGCCGGATTCTTGGGTAAATGGAGAACCTGTCGCTCCTTTTGGCCGTGGTATGAACCTAACATTCAAAGTTACGTCGAATTGGCTTGATTCAATGGTAGTTTCTCCAAGTGACGTCTTCTTACCGCTGCAAACTGAAACTTATCAAACTGGGGATGTAGAGACTGTTGTTAGGCAAACCATAGTTAAAGACCCAGACGGCTACTTGATTCGTTTTATCTGTCAAAGCACAGCGTGAACAATCGTATAACAAATTGTTCAAGCAGACAGCTAACAGTCGGCGATTTT
>JYJJ01000050.1 GCA_003263775.1 Vibrio maritimus
TCTCTATAATGCGCTTCCACTGACACGGCAGAGCCACAAGGGTTCGAGGCGATAGTCAGTAAGGCATTCAGCTTAAAAGATGGTCTTCTAGTTAGATTTGAAAAAATCAAAAATAATTAGAAAAAGTGTTTGACACTGAGAATCATCTCGCTAGAATAGCCGCCTCTTCAAACGGAAAGCGAAACGCAGAGTTCTGAAGAGAATGTTCTTTAAAAATATAGACCTATCAATCTGTGTGGGCACTCGTTGATGATAATCAAATTAGAAACTTCGGTTTCAAATTAGGTTTTCAATGAACTGAGTGACCAATCGAGATTACTTTCTTGTAAAAGAACTTAGTCTTGGCACAGTCAATTCATTATCGTTCTGTTGGAACGATAATAGCTTTAGATTACTTAAGGTAGTTTAAAGTCAGTATTCATTGAGCCTTCCCCTATTTATTTAGGGAATCAAAACT
>JYJJ01000051.1 GCA_003263775.1 Vibrio maritimus
AGTGACGCATTGGTTGCTCCTTACGGATTATTAGCTTCCACAGTTGGTCGGTCATCCAGAGGAAGCAAGGAACGAATAATAAGACCGAAAATGAGCGGCGATATTACAAGAAGTTGCTACGTTAAACAACTAACTATTTAGGGAATTATCTGGATAGACCATTGCCCTTGGTGGCATACGTTATACTTCGTCCAGTTTTTTAATTAATAGTGTCGTTGTATGTTTCTAACACCTTATATTTCAAGAGAAAATTCAAAAGTTTCAGTTCACTCGTCAACAAGCTAGCCATTTTGCTAAAAAAGTCGCTGGGGATTTCAACCCTATTCACGACGAAGACAGCAAGCGCTTTTGTGTGCCGGGCGATCTGCTTTTTGCGGCCTTGCTTGATAAAGAGGGCATCAGCCAAAAGATGCGTTTTGAATTCTCTGGAATGGTAAACGACGGTGTTGAACTAGAGGTTAAGCGTAACAGCGACAGTGAATCTGTGGTTGTCGATGACAATGGTAAAGAGTACCTGCGCTTTTCTCATTCTGGTGAGCAAAGCCGTTCTGCGGAGTTTATTGAGCATGTGGTATCGAACTACGTACAGTTCTCGGGCATGAACTTTCCACACATCATGGTGCCGCTGATGCAAGAAAAGCAGATGATGATTAACTGCCAGCGTCCACTGGTGATTTACGAGAGCATGGAAGTGGAGTTCTCTCGCTTGGATCTCACTCATCCAGAGGTGGAATTTAGCGGTGCCACTTTTGATATTGAAGGAAAGCGCGGCACGGTAACACTAAACTTTAACTTCAAAGAAGATGGCATTGTCATCGGCAAAGGCGTGAAGCGCATGGTGGCGAGCGGCCTTAAACCTTATTCGGATGAAGCCATTGATGATCTAGTTGAGAGATTCAATGCTCGTAAAGATGCTTTTCTAATGCAGCTAGCGGCTTAACTATTGTTAGTGAGTTTCAGTTAGCCCGTTTCTTTAGGCAACTTCGTTAGGCTATTTTCTCTATACAATTTTCTCCCAACAAGAAAGTTTGCTAGTCTGGGCGTAATGACATCGCCCAGTATGGATGATGAATACTAGAGGAGGAGTACAACGCTCTTCCTCTCTCCAAGGAAAGGAAGCATGATCCCTAGTAAAACTAAAACCTCGTTCTATCGCCGCTTATATATCGCTTATCTCATTGACTCTGGCTGTAACACCATTCCAAAAATCCAATCCAATATCGAAATCCCACGGCGCACGGCTCAAGATACCATTAATGCTTTGCATGAGCTCGATATCGAATGTGAGTTCACAGGTGCGTTGAAAAACGGTCACTACCAAATTCTGTCTTGGGGACCGTTTGACCTTGAGTGGGTGAAAGACAATGCGCAGCGTATGTCGAAAGTGTTGGGTTACACCTAAATGGTATTTGGTGACCGATGCTAACTTACATGTCGGTCGTCTCTTAGCTGTTCGTACAGCTGCCTAGATCTTGGTTGTTTCTAAACCCTTTTGGCGAGTAACCACTCCATTTTTTAAATGCGTGTCGAAAGTTGGCGCTATCAGAAAAACCGACTCTATCGGATATCTCTTCAATCGTTATCTGTGTAGTGAGCAGATAATGCCTTGCTAAGCGATAACGAACATCATCGAGCAGTTGTTGGTAGCTGGTGCCTTCGCTCTTTAGATGGCGACGCAGCGTGCGCGATGACATGCCAAGTTCTGATGAGAGCGATTCAATCGATGGATAGTTGCCAAGTCGCTCGACAAACAGCTGAGTGATCTTCTCGTTAAGGCTGGTGGATCCTTGAACGGTTGCGAGCAGCTCATCACATGACTTTAGGCACATTTGCAGTGTCATGGTGTTGGCTGCCGGGAGTGGGTCGTAGAGTGTGGTGGCGTCAAACTGCCATTCTAGATAGTCCGCGTTAAACTCAATAGGGCAATGAAATACCTGTCTGTAGAGGTCGCTGTGTTCTGGTTCTGGGTAGGGAAAGCGAATCAGCTTGGATGAGAACGGTTGCTGCATCACTTCTTCACAGAGGTTTTGAATCGCAGTAAACCAATATTCACAAAAGAAGGGGAGTAGCTCTCTAAGATCGACCAGCTGTTCGGCTCGAAAATACCCTAGGTTGTTCTCAACCCACATCTGCTTTTTTAAAACAGGACCCGCTAGGCGCAAGTATTTAAAGCCCATCATTAGGGCATCTAACATGGTGTTGCTGCTAAAAACGGCGTAACCCAATACGCCGAAGTCGCTAAACCTTGCCTGTTGACCCACCTTTAAACCGAGACCGGGTTCATGAACGTGGGAGAGGGCGTTGCTGAAAATCGCCATCTTTTGCGCCATCGTCACCTTAGTATCGGGTTGGTAGAGTTGGTCAGCCGTCAGCGGGGTACCTTCAAACAACGATTCGCACGGCATTTTACCCTCAAGGTATCGGGTCATAAGCTGAAGATCTAAAATTCCACACGCTTGTAAATCGGGCTCGTAGACTGCCGTGTACTGCATTGCTGATTCTCCCGTTTCTAACCGACCTAATTTCAATAAGTTAGCATCAACATAGCTTAACTCCGGACATTCAATGTCTGATGAATGTCCGAATATCACCGTTTTTTGTCTCTATGCAACCTGTGATTGATGTTATCAGAATGTTGTAATTGAGCAAAATGGCATGCGGGAAAAATAAATGAGTGAAATGATTGATTGGTCAAAGGGTGATCTGGTTGAATGTAATGCGCCGCAGTTGAGTGAGTTAACAACGTGGTATTCGGAGCTCAAACAGGCTTATCAACAGGAGACAAACCCGAGTCTTGCAATAAGAAAGCAGCGCTTACAAGCTCTGAAAACGCAACTGACTCGCTACCAAGACGTGTTGGCAGAGGCAATGAGTGACGATTTTGGTGGTCGCAGCCATACAGAATCCATCATGGCGGATGTGTTGGCACCTGTACTCGATATTAAGCATGTACTCAGTCATCTTAAAGGCTGGATGAAATCGCAGCGTCGCCCGACGGAATGGCTATTTAGGGGCAATAAGTTGGAGGTTCGTTATCAGCCGAAAGGGGTGGTTGGTATTATCTGCCCTTGGAATTTCCCACTCTATCTATCCCTTGGTCCTATGATCACCGCTTTGGCGGCGGGCAATCGATGCATGATCAAGATGCCTCCAAACTGCCCAGCAACCACAAAGGCGCTGAAACGCATGTTGGCAGAGATCTACCCAACGGATCTGGTTCGAATTGTAGATGGTACTCATCCTGAGGCCATGGAGATCTCGCATCTTCCTTTTGATCATCTTGTTTTCACTGGCTCGCCTGCCAGTGGAAAACTCATTATGGCTAATGCCGCTGCGAATCTAACACCCGTCACGCTTGAGCTTGGCGGCAAGTCACCAGTTATTGTGTTTGATGATTACGATATTCAAACCGCAGCGAGCCGCATTGCTCACGGCAAAGGCTTTAACTCTGGCAGATCTGTATTGCGCCTGATTACGCGTTTGTTCCCGAGTCTAAAGTGACCGAGTTTGTTGAGGCATTAAAGCAGAGCCATATCGCGATGTACCGTGACATCAAGGGAAATGCTGACTACACCTCGCTGGTGGATGATGCTCAGCATCAAAGGTTTAACGAGCTGCTCGAAGACGCCAAGCAAAAGGGTGCAACCATCACTCAATGTTTACCGGAGGGCGAAGGGCGTAAAACACCGCTTTATGTGGCGACAAACCTAACCCCAAACATGCGTATTTGTCAGGAAGAGATATTTGGACCGCTTCTTCCTGTTCATGGCTATCGTGACATCGATGAGGTGATTCAGTACATCACAGAGCGTCCAAGACCACTCGCTTGTTACCTGTTTAGCCACGATAAAGCGTTGCGTGAGCAGGTGTTAGAACAGACCCACAGTGGTGGTGTCACTATCAATGACTGGGGCTGGCATGTGCTAAACCACTCGGTTCCGTTTGGCGGCGTGGGCAACTCAGGTATAGGTAACTATCACGGTGAAGAGGGCTTTCGAGAGTTAAGTCATGCCCGCTCTGTGTTGCAGATGCGTGGCTGGTTCCCGATTCAGTTGTTCTCTCCCCCTTATGGAACCTGGGTTCAGAAGCTGGTTGTGCGCGTCTTTGTCGGCAAGCCAGATCCGAGTCTGAATAAGCGCAGTTAGCGACAGCTCAGTTTCATCCAATAGCGAATTTAATCCAACGTCTTACAAGAATCTTCGACACGCCAGCGAGGGCTGGCGTCGTACACCCTAAAAGGAGACCTAAGATGCACAACCTCGCCGTTAATCTAGAGCGAAGTGCTGCGCTTTTCCCTACCAAAGCCGCACTTAAAATGGGCGCCGATGACGTGAGTTATCAGCAGCTAAACGACTACGCAAACATCGTGGCTCACAACTTAGTAAAACTTGGCTTAGTACCGGGTGATAAAGTGGCGCTGTCGTGCCCCAATATGAGCTATTTCCCAATCGCGTATTACGGCATTTTGAAAGCTGGATGCGTGGTGGTTCCTCTCAATACTCTATTCAAGAGTCGAGAAATTGCTTATCACCTGAATGACTCTGATGCCAAAGCGTATTTCTGTTTTGAAGCAGAGCAAGCCAGTGCCGATGAGCAGTATGGACGAATAGGCTTTGCTCAGGCGCCGCATTGTGAACATTTTATTCCTATGCTCGCATCAGTTAATGCTGAGCATTCAGTTGGAGCGTGGCTTGAAACGTCGTCACAGCCGTTTGAGTCCATCGCGAGACAGGGCGATGACACCGCTGTTATTCTCTATACCTCTGGCACTACTGGGCAACCTAAAGGAGCAGAGCTTTCCCACACGAATATGCTGACCAATGCCATGCGTCTCAGTATTTGATGCGTCTTGAGTACAGCGACACCACGATGCTGACCCTACCTTTATTCCACAGTTTTGGTCAAACCGTGATGATGAACGCCAGTGTGTTAACCGGTTCAAGTATGGTGCTGATCCCGCGCTTTGAGCCTAAGCTCGTGATTGAGCAAATAATCTCACATAAAGTGAGTGTCTTTGCTGGCGTACCGACCATGTATATTGCCCTGCTTACCGCTGGCGAGCAGTCTCCTGAGCAATCTGAGCTGGTCAAACACAGCTTGAGGCTGGGTGTGTCTGGTGGCGCCTCTATGCCAGTGGAGGTGATTCGTCAGTTTGAATCAAGGTTTGAGCTTCCCGTGTTAGAAGGTTACGGACTGTCGGAAACTGCGCCCGTTGCTACCTTTAATCATATCGATGGCGATAGGCTGCCTGGCAGTGTTGGACAGCCTTTGTGTGGTCATATGATCAAGATTACCGATGTTCAGGGCAATACGTTGGGCTGCGGTGAGCTGGGAGAGGTATGCATTAAGAGCCCAAGTGTGATGAAGGGTTACTATGGACGCGCGGAAGCAACCGCCGAGTCGATTCGAGACGGTTGGTTTTTAACCGGTGATATTGGACGTTTGGATGAGCACGGCAATCTATTCATTGTTGATCGCGTCAAAGACATGATTATACGTGGCGGCTATAACGTCTATCCGCGAGAAATCGAAGAGGTGCTGATGTGTCATCCCGATGTCGAGATGGTTGCAGTGGTCGGAGAGCCTGATGATAGGCTAGGGGAAGAGATACATGCGCACGTGGTGCTCCATGAAACCTCAAGCTGCGAGGGTGAGACTCTGGTCGCATGGTGCAAAAGCCAGTTGGCGGACTACAAGTATCCGCGTCGAGTCTTCATTCGCTCATCACTTCCGATGACAGCAACGGGCAAGATCCTCAAGCGAGAGTTGCATCCTCTAGATATCGTCAAAACCGTTGCAGAGGAGATCGGCAATGGATCGCTATGATTTTATTATTGTTGGCGGCGGCTCTGCTGGGTGTGTGCTTGCCTCACGTTTGTCCGAGAACCCATCTGTATCAGTATGCCTGCTTGAAGCGGGAGGTAAAGATTCAAGCCCGTTCATTCACACACCTGTTGGCTGTGTGGTCATGATGCCAACCAAGATTAACAATTGGGGTTTTGAGACCGTGCCCCAGCCTGGATTGAATGGGCGCAAGGGCTATCAACCACGAGGTAAAACACTCGGTGGTTCGAGCTCGATCAATGCCATGATGTATGCGCGCGGGCACCGTTACGATTACGATCTTTGGGCATCACTTGGAAACAGCGGTTGGGACTATGAGCAATGTTTGTCTTACTTTAAAAAGGCCGAAAACAACGAAGTCTTGAGCGATGAGTATCACGGTCAGGGTGGACCGCTTAATGTGGCGAACCTGCGCTCACCTAGTGAGATGGTCGAGCGTTATCTTGATGCTTGTGAGTCTATTGGAGTGCCAAGAAACCCGGATGTGAATGGAGCCGATCAACTTGGTGCGATGCAAACACAGGTTACTCAGAGAAATGGCGAACGATGTAGCGCAGCGAAGGCGTACCTGACGCCGAATCTTCATCGACCTAATTTAACTGTGCTGACCAAAGCGACCACCCACAAGGTACTGTTTGAAGGTAAGCGTGCAGTGGGCGTCGAATATGGATTGAAAGATCAGCGCTTTCAGATTTTCTGCGATCGAGAAGTGATTTTGAGTGCGGGTGCCTTTGGCTCACCGCAGATCCTCAAGCTTTCTGGTGTGGGCGCGAAAGCGGAACTCGATAAGCACGGCATTGAACAAGTGCATGAGCTACCGGGTGTCGGGGAGAACTTGCAAGATCATATCGATTTGGTGCACAGCTATAAATGCTCAGCGAAGCGAGAAACGTTTGGGGTGTCATTACAAATGGCAGCCGAAATGTCCAAGGCATTGCCAAAATGGCTCAGACAGCGTGAAGGCAAGCTGAGCAGCAACTTTGCCGAAGGCATTGGCTTTTTGCGCTCTGATGATAGCGTGTCGATACCAGATTTGGAGTTTGTGTTTGTGGTGGCTGTGGTGGACGATCATGCAAGAAAAATCCATGCCAGCCATGGATTTAGCTCTCATGTGACTTTGCTAAGACCAAAAAGCACGGGGACGGTGAAGCTCAATAGTGCCGACCCTTATGATGCTCCGCAGATTGATCCTGCCTTCTTTAGTGATCCCGATGATATGACAGTCATGATTAAAGGTGGAAGAAGCAATATCAAATGCTCAATAGCGCTTCGTTTGATGAGGTTCGCGGGGATTGTTTTTATCCTGTCGATCCAAGTGATGATGAAGCGATAGAGCAAGATATTCGCAATCGCGCAGATACTCAGTATCACCCCATTGGCACCTGTAAAATGGGCACTGAGCAAGACCCTTTAGCGGTGGTAGACAATGAGCTTTCGGTTTATGGGCTAGAAAATCTGAGAGTGGTTGATGCGTCGGTCATGCCAACCTTGGTCGGGGGCAATACCAATGCGCCAACAATTATGATTGCAGAGAAGGTAGCGGATGTGATCAAGAAAGCGTATGCGGATGCTCGCGAGAAGAGGGCGGTTCACGCATAGCCACTGAAGCTATGCTTAATTCCTACAACCACAAGCTAAAACACCAACCGTAATGGTTGGTGTTTTCAAGCTTAATGGCTAGGCGAGTTCGCTAGCTATATTAGGTGACGTGACCTAGAAGATTAGTGACCGGCGAACTTAACGCGGATCTTGCTGCCACCAAACATGGTTAGGTTTAGCTCTTTAATCGCTACCTTTGCTTCTTCAACTTCAGGCATAGTTACAAACGCGAAGCCTTTCGACTTTCCTGTCTCTTTGTCTAGTACCAGTGTGCACTCGGTAACTCGGCCGTACTCACGGAACTGAAGGCGTACATCGTGCTCTGTGGTTTCGCGAGATAGGTTGCGTACTAAGATTTGCATAATTGACCATCTGTAATCAAGGGTGAATAACGGGCGGATTGTCGCAGGTTATGCCTTTGAAACCAAGTAATTCCTGCCCGTTTCTTCGATTTTCTTACCTTCTTTACATGACTTCAGCGCTTTTACACAAAGGCTAAGGCGTGATGTCACTAAAGCTGACCGCCTGAACCTTGCCATTATTGAGCGACGTGGTCTTGCTCACTTTGCCTTGGTAGTAGTATGGCGTGAAGCTTGGGAGTGTTTCATCGTTCACCGCGTAATACAGCGTCACGGGGTTATGATTGAGTGATCCTGATGTAAGGGTGCCAATAAGTGCATGTTCAAACTGGTGGTAGCCATTTCCCCAATGAAACGCTTTGGTCGATTTAGGGTTCAGACCCACACCGCCATACTTATGGTCAACCCACACATTCATAAAACCCGCGGTGGTATAACCGAGAGGCGCTTGGATTTTGCCAGTATTCATAGAAAGCGTCATAGCCGCTTGGTCAAGCTCTGCCCACTCCCAAGAAGAGGCGCCACCACTGTTAGGTCTGCTTTGCCATGTCGGATGGTGGTTCCTTTTAACGCTGCTTGCTGATCTTGGGGGAAATAATCGGCAACATACTCAAATGGCATGTTGTACTGGGCTCTTTCTAGCGTCACTTCCATCCCTTGTTTGGCGAAGGTTTCCCAGTCAGGCTTATCGAGTAGCTGTGCGGTGAGATAGGTCATCCAATACGCTTTAATGGTATGACCGAAGTCGTTATGTTTGGCGTTAGGTAGCATAACGGCTTTGTGGTGTATCGCTCCGTAGAATCGTTGCTCTTCATCGGAGTGGTAATCATTGACCAAGATTTGTGTGAGCCACTCGAGATCCGTAAGCCATTTGGTTTTGTGAGGCTCGGGAAGTAGGGGAGCGACTAGCAGCATGTAGCCGTTGATTTGATCTAGCTGTGCGACCAGCTCGTGTTGTTTGGCGCTTTGGTCATCGCCATCTTCTAATACCCAGGCTAAACCGACGTCGTCGTTGAGTTTGTATTTATCGAAGATGAACGCTTGCTGTTCGATGAGTGCTTGCTCTACCTTAGGATCACGAGTGAGGTAGTAATACATAGCAAGTCCAACAAGGGCGTAAGCTTGGTCTTGTGAGGTGCGTTGTGTCCACTTTAGACCTGGCTTATCGTCTTCAGTGAACGAGATAAATCCACCGTTTTTGGCGTCTTGAAGTTGGTCAATGAGGTAGTAAGCCCCGTCTTTGGCAAGTTCGAGCGCTTTAACATCGCCGGTAAGATGAAACAGTACGCCATAAGCGTAGGTCTGGCGTGATTTCATACGTGTGTATTCGCGGCCAAAGTGAGGCGTGATCCAGCCATGTTGTAGTTCAGGGCAGACGTTGGAGACGTCGAGTAACTCTCCGTTATCGCAGCGAAATGTAGGGAAATTGCCGACGGGCACACCTTGTGCGGCTTCATGCATCCAATAGGGAGCAAGACCTTGTTCGGCGTGTGTTAGCCACGCTTGTGTGCTCGGAAAGGTATCTTCTGGTGTCACTGACGCTGCTTGTGACGCCGTCGCACCACAAGAGGCAGCAATAGAAAGAGCTAAAATAGAGGTACGAAGAGAATAAGACAACATGACGTATCCTTGTTTTTTATAAGTGTTTGAATTGCTGAAACTATAGCGCCATGACACCTATACAAACTGTTGTGCAGTTCAAGACTTTAACAATGAAAAAAGCCAAGCAGGGGGAGCTTGGCTTGGTCGTAACGCTTTATCAAGCGCTGGTTTTGGAGAAGGTCGGTCGTTTGCCGGTGACATCTTTGATTTTCATAATCAGAATAATGGAGGCGAGCAATAAGGTGATGGCGTTGGCAATGATGATTGGTGGGTCAGTCACTAAGACGCCATACGCGAGCCAAAGCGCGACACCGGTGACGAAGATGGAATACATTGCTAGTGATATGGATTGGGTATCTCGGGTCTTGAATATGTGCAGCACTTGAGGAATGAAAGAACAAGTGGTGCAGAACGCTGCGATATAGCCCAGCGTAGTAATGTCTAACATTAACTGTGCTCCGTAAAATGCCCTGTCGAGACAGGGCATTGTTTATGATTTAGCTGAAGTCTAGGAGAGGAAATGATTTACTTCATTTCAACCCAGTACTCTTTGTTCGCTTCAATCAAGTCATCCAAAATTGCTTTCGCAACGGTTGCACTTGGAATCGTTGCTGACAGTGTTAGCGCTTGCCATAGTTTTTGGTAAGAGCCTTCAACGTGAGCTTCTACAACCAGTTTCTCAACCGATACTTGTTGGCTCATCATGCCTTTTTGGAACTCAGGAATGGCACCAATCTGAAGTGGTTTCGCACCTGTGTTGTCAACGATACATGGGATTTCTACCATGGCTGTTGGGTCAAAGTTCGCAATTGCACCATTGTTCGGAACGATGAGCAGCATGCGCTCTTTGGTGTTGAATGCAATCGCTGTTGCTAGGTCAACAATGTAAGACGCGTGCTCTTCGACTTCGATGGTTGTGTCTACCGCTGTGCCAGCGGCAATGATGCGGTGACATTCTGTGAACACTTCTTTTTCACGGCCTTCCATAACTTCGTTCGCACGAGTGAACTCTTTGTTAGAGTGCTCTACTACGTAGTCTGGGTACATGTAGTACTTAAGGTACGTGTTTGGAAGGGTTTCTGGGTCAAGTGCGTACACGTCACGAACTTTGATGAAGGTTTGCTTCCAAGATTCGTCGGTGTGTTGTGCACCGTTCATTGCGCTTGGTGGCAAGTAGCCGTTCTCTTTGATGTACTCTTTGATGCGTGGCATCAAATCTTCACCCGTTTTCGCATCTTTGAACTCTTTCCACCAACCAAAGTGGTTTAGGCCGTAGTACATGATGTCGAACTGTTTGCGATCTTCGTAGCCTAGGATTTCAGCGATACGAGTTTCGATACCAATTGGCATGTCACAGATGTTCAATACTTTTGAGTTAGGGCGCATTACGCGACACGCTTCTGCCACGATAGCTGCTGGGTTTGAATAGTTCAGCATCCAAGCGTTTGGCGAGTATTTTTCCATGTAGTCAATCATTTCGATAACTGCAGGGATTGAGCGAAGGCCGTAAGCTACGCCGCCAGCACCACAGGTTTCTTGGCCTACACAGCCGTGGCGTAGAGGAATTTTCTCGTCTTGCTCACGCATTGCGTAAAGACCAGCACGAATGTGAGCCATACAGAAGTCGATGTCTGTGAACGCTTCTTCAGGGTCAGTGGTGTATGAGAACTCAATGTGCGGTGCACGTTCTTTTAGCAAGATTTTGCACGCTTCAGCGATAGTCTCTTGGCGCTGAGCGAAGTTGTCGTAGAATTTCAGTTTGCGGATTGGAAAACGCTCTTGGTTTTCAAGCAGCATCATAACGATGCCAGGAGTGAATGTTGAGCCGCCGCCTGCGATAACTACTGAGAATTCTTTTTTCATGATATGCCTCACTTGGACTAGGGCGGTACGCTACCGCCCTTTGGTAGTATGTTGTTAGTATCTGTTTTGTTTACGTTATTGGACTAGATGGATTATCTAGGTATTGCTATTCGTTTCTCTTGGACTACGTGGCCGGAGCCATTGTCATGTCGACAGTCTTAGTAGCGCTGTAGATCTTTTCGCACTCTTCCCTAAGCTGAGGGACATTGAGTCCGATGATGACTTGGATGGCTTTACCGTTTTTCACGATGTTCACCGCGCCCGTTTCCATAAAGTACTCTGCTGTTTGAACTCTACTTGGGTCTTTGACCGTGACGCGAAGTCTGGTCGCACAGTTACTTAGATCTTCGATGTTATGAACGCCGCCCAAACCTTCGATGGTTTCTACTGCTTGGATTTGTAGTGGGGTTGCTGTACCTGCATCACCTTTACCAGTAATGCCGTGCTTCTCATTGAAGTCTTTTTTGGTGTGCAGTTTCATTTCTGCATCGCCGCGACCCGCAATTGGCACATCAAACTTAACGATGAGGTATTTGAACGTCACGTAGTAGATGGCTGTGAAGCAAAGACCGATAGCGATTTGAGTTACGACCATGCCGGTGTGGTTGCCCAGTAGTGGGATCCAGTTACCTGTCGCAAATTCAATCAAGCCACCGCCCATGTTGCCGACCACACCAAAGGTGTACATCACCATCGCCATAGTGCCTGCAAGAATCGCGTGGATTGCGAACAGCCAAGGCGCGATGAATAGGAAGGTAAACTCAAGTGGTTCAGTGATACCTACCAATACTGCGGTTAACGTTGCTGGGATAAGAAGTGCCGCTACTTTCTGACGGTTTTCAGGTTTTGCTGTGTGGTACATCGCTAGCGCAATACCAGTACAACCGAAGATCTTAGAGTTACCGTGCAGTGCAAAGCCGCCAGCAGGGAACAGATCTTTCATTGATTGTGTTGATTGCGTGAACGCCTCTAGATTAGTAAACCAGTCAACCGTGATGCCATTTGGCGTCGCTACGTTACCGAATACAAATGGTGCGTAGACGAAGTGGTGCAGACCTGTTGGGATCAAGATTCGCTCTAGGAATGTGTATAGCCACACACCAAATGAACCTGAGCTGACCAAGAAGCCTTGTAGGTTAAGGATGCCGTGCTGGATTGAAGGCCAGATATAAAGGGTTAACCAAGCCGCTGGCAACATTGCAAAGAACGAAATCATTGCAACAAATGATGCACCTTGGAAGATACCTAGATAAGCAGGTAGCTGTTTTTCAAAAGTACGGTTGTGGATCCAGGTAACAAAACCAGAGATGATGATGGCACCAAAGATACCAGTATCTAGCGTTTTAATACCTGCAATTTCAGTTAGACCCGATGTTCCGCCAATCGCTTGAGAGAAATCGACACCGAAGAACTCACCCCAGAATCCACCCATAGCACCAACAAAGTAGTTGAAGGTTAGGTAAGAAACCATGACCACCATAACGGCGCGAGCATGAGCGGTCTTAGCAAGACCAATCGGCAGACCGACGGCAAAAAGTAGCGCCATGTTACGGAAGATAGTCCAGCCACCTTCTTCAATGACTTGTAAAACTTGATAGTACAAACCGTCTTTATCAGCGAGATCGCCAACAAATATGGGGTTTTTGAGAACAATGGTCAGTCCCACTAAGATCCCGACAAAAGGAAACAGCAAAACTGGGGTAAACATTGCTCCACCTAAGCGTTGTATAGCACTTAACATGGAAGGGTCCTTTTTGTTATTGGTATAGAGTTTGTTTTTGTAATTCTTGTGTCTCTCGACAGGTCTTAAATTACTCCTGAAAATAAAACATGACAAATCAATAATAAATAAACTGTGATTGAGTACAAATAAAGCATGTATTATGTGATTTGGAGCATAAAAAGAGACCTATAAGGGATGTTTTATCCACGGTAGTGCTGAGTTGTGACGAAGTTAGTGTGATTGGTTATTGATTTGTACTTTTGGTGGTGATAGCTTGGCACCTAAGAGGTGAAAACATGTTATACAAAAAGGTAATGCAGGACTTAAAGTCTCGCATTGATTCTGAAGAGTTCGCAATCGGCGACACTCTTCCTACCGAGCGAGATCTTATCGATGCCTATTCAGTGAGTCGTATTACGGTGCGCAAGGCGATAGAGGAACTAGTGAAGCTGGGCTTGGTTGAGAAGCGCCAAGGTGCAGGCTCTACGATCATCGGTAAGACTATGACTGGCTCGATGTCGAATTTGCGTAGCACTAGCGAATACATGAGTGATGCCGGGACTAAGCTCGAGTACAAAGTGGTTGAGTTTACCCTGATGGATCCCGATGAAGAGGTGGCAGCTGCGCTGAAAATTGGTTCCGATGAGAAAGTGTACTTTATCCGTCGCTTTAAGCTGATAAATGGCGTACCTTCCATTTACGAAGACTCATTCATGCCAGTTGCTATGTTCCCGCAAATGAACATCATGTCTCTGCAAGGCTCGAAGTACCAATATCTTGAAAAAGAGCTAGGTTTGCAGATAGACGGTGCACTCCAAGATTTTGAAGCAGTTATGCCAGACGAGCACTTGTGCGAAGTGTTTGAGCTATCTCCAGAAGTGCCTATTATTCGCCTTCTTTCGACAGGTAAGCTCAGCGATGGCAGCATCTTTGAATACACTAAGCTGTATTTCAAGCCGAATACTTATTCGTATAAGCACTACTTAAAGCGCTAAACATACTAATGCCGAGGTCCTCCTCGGCATTCACTCCTATTTCCCTTTCTTGACTCACTCATACCCAGTTTTATACAAAGCATTACAGGTCTTGACGGTTTAAATATATAGACTAATTGTTAATGTGCGGACGCTAATTCAACTCGCTTATGAGTTGCTCGGGAATTTACAGAGAATTGACCTAGTCTGCTTTTCTCACACACTCAACCTGAGTAAAGTTTGCCGCCAAACCCCTGAAATTAACCGAATCCAAGGGCGTCTATGCTGTCTACTATTCTTCATTTCGACCAATCCCCAAATACTCCAACTGATATCGCTCGCTCACATCGCGCTGCGTTAATTTGGTGTTTTGTATACGCTGTGGCGTGGTCATTGGTGTCTTATCATCTTGATCCAACGGTGCCTTATGATGCGATTGAAGCATTAAACTGGGCCAGCAACGGAGAATGGGGCAGCCCGAATAATCCATGGTTTGTGGGTTTTGTCGCGCGTATTTTGATGATTTCACCGTCTGCAGAGTTTGCATCGGCATTTTGGTACGTGGGCCACTTTAGTGTGGTTGCTATTGGCATGCTGGGTTGTTACCGCTTGGCCTATAAGCTAACGGATTCAATCGCGCTTGCTTGGCTTGGTATGCTTACACTGAACTTGTCTGGTGTAATCAACTTCGATGCCATTCCTTACAATGATAACTATCTGTTATTTGGTTCTTGGTCTTGGTTATTGCTGATGTTTATTAAGGCCGTTTACGAAGACTCAAAATGGTGGATTCCATTTGGCATTTTGGCTGGCTGCTCTGCGATGGCGAAATACACCACGTTTGCACCGGTCGCGATGATCTTTATTTTGAGTCTCGCTGTACCGAGTGTGCGTCGTAACTGGAGCGATCGTAACTTTTATATTGGTATTGCGGCATTTCTAGCTTTGGTTACTCCAAACTTCTTTTGGATGTTTGCTAATAACTTCTCGTCGGTGAGATGGGTGAGTGGCCAAGTATCGGCCCAGTTGAGTCCTGGCAGTTGGCTAGCGCTACTATCTGTATTTTATCCATTGATTCTGCTGGCTGGTTTGTTGGGTAAACGTAACTTACGTTTTACTAAGCAGGTACCAGAAAAGGTTTGGCTTACTACATTTGTATTGCTTGCACCTTTGGTGGTAATTATGGCGTGGTTTACGTTCCATAAAGGTGGTCGACTCGTCGAATGGCTGCACCCATTCTTTATGCCTGCACCTGCGGTATTGGTAGCGTTTTTAGCCAAAGATGTAATTGGTCAATTGTCACGCGCATATAAAGTGTTGGTTGGTATGGCGCTGTTGATGATCGTTGGTTACAGCTCAGTTATGGTTTTCAATGTACGCAATGCAGGCCAGAGTTTTGAGGGCGTTAAAGTGCTAGCGCATGATGCAGAAACATTCTGGTACGAGAACACTGACAAACCACTTAAGCTGGTGGGCGGCGCGGAGATCTCAGAATGGATGACATTCTACATCGCACCACACCCTAAAATGTCAAACCGCTGGAGCAACGAGACTCTACCAAACGTTTACAACCGCTATATCACTGCGGAAAAGATTGAATCACAAGGTGTGTTGTTGCTGAGTTATGCCGGCGAGACCTGTGAAGCCAACCGTTCAAACGTTTCACTGATGAATGGCCACAGTTTGAAATATCGGTGACCAAGCAGATTGCTTATCAAGACTCCCCACAAGAGCCGTTAGAGCAGATTTGTTTGGGGATGATTGCTCCGAAGTGATTGAGTAAAGGCGATGCGACGAAGGAGCTAGCCTTTTATTCTCCCCCTTAATAAGGGGAGTTAGAGGGGTGCTCTTGATTTTTCTTTTTAATTTAATGTCTTATAGAGATAAAAGAGCACCCCTCCCGGCCTCCCCTTATCAAGGGGAGGAGCAAACTGGCTCACTGCGTGTCGCCTGATCTAGAGCCCAACTCCTCCATCAAGCCACCTTAATCCCATCCAAATGCTGCTTACACTGCGCTCTAGCAGTACCAAAAAACGCCTGTAGATAGTGCTTATCTTTCTCCCCATTACGAACAGCTGCAAACAGTCTGCGCCATAGTCCTTCACCTAATGGTTTGCTGGTGATTAAGCCTTGTCGAGAAAACTCACTCACCGCCCAGTTGGGTAAGGCCGCGACGCCAAGGCCGGCAGAGACCATTTGTACCAGCATTAAGGTGTTGTCCGCTTGTTTCCATTTATTTGGCTCAACGCCTGCTGGAGTGAGGAAGTGTTTGACCACATCTAGGCGCTGTTTTTGGACTGGATAGGTCAATAGGGTTTGGTCGGCGATATCTTCAGGTTCGATATGATCTTTCTCTGCCAAAGGGTGGGAGATTGAGGTCACCAAACGCATTTCAAAGTCGAATAGGGGCTCGTAGTGGATTTCTGAGCGGGGCTGAATGTCTGAGGTGATCACCAAATCCAGTTCGCCACCGACGAGAGCGGGGATGGGTTCGAAACCAAAGCCTGATGAAAAATCTAGCTCTACATGTGGCCAAGCGAGTTGATACTCCTTGAGGGCTGGCATTAACCATTGGAAGCAGGAGTGACAGTCGATAGCCATGTGGAGGCGACCATTGACGTCTTCCTTAAGACCGGCTAAATCACCTTCAGCTTGGGCGATACGTGGTAGCACGTCGTTGGCTAAATTAAGCAGGATCTCGCCTTCAGAGGTGAACTTCACCGGTCGAGTTTTGCGAATGAATAGCGGTGAGCCAATACGAGCTTCGAGATCTTTCAGTTGGTGAGAGAGTGCTGATTGCGTTAAGTGCAGCGAAGTTGCGGTCGCGGTTAGTGAGCCGGTATCGCGCAGTGATGCCAGTGTTTTTAAGTGTTTAAGCTCTATCATGAAAATCCCTCATCCTTAATCCCTTTTCATTAACTTACCGTGCTTTTGGATGGAAGTAAACGTCTAGACGTCCAAATGATGTTTTCTTATTGCATGAGAAAGATTCATATTCCTTGTGAATGAATTGCGATTGTTCATATTGCTTTACTGGGCGATTCTTTAGCCATCCAGACTGCTAACGAATAAAAAGGACAACATCATGACAGCAACTCATATTCTTGGTTACCCACGTATCGGTGAAAAGCGTGAACTGAAATTTGCTTTAGAGCAATATTGGCGTGGCGAACTTGACCAGCAAGGTTTAAAGCTGGTCGCTGCTAAAATACGCAAACAAAACTGGGAACGCCAAAAGCAAGATGGCCTCGACTACGTAACCGTCGGTGACTTTGCATGGTATGACCATGTACTCGGTACCAGTCTTCTTTTAGGCCATGTGCCAAAGCGACACAATAACGGTTTCCCGGACCTAGACACGCTATTTCGTATTGGCCGAGGTCAGTCTCAAACCGATTGTGGTTGCGCAGGGGAAGCCGCTTCAGATATGACTAAGTGGTTTAACACCAATTACCATTATATTGTTCCAGAGTTTTCCTCGGACGATCAGTTTAAAGTGAGCTGGACTCAGCTTTTCGATGAAATCAATGAAGCGCAGCAGCAAGGCCATAAAGTGAAGCCTGTACTGCTTGGTCCGTTAAGTTACCTTTACTTGGGTAAAGAAGTTGAGCAGGGTTTTGATCGTTTGTCGCTATTGCCACGAGTACTGACAGCCTACCAGGCAATTTTCGCCAAATTTGAAAAACTGGGTATCGAATGGGTACAGGTAGATGAACCTATCTTGGCGCTTGAGCTCGAAAAACCATGGTTGGACAGCTTTAAGTTGGCGTATCAAGTGATCCGCAGTGATGTCAAAGTACTGCTTGCGACCTATTTTGACTCAGTAGTGGACTCGTTGGATACCATTGTAGACCTTGAGGTGGACGGGTTACATGTTGATGTCGTTGCCGCACAAAATCAATTGGATGAAGTGGTCAATCGCCTGCCAAATGATTGGGTGCTGTCAGCGGGTATCGTCAACGGCCGTAATGTTTGGCGTGCAAACCTGCACAGTGCTTTACAAACTCTAAAGCCTATCAAAGCAAAATTGGGTGAGCGCCTTTGGGTTGCGTCTTCATGTTCGCTGCTCCACAGTCCAGTGAATGTCGAGCTGGAAACTAAGTTGCCGCAAGGGACTGAAAACTGGTTCTCGTTCGCTAAGCAAAAGGTGTCTGAAGTCTCGTGGCTTGCGAAAGCACTGGATGGTGATAAACAAGCAATAGAGCACTGCGCTCAGTATAGTCAACCAATCTTAGACCGCGCCCGTTCAACTTGGGTGAATAAGCCCCATGTTCAAAGCCGTGTCGCGACGCTTGCTTCTACCAATGGCGACCGCAGCGCTCCGTATGCAGAGCGTGCACATCATCAACAAGAAGTACTGAAGTTACCTAAGCTCCCTACGACGACGATCGGCTCGTTCCCTCAGACCGCTGAAGTGCGAAAAAGCCGCGCTGCTTTCAAGCGTGGTGATATCAGCGTCGCGGAGTATGAATCTCTAATGAAAGGCTTCATCGAAGATACCGTGAAACGCCAAGAAGCGACGGGTCTGGACGTGTTAGTGCACGGGGAAGCTGAGCGTAACGACATGGTGGAATACTTTGCTGAGAACTTATCGGGTTTCCAAACCACGGAATTTGGTTGGGTACAAAGCTATGGCTCGCGCTGCGTTAAACCGGCCATTGTTGTCGCCGATATTGAACGTGATAAGTCTATAACTGTGGATTGGTCTACTTATGCGCAATCACTGACAGACAAACCAATGAAGGGCATGTTGACCGGACCTGTGACCATTTTGTGCTGGACCTTCCCGCGTGAAGATGTCTCTCGTGAGACCATTGCGAATCAATTGGCGTTCGCGCTGCAAGATGAAGTAGATGCGTTGCAACAAGCAAACATCAACATTGTTCAAATTGATGAGCCTGCGATTCGTGAAGGTCTGCCACTGAAAAAACGAGACCATAAAGAGTATCTAGATTGGGCAGTGAAAGCGTTCAAGGTGTCAGCAGCGAGTGCAAGGCCTGAAACCCAGATTCATACTCACATGTGTTACAGCGAGTTTAACGAGATTATCGAGTCGGTGGCGGAGTTGGATGCTGATGTGATTACGATTGAGACATCCCGCTCTAACATGGAGCTGCTAAACGCATTTGAAGAATTTAATTATCCGAATGAAATTGGTCCTGGTGTGTACGACATTCACTCGCCAAACATTCCAAAAGTTGAGTGGATTGAGCAGCTAATTGAAAAAGCCGCCAAGCGTATTCCGGTTGAAAGACTATGGGTTAATCCAGATTGCGGCCTAAAAACGCGTAACTGGGAAGAGACGGAAGCGTCGCTAACGAATTTGGTACAAGCGGCGAAGAACTTGCGAGAGCGTTTATTGTAATAGGGTATCGATTCGAGAATGAAAAAGAGGCTTGCTGATACAAGCCTCTTTGCTTTGACCGTGACCGTAACACAAGTGTGTTAACTACTGTGGTAGTGGTTTTTCACAGTACTGCTGATTAACTATTTGGTCGATCATCAACTGGCCGCGAGCATTACGGATCATAATGCGATAGCCCAGCCCAAGTTCTAGATTGGCTTTTACTTCGCGGTCGGTGCAGTAGTAGTTCATGCTGTTACGAAGAACTTGATCTAATGGTAATGCGCCTTTGGCATCGGTGTTATAAATCATCATGATTTCAACAATGCCTTTGCTTGCCGATGCTTTCATTATGGAAAGCGGGCCTTGCTCAATCGGTAGTCCAGAAGAAATGACGCTCGCTCGGCTTTGGGCTAACAGCTCGAGTTTACGGCGTTCATCGTCGCCTTTGCTTGAACAACCAGCCAACGCGGTAAGCGCAGCGATTGCTAGCCAACTTAATGTTTTTTTCATTATGCTATTTATCGCTTTTAGAATACTTTTTTGAATGGCTTGACGATTACGTTCTCATAAACGCCAGCTTCAATGTATGGATCCGCATCTGCCCATGCTTGTGCAGCGTCTAGTGAGTCAAACTCTGCAATGACGGTGGATCCTGTAAACCCAGCTTCACCTGGATTATCACTATCAATGGCAGGCATCGGGCCTGCGGTCAATAGTCGACCTTCATCTCTAAGTGCTTGAAGTCTTTCTAGGTGCTGTGGGCGTACACTCAGACGCTTTTCTAGCGAGTTCTCGACATCTTGAGAAAAAATAACGTACCACATATTTGTATCCTTCAAATAGTTCAGTAACTTAATTCGTTCTATAAGATGTCATTTTTTCACTGAAAAGTCATCGTTAGCTGTCGCTTAATTTGGATTAATTGGACGTGGGCGCCCATTTGCATCAATTGCTACGTAGTTAAATGTCGCGTCACAGACTTGGTAACGTTCGCCAACACCCTCAACACTGACCGGTTTCACCCATACATCTAAGTTAATTGACATAGAAGTGTTACCAATTTTGGTACATTCACCGTAACAGCAAACAACGTCACCAACTTTAACTGGGTGCTTAAACGTAATACTCGATACAGAGACAGTAACGATTCGACCGTGCGAAATCTCTTTGGCAAGAATACCGCCCGCTAAGTCGAGTTGAGACATGATCCAACCACCGAAAATATCGCCATTGGCGTTGGTGTTTTCAGGCATTGCCAGCGTGCGAATGATTAACTGGCCTTTAGGAGTGTTCGATGTTGTATTCGTCATGTTTATTGTCTTCCAGAAACAGCACAGCGACCCGTAGGTCGCTGATTCTTAATCGTTCGCGGAGTATACAAAAGATCCGCCGGTGATCAAGGTGTATGATCTTGGTTCTCATTTTTGGAGGCTTTATTTTGCTCTTCGTCGGATGTCTCTTTCGGCATGTGTTTGTAGATGTAAATGCCAGTAAACACGGTAAAGAGCAGCGTTGCCGCCAACAGTCCAAACACCTTGAAGTTGACCCAAACATCAAGGGGCAGGGCGTAGGTACGTAAATATTAAGGCCCGCGCAGAACGAGAAAAAAGCCACCCATGCAAAGTTAACTTTAGCCCAAACTCGCTCAGGTAGAGTGATCTCTTTGCCTAGCATGCCTTTGATCAAGCCACGTCCCATTGCGTGTGTCACGGCAAGCGCTATCGCAAACAGCGCGTACACAATGGTGACTTTCCATTTAATGAAATTGTCATCATGGAAGAACAAAGTCATACCACCAAATACAGCGACCATTGCAAAGGTAATCAACTGCATCTTCTCGACAGTTTTGTATAGCCAATAGGTCACTGCAACTTGCACTGCGGTGGCGATAATAAGCGCTCCGGTGGCGACGTAGATATCCTGCATTTTGTACAGAACGAAGAAAATAATCAGAGGGATGAAATCGAGCAGCTGCTTCATGGCTCAGTAAGACCTTTTTATAAATTGAGTCGCTAGTGTAACCAAAAGCCGCTTAAGAGCAAACGGCACTCATCTCTTGGAAACAAGAACACAGTTTTCAGTTCTCATAATAACTAGCACGTCAATTGCACCATAAAGCAGCAGCTATTGATAAATTGGCGCTTGAAAATGTTTACAGAATACCAATTTTGAGTTTTTGCTCCATTCTTGAGTGTTGCGAAATTGTTACATATGTTTTGTCTTCAATCGAAAGTGAAGTAACTGATTGAATTATAAGTATTAATCATATCAATAACATTCAAGGAATACAGAATGAATTATGTAACACGTCAAGCTAGGTGGCTCATTGGTACCTCGACCGCTGTTATGGCGCTATCCGTCAACGCAGCGGAGTTTGTCGAGATGACAGATGCAACCGAGGCACAAGCGCTTATCGACGCGCAGTTTAGTATCGTTCCTCAGGCAGATGCTTATACAGAGGTAAAGCGAGTAACGCTGCCTAATGGGAAGACAAAGGTAAAGTATCAGCAGCTATATCAAGGGCTACCTGTCTATGATGCGACGATCACCTCAACCAAAGGAGAGCAGGGGATTTCTGAGGTTTACGGGGTGATGGCGCAAGGTTTAGCCAGTGATCTCCCTGTTGTTAAACCGATTATATCCAGCGATGAAGCACTTCAACTTGCAGAGCGTCATCATTTCAGCCTCCATCCGTCATTTGTTGATACCAAACCAGAAATTGAGAACCGAAAATCTAAGTTGATGGTTCGCGTTGGTGAAGACCAGGTCGCGCGCATCGTTTACTTAGTTGACTTTTTTGTGGCAGGCGATGAACCAGAAAGGCCGTTTATGTTTGTGGATGCAGAGTCTGGTGACATTCTTGAGTCTTGGGATGGCATTAACCATGCGATGGCGACAGGGCCAGGCGGCAATGAGAAAACGGGTGCGTACTACTTTGGTCAGGACTTTCCCTCGATTTTGATGAGTAAGTCTGGGAACACCTGCACCATGTCGAACAGTAATGTTAAGACAGTTAACTTGAATGGCGGTACGTCAGGGTCGTCAGCATTTAGCTATACCTGCAACGATTCAACCAACTATAACGACTACAAAGCCGTGAATGGCGCTTACTCACCAATCAATGATGCGCAGTATTTCGGTAATGTAGTGTTTGATATGTTCAAAGATTGGATGCAGACCGCACCATTGACGTTTCAGTTAACCATGCGTGTTCACTATGGCAACAACTATGAAAATGCCTTTTGGAACGGGTCTTCCATGACTTTCGGTGACGGTCAAAATACCTTTTACCCATTGGTTGATATTAACGTGAGTGCTCATGAGGTGAGCCATGGCTTTACCGAGCAAAACTCGGGACTGGTTTACAAAAACATGTCTGGCGGTATGAACGAAGCATACTCTGATATCGCTGGCGAAGCGGCTGAATACTACATGCGTGGCAGCGTTGATTGGCTAGTGGGCGCGGATATCTTTAAAGGAAATGGCGGATTGCGCTACTTTGATCAGCCCTCGAAAGACGGCAAGAGTATCGATTATGCCTCGCAGTATTACGATGGTATGAATGTGCATTACTCAAGTGGTGTGTTCAATCGTGCATTCTATTTGCTCAGCACTAAGTATAATTGGGACATTAAGTCAGGTTTTCAGGTATTTACACTCGCCAACCAAATGTATTGGGGAGCGAATAGTACGTTTGACCAAGGTGGTTGTGGTGTAGCGAAGGCCGCGGACGATCTGTCATTTAAACGCAGTGATGTCGTGAATGCGTTTGCAGAGGTTGGCGTGGATGCGAGTTGTGGCACTACGACGCCTACTCCAGGTAATGAACTGGTATTGGGTCAGCCGATTACCGAGCTAAGTGGCAGTTACAACAGTACAGATTATTACACCTTTAGCGTCGATACGGACAAAACGCTAACTGTGGCGATCACCGGTGGTACTGGTGATGCGGATCTGTATGTAAAGAAAGGTGCGAAACCGACGACTTCCGATTTTGATTGTCGACCCTACCGTGATGGTAACGTAGAGTCTTGCTCGGTAAGTGCGGTAGCGAATACCACATATCATGTGATGCTGCGCGGTTACCGTGCTTACTCAAATGTGACGTTGTCGCTCAACTAGCAGCTGGTGCTAGCTAAGTTTTAATACGGTACATAATAAAAAACGGGTTGTCCCTAATGGTGACAACCCGTTTTAGCATCAACGAGTTAATACTAGGCTTGCTGTTTCTCAAGCTGCGCTTCTTGCTCAGCTTCTTCTTCAACCAATGCATCAACGATAACCGCACACGCGGCATCACCGGTGATGTTAAGCGCAGTACGGATCATGTCAAAGATACGGTCAAGAGCGAACAGTAGTGGTAGACCTTCGATTGGAATACCCGCCGCTAGTAGAACGGCTACAACAAGGAATGATGGACCAGGTACACCTGCTTGACCAACTGCACCCAACGTTGAAGTCACGATGATGGCAATGTAAGCGCCCATTGAAAGGTCAATGTTGAACAGCTGCGCAAAGAAGATTGCTACTAGGCCGTAGTAGATAGCGTTACCAGACATGTTGATTGTTGCACCTAGCGGTAGAACAAACGATGCGGTTGAGTTTTTGACGCCAAGCTCTTTTTCTACGGTGTCCATTGTGACAGGCAGCGTCGCCATCGAAGAAGCCGTTGATAGGGCAACTGCTTGTGGCTTTTTCATTGCGCTGATGAACTTCTTCGCAGAGGTCTTAGTGAACAGTTGAATCATCAGTGGGTAAGCTACGAAACCGAAGATTAGGATCGCAGCGATGTAAACCACGAACAGCTTGAACACGACCATTAGCGCGCCAAAACCAAATGTGCCTACCGCTTCTGCCATAAGACCAAATACACCAATTGGTGCGATGATCATTACCTTGTTGATCATCCATACCATGACGTCAACGATAGCGTTTACACCGTTAAGTAGTGGATCGCGGCGAGTAGACTCAAGCTTTGATAGACCGATACCGAAGAACAGACAGAACACTAGGATCTGAAGGATGTTGGCTTCATTTAGCGACTGGAAAACGTTGGTTGGGATCATACCAGTGACGGTAGCCCAGAAAGTAGGTAGTTCACCTTTTGAAGCGTACTCAGCTGAGAACATGCCTTCGATACCTGCTGTATCGATGTTTACACCTGGTTGGAATACCTCGCCCATAATCAGAGCAAGTGCTACAGCAAGTGCCGACGTTAGACCGAAGTAAGCGAGCGTTGTTACGCCAACTTTACCTGCATTGCTGCTGTTACCAAGGCCAGCTGCACCTGAGATCAGAGCAACGGCAACCAGAGGGATTACTAACATCTTGATTAGATTGATGAAGATAGTACCCAGTGGAGCAAACATAGAAGCAGATTCACCCATCATGGCACCGATGAAGGTACCGAGGATCATTGCAATCACGACTTGGACGCCAATGTTATTTAGCATCAACTTTTCTTTTAACACTTCCTTAACTCCTGTGCTAATTATTTATCAATTCCTAGTGTAGTCTTCTATTTGAACGGTAAATATCAGACTAATCTTCGACGGCAATTTTTACACTTATTTAGCACTTTGCGCAACAGCAGAAACCGAAATCATGAGAAAAAGCGCGAAAAAACCGAATAAATGGTGAACGAATACCCGAAAGCAAACGTTTGCTATTGGCTTTGAGAATGATTTGCGGTCGAGTTTTTTGTTGGGGAATGATTTTTAGGGAGGTGAATAGAACGAAATGTAAAAAAAAGGTTGCACGCGAAGTGCAACCTATCAGAGCGGGATTTTGACAATTAACGCTGTGTTGCAGCCTTCATTGATTTAACAAACTGAGACAGTTCGCTAAGCATGGTTTCTGGTGCATCAAGGTTATTTTCGATGATTTTTACCACAGCAGAGCCGGAAATTGCGCCTGCTGCTCCTGCATCGAGCGCTTGTTTTACTTGCTCTGGTTCAGAAATACCAAACCCTAGTAGTGACGGCGGTGCATCATACTTGTTTAGTTTGTCTAGCTGAGTGTTCATTGGCATATTCGCCTTGGTCTCAGTACCGGTTACACCCGCACGAGAAAGTAGGTAGGTATAACCACCGCCAAGCTTCGCTACTTGCTCAATTGTTTCTTCGCTTGCCGTTGGTGGTGCGATGAAGATTGGGTGTACACCGTGCTTGTGTGCTGCTTCTACGAACTCTTTACTCTCGTTGGTAGGAACGTCAGCGATCAGCACTGAGTCTACACCGACATCTGCACATTGTTTGTAAAACGCATCAACGCCTTTTGAGTAAACTAGGTTGGCATACATTAGCAAGCCGATTGGCGTTTCAGGGTGCTTTTCACGAATCTTTGCTAGCATATCGAAGCAGATAGTTGGCGTTGTTTTCGCGTCCAATGCACGGATGTTTGCGCCTTGGATCGTTGGGCCATCCGCTTGAGGATCTGAGAATGGCATGCCTAGCTCAAGTGCATCCGCGCCAGATTCAATCAAGGTTTCCATGATCTGTAGCGATAGCTCAGGGCTTGGGTCACCCATAGTGACGAAAGGAACGAATGCGCCTTGGTTCTTCTCACCTAAGCGAGCGAACATTTCTTTATAACGGTCTTGATTCAGGCTCATTACATTACTCCTTTGTCTTTCAAAATATCGTGTACAGTAAAGATATCTTTGTCACCGCGACCTGATAGGTTGACGACAAGTAGTTGTTCTTTTTCTGGGTTCTCACGTGCCATCTTAAGTGCGTAAGCAAGGGCGTGAGAAGATTCTAGCGCTGGGATAATACCTTCATGCTTCGCGAGCTCTTGGAATGCTTCTAGCGCTTCATCATCGGTAATCGCGCCATATTCAGCACGACCAATCGCGTTAAGGTGCGCGTGCTGAGGACCCACTGATGGGAAGTCTAGGCCAGCAGAAACAGAGTAAGACTCTTCAATTTGACCGTTAGGGTCTTGCATTAGTGGCGCCTTCATACCAAAGAAGATACCTGTTGTGCCGTGTTTAAGCGGTGCACCGTGCTGGTCGGTATCAATACCAAGACCTGCAGGCTCAACACCAATTAGGCGTACTGATTCTTCTTCGATGAAGTCTGCAAACATACCGATAGCGTTAGAACCACCACCTACACAAGCGATGACAGCATCTGGAAGCTTGCCTTCACGAGCCAGTACTTGGTTTTTCGTTTCTTCGCCAATCATGCGTTGGAACTCACGCACGATGGTTGGGAATGGGTGAGGACCTGCCGCAGTACCTAGTAGGTAGTGGGCGTCTTCGTAGCTTGCAGACCAGTCGCGTAGCGCTTCGTTACACGCATCTTTTAGCGTTGAAGAACCTGAGTGTACAGGGATCACTTCTGCGCCCATTAGACGCATACGGAATACGTTCGGGCTTTGACGCTCAACGTCTTTCGCACCCATGTAAACGCGACACTTAAGGTCAAGTAGAGCACACGCAAGAGCGGTTGCTACGCCGTGCTGACCCGCACCAGTTTCGGCGATGATTTCTTTTTTACCCATGCGCTTAGCAAGCAGCGCTTGACCAAGTACTTGGTTAGTCTTGTGCGCACCGCCGTGAAGAAGGTCCTCACGTTTCAGGTACAGCTTGGTTTTGGTGCCTTTTGTTAGGTTACGAGTCAGCGTTAGCGCGGTTGGGCGGCCAGCGTATTCTTGCAATAGGGCCATAAACTCAGATTGAAACTCTGGGTCGTCTTGAGCGTCGATGAAGGCTTGTTCTAGTTGATCCAAGGCTGGCACTAGAATTTGTGGTACGAACTGTCCACCGTATTCGCCAAAGTAGGCATCTAATTTAGACATGGTTAATTCCTCAATAATCCACTTGCTCGAGCTCTTGCAAACGCACATTCGTTGTCGAGCAAGTTTTAATAATTCTTTATGTTCTACTGTCGTTAATCTGGACCGTTAGTAGTCTCGGATTAGCGCGAACGCTTGGTTTAGCTTCTCAGCGTCTTTCTTGCCCGGTGTTGACTCAACTCCTGAGTTTAAGTCTAGTCCGATGCAGCCAAGTGTACTGGCTTGCTTGATGTTGTCTGGAGACAAACCACCCGCCAACATCACATCGCTTGTGTTGTTTAACAATTGCCAGTCAAAGCTTTGCCCCGTGCCGCCCGATTGTTCGCCAACTTTGGCATCCAATAGATGGCGGTCTGCCTTAATTGCGGTTAGGTCAGGAATGGCATCGGTCACGCCGTGTGCTTTCCAGATTTTTACGTCATCATTTAGGAGTGGAGTCAGCGTATCTATGTAGGCTTGATCTTCATCACCATGAAGCTGAACGGCCGACAGTTTTAGTTCGTTAGCGGTGTTAGCAACAAATTCTGGGTTGTGGTTTTGGAACACACCCACAAACTCAAGAGGTGCTCCGCTCATTACCATACGCGCAGATTCGGCATCAACAAAGCGAGGCGATTTTTCAACAAAGATCAGTCCGCCTTTTACCGCGCCCGCTTGATAAGCTTTCGCCGCATCATCAGCATGAGTTAGACCACACACCTTGTTTTCACCCAGCAGTACTTTACGTACTGCCAGTTCAAGGTTGTCTTCTGCCATGAGCGAGCTACCGATCAGGAAGCCATTCGCATAGGCACAAAGGTCACGAACCTGCTGGTGGTTATAGATACCCGACTCGGAAATAATGATGGTGCCTTCAGGAAGTTTCGGTGCCAACTCTTTGGTGCGATCTAGGTTAACCGATAGGTCACGAAGATTGCGGTTGTTGATACCGACTACCTTTGCGCCAAGCGCGATTGCGCGCTCTAGCTCTTCCTCGTTGCTCACTTCGGTCAAAATGCCTAGCTCAAGAGACTCTGCGACTTCGGCGAGTTCACGGTATTCCTCATCATTAAGCACTGATAGCATCAGCAAGATAGCATCTGCGTTGTAATGACGAGCGAGATACACTTGATAGGTATCAATCATGAAGTCTTTACACAGTACAGGCTGCTTAACTTGGCCGCGTACTTGAGGTAGGAAGTCGAAGTTACCTTGGAAATACTTTTCATCGGTTAATACAGAAATCGCGCTAGCGTGATTGTTGTAAACCGAGGCGATGTAGTCGAGGTCAAAATCATCACGGATAAGACCTTTAGACGGTGATGCTTTTTTACACTCTAAAATGAACGCGGTTTTACCTGTCGAGAGCGCACCATAGAAGCTGCGGTCTGATGGAACGAGATCCGCTTTGAAGCTCTCGAGTGGTTGAGTTTGCTTACGCTCCTCAACCCAGATTTTCTTATCATCGACGATTTTTGCTAATACTGTTTCCATTGTTTTTTCCTGTTAATTCGCCGAGTTACTTGCCGTGCGCTGCCAGTTTTTGGACGAGCTCGTATGCTTTACCTGAGTTCATCGCATCGATGGCTTGTGCTGCGTTAGCTTTGAGGTCTTCATGACCAAATAGTTTCATTAGCAGAGCAACGTTTACCGCGACCGCGCCTAATTGCGCGTCCGATCCTTTGCCCGTTAGCATGTTGGTAATGATGGCGCGGTTTTCTTCCGGCTCACCACCTTTGATCGCTTCTAGCGGGTAAGACTCTAAACCGAAATCTGCTGGTGTTAGCGTGTATTCGGTGATCTTGCCGTCTTGGATTTCTGCTACCAGAGTTTCACCGTGGATAGCGACCTCATCCAAGCCACTGCCGTGTACGACAGCAGCGCGCTTCATACCCATTTGTAGCATGGTTTCTGCAATAGGACGAACCAGTTTTGCATCGTAAACACCCATCAATTCGATGTTTGGGCGAGCAGGGTTGATAAGAGGGCCTAAGATGTTAAAGATGGTGCGAGTTTTCATGGTTTGGCGTACTGGCATCGCATGGCGCACACCACCGTGATATTGCGGTGCAAATAGGAAAGCAACGCCAATTTCATCGACAGCGCTGCGGGTATCTTCCGCAGACATTGCTAAGTCGATACCAAATGAATCCAGTAGATCTGAAGAGCCAGATTTGCTCGACACGCCACGGTTACCGTGTTTTGCGACTTTCAAGCCACAACGCTGCTGCAACAAATGCAGCCGTGGTAGAGATGTTGATGGTGTTGGCACCGTCGCCACCTGTGCCAACGATGTCGGCGAAGTCATAATCAGGGCGAGGGAATGGGTTGGCGTTAGCAAGTAGCGCTTTTGCAGCACCTGCAATTTCGTCCGGCGTTTCGCCTTTGATTTTCAGTGCCGTAAGGGCCGCAGACATTAAGATAGGGTCTAGCTCACCTTTGATAATGGTGTCAAACAACGACTGGCTCTCTTCTTGAGTCAGATCCAGTTGGTCGTAAAGTTTGTTGATGATGTTTTCCATAATTACGATTCCTTAGTTGTTTGAGTTCTTAAGCAGATTTTGTTTCGACAGACTGTTCAGTCGCCCATGCGATGGCATTGCTTAGCAGTGTCGCACCATAGGTCGTCATAATTGACTCAGGGTGGAACTGGAAGCCACAGACACGATCTTGTTCGTTCGCGACCGACATTACTAGGCCATCAACTTGAGCGGTCACTTCTAGTGAGTCAGGCACTTTCGTTGCCACCAATGAGTGATAACGTGCTATTGCTAGCGGTGAAGGTAAGCCTTGATAAATAGCATGATTGTCATGCGCCATCATCGACACTTTTCCGTGGATGATTTCGCCCGCGCCAGCAACCACACCACCGTAGGCTTCAACGATCGCTTGGTGGCCAAGACAAATACCGATCATGGGTACCTTGCCACGCAATGTTTTAATCAGCTCTGGCATACAACCCGCTTCTGAAGGTGCACCAGGACCCGGCGAAAGCACGACCACAGGGTTATCCAGCTCGAGTACTGCTTTCGCGATTTTTTCTGCAGCAATGTGGTTGCGATAAATCTTAACGTTGTGACCTAGGCTTCGGAACTGGTCCACTAAGTTGTAGGTAAACGAGTCAAAGTTATCGACAAAAACGATATTAGCGAGTTCGTTGTTCACTGAGTTTGTAGTGTTAGACATCGTGATTACCCCTTATGCGCCGTTTTGATTGCTGAAATAACGCTTGCGCCTTACCACGAGTTTCATCCGCTTCAGATTGAGGGTCAGAGTCAAACACGACGCCAGCACCTGCTTGAACTTGAGCAATGCCATCTTCGACATAAGCAGAGCGAATTACGATACAGGTATCTAAATCACCGGCGCGTTCATGTAGCCAACGGCGCCGCCGTAGCTGCCGCGAGTCTGGCCTTCAAATTGACGAATCAGCTGCATGGCACGAATCTTTGGTGCGCCAGTGAGCGTACCCATATTCATACAAGCCTGGTAGCCGTGCAGGGCATCTAGATCACCACGAAGCTGACCAACTACACGAGATACTAAGTGCATCACGTGACTGTAACGGTCGGTTTTTAGAAGATCTGCAACATGGCGAGAGCCTGGCTCAGCAATGCGAGCCACGTCATTACGTGCTAGGTCAACCAGCATCATGTGCTCTGCGTTTTCTTTCATGTCGCTGCGAAGCTCTAGCTCGATGCGGCTATCAAGGTCTTTGTTGATGCTGCCATCTGCATTCTTGCCACGACGTCGAGTACCTGCGATAGGGTAGATCTCAATTTGGTTTGAATCTTTGCCGTACTTAAGTGCACTCTCTGGAGATGCACCAAACAGAGTAAACAGCTCATCTTGCATATAAAACATGTAAGGGCTTGGGTTGCTCTGCTTCAGCTCTTTGTAGGCCGCAAGAGGTGAAGGGCATGGCAGTGTGAAACGGCGAGATGGTACAACTTGGAAGATGTCGCCACGAACCACGTACTCTTTTAAGTCGCGAACGATTTGGCAAAAGTCTTCATCTGAGATGCTGACGTCTTCTTGAATACCCGCGACTTTCGTTGCCGCTGGCACCATTTTTAGGTTTTCGCATTGCTGGCTGATCTCTGTGATTCGACCGCGGATACGAGCAAGTTCAGCATCATCGTGGTTAAACAGTGTCGTTTGTAGGTCGCAAGACTCTTTTTGGTGGTCGACGACCAGCAGGCTTTCAGCGACGTAGAATACGAAGTCTGGACACTGGTTCGCTTGGCTTGCATCACCCAGAGGCTCAAAGTTCGCAACGATGTCGTAAGCAAATAGGCCGCCCATGAAAATGGCGTTCTTGTCTAAACCGCTTAGGTCAAAGCTGTGTTGAACAAGACGCAGCGCATCAAAAGAGGAGGCTTCACGAAGTCGAGAGTCTTCATCTAGCGTGTCATCTGGCATCTCAAACTGAACAACGAGCTCTTTGTCTGTTAACGTGTGTTCGATTTCATCAGCAATGTTCTGAGCGATGATGTTGAGAAGATTGACTCCGTTTGTGGTTAGCGCTTCATAGCGTACTTTGTGACCTTCACAAACGATACGAACGGCAGAATCAACGATAAGTAGGCTCTGTAAGTCTTGTTTTGAGTCGATCTCAGCAGACTCAAGTAGCAGACTATCGGTTTTGTTTTCACACAAGGTGTGAAACAGTCTGGTTGGATCTTGTGCGTATGGCACTTGGAGAGAAAGTACTTCCAATCGACCCTGTTTATTGATGCTAATGGCTTTATTCACAAAAGCTCCTTTTAATCTTGAATCTGCTGTTGCAACAATCTTGGTACACCGAGTGTTCAATGGGTTATAGTCGCACAATTAAAACGTTTGCCCAACGTTCAATGTCCCCAAATTGTTGCTAAAATAATCGTTTAAATTGAAATCTTTGTCAGATGAATCGAAAAACAAAAAAGCCCACTCAATTGAGTGGGCTTTAATCAAATTCGGGTTTGATTATGCACGCAAAAAAGCCCACTCGGATTGTGTCCAAGTGCGCCACCAACCTACTAGAGCGTTAACCCCACGGTTTAAAGGTTTTTTGAATGTATGAATATCGAGTAACATACGTGCCTAATCTCAAAATCTGTATCTGCGTACTAGTTAACTAGTTCGTGATGTAAAAGTCAACCGAAAATGTGAAAAAATGAAGATAGATTTACACAGTCACACTACCGCCTCTGATGGCCGATTATCGGTTGCTGACCTCTTGGACAGAGCCATAAGCTTTGACGTGAAAGTATTGGCGATTACCGACCACGATACCTTAGATGCATTGCCTACTGCTCATCAGCTAATTGAAGAGAAATCTTTGCCAATTGAGTTGGTGAATGGTATCGAGATTTCGACGGTTTGGCAGAATAAAGATATTCATATTGTCGGGCTTGGCGTAGACATTGACTCCCCTGAATTAAATGAGTTGATCCGTGCTCAGCAAGCCAGAAGAGTAGAGCGCTCTGAACTCATCGCGCATCGACTGGAAAAAGCAACCCGTGAGGGTTTGCTTGAAGAAGTCAAGGAGATAGCGGGCGATGCTCCGATTACTCGCGCTCACTTTGCGAAATGGCTGGTGGACAACGGCTACGCGAAAAACATGCAGCAAGTGTTCAAGAAGTTTATGACCCGCAATAATACTGGCTATGTGCCGCCAAACTGGTGCACGATGTCAGAAGCGGTGGATGCCATTCATCAAGCGGGTGGGTTAGCCGTGCTGGCGCATCCGGGCCGTTATCAGTTAACGGCTAAGTGGTTAAAGCGTCTACTGGCGGCATTTATCGAAGCCAATGGCGATGCTATGGAAGTGGCTCAGCCACAACAAAGTCAACAAGAAAGGCGCAACCTCGCAGATTATGCGATACAATACAATCTATTAGCTTCACAAGGGTCAGATTTCCACTATCCTTCCCCTTGGATGGAGTTAGGTAGAAACCTATGGTTGCCATCAGGCGTAGAGCCAGTATGGGACCGCCTACCGTTAAAGACAGCAACTTCGCTGACGACCACTACAATTGAGAGTGGTGCTGAAGATGGTGAAAAAGAATAACGAAGCCGATATCTTTTGACCTTGGCGCCTGTCCAAATAGAAATAAGCATCTTCACCGCACTTTCTTTTGATTCATTATTGTATTGAAGAGACAGCTCTTGAAGTCGAACGACAGGGAAGGTCGTACCGAGAGCGTCCTTAAGTTTGAAGGAATAACAATGAGCCAATTTTTTTATGTACACCCAGACAATCCGCAGGCACGCTTGATCACTCAGGCGGTTGCTATCATTCGTAACGGTGGTGTCATTATCTATCCAACCGACTCTGGTTACGCTCTAGGCTGTCAGCTAGAAAACAAACAGGCGTTAGAGCGCATTTGCCAGATCCGTCGTCTCGATGACAAACACAACTTCACTTTGTTGTGTCGTGACTTGTCTGAACTGTCTCTTTACGCACGTGTTGATAACACCGCATTCCGCCTGCTAAAGAACAACACACCTGGCCCTTACACCTTTATCTTCAAAGGCACTAAGGAAGTCCCGCGCCGTTTGATGAATCCAAAGCGTAAGACGATTGGTATTCGTGTACCAGACAATCAAATTGCCCTTGATTTGCTTGAAGCATTGGGTGAGCCGCTAATGTCGACTTCTCTGATTTTGCCTGGAAATGAAGTCACGGAGTCGGATCCAGAAGAAATTCGCGACAAGCTAGAGCATGCGGTAGATTGCATCTTGAATGGCGGTTATTTGGGTGAGCAACCAACGACCGTAATTGACTTTAGTGATGACGAAGCAAAAGTTCTACGTATTGGTGCGGGTGACCCTGAACCGTTCGAGTAGAGTTTTGAATGTTTTCTTACTAAATTAGTGAAGAAACTTGGTGCGTGAATCAGGTTTCTTTGCGATAATACGCGACCGCGATTTTTAGGTCGCATTATCTGGTTTCGACGTCTGTGAAGACGACATTATAGGTAGGTAAATGAGCGAAAAATTACAAAAAGTGCTTGCTCGCGCAGGCCACGGTTCTCGTCGTGAACTTGAAGCCCTAATTAAATCTGGGCGCGTGAGTGTGAATGGTCAGGTAGCAAGACTGGGCGAGCGTCTGGAAGACGAAAATGCGGTCATCCGTATCGATGGTCATACTGTTTCTGCCAAAGCACAAGAAGAAGTGGTTTGTCGAGTTCTGGCCTATTACAAGCCAGAAGGCGAGCTATGTACACGTCACGATCCTGAAGGCCGTCGTACTGTATTCGATCGTTTGCCAAAAATCCGCGGTTCACGCTGGATTTCAGTTGGCCGCCTTGATGCCAACACATCAGGTCTACTACTGTTCACGACTGATGGTGAGCTAGCAAACCGTCTAATGCACCCAAGCCGCCAAGTTGAGCGTGAATACCTAGTTCGCGTTTTCGGTGAAGTGAATGAGCAGAAAGTTCGCAACGTGGTAAACGGTGTTGAGCTTGATGATGGCATGGCTCGCTTCGAAGACGTGGTTTACGCGGGTGGTGAAGGTATGAACCACACCTTCTACGTTGTTATCAACGAAGGTCGTAACCGCGAAGTACGCCGTCTGTGGGAATCTCAAGAGACTACGGTTAGCCGCCTTAAGCGTGTTCGCTATGGTGACATCTACCTAGACAAGAAACTGCCACGTGGCGGTTGGATGGAGCTAACTCTAAAAGAAGTAAACTACCTACGTGAGCTAGTTGAACTTCGCCCAGAGAAAGAGACCATGCTAGACCAAAGCCAGAACACTTCTCGTCAACGTGAGCGTTCTCGCAGCCAGAAAATCCGTCGCGCAGTGCGTCGTCACGAAGAGCGTGCAAATGCACCTAAAGGTCGTAGCAACCAACAGCGCCGAAACAAAAAGTCTTCTGGCGAGCAAGGCGCTCGTAATAAGACGCGTCGTTAATCACGACAATTATCGAATACTAAAAAAACCAGCGTAAGCTGGTTTTTTTATGTCTAGAGTTTAGTAATGGTATCGCAAATGAAGGTTAGCGGTGCATCGGACTTTTCATAAAGTGACTCTCTACCATTCGCTGGGTAACAATGTGTTGAGGGTTGGTAATGACATCATTGGTGTTCCCATACTCCACAACGTCACCTTCATGCATCACCATGACCTTGTCAGTGATGTGTTTCACTATGCCTAGATGCTGAGATACATAAACAAATGCAACCCCCATCTCTTCCTGAAGCTCTAGAAACAGGTTAATGATCTGCGAGCGCATCGCCATGTCCAAACCATTGAGCGCTTCGTCTGCAACAATAATCGATGGTTGAAGAATCAAAGCTCTTGCTAGACAGACACGCTGTTTTTGTCCGGTTGCCAGCATTTGCGGGTAAAAATAGGCATGCTCAGGCAGCAGGCCAACGCGAATGAGAGTGTCCTTTACACGTTGCATACGCGCTTCCGGAGGCATGTTGGTATTTCGCTTTAAGGGACCTTCGAGAATGCGACCGATTTGAATGCGCGGATTCAACGACGTATTTGGGTCTTGGAAAATCATGCGAATCAGCTTGCAGCGCGTTGAGTAGTCTTTGTGCTCAAGTAGATCGCCATTGACTCGAATCTCACCTGAAGTTGGTTCAACCACGCCAGCGAGCATCCGTGCTAGCGTTGATTTACCGGAACCGTTTTTGCCGATAAAGCCAATAGTTTGCCCAGCCTCGAGGCTAAAGCTCACGGGCTTAACGGCATGCTGTACTTTTCTTTGGAACAGCTTAGAGCGAGTAACAAAGTCTTTTTTAAGGTCGGAGACTTCTAACAACGAACTCATGCTTTTTTCTCCGTGTTCAGCGGGAAGTGACAACTGAACTTATGATTTTTAATTCGTTTTGCTTCAGGGATTTCTACGCACTGTCTTTGCGCATACGGACAACGTGGTCCCAAACGGCATCCGATCGGCAAGTGCTGAAGTGGCGGGATAGAGCCAGGAAGCGATTGAAGCTTCTCTTTGTGTGGTATCCATTCGCCAAAATCAGGCATCGCCTTTAGAAGCGCAACGGTATATGGGTGCTTTGGTTTTGCCAGAATCTTTGCGGTATCAGCAGACTCTACCGATTGACCACAATACATAACCGTAATGCGAGTCGCCCATTGAGTAATGGTCGTTAAGTCATGACCAATCAACACAATAGTGGTGTTGTTGAGCTGATTCATACGACTTAATAAACGTAAGATCTGCGACTGTGTAATGGGATCCAAGTCATTGTTGGCTCATCAGCAAGCAGCAGTTTTGGCTTAGCTGCAATGGCCATCGCTATCATGATCTTTTGGCATTCACCATCGGTGAGCTCATATGGGTAGCTGTGCATGACACGAGTGTGCTCTTTGATACCCACTTTATGAAGCAGCGCAATGGCTTGTTTCTTACGCCACTTAAATCGCTCCCACCATTTACCTTCAAATGAGCGGGCAGGGATGGACTCGATCAGCTGTTTACCAACTTGTTCGGATGGGTCTAAACAGGTCGTTGGCTCTTGAAAAATCATTGCGACGTCGCGAGCAATCACTCGGCGGCGCTCACGCGGTGTGAGCTGTAGCAGATCGATATTACCAAGACGCATGCGGTCAGCGGTGACCTTCCAGTTATCTTTGGTTACGCCAACAATCGCTTTAGCAACCAGGCTCTTACCAGAGCCTGATTCACCCACAAGACCGCGGATTTCACCTTCGTTAATGGTGAAGCTCATGCGATCGACGGCTTTCACTAACCCTTGAGGAGTTTCAATTTCGATGGTGAGATGTCGAATATCTAATACTGGCATTATTCGATCCCCGCACTCAGTGCACTTCGGATGCCTTCACCCACAATGTTTACCACGACAACAGTACACAGAATCGCAAGACCCGGCAGAATAACGGTCCAAGGTGCAAGGTAAAGTAGCTCGGCTGCATCACCGAGTACCGCACCCCATTCACTGCTTGGTGCTTGTGCGCCGAGGCCCAAAAAGCCTAAGGCAGTGATATCAAGGATAGCGATAGACAAAGCGAAAGTAACCTCTGCTGCGATCACAGTTAATAGGTTCGGAAAAATGGAGTTCCACAGTAGGTAAAACTCGTTCGCGCCATCAAGTCTGGCGGCCATAATGTAATCTTTTTCTACTTCAGTATGGACAGCCATGTAAATGGAACGAATAAAACGTGGTATCAATGCCAGGCATATCGCCAGCATAATATTGAACTCACCAGGTCCCAAGAAGGCAACAAAGATGATGGCCAACAGTAGCGATGGGATAGACATGACAGTGTCTAGCAAGTGGTTGAGTGTGCTCGATAGTAGACCGCGCGTCATGCCAGCCAAGATACCAATCAAGCAACCAACTAGCGTTGCAATCACAGTGATGATGACCGCTGCGCCAAATGACAAGCGTGAGCCATCGATGATGCGAGACAAGATATCACGACCTAAATCATCGGTACCGAAGAAAAAGTCTACTGTGCCTTTTGGATCCCATGATGGTGGCACCAATAGGTTCGAACTTTGTGCCATAGGATCGTAAGGCGTAATGAATGGCGAGAGTAGGGTGATAAGGATGATAAAAATCAAACACCACAGACCAAACATCGACAGGCTGTTTGAGCGGTAGCTGCGCCAAAATCGCTCAAGCTGAGTAGGAATGCGCTCTTCCTGATAAACGTTATCTGACAGCATACCATTCCTTCCTTACTAACGGGTTGATCATCGCGCCGATAAGATCAGAGACAATACTCGCCGCCAAGACAATCGTCGCTACCACGAGCACGCCGGCCTGTATTGATGCGTAGTCTTGGTTTGACAGCGCATCCAACAGCCAACGACCAACGCCCGGCCAGTTGAAGATGGATTCGGTCATGATGGCTAAGGTGATCATACTTGATAGCTGCACGCCCAGTTTAGGGATAATTGGCGGAATCGCATTGCGCAGTACATGTTCAATAACGATTTCGTAATTGGAAAGACCGCGAATACGTGCTGCACGAATGTAGTTTTGTGCCATGACTTCGGTAACGGAAGTCCTCATCATACGAATAACCTGCATCGTCGGCGACAATGCCAAGACCAAACAAGGTAGGATCATGTGCTCGATAACGCTTTGAAGCGCTTCTTTACGGTATGGGCCGTCCGATAGGATGGCATCAATCAATGCAAAACCCGTTACATGGTCAATTTCGTAAAGCAGGTCATAGCGCCCAGCCACTGGGAACCATTGATAGTTGAGCGAGAAATACATGATCATCAATAGCGCGATCCAAAATAGTGGTGCGGCATAGCCGACCATAGAGGAAAATGAGATCACGTTATCGAGCCACTTGCCTTTGCGCATACCGGCAATGGTGCCCGCAGGAATGCCGATAAATACCGAAATGGTAAACGCAGCAAAACACAGCTCTAATGTTGCAGGTAATACGGATGCGAGCTCTTGGGTGATGGGTACACCCGCCTTCGTTAGACCAAAATCGAGCTGCGCTAATCTGCCAAGATAGTCAAACCAACCTGCCAGCATAGGTTCATTCGCCCATTGCGATGTTGGGTCTAGTCTTACTAAGCTATAACCCACAAAAGTGAGAATCAGCAGCGTAATGACAAAAAGGTTAAGGCGACGTATTGAGTACCAGAACATTTATTTCAACCTCATCACTTGATCAAAAGGTTGAGCATTGAACGGACTGGTTCTAAATCCAGTCAAATTGTCATTGTGCGCTTGGTATTTTTGTCCGTGAGCGATAGGCAGCACCGGCACTTCCTCATTAAGAATGTTTTGCGCTTGGCGATAAAGGTTAAGACGATATCTTGGTTGGTTTACTTCAAGAGCCAAATCCAAAATAAAGTCGAAGTCATCGTTACACCACATAGAGAGGTTTAGGCCTTCGCGCTTAGAGGTGCAAGAGAGTAGAGGTCTTAGGTAGTTATCCGGATCGCCCGTGTTACCCACCCAACCAGTAAGAAGCATATCAACAGACTCGATATTGGACAGTTCTTGTCGGTCGACGCGATCATCGGTTAGCAAATTAAGTGTGACACCAATATTGGCAAAGTTTGCCTGAATAAGCTCTGCAGTTTTACGCGGGCTTGGGTTATACACTCGTGGCTCAAGAGGTACTGCCATAGTCAGCTCAAGTCCGTGAGCGTAACCTGCCTCACGAAGCAGCGCCATCGCGTAGTTGCGGTCATAGCGAACTTGTACTGCATCTTTTTGATGAGCCCAAGAGCTAGGCGGCAGCAGACTGTATGCTGTTTCACCGCTGCCAAAATAAACAGCCTCTAAAATTGTGTCGCGGTTAATGGCGAGATTAAGGGCTTTGCGAACGCGAGGATCGCTAAGTGCCCGGTGCTGAGTATTCATAGCAACAAACGCCACGTTCATGGCAGGTTTGGCTTGCAGCACTACTGAGTCTTCTTCCAGTATCACCGGAATTTGGCTTGAAATTGGTGAGTTTAGAACATCACACTCATTACGTAGCAGTTTTGCTAGTGCGCCGGCACCACGGTGTGAGATATCAAAAACCACTTGTGACATTTGAGCGGAACCACGCCAATAGTCTTCATGGCGTTTAAGGCGAACCAAGTCCGCAACTTGATACTCATCCAAGTAGAATGGCCCTGTACCGACTGGGTGAGTATCTAGATTCAGTTTATTGTCGCCTGCAATCAACTGGTCTGCATATTCGGCAGAGAAGATAGGTGCGTGCGCAGTAGAGATGTTAGACAAGAACGAATTGTCTGGTCTTGATAAGGTAAATTTGACCGTCAGCCCATCGATGGCTTCGACTTTCTCGACTAGGTTGGCGAAGTCGATACCGGCAAACCAAGGGTACACACTACCACCCACATCATGGAAGGGGTGGTTAGGGTCGATAATACGGCTAAAGCTGAACACCACATCATCTGCATTCAGAGCGCGAGACGGAGTAAACCAATCGGTGCTCTGAAATTGAACATTGTCTCTGAGTGTAAAGGTGTATTCCGTTCCCGCCTTGTCGACCGCCCAAGCTTTCGCTAGGTTTGGCACAGGCTGATGCGTGCCCGCATTTAGCGTGAGCAAGGTGTCGAACAATTGCGGCGCAATCGATTCGACAGTAATGCCACCGTCTACGAGTTGCGGGTTGAATGTACTCGGTCGGCCTTGGTCACAATAGACGAAACCGTCTTGTCGTATTTTGGAATGATCGACTTTGTCTTCACATCCAGCGAGCAAAATTAAGCCACAGAGCCCGAGTGATAATTTGATTAATGCCTTCATAAACACGCTACATTCGTTGGCGAACGTAATATCTATATTGAGATCAGGGTAATTTACCACTATTTCACTTGCTAAACCAATAACGACAAGCACTTATCGCTGAGTTTGTCGTATAGAAAGTGAAGTAACCCATCAACATCAAACCAGTTTATACTTTCGCACTAAGCCTCTTAGCTGGTCATAACTCAAGCTTAGCAGTTTGGCTGCACCACGTTGATTGTATTGAGCTTGTTTAAGCGCTTCATTAATCAGCTTAATATTCTGCTCATCTTGCCAAGACTTAAAATCCAAAGGAAAGTCATAGCTCGGCGATGGTGTGGCTGCATCGGAATCCTCTGACGAGGCGCTATCAACGCTTGTTTCGTTGTCCGCCTCATCTTCTCTCGCCATAGGGCTGAGTTGACTGAACTGCTTTTCAAAAGGGTTGAATATCAGAGACTCAATCGGTGCTTCATTAGTGCCTTGCTGATACACAGCACGCTCTACCACGTTTTTTAGCTCGCGCACGTTACCGGGCCAGTGATAGTCATAGATGCTTTGCCAAGCTTGTTCGGTAAAGCCCACAAAAAAGGGCAACCCAAGCTCGCGGCACATTTTAATGGCGTAAAATTCGGCCAACAGGGGAATGTCTTCTTGCCTGTGCCTTAAAGGTGGAAGATGAATAACATCAAAAGCGAGGCGATCGAGAAGATCGGCGCGAAACTTTCCTCTTTCGGCGAGTGCAGGCAAATCTTCATTGGTTGCACAGACTAATCGAACGTTGGCCTCCAGTGCCGTAGCTCCACCAACTCGTTCGTATTGTCCGTATTCAATCACACGAAGCAGTTTTTCTTGAACAGAAAGCGGCGTAGTGGCGAGTTCATCTAAAAACAGTGTGCCGTTTTCAGCGCGCTCGAAGCGGCCTTGGTGACGTCCTTTGGCGCCAGTAAACGCGCCTGACTCATGGCCGAACAGCTCTGAGTCAATCAGTCCTTCACTTAATGTTGAACAGTTCAGAGAGACTAAAGGTTGGTCCCAACGTTTCGACAGATAGTGAAGTCGCTGTGCGATAAGCTCTTTACCTGTTCCACGCTCACCAATCACCAGTACGGGCCTGTCGATGGGAGCAAGCCTTGAGACCTTATCGAGCACCGCTAAAAACGCGGGAGATTCACCAATTAAGTTTTGCGCCATGATTTCCTCTCAATGTTGGTAAAAAATACCAATTGTTGGCTTATGCATCTTAGCACGGCATTGAGTGAAAGCGAGTGACTAGTGTTAACTTATTGATATGTAAGAAATGAAAATGTTGGCACGGTACTTGGATTACTGTAATCAACAACCAAAGAGTTCATTGGCGAACTCATCCAGACAGGAGATGTAATATGGGTATTTTTTCTCGTTTTGCCGATATCGTAAATTCAAATATTAGTGCCTTGCTTGATAAAGCGGAAGATCCAGAAAAGATGATTCGCCTCATCATTCAGGAAATGGAAGACACGTTGGTAGAAGTTCGCACGAACTCTGCAAAAGCGATTGCCGACAAAAAAGAGTTAGCGCGTAAAGTTACGGCCATTGAAGAACAAATTTCAGAATGGGCGCAAAAAGCGACGTTAGCGCTCACAAAACAGCGTGAAGACTTGGCAAGAGCGGCGCTAATTGAAAAGCAAAAGCTTGAAAACGTTGTGAAAGGCTTGCACGATGAGCAAACCTTAGTCGAAGAGACCATTGAGAAACTGACGAACGAGATTGCTAAGCTAGAATCAAAAATCACAGAAACTCGCGCTAAGCAGCAAGCTCTTGTGATTCGTTCAGAAGCGGCCAGCAACCGTCGCGATGTACAAAAACATCTGCACACGAGCCGTACCCACGAAGCGATGGCTAAGTTTGAGCAGTACTCGCGTAAAATCGATGAACTGGAAGCGGAAGCTGATCTGTATTCGAAGACCGGGAACGCTAAGTCACTCGATCAAGAGTTCGCGGAGCTGCAGGCCCAAGATGAAATTGACCAAGAGCTCGCCAAACTTAAAGAGCAGATGAACAAAGACAAATAACAACGGAGTAGGAGAAAAACATGTCGACTTTTTTAATTGCGGGTCCATTAATTGTCTTTCTGATTTTTGTCGCACCGCTGTGGCTTTTTCTCCACTACCGCAGCAAACGCAAAGCCGATAATGGGTTATCTGAGCAAGAGTTTCAGAAATTGCAGTCTTTGTCGCAGCGAGCTGAAAAGATGCAAGCTCGTGTCGATAACCTAGAACGTATTCTAGATGCAGAGGCACCAAACTGGAGGCAATCTTATGACTCATAGAGAGCTGTATAAAGATCCGGTTAACGGCAAGCTCACTGGTGTCTGTGCAGGACTTGCCAATTACTTTGGACTTGAGGTGTGGCTTGTCAGAATCTTAGTGATTTCAGCGGCACTCTTGGGTGGTAGTTTTCTTGTCCTGCTCGCCTATGTGGCAATGAGTTTGATGCTGGAAAAGCAGCCAGACAATTTTGTTCAGGCGATGAAGTCCAAGCAGGAACATTCGCTAAAGAGCAAACCTTGGCAGCAAGGACAGAATGCTAAGGATCTCATTAATACGTTAGAACGTGACTTTGACTCAATGGAGCATAAGGTGCGAGATATGGAAGCGTATGTTACATCCGAAGCGTTTAAGGTCAATCGTGAGTTTAGTAAGTTGTAAACAAACAGGCGCGGCTTGTTTAGAATGTTAAAGGCGCTGCGGCGCCTTTTTTGTGTTCGGTAGTTTATGACTAGTGGGTTGATACTAATCTTAGATGGGGATGCCTCCATCACTTAACTGCGATTTGATCTTTCACCCAGCGCGAGAATGCAGTAAATTTCGCCCGATTTTCCATGCCTTTAGGACAAACTAAATCATAGCCTTTGCCTGATGCTAACTTGGCAAAAGGTGCAACCAAAGTGCCTTCTTCCACTTGGCTCTGAGCGAATTCCAATCGCCCGAGCACTACACCCATTGAGAGCACTGCCGCATCCATCGCAAGACGGTTATCACTGTAATAATCGCAATGCTGCTGACAGTCTACCGATGCCCCATAGCTTGCAGCCACCGATGCCAAGCGCTGCTGTCGCCACTGTGAATAAAGTTGGCCTTAGCTAAAGCTTCTAATCCATCATCCATGCTGGTATCCAAGTTCAGCCCCAAACGCCTAGCATAATCAGGACTACACAATGGCGTTCTTACTCCCTCAAATAACCGTTCGCTGTATTGGTTAGGGTAGTGACCCTCACTATAGAAAATAGCCGCATCATAAGGTTCGAACTGAAAGTCGGATTGATTCTGCTTGGCTTGCAGTTTAATCGCGAGTTTAGGATAGCGAGCTTTAAAATCGGGCAATCTTGGCATCAACCAAGCGGAAGCGAAGTAGGGTGAGGTTGCGATATACAGTTCACCTGACAGCTCTCCGGTTTGAATATCAGAGATCTCGGAGAAAATGGTTTCAAACGATAGGTTGAGCATCACCAAGACGCGTTGTCCTTCAGGCGTCAGCTCAAGCTTTCGCGTTTTTCGCACGAACAAGCTGAACCCCAATAAATCTTCGAGCTTCTTGATTCGCTGACTGACACCGCCTTGGGTGACAAACAGTTCATCTGCCGCGAGTGTAAAACTTAGGTGGCGGGCTGCGACACTAAATGTGTGCAGCAATGATAATAACTGCTGACGATTGTGAATAGCCACTATGCATTACTCCATCTAATTCATGAAGGGGTTTTATTGGTTTGTTCGATTCTAGTCTGACCTATAAATTAAATCACGTAATCTTTTGAAGAGGAATGATGGTTATGACTGAGATGAAAAAACTGAAAGTGGTCGTGATTGGTGGTGGTTCTAGTTACACACCGGAATTGGTAGAGGGCTTGTTGGCAAGGCATCACGAGCTGCCTGTTTCCCAACTTTGGCTGGTGGATATTGATGCGGGAATGGAAAAGGCTAAAGTGATTGCGGATCTTACTAAGCGTATGATCGCTAAAGCAGGCTGTAACATCGAGGTCTTTCTCACGACCGACCGAAAACAAGCTTTGGCGGATGCTGACTTTGTTTGCTCTCAGTTTCGAGCAGGTCGTATGGAAGCGCGATTGCGTGACGAAAGAATTGCACTTAAATATCGCGTAATTGGCCAAGAAACCAATGGTCTAGGAGGTTTCTCTAATGCGTGTCGTACCATCCCAATCGCATTAGAGATTGCCAAAGAAATGGAAGCGCTGTGTCCAAATGCATGGCTGCTCAATTTTACTAATCCATCGGGTATGGTAACGGAAGCACTGACAAAATACTCCACCATCAAAACAGTGGGTCTATGCAATGTTCCCGTCAACATGGAACGAGGCGCAGCGGAAATGCTGGGTGTACCTCGCGATGAAATTACCATGCAAATTGCCGGTTTGAATCACTTGGTGTGGGCGAGAAAAGTGCTGCATAACGGGCAAGATCGCAGTCGTGAAGTGCTGGAGCAGTTGGTTGCCGGTAATGACCGTATGACACCTAAGAACATCCCGCCATTTCGTTGGGATGAAGGATTACTGAAAAGCTTAGACATGGTGCCTTGTGCGTATCTTCGCTACTACTACCAATCAAGAGACTTTTTGGACAAAGAATTTGCTGCATCGTCAAACAAGAGTAACCGTGCGGACTTGGTTGCAAAAGTAGAAGCAGAACTGCTTGAAATCTATAAAGACCCAACATTGGATACGAAGCCGCAACTCCTTGAAGAGCGAGGTGGAGCCTATTATTCAGAAGCGGCCTGTGAGCTTATGAATAGTATCTACAACAACAAACGCTCAATCATGCACGTGAACACTCGTAACAATGGAGCGATTCAAGGCCTTCCGGATGACTGTGCGGTAGAGGTGAGCTCGCTCATCACTAGCAGCGAAATTATTCCTCTCAATGTTGAGCCTTTTGAAACAGGCACGCTAAGACTCATCCAGTTGATGAAAGAGTTTGAGACTTTGACGGTCGAAGCGGCAATCAGCGGTGATATTAATCTCGCAAAACGAGCACTAATGCTGAATCCAATAGTGGATAGTGGTGCGCACATTGATGAAGCTTTGCAAGAAACCATTCGTGAGAACCTAGACTACATGCCAAAGTTTGCTCACGCGTTGAATCAATAAGGGGTCATATCATGAAACTCATCCTCAATGCCGATGACTTTGGTCTCACTGAAAGCGTAAATTTGGCGATTGTTGATTGCATTAAAGCGGGTGTCGTGAAATCGACCACGGTGATGATGAATCAACCCGGTACGGCTCATGCCGCTGCGCTGAATGCGCAAGGCTGATTCCTGATGTTGGATTGCATTTCACTCTAACAAGTGGCAGACCGATTGCTGAGCCGAGTTTGATACCAAGTTTAGTGGATGCGTCAGGCTGCTTTTATGACAGAGCAACTTTGTTCAATAAAGCAGATATTTGTCCAAAGGAAGTGGTTATCGAGCTTAAAGCACAGTACCAAGCGGCATTGGATGCAGGTTTCGAGATTAACCATATTGATAGTCACCATTTTGCTGGCGCATTTCGTGCTTTAAAAATTGGCTTTACTCAGGGAATCAATGAGATAGGCCTTCCAGCAAGACGTATTGACAATGTGGTGCTTGGTCAAGAGATGCTGAGAAGCGCAACGCCCGATGCGTTCGATATGGGCTTTTATGCAGAAGGTGCAACTCTTGAACATCTAAAAGCCATGTTGACAGCCTATAAGCACAAAATGCCAACCGGAGTCGTAGAGTTGATGTGCCACCCGGCAACGGACGTGACAGAAGAGCTATGTGCAGTATCTGGCTATACGCAGCAACGTGTTGTTGAGTGGGAGATTCTAACCAGTAGAACACTAAAAGAGTGGCTCGAAACGAATCAAATACAATGCATAGGCTTTAACGATATTGCTTCTAACGACTGATAAAACACTAGCTCAAGCGACCATAGATCGCTTGAGCTACGCTATTTTGCCACAAATTCATTAATTATTAATAACTTGGTGGCAAGCAATGACTCTCTAGACTATGTTTAAAAGTACAATTAAAACAAGGTAGTTAGAGAATGAATAGTAAGTTTACCTTGCTGGTGATTATCACTGGCCTTCTCAGTGGATGTGGTAAGGAGCCGCCTCCCGTTCCCGAGCCCGAATCTCGCCCCGCTAAGCTTTTCTCCGTTGCTGTCGGCAACAGCCAATTTGAACGTACTTTTCCTGCCACATCGGAAGCGGGAGATAAAGCAGTGCTAGCGTTTCGTGTTCCAGGACAACTTGAAGAAATTGCTGTTCGCTCAGGCCAGCGAGTCACCAAAGGGGATTTCTTAGCAGGCCTCAACCCGGATGAATATCAGCAGCTTGAAAAACAAGCACAAGCTAACTTCCGTTTGGCGGATGTCCAATATCAACGAGCTTTGAAGCTTCGCAAAGAGCAAGTGGTATCTGAACAGGACTTTGACCAAGCTAAAGCAAACATGAACTCTGCCCGTGCCAATTGGTCGCAAGCGAAAGCAAACCTAAGCTATACGCGATTGCTCGCGCCCTACGATGGCACTATCTCCATTATTCCCGCGGACAATTATGAATACATCCAGGCCAAAGAAGGCGTGATGAACATTCAGTCCAATCAGCTTCTCAAAGTGAACTTCCAACTGCCAGATACGCTCCTTAACCGCTTCCAAGGCGGTGCTGAGGTGGAAGCGACGATGACATTTGATGCTCACCCATCCAGTAGCTATGAGCTGACGTTCCAAGAAATTGATACAGAGGCGGATCCGAAAACGGGCTCGTATAAAGTCACCATGGTTATGGAGCGTCCGAGCGACGTTGGGATTTTGCCCGGCATGGCTGGTCAAGTTCTCGTTGTGGCCAAAAGCAGCGCAGCGACAGTGATACCGACATCAGCACTGTTTATGGAAGGCGATAAGCAGTGCGTATGGCGCGTGAATGAGCAGGGTATTGTTGAAAAAGTAGCGGTGGAGCTTAACGACAAGCGCCAAGTGATCAGTGGACTCAATGACGGCGACCAAATCGTTATTTCCGGAGTTCAAGGTATTGACGCTGGTATCAAGGTTCGCGAATGGATCAAGGAGAGAGGGCTCTAGCATGAAGTTACACACTCTCACAGCTTTTTTGATAGGAGCTACGCTTGTTGGCTGTAGTAAACCAGAAGTCGGTGAACGCAACGAGGTGCCAAAAGTTCGCGTGGCAGAAATCGGTCGTACTGAGCTAAAAAGTCGACTTTACTTCCCTGCTATAGCGAGTGCGGCAGACCGTTCTCATTTGAGTTTTCGCGTAGCTGGCGAGATAAGCTCAATCGATCTTAAGGAAGGGGATTTTGTTAATCGTGGTGATGTGTTGGCGGTATTAGAGCGACTGATTATCAACTTGCGGTAGATAATGCCCAGGCACGTTACAACGTCATCAACAGCCAATATCGCCGCTCTAGCCCGCTGGTAAAAAAAGGACTATTGGCACAATCACAATTTGATGAGATAGCGGCGCAGCGTGCCTATGCTAGGGCGGAGCTTGATCTTGCCAAACTTCGCTTGTCGTTCACAGAACTTAAGGCTCCTGTGGATGGCATCATTTCTCGTGTCTCTGCTGAGAAGTTTGAAAATGTTCAAATAGGGCAACAAGTGGTGAATATTCATAGCGTTGAAGAGGTGGAAGTGGTGGTGCAAATGCCGGACAGCTTCTCTCTCAATCAGCCTAAGCATAAAGATGTTACTGATATTGAAGCGCTGGTCAGAGTGCCTTCTGGCAATGAATACACAGCATCACTGAAAGAATTTACCACAGAGCCGGATCCTGCACTTGGCACCTTTACCGCAACTTTGGTGTTACCGATGCCGGAGAATGAGTTCATTCTTGATGGGATGGCAGTGGATGTGACATCAAAAGCAAAAGATGTGGGGATCAACTTTGGCGTTGGTGTCAGCGTGCCTATCGAAGCCGTCTTTAATCAAGATGGCGACAGCTTGGCGGCGAATGAGAAATTTGTCTGGGTTGTGAATGGTGATAGCACGGTGACAAAACAAAAAGTGACCACGGGCAAAGTGTCTCAATCGACTATTCAGATCCTAAATGGGCTTGAACAGTCACAGCAGATTGTCATTGCAGGGATTGCGAGGCTGAGGGAAGGCATGAAGGTTGAAGTATTACCGCAGGAGGCGAAGTAATGAGCCAAGAACAACAAAAATCATTACCGCAATCCGATGATGAAATCACGGGAGTAGCGGCGTATTTCATTCGCAATCGTGTGATCAGTTGGATGGTATCGTTGATCTTTTTGATCGGTGGTGTATCCGCGTTCTTTGGATTGGGTCGACTCGAAGATCCCGCATTTACCATCAAAGATGCCATGGTAGTCACCTCCTACCCAGGTGCGACACCTCAGCAAGTTGAAGAAGAGGTTACGTATCCTATCGAGAAAGCGATACAGCAACTGACCTATGTCGATGAGATTAATTCGATCTCTAGTCGTGGGTTATCGCAGATAACCGTCACCATGAAAAATAATTATGGTCCGGACGATCTACCGCAGATTTGGGATGAACTCCGTCGGAAAGTGAACGATGTGAAGGGCTCACTGCCCCCGGAGTCAATGAACCTTCGGTCATTGATGATTTTGGTGATGTGTATGGCGTTCTTTTCGCGTTAACGGGTGAAGGCTATAACTACAAAGAACTGCTCGACTATGTGGACTATCTGCGCCGAGAGCTCGAGTTAGTGGATGGCGTAAGCAAAGTCTCGGTCACAGGCGATCAGCAAGAGCAGGTCTTTATCGAGATCTCTATTAAGCGTATTAGTGCCTTGGGTATCGCGCCGAGTACTATTTTCAATCTTCTACAAACTCAGAACATCGTCTCCAACGCAGGCGCCACGCGTATTGGTGATAAATATATTCGTATCCAGCCAACGGGTGAGTTTACTGATGTTTCAGAGCTTGGTGATTTGATTTTGACCGAAGGGGGGCGCAAGGTCTCATCTTCTTAAAAGACGTGGCGGAAATAAAACGCGGCTTCATAGAAGTACCAAGCAACATTATTACTTACAACGGTGATGTGGCGCTAAATGTGGGTATCTCTTTCGCGACCGGTGTTAACGTGGTGGAAGTGGGCGATCGCTTGTATCGCAGGCTCGCAGAGCTTAAGTTTCAGCAGCCCGTTGGTATTGAGATAAACGAAGTGTATAGCCAGCCTAAGGAAGTGGACAAATCGGTTCGTGGCTTTGTGGTGAGTCTAGGGCAGGCAGTTGCTATCGTTATCATTGTACTGCTGTTCTTTATGGGGCTACGCTCCGGACTGCTGATTGGCTTGATACTACTGCTCACCGTATTAGGCACCTTCATTTTCATGCAGTACATGGCCATCGATTTACAACGTATCTCACTTGGAGCGCTTGTCATAGCGTTAGGGATGCTGGTGGACAATGCCATTGTGGTGGTCGAAGGGATACTCATAGGGACGCAAAAAGGGCGAACGAGACTACAAGCGGCAACAGACATTGTCACTCAAACCAAGTGGCCGCTTCTTGGTGCAACCGTGATAGCGGTAACAGCATTCGCGCCGATAGGCCTTTCTGAAGACTCGACTGGTGAATATTGTGGCACCTTGTTCTCGGTACTACTGATCTCTCTAATGCTAAGTTGGTTCACTGCGATTTCGCTTACCCCTTTCTTTGCTGACATTTTCTTTAGAGGTCAAAAGGTGAAAGAAGGCGAAGAGGGTAAAGATCCTTATAACGGCTTTATCTTCGTTATGTATCGCAAGTTCCTTGAGTTTTGTATGCACAGAGCTTGGTTGACCGTAGTGGTATTGGTCGCGGCATTGGTGGCTGCGCTGTACGGCTTTACTCAGGTGAAGCAATCCTTCTTCCCGGCCTCAACAACACCTATGTTCCAAGTGGATGTGTGGTTACCTGAAGGGACAGACATTCGTGCAACGAACACTAAGCTTAAAGCTATTGAGACATGGATTGCTGACCAGCCAGAAACGGACCATATTACGACGACAGCGGGCAAAGGTTTGCAACGTTTCATGCTGACTTATGCACCTGAGAAAAGCTATGCCGCTTACGGGGAAATCACCACACGTGTGCATAACTACGAAGAGTTGAATTCTTTGATGGAGCGATTCCGTGAGTATTTGGATGCTACGTTCCCAGAAATCAACTACAAGCTGAAGCAGATTGAACTTGGTCCAGGCGGCGGCGCGAAAATAGAGGCGCGCATTATTGGCTCTGATCCAACCGTATTGCGTAGCATCGCATCGCAAGTGATGGACATCATGTACGCCGATCCTGGCGCTTACAATATTCGACATGACTGGCGTGAGCGTACTCAAGTGTTAGAGCCTATTTTCAATGAAAGTCAGGCAAGACGTTACGGCATCACAAAATCTGATATTGATGATGTGTTGATGATGTCGTTCTCGGGCAAAAACGTTGGTCTGTACCGAGATGGTACAACCTTAATGCCGATAGTGGCACGCTTGCCAGATGAGGAGCGTGTGGATATCCGTAACATTGAAGGCATGATGATTTGGAGTCCTGCACTAAGCGAGTTTATCCCGTTCCAGCAAGTGACGCAGGGTTACGATACGCGCTGGGAAGACCCGATCATCGTACGTAAAAATCGCAAACGTATGCTGACCATTATGGCGGACCCGGATTTGCTTGGAGAAGAGACAGCGGCAACGTTACAAAAACGTCTCCAACCTCAGATTGAAGCCATAGAATTACCACCAGGTTACTCGTTAGAGTGGGGTGGTGAGTATGAGTCTTCAGGTGATGCTCAAGAGTCGCTATTCCAGACCATGCCGCTTGGTTATCTATTCATGTTCTTAATCACCATTTTCTTGTTCAATGCGGTGAAAGAGGCATTAATTGTCTGGCTTACCGTGCCACTCGCTGTCATTGGAGTAACGACTGGGTTGTTGGCTCTTAATACACCGTTTGGCTTTATGGCACTGCTCGGGTTTTTGAGCTTGTCAGGCATGCTATTGAAAAATGGTATCGTGCTGCTGGATCAAATTGAGATAGAGATGAAGTCGGGTAAAGAGCCGTACTTGGCTGTGGTAGATGCCGCACTAAGTCGTGTACGCCCGGTCTGTATGGCGGCGATTACAACCATCCTAGGTATGATTCCTCTGCTACCGGATATTTTCTTTAAGCCAATGGCGGTAACGATCATGTTTGGTTTGGGTTTTGCAACGGTACTGACTCTGATTGTGGTTCCGGTGTTGTATCGGATATTCCATAGGGTCAAACCGATTTAACTTAAGCTCTACGTCTTATAATGATTGGTACTATGTTGCGTGGTACCAAGTCTTTTTGATCTAACTGAGTTGAAAGTATGAACAAACAGCTGAATTAACCCTCTGAATTTTATAATTCTTTCCCTTTGGGATGGGCGTTCTATACTCCCTGCAATATGAGCGCTAGGTCATATTTTTGCGAGCTATATTGGTTCATGCATCCCTTTATTGAACAGTAACTTAGTCCTTCTCGCAATTAACGATAAAAGTGTGATTTCGGTTCAGAATTCCCCTAGCTTCCAAGATGAAATTCTGTTTAGATAGTTTTTGGGTGATTTATCAAGAATTTGAATAGGTTCATGCAAATACTAATATGCGATGACTCCAAAGTCGCACGCAAAAGTTTAGCAAGCTGTATCGATGCGAGTTTCGCAGGCGAGATAGTGTTTGCTGCAAACGGGCATGAAGCCATTGAAATTATCGACAATCAGTCGATAGATGTCGTGTTTCTCGACATTACTATGCCGGGTATGGATGGTTTTGAAGTCCTCGAGGTACTGCGTCAGCGCCAATGTCGTTCAAAAGTCGTGATGGTTTCTGGAGATATTCAGGAAATGGCGCAAGAGCGCTGTTTTGAGCTCGGGGCGTATGCATTTATACAAAAGCCATTAACGCCAGAAGCCGCGACACCGCTGTTTGATGATTTACACTTACCTTTCAACCGCCCAGCCTCTGTTGGCGCTCAGTTCTCTAAAGCTCAGATGTTTGAGCGTTTTCAGGAGACGTCCAATATCGCTCTTGGTGCTGGAGCGGCAACTATATCCACGTTGCTCAAAGAGTTTATTATCCTCCCCGTCCCGACGGTTGGTGAGTTGTCTTTAAGTGAACTCACAATGATGATCCAAGATACGCTGACACGCGAAAATAGCTGTGCAGCGGCGCAAAGGTTTGTTGGCGGCGGCTTCATGGTGAAGCTTTGGTGTGTATTGAAGGGGATTCGATTAGTCAGGTGGGTGAGCGTCTCGGTTTCTCGGATGGCGATGTTTCCAATGATGAAGTCGTCGTTAATCTAGTGAACGTGCTTGTGTCGTCTTTTTTGGTGTCTCTATCTGAGCAGCTGTGCCTTGAGTTTTCACTTCGAGAGCCGCTGAGAATCAACGATTTTAGCCCAGATAACTCGATGTTAAGTGATAACGAGCACGTGTTTACAGTGGAATATACCTATGATGCTGAAGCGCTAGATCTGTTTTGTTCAGTACTGTTTATGTTTGACGAAGAGTCCGTGGATATCATTCGTCGTCAAATGGAGCTTCTGCAATGACAACTATGACTTTAGATCTCTCCGATTTCCATTGGACAATGCAACTACTGGATACACTGGATGCAGGGCTCGTTGTGATTGATCGTGATTATCGAGTCTGTGCTTGGAATAGCTTTATGCAGAACTACAGCGGTATTCATGCAGAAGCCATCATGGCAAGAGCTTGTTTCACAGTTGCCCAGATTTGCCGGAAAGCTGGTTACGTGCAAAGTTAGAATCTGCCAGTAAATTGAAAACTCGAGGGTTTTCAAATTGGGAAGATAGACCGGTGGTGTTTGAGTTTAAGAACTTTTCACCTGTTTCCCAAGGTTTACTGAAAATGTATCAGAACATGGTGATCACTCCGCTAAAATCTCCGACCGGTGATGTGACGCACTTTGCGATTATGCTTCAAGACGTGAGCGACGTAGCGAAGAGTAAAATGCACCTAAAGCGCTCAAACGAAAAACTGACCGAGATTGGCCGTACTGATGGCCTGACTGGACTGTTTAATCGTGCCTTTTGGGAAGCCAACTTTGTGGATGAATTCCACATGGTACAGACCACAGGGCAGGTCTCTTCACTGGTGATGTTCGACATTGACCGTTTTAAGAGAGTAAATGACACCTATGGTCATGCGTTAGGTGATAAGGTGATTAGAGAAACCGCCAAGCAACTAATGAAAGCGGCTCGCGGCACCGATGTGTGTGGCCGTTACGGCGGTGAAGAGTTTGCGGTATTGTTATCAGGCACCACAGCCGATCAAGCTATGTACTTTGCTGAGCGCCTGAGGAAAAAAATCGAGCAAACGCCTGTAGTGCTCGATGGCAATGAGCTTAACTATACCATTAGCCTTGGTATTACTGAGTGTCGTACCGATGACGCCAATCATCTTCAATGGCTAATGCGAGCGGACAAAGCCCTTTATCAATCTAAAGAGCGTGGCAGAAATAAAACCTCAGTGATTTAGAGTGGTTGCTGCGGCCTATTGTTTAGAGCGTTGGTGTACGAGCAAGCCGCTAGGAAGGGCTGCTCGTTGTGACAACCGCTTGGTGCTTGCGCCTAAGTCCAATAATGATCAGTGCCAATACAGTAATGACCACACCGCTGACCAACAAGAAGTTCATCACGCCCAAGATGTTTTGCGCATCAATCAGTACTCCCACACAATAAGTGCCTACCGAAAATCCTAGCGATACTGCAGCAGCCATGTAACCTTGTGACGTAGCGGGTGAATAAGGGCTAATTTGATCCGCGAGTGCTGCGATGGAAATGTCATTCCAAGCGCCATTTATGATAGAGAGTAAGATAAGAGAAAGAGGCAGTATCGCCACGACTTGATTGCCATACATTCCCCACATGACGACTGCAACAAATAGGTTAATTGTAATGGTGACGAGCCAAAGCGCTTGAGAGCCGTGCTTTTCCATCCATTTCCCCGCAGGTGCCAGAGAAACCAGAGTGATCATGGCTGCGATCGCCATCCCAAATGCACTGCTTGCTACGCTAACTCCAAACGCTTGCTCAATGATGACGGGGCCAAGCTCAACCATGTTAGAGCCGATAAACATCGACAGTGCTACGCACACAACAAAGCCAAACCAAATCGCAGCAGAAGGCTTCCGACTTTGCGATACCGTTACTTCGTCATTAGCTGGCTCAAAATTGATGGCGGCTGGTGGGGCAATCGCAATGAGTATGAGCAAAGCAAAATCAAACACAATGAGTGAGACTATTTGTGCGGTTTGCGACAAACCAAAGTAGTTGAGTGTTCCGACGGATACCCCAGCAATAGCAACGCCCAACATTTGTATCTGAAATAAGCGCTTCAGCGCCCGCGTCTGCATAGCTGGCTGATTATTAAGTTTGAGTGCAAATGTCGGGTTTAGAATAAGGATGAGGTTGCTGCCTAACCCCACTAAGATAGCGATAAGCCAGTAGTGCCATACTGTTTGACTTGCCCAGAGTAATATCAGTAACGCCAGACAGTGGCAGGCAAGGGCGAAGAAGTGCAATTGCCTGTGCCATGAAAAGCGATCAGCCAGCGCGCCTAGTAACGGTGCAACTAGACCGATAAGACCAAGAATGAGCATGACTTGGCCCACTAAAATCGCGCTTCCGGTACGAGACAAAATAATCGGCGCAATGATGATCGCGACACCAATCCATTGGACGATGCCCATAGAGGCTTGAGAGAACTGCCAAAGGCTGCTTTTTTTCATAATAATCATGGCTAAAAAGTTGAACCATGATTATATAAAAAAACGAGCACGGGGACGTGCTCGCTCACTGTCAATAAAATTGAAGCCTAATTGAAAGAGCGGTTATTAGCTCAGTACAAGGCGTGGGTTAGAGACAATTTGCTGCCAACGCTTCTTATGCTCTTTAAGGTTCAAGTCGAGCTGTTCGAGTCTTACTCGAAGAAGTGCTTGCTCATATTTCTCTTTAACGCTGGACTTCGCTGAATTGATAACCTGGCTTCGCAATTGATCGTATTCCGTCAACTTACTTAGCAGTAACTGAAACTCTTGCTCTAAGGCTGCTTGAAGCTGGTCTGCATTGGGCAACGTAAAGATTTTGTCTTTAGCGTTTGCCATGGTCTGCATCAATCTTGCTTTCTCAATTCGGTATGCTGACACGGTTTTCAGATTTGAAGTTAGGCCTAAGCTCGCGCACGAGCGAATCAACCATTTAGTAGGATCAAATTGCCACCAGCGAATACCATTGCGGTAGTCGTGCTCGAAGATGTGATGGAAATTGTGGTAACCCTCCCCGAAGGTAAAGAAGGCCAAAATGCCATTGTCTCTCGCCGTGTTTTTACTGGTGTAAGGTTGAGAGCCCCAGATATGCGCCAGAGAGTTAATGAAAAATGTGGTGTGGTGACTGAGTACCAAACGTAAGGCGCCAACAATCAGCAAAAAGCCCAAAACATCACCGTACCAAAGTCCAAGTGCGAGAGGGATACCAAAGTTCGTCGCCAGAGCCAGCAATACATAATGCTTGTGCTGCCACATAACAATCGAGTCTTTTTGTAGGTCGCGGCAGTTTCGGTAGTCTTCGTAGCGCTCGGCTTGATATTCTCGAAGCATCCAACCTATGTGTGAGTACCAGAAACCACGCTTGGCAGAATAGGGATCTTTGTCGTTGTTATCGACATGCTTATGATGGACGCGATGGTCTGAAGACCAATGTAATGCACTGTTTTGTAATGCAAATGCACCGCCAATCGCAAAGAGAAACCTTAGAGAGCGATGAGCTTGATAGGTCTTGTGAGACCAAAGACGATGATAGCCTGCCGTAATTGACATGCCGCAAAATACGAAAGCAATGACGAGCCAAACCCAGTGAGCTGCGCTGTAGCCTTCAACCATGCCGTACCAAATGACACCCACTGTCGCCAGAATAAACGTACCTAGAAATATCGTTACATTTAGCCAAATAACCGGGGGCTTTTTCACCGTATCCATCTACTGTCTCCATTTAAGCTTACAACTGTTCGCTAGAATATCAGCGTACACGTGTAAGTCAAAGAGTAAGTTGTTAATTTGTTTGTCGATATTTGCATCAATTGAGAAAAAGCATGCAACTTTTCAGTGCATTCTTAGTGAGTGAGTCTTTGTAACTTACTGACTTTATTGAGTTCACATGAATGGCACGTATATTGCTCACTATATTGTCGTTAGTTTGTATACAATTAAAAATACAGAAAGGAAGTCATATGGAACACGACAAAGGCGATCTCATTTATGGATTGGACGACAAACCGTCAGTCAAAGCAGCAAGCTATGCGGCGCTGCAGCATGTGCTGGCGAGTTTTGTAGGGATCATCACACCGACACTTATCATCGGCGGCGTGCTTGGTTTGGGCGAGCATGTGCCTTACTTGATTAGTATGGCGTTGATGGTTTCGGGCGTCGGTACGTTTATTCAAGCTAGGCGTATAGGGCCTGTGGGCGCGGGCATGATTTGCGTACAAGGAACGAGCTTCGCGTTTTTAGGATCAATATTAGGTGCGGGTTTCTTAGTCAAAGCCAATGGCGGTGGTCCTGATGAAATGTTGGCGACGATTTTCGGCGTCTGCTTTTTTGGCGCCTTTGTCGAGATAGTGTTGTCTCGATTTATCGACAAACTAAAAATAGTGATTACACCTGTTGTGACCGGGATTGTGATTACTACGATTGGCATCTACCTGATTAAAGTTGGGGTGACCGACATTGCAGGTGGTGTCGGTGCCGAGGATTTTGGCTCTGCAACCAATCTTCTACTAGGCAGCTTGGTACTTGGCACGATCGTGGCGCTTAATATGAGCCGCAATATTATGGTAAGGCTATCTTCAATTTTGGTTGGACTTCTCGTCGGCTGGTTAGTGGCTTTGATGATAGGTAAAGCATCGATGGTCGATTTCGCTTCTCAGCCACTTTTGAGCATTCCGGTTCCGTTTAAATATGGCTTTGCTTTCGATTGGCATGCTTTTGTACCTATCGCGTTTATCTATCTGATCACGGCTATCGATCTACCGGTGATTTGACGGCTAACTGCATGTTCTCAAGACAGCCTATCAGTGGAAATGGTTATCTGCAGCGAATTAAAGGTGGCGTTTTGGCAGATGGTATCAACTCGTTGATTGCTGCAACATTTAACACCTTTCCAAACACGACATTCAGCCAGAATAATGGTGTGATCCACTTAACCGGAATTGCTAGTCGATACATAGGTTACTTTATTGCTGGGATCTTATTTGTGCTCGGCATGTTCCCTGTGTTGGGCGCGGTATTAATGACGATTCCAAAACCCGTTCTTGGCGGCGCAACCTTAGTGATGTTTGGCACAGTCGCGGCAGCGGGCATCAAAATCATCGCTAACGAAGAACTTGATCGACGAAAGATCATGACGATTGCTATTTCATTTGGTTTAGGGCTGGGCGTTATGCTAGTTCCAGACTTGCTAAAACAAGCCCCTAAGTTGGTGCAAACCGTGTTGGGATCGCCTGTCACTATGTCCGGTATTGCGGCGTTGACAATGGCTGGCTTGCTATCGCTATTTCCAGAGTCGGAAAAGTCGCCAAAACAAGTTAAAGCGTCTGAGGCATAATTTTAAAAGAGACATCCTGCGGGATGTCTCTTTCGTTTTCACTTAGCGAGAGTTGATGAGCATTTCGGCCAACTCGGCAAACCCATAGCCCCCGTTACCTGCCGTAACAAAGCTTGGTGGTGAGCTGAGTTTTCCTAGCAAAGGGGTAATGTTGTTGACCCCAAATGTAACAGGAAGCCACTCAAACATGCTCTCATCGTTGAGTGAGTCTCCAACGTAAGCCACATTGGACAGACTCAAACTTCCAAAATCGGAGTGTTGTTTTAGATAGTGTTCACTTGAGATGCGCTTACTGTGTTCTCCAACCCAAACATTAATGTGAATGGAGCTTTGAGTGGCTTTCACCTTTTGTCCATTCAATGTCATTTGGTGAATGTCACTGAGTAGCTTTGCTGCTATGTCGGCTTCAACTGGTACGCGATCTTGCCCAAGATTGATGGCGACATCGCAGAAGCGAAAATCCTGATCACTGGCAAAGTCGATACCGGGATAGTCGCGTAGTAACTGAGCCAGCTGTTTAATGAGAGCTTGCTGTTGCACTCGCATCGCTGGTAACGGGCTGAGTGAATGAGTGTGGAAACCAGACTCATTCTTTTGCATCCAAAAAGCGCCATTTTCGCCGATAACACCATGAAGCGGCCACAGTTTCGCAATTTGGTCACACCAACCAGCACAGGCACCAGTAACGGCGACAACCTTGATGCCTGCTTTTTGTAGTTTCGATAAAGCGTCGAGTGTTTCTGGCGGAAGTTGTCCTTGCCACGTCAAAGTATCATCGACATCGGTTAGTAACCATTGGATCTCTTTTGCCTGAGCGTGAGACAGCGCTGCTAAAGACTTAGGCATTCATAACCTCTTGTTGCTGCGTTTTGCTATCAAAGTGAATGCGTTTTGATGTATCACTATCAAAAAGATGGATGTGTTCTACGTCGATATCAAGACCAAGCTTGTCGCCAATAGCGATTTTTGAGTGCCCCTCAACACGTACGACAAGTTTTTGCGATTGTGCGCCAAGCGTTTTGCAGTAGAGCAGTAAGTCGGCACCAAGCGCTTCGATAAGTTCAACCTCAACATAGAACCAAGGGTTGTCTTCATTCAGGATTAGATGTTCAGGCCTTAGACCCAATTTAACCTCGCCAAGCCCGAGCGAAGAGGTGTTGATATTCAGCCTTGCATCATCAAGTTCAATACCCTCAATGGATACATTGGCATCAAGGATGTTCATGGATGGTGAGCCAATGAAGGTCGCCACGAATAGTGATGCTGGGTTGTCATAGATTTCAAGCGGTGTACCCACCTGTTCAACATTACCTTTGTTCAAAACGACCAGCTTATCAGCAAGCGTCATGGCTTCTACCTGGTCATGTGTTACATAGACCGAGGTAGTACCCAAACGGCGTTGAAGGCGTTTTATTTCTAAACGCATCTGCACGCGAAGCTTTGCATCGAGGTTTGAAAGCGGTTCATCGAACAAGAACACTTTTGGTTCGCGAACAATCGCGCGCCCCATTGCAACACGCTGCCTCTGACCACCAGAAAGTTGCTTAGGTTTACGATCCAGTAAACCATTGAGCTCTAACATGTCGGCCGCTTCACTGACTAAGCGTTTGATCTCTGCTTTTGGTGTTTTACGGTTTTTCAGTCCGTAGGCCATGTTGTCGTATACCGTCATGTGGGGATACAACGCGTAGTTTTGAAATACCATCGCGATGTCACGTTCGCCAGGCTCTAGGTCGTTGACGACCTTATCATCGATCTGCAGCGTACCTGCGCTGATTTCCTCTAGACCGGCGAGCATACGCAGCAGTGTAGACTTGCCACAGCCACTTGGGCCAACCAAAACGACCATTTCGCCGTCTTCAATGCTCAAATTGATGTTTGGGACCGCTTGGTAGCCATTTGGGTAACATTTAGCGATGTTTGAAAGAGTGAGTGTAGACATTTATTTCTCCGAATCTACCAAGCCTTTGACAAATGCTTTTTGCATTGCAATTACAACGATGACGGGTGCAACATAGCGATAATGGTAGTTGCCATAATTTTGTTCCATTCGATGACACCATCAACCACACCAAGCATTTGTTTGATGCCCATAACGATGGTGTAGTACTGAGCATCAGTAGTGATGAGCAGCGGCCATAAATACTGGTTCCAACCATAGATAAAGGTGATCACGAAAAGTGCCGCGATATTAGTGCGAGATAAAGGCAGTAAAATATCGAAAAAGAACTTAATCGGCCCCGCACCATCTATTCTTGCTGCTTCAACTAACTCATTTGGAATGGTCATGAAGAACTGTCGGAATAGGAACGTGGCCGTTGCGCTGGCAATCAATGGAATCGTGAGCCCATAGAAAGAGTTGAGCATGTTGAGGTTAGTAATCACCTCGAAAGTTGGCATGATCCGTACTTCCACTGGCAGCATGAGGGTGAAAAAGATCATCCAAAACGCCACCATGCGACCGCGAAAGCGAAAGAAAACTACCGCGTACGCTGACATGATCGAAATAACCAGCTTACCGAACGTAATACACAGTGCCATGATCAGCGAGTTGGTAAGCATGTGGGTGATCGGCAGGGCGCTATTGTTAAATGAACTTTGGTTACTGAGTAACTCACCAAAGACACTAAACCCTAGGTCACCAAACCAAAGAGGTGTACCTGTGGCAAACGCGGTATTTTCGTGTGTCGTCGCGACCAGTGCTATCCACACTGGTAATGCAATAGAGATGATGCCCAGCGCTAAAATGACGTGGCAAAAAATCGTAAATAGGGGTCTTCTTTCTACCATTAGTACGCCACCTTTTTCTCGACATATTTAAATTGAATCACCGTGAGTAGGGCGACAAGAATCATTAGGATGACCGATTGCGCGGCCGATGAGCCAAGATCTAGCCCGATAAATCCATCGTTGTAGACTTTGTAAACTAAGGTCGATGTGCTGTTACTTGGACCGCCTTGAGTCATGGCGTGAATAATGGCGAACGTATCAAAAAAGGCGTACACAAAGTTGACGACCAACAAGAAGAAACTGGTTGGTGATATCAGTGGGAAACTGATGGTCAGAAATCGCTTTACGGGGCCACTACCATCAATTGCTGCCGCTTCATGTAATGATTTTGGCACCGATTGCAGCGCCGCTAGAAAAAACAAGAAGTTGTAACTGATCTGTTTCCATGTCGAGGTGATGATGACCATCCACATCGCATGAGTGCCGTTAAGAGTAGGATTCCATTGAACGCCAAACCATTTGAGTACATCTGTGATAACCCCAATCGTCGGGTCAAAAAGAAATAGCCAAAGCGAACCTGCCACAACAGGGGCGACGGCATATGGCCAAATCAAAAAAGTACGATACATGGTTGCACCGCGCACAATATGCTCAGCAAATGCTGAGAGAATCAGTGCGCTCACCAAAGCCAAAACAGCGACACAAACACTGAACTGAATGGTGGTGAAAAACGAATCAAGGTAGTAACTGTCGCCTAGCAGTTTGCTAAAGTTCTCTAGTCCAACAAACTCTCGGCTTATACCGAAGGCGTCTTCCAATTGAGAAGATTGAAATACCGCTTGGCCTGCTGGCCAGATAAAAAACACTAGGGTGATCACCAGCTGAGGCGCTATCAGCGCGTAGGGCAACCATTTATTTTTAAAGATTACTTGTGAAGACATAAACAATACCGACATGCCGCCACTTAAATGAAGTGGCGGCGTAAAAAAGACAACGGGTTATTTCTGTGTGCGCTCGAAGCGACGAAGTTGCTCGTCACCACGGCGAACCGCGTTGTTAAGTGCCGATTTTGCAGTGGCTTTGCCTGCCCAAACCGCTTCTAGCTCTTCGTTGATGATGTCACGAGTTTGCAGGAAGTTACCAAAGCGAATACCTTTCGAGTTGGCTGTTGGTTCAGTCGAGGTCATTTGCACGACAGCCGTGTCCGTGCCAGGGTTCGCCGTGTAGAAACCTTGTTGTTTCGTCAGTTCATAAGCTTGTTGGGTGATAGGTAGGTAGCCGGTAAACTGGTGCCAATCTGCTTGAACTTCTGCGCTTGATAGGTAACTAAAGAACTTCGCTACGCCTTTGTACTCTTCAGATGAGTGGCCACGAAGTACCCACAGTGATGCACCCCCAATGATGGTGTTCTGTGGTTTCGCAATCAGTTCATCATCATATGGAAGCTCGGCAACACCTACCTCAATACCTTTCATGTTTTCTTGAATACCTGCTAGGCCTGCGGATGAGCCCATGGTCATCGCACACTCTTGGGTGTAGAAAAGTGGCATACCGTCAGATTGGCGACCGCCGTATTTGTAGATGCCTTCTTTTGACCACTCACCAAGCTTTTCAATGTGTTTTACATAAGGCGCTGCGTTGAACTTAAATTCAGTATCAAAACCGCCAAAGCCGTTATTCTGCGTCGCGACTGGAATGTTGTTTCGAGCGCCAAAGTTTTCGATTTGAGTCCAAGACTGCCATGTAGTAGTGAAACCACATTGTGCGCCAGACTCGAGCAGTTTGCGTGACACTTGCTCCATCTCTTTCCAAGTTTTAGGCGCTGAGGTGATCCCTGCTTTTGCGAACATATCTTTGTTGTAGTACATCACAGGCGTAGAGCTATTAAACGGCATTGACAGCATCTGACCGTCATTGGTGGTGTAGTAGCCTGTCACAGCTGAAAGATAGTTGTCTGGGTTAAACGGTTCTTTGGTATCTTCCATTAGTTCGTACACTGGTAGATAGCTTGTTTCGCGCCCATCATGGTCGCTGTACCCACTTCAAACACCTGAACAATGGCAGGCTGCTCTTTCGCTCGGAAAGCAGCGATAGCGCTGGTCATGGTTTCTGCGTAGCTACCTTTGTAAACCGGTTTGATCTCGTATTCTTCTTGGCTTGCATTGAAATCCGCAGCGATATCATTAACTTTTTGACCCAAAGCGCCGCCCATGGCGTGCCACCACTCAACCTCAGTTTTTGCTTGAGCACCAGTGCTCATGAGCGCCACTGCCACCGCCATTCCTGTGAGGTGTTTAATAGACATAGTGTTTCCCTTAAATGTGAAAATGTTGGTTTTTGGTTCATAAAGCAGAAGTTCACTTGTTGTAGAGCCACTGCTTTAAAATGTTCAAGTGAAAGTTAAACTGAGCAAATGACGATTAGGTGACAGTTAAATGAACTTATTTGAAACATTTTATGGCCATGGAAACGCAATAAAACGGCAATAATAGTGTCACAGAGAGTTGTAATCCTTTCATTTGAATGCAAATGAAAATGGTAAAGGAATCAATGAAAATCACAGCTCATCGTGGCGTTTCTAGCCTCGCACCCGAAAATACGTTAGCTGCTTTTGAACAGGCGGCTTTGTTAGGACTAGAATGGATTGAGATTGATGTTCAGCTTAGTCAGGATAAGGTGCCAGTCGTTATTCATGATCGTACCGTGAACCGCTGTACCAACGGCCGCGGCCGCGTCGCCGATATGAGTGTTCAGGCGCTAAAAGCCTTAGATGCGGGCCTATGGTTTGGTGATGCTTATGAAGGCGAGACTATTCCAACATTGGCTGAGACTCTATTGTTGGCGCAAAGACATGGCCTGACGGTCAATGTTGAGCTAAAGCATTATGAAGGTGATGATATTGAGCTTTTGTGTCAGCAAGTTAAGTTGGTTATGACTGAGTTAGGTATTGCTACGGAGCAGGTGCTATTCTCTAGTTTTAGTACGCAGGCGCTGACGGTGATGCAGCGAATAATGCCCTCCATACGTCGCGGGCAACTGTGGCAACAAATACCGGATAACGCGCTAACTATTCTCGATAAATTAGATGCTTACAGCGTACATTGCGACTTTCACTTTCTAGATGAGAAAACAGCAAGATGGATAAAATCGGCGGGCTACCAACTTTATTGTTACACGCCTAATCATCCAGTTTTGGTTGAGTCATTTTGGGGGTGGGGCGTGGATATGATGATAAGCGATGTGCCTCAGGATTATCAAAGACAGTCATCAGAATCAAAGCCGCAAGTTTTAGTTGATGCCTAATGTGACATAGAGGAGCAGGTAACGACCATCATGCACCATCTCAGTTTGCGACAAAAAAGTATTATCGACCTGATACATACGCAAGAATACTGCACTATAGAGGCGCTTTCGAGCCACTTTGATGTTACGACTCAAACCATTCGCCGTGATATTAATGAGCTTTGCAGTCTCGGCTTTGCCCGCCGTCATCATGGTGGAGTGGGTTTGCCAACAACGCTAAGCAATCGCAGTTTTACCTCGCGAAGCACGACCAACTTGACGGAAAAGCAGCAAATAGCCAAACAGGTGGTTGCCAATATCCCAGACGGTTGCACGCTATTCTTAGGCATAGGTACTACGATAGCGGCGATTGCGGAGCATTTAAGTGCTCATAAGCATCTTCGCGTGGTCACCAATAACTACCAGGCAGCGCATATCTTGGCGCAGTTTGAGCAGGTGGAAACCTGGATTGCTGGTGGACGAATGCGTAACAATGATGGCGATGTGGTTGGGGATCATGTGGCCAACTTTTTCGGGCAGTTCTCTGCTGACATTGGAATTGTGTGTTGCGCGGCAGTGAATCTTGCATCAAGCGTCACGGACCAGCCCGCTTTGGAGCCTCAAAAAGAGGAGTTTGCTCTGGAGCATAAGCTTCGCGAGGCGGCGATCAGTCAAGCGATTTTGGCGGCTCCCAGCAAAGGTGGCTGGTTGCCAACAGTACAAAGTGGCAAAGCAAAGCAAGTGCTCGCGTTGCCCCTTTGGCTTATTTCGACCGTGTGTATGGTCGTCCTATTGAGTAGCGGCTTGCTTGTTAGCCTGAGTTACTTAGCCAGATGAGTCTCTGACTCTGGTTGCGGTGGAAATGTATGATAGATTGCTTTGAATCGCTCTAGGTTGTTAAGCAGCGTTTCAACCAGCAATGGGTCAAACGCGGCCCCCGCTTGTTCAGCAAGATAATGTTGAGTGTCTTCAAGGCTCCATGCTTGCTTGTAGGTACGTTTGCTCAGCAGGGCATCAAACACATCGGCAATAGTGATGATCCTCGCCTCTAACGGAATATCTATCCCGCCAATCTTGGTGGGATAGCCCACCCCATCAAAGCGCTCATGATGAAAATAGATAATGTTTTTCAAGAAAGAGACTTCAGCACTGGACGCACTGACCACGTCGATGTTTTCGATGACCTCGTCGATAATGTCTACCCCGTAATCAACATGCTTGTTCATGATGGCGCGCTCTTCTGGTGTGTATCGGTGAGGGCTAAACAGAATGTGGTCAGGGATGCGGTATTTGCCGATATCGTGAAAAGGTGAGTAGAGCTCTATCCACTGAATAAATCGATGATCGACGGGCAGTTTGTGAGCAAGAAGTTCGGCGAGGAGCTTGCTGTACTGGCTCATCCGCTGCAGATGATCCGCGGTTTCTGGGTCACGTTTATGGCTTATCTTGAGCGCGAGCTTCAGAGCTTGGACGAACATTTGGTGCTTGTAACGGTCATGGCAAAGCAAACTTATGATGACCTCTCGAATAAACAAAAGGTCTGAGTGCAAAGCGCCATCGTTGAAGTAATCTACTTGCGTTGAATTGAGAAACAGTACTGCGCCGAAACCGCTTTCAATGTTTAATCCCATGGTAAAACTGCTTCGGTGGCCAAGCTCGATAAGACGTCTATTTCGGTTGTTGGGTTTGAGCTCATAGAGATCGTCAACGATCCTAATTTCCTGATTCTCGATTATTTTAATTAAGGGAGCACAGCGCTCAGAATGCATTGAGATTACGTCGAACTTATCGGAATCATCTTGAAAGTCGATAACGTGGAAGTTTTCGAGGTGATCAGCAGACGTCACTGAGAGACACAATCTCGATAGATGCGGGTACTTGGTTCTTAGGGTGTGAAACAGTTCATCAATACCGTTGCGGCAACTCAATGCTCTGTTCGTGCTGGCAATACAATCTATATAGTCCATACATTATTATCATTAGTTTTAATATGGTTTTTTAATAGTAGCGAGTGTGGGTGGATTCCCACAAGTGATCGGTTTCACAGCTATGGATGCAATTCAGTGAATATCTGAGTGATTGGTACAAGGTGCAATGTAAGAAGTTTTCGTTGGCATAACTAAGGCATTGATTCTATATAGCTTCGGGAGTAATAATATGCATACGTATGTTTATTTGAGCGGACACTTGGCTTATGACTGAGCGCGAACAACAAATACTAGAACTAATCAAGCTTGATCCTATGATCGCTCAGAGTACTTTGGCTGATATGCTCAACATCAGCCGAAGCGCCGTAGCAGGGCACATAACAAACTTGACGAAAAAGGATTTATACAGGGTAAGGGCTATTTGATTGCCCCTGATCGTTTTGCCGTTGTGATTGGTGGCGCGAATATGGATTTATGTGGCCGTTCTACTTCAGACTTGGTGATGGGCAGCTCAAATCCAGGGGCTCTTACTGCCAGTGCTGGGGGCATTGGTAGGAACATTGCCGAAAGCCTTGCGCACCTTGGCAGTAAAGTCGAGTTTATCAGTGCCGTAGGTGAAGATTCATGGGGTGAGCAACTGCTGGATTCTTGCCGTGATGCGGGTGTAGGGATTGAGCACTGTTTGGTCACGCCTAATCGAGCAACCAGTACCTATCTTTCGATTCACGGGCCAGATGGTGCATTGCAACTCGCTCTCAACGATATGTCGCTGTTTGACGAACTCAATGCTCAGGAACTTGCAAAGCGAGCACCATTATTGAACAGGGCTACTGCCATCGCTATCGACGCAAACTTAAGTGAATCAGCATTGGAATACTTATTTCAGACTCAAGCCTCAAAACCCATTTTTGTGGATCCGGTTTCGGTACTAAAAGTGCAGAAAATCAAACCTTATTTGTCGTGTATTCATACTCTAAAGCTCAACGTGGTAGAAGCTGAATTGCTGTCAGGTGAGAGTATATCTAAACGCAGCGACATACCAAAAACCGCACGGCGCCTTCATGATGTGGGCGTACATCAAGTGGTAATTAGTTTGGGAGAGAATGGCGCCTATGCCAGTCGAGATAGCAATGGGCACTTTTATGCTAGCGATGGTACTGCGGCTAATTTACCGATGGAACAACATGAAGGGCTGTTGTCCGGCCTCATTCATGGCTGTCTGCAAAGCTTAACTTGGCAGCATTCGATGGAATCTGCATTGGTCGCAGGCGGATTAGCTCACCAACAAACATTTACGTCTACGGCACGAAAGGGGCGGAATAGTGGTTCGCCGCGATTTTCTACCGTGAGCTCAAGAGATACGGATACAGAGTTGTACTAGAGTAAAAACAAACTTTAGTCTAGCGGCTATCGTACAAAGAGGTAGGTCGGGCGAGTATCATTATGGAGAACGCTATGCATATGTTGTTGGCGATTTTGATCTTCACTATAGCAATCGCACTCATGGCGATTGGAGTCATTTTCAAGCGTAAAGCGATACAGGGTAGTTGCGGGGGTACGGAAAAAATCGACGTGGATAGTGATTGTGTCTGCCGAGCAAAACCTCCTGTGTCAGTAACATCTGAGCGTCAACGCATTGAGCCTAGTAAAGACTAACTTCTTGATCTACAGGCTGCACACCCCAGTGCAGCCAACTACATCTTCTACTCGCCCATTTAGATATTTTCTTAAAAATCACCCCCGAAACTTGCAACAGATTTCGCTTTGGAGCCCCCGGCCTATACCGACACTATACTTGCGTAGACTGGAATCTAATTACGGCGGTTGCCTTAATCTATGAACTATTCACCAATAGGGTCTGAATGGTTTGCACTGAAGTGTCTGCTATCCATTTCATCTGTATGACAGTCCTATGATTCTTTAGTGACGACAAACTCTACTGAGCCTAATTCTAATTAGACTTTGTCTAGTTATGTGAAACCTAGATTCAATATTTCTACTTCAAAATGCTTCACATCAAACAACATTAAGAAGTTCAGTAGTTAAGATGTGGCATTTTAAAAATCCTGTTGAAATCGTGAGTGGTCACGAAGCATTAAACTCCTTAAAAGAACTAGTAGGCGGTCGAGCTTATTCGATTGTTACTTACTCTAATAATATTTTCTCCAGCTATACCCGAGAAGTCATCGAAGCTGTGGGGCATGATCCTGTCAGTATTATCGATGGTGTGGTTGAAAATCCACATTTTTCGAATCTTCGCGGCCTATGTCAGCAGTTGAGTGAGCAAGGTGAGCAAACGCAAGTGTTTGTCGCGTTGGGTGGTGGTTCTGTAATGGACACTGCGAAAGTGCTCGCTGCCAGTGATGGTGATTTCGAGACCGTCGAGGCGTTCTTGAAAGGTAAGGTTGATGCACAAGACCTGAGCATCAAGGAAATCATCGCGGTGCCGACGACTGCGGGCACAGGAAGTGAAGTCACACATTGGGGAACGGTCTGGGACCCAGAAAATGACGCAAAATATTCGCTATCCGATACTCGGCTCTACCCGAGTGCAGCAATTGTGCACGCGCCTTTTACGTCTCAGTTACCCATTTCCATCACAATTAGCACAGCGTTGGATGCGCTATCGCATGCTTTGGAAAGCCTATGGAACAAAAACCGCAACCCAATAAGTGCAATGTTCGCTGTTACTGCCAGCAGAGCCATTATTGAGATCTTACCTCTATTGGTGCAAGACCCAACCAATTTAGCGCTTCGCACTAAGATTCAAGAGGCGGCGTTGATGGCAGGCTTAGCTTTTTCCAATACCAAAACCTCCATCGCCCACAACATGTCTTATGCCGTCACCCTTGATAAAGGTGTTGCTCATGGTATTGCGTGCAGCTTTACATTACCAGCGATCATTGCGGCCGTTGACCGCAACGACCATGAACTCATCGGCTATATCACCACTATTTTCAGTTCCAACATTGAACAAGCAAGCCAACAAATGACAGCTTTTCTGAAAGTTCTGGATGTAGAAGTTTCTCCGAATGCCTATGGCTATACCCGCGATGAATGGCAAGCGTTGGTAAGAGATGCCGCACAGGGCCAAAGAGGCCAGAACTTTTCAGGCAATGTAGAACAGCTAATTTCTCAGTTTTAAACAAAGTAATCAGTAGGTTAAGAAATGAATAAAGTAGAAGCCGTCATTTTTGACTGGGCGGGAACCACCGTTGATTTTGGTTCATTTGCGCCAACCACCATTTTTGTTGAGGCGTTTAAGCAAGCCTTCGATTTTGACATCTCGCTAGACGAAGCGCGAGGCCCGATGGGGATGGGGAAATGGGATCACATTCGAACGTTGGGTGATGATCCTAAGATTTCCCAGCGTTGGGTAGAGCAATTTGGTTCATCGATGACTGATGAACAAGTCACGCAAATCTATAACACATTCATGCCGCTTCAGATTGAGAAAGTGAAGCAGCCTGAACACGCAAGCTTAATTCCTGGAGCGAAAGAGACGCTGAACTTTCTTCAAGAGCAAGACGTTAAGGTGGGTTCTTGCTCGGGGTATCCGCGTCCGGTGATGGATGCACTTGTAGAAGCTGCAAGCGCTCTTGGCTACAACCCAGAATGCGTAGTAGCTAGCGACGACTTAAAGGCAGGCAGTCGTCCCGGCCCATGGATGGCATTGCAGAACGTGATTGAGCTAGGCATTAAAAATGTTTGTCACTGCGTCAAAGTTGATGATGCGGTGCCTGGTATTGAAGAAGGGCTAAACGCTGGAATGTGGACCGTTGGGTTGGCTCTTTCCGGTAATGAAGCAGGGTTTACGCTTGAAGAATTCTTACAGGCATCAGACGAAGAGAAGGCTCATGCTCGCGAACGTGCTAGTAGCAAGATGAAAAGTGCGAATGCGCACTATGTCATCGACACCATTGCAGATCTTCCTGCAGTTATTACCGACATCAATCGCCGTATGGCTGATGGCGAACGTCCTTAACCCAAATAAAGACTAACATCATGGCAGATATTCAGCTTTCAAACATTAAGAAATCTTTTGGTCAAACTGAGATCCTCAAAGGTATCAACTTAGATATCAAAGATGGTGAGTTTATGACCTTGGTTGGTGCCTCAGGCAGCGGTAAATCAACACTTCTACGCATCATTTCGGGTTTAGAAGAGCAATCTTCCGGCACCATTCGCATTGGTGGCTCAGACATTTCCGATAAGCGACCAAAAGAGCGAGATCTCGCTATGGTGTTTCAGTCTTATGCGTTGTACCCGCATTTAACGGTTAAAGACAATATGCGTGTACCGCTGCGAATGCGTACGCCCCTATGGCAAAGGTTGCCACTGGCAACGCTACTCTCCCAAGATACTAAACAAGCACTGACTGCTATTGATGCGAGAGTCGAGGAGGTTGCAGCACAGCTACATATCGAGCATCTCCTCGATAGAAAACCTAGCGAGTTGTCCGGTGGTCAATGTCAGCGTGTTGCGTTAGGGAGAGCAATGGTGCGCGAACCTTCGGCCTTTTTGATGGATGAGCCTCTATCAAATCTTGATGCCAAGCTTCGTGTACATATGAGAGGGGAACTGACTCAGCTTCATCGCGAAATTGGCACTACGTTCGTGTACGTCACGCATGACCAAGTAGAAGCGATGACGATGTCGGATCGGATTGCTCTCTTAGTAGAAGGCGAGCTTATCCAAGTGGATACACCTAACAATATGTACAACAACCCTAATCATCTAAAAGTTGCCGAGTTTATCGGTAGCCCAAAGATCAACACAATCCCAGCTTTAGTCGATGATGAAGGCAATATCCTATTTGATGGCCAGGAGCTAAGTGGCATTAAACTCAATGCAACGAGCTGCGATGCGCCAATAACCATTGCAGTGCGTTCTGAGGATATTCGCATATGTTCAAGTAACAACATGCCTGCAGTTATCACCCACATCGAAAACATGGGGGGTGAAAAAATCCTCTTTGCTAACGCCTCATGGGCGAACGGAAGCATAGCGATTAAATTGACGGCCGATGAGTCAAAAAACCTTTCTCAAGGTGACAACATTCATCTCGAAGTCGCTCCCGACAAACTCATGTTTTTCAATCGTCACGGGCAGCGTATTCAGAAGATCGACATCATGATGGAGGCTGCCTGATATGTCTCAAGATATTGCAATGAAGCTGCCTAAGCCTATTGCTGCTAAGAAAACGCTTGGCAGGTTCGAGAGCAAAACACCGCATGGCTGCTTACTCTGCCGGCCATTCTGCTGATGGCGCTATTTCTTATAGGCCCCATTGTGGCGATTGTCGTTTTGTCCTTCACGGATTGGCAATTAGGCATGACCACATTTTCATGGGTGGGTCTCGATAATTATATCGAGCTTATAAATGATAACGCGTTTTGGCAGGCTTTAAAGAACACTTTGTTATACGTTTCTATTGTACTGCCGTTCTCTGTGGCTGGTGGACTAGCCATTGCGATTCTTATTGAAGCTCGTCCGAGTGGAAGAGGAGCGTATCGCACCGCTTTCTTCCTACCTGTAATGGGGACGTTGATCGCAATGTCTATCGTTTGGGAGTACATCTTACAACCGGACTTTGGCTTACTGAACATGGTGTTGGATAAGCTCGGCATCGATGGCAAAAACTGGTTAAACGATCTTGACACTGTGGTTTATGTGCTTGCAGGAATCGGTATCTGGCATCAACTCGGATACAACATGGTGCTGTTCATGTCAGGTTTGATGGCCATTCCGCGTCACCTCTATGAGGCTGCGGAGATGGATGGTGTGCCAAATGGATGGTCTCGATTTAGCTTAATCACCTGGCCAATGTTAGGGCCGGTCACTCTGTTTGTGCTTGTTATCTCCGCAATTAAGGCGTTTCAAGTATTCGATACTGTCGAAGTGCTCACTCAGGGTGGACCCGGAAAAAGCTCAGAAGTACTGCTGCACCTGATGTATGTGGAAGGGTTCCAGTTCTTCCGCACCAGTTATGCAGCTACCATCACCGTGATTTTCTTGTTCATCGTCCTACTCATTACCGTAATCAAGATGCGTTTCATGGAAAAGAAGGTGCATTACTAATGAAGAACATTGACTTATTTGGCTTGTTTCGCCATGTGACGCTAATTGCTTTAGCCGCCTTATTTCTTCTTCCTTTTGTTTGGATGGTTCTTACGTCGTTTAAGCCAGAAGATGAGATTTTTGTTAACGAAATTAGGTTGATTCCAGAGCGTTTCGCAGCTTATGAAAACTACTCAATTGCGTTTTCTGAGACGCCATTAGTTCGTTTCATGATAAACGGCGTGATCGTGACGGTAGCTATTTTTCTGAGCCAAATAGCGATAGCAGTTCCGGCCTCTTATGCATTGGCCAAGTTAAATTTCAAAGGTAAACAGGTTGTCTTTATTGCGATCTTGGCGTGTCTGATGATTCCACCGCAAGCGGTTTCCATCCCTTGGTATCTGTTGATGTACAAGTTTGGTTGGTTGAACAGTTATGAAGCACTCATTGCCCCATTCTCGATTTCGGTATTTGGCATCTTTTTGATGAGACAGTTTTTTAACTCAGTGCCGGACGATTTGATTTCTGCCGCACGCCTAGATGGGTTTAGTGAATTTGGAATCATCTGGCGAATCATGGTCCCTACGGCGATTCCAGCTCTGATTGCCTTCGGTATTTTCTCAATAGTGGCTCACTGGAATGATTACTTTTGGCCGCTAATTGTCGCGAACAGCCAAGATATCTACACCCCGCCACTTGGTGTTGTTGCATTCAAGAGTGACGAAGCAGGGGACAGTTACGGGCCACTTATGGCTGCTGCAACCGTCATTGTTGCGCCACTTATTATTGCCTACTTGTGTGCTCAGAAGCGATTCATTGAAGGCATTACGATGTCTGGAATGAAATAAAACACTTTAAATCAGGAGCCTTCAATGATGAGGGCTCTCCAAACCCTAAAGAATCAACACGCATTAAAAGATAAATCAATGGAGTTTAAAAATGCGCCTTAGAATCTCGACATTTGCAGCGATGTTACTTTCAGCGTCGGCCTTTGCTCAAACAACGTTAGTCGTTCAATATCCTTATGGAGAGCTCTTTGATGGGCTACAACGTCAGCTTGCTGAAGACTTTCAAAAAGAGAACCCAGACATCAAAATTGAGTTTCGTTCGAACTACGAAAACTATGAAGATGCGACTCAGAAAGTCATGCGAGAAGCGATTACCAACCAACTACCTGATGTAAGCTTTCAAGGTTTGAACCGAGTCCTTCCCCTTTACGAGCGTAATATCGCAGTACCTTTGGATCAGTTCATTACAGCAGAAGATAGATCTGAAAATGGATTTGATGACTCAATGATGTCGCCAAGCCGTTTTGATGGCAAAACTTATGGCCTACCTTTCGCGGTTTCTATGCCAATAGTGTATTTCAATGCGGACTTAGTCCACCAAGCCACAGGCAGCTCAACGCTGCCGGATTCTTGGGAAGATATCTTTGCAGTAGCCGCCAAAATCAATGGGTTGGATGGCAATGCACAAGGTTTTTATTATGACTGGAACATCACTGGTAACTGGCTTTGGTTGTCGCTGGTTATGTCACAAGGTGGCGATATTCTAAAAGATGGCAAAGTAGCATTTGATGGGGAAGAAGGGCAATGGGCGATTAATAAATTGGCTCAGATGCACACTCAAGCTCAAATGCCAGACTACCAGCGCAGAAGTGCCGAGCGTTCTTTCAGTGCAGGCAATATCGGTATCTACGTTACATCGACATCTAACCTTGCCATGTTTGAGCGCGCCATTGGTGAACGATTCGAACTGAAAACCACACAGTTCCCAGAAGTCACTGAAGATGGCAGCTTACCAGTAGGTGGCAATGCTGTGGTCATGCTGGCGAAAGATAAGAAGCAGCAAGAAGCGGCGTGGAAGTATATCAAATACATTACCGGCCCTGTTGGAAACCAGCAGATCCCTCACTTTACCGGATATATGCCACCAAATCAGGTCGCAAACGCGAAGCTGGGTAGCTTTTACGAAAATCGACCAAACCACAAAACAGCGGTTACGTCTCTACCCTGGATGGATACGTGGGTTTCTTTCCCAGGCGCAAACGGTTTGAAAATCACTGATGTAATTTCAGATGAGCTGCACTCTGTAGTTTCTGGTCGCCGTGCAAACGGTAGTGAGCCGAACCAGGTTCTCGAAGAAATGACAGAGAAAGTAAATAACTATCTATAGAACGACCAAGTAAGCTCCCGGACTAAGTTCTGGGAGCGATTTATTATCAGGTAATTGAAGTAATGGTAATTTTTGACTTTGACGGTGTTATTTGTGACAGCCTAAAGCTGTGTCGTGACGCGTGTCAATTCGCTGCTAAGCAACAAAACTCCTCAGTGATTCTTGAGACTAATCCGTTCCGATATCTAGACCCGGTCACGTTTGAAGCAGTTGCACAGGAGCTTGGGTTGAATGAAAACATTTTTTCACGCGATGTCGCTAGTTATCTCTATGAGTACGGCGAACAAGCTCCGTTTTTCTTTGGAATGTCTCAGGCGATAGAAACTATCGCCGCCAGTCATGATCTGTTTATCGTAAGCGCCAGCCATAGTGACGTCATTAGACAGCAGCTTCATCGACATAAACTGCTCTCGAGCTTTGCTGGGGTTCTAGGTGGTGATATAGCTGGGAGTAAAAAGGAAAAAATCCAACACCTGCAAACCACGTTTAAAACAAAGGCGATCATGCTGGGAGACAGTATTAGTGATATTAAAGCGGCTAATGAAAGTGATGCTCTATCAATCGCCGTTACTTGGGGATGGCAGCCTCAAGGTTATCTAGACAAAGAGAACCCAACATTGATGGTTCACCATACTTACGACATAGCGAAAGCAGTTATATCCCTTGAAACTCAACTCAAATAGACCCTATTTACTATGAAAATCATCCACCTTACTGACACGCATTTTGGTTATACAGGACAAAAAATTTATCAGCGCTCGCCTCAACTTGCTTTAAATAAAGCGGTGGAGAGTATTAATCGAGAACATGGTGATGCTGAAATGGTTGTGATAACAGGTGACCTTGCTCATGCTGGGCATCCAGAAGCGTATACCAACTTGCAAAGCACCTTGTCAAACCTCGACATCCCGTACCACCTTGTCATTGGCAACCATGACCATCGCCCAACGTTGGCAGAAACCTTTAGCAACTTCGAATTCGACGAAAATGGTTTTGCACAAAAGGTCATCCAAACAGAGTGTGGGGTGTTTATTCTTCTTGATACAGTGAAAGAGGGGACACACGCTGGGACTTATTGTGAGCAACGCTTTCAATGGCTGAAGCAACAGATTGATAGTGCCAATGGACAGCCTGTTTATCTGTTTATGCACCATGCTCCATTTGATACTGGTATTCCGGCTATGGATGCGATTAGCCTCGATAAGGCTCATGGTGAGCAGCTAGGTAATCTTTTAGGCCAATACTCTAATATTAAGCATCTGTTTTTTGGTCATTACCACCGCCCAATTGCAGGACAATGGCGAGGCATTGCATTTTCGACACTACGTAGCATGAACCATCAGGTAAGGTTAGATCTTAACGATGACAGAATGATCCAAGGAAATTTTGAAGAACCTCAATATTGTGTTGTGTTATTGGAAAACGATCGCACCTTGATTCACTACCATGATTACATGCACGAGTCTGAAGAGTTCGAGATTGGTAGTCCGTTCGTGGCTCACATATAGGGCTTAGTTGGACATTTTAGTTGCGTAGAACAGAGCAAATTGTTCTGCGCATTTATCATTGGAGAGGTTGCATCAGATGCTTTTCTGTACATTGAAGAAAGGCCTGAATTAAGCGACTACCCAGCCTCTCATTTGAAACAACGAAACTATACTTCATTGAAAGATCGATATTTTTAAATTTCTTAGCGACGATCTTCTCATCATGGTTATGTTCATGCTCCGTGACGACCCCGATCCCTAGCCCTTGGATAACACCCTCGCGGATCGCTTCTCTACTGCCTATTTCAATACGGGAAGAAGGCTCTATGTCTCTTTTTCGCATCTCGGTTTCAAAAATATCCTGAGTAATGGAACCTTTTTCACGACAAAGAAGTACCTCTCCTTTGATGTCTTCGGCATCTAAGTATTCATTGTGCGAGAGTCGATTGCTCTCCGGTATGATGGCAATGATCTGATCTTCTTTGCAGAGAAAACTACTAAACCCGGGAGTAGAAGAGTTGTGAACAAACAATCCGATATCGACTTCACCGGCTTGCAGTAAATGCAGGGCATTTCTGTTTGAACCATAAATCACCTTCACTTTGATTTTGGGGTATTTAGCGATGAAAGTTTTTAAGGCTTGGGTGACGTAATAGGGCTGACCGCAGCAATTGTTAGTGTTCCATGTATCAGCTTGCCGTGAGATTGCATGAACTCATCGATCTCTTTCACACCATTGATAACTGAACGACAAAGAGGCATCAATTGTAACCCTAAGTCAGTTAGTCGGTTGTTGTTTCTTCCTCTGGTGAAGAGCTTTGCGTTGTATTGTTGCTCAAGCTCGCCAACTTGTTTGATTATGGTAGGCTGCGACAATCCCAAGTTTTCAGCGGCTTGCTTGAAACTTCGTGAACGTCCTACTTCATAGAAAGATTTTAGTAACGAAAGAGTTGGAGTTGGCTTTTTTGTTGTCATACGTCTGAAAAGAGAACATGAATTGGCACTTTTATCCGTAACAAGCATATTGAACTTGGTTACTGAAAGGGCCAGAAAAATGATCTATTCATTGTTATAGAACTATATGGCAGTTGTATGACACGGAGAGGATTTCGTCTTCAGAACATGAGCCTCAATTACCGTTCAACTTTGAAATTCAAAGTCTACTCAAACGCTCCAAGGGCGTTTTAAGAACCGCTGGCATCATGTAAAGCATCATTAATCGCATCACGTGATTGATTGCGACAAATGCCGGCTCAAGCCCGAGTAATAAGGCGACAGCCGTCATGGCTTCAACACTTCCGGGCACCCAAGCAAGTAACAATACCTGCCAATCCACCCCTGTTAAGAAATAGAAACTAGCGGCAAAACATAGGGTGACGCTAACGCCCAGAAGGGTGACAATGAACCCCGCCTTGGAATAGCTGATGGCCTCTCTCAGTGTCGTGGGTGCTAAGCGAACACCAATGAGCACACCTAATATTGCCGTTGCGAACATAATTAATGATTCAGGGACGGTGAGGGTAAGATCTGGCTGTGAGCTATGATAGACCGCGGCTGTAATTAGACTGGTTAGCAAGAATGGGGCTGGCACTCCTGCTTTACCGACCAGCTTACCAAGCAAAAAGCTCGTGACTGCAAGTAGCACAAGATGTCCTATCAATGTAAGGTTAAATGATTGAGTCAGCTGAGAGGCATGACTTTCACCTGTTGATGCAATGACACCTGCCAACACGACCAGCAGTAGTAGACGGATAGAGTGCGAAAAAACGATCTTGGGAGAAGGTTTCTCCTGCCCTTCACTTATCACCAATATTGCCGCCATCGCGCCGGGGATAGCACCAAGTAGGGATTCAAACGGCGTCCACTTTTCCTTTTTGTAAAGCCAGAGAAAGTTCACCGTCGTTTGGCAAAGCATACATAGAACGAGTCCCAAAAACAGAGGCAATGAAAATGAACCCACGAGGTCGGTCACAGGTACCGTGATGCCAATACTAATGCCAAGTATCAGCTGAATTAGGATAAGTAGAATATCGGGCAGCTTGATGATTTGACCGCTCAATCGAAGATAAACGATCGTGGCAAATGCGGCAGCGAACAGCTCGGACAGTGGCAGTGGGATAGGGCTCGCGAGCAAGGCTCCAGCCAAACCTACCAAGATGGTTTTCCATACCGCCATAACTAGTCCTTTGATTCAATGTGATTTTCTGCTGTCGATTATATACCCAAGTCCAACTCTACAGCGAGGATACTTCGCAATACCTATACACGAAATTACTCCGCTATTTGTTTGGTAATACACGTTAGGATGCGGCACAATGCGCACATAAAAGGCTTTGCCCTGTTTTGGATGTATTGATTAAAGAGAGAGAAATGAATTTTAAAGCTGCGATTTTCGACATGGACGGATTGCTGTTGGATACAGAAAACGTCTGCAAAGGTATCTTTGAGAAAGCTTGCGACGCGTTAGGGGTGCCATTTCTTGAAGAAAAGTATTTGTCGATTATCGGCTGTAATTCCAAAACCATTCACGCCAAATTGGGCGAGGCATACGCAGGAATCATTGACTATAAAGTGATTAATGAAGAGTGGCGCCAGCGCTACACCAGTGTCGTATTTCATCAAGCGATTCCCAAAAAGCACGGCGTTATTGAGCTGCTTGATTGGTTAACCTCCAAGAACATTCCTATCGCTGTTGCGACCTCTACTCATCGCGATGTCGCCGAAAAGAAACTTAAGCTTGCAGGCTTAGACGGCTATTTTAGCTGTTTAGCGACAGGGTGTGAGGTCACGCGCGGTAAACCGGACCCCGAGATCTACCACTTAGCGGCTAAGCGACTTGGCGTTGCTTCAGAGTGCTGTTTGGCGTTTGAGGATTCCAATAACGGTGTAAAAGCAGCTGTAGCAGCGGCTATGCATACTTACCAGGTACCGGACTTAGTCGCGCCATGTGAGGATGTTAAAGCGCTGAATGTGCAAACTAGAACGTCACTGTTTGAGGTATACCAAGAGCTGTCAGGTAGTTACCTAACCCGCTAATATCGCTCGATGCTCAGCTCGGGCATTTCTTGTCTTCCGTTTGAAGCAATCAGCTCGGTAAGAATATCCGCGGAACCACAGGCCATCGTCCAACCTAAGGTGCCATGCCCGGTATTGGTATGCAGGTTGGTCAGCGGAGTTTTGCCGATGATCGGCGTTCCGTCTGGGGTCATCGGGCGGAAACCTGTCCAGTAATCTGCGCTCGCCAAATCTACGCCTTGAGGAAACAAATCGCTGACTACGTGGTTTAGAGTCGCTAAACGTTTGTCAGGGAGAGCGGGATCAAATCCGGCTAATTCTGCAGTGCCCGCCACGCGAATTCGGTCATCAAAACGGGTGACGGCCACTTTAAAGGTCTCATCATGATAGTCGACGTTGGCGCGTGGTTGGATCGATGATAGGCAAAGTGAGTGAGTAGCCTTTGACTGGATAAATTGGCAGAACAATACCATGGGGTTGCAGCAAAGCCTTTGAGTAACTGCCGAGTGCCACCACAAAGTGCTCTCCAGTGATGGTACCGTTTGAGGTGGTGACACCGACGACACGGCGCTTCTCAGTCTTTAAGGCTTTGATTTGAGTATCGAACAGGAATTTCACACCCGATTGCTCCGCCATTTTTTGCAGTTGCTGGCAGAAAAGATAGCAATCACCAGTTTCATCGTCGGGCAAGTAAAGTCCACCCACCAAATCCCCATGCATATTTGCGAGCCCAGGCTCTTGTTGCAAACACTGCTGGGTATCCAATAGCTGGAATCGAGTTCCACTTTCAGTCAATAGCGCCATGTCTTTTTCAATGGCATCAAGTTGCTGTTGAGAGCGAAAAATTTGCAATGTTCCTTGTGTTCGCCCCTGGTATTGGAGAGTGTGGTCTTGATTTAGTTTTGCCAGACATTGACGACTTCGATTGGCAATGGTGAGCATTCGGGATTTGTTCAGTTTGTATCTGCCGAGCTGACAGTTGACCAGCATTTGGCTTGCCCAGCGAATAAGCTCCGGGCTCAAACTCGGTTTTATCTTAAGTGGCGCGTGTTGCTCAAATAGCCATTTAATGGCCTTGGTGGGAATACCCGGTGCAGCCCAGGGAGAAGAGTAGCCATAGGAAATTTGTCCAGCATTGGCGAAGCTCGTCTCCTCGCCAGCTCTGGATTGTCTGTCAACAACTGTCACCTCAAAGCCTGCCTGAGACAAATACCATGCGCTTGTGAGTCCGATGACTCCGCTTCCCAATACAATGACTTTCACTATCGCTTCTCGCACTTTTGAGTTTTACTCAGAATGAATAATTTACATCTGATTAACAATCGATAAGAATTAATAGTAGGTTTTAGAAAAACTAAAGGCTCAAAATGAAATCAGCATTGTTAAATGGGGTGAACTTGATTTGTGTTGTTGCTCGGCATGCCAGTATTACCAGTGCAGCAAAGCAACTTAATCTAACGGTCGGTGCAGTGAGTCAGCAATTACAACAAATAGAGGATAAGTTAGGTTTTAGCGTTTTTGAACGCCATGCTCGTGGAATACGATTGACGGAACAGGGTAATCGGTTGGTGGAAGCCACAGAGCATCACTTAGCCGCTATAGAGGAAAATGTATTTCAACTGACTCGTGTTTCTGAGCGCAAACAGATCAGGCTCAAGCTAACCCCCTCGTTTGCTTTTAAGTGGTTGGTGCCCAAGCTTGAGAACTTTCATCGCCGGTATCCAGATGTCCAGATCCATACTTTGGCAGAAGGGGCGCTGGTGGACAGCGACAATCGAGACTTTGATATTGCCATCGATTATGGACCTATCCCTTATAGATGCTCAGAGGCTGAACTACTGATGGAGGAGTGGCTAATTCCGGTGTTGAGTCGCGACTATCTAGCTAAACATCCTGGGTTACAGCAAGGGAGCGAGGCTTGGCAGCAGGTGACATTACTCCACGACATAATGCCGTGGCAGGGAGTACCAAAAGACTATGAATGGCAATACTGGGCTTCTGAGCAACGATTGGACTTAGAGACCAACAAAGGACACTTTTTCAATCGAACTGACATGGCTATGTCAGCGGCGGAGGCGGGTGTAGGCGTTGCGTTAGCAAGAAAGGCGCTACTAGGGGAGGAGGTTGAACAGGGACGACTGGTCGCCCCTTTTGCACCGATAGCGGCTCATGCAGGGTACTTTATCATTACCCAATTTGACGACCCGTATACGAGGTTGTTCAAAGACTGGCTTAAAGAGCAAAGCCAGTCGATATTAACCTAGCCTAGTGCTGACAGTAATCGATGTGGTCACCCATTTCGATCAACTTGTCTAGAATGCGCTCTCCATCGGCACGTAACCCATTGTGTTCATACTCGTTGGTGATCCAAGCTTTCGAATTGGGGATTTTAGCGAGTGTTTCGCGGCTGATGTCCATCTCAACAAACATATCGTCAGCGTAGACGGCGCAACTGACAGGGACGCGGTTTTTCGCCAATACTTCAGCATCGTAGAGTGGACCCCAATCGTCTTTTTCTGCCAGTTGGTCGGCGGCTTTCTTGAGGGGCTTTAAGCATTCGTATTGCTCAAACATCCAAGGGAACACCATCTCCCCAGTAAAGTAGAAGACGTCGTCACCCTGTTGGTAATTAAACTCATCGTGCTGTTGCCTAACGCGGCCAGCAGACCAACTCGATGCAAAGCCTTGGCAATAAATAGACTCATGCAACAGCGCATAAATAGGATTGGTTTGAAAGGCCTGTTGCATCAGCATTTCATTCAGGAATTCATAGCGTAATGTTGGCTTTCCATCCACTTCTATGAACGCATTTTCAAGAGAATAATAGGTAGGAAGGAAGGTATCGCTGACACCAAAATTGATCCCGATTTGCTGAAATTGTTCCACAGTGAAAGCTTGCCCATTCGGTAGTACCACCTCATTGGTCGCTAGATGATTGGCGATTTTTTTACATAGCGATTGAGCATGTGGGAACTGATTGAAAAATTCCTGGTTTTTCTCTTTAGTACGCTTGAATGTGGCTGTATAGACATCATCAGGATGTCTTTCTATTGAGGGCACTCCGCCTGTTATGTAGGCATGGCTCAGACTATCAGGAAATAGTGACAGGTAGGTCAGGGAGCAAAAACCGCCAAAGCTCTGTCCTAAGATAGCCCATTGTGTGACTCCAAAAGCCTGACGAATAAATTCTGCATCACGAACGATGTTATCGGCACGGAAATGGCTTAGGTAGTCAGCTTGCTCACTTGGAGAAAGATGTGCCAAGGTTTGGTGACTAATCACACTGCTGTTGCCTGTGCCGCGCTGGTCAAGAAGTAGTACGCGATAGTCCTGTAGAGCGCGTTTTAGCCAGCCGCTGTTACCATTGGGGCGTGGAGATGGAAAACCAGGGCCGCCTTGAAAAAAGACTAACCAAGGCTTTTCAGCATTGTCCTTGGCGAGAGTGACTTCTCTCGCGAAGATCTGCAACGAACCTTTTGTTGGGTCTTGGTAGTCGAGAGGAACCGAAAAATAATGAGGGGTAAATTTTAAACCACCATCAATAAAAGCAGGGGAGGTGTGGGTCATATTCAAGCATCCGTGAAGAATAACAGTACATTTAACAATAGAATCGACGCGCTGTTACTCTGACAGCGCTCGCTGAACTTAGCGGTTTTCGTGTGAAAACGCCACCGTTTAGTACTGATTCTTTGGCATCTTTTCAGGCAGTTATGCCGAGCGGACGCTTGTCATCCTTAGTCCGTCACGAATGTTGAGCCCCATGAGGGTCAGATTGGTAAAGCCTGCCGCGAGTTCGATGGCCTGGATCACGTAGAAGGTGGTATCGAAACTTTCGATACTCGCTAAGTGTTGAAGATAGATAGCGGCAGGGAGTAACACCAGGAGACCATTGGCCGCAACAAACGGCATACGTTTTTTCTTTGCACCAACGAGTCCTTTTTTTTGCTTTTGGAGCCAGTTTTGCACCAGTAATTCCAGCTGTCGCCATGGCAGGGATGAGTAACCAAACCGCATAACAGATGTAGGTCTTAACCGTCAAAATAGCGTTGTACCCACCAAAGACTTCGACTAGAACCGTGCTTAGAAAGAATGACAAGATCAAAAGAAATGCCATTGAAGCAGCTGTGCGGTGTATTGTTGATAGCGTTTTTTTCATACCAATCGTCCCACTTATAAACGTTGAATAGAGGGTAATGACAATGGTCATCATTCAATGGCAATAAGATTACACTGCAAATGTTGCGTGTGCAACTGTTGTTTTTGCATTTAATGTAGGAGTGGTGTTTCTCTCGATTTAAAGCGAGTCATTGAATCAGGTGTAGAAGCGTAAAAAAACGCACCAAGGGGTGCGTTTTTAATCCTGGGCGAAGCTAACTAGTTTTTGTACGCCCAATGGCAGTTAACCATCCGTCGTACAGGGTCTCACGTTTTTCGCGTTCCAATTCAGGACTAAAGATCCGCTCGATCTCCTTTTTATCAGCGAGCTCCTCTTGGCTGTTCCAAAATCCAACGGCGAGTCCGGCAAGCATAGCAGCACCGAGCGCTGTGGATTCGCGAACCATTGGACGAACCACTTTGCTACCCATGATGTCGGATTGAAATTGCATCAAGAAATCATTGGCCACAGCGCCGCCATCGACTCGTATTTGATTGAGTTTGATGCCGGAGTCTTCTTCCATCGCAAGCAACACATCTTTACTCTGATAAGCGATCGCCTCCAGTGCTGCGCGAATAATGTGATTGCGATTGGTGCCTCGGGTTAAACCCACTAAGCTGCCTCGAGCATGAGGATCCCAATAAGGTGCGCCCAGCCCGACAAATGCAGGTACTAAATACACACCGTTTGAGCTGTCCACTTGCTGGGCGAAATACGCTGTGTCTTTGGCATCACGAATCAATCCTAACTCGTCTCGTAGCCACTGAATCGTAGCTCCACCCATGAATACGCTGCCTTCAAGGCGTAGGTGACTTCGTCGCCGATTTGGTAGCCCACTGTAGTGAGTAGACCATGCTGAGATTTCACTGGCTTGCTACCCGTGTTCATCAGCAAAAAGCAGCCCGTGCCATAGGTATTCTTTACCATGCCTTTCTTCACGCATTGCTGGCCAAACAGCGCGGCTTGTTGATCCCCGGCGATACCACTGATGGCAATAGCATGGTTGCCGCCACCTATTTGAGTATGGCCGTAGATTTCGCTTGATGACTTCACGCTTGGCAACATGGTTCGAGGAATATCAAATAGCTCGAGTAGTTCTTCATCCCACTCTAGAGTGTGGATGTTGAATAGCATAGTTCTTGAGGCGTTACTCACATCAGTCACATGGGATTTACCGTGGGTGAGTTTCCAAACGAGCCATGTGTCTACCGTACCGAAGAGTAATTCATCGTTATCGGCTTTTTCGCGCGCGCCTTCTACATTGTCCAGTATCCACGCTACTTTTGATGCAGAGAAATACGCATCCATCACTAACCCCGTTTTATCTTGAATCATTTGCTCGTGGCCATTGGCTTTGAGTTTGTCGCAGTAATCGGCGGTACGGCGGCATTGCCAAACGATAGCGTTGTAAATGGGCTGTCCGGAGTTTTTATCCCAGACGATAGTGGTTTCTCTTTGATTGGTAATACCAATTGCGGCGACTTGATCACTGCCGATGTCTGCTTGGGCGAGGGCTTCGGTCAGAGATGAGCGTTGCGTTGCCCAAATTTCCATCGGGTCATGTTCAACCCAGCCTGGTTGCGGGTATATCTGGGTGAATTCCCGTTGAGAAGTCGTGATGATATTAGCGTCATGATCAAAGACGATCGCTCGTGAGCTAGTGGTACCTTGGTCGAGAGCAATGATGACTTTTTTGTTATTCATAGAGTGTCCGTCTGTCGATGAGTGTTAATGAGAGCATCTGTTCGTTTTCGACCATTAGCCGAAAACGATCCTGATAGCATCAAGTGATGATAATAGTGTTGTTGTTAATAATATTCAAAGCAGGGCGAAGAATGTGTGAGCAAAGTGATAGAAATGAACAAATTTAACATTTTGCTATCAAAACGCTCGCAATGTTCGTTTCCGCGCATTATATTGTTCGTATGTGCTCATGAAAATGACGAGATAAACGGAGGCAAGTGGGAATGGGTGACACGAACAACAATTACGATGTGATAGTTATCGGCGGCGGTATTAATGGTGTGGCTGTGGCGTCCGATGCGGCAGGAAGAGGTCTGAATGTGGCGTTGGTTGAGATGAATGATCTTGCTTCGGCGACGTCATCGGCGAGCAGCAAACTTATTCACGGTGGCCTAAGATATCTCGAACATTACGAGTTTCGTTTAGTGTCTGAAGCATTAGCAGAACGAGAAGTGCTGTTAAAAAATGCCCCCATTTAGTTGCTCCTTTGCGTTTCCAGTTGCCTCATCGCCCTCATCTGCGTCCAGCGTGGATGATTCGTGCAGGGCTTTTCCTTTACGACCACCTAGGAAAACGCGTGTCCTTGCTTGGCAGCAAAGGCGTTAAATTTGCTGGCGATGAAAGTCCACTTCTACCAGAGATGAAAATCGGTTTTGAGTACTCTGACTGTGCGGTTGATGATGCACGTTTGGTTGTCGCTAACGCTATGTTGGCAAAGGAAAAAGGTGCGTCGATATTGACGCAAACTAAATGCACCGGAGCACGCAGATTGGCAGACGGCTGGCTAGTAGAAACGAACAATGCTCTAACCGGAGAAACGCAGTCGCTACGAGCTAAAGCCTTAGTCAACGCAGCCGGCCCTTGGGTTGACCGCTTTTTTGATGATCAACTGGCTTTACCATCTCCAAGAAGTATCCGATTGGTCAAAGGGAGTCACATTGTTGTTCCCCGTATGTACCAAGGCGACCACGCTTACATTTTGCAAAACGAAGACAAGCGTATTGTTTTCGTCATCCCTTATATGGATAAATACTCTGTGGTCGGTACAACGGATGTGGATTATCAAGGTGATCCGAGCAAGGTGGCGATTGATGACAGTGAAAAGGACTATTTGTGTGAGATAGTGAACCAGCACTTTAAAACAAAAATCAGTAAACAAGACATAGTGTCGGATTGGTCGGGTGTAAGACCGCTGTGCGAGGATGAATCAGATGACCCACAAGCGGTAACTCGTGATTACACGATTGAGCTCGATGATGAGCTTGATGATGCTCCGTTGCTATCAATTTTTGGCGGTAAGCTCACTACATATCGAAAGCTTGGACAAGCGGCGGTCGATAGGTTGGCGCCATTCTTCCCGCATATGGGCTCGCCTTGGACAAAAGAGGCGACCCTGCCGGGGGAAACTTCTCCACCAGAGAAGCTCTAGCGAAAAAAACCGCGAAGCGTTATCCGTGGCTTGATGCTGATCTTATTAATCGCTGGGTACGCGCTTACGGTACAAGCTTGGAGAAAATTGTTGCTGGGGCTTCGGAAAATGAAGCGCTTGGTGACCATTTTGGTCATGGGCTCTATCAAGCGGAAGTCGATTATCTGATGCAAAATGAGTGGGCAACCAGCTGCGATGATGTGTTGTGGCGAAGAACTAAGCTAGGACTCGAGTTCTCGGAGTTGCAAACTGAGAAGCTCGCAGCGTACATGGCAAGATGCCTATCTGCGCAAAGACTTAACATGCTCAAATGTGCTGGAGAGTAAACAGAGAGCGCGCCAAGGCGCGCTTTTTTTTGGTTAGAGTTTTCGCAAGCTAACCATAGAACTGAGGCGATAAAAAATGAGCGAGCCAAGTAGTAGTGAACAGCCAAGTATTTTGTTAAACGGCATAGGCTCGTGATAAATCATCACGCTCAAAATTAGCGTCCAAATGGGCTCCAATAGCATCAGCAGTGCTGCGTTGGTTGGATTGGCTAGCTTCTGGCCCGTGGTCTGCATTAAGTAACGCAAGCTTGTCGCTAGTACGACACTAAGCGCAAACCACTTCCAAGTCGTTGTCGAAATTTCGCTTGGCCAAGTCTCGGTAAAGTACGACAGGATAAGACCGAGCACACCAGTAGAAAATAGTTGCAACGTAGCAAGTAGGATCGGCGAGAGCCGAACTGAGTACTTACTGTTGAAGTTAAAATGCACCGCAAGACCGATGGCGGAAATTAAAAACCACAGTTGGCTGGCATCAAATGTCCAGCTACCTTTCCACGATAATAAGAACAAACCAACCATGGCGATAGGTAGTGACAGCCAGAACGCGCGTATAGGTTTAGTTTTGAATAACACCCAAGCCACGATCGGCACGATGAGCATAGAAAGGCTCATGATAAACGCGCCTTCGCCCAGCGTATTACTAATAGAAATCGCATATATCCAGCTAAAAATGGCGCAGCTTAAAAATCCGCCGACGCTGAGGGCTCGTAAGCAATCGGTCAGCGGAGCGGCTTTAAGCGCTTTGAGACAAAATGGCAGAAGTAAAAGCGACGCAAAGAGAAAGCGCAACCCAATAAAGCCAAAAGGTGGTAAACCGGCAATGGCTTCTTTAGAGAATACCCATCCGGCACCAGCAAGCAATGTAGTGAAAACTAAAATTAATTCAGCGCGATAGTTCAAAATCGTATGGTCTTTATGTTTTTTGTGTATTCTGCGCCAAAAAACGTGTCTTAGCCACATCAATATTGGGGACAAGCACTGTTTGTTGTCGAATGCTGTACGAATAACGAAATGCGACTATATTCATAAGTGAAGATAAATAAAAATTAGACTCAACGTAACGCGCACATCTTGGCTAGAGGTGTTTATGACTTTCGCAACGTACAGCAATGACTCGTTGACCGTAATTGAGGTCGAGTCCGCTAGGTTTGACGCCAAACTGGTCACCCAGTTTCGTGATTTTATTGATGATATGCCAGAGACAGGCGATAAACCCATATTGCTCGACTTGACCCATGTGAGTTTTATGGACAGTAGTGCCCTTGGGGTACTGATGGCATTTAAGAAGCATCACCAACAATCGGACATTTCTGTCGTCACAGAAAGCGCGCCGGTGTTGCAGCTTTTCAAAGTGACCAAAGTCGATCAAATCGTTAAGGTATACAGTGATTTAGAGCAAGCTATTTTGGCTGGTTAGATTTTTACGCTTAAAAACAACGCATTTCGCTCATGCAACTTTCTGTTTTTGTTGACGACTCTCTCTGAGTCATACACACTTAGTGTCAACAATTCGTGACACTTTCTACAGGAACATAAAGTGCGTTTAGAAGTCCTTTGCGAAGACAGACTTGGGTTAACTCGAGAGCTGCTAGATATCTTGGCATCCAATAGTATCGACTTACGTGGTATCGAAATCGATATTACGGGCATCATTTACCTCAATTGTCCAGATATAGACTTTGAAACTTTTCGCGACCTGATGGCGGAAATTCGCCGTATTTCAGGCGTGAAAGACGTACGAAAAATCCAGTTTATGCCTAGTGAGCGACACAACACAGAGTTGGTGTCTTTGCTGACTAATCTGCCATACCCAGTACTTTCCATTGATCTTAAAGGCGCCATCGATATGGCGAACCATGCGGCGCTCAAACTACTCGCAAAGAGTGAAGACGAGGCCATGGGGCAGCTTATCTCCCATTTATTGCCAAGCTTTAACTTTGCCAAATGGATAGAAGGCGATATCACTCGGCAAAAACAGGCGATTGTCATCGATGGCCTAGATTACACCATGGAGATCTTACCGGTTTACATTACTGGTGAGTCGAATGAAACGGTGCTCGCAAGTGCAGTAATGAGTATTCATCCTACTACTCACGCCATGACAACAGAGTCGCTTGCAGATAGTAACACGTTAGGTTTTGAACACTTTGTCGGTCTCTCAAACCGTCACAAAGCGCTAATGAGCCAAGCGAAAAAGCTTGCCATGCTCGACCAGCCACTTCTCATTGAAGGCGAGACGGGGACAGGTAAAGAGATGTTAGCAAAGGCGTGTCATAACCGCTCTCATCGCGCTTCTCAGCCATTTTTGGTACTTAGCTGTGCCTCTATGCCGGATGATGTGGCGGAAACAGAGCTGTTTGGTCATGCACCTGGCTCGTTTAATCATCAACACGGCCACAAAGGCATTTTTGAGCAGGCCAATGGCGGCACTGTGTTACTTGATGAAATTGGCGAAATGAGCCGCACTTACAAATCAAGCTACTGCGCTTCTTGCAAGATGGTACTTTCCGCCGTGTCGGTGAAGAGCACGAAGTGCACGTCGATGTTCGAATCATTGCTTCCACTCGTCACAACTTAGCGGACTTGGCAGAGCAGGGCGCATTTAGGGAAGATCTTTATTATCGACTTAATGTACTGACTTTGACCATACCGCCGCTTAGAGAGCGCGCGAGCGACATCGCCCCGCTGCTTGAACTGTTCGTTGCCAAGCACAGCGCTAAACTGGGCATAAGTAAACCAGAAGCTGACGATGAACTGTTGGATGCACTAAGCAATTATCCTTGGCCTGGCAACATGAGACAGCTTGATAATATGGTGCTGCGCGCACTCACCCAAACGAGCGGTACAAGACTGAAGTTAGAAGACTTCAACTTACCGAAACTGGAAGCGGTTAGTACTGGAAACGTAAATCTAAACATTGACGGCTCGTTGGATGACATTATGAAAGATTACGAGTCAAAGGTACTCGAAAAGCTTTATCAGTCATTCCCATCCAGCCGTAAACTTGCCAAGCGATTGAATGTTTCTCACACCTCAATTGCCAATAAGCTGCGAGATTACAACATCAGGAAGAATTAATGGAAGACAGAAGCTCAGCGGTGCAGTTGCATCGCTGTGAAGGTAATGTGCTGGTTCGAAGTTCAGCGCCTTCAGATGCTTACACTGTGGCTCAGTATTTTCGTGATAATCGTGAGTTCCTAGAGCCATGGGAGCCAAAACGTGAACCCGGTTTCTTCCAAGTGGATACTTGGGCGAATAAGCTGCTCAAACTGGAAGAGTTGCACCGATTAGGTTTGGCTTATTATTGTCTGGTATTTGATGCAGACACCAAAGAAATGAAGGGAACCGTTTCGTTTAGCAATTTAGTTCGCTTTCCTTTTCATTCATGCAATTTAGGTTACTCTCTGGCTCAAGATGCACAAGGGCAAGGGTACATGCGCCGCGCCTTGTCTATGGCCATCCCTTACATGTTTGAGTTTCAAAATATGCATCGCATAGCGGCCAGCTATATGCCTCACAACAAGCGCAGTGAAGCCGTGTTGCAGCATATGGGGTTTGAGCGAGAAGGGTTTGCTAAAGATTATTTGCTGATTAACGGTCAGTGGCAAGATCACATACTGACGGCGCTTCATAATCCAAACTGGAAGGAATCATGAGCAATAGATTAGAGCAGCAACTGAATTTATTGATGGAGTTAGACAGGTTGAAATCTGTCTTGCGTCGTACCCGTATTCGCAGTGCAGAAGGCCGTTTTGAAAACAGCGCAGAACACAGCTGGCATGTCGCATGATGGCACTGCTGTTTCAAGAACACGCCAATGAGCCAGTGGATATAACAAAAGTTATTAAGATGCTGCTTTTGCACGATATTGTCGAAATTGATGCGGGTGATACCTTTGTCTACGATGTCCAGGCATCTCAGTTGCAAGAGCAAAAAGAGCTTGAGGCGGCTGAGCGTTTGTTTGGCATGCTACCTGAGGAGCAAGGTGAAGAGCTGTTTACTATTTGGCGTGAGTTTGAACAAGCTGAATCTTCGGAAGCCAAGTTCGCTAAAGCGCTAGATAGACTCATACCGATGTTACTTAACTATCACAATCAGGGACAAAGTTGGATTGAGAACAAAGTAACGGAGACTCAAGCGATTCAGGTGAATCAAAAGATAGAAAAAGGTTCACAAGTGCTTTGGGATAAAGCAAAATCGCTCATTGAAGAAGCCGTCGCAAATGGCTGGTTAAAGAATTAGGAAACTGAATGTCGTACACAACTTTGGATGAATACCAAAGAAAATGGATTTTTACTCATCAATCAATGCCAGTACCAGAAGTTGACTGGCCGCAAATCAAACCGATGACGCAAGCACGAGCTGCGCAGTTTTGGAAAGAAAACATCAGCGCTCAAAGTCCAGATGCAGAACGTTTGAGCAGCCAAGATTGGCCGATGAAAGACAATAACTGGTGGGATGAAGTTGATTGGATGCAGGCGTGGGAAGCGGATGAAAACGATCTGCCAGAAGCAGTAGCGCAGTTTGTCGACTGGCAAGATGACGTTACCGTTTACTTCTGCTACGAAAAGTACAACGTTATTGAAACGAAATGGTCGACTTTTAAACGTTATTGGAAAAACTTTCTATTTTACGATGACGGTCCAATCCTGCTTGGCCGACGCCGCTCTGAAGCGTTATGGTTCTCAACTAACGGCACCGTGAAACTCGGGAAGCGCAAATAAACAATAAAGCCAGCGATATAGCTGGCTTTATTTCGTTTGACTCTTTAATTTTGGCCTCTTCGACTAAGCTATAGTCGTGCTTCAGCCATAGCGGTTGTTGACTAGAGTGGCATAACTAAAATTCAAGGCCAAGTTTACGAAGCGCATGCTCAGCTTGCTCAGCACTTGAAAATTGAATCGCATGCATGCCATTTTTCAATGCGCCGTCTACATTGTAAGGCATGTCATCGAGAAACACGGTTTCATTCGCAACAAGGTTATTCTGTTCTAGCAGCGCTTGGTAGATGTCATCACTAGGCTTAAGTACCCCAAGCTCAGCCGAAACAGTAGCATGTTCAAACAGTTCCCAAAACTCGTAGCGCTGTTGCAGGTGGGCGACAATTTCATGAACGTTATCGGTGAGCGCAAAAGTGCGATAGCCTGCAGCTTTAAGCTTCTTGATTAGACCGATAGAGCCATGCAACAGAATTTGTGTTTCTTTCACATAGTAGAACAGCCTGTCACACTCTTCAGGAGTCAGTCCGATTTCAGCTTGGTATCGCGCCTTTGTTTCAGTTTCTGTGAGCTGACCTTTGTTTAGCTCTAGCCAAATATCGTTTTGAAAAATCTGCTTCGCACGCTGGTGGGAAGCATCACCTTGGGTACCAAACGTTAAATTGACGATTTCAATTGGAGACCATCGGATAATCACGTTGCCTACGTCAAAAACCACATTCTTTATTGAAGCGCTACTCACGATCGATTCCTTGTAATTGGGAAGACTTTAAAGCGTATCTTGGATTGATTACAAATGCTGTGCTATTGGCGGAAAATATTTCAAAACCATACAAGGTGTTTGTGTTGTCAAAAGTGGTATAACAAAACGGCAGCCTTGCAGGCCGCCGTTTTGTTATTTCAGTTTATTTATTCACAAGGTGGGGCAAGGTGAATCAGTGCTAAACCGCCTTGAGACGTCTCACGATATTTCTTATTCATATCTTTACCAGTTTGGTACATGGTATCAATGACTTTATCGAGAGAGATTAGGCATTTGCTTGTACGCTTAAGCGCCATACGTGAGGCGTTAATGGCTTTCATCGCACCCATTGCGTTTCGTTCAATACATGGAACCTGCACTAAACCACCGATAGGGTCACAAGTCATACCGAGTGAGTGCTCCATAGCGATTTCTGCAGCGATACACATTTGCTCGTTGCTGCCGCCACGAAGTGCCGTGAGCCCCGCTGCTGCCATTGAAGAAGACACACCGACTTCACCCTGACAACCTACCTCAGCACCTGAAATTGAAGCATTGGTCTTATACAAGATACCGATAGCGCCGGACACAGCAAGGAAGTCTTTAAGCTGCTTGGTGTCGAGCTCTTTGATGAACCTGTGGTAGTACATCAAGACGGCAGGAATTACGCCAGCCGCACCATTAGTCGGTGAGGTCACTACTTGACCGCCCGCTGCGTTTTCTTCGCTGACAGCAAACGCAAACAGGTTAATCCAATCCATGATCTCCATTGGATCGTTTTCTACTGCTGCGTTAGCTTCCAGCTTCTTAAGAAGGTTAGGTGCACGGCGTGTCACGTTTAGACCACCGTCTAAAATACCTTCTGTTTCAAAGCCACGTTCCATACAGCGTGTCATTACACGCCAAATTTGCTCAGTTTTTGCGTTAATATCTTCGATATCTTTAAACGCAAGTTCATTCCGAAGCACCAAGCCGCCGAGACTCATACCATTTTTCTCAGCCAGAGCTAGCATCTCATCGGCGCTGGTAAACGGGTATTCAACACTGACGTTTTGCTCATCTTTACCGTGTTGTAGCTCATGTTCCGTAGCGATAAAGCCGCCGCCAATAGAGTAATAGGTTTCAAAACCAATACGATGACCTTCACCATCAAACGCAGAGATGGTCATACCGTTTTCGTGAAGAGGAAGGTTTTCTTCGTGGAACAGCATGTCGGTTTTGTAGTTGAAAGCGATATAGTGTGTGCCGGAAAGAGGAAGCTCACCTTCATCGATCGCCTTTCTCATAGCTTGATTGGCACTCGATATCTTGATGGTATCGGGTTTGTTCCCCAGTAGACCGAGGATGGTGGCACGATCAGTGTGATGGCCGATACCTGTTAAAGAGAGTGAACCATAGAGGTCGATTTGAACTCTTTGAACGCGATCGAGTTGATCTGCAATTAATGTTGTGAACTGATAACCAGCGATCATTGGACCATTCGTGTGTGAGCTTGAAGGGCCGACGCCAACTTTGTAGATGTCGAAAATGGACAACATATTCTATTACCTTTTTACAGCAGTACTGAACCGAGCCAGTCAGGGATATAGAGACAAATAACCACCGTGAACGCCGCGAAGGCAAATAGCCCGTAATGACTGGCTTTCGGCTTAGCGATCAAGTGCTTCTGTTTATGAATAAAGTCTAGCTGCTCGGGCGTTACTTCGCCCCATTTATAGCTAGTGGCCAATCCTACGACCAAAAATACCAATGTCCCTATTGGTGCAAACCACGGCCACGCGATGTCCATTCCTTTAGCGGCAAACACAGCGACCATGCTAACAATGCTTCCGAGAATAATGCCTTTTTCGTTGGCTTTTCTAGATGCTATTCCTAACACAAAAGAGCCTAAACGAATACCTACAAAAATTGAGGTCAGACTAGCGATTGTTTTCAATACTGATTCATTTGATACGGCCAAAATTGCCGGAATCACGACAGAAGCTGCTGCGACTAAACTCATTTTGCGCGCTGTTCCCTCGTAATGAGTATCAGTTGCATCGGTATTAATAAAGCGTTTGTAGATATCAAACGTCGCGACCGTCGCCATCGAGTTGTACGTTGAGTCTAACGTTGACATTGCTGCGGCGGCTAGAGCAGAAATGATCAATCCAACCACAATGGGGTTAGTGTGGTTAAATACAAAATCCAAGATGACTTCATTCTGATTATCGAATACTTGTCCATCGTAGAAGAGGTTGAGCAGCACACCTAGAATCGCAAATAATAGATAGATGAAAAACGCCCCATAACCGCATAACAGCATGGATTTTTGCGCGGTGTGAACGCACTTCGTAGCTAGTGTGCGCTGGATTATCAACTGGTTAGTGCCATAAACACTCAAAGTGAAGAAATGCTACCGCTACGAGTCCAGCCCACAGCGTGGTATCTATACTTGGATCCAGACTCAAGTTGATTACATTCAGCATTTCAGGTGTTGATTTGACGCTACTATCTATATCAAAGAGCAGGATCACGAAGATTGCGATAGTGCCTATCACCAAGATCAGTGATTGAAGCATATCAGTCCAAATTACTGTGGAGATACCACCGGCATAGGTATAAATCGCGGTAAATATGCTAATACACAGAATGGCTTGGATAATAGTAATTGGCATCACTTGAACCAAAATCAGCGATACAGCATACAAAATCACCCCAGCAGAAATACATTGAACCATCAAAAACACGATAGAATTGATGGTTCTAGCGTAAATACCGAAGCGCATCTCCAAATATTCATAGATTGATGTGAGCTTGAGCTTGTAGAAGACAGGCACGAAGAACACCACGGCAAAAAATATCACCAAAGGGTAGTTAAGGTGGATGGCCATTGCTTCCATCCCTGTGCCATATACCATCCGGCATACCAATAAACGTCATCGCGCTTATATAAGTCGCGAGTATGGATACGCCTGCAGTAAACCAACCGAATTGACGTCCCCCCGTTGAAAAATCTCCACCGGTCTTCAGTCGTTTATTTACTAAATAGCTGATAAATAAGGTGGTTGTAATATAAAGAGCGATTACAATGAAACTTGAGTACGTAACCATTATTGCGTATTCCAAAACATCTATTACTTCTAATTCACGGAGATTCTATCGTGATTGTAGGTGAGCGATACGGTTTTGGGTCAATAAATGTGAGATTTATCGACTAAATCGACTAAATTAGCAGCGTTTCTTCAGGTTTTGATGGTTTATGTGATCATCGTCACCAAAAAATACACTTTGGGTGCGTATTCATTGGTTTTTGATATGGATCACGGATCTTTTTAGCGGCAAAAAAAGTAATATTCGTCTCGCAGGAGGGGGACAGTTAAGAGAGTCTATTCCAAACTGTAATCGCCCATCAAAATAAGATACCTAATTAAAATAGGGGTTTAACGGCTATGACCGCTAAAAAACACATGAGTGAAGTACCAATGTTCCAAAGGGTAGCAGCCTATCTTGCTATCTTAGTGGGTTACTTCTTTTACTGTTATAACTTTGTAATTATTGACTACGTACGCCCCTACATCGTTGAAGCGTACGACGCATTAGCCTATCAGATACCGCTCAGTTCTATACTTGGCAGTCGGTAGGTGCATTAATCGGCGCACTAAGCTGTGCTTGGTTCGCCACTCGATTTGGTAAAAAGAATACCTTGATTGCCATTACAGCTCTAAATGGCGGAGCGACCATCATCAATATGATGTTCACTGACTACGCGACTTGGGCTGCGATGCGTTTCATCATCGGTCTATCACTTGGTGGCTATTTCACAGTGGCGGTATCGCTGATGATTGGGCTATTTACACCGACAGTGCGTGGTAAGTTGACGGCATTTGCTTCATCAATGTTCTCTGTTGCACTGATGGTAATGGGTGCGTATGCAGCATTCATCTCAAGTATCGATGCTCCATGGGAAAGCCTAATGTGGGTGGTGGTATTCCTCCTTTAGCGGCGGCAGTAGTGATGCTATTTGTATTGCCAAGCGATAAAAAAGTGATCGCTTACGGTGAAGAAGAACAAGCTGAAGCAGAAAAGGGCAATGCTCCTGCGAAGAAAGGTTCTTGGGGCGAGATGTTAAACAAACAAAACCGTACCATTACTATTACTTGTTTGCTGCTTGCTGGTCTTAACTTCTACGGTTTCCAATTCTTCGGTGGTTTTGTAACGACTTATCTACGCGAAGTTCGCATGTTTGACGGTGCCACTATCGGTCTTATTTTCTCTATCTCAGCATTTGGCTCTCTATTTGGTGCTTGGTTCTGGGGTTGGGCAGCAGACAAATTCGGTCGCAAAGTGAACGCATTTGGTTTCATTCTAGCCGGTATCATGGTGTCGATTTTCTTCATCGCACCTGGTGACATGGTGATTGGTGGCCTAAACATGTTGGCTATCCTTGGCCTAATCTACAACTTTGGCCTGTCTTCTTCGGCCGTATGGGGTGGTTACTTCTCGGAGCTATTCCCTGCACACCTTCGCAGCTACGGTGCAGCACTGTTCCACGGTGGTCGTATCCTGGGTATGTGGGCGCCAATGGTACTTATCTTTATCCAAGAACGTACCGACCTGCAAACTGCAATGTGGGGCTCACCAATCGTATGGATCATCGCAGGTCTACTATGCTAACTCTGCCAGAGACTCTAAAAGGTGGCGTGTTCCACAAAGAGAAAAAAGTACAACAAGCGAGTGCTTAAAAAGTACTGGCTGGAAAGAACAAGGTCGGCGGGTAGAGGCTCTCCAATACCGCAATTACTTGCTGACCACCTAACTTATATTACGAGTCCTGTTCCGAAACCGACTCATCATTAATAAGAGAGATGATTATGTCTAACTATCAAGAAGCAAAACGCGTTGTTCGTAACTACTTCGACGCAATGGAAAACGCAACGCATGAAAATGTTGCAGAAGTACTAAAAGCTCACACTTCAGAAGATTACCTGTGGCGCGGTGTTTACCCGTTCCGTGAGCAAGAGGGTGCAAAAGCAGCGGCTGACGTTTTCTGGGCTCCTTTGATGAAATCTATGACTCGCATGCAGCGTCGCCAAGATATCTTTATCGGTGGTGAGAACGAAGTCACTTCTGGCGAGATCTGGGTGATGAGCATGGGTCACTTCATGGGTCTATTCGACGCTGAATACCTAGGTATGCGTCCAACAGGCAAAATCATGAACATCCGTTACGCTGAATTCAACTGCGTAGAGAACGGTAAAATTACTAAAACAGGTCTTTTCCTAGACCTACTAGGTGTGATGGATCAAGCGGGTTGCTACCCACTTCCACCGTCAACAGGTAAGCACTTCACTTACCCTGGTCCTCGTAACCACGACGGTCTACTGTTTGAAGATGCAGCACCAGAAGAGGGTGTGGCGACACTCGCACTAGTGAACAAGATGGTTGATGATCTATCCGCACTTAACGATAGCGGTGCAATGGGTTGTCCGCCAGAAGTTCTAGCGAAGAGCTGGTCTGAAGACATGATCTGGTACGGCCCATGTGGTATCGGCGCATCTTACACGATTCCACGTTACCAACAGCAGCACCAACTGCCGTTCCGTAACAACCTAAAAGACAAGAAGTTTAACGGCCACGTATGTCGTTTCGCTGAAGGTAGCTTCTCTTGTTTCTTCGGCTGGCCAAACCTATCTAACACGCCAATCGGTGGTTTCCTAGGTATGACTGGCGGCGAAGTTCGTGCGGACATGCAAGTAGTAGATGTTTACTACCGTGACGGCGATAAGCTATCTGAGAACTGGGTATTGATCGACCTACCTTACTGGCTAAAACAGCAAGGTCTAGACGTGTTCGAGCGTACTTCAAGCATCCTTAACCCTTCTCTATAAGAGCAATACCTACGGCTTGAGCGTCCTCTCAACCTCAAGCCTGCTCCCAACTGATGCCACAGGACGTGGCATCCTTTTCCCTGATGATTATTTTTAACGGGCTGTTAGGCACGGAGGCTTTCTATTGCCTGTAAAGTAGGAAGCAAATGAAAAAGTCTGTATTAAGTGTACTTGTATTAACCGCACTGACTTCTGCCTCTGCGATGGCCGCACACACTTTTACCAATGACAATGGTGACACTTTAACAATTGATGGCCGTTTTGAAGTTCGTTACCAAAACAAAGCACGTAACTTTGATGACAACGCAGGTGAGTATGAAGCGCGTAGTGATGAGTTCAACAGTGGTAGTTCCCGTTTCGGCTTTAAAGGTGTTAAGCAACTAGACAACGGATGGCAAGGCTTTGGTCATGCAGAGTGGGGCTACAACTCGTCGTCGACTTCTAATGATATCTATAGCCGTTTACTCTACGCAGGTCTGGAACACGAGAAGTGGGGTAAGATTGCCGCTGGTACTAAGCAGTGGAGTACCTTCTACGATGTAGCTTGGTATACCGACTTGGGTCGTACGTATGGCTCTCGCGGTACGGGTTACTACAACTTAGCGGACTGGGGTATTGCCTCTGGTACAGGCCGTGCAGAAAATTCTATCACTTACCGTAACAACGTCGGTGGTGATTGGAAATATGGCTTTACCTACCAAACCACACGAAACGATGTGGCACTGGCTGGCAGCGCAACCGCAACGTTGAAAAACGGTATGGGCGCGTCGACGTCTTATGCATTTGGAAATGGCTTGACGCTTGGTCTGGCGTATCACCAGAATGAGCTCACAGATATCGAAAATGCATCGAACATCAGTGATGGTGACATCCAACGTATCGCGTTGTTGGGTGCAAACTACTCGCTAGGTGGTTTCTATGTTGCGCGACATACAGCCAAGGTTCAAACTGGGAAGTCAATGACAACGCCGAGTTCTATGACTCACGCGGCGCTGAGCTTTACACATACTACCACTTTGACAATGGTCTACGTCCAACGCTCAACCTTAACTACTTGGCCAGCACTGATGACAATGGCAGCGGGTATGAGCGTCAAACGGTTATTCCTGGTTTAGAGTATCACTTTACCAAGAACACTTTCCTTCTTTGGGCGGAATACCAGTTTGACCAAGGTAACGACCAATACGTGCAAGACCACTACGACAACCGCGACAACCAATTCTCTGCGGGTATTCGTTACTACTTCTAATGAATTGTTCCCTCAACCTGTGGCAATTTGGGAACAGGTAATTGTTGCGGGTTGATGGGTACAACCCATTTTAGATGATTGTTAACGGCTAAAGCCTTACATTTAAACGATGTAAGGCTTTTCTGTTTATGCATACGTACCATTTTTATGATACATTGTGCGCCATCGGTTAGGTGAATGATTACTATAAATGAATATCCCAAAACAAACGGTCACATCCAAAGACGTCGCTAAATTGGCCGGCGTTTCGCAGTCTACGGTCTCTCGCGTGTTTGTCGAGGGCAGTTCGGTATCTGAAAAGACGAAGCAAAAGGTATTTGAAGCGGCCAAAGCGCTTAACTACCGTCCAAACGCTTTCGCGCGCAGTTTAACAACGAATCAATCCAAGTTGATTGGTTTAGTTTTCCCCGATGCAGACTATCCAATCCATATGAAAACGCTACAGCTTATCAGTAGTGAACTGCAAAAGCTGGGCTACTCAGCGGTGTTGATACCATGGCAAGTCGATGGTGATAGTCATTCGATTCCTAATATTTTCCAGTATCGTGTCGATGGGGTGATTGCCGCGTCAGCAACGTTCAATACCGCTTTGTATGAAGAGTGTGAAGAGTTTAATATTCCTATCGTTCAGTACGCGAGAGTGGTGGAAGGGACAAAGAGTAGCTACGTGATTAGTGATAACTACTCGGCAGGTCAAATTGCAGCTCAAAAGTTTGCTGATAGCGCACTCAGCGATGTGGTGTATTTAACCGGTGAAGTACCGACTTTTACCAACCAAGAGCGCGTCAATGGCTTTTGTGATGAGTTTCAGGCGTTGACTGGGAAGCCGCCGAGGGTAGTTGAAGCCAACTACGACTACAGTGGCTCGCTTGACGAGATCCGCGCACTGCTAAGCGCTGGCAAGCCGCCACAAGCCGTATTCTGTGCAACCGACAATTTGGCGATGGCCTTTATGGATATCGCCCGTTTTGAGTTCAATCTAGATGTGCCAAATGATGTGCAGGTCATTGGCTTTGATGATATTCCTCAAGCAACATGGTTAAGCTATCAGCTGTCTACCTTCCGTCAAGACTTCGCCCGTCTTGCTCGCGAGTCGGTAAAAATCATTTCAAATCAGATAAAAGAGAAAGATTCTAGCTTGGTGCGCTTGATGGTGCCGGTGCGCTTTATTGAGCGAAATAGTACCAAGTAACCTCGCTTTGTTTATCTGCGTCTATACTAGACGTGGTCAGACCTTATCATTCGAGTGAATTTGCCTATCCTTTGGATAGGCAAAACTTATTTTCTTTTTATCTAGCACGCTGTTAACATTGCGTCCGCTAAACAATTGCCCCATTGTCTAAGGAAAAAAGATGGTAATACCTGAAAACAGTAGCATCGTGATTTTTGGTGCTTCAGGCGACCTTACGTACCGTAAGTTGATCCCTGCTCTTTACCATTTGTACGCTAGCGACCAGCTACCAAAATCATTTGCAATTCTTGGTGTCAGCCGTACTCAGTACAGTGATGAGTCTTATCGCGAGAAGTTGAAAACTTCTTTGCAAGAGATGGAAAAGACCGAGCCAGAAACGCTCGACGCATTTTGTAACCATCTTCATTATCAAGCGATTGATACCTCAGATACTCAAGACTACGCGAAACTCGCAACCCGCCTTGATGACGTTGCTAACCAATACGGTTTTGAACAACGTAACACGCTATTCTATTTGGCGACGCCGCCAAGCCTTTACAGCATTATCCCTGCGAGCCTAGCTGCTCACGGCCTTAATGATGAAAGCCAAGGCTGGAAACGCCTCATTATCGAAAAGCCATTTGGCTATGACTTAGCGTCTGCACGTAAACTCGACAAAGAGATCCACGAGCACTTCCAAGAGCACCAAATCTATCGTATCGACCACTACCTTGGTAAAGAAACGGTTCAGAACCTTCTTGTTCTGCGTTTCTCAAATGCGATGTTTGAACCGCTTTGGAACCACCAGTATGTCGACTACGTCGAAATTACTGGCGCGGAATTCCTCGGTGTTGAAGAGCGTGGTGGCTATTACGATGGCTCTGGCGCGGTGCGCGATATGTTCCAAAACCACTTGCTACAAGTATTAGCAATGGTAGGTATGGAATCTCCGGCACAAATTAATGCTGACGCGATTCGCAACGAAGTGGTTAAAGTGCTGCAATGTCTGCGCCCACTATCTGATGACGATTTGCGAAACAACCTTGTATTGGGTCAATACACAGAATCAAACGTTCGCGGACAGTTCCTGCCTAGCTATCGTGATGAACATGGCGTAGCGGATGACTCGCGTACGGAAACCTACGTTGGTTTGAAGATGTTTATCGACAACTGGCGTTGGAATGGCGTGCCTTTTTATGTGCGCACAGGTAAACGTTTGCCAACACGTGTGACTGAAGTTGTGATTCACTTTAAACAAACGCCGCACCCAGTGTTTGGTAAAGATGCGCCAGAAAACAAACTGATCATTCGTATTCAGCCGGATGAGGGCATTCAAATGAGCTTTGGCTTAAAAGAGCCGGGTGCTGGTTTTAATGCAAAAGAAGTGAAGATGAACTTCCACTATGCGTCACTTCAAGAAACGCAAATGCTCACTGCATACGAGCGTCTTCTTCTTGATGCGTTAAATGGTGATGCGACGCTTTTTGCCCGCAGCGACGCGGTTGAAGCGTGTTGGGAGTTTGTACAACCGATTCTGGACTTCAAGCAAGATCCACAAGCGCTATTTGGCTATGCATGTGGTACTTGGGGGCCAAAAGAGTGTGATCAACTGCTTCAAAACGACGGTCGCGCATGGCGCTTCCCTTGTAAGAACCTGACAGACACAGATTACTGCGAACTGTAATCAAAAAATTATGTCGCGCTGGGAGAGCTGCACAACTTGGCGCGACCAAAAATTTCAAAGCAGCAAGTTAAGTTGCCGAATTGATGGAGAGAATGATGAAAGGTGATATTGGTGTAATTGGTCTGGCGGTAATGGGTCAGAACCTTATCCTAAACATGAATGACCATGGCTTTAAAGTTGTGGCTCACAACCGTACTGCTGCAAAAGTTGACGAGTTCCTAGAAGGCCCAGCAAAAGGCACTAACATCGTTGGCGCATACTCACTAGAAGAGCTAGTTGAGAAGCTAGAAACGCCACGTAAAGTGATGCTAATGGTACGTGCTGGTGATGTTGTCGATAAGTTCATCGAAGCACTAGTACCTCTACTAGACAAAGGCGACATCATCATTGATGGTGGTAACACAAACTACCCAGACACTAACCGTCGCGTTGCTGCTCTTCGTGAGAAAGGCATCCACTTCATCGGTACCGGTGTTTCTGGTGGTGAAGAAGGTGCTCGTTTCGGTCCTTCAATCATGCCAGGTGGCGCAGCTGAAGCTTGGGAAGCAGTTAAGCCTATCTTCCAAGGTATCTCTGCAAAAACAGACGCTGGTGAGCCTTGCTGTGACTGGGTTGGTAACGATGGTGCAGGTCACTTCGTTAAAATGGTACACAACGGCATCGAATACGGTGACATGCAGTTGATCACTGAAGCGTACCAGTTCATGAAAGACGGTCTTGGCATGTCTGCTGACGAAATGCAGGCAGTGTTTGCTGATTGGAACAAGACTGAACTAGACAGCTACCTAGTAGAAATCACTGCTGACATCCTTGGCTACAAAGATGAAGACGGTGAGCCACTAGTAGAGAAGATCCTTGATACTGCGGGCCAAAAAGGCACGGGTAAATGGACTGGTATCAATGCACTAGACCTAGGTATCCCACTAACGCTTATCTCTGAGTCTGTATTCTCTCGCTGTCTGTCTGCTCTTAAAGACCAGCGCGTTGAAGCTGAGTCTCTATTCGGTAAGACAATCACACCTGTAGAAGGTGACAAGCAAGAGTGGGTTGATGCACTTCGTCAAGCGCTTCTAGCTTCTAAAATCATCTCTTACGCTCAAGGTTTCATGCTAATGCGTGAAGCATCAAACGAGAACGGTTGGGATCTAAACTACGGTAACGTAGCACTAATGTGGCGTGGTGGTTGTATCATCCGCTCTGCATTCCTAGGTAACATCCGTGATGCATACGAAGCGAACCCAGACATCGCATTCCTAGGTTCAGATGAGTACTTCAAAAACATCCTACAAAGCAGCCTAGCGGCATGGCGTAAAGTAGCAGCGAAATCTCTAGAAGCGGGCATTCCAATGCCATGTACGATTTCAGCGCTATCTTTCCTAGACGGCTACACAACCGCACGTCTACCAGCTAACCTGCTTCAAGCTCAACGTGACTACTTCGGTGCTCACACCTATGAGCGTACTGACCGTCCACGTGGTGAGTTCTTCCACACTAACTGGACTGGTACAGGCGGCGATACTGCGTCTACAACTTACGACGTGTAATTCGTTCGATATATAGAATTATGAATACTAAGCCTCGCTATTTAGCGAGGCTTTTTTTGTCCAATGGAAGAAGCAGAAGCACTTAACGCACTCGTCGAGCCACGGTGAGACCTATTCGAAAAACATATATCTTCTAACGCACGATAAAGGTGGTTGTCTGTCATAATGAAGTCACTTTCATAGATGACAGTGGAAAGTCATCACAAGGAGTACTTGAAAAGGAAACGCTATGGGCTCATATCTCAATATTCTCTCCGCTGACGCTGCGTTATTTGACTTAGTGACGAAATCTCCACAACTTGCTGACGTCGACTTCATTTCTCTTCCACCTCTAGATGGTAAGCCTAGCGTGGCTTATATTGGAGCAAAACTGGAGAACCACTCGATTTTAGAGCGACTCTCTAAACATGCGCTAGACAAAGACATCTACTATCGATATACGGATACTGAGCAACAAGGCGCTGACAGTGCATTAGTTCACTACCGCAATGGGATAACGCGAGTATTACTCAAGTTTTCCAGTGATAACGGAGATGCACTGCGTTATCAAAATGAGCTGATTGCTGAAACGCATCAGCCAAGCCTCAAGATCATTTAGCAGCACACTCTCGTTAAAGAGAATGAGACTGAATGAATAGGGACTTTTGCAAAAATGACAAAAGACATTTGTGACTTTGGTAATAAATTGTCATCCAGCAAGTTGGTAGACTGACCGGATAACAATCAAAACTAAGGAGAAATCATGTCCCTTTCAATTCCAACGCTTGGTGCTGGCACATTTCGTTTAAAAGGTGAAGATGCTTACAACTCGGTAAAAATGGCATTAGAGGCCGCTATCGCCACATCGATACCGCGCAGATCTACGGCAATGAAAAAGAAGTCGGCCAAGCTATTGCGGATTCGGGTATTGCACGTGCAGACTTGTATGTCACCACCAAAATCTGGATGGACAAACTAGGGAAAACGTCTTTCATTCCAAGTCTTGATGAGAGCCTAAAAGACTTGCAGCTAGAGCAGGTTGATTTGCTATTGATTCACTGGCCTCTAAAAGACGATGCAGTCCCAATGGAAGAGTATTTAAAGGAACTTAAACACGCGCAGGAAACGGGGCTTGCTCGTCATATTGGCGTATCTAACTTTACCGTCGCTCAAATGCAGCAGGCGATTGATATTTTAGGCGAGGGCGTGCTTTACACCAACCAAGTCGAGGTTCACCCTTATCTGCAAAACCGTCAGGTCGTCGATTTTTGTCAGCAGCACAACCTTATTGTGACTGGCTACATGCCGTTTGCGTATGGTGACGTATTGAAGGACGGTTCAATTAAACATGTTGCCGAAAAACATCAGGCTACACCTGCACAAATTGTGTTGGCATGGATGGCGAAATCAGGTTTTGTGACCATCCCATCGTCGACTAAAAAAGCCAACATCGAGAGTAACCTTGGCTACGTAGATGTAATGCTTACCGATGAAGATATGGCGACCATTGCTAACCTTGATAGAGGTCACCGCTTGGCGAATCCAGACTTTGCGCCAGAGTGGGATTAAGCGTTCCAAATAAATCAAAATTATAAAAAACGTCAGGTGAAAGCCCGACGTTTTTTTATGAGTGGTTATTTCTTTTTCATCATATTAGCCAGATCGGCGAATGGATTGTGTGTCGCCGCTTGATGATTGTCCTCGCCTGGTTTCACCTCGCTACCGTACAAATCATGCTCGGTATACTTTGAATGCTCGTGATCATGACAGTAAAGGCAGAGCAACTCCCAGTTACTGCCGTCTTCGGGATTGTTGGTATGATCGTGATCTTTATGGTGAACCGTGAGTTCTCGTAGATTGGAGTACACAAACTCGCGCGCGCAGCTACCACATACCCAAGGGTAGAGCTTAAGCGCTTTCTCTCGGTAGTCACTCTCTTTGCGCGCATAAGCGGCACTGGTACCAAAATAGTCAGAAGACATGTTGTTCCTTACTCTTTTAACGTATGAAAGCCAGAATAAATACGTGTAAACGTGGTAAACCAACAGGCAATGCCAAACACAATCGCTATTGGGGCAAAGTACTGCGGAAGCAGGCAAAGTAGCACGAAACAACCAATCGTTTCTGTGCCTTCGGTCAAACCACTCATGTAATAGAGCGATTTGTGTTGATAGACAGGGTTCTCAATGCCACGTTTCCCCGCCATGACGGCAAAAGCCAAAAAGCTGGTGCCAGTCCCAATAAAAGAAAAAATGAGAAACGCGCCCGCTACGGCATTTTGTTCCGGGTTCGCTACCACAAAGCCAAAGGGAATCAATGAATAGAACAAAAAATCTAAGCTGATATCTAAAAATCCACCTGCATCGGTAATCCCTTGTATTCGAGCCAGTGCGCCGTCCAGTCCATCACAGATACGATTCAGCACAATACACACCAAAGCAAGGTCGTAATGAGCATAGGCAAGGGCGGGGAAAGCTAGGCAACCCAGTACGAAACCGAATAAAGTGGTTTGATTGGCTGTCACCCCTGAACGGTCGAGCAGTTTGGCGGATTGAGCCAGTGGCCAGCGAATAACTTTGATACTCAGTCGGTCAAGCATGTGTGTTCTCCCATGGCCATGTCAGTACTTGGCTACCCGGAGGGATGTCATCTTCATCATGAGTCACCATTAGCGTGGGGATATTCGCATTTGCAAGCTGTTCCATCACCCAATCACGAAACTGCATTCGTAGCTCTTTATCGAGCTTGCTAAAGGGTTCGTCGAGGAGAGCTACTTTGGGTTTTGCCAGCAGCATACGAGTCAAACTGATGCGTGCTCTCTGTCCTCCAGATAGCTGTTCGGGATAATGATTGGACAAAGTTGAAAGACGAACTTTATCCAGCGCTTCAAGCGCCTGTTGTTTACGCGCCTCACCCTTAACTTCATTGGGTAGAGCGAAAGCAAGGTTTTCCCATACATTTAGATGTGGAAACAATAAGTCGTCTTGAAACAGGATGCCAACTTGTCGTTTGTGGGGAGCAATGGTATCGATACGCTTATCATCAAGATAAACATGGCCAGTGTAGGTAAAGTCGGGCGCTAGATGACCCGCGATCACATCGAGTAAGGTCGACTTACCACAACCACTCGGTCCCATAAGAGTGAGTATTTCACCGGGGTTGATGGTGAAGTGGCAATCAGAAAACAGCACCTCGCCATCGCGCTTACGGATGGTGAGGTTTTCTAGCGAGAGTGTCATTCAATAACAATCCTTTTATTTTAATTCGACGATAGCGAGTGTGATAGCGATTAACAATAACCGCGAGAGTGAAAAATAATAGTGGCAATAGTGCTTGGAACAGCGCATAAATGGCAGTGACTCGTCTATCAAAGCCACTGGATAAGGCAACCGCTTCGGTGGTGATTGTGGCAATTCTGCCAGCACCGAGAATAAGGGTGGGTAAATACTGCGCCAAAGAGACACTGATACCGATAGCCCAAGCAAAAACCATTGCAGGTAGCAGCTGAGGTAATTTTACATGTAGCCAAGTGTGTATCGGGCTTTTGCCGAGACTCAAAGAGAGCTGAGTAAACTTATCGTTGTAGCCACGCCATGGCCCATCTAAGGCTAGATAAACGTATGGAAAGGCGAAGAATACGTGTGACCAACATACCCAAAATAGATAGTGCCCATCACTAAGCATTAACGTCGCCACTTGTAACCCAAACAAAATACTGAGCTGAGGGACGAGCATCGGAATAGCAATGATATAGCCTGGCACTTGAAAGCGATACTTAATCCGGTATTCGTGACCAATGACGGCAAGTAGCAGTGCGATGGTCGCAGAGATAAGCGCGATAGTGAGGCTTTGTGTCATCACCGACGTCATTCCTTCCCATTCATACTCCCAGAAACGTAATGTATATCGAGAGGGAAATAGATCAGGAAAGCGCCAGCGTTGGGCAAATGTCCACAACACCGTGAGTGGCAGCATCGCGGCGACAACGGTAATCAGCGCAATGAATAGCGACTTTCCTGGCAAGCGAATTGTGGTGCGCCCCGAATATTGCCAACGATTGGCGAAGTTGATTGCTCCAAACTCAATGCCACGAGCAACACCAATCAATATTGATGCTATCGCAAACAACACGACTGCCCCGGCGCTCGCGCGTGGTAGTAACTCAAGGTCCGGATCGTTAAACCACTGCCAAACCAAAACCGCAAATGTGGGTGGATTGGTTGGACCAATAATTAGCGCAACATCTACGACCGATAAGCTGTAGGCAATCACAGCGAGCATGGGGAAACGTAGTTTATTGAACCATTGAGGTAGAATGACTTTCCACCAAGCTGCGGAATGTGAATAGCCGAGTGAGGTTGCGATCTTTAAAGATTCGTTGACCTTGAGCTGACGTAGAATGGGAATACTCATTAGCAGTAGGAAAGGGACTTCTTTCATCGCTAACATGAGTGTTAGTCCTATACCGTAAGGGTCTTTAACCAGCCAGACCATCTCTTCAATACTGTTTGTCGACTCGATACCCAAAAGCTCCACTAACGCTCTAACGCCAAATCCTGTTGGAGCAAATAGAAACGCGAAACCAATAGCAAAGGCGACATGTGGAAGAGCCAAAAGAGGCGACAACGTCAGCTCAATTTTATTCCACCAGCGACCGTTCCAACTGCTGGCAAGGATGGCAAAACAGACAAGGCAAGCCAGATAACTGCTGACAAGTGCGGTACCAATGGTAAGCGTGATGGACATTCCGACGCCCTGCCAAGCGAAGACTTGTTCAAACCCTTCAAGGGAGAACTCCGTCATACTTAGTGGGGGATGTATCCAAGAGAGGCCACTACCACTCCAAGTAGCCCTGGAATGGTAGGGATAATGCAGACAACAACCAATGTGGCGTACAACAGTCTTAGCATAATATACGGCTCAATCTCCAGTTAGCTGCCGTAGCGCTTGAGCCATTCTTGCTCGAGCGCGCTTTGCCAGCTCGGATGTGGCTCAGCGACTGACTTAAACTGTTGAGTCTTGGCTGCACTTCCTTTTAGATATTGTTTATTGAGCACCGATGGATCGCCCCAAATATTGATGTCGCCTTTACGAGACTGTGCTTCTGGACTCAATAAGAAGTTAATCGCCACCAATGCCCCTTCTTTGGCATTAGCATTCCAAGGTATCGCAAGGAAATGGATGTTGGATAGTGCGCCGCTTTCCATGGCATAAGCACTTGTCGTATCGCTCAGATTTCCGCTAGCTTGAGCGGAAAAAACGGCGTTAGGATTAAATGTGATCGCAAGGTCTAACTGGCCATCATCAAGTAATTGGATGGTTTCTGCCGTGCCCGCTGGGAACTGTTTTCCGCCGCGCCAAGCGACTTTATGAAACTCGTCTAGATAGTTCCAAAGAGGCTGGGTAACAATGTCAAAATCCGCCTCTGAAACCGGCTTAGCCAAGGAGGGATCGTTGTCGGTGAGCTCGATTAATAGCGATTTTAGGAAACTGGTACCATGAAACTCAGGTGGTTTTGGGTAACTTAGTTTGTTCGGATAGGCTTTTGCATAGTTGAGCATCTCGGAATAGGAGACCGGCGGGTTATTTAGACTTTGCGTGTCGTGGATAAATACCAACTGACCGACACCCCATGGGGCTTCCAAACCTTCAGTTGGCTCAGAAAAATCGCTATCAACAGGTAGAGATTTGTCTACATATTGCCAGTTTGGTAGCGTTGTAACGAATGGTCCGTATAGCAGGGCGTTATCCTTCATCGATTTAAAGTTTTCGCCGTTAATCCACACCATATCGACGCTGCCACCGTCGCTCTTACCGGCTGCTTTTTCTGCCAATAGACGTGACCCCGTTTCTGAGATATCGGTCACTTTGACGTGATTGAAGTCTACGCCATATTGAGCTTTTAGCTCTTTACCTGCCCACTGAAGGTAGCGGTTGATTTCTTGACTACCTCCCCATGCGTGGAAGTAAACGGATTGACCTTCCGCTTGTTTGACGATGTTTTCCCAAGACTTTTCTTCAGCGAAAGCGCTGGATGTGCTCAGCGCTGCAGCGATTAACGCGGCGGAAGAAACCACTGACGTGTTGAACATAGAATTTTTCATGTTGGTGTCCGTATCTTTATAGTGTGTGGCTAACCTTGCCGAAAAATGGATGAATCCATTTAGGTGTAAGTAAATGATAGTAAAGGTTAGAGCACGTTTATCAATACCCTTTGCTCGAACAATAGGGCTATCACAAAATTAGAGTCAACGAACGAGACCGTTGCATGATGAACAAAATTTCAAGGTTTGTTGAAAAACCCGTGAAAACAACAATTAATCGGGTTTATTCAGATGCTTTTCGTGGGGGACATTGAGATGGCATGGTCAACCTATTGCCAATAATGATGCAGGAGACGTTCGACTCGCGTTTTTGAACAGGTACGATATGAGCGTACTAAATGTCCACCTTCATACACGTCAACTCGGGCATAGTCACATTCCTGTATCTCAGTCTCTGAAGAAAGCTCGTCGAGTAGCATACTGAGCTGATAGAACTCAAGACGGGCTTGGCAAAGTGGTGAGCGGCTTTCCCCAGAATAAAGTTTGATCTGTGCTGACATGCTCTGTTGCTCCTTGCATTGGTTCAATAAGACTGCAATAGATTCTGCGCCACCGAAGTAGATACGATGAAGCAGAAATACAAGACCAGAGCTATCGAGAAAAAATTTCAACGCACGCTATATGATGTGTCGGAGTCGTTATTTTTCAATAATCCCATTGCGCACCAGACCGCGTCTCACGCTACTACATAGTTTAGTGAAGCGGCGAAACTGTTCAAAGTTTGGTGCTATGCCGCGCACCAACGCACTTTCCCAGTAACTGACATCGGTTTCCACCAACTCCAGTAACTTCTTAGGGCACCCAATACAGGTATTGTTGGGTCCACAAAAAAAGGTGTCTTGGTCATACAAAGGCAGTTCATTTTTGACTTGTTGAATCAGCAACTGTGTCGCTTCTGCTAGGGTTGGTTTGCGACTCATACGGGGTAACCGAGAAGAAATAGGAGCGATATCATAGGCGATCGACGCTGATGAAAATATTCTCCTTTGGAGTTAAAGCGAACAGTTGTTTTAGACTGTCTCAATTTTGAGTATTTGATTAATAACGGCTTTGAAAAGCGGGAGAAGATTTTGAAACTGTTGCAATATGTAATGGAATAAAGATGTGGAGCTGCACGATTGTCGTCTAAGGAAAGCGCAATTCGGTCACTATGATTGCAGTCCACGTGCGGTAAGGAGGGAGCCCATGGACAAGCCTATTGCGAGACTCGATGAGTCCATATCGCGTTTGTTCGACGTGACGCCGATTCCAACCGTAATTACCTGCCCAAAAGGACATCTTCTTTATACCAACCCTGCGCTTTGCAAATTTCTTGGCTATTCACGCGATGAAATAATGTCTCACGATGTGGTGATGACTCACCCGGATGATTTAGCGCTTAATCAGCGTATTCGTAGTCAATTGAGTCGAGAACCGTTCACTCCAATACAGGTTGAGAAACGTTATCGCCACAAAAAAGGCCACACCCTTATTGCTCAGCTCAACATTGCTGCTGATGTTAATGAAGCCGGGAGGGTGCATCATTTTGTGTCTCAGATCGTTGATATGACCGCGATGAGGAAATCCCATGCGGCGGAGTTACTTCTAAACCACATGGTCAAAAAGTGCTCAGATGCAATCTATGTTGCTGAAATGGAGTATGGTCATATTCTCAACTGTAATGAGCTTGCTTATAAAAGACTCGGTTACAGCAAAGAAGAGTTGCTTCAGCTATCAGTGATTGATATTAACCCACGATTTAGCAAAGAGACGACTGGAGTGAGCATGTTCGTCGGATGAAGCTTCATGGAGAGGCGTGCATTGAGGCGACACACAGACGAAAGGATGGAAAAGAAATTCCTATTGAAGCCAGCGTGAATATGGTTGAATTTGATGGACAACAGTACTTCTTAGCCGTAGTGCGTGATATTTCAGAGCGAAAAGAGAAAGAGCTTAAAGCGATTGAAGCACAAAACCTAGACCCGCTAACTAATCTACCAAATCGGCGCTTGTTGGAATCTCAACTCAAGCAGCTTGCCGGTGAGTGCCGTAATAAAGGCGAGAAAATAGCCTTCATGTACGTAGACATTGATAACTTTAAATCTTTAAACGATCAGCATGGACATGTAGTGGGCGACAATATACTGACCGAGTTCGCCAAGCGGTTGCAAGACTTTACCCGCCAGTCTGACTTGGTCGGCCGTTTGGGCGGTGACGAATTTTTGATTGTATTGCCCGGACTTAACAGTCGTGAACATGTGTTGAGCATTGCTCGCCACATTCTACAAGTCACTTCACACTCCATTGATGTCGGCGAATCTGAACTTATTCCTATTAATGTCAGCTTGGGCGCAACCCTTTGTGATAGCCAAGAACTCAATTGCGTCCGTGCAGTGAGTGTTGCGGACAAAGCGATGTACGTCGCTAAAACGCGTGAAGGTTCCGCTTGTCACTTTCTCGATATAGATCACGACTGAACCAAGCCCCGACTAGTGGTGTCTCTCCCTTAATTGCACTCTATCTCTGATATGCAGAATTTCTTACAAAAAAACTAAGCCAAGTTGCCGTTTTTATTCTAATTTGTGGATAGAGGTTATCAATTTTTAGCTTCGCGTCCTGCTGCATTCTTAAACCACCAATTTGGCGGCGAGGCTTGACCTTTCAAGCTAGTAGAGACGGTGAAGTACTCACACTATAAGGAGTCCGTGAGATGAGAAAACCAATGTCTGTTTTGCTTGCGTCGTTAGCGCTTTGCTCATCGGCGACGGCTTTCGCGTTGGTCACACCAAACCCACCTTCATTGAATGCCAAAGGCTATGTCCTAATGGACTATCAGTCGGGAGAGATCATTGTTGGAGGCAATCAAGATGCTGCACTCGCTCCAGCGAGTTTAACCAAGTTGATGACGGCCTATGTTGTCGGTATGGAGATAGCATCTGGCCGCACAACATGGGATAGCAAAGTGGCCGTAAGTGAAAATGCTTGGTCGGTTAAGTTTCCTGATTCTTCAAAGATGTTCATTAAGCCGGGTGATGACGTAACGGTTGCCGATTTGATGAGAGGGCTGATTGTTCAGTCGGGTAATGATGCTGCAGTTGCGCTAGCGGAGCATATTGCCGGGACAGAAAATGGCTTTGTGGCACTGATGAATCAGTGGGCCATTAACTTAGGCATGAATAGCTCTCGGTTTATTAATGCACATGGTTTGGATGGACAAGGCATTCACACCACGCCGCAAGATATGGCGATACTGATGAGACGCATCATTGAAGATGTGCCAGAGGTCTATAAGATCTACTCTGAGAAGCGATTTGTATGGGCAGACATCAAACAATACAACCGAAATAGATTGCTGTGGGACAACTCACTCAATGTGGATGGCGGTAAAACAGGCTATACCTCCGAGGCGGGCTACAGCTTAGTCAGTTCGGCAACACAAGGCAAATGCGACTGATCTCGGTAGTGATGGGTACGCCAAGTGCACAGACCCGGTGGAAGCTTCGAGACAATTGCTGAACTACGGCTTCCGTTTCTATGAAACAGATCAACTCGCAGAATCGGATGCGACAGAAGTGACGGCAAAAGTATGGAAAGGGTCAAGTACTTCGATTCCATTGGGCTTTGAACAAGATGTTTACGCGACGTATCTTCGAGGTAATAGCCGCGGTGTTTCTAAGGAGGTTGAGGTATTTGCTCCTCTAATCGCGCCAATCAATCAAGGTGACATTATTGGCAGCGTGACTTGGAAAGTTGGTAACGATGAAATCGCCACGGAACCTTTAGTCGCTAAATCGAGTGTAGAACAAGGTTCTATCTTCAAGCGTGTTTGGGATACGGTAGTGCTTTGGTTCAAGTCGTTATTTACTGATACCAAAGATCTTTGGGAACAATAGACAGTTAAAATTAGAGCGATAATCAAGCGAATTATCGCTCTATTCTTTATTTCATCTCTATGCCTCGCTAGAATAGCGCGCTCTTTGATAGCAACACCGCAATGGTTATGAGCCCATATCTCAAGTACATATCAGGCTACCCTCAACATCTTGTCGAGCAGATCGATGGTATGGTGTCGTCGGGGCGTTTTATTCAATGGTTTGAAAAGCGCTTTCCAGAACGTCATCAAATTAAGAGCGAAAAAGCGCTCTTCGATTACACTATGGACATTAAGCAGCGTTATATGAAAAAAACGCCGCCTATCTCGAAAGTCATTTGGGACAATAAGATCCATCTCATCAATAATGCGCTTGGTTTGCACACCTATATCTCTCGCGCACATGGTGGAAAACTCAAGGCAAAGAACGAGATCCGCATAGCGTCCGTGTTCAAAGATGCACCAGAGCCTTTGCTGCGTATGCTGGTGGTTCATGAACTCGCCCACATCAAAGAAAAGAACCACGACAAAGCATTTTATCAACTATGTTGTCATATGGAACCCGACTACCATCAGCTTGAGTTCGATGCGCGCCTTTTTATGATCTACAAAGAACTTCTCAATGACTCGTCAAAATAAATCTAACCAACGACCTCACAAGCAAGATAAGCCCTCAACTATGGTTGTCGACAAGCGTAAAGCGAGCGGCTTCATGCCAACAACAAACACCAAGGACGCTATGACTTCAAACGTCTGATTGAAGCCGAACCTGGATTGGCTGGTCATGTCGTGAAAAACCCACATGGTGATATGAGCATTGCGTTTTCTAATCCTGAATCAGTAAAAGTGCTCAATCGAGCGCTGCTAAAAGCGTATTACGGATTAAGCCACTGGGATATTCCAAAGGGGTATCTGTGCCCACCGATCCCAGGACGTGCAGATTACATTCATCGGTTAAACGAATGGCTGCAACACGATTTAATGCAAGATCGTCCAGCTAAGGCACGGCTTAAAGTCACCGCTTTGGATATCGGTGTTGGTGCGAATTGTATTTATCCGATTGTTGGTGCAACGCAATACTACTGGAATTGGGTAGGAAGCGACGTCGATGAAGGCTCGCTAGAAAGCGCAAAAAATAACGTCCTACTCAATGAAAAACTGGCGAGAAAAATTGAGCTAAGGCAGCAAACTCAAAGTGAGCACATTTTTGAAGGTGTGATTCAACATGGTGATGTGTTTGTCGCGACAACCTGTAATCCTCCGTTCCATAAGTCTGCGGAAGATGCGCAGAAGGGTACTGATCGTAAGAAGCTAATCTAGCGAAAAATAGACAGCAGCGTGGCGATTTATCCCAGGAAAAGCGTCAGCCTGCTAAAAAGAGAGAAGGGCTCAATTTTGGCGGCCAAAATGCGGAGCTTTGGTGTCCAGGTGGTGAGGAAGCATTTGTACTGAATATGGCAAACGAGAGTAAGAAGTTCGCACACCAAGTGATTTGGTTCTCGACCTTGCTTTCCAAGAAGGACAATATTCGTCCATTGCAAAAACGTCTAGAGAAGCTGGGTGCGACCCATATACTTATTCAAGAAATGGCTCAAGGACAGAAGAAAAGCCGCTTTATGGCATGGTCATTTATGAGTCACGAGCAACGTCTAACCTTGAGTGGGCACTTGTTGTAAGTAGCTATTTATTTGATGTTTTTAGTTCAATAACAGCAGCGTGATCCTCGTGAAAACGAGGATCTTTGTCAGCGAGTGTTTCGCTCAGTTTGTGCGGGCCACTGGCTTTGAGAGATCTCCTTTTTCAAGGAGATGACGAGGTTGTTTCGGCAGCCAAGCTCACACCTGTTAACTATCATTTCTTAAGTCATCTAACAGCGCCTGATATTTTTCAACCATAGCCATATTTCCCACCTTCTGCTCCAAATTACGAAGTACCGTTAAGCTCGGTTTTTGATAGCCGAACCTATGATGGAACTTTAAAAGTCGTGCGCGCGCTTTGTTGTAGTCACCTGCGTTAACTTCAATGGCTGCAAGCTGTATGGTCGCGTTGGGTCGATAAGGATCGTGCTCTAATGATTTCTCAAAAAACGTCCTCGCTTCTGTTGGTCGCTCTGCTTTAAGGGCACACAAGCCTGCGTTCTCATAACTTTCGGCAATTTGATAGTAATTTGGCTGCTGCGTGGCTGCGACTAACATAGTTTCTGCTTGATCATATTCACCGCGCTTGCACAGAAATGTGCCGTAGTTGTGGTACACCTCGCCGTTACTAGGGGCAACTTTTAGTGCGGTTTGATAAGTATCGTTTGCTTGTTGAAACTGACCTACAGCCTCGAAATAATAAGCCATAGAAAGATGGGTTCGGTAATACTTGGGAGCGAATTCAAGCGCTTTTTCGAAGTCTTGTTTGGCACGGCTATACTGCTCTCGTTTCATGTAAGCAAGCCCAAGTTCTATTCGCGTTTCGGCGGCATCAATGGGTGCAGCACTCACCTTAGACTCCTCTCCGACGGTCACGCACCCGGACGTGAACAAAATAAAAAGCATAGATAACATTGCCAAGATGAGATTCATTTGTTTTTGCTCATATATTGATAGTCGTGATCATTTTAAAAGCTGGGTTGAACGGGGGGGACATGGTGGTATGTTGCTGCGACACACAACACAAACTCTGATCTCTGAATGACATGGTTGCTTATAAAACAAGCGATCAAATTAGAATAATCACTCAATTCTTTAGTCCGTACCCCTTCTTAGATAAAGTAGCTAGGTCTAACTATGAAGGTATGAATTTGATGAGCAATGCGAACCGCAACGGACATAAACCTTGGCTAAAAACTTACCCAAGTGATGTGCCTGAATTTGTTGATGTTGACCAGTACAGCAACATCAATGAGATGTTTAAAGCGCCTTTTGAGAAGTTTGCCGATAACACTGCATTTGTGAACATGGGGCATTCTTTGACGTATCGTGAATTGAACGAAAAGAGCGATGCGTTTGCGGCCTATTTACAAACGGAACTTCACGCTAAAAAAGGCGATCGCATTGCACTGATGATGCCAAACCTTCTGCAATATCCTATTGCTATCTTAGGTGCGCTAAAAGCGGGTCTTGTGGTGGTGAACGTCAACCCGCTGTATACGCCGCGTGAGCTTGAGCATCAGCTTCGTGATTCAGGCGCCACCATCATTGTTGCCGTAACCAACTTTGGTAATAGCTTGCAGCAAGTGATTGAAAAGACCAGCATCAAGCACGTGATTTTAACCAGTATCGGTGATGCACTTGCGCCACATAAGCGTACCCTGGTGAACTTTGTCGTTAAGTATGTAAAAAAAATGGTGCCTAAATACAACTTACCAGGTGCCATCTCACTTCGTCGTGCACTGACCGATGGCAAGCAAATGACTTTTGTTGAGCCAGAATTAACCTGTGATGATTTGGCATACTTGCAATATACAGGTGGGACAACTGGGCTTGCTAAAGGCGCGATGCTGACACACCGCAACATCATCGCCAATGTGCTTCAGGTATTTGGGCATTTTGGACCGCGCACCGCAAAAGACCAAGAGCGCGCAGTGACACCATTACCGCTTTACCATATTTTTGCCAACTCGGTCAGTATGATGCTGATGATGTACATGGGCGCAAGCAATCTATTGATTACTAACCCTCGTGACTTAAATAGCTTCGTCAATGATTTGAGTAAGTATCCGTTTACTATGATCTTTGGTTTGAATACCTTGCTTGCAGCGCTGAATAAACATGAGAAGTTTAAAACGCTCGATTTTTCAAACGCTGAATTTACGATTGCTGGTGGCATGGCGACTCAAAAGCATGTTGCCGATGAATGGCAAAAAATCACTGGGATGCCAATCATCGAGGGCTATGGTCTGACGGAATGTTCACCTGTTGTCGCGGGCGGTGTACATACCCAACAAACCTACGTAGCGGCCGTTGGCGTACCGTTGCCAAGTACGGAACTACGTATTGTCGATGAGCAGGGTCAGGCGCTTGGAGTTAATCAAGTGGGTGAAATCCAAATTCGTGGCCCTCAAGTGATGAAAGGTTACTGGAAGCAAGATGCTGAAACCCAAGCGATTCTTGCAGAAGACGGTTGGCTCTATTCCGGTGATATTGGTCGAATGGATGAGGAAGGTATTTTCTACATTGAAGACCGTAAAAAGGACATGATTTTAGTGTCTGGTTTCAATGTGTTCCCAACCGAAGTAGAAGAAGTGGCAACCTTGCATCCGAAAGTGACCGAGGCGGCGGCGGTGGGTATCCCAGATGATGTCGCCGGTGAGCGTGTGAAACTGTTTGTCGTTGCTAACGGCAATGTCACAGCGGATGAAATTAAGCAGCACTGCCGTAAACATTTGACCGGTTATAAAATCCCCACGTTTATTGAATTCAGGGATGAGCTGCCAAAAACAAATGTAGGCAAGATCTTAAGGCGCGAACTGCGCGATCAGTAGTACACAAGGTTCAGATGAAGAGCCGCTAAACTGGCGCAATACGCACTACTAAGCCACACTTAAAGTGTGGCTTTTTTTGTTTGAAGGAGATAGCGATGAGAAACGAACTTGATCCCAACAAAATTCTTCGAGCGTATGACGCGGTGATGGAGAACGGTACAGACACCGAATTTGGCAAAATCTACGAAGGCGTTGAAGCATACTCCGATTACGACGGGTACAACGTTTATATGCGGGGCAATGGTGTAGAACTTAAAGTGGGTTTCCACAACACGTATCATCTTGAATATGACCAAGAGCACTTGCGTGATAGCTTTTTGAAAAAAGTGGCGCTTTTAGCGAAGTAACGTGCCTCCCATAGTAGGAGCACAAATTGGCCCGTTATTCGTCTTTGGTGAAAGCATCTTCACTGAAGTGTTCCAGGTCGTACGGCGTTTGTTGGTAAACGCAGTAGTTCAACCAGTTGGCAAATAATAGGTGTCCATGACTGCGCCAGCTTGCAACGGGCTTGTTATCAGGGTTGTTGTTTGGATAGTAGTTGATTGGGATAGCGGGCTCCATTCCCTCACCAAGATCACGTACATACTCGTTATGTAGCGTGTTAGAGTCATACTCTGGATGACCCGTAACAAACACATTGCGTTTATCTTTGGTCGCGGCAAGGTAGACGCCAGCGACATCTGATGTGGCCAAAATATCCAGATCAGTATGAGACTCTAAATATTCCGGAGAGAAATCAGCATATCGAGAATGCGGCGCTAGGAAAGTGTCATCAAAGCCACGTAAGATAGGGTGATACGGCTCGTGAATCTCGTGGTGGTAAACACCAGAGAGTTTTTCTTTACGAGTACGTTTTGGCAGATCGTAAAGTAGCTTAAGGCCAGCTTGGGCAGCCCAGCACACATAGAGTGTAGAGGTGACGTGTTTACTTGCCCAGTTCATGATGGTCTGAAGGTGCTCCCAATAAATCACATCTTCAAACTGAACCAAACCGAGTGGTGCACCGGTGATGATGAGACCATCGAAATTTCGATTCTTGATGGTTTCAAACTGGCGATAGAAGGTATCTAAGTGTTCCGTTGGTGTATTTTTACTTGGGCGGTCATCAATGCGCAACAGCTCTACATCAACTTGCAGTGGACTATTGGAGAGTAGCCTTAAAAACTGAGTTTCAGTTTCAATTTTCTTTGGCATCAAATTGAGGATCAACACTTTAAGCGGACGGATTTCTTGGGTCGCCGCACGCGTTTCCGACATTACAAAGATGTTCTCTTGTTGTAATACGTTGGATGCAGGCAGTTGATCGGGGATCTTAATTGGCACAGCTTTCTCCCTAAGCTCTGTTTTGGTCTTCTGGACGTCTATACATCTAAACTAACGCAAACGTTATTTCTTGTCGATAATTAATTTTAGCTTACGTCCGACTGCCGCGCGCTACCAATGGTGTCAAGACAAGGTACAATGATGCCTTTGCATAAACTGATAGCGGAAACGAGTTTGAAACTAACGCTCATTCGTGGCTTACCTGGTTCTGGGAAAAGTACGTTAGCCAAGACGTTCAACGCGGCTCACTACGAGGCCGATATGTATTTTGTGAATGCCGATGGCAAGTATTGTTATGATGCGAGTAAAATCGCCGATGCTCATGCTTGGTGTCAAAAGCAAGTGGAATCGGCGCTTGCTGCCAACCAAGATGTGGTGGTTGCCAACACGTTTGTGCGCTTGTGGGAAATGAAGATCTACAAAACACTCGCTAAGCGCTATCAAGCTGAGCTTGAGATCATTGTTTGCCAAGGCCGTTACCCAAATGTTCACGGTGTCAGTGATGATGTCATAGCGTCTATGCAAAAACGCTGGCAAGATTAACCTCAACCATTAGCACAGAAAAATAAAAGAAAACTCACCATGGCGAAACGTTCACCTGTCGTAGAAATGACCTCTTATGGCATTTACTCCACCTGGGATTCAGGCTCCAAAGATCTCCCTAAGATTCAAGAATTCACAACTATCGTGCCTGCGGATGAGCATATTGAATTTGGTTTTATTGTTAACATCAAAAAGGCCAAAGGGGAGAAGGTTCGATATTGTATCTATCACCCTGGCGTACTGAGTAAAAAGGGCAGGTGTTGGCGCCATTTGATGGCGAAGAACATGTCGGTAGCAATGACTGGGACTTCTACCTTGGCGATACCATTCAATTACTCGATCCCATCAACGGCCTTGAAAGTAACTTGGGTGATTGGCGCATGGTGATTGAGATGCAAGGCAAAACCATTGCAGAAAAAACCTTTAAAGTCACAGCAAGAGATGAAGGTCAGTTTTGGAAACGTCGCGGTTTTTAGTGTCGGTAAGGCTAAATAGCTTCGTTCACCGCGTGGAAGATAAAGCTATCGTCATGGCCTGTGCAGTGAAGTATGGTTGTACGTTGAAGCGTATTAGGCGCTCTCGCAACTGGACGCTGAGCGGAGAGCCTTCTGCATTAGCAAAGTTTTCTATCGAGGCCAATGTCGGCTGGATTTCTGTTGCGATAGATAAAGTCCTTGATGGCTACAAGTCACCCATTCAAGAAGTCCTAGAGAGGGAGCCGGAGATCACGGTCGCTGATTTGATGTATCAATCTGGGTGCACGCTGGCAGAGGCTCGTGCGGCGATTGATGAGTTTGAAGATCTGTGATCATAAAAAAGCCGCCTCGCTGAGAGCAGAGGCGGCTTCTATTTTTACTGTGTGATTACGCGGTTACGTAGCTAATCACAAAGTCAGTGATTTTCACCATGTCATCAACAGCGATAAACTCTTCTGTGGTGTGTACTTTAGACATACCGGTAGATAGGTTCACAGTGGTTAAGCCTTTCTCGTTGAAGTTGTTCGCATCGCTGCCACCACCAGTGTGCTTAGTGTTTGCTTCAACGCCGTTTGACGCAAATACCTCTTTGATCTTCAGAACGTGCGCATCATCTTCAGCAATAACAAATGCGTCGTAAGCGCGAGTTGACTCAATCTCAACCTCTGCACCAAACTTCTCAGCAGATGCTTGGAAAGTTTCAACCATGTGGTTAACTTGTGCGGTAAGCTTGTCGCTATCTAGAGAACGCGCTTCAGCAACGACTGTTAGCTCAGGCATAACAATGTTTGTTGCCTGACCGCCGTTAACTGAGCCGATGTTTGCTGTGGTTTGCTCGTCAATGCGCAGCAGCTTCATGTTGGCGATAGCGTCTGCTGCAACCATAGCGGCACTGATGCCTTCTTCAGGGGCAAGACCTGCGTGAGCTGGACGGCCTTTGATCTTAGCAACGATTTTTTGCTGACCAGGTGCACCAGTAACGATAGTGCCGATAGGACCGCCGGTGTCTAATACGATTGCGTTTTTCGATTGAATGTAAGACATATCGAAATACTCAGATCCAAATAGACCACCTTCTTCATGAACTGTGAATGCAACTTCAATCGTTTTGTGTTCGTGGTTTTGCTCTTGTAAGCAACGAACGGCTTCCATCACTGCTGCGATACCTGACTTGTCGTCACCACCAAGGATAGTGTCGCCTTTTGAGCGGATGATGCCATCTTCGATAATAGGCTCGATACCGATGCCTGGTGTTACTGTGTCCATGTGAGCACTGAAGACGATGCTGCCTTCTTGTTTGCCCTCTAAACACCCGTAGACGTTAAAGCCGTTGGTGTATTGCTCTGGTACTGGCAATTTGCTTACCACAAAGCCTAGCTCACCAAGTTGTTCTGCGATCGCTTCAGCGACGGCTTTTTCGTTGCCCGATTCACTGTCGATTTTTACTAGTTCACAAAAATGGTTTACGAGGCGCTCTGTATTTACTTGAGTCATGGGGTCACTTCACGTTATGAAACAGGGAAGACCACTTTACACGTTACCGAACACCTCAAGACCTGAGTTAAATCAATAAAAGTGTCGCCTTGTAGTTAATCTGACTGTCTTTCTCGCTATTTTTGTTCTGAAAATTTGTAACAAGCTGCAATGGTAGTGGTTATGACAATGAAACATCCAAGCCACTGCAATATTGACATGGTTTCACTTAGGAACACGCTAGCAAACAGCAATCCAAACATGGGCTCAGTTCCCATAAGCAGCGATGCCTGACTGGCGGGCAAGTGTTTGACGGCGTAATTTTGCACGAAGAATGCCAGCAATGTGCAGCACAGCGCCAAGTAGAGAAGACTTCCCCAGTCGTGGCTATTGAGCGTTTGCAGAGTGCTTATCAGTGCGGGTCTATCAGAATCCAATAGAACGAGACAGAAACTGATGAGCGTTACCACCGACAATTGGATTAAGGTGATAATTTCTATTTGTAATGGTGTTTTAGTAAACGCTTTTCGGCATGTAACCACCATAACCGCTCGAAGCAGGGCTGCGATGATCACTAAACCAACACCAAGATCTAAGCTCAGCTCACTAGGGCTTGCGATCATCACCATGCCAGCAAAACCTATGCTGCAAAACAGCATGATTCCCTTGGGAAGTTTAACTTTGAGCCAAGCCGTTTCGAGTAATGGTGTAAACAGCACGCAAAGACTAATCAGTACCGCAACTTGCCCTGCTTGAGCCAATTTAACAGCCCACGTTTCGGTTAAGAAAATGCAGCTTAAGATAAGCCCTGTTGAGATTCCGACTTGTAGGTAGCGGTGCCACTGAGAAGTGAACACTCTGATTTGTTGTTTGAAATAGATAACGCTCATCAGGACGGCGCAGCTAATGGCAAAGCGAACCAAAAGCAGTTCAACTACGGAGAGTTGATTTAGTATCTGCTTGGAAACACCGTAGCTCGTGCCCCAAACAATCGAGACTACGAGTAACCCTATGATTGCCCAATGAAATGAGATCTTGTTAGCGAAATTTGTTTCCATATGCGTCGTTGTAATAAAGTTCAATGCAAGTATATGTTCTACTATGCTAGCTTATGAATATAAGCGTGATAATACTTCCAAACTTCATAGGACTTGTGACTAATGGACACAAATAAGCTCATGGCACTACTGCCAGACATCGTGGCGTTTGTCACGGTTGTTGATTCAGGTAGCTTTACAGCAGCGTCGCAAAGATTGGGAGTAACCCCATCAGGTGTTAGCCGTCAGATCAGTCGTCTAGAGGCCGCTTTGAATGCAGATTTGCTGGAGCGCACGACGAGAAAGCAAGTGACAACGGAAATGGGCAAAGTGGTTTACGAGTTCAGTCAGAAGATCATTGATTCTGCTGACGATATTGTCCATGTGACCAGCCAAGAGTTGGGCGAGGTGACAGGCGAGCTGCGCATTGCAGCGCCTAAAGCGTTTAGCCGCCGTATCTTACAACCACTGATGCTTGAATTTTTGGCCAAATATCCAAAAGCGAAACTCCGTTTGATGGTCAGTGATGAGTTTGTTGACCCGTTTGGGCATAACCTTGACTTTGTGTTTGAGCTGACTCACTTCCCGAGGGAAAACCTGGTTGCGAAGTCGCTAGGGCATACTAATGCAGTGCTCTGCGCTAGTCGACGCTATTTGCAATCACATGGTATTCCTTTTCATCCTGACAACTTAACGCAACATGATTGCCTTTACCTCAATGAGCAGCCAAATGACAATGTTTGGCGTTTTTCAAAAGGGGGAGAAGATGTCAAAGTCGAGGTAGAAGGACCATACTCGGTCAACCATTCAGAAATTCGCCTTAATGCAGTTAAGCAAGGGTTGGGAATAGGCATATTCCCAGAGTTTGTGGTTGAAGAGGCGATTCAAAACGGTGAAGTCATTCAAGTGCTTCCAGAATGGCGAGTGATCTCACGCTATCAAGGTGAGATCACGTTGCAGTTTCCTCAGTCGAAATTCATGCCGGCCCGTAGACGCGTCTTTATCGACTTTATGGTAGCGTCGCTAAACCCGAAGTCGTAGGTCGACCGAGAGAGCGGTAAGTTAAGCCCCCGGATGATCTCGATTAAACAAAGCGCGTTGGATAGTCAGTAAAGATGGCGTCTACTCTATCTATGTGTTTGAACGATTTAGGGTTGTTTACGGTGTAACACCAGATTTCGACTTCGAGTTCACGCAGCATATTAATGTGATTAGCGGTTAGCCATTTGTAGTCTAAATGGCAACTGAATGCGTTGACGTTTTGAATGCTGGCAATCGCTTTGCGGTTTAAACGCTTGGCGAGAACCCCCAGACGTGTCCCCAATTTTGCTTCGAACAGTGCTTGCATCACTTCAGCGCTGAAGCTGGAGATAATAAGGCATTCTCTATCCATAGGATGGGTATCCAGTACCGATTTGAGCAAAGAGACAACATGGTTGGCGTCGTGACTATCGATCTTCACCTCAAGGTTGATGCACATATTGTGCTGGTGACAAAAATCGAGCAACTGTACCAGTGTCATGATGCGTTCTTGCTCGAATGCTTCTGACTTCCAAGCGCCAAAATCAAGCTTACTGAGCTGTTCTAGCGTTTGCTCGTCAATGCGCCCCTTTCCGTTACTACAGCGGTTCACTGTATGGTCGTGACAGACCACTAAAACATCGTCTTTGGTTGGTTGAATATCCACTTCAATCCATTGCAATCCTAGCGCGTGCGCCTGTTGAATACTGACCATGGTGTTCTCTGGGTGAGTCCCTGCTACACCTCTATGACCAACATAAATGACACTCATAAATGAACCTCAGAAAGCGATGTCTATCGCTATATATAATAGGGCTTGTTGCAATATTGTTAATATCAGGTTATCTTGCATCAAGGTTGTCTGACCAGTTAGCAAGGCTTATGAAAATCCATCAGATTTCAGGTTATATCCAACAGATCTATCTCGCTGAGTATCCAGATAAACTGCTGTTACTGGACGGCGCAAGCCGAGCCGATGTCGGCACGATTTTACGCTATATTCGGGACGAACTGAATCGTCCTGTTTCCGATCTCAAGGCGATAGTTGTCACGCACATGCACCCGGATCACGCCGGAGCGGCCCATAGGTTGAAAGCGTTGACTGGAGCGGACATCGTCTCCGCTGAGCAGCAAAGATCATGGTATGCAGGGATTGATGGTGTGGCTATGCACCTGACCGATTTGATTTTGGCCTGGTATATGGCGAATCGAATGGGTAAGCCCAAGCGCAACTTATGGTATCGGCGTAAACTCAAAATCGACCACGCCGTGGGTGATGGTGACACCTTGCCGTATTTTGACGATTGGCAGGTGCTGACGACGCAGGGCACACAGATCGTGATATTTCAGTATACAACGCCAAGCAGTCGACGGTTTATGTGGCGGATCTTATGGTGGAGGTGAAGCAGCGTTTAATTGCGCCTTTTCCTGTATTTCATCCCAACCAATATCGAAACTCGATCGATAAAATTTACAACCTTAATGCGGAGCAGGTGTTACTTGCTCACCGTGGTCCAGTCTCGTTTGATGAAAAGGCTAAGCAACATATTCTCGAAACAGCGCCAAGAAGACCGGTGACTCATTGGCGCGTGACGAAGATTAAACTTAAAAGCTTGGTCAAATCTTTGCTCGCTAGGGGCTAGCGAGCAAGCGTTAGTTCGCTTGAGCTTTGTCGTGCTTTGGGAAGATTAAGTTCTCAGTATCAAACCCGGCCACGTTTGCGCGCTCTACATATTTCTCAAGCTGACTGGATTCAATCGTTGGTGTTCGAGAAAGGATCCAAAAATAATCAGAGTTGTAGCCGCTAACCAACGCGACCGAATAGTCAGGCTCTAGATAATAAACAACATAACTTCCATAGAAAGGTCCAAAGAAGGATACTTTCAGATGAGCAATGTCTTCAGATTCAACAAACTTAGCTTTACCTTCCGCCGCAGACCACTCTAAATCCTCTGTATCCCAGCCTCGATTGAGCACTTTCACACTGCCGTCTTCATTAAGCGAGTATGTGGCAGATACATTATCTAATCCGCGCTCAAAACTGTGATCCAGTCTTGCGACTTCATACCATTTGCCGAGGTAACGGTTCAATTCAAAGTCGGAGACGGGTTTAACACTCTCTGGCATGCCGGTACAGCCAAGGAGTAACACGCTGATGGAGATCAGCAAACATTGACGTATCAGTTTCATCCTAAAACCTCTAATAGATTGGTTACTTATTGAATATACGCCATTTTGTGTCGGCTAGACTACAAAGATTGCATCTATTAGGTATTGCGCTTAATCTGAGCAAGTATCGTCTAATCAGCCATTGGGTATTGCTAAAAACATGTTTGAGATTTTTATCGTCTTTGCTTTGCTGGTGGGTTTTTCCATGGCTGCGCTTAAATACTTTGTAAAACAGGAAGATACCAAGTCGTATCAGTACAAAGTGAAAGGCCCCATTTTATCTTCAGCACAAACGGCTTTTTATAATGCCTTAAAAGAAGCGTGGGTGAGCATGGGGTGATACTGACCAAAGTTAGTATGGCAAACGTGGTTACACCGCAGCAAATGAAAAGCAAGAAGCAGTGGTTTATCGCAAATAACGTGATCGCGAAAAGCTATTTTGATTTCGTCGTTTGTGACCCGAGAACGATGCAGCCACGCGTGATCATTGAATATGATAATGGTCAGAAGCTGCACAAAGGCAAAATTGAGCGTCAGCGACTTATCATGCAAGTGTGTAAATCGGCGAACATTCCGCTGATTGGTGCTTCGGTAAAGCTTAGCTATCAAGTGGGTAAAATTCGCCGTTTACTTGCCGCCCATATTGATTTGATAGAACCAGACAAAGAAGTTCGTTTTTGTAAGCGTTGTGGCAGCCCAATGACCATTAAAACAGCCATGCAAGGTGAGTTCAAAGGTCGACGCTTTTTCACATGTAGCCGCCAACCGCTGTGCCAGTACACAGAGAACTATAATGTGGTGTTTGACGACGAACAATCGGCATAGTTTGTCAGTTTGTTGATTGTAATCATTTGCCAAAGAGCTGATAGCCTTCACATTTTTTCAGCTATAAAGCATAAAAAAGAGTCGATTTGATGGCGATTAGACCAAACGGTATCAAAAACACAAAAATGTGCTTGCACAGCTAGGGTAGTCTGGTTAATATCCTTCTCGTTCCAGAGAGATGGGTCCGTAGCTCAGTTGGTTAGAGTACTACCTTGACATGGTAGGGGTCGGCGATTCGAGTTCGCCCGGACCCACCATCCTTCTCTGAATCTTCATTCAGAATGGAACAAAAATTTGGGTCCGTAGCTCAGTTGGTTAGAGTACTACCTTGACATGGTAGGGGTCGGCGATTCGAGTTCGCCCGGACCCACCAAATTTTCGAAAAAGCCCGCTTTTAAAGCGGGCTTTTTTGTATCTGCACGTTATGACTTTTCTGCACTGTCTCACAATCTCATGCCTGCTGCACAATGATGCCCAGCACGTTGCCACTCCTAATGACTCAAACTGACTATTCTTCTAAGACTTTATATGTTTGATATTTAGGTTGTGAATATCAGAAATACTTTTTGCCCTATAGTTTGAATAAGTCGAGGCATTTAAGATTTACTCATCTTAAAACATGAAGGCAAAACATCATGAAATTAACCTCGATTCAAAAATCTAAACTACTTTGCTCTGCACTTGCTGTCGCTTTACTTGCAGGCTGCTCATCAAGTGGTGGAAGCTCATCGCCGACAGAACCGCTGCCAGAATTTGATGGCGACCTAGGTTTTGAAAATGTGGATCCAGGCTATGGTAATAGTGCACCAGAGGACTCTGAGCCAACAGAGCCAGGTTTAGGACCTGACTTCGGTTATGTTTATATTCCAGATTTAGACCAAGATGTCCCTGTACACTTGCCGGAATATGAAACGCCGGTTAACCCAAATGCCAAGATTTCTACAGTAAAAGAGCGTGAAACTGAGGCTGAGACCTTGTACTCCATTACCTACAATGGTGTTCGTATCGGTGAAATCTTGGTTCAAGACGATGTCATTACCGTCTCTTCACTACACTCAGATCACACATTGACGGGTAGCAAAAACGAGAACGGTACCTGGACTGTTCGTGACACCGGTGGCAATGTTCTTGGTGACGTGAAACGTATCGATGATGGTAAGTGGGTAGTGCGAGAGGAAATTAGCCGTGCATCTTATATCGTTGTCTATCATGAAGGCGAATGGAAAGCTGTTCCAGTGGCAGACATTAAGCTACAGTTAAAAGAACGCATCAATAAAGAGCGCATTGACCGAGTTAAGCAGCGTGTGAAGATGAGCCGTCCGAGTTAATGAATCTTTTGTAATCATTGAAAAGCCCGCATCTTGCGGGCTTTTTGATAGGTTTTTATCTCAACTATTGTTGGTTTTCGTGTCCGAAACTTGCCAGTCCCCACCCAAGGCCTTGAAAACGCCAACCGTCACTTGTGCAGTCTGCAACCTAGCTGCCACTAATCTGTCTTCCATTAGACGCTGCTGGCGCTGTGCATCAATAAGTGCAAGATGGTTGATAAGACCCGCTTTGTATAGCGATTGAGCCTTGCTGAGCGCGTTTTCGGAGGCGGTCAGTGCTTTTTGAATACGTTGCTCATTTTGCTGGCTTCGCCCATAGGCAAACAACATCGAATCAACCTCAGTGATAGCCGAGTTTACCGAGTGCTGGTAACCAAGCACCGCGGCGTCAAAGCGCGCTTCGTTTAACTCAACCAACGCTTCGCCCCTTCCTCCATCAAATACATTCCAGCTCACGCCGACTGCACCCGCCCATCCGAAAGAGTCAGAGTCAAACAAATCATCAAAGCTGCTTGCTGATACGCCCGGAGTTCCAGTTAAGAAAAACTTGGGATAACGATTGGAGATGCTTGCTGCGACTTCTTCATTTAGTGCGGCCATTTCACGTTCAGCCATGCGTATATCTGGACGGCGTTTTAGCAGATCGGAAGGCAGTCCTATAGGAATGACGCCTTCTAAGCTCGGCAGACTTGCACGGTTCGCAAGACGAATATCGACTAGTGTAAGGGGCTCTCCAAGTAAAGTCGCTAGTCTTTGCTTATGAACCTGCTGAGCGATCTCCAACTGTGGGATCACCGATTCTGTTGCAGCCAGCATGGTTTGTGCCTGCGCTAAATCGAGCTCAGAGCCGTAGCCGCTTTTCACCAGCTTTTTGACCAAGTCTAATGTCTTGTTTTGGTCGGCCAAGTTTTCTTCGATCAAGGCCATTCTTTCTTGAGCCCCACGATATTGCAGGTAGTTGTGTACCAAATCTGCGGTGATCAATGTATTGAGTCCGCTGCGATAGATTTCTGCTTGTTCAACGCGGATTTTAGCCGCATTCGACTGTCTATCGATGCGCCCAAATAAATCCATCTCCCACCCAATACTTGCGCCAGCGAAGATACCGTCGTGTTGGTTATCCAAAAGGGTCACTGAATCTAGCGGCGTTCCTGTCGGCATTGACGCGCCAATTGGGTTTAACGCTGAACCTAGCAGTGAGTCATTTTTACTTAACTGATAGTTAAAATAGCCTGCGCCAAGACTGACTGTAGGGACTTTAAATGAGCTCACTATCGATTGATAGCTGTTGGCCATTTTGATCCGCTCAGCTGCCATTTGGAGTGGAATGTTTTGACGTTGTACATCTTCGACCATTTGATTTAGTGAAGTGTCGTTAAAACTTGTCCACCAGTAATCGGTTTTCGCTTGCTGCTCGTTAGTTCCGTGAAGGTAGGCGCTCGATAGCGCGATTGTTGGCTCTGTATAATCAGGGCCAACAGCACATCCCGACAAAGCAACTGCAAGGGTTAAAGGAGCCAGTTTTAACGCCTTCATTAGGCATTTACGTGATTGATGCGTTTTCATGTGTTATGCCTTTTGTTCTGAAGTGATGAGTATGTCTTGTGTTGATGAGGCCTCTGGTAGTGGTGACTCTTTATAGGCCAATCGATACCATGCTGGCATAACAAAGAGTGACAACACCGTAGCCGCGGCCAGTCCGCCAATAATGGTGGCTGCCATCTGGTCAAACAATAGATCACTGAGTAATGGAATCATCCCTAACGCGGTGGTTAAGGCACCCATAGAGATAGCCATCGTGCGATTGATTGTCGCTGATTTTATTGCTTCAGAAAGTCCTAAGCCGTTTTGTCTTTCTAGCTCAATTTGATCCATGAGCACGATGCCGTTTTTGATGATCATCCCCATGAGGGTCACTGCGCCAATCAGTGCCATGAAACCAAAAGGTTTATCAAAGGCAAGTAGGGCAAAAGTTGCGCCTGTTGCTGCGAGTGGAATCGTGGAAAGAATGATCACTGGCTGTTTGAAACCGTTGAACATAGCAACAAGAATAATCACCATTATTAGTAGTGCTTTTGGCAGTTGCTTCAGAATGTCTGATACAGCTTTGTATTCGTCGTAATACTCGCCACCCCATTCCATGGTGTAGCCTGGCGGAAGTTCGATTGCTTCGATCTGATCTTTAATGGCGTTTCGAACTGTTGCGGGAGTGCTGGTACGTTCAACACCTGCTTGAGCGGTGATGGTTTTCACTCGGTCACGGCGCCAGATCATGCTCTCTTCACTCTTTAACTCGAAGCCATCCACAACTTGCCCCAATGGAACGCTGTGCAAACCAATAATGGATTTAACAGGCAACGTTTCTAGTGATGCCATGGTTTGCTCTGAGCCTCGAAGTTGAATGGTAATTAACTCATCGTTGAGGTTCATTTGGCCGAGTGGCATGCCATCTGAGGCTCGCTTCATCGCAAAGGCAATATCGGTGCGATTGATGCCTGCGCGGCGTGCTTTGTCTTGGTTAATAATGGGAGTCAGCACTTTGCTTTGCTGGCGCCAATCGTCTCGTACGTACTTCGCATCAGGGTGCTCGGCCATAATGGCTTTCGCTTGATTGGCAAGTTGGTGTAGCACGGTTTCATCTGGACCCGAGAAGCGAGCTTCGACGGCGTATTTATCTGCGGTAGCAAGCTTCAAAGCACGGAATCGCGGCTCTGCATTTGGAAACTGTTCTTTTACCCAAGCGTCACCTCGTGCAACGAGTGCAGATATCGATGGGTAGTCTTTGGTATTGATCAGGATTTGACCGTAAGCTGGATCAAATGGTTCCGGCTCAACCGTCACAGAAAATCGGGGAACGCTGCCGCCAATCGCTGTAGCAATGCTTTTTACTTCTGGCTGTTGTAGCAGCCAAGCTTCCATTTTTTTCATGTCCACTGAGGTCTGTTCTACCTTAGCGCCATTTGGTAGCCAGTAGTCGAAGAACACAACGGGGCGATCGGATTGTGGGATAAAGTTAATAGCGATATAAGGAACGGCTACTGCAGTGACCACTATTAAAGGAATCAGTGCTGCGAGCGCTTTCTTTGGATTATCGACCGTCCAGTGTACGCACTGTTTGTAGCTAGCCATCTTATCGTCGCTGCTTTCTGAATTCGGTTTGATGAACAGCCAGCACATGAGTGTTGTGAATGTCATTGCGACAAGCCAAGACAGCAATAGAGAAGAAGCGATGATGTAAAACACAGAGCCTGCGAACTCAGCGGCGTCTGTTTTTGAGAACAAGACTGGACTTGCTCCCATGATGGCGATGATGGTCGCACCTAATAATGGAACGCCAGTTTCCTTAACCGAATCCAAAGCGGCTTGAGTTCGTTCAACGCCTTTATTGAGCTTCGCAATCATCATATCAGTGATAACAATAGCGTTATCGACCAACATCCCAAGCGCCAAGATAAAGGTACCTAACGACACTCGGTGTAAATCTATATCATTGATGTTCATATAGATAAGCGTCAACAGAATCGTCAGAAGCAGGCTCCCCCAACAATGGTTGCACTCTTAAAGCCCATGAAAATCAATAGCACGATAAATACGATGGCAACGCTTTCTAGAAGGTTACCGACAAAGTTGTCGATGGCCTTTTGTACCTCGTCAGGTTGAAACGCTATTGTTGAAATATTAACGCCAAGCGGTAGGCTGGCTTGGTAGTCATTGATTATCTCTTGAATGGTATCGCCCAGCGACACCACGTTGATACCGGGAACCGGACTGACAGCTAATGTGACCGAGGCTTGTCCGTTGTAGCGGTTTTCCATCAGTGCTGGTGTTTGATAGCCCATGGTGACATCGGCAACATCACCAAGTCGAATAAGCCCGGTACCAAATTCACTCACTCCACCTTTAATCATGAGATTGCGAATATCAGCGAGAGATTGAAATTCACTGCCTTGGTGGACGCGAATTCGTTCTGAGCCCGCATCGAATCTACCCGCTTCGAAGGTGGTATTAGTACTATTGAGTTGATTCCAGACTTGAGCAACCGATAAGCCATATTGTGCAAGGCGTTCATCAGGAAGGTCAATATAGACCACACGTGGCTGTACGCCGTGTAACTCAATCTTTTTAATACCTTCAACCGCTTTTAAGCGGCGTTGTAGTTCTTCCGAGTATCGGCGCAGTTCTTCTGGTTTAGCATCGTCACTATGAATGGCAAACAACATGCCGTAGACCTCGGAAAACTCATCTTGCACTATGCTGATTTGAGCGGTGGCTGGGAGCTGCAGTTTGACATCCTGAACCTTGCTGCGAAGTATGTCCCATTGCTGCGGTAAGTGTTTGGAGTTGAGACTTTCTTTAAGGTCAACAAACACCATGGACATACCTGGGCGAGACAGTGAACGTAACCGATTCAGTTCTCCCATTTCTTGCAGTTTGGTTTCGACTGTATCGGTCACTTGTTTCTCAACTTGCTCAGCTGACGCTCCTGGATACAGGGTAACGACAACGGCCGTTTTTACGGTAAAGCTTGGGTCTTCTAGTTTACCGAGGTCAAAATAGGAATAGATGCCAGCGATGACACTCAGCGTAATAAAAAATAGCAGAAACGTTCTTTGACGAATGGCGAATTCGGCGAGTTTAATCATGGTCTATGTCCTATAGATCTCTAAGTACAAGTTTGTCTGCAACATCGCCATCTTTTAGATAGAAAGAGCCGCTTACGACGACATAGTCGTCACCTTTTACATTTCCAGAAATACAGGCTTGGTAGGCATCCAAGGATTTCAGTTCCACGGGTGTCGCGACAACTTCGTTATCACGCACTACATTGATATGCATGGTCTCTTTTTCACCTACCAGAGCAGAGTAGGGAATACAGAATGAGTCTTTAGACACTGCCGCTTGTGACGATACCGTCACGGACTTACCAGAGAAGAGCTGCTGACTTGCGTTATCTAGGGTATAGGTGACGGTGTAGGTCTGTTTGATGAGGTGAGGAAGTGGAGCAATCTCGGTGACATGTGCATTGAGCGTAGAGTCTGATTGGTACCAAGTCACAGAGCCTGTATCGTTGATGCTGAACTGGTCAATCATATTTTCAGGAACATCAATCTCTACGTCTAATGTTGAGTTATCTTGCATGGTCGCAACCGCAATTCCTGGCAAAACTTGCTCATGGGCATCAAAACCCACACTCGCAATCACACCGTCAAAAGGCGCCACTAATTGTGTGTAACGCAAGGTGTCTTTAGCCCTTTGAATGTTTTTATCGACAACCTTTACTGCAGAAAGGCTGCGCTCATAGCCGCTGGTTGCGCGGTCTAGGTTCACACTGGCAATTGCATTGTCTTCCGTGGCTTGCTTAACGCGTTTTAGCTCCGCTTTGGCAAGTTTGTGAGCCGATTGCGCTTCAAGCATTTTAGCTTGTAGCTCCTCGAGCGCGACTTGATAATCGTGAGGATCGAGACGAGCGATGAGGTCACCTTTTTTGACGTTATCACCAGGCTGAACCAAGACTTCGCTTAAGGTGCCAGGCACTCTAAATGCCAAGTTAGCGCTATCGTGTGCGCGCACCAAACCACTGAAGTGTCTGGTCGACTGATTTTCTAAGCTGTTTAACTTAATGACTTGAAGAGTGGTTTGTTTGGCTGCCGGCTGTTCCAGCACTTGAGCCTGATTACATCCTTGTAGCGTGACAGATGCGGCGATGCAAAGCGCGAGTGTTTTGACTGTATTCATAATAGATAGCTCCGTTATAGTGGGGCTATCTTATTATTGAACGCTGTTCAAATATGCAGTCTCAGATGAGACTTACTGTCACGAAAATTATGACAATTGGTTAAGGCGAGGTATCTCTGAAGATAAGTGTTCGATAAGCGCTTTACTGGCTCGATTCAAGGTTTTGGGTTGAGGGTAGAGTAGCCAGCCGTCTTCTAGAATAGCGGTTTCCTTAGGAAGTAAGGAGACTAAAGCGCCTTGTTTTAGCTCACTTTGTATCATCATAGTAGGCAAGAAGCTGATGCCTCGTCCCCTTATTGTCGCCCCTTTCACGAAGCCGATGCTGTTCGCAATCAAATTCGCCTCGACCGACGCAGTCCCTGAGTCAAAATGCCATTGGCTGTCTACATCACCGCTTGGCCAGCGAAAACAAATGCACTTGTGATGATTGAGGTCAGTCAGCGATTCGAGCGCGCCAAACTCCTCAATATACTCTGGAGAAGCGACCAAAACTCGGCGGTATTGAATGACTTTTCTGGCGACAATATCTGAGTCAAATATAGCTCCGCCGTGGATGGCGATATCTAAACCTTGTTGAAAAATCTCATTGAACCCGTTGCTGATACTGCGAATGTCGAGCTGGATGTCAGGGTATTTGTCATGAAATTCAAACAGAATAGGCTGCAGCAAATCATAGGTTTCGGGGAGCACACCAAGCTTTACTTTTCCTGTGAGCGTATCTCTCGAACTGGACAACGATTGTTGCGCTCTATCAAACAGTTCGATGGCTTGGAGGATGTCGTCGTAGTAGGTGCTACCGCTGTTGGTGAGTGACAACTTGCGCGTTGTTCGGTGAAATAATTGAGATCCTACCGCTAGCTCAAGTTCATTGATGCGTCGACTGACGTTGGCTCGGGGGAGATCTAGAGCGTTTGCTGCGGCAGTAAAGCTGCCCAGTTCAACGACTTTGGTAAACAGTTTTAGGTCTGCAATTTTCATATCACATGTATGAAGGCTAATCGGAAGAGGTAGTGAGTATATTACACTCGCTTAAAAATCAGCAAATAAGATGAGTGAAGAAGTGAAGCTCAAGCGAAAAAGTGCCTCAAAGGCGAGCTACTTTGAGGCGAAAAGATAAATTAGCGGGTCAATCGTAATACCAGCGCATCGTCTACAATGACCGCGTTCTCAGGCCTAAAGGTCGCGAGGTTTTCAGTAAAGCTCCAATCTCCTTTACCCCAGCGGTTGCTATCGAAGTAAGTAAAGTCATCGCGCCATTCAAGGGTAAACTCCCCATTGTCATAGGCGTAGTACTCAATCCAATCGATAGTTTGCTCCAGCGGTAGGTTATCTATATTGAAGCGACCGGCCCAATCGATGGAATCTGCAACCCAAAGGTTCATTCGATAGCTTTGTGGCGTATCACGCATGTTTTGAACTTGCAGAGACTGCGAAGCCAGTTCTTGATGTATGGTCACGCCATCAACTTGCCAGGTAATTTCGTCCGGTGTCCAGATAAGCGTATGTTCATGAAATTCATCGATATCATCAACAGTGTGGAGCTGCTCTGAGTGGATACGATGCTTGCTTCGCCAGTGATTAAGTTGGTTTGCAGCAAATCGGCTCGTTTTCCTACCGACTCAATATCGATTTCACGCCAAGGTATCCCACCAGCCCAGCTTTCGTTGTCATAGGTAAAGAACGATGAAATGACGCCGGGACTAGAGACCATTTTCATGCGGATAACGAACTTTCCAAACAGTACTTTGTCGTGACTAAACACTTCAGCGCCATACAAAGATTGATCTGTCGTATTGAAGGAGGGGGAAGTGCCCTCGTTGCCTTGCGGCGGCGTTTTGCTGTCTGAGCTGCAAGCGGTGATCAGTATTGCAGGGATAAGACAAACGAGTTTTAACATTGTGGTCATAATGAACCTCTTTAAAGTAGACAATAGGCCAGCCTAGGAGGCTGGCCATTTGGATTGATTCAAAAAAGCTCAATATTAGTGCAGTTTCCCTTCGTCTAAAGCGGATGCAACCCAAACCAGCGGGGCATTCCAGTTAATGGTGATTTCATTGAGTGACCATGCACCAATGTTATCTCGATAGCAGGTTTGTCCGATGCATTGTCCTTTCATTGTTGCCGCAATAGGGTCGGAAAAGCTTATTGAGTTAGGTCCACCAATTAATGCACCAGGTGCAGGAGCCGGAGAGTTTTCATCTGCCGCTTTTGCCCAAAAACGGTGATGAGGATTTTGCGCCGCGTGGCTGCCATAACCGGTAACGTAGGAGATGTTCATCGGGTTGGCACCGAGAATGTAATCCATCGCGTTTGCTGCTGCTTTTAGAAACTTCACTTCGCCACTAAAGTCATTGGCATAAACCAAGAATAAGCTTCGGTTAACCAAGTTTGAGTTTGAGCCCCAAGGATACTCTTCGACAGAGTAAGGAATGTGGTAACCCTCTTTAGTCACCTGTGCTTCGTAGTTAGAGGCCGTTTGAATAATGTTGGCTCTAGCTTGTGAAATCGCATCTTTCCCTAGGGTATTAGGAACAACGGCAAGGCTGATGGTGCCGAGTGGTGCAGTGTATTGCCAGAAGATATCGCCGTCGGTGGCTATGTTGCCTTTTGGTGTCTCTAGATAGTGTGGAGAGCTTTTCAAGAAGTCGCGATATTGAGCGTTACCCGTGGTAATGAACAGTTCACTCGCCGCCCAATAGAATTCATCACTCAAAACCAAGTCATCATATGGGCCTGACCCGGTAAAGTTGTCATAAGCAAAAATGTCCGGATGCGCTAATGCTGCTGTCCACGCTTTTTCAGCAGCGGTTAGACAACGTTTGGAGAAGCTAGGATCGATCTCTTTCCACAACCGTCCACATTGAGCGCCAATCGCCGCAAGGTTTAGAGTCGCAGCCGTACTTGGTTGGCCGACATAGCGCTTTTTATCGTCTTTGTGCGGTGGTAATGGCATACCAGTCCACACTTCGTCGGCGACTTTATGAAACGCCAAATGAGAAGCATCAATGGCAGTCAGCTCAAGTGCTTTACTAGCAGATTGATCGCCAATAGGAACGCTAACATTTTGTCCTTCGGGTACTTGCATTGCCAGCATGAACTCCACATTCCAGCGCGCTTCCGACAACACCGGGTTAACGTCTTGCGTGGCTTCAGGAATCTTTACTTCTTCGCCGTTAAACGGAAGCTTGGCATTATCAAGCCATAACCCGCGTTCATATAGGTTGAGTAGTGTCCATGTCGTGATGCCGCCATTAACCGTATATTTACCGTGATCGCCCGCATCATACCAACCACCGGTCACGTCGATAGAAAGTTCACAGCCTGGCCACTGATTTCCCCATGCATCCTCTTTGTCAAAGCAGGTTACTCGGTCATTCGTATGCCCAGCTGGCCTCGCTAAGTCGGATCTTTGAACATATTCTTTTTGGATCTCTATTCCACTTCGGTTTTGATAGAAATAGGAGAAAGCATCGTGTTTAAGCGATTGGTAAAGGTTCTTTTGAATGCTAAATGGATAGCTCTCTTCGCCATCGACCGAGATCGTCAGTCCGGTTTGCTCAGAGGTTAGGTTTGATAGGTCGATTTGATGAAGGTGCTCACCGGAGGCTGGATTTAGTCCAAATACCGATGTTCGCCCGAGATCGATGTTGATGCCTTGAGCATTTTTAAGCGTCCAACGTAAAGGCTGCTTGGAGTCAGAAGTGATAAAGATAAGCTTATCCGCTTGAGGATAAAAGCCGACTTGATTTGCACGGATGGGCGAGGTCTTTGACACCTCAAAATAGGGCTTTCCTTCGATTGATACATTGGTAACACACACCGAACCTGTTTTCTGTGCGCCCATTTGGAATTGGAATTCGCCTCCAGCATCACTGTCTAGCTGATGTGTAAACTCATATTGAAACGACTCCGGTTGGGTAGAAAGTACGGTTTCTGTGAGGAAGTAATGAGTGTAGGGAGGACCTTCATGTTGTATAAGGGTTTTCATTTGGGTATCGACACTAGCGTAGGCATCAAAGCGAATGGAGTACTTCTCGCCTTGTTCCAAGCCCACTCCAGCATGACCTAAGATCACACTCCAAGCGTCACTGCCAGTGCTCTTTATATCCATGCAAGCGAAGCCATCCTTTGGCGTTGCGCTTGCTCCAGCGGTCCACCAACCGTCGAGAGCACTACTAAAATTACCATTACGGATCATCTCATCACTCAGCGCGCCTGAAGAATGAAAAGCGGCACAAAGAATAACAGCACTTACCTTGTTTAGTTTTGTCATATGTCCTCCTTTATTTTGTCTAACCATATATTGGGAAGTGCCTAAGGCAAGGGACAGTGGTGGAAAATTGAATTTAAATAAATGCTTAGCATTATAACTGTGAACAAATATACAACGGCGATCGTGCTGGTGAATAGTTTTCATGAAAATATTTATGTCGCCATGAAAGTGTATTGCGAGCCCGTAAGGATAATCGAGACAATGAGTTGTTAGAAATTAACGTGATTAGCATCACGAAAATGGATATTTTACCGTTCTGTACTACTATTGTATTGACATTTTCTTATTGGTTAATGTCGATGGTAGGGCATATTTTCTTGAAACCGGTTTCGTGTTTCAACATGTCTTATTCGTCTTTTATAAGGTTAAGGAATATTGTTATGAGAGCAAAGTTAATTGCGTTGGCCATTATTGCATCAGCGGTTTCATTTACAGCAAGTAGCCAGGATGCGCTGGATTATATGACCATACAATCGATCAAAAGTAGTATGTCAAAAAGCGATATAGAGCAGGCGCTAGAAAACTGGAGAAGCGCACAACTCGAAAATATAGAAGTACGCGCACGATACGTCTCTGACAGAGCGCCAAGGCAGTATGTTATTGATACCATTGAAAATGAATACCAAGTGGCGCGACAAAAACTAGGGCTATAGGCACTATTATTCTTATCATTGCAGCCCATACATTCGCTTCTTCGGCGTCTGCATGGGCATCTCTATCACTTAGACCACTATTTCTAAACCTGATTTCATGAAAGAGTTTCATGGCGAATGAAAAACTTGCCATTGCACTCAATATTCAGCAATTTCAGAAATTTCCCTTCAATTCCATGTGAGTTATATCACGCTTCACCGACCTCATATAAGAAATACTCAGCTTGAAAACGGTTTCATGCAGGGGCGTATCGAGGTTATTTTGGCGACTATCAAAGATGTTTCAGAGTTAGCAGGTGTATCACAGGCGACAGTATCAAGAGTTATCAATGGTACCAGCCGAGTGAGTCACGACAAAAAGCTAAAGGTTGAAAAAGCCATTAAAGAGTTGGCTTATAAACCCAACTCAATCGCCCAAGCGCTTGCGTTTAGTCGCACAGGAAGTGTCGGCATCATGGTGCCGGAACTGGGCGGCCCGTTTTACTCTGGGATACTTCACAACATGGAAGAGCACCTTCGACGCTTTGGTTATCACGTCGTCGTCAGTGCGGGTTCGAATACCGAAGCGAGTCAAAAAGAGTCGATTGAATTCTTAATTAGCCGCCGAGTCGATGCGTTGATTGTTCATGCGCAAAATGTTCCCGATGACTACTTAATTCAAATTGAAGAGTCAGGTATTCCGCTTGTGATTATCAATCGATTCATTCCGGAAATGAAATCAAGTTGTATCACCATCGACAATGAACTTGGTGGAAAAATAGCAACACAATATCTCCTTAAAATGGGTCACACGGATATTGTTTGTATTACAGGCCCTTTAGATAAATCCGATGCTAGAGGACGTTTGCAAGGTTATAGAAATGCACTGTTCGACGCAGGTATTGAATATGATGAAGTGCTTGTTGCCGAAGCGTCATTTACCGAAGAAAGTGGTGCCAGTGCGATGGAAAAAATAATAAGGAGGAAATGCCACTTTACCGCAGTATTTGCTACTAATGATCATATGGCTTTAGGTGCGTATGAGGTACTGGCAGAGCATGGATATTCAGTGCCAGAACAAGTGTCACTCATTGGATTTGATGACATTTTGTTCGCTCGCTATTTAACGCCAAAATTAACGACGATGAATTTCCCAATTGAACAAATGAGTTTAGAAGCTGTACAGCTTGTTATTCAGAAATTGGGAAATAATAAGTGTGACGTTAATTTTAAATTACTCCCTTCACTAGTGGTTAGAAATTCAGTTAAGGATCTACTTACTACCCTATAATTCTATTAAGGATATAACATGAAATTAAAGAGTTTAGTACTTTATAGTGCGATTTCGCTTGGAACAATTACCGCTGTTAATGCAGAAGAAGCGATTCGCTTTGATGGTTTTCCAGATTTTGACAGCAGCTTGAAAGTTCTGCTGCCTGAGTTTGAAAAGGAAAATGACATCAAGGTTGATTACTTGATGAACAACCATGGTGACCATCACACTAAACTGACAACTAACCTAGCGACGGGCTCAGGTGCGGGTGACGTCATCGTTGTTGATGTAGAGAAAATTGGTCCATTTGTAGCGTCTGGTGGTTTGGTCAACCTTTCTGAAAAATACGGTGCAGATAAATACGCTGAGCGTTTTGCTCCCTACGCATGGGCGCAAGGTAAGGGCTCTGATGGCAACATGTACGGCATTCCAGTGGATCTAGGCCCTGGCGTTATGTATTACCGTACAGATTTATTTGAAAAAGCGGGTATCGACGTGAAAGATGCCATCAAAGACTGGGACTCTTACATTGCTGCAGGTGAAAAACTGAAGCAACAAAACGTTCAACTGATCGCCTCTGCTGCGGATGTTGCACAAGCAATCATCTACACCACAGTACCTGAAGGCGAAGGTCTTTACTTCGATAAAGACGGTCAACCAGTCGTTACATCTGAGCGTTTTGTTCACGCTTTTGAAGTCGCGAAGAAAATTCGTGAAAAAGGTCTAGATGGCCGCATTTTGGCATGGTCAAACGAGTGGTATGAAGGCTTTAGAAACGGCACGTTTGCGACTCAACAATCGGGCGCATGGCTGCTTGGTCACTTGAACAACTGGATTGCACCAGAAACAAAAGGTAAGTGGGCAGTATCAAACCTACCTGATGGCATCTACGGCAGCTGGGGCGGCTCTTTCCTTTCAATCCCTACTCAGTCACAGCACCAAGATGAAGCGTGGAAGCTGATCGAATTCATGACAGCAGATCGTGACTCACAGCTTAAGCACTTTGAGACGATTGCTGCGTTCCCAGCTAACGTAACGACTTACGACGACAAACTGTTTGATCAAGAAGTTGAGTTCCTTGGTGGTCAAAAAGCGCGTCAGCTATTTGCTGAAGTAGCGAACAACATCAAACCGGTTGCTCCAGCGAAAGGTGACCATGTCGCTCGCTCAATCGTTCTAGAAAATGCATTGATGGAAGTATTGGATGAAGATAAAGACATCAAAACTGCATTGGCTGAGGCTGAGCGCCTAATTAAACGCAGAACGCGTAACCTTTAATCCGTTTTTGAGTTTGATTTAAGGAAGCGTGCTAGCGCGCTTCCTTCTTTAAGAGGTCGTTACTATGAGTCATTCAGCGAGCAACGTCATGGAAGCAACATCAAGGCAGAGTATTATTGCTCGTATTAATGCCAAGGCATTCGCCCCCTATGGATTTTTGTTGCCGTTCCTAATTATTTTTTCTGTATTTGGTATTTTTCCACTTCTATTCTCAGTGTTCCTTTCTTTTCATGAATGGAACCCAGTAGAAGGTCTTGGCGCGATGAACTTCGTGGGATTAGAAAACTACCATATTGCGCTTACCGACCCGTGGTTGTGGCGCTCCCTTAAAAACACATTTTGGCTAGCAATCACTTCTGGTGTGGCGCAGCACTTAGTCGCAATTCCAGTGGCTTATATTTTGGTTTCCCTTGGCGACAGACTTCGCCATTGGCTGACGTCTGCGTACTTTTTGCCTTTCATCACATCAACGGTCGCCGCGTCACTTATCTTCTTCAATATGTATTCGCCAAGCTCAGGCATCATCAACCAAACGTTGATTTACTTGGCTGATACCACGGTTCTTGGTTGGGCATTTGCGTGGGTCAACGACTATCAGCCGATTCGCTGGCTTGACGATGCAACGCTAATTAAACCATCGATTGCCATCATGGTTTTCTGGAAATACACCGGTTTTAACATCGTTCTTTACACCACAGGTTTAATGACGATTCCTAAAGATATCTTAGAAGCTGCACGAATGGATGGTGCTAACGCACTGCGCCGCTTCTGGCATGTTTCACTACCAATGATTCGTCCTTTTGTCTTTTTTGCAGTGACCATGACCATCATCGGTAACTTGCAGTTGTTCGAAGAACCTTTCGTACTGACTCGCGGTGGCGGCGGTACGGGTCAAGCGGGTCTAACCATCTCTATGTACTTGTACAAAGTGGGTTGGGAATGGCTAGAAATGGGCACAGCATCTGCAATTTCATGGTTACTGTTCGCGCTCATCGCTGCTTGTACAACCATTCAATTTTTATTCTTTGGTAAGAAAGGTTTAGGGGAGCACTAATATGACGACTCTAACGCATAACTCGAATGCCGTAATGGCAAAATTAAAACCGAGCGATCGCACTGTAGAGCTGCTGGTGAAAGCGTTAATGGTGCTGCTTGCTGCGATACTAATTGTCTCTGCAATTATCACCGTGTTCCCGTTTATTTGGTCGGCACTGCTATCTACACGTGACCGCAGCGAAATCTTTGGCACTGGTATCAGTTTTGCATCGGAGATAGCTTGGCGATTAACTACGCGAAGCTACAAGAAATCATGCCTTTCTGGCAGGCGATGTTTAACTCTGTCTACGTGGCCTTTGTGGGCACCACCATTTCACTGCTGTTCTGTAGCATGGGTGGTTACGCTTTTGCAGTTCACAAGTTCAAGGGTAAGAACATCCTATTTGGCATGCTGGTAGGCTCGATGATGATTCCACCAGTATTGAGCTTGATTCCTTACTTTATGATCGTGAAGTTTCTAGGATTGCTCGATAACCATGTTGCGGTTTGGCTTCCATTTACCACGACGCCGTTTGGTATTTTCCTGATGCGTCAGCACGTGGTGGCCTCGATTCCGCGTGAGCTTCTTGAAGCGGCAAAACTAGATGGTGCTGGTGAGCTGCGTACTTACTGGAGCGTGGTACTACCCCTGATGAAACCCGCGCTTGCCACACTCGCGATTGTTCAGTTCGTTTTCTTCTGGAACATGTTCATGCAGCCTTTGGTAGTTCTGAACTCACCTGAAAACTACGTGATTACTCAGGCACTAAGAAGTGTACAGGGCATACCAAATACCCCATGGGTGCAGTAATGCTTGGTACCACTATCTCAATTCTTCCACTGGTGGTGACTTATCTGTTTGCCTCTAAACAGATGATTAGCGGCCTAACATCTGGCGCGGTTAAGGGGTAAATGATGGAACAGTTTCAACTGCCACTTGGCTCAAAAATGCGTGACCCACAGTTTGTCTTTGGTGTTGCTACCTCCTCTTATCAAATTGAGGGTGCGACGAAAGAAGGCGGGCGCTGCGATTCGATTTGGGACACGTTCTGCCGACAACCAGGCAAGGTAGACAACGGTGATAATGGCGATATTGCTTGTGACCATTACCACCTGTGGGAACAAGATATCGAGATGATTCATTCTCTTGGTGTCGACGCCTACAGGCTGTCAATTGCATGGCCGCGCATCCTGCCTGAAGAAGACGCGGTCAACGCTCAAGGCTTGGCGTTTTATGAGCGCATTATCGATAAATGTCATGCTCTAGGTATGAAAGTCTACGTCACGCTTTACCACTGGGATTTACCTCAATATTTAGAAGACCGAGGTGGGTGGCTTAATCGCGAAACGGCGTATAAGTTTGCTCACTATGCTGAGGTAGTAAGTCGCTACTTTGGCAATAAGATCGATGTCTACACCACGCTCAACGAGCCGTTTGTATCCGCTTTCCTTGGTTATCGCTGGGGGATGCATGCACCTGGCGTAACCGGGGAGTCTGAAGGGCTTCTAGCGTCGCATCACCTACTATTGGCACATGGTCTAGCAATGCCAGTACTGCGTGAAAATGCGCCTGATTCTTTGCATGGGATTGTTTACAACGCCACACCGTTCTATCCAGAAAGTGAAAAGGACGAAGGTGCGGCTATGTACAAAGACGCCGCGAATTATCACTGGTTTATGGATCCCGTGCTTAAGGGAAGTTATCCCGAATTAGTATTAGAGCGAGAATACGCCCACAAACCTATGGTGCTAGAAGGGGATCTAGAGATTATTTCTGCACCGGTCGATTACATCGGTATCAACTACTACTCACGTGGCGTGGTGCGATTTGATGAAAATGGCGATATCGAAGCCATCCCTCAAACAAACTCGGAGCACACCCATATCGGTTGGGAAATCTACCCACAGGGACTGACTGACCTATTGGTTCGAATCAAGTCTCGCTATCCAAATTTGCCACCGATCTACATTACTGAAAATGGCGCCGCAGGCAATGATCAGTGTATTGAAGGAAAGGTGGAAGACGAACAGCGTCAGCGCTACCTGCAACAGCACTTGCTTGCTCTAGATAAGGCAATAGAAAGCGGCGTGAACGTTCACGGGTATTTCGCTTGGAGCCTAATGGACAACTTTGAATGGGCGTTCGGTTACGTCCAGCGATTTGGCATTGTACATGTCGACTATCAAACACAAAAAAGAACACTGAAACAGAGTGCGATTGCCTACCGCAATATGCTTCTGGCGCGCTCTGAGGAGAACAAAAATGGCTAAAGTAGAATTTCGTAATATCAAAAAATCATTCGGCGACGTAGATGTTGTAAAAGAGTTCGACTTTACCGTCCAGGACGGTGAGTTCGTGGTGTTCCTAGGCCCATCGGGTTGCGGAAAATCGACCACATTAAGGATGTTGGCTGGCCTAGAAGACATCACATCAGGTGATATCTTTGTCGGCGACAAGCGCATGAACAAAGTGGACGCAAAAGACCGAGACTTGGCGATGGTTTTCCAGAGTTATGCACTCTACCCACACATGACAGTGTATGAAAACATCGCCTTTGCTCTCAAACTAAAAGGTATGGCTAAGCGTGATATCGACGTTGAAGTTCGTAAAGCCGCGACCATGCTAGAGCTAACGCCACTACTGGATCGTAAGCCGAAAGAGCTGTCTGGCGGCCAGCGTCAACGTGTAGCGATGGGGCGTGCGATGGTACGCACACCGAAAGTATTTTTGTTTGATGAGCCATTGTCGAACTTGGATGCCAAACTACGCGGCACAATGCGTGAAGAGATCAAAGAGCTGCATCGTAAATTGCAGACGACGACAATTTACGTCACCCATGACCAGATCGAAGCCATGACGCTCGCTGACCGTATTGTCATTCTGAAAGATGGCTATGTGGCGCAAGTAGGTACTCCGACAGATGTGTTTAAGCGTCCAGCCAACAAATTTGTCGCGCAGTTTATTGGTAACCCATCAATGAACATGTTGGATGCACAGCTTGTCGACGTTGACGGAGAGTTTGTTGTCGAGCTTGGTGATGTACATATTCCACTGCCAGAACGCTTTAAAGCGCACGCTTCAAAAAATGTTGCTCTTCACTTTGGTGTACGTCCAACAGACCTTTATCTGCGCCCAGAGCAAGTCGACCATGACCGTGTGCTCCCAATCCCTGTATCAATCAAAGACAAGGAACTACTTGGCGCGAGCATCCTGTTGAAGACCGAAGTGGCTGGTCAGCCATTTGTGGTTGAAACGCAAGCAGCAGAGGTCGATGTTGACGAGCTTACTCTTTATCTGGATCTAGATGCAATCCACTTGTTCGATGCCTTAAGCGAAAACTCACTCGCCATCGACTAGTCCGCAGACGAACGACTTTAATTTAACTTTGAATAAACCCCTTTGAGAGTAAAGGGGTTAGGGAACACGACGATGAAATTTGGATATTTTGATGACGCGGCGAAGGAATATGTCGCCACGACACCGTGCACACCGATTAAATGGTGTAATTATGTGGGCACGCTCAATTTTGGCGGCTTGGTGGATAGTAATGGTGGAGTGCTGCTGTGTAAGGGGGACCCAGCACTCAACAGGGTCACCAAATACATCGCCCAGCTGCCAAACTCCGATTTTAAAGGGTCTACGACCTATATTAAGGTACAAGACGCTGATGGTAATGTAGACATTTTCTCGCCTTTCTACACGCCGACACTCAAGCCTCTGGAGCGCTATGAAAACCATACTGGCTTGTCGTACACCACCATCGTATCGGAAGGGTATGGAGTGCGTTGTGAAGCGACGTTCTTTGTACCGCACAACGACCCCGTGCTGCTGCAGGATATTAAAGTTAGCAACATCTCTGACAAAGCACTCCATGTAGATGTGATTCCAGTGTATGAGTTCACTCACTTTGATGCTTTAAAGCAGCTCCTTAACGCAGACTGGGTTCCACAAACAATGACGCTCAAAGCGCATAAGCAGCAGAGCGGTCATACTGTGCTTGAACAATACGCATTTATGAAGCGAGATTTTGCCGTAAACCTAATGACCGCAGACAGAATCGCGACTTCATTTGATGGTGATCGTCAGCAATTTCTTGGCAATATGGGCTATGGAAGCTGGGCAGCGCCGCAAGTGTTAAATAACCAAGAGCTGAACAATTCTGAATGTTTGCGTGGCGACAACATTGGTGCACTGAACCTGAGATTAGGCTGCTAGAGCCAGAGCAGCAAGAGCGTACTGTGGTGCAGTTAACTCAGATGGAAAGTTTAGAACAAGCGACTGAGCTTCTTGCCAAATATCGCGATCACCAAACGGTCGATGAAGCGTTTAACGCGCTGGCTTCTCATTGGGAGCAGTATCTAGCAACACTGCACGTCGACACGCCAGATCTGGCTATGAACTCAATGCTGAACGTACACAACCCACGCCAGTGTCATACCACTAAAAACTGGTCGCGTTACTTATCGCTGTATCAGTTGGGTTATGGCGCGCGTGGTATCGGCTTTAGGGATTCTTCGCAAGATACCTTGGGTGTTATCTCCCATATGCCTGAAGAAGCTCGCGAGTTGATTGAGCGACTGCTAACAGTACAAAACACCGATGGTTCGGCTATGCACCAGTTCTTCCCGTCAACCATGGAAGCCAATGCAGGTGACTCACGGGAGGAAGAAGACCGTCCAGATTATTACGGTGATGATCACCTCTGGATTATCTTTGCTGTCACTCAGTACGTGAAAGAGACCGGTAATGCCGCGTTCCTTGATAAGGTGCTGCCTTATTATCAAAAAGACAAACTGGGCAACCCTATTGAGTCAGCAAGCATTTGGGATCATTTGTGCCGAGCGATTGAGTTTACTTACAGCAATCGTGGCCAGCACGGTTTACCACTGTTAGGTTTTGCTGACTGGAATGATACGGTCAACCTGCCGACTGGCGCTGAGTCTATGATGATCGCCAATATGTACGGTAAGGCGCTACTGGATATGCTCGATCTCTGCAAACTGCGTACTGACAGTGCGTTAGAGCAGCGTTTTGAAGAGTACTATCAAGAGATGCAGCGTATCGTCAATGACTATGGTTGGGACGGACAGTGGTACATTCGCTACTTTGATGAGAAAGGCGAGCCGATCGGCTCACATGTGAATCAGCAAGGCCAGATATACACTAATGGCCAAAGCTGGCCAGTCATTTCAGGGTTTGCAACTGAAGAGCGTGCGACTCAAGCGTTAGAGTCTGTGTATCAAAAGCTCAATACACGTAATGGTATTAAGTTGTCGACACCGGGCTACAACGGGTTTGATCCAAAATTGGGCGGTGTATCCACTTATCCACCGGGCGCGAAAGAGAATGGCGGTATATTCTTGCACTCTAACCCATGGGTCATGATCGCTGAAGCGAAAATGGGCAATGGTGATAGAGCTTATGAATACTATCGTCAAATCAACCCAGCATCGAAAAACGATCATATTGATGTGTTTGAATCTGAACCCTACTGCTATCCGCAGAACATTTTAGGGGATGAGCATGAGCAATTTGGCTTAGGAAGAAATGCTTGGTTGTCGGGTACGTCATCTTGGACTTATGTAGCGGGTACTCAGTGGATTTTAGGCGTTCGACCAGATGTCGACGGCCTAATCATCGACCCTTGTATTCCAAAAGCCTGGCCTGGATTTAAAGTGAAACGTCAGTTCCGCGGAGCCACTTACTGCATTGAAGTGACCAACCCAGAGCACGTTTCGAAAGGGGTTACGAAAGTGCTGGTTAATGGCGAACTGATTGACGGTAACAAGATCCCGGTGCTTGCAGAAGGTGAACACCAAATCGAAGTGACACTCGGTAGATAAAAAAGGGGCGCTAAGCGCCCCTTCTGACGGTGTGGTGGTTTAGGCTTGATAGCTAACCTGACATTGCCAAGTAAAACGCTCCAGCTGGTTGGGGCTTAGCTCTTTAAGACCGATGTGATTATTAAACGCATTCGCCGGGCAAGTCATGGGCTCAATAGCAACGTGGGCTCGGAGTTGGGTGTATAGAGTTGGATGAATGGGTAGCTTGCGTCTTGCTGGTAACGAATAGAGGCTCGTTGATCTGCTCGCTCAAGAGACAAAGCGATAGGGCGTGACAGCTCGAACTGAAAACAGTGATTCAGCTCCGCGTCGCCTAGCCAAGCGCCATGGGTAAACTGGTCAAATGGTTTGAATGAACCAGTAGGAAGGCCAGATTCTGAAACGAGTTCTTGGCTTGACGGCATGGTTAGTTTTACTTGGTCACGCTCACAGCCTAACGAAAAGTATGGGTGCCATGCATCACCATAGGCAGAGAGTTAACGCCGGTATTCGTGATTTCGGTGGTGCAAGTTAGAACACCATCACTATCGATACGATAGATGACATCTAATAGGAAGCTGTGTGGAAAACCAGCGCAAAGGTGCTCGGTGTTGTAGCGAAGAGTCACTTCGGCAAAGTCAACATTGGCATCGGTATGAAGGATTGAGAATGGTTGATTGTAAAGTAACCCGTGAACAGCATCTTGAGACCAAGGAAAGTTAGCGGGTAGGGCAAATGTTTGTTGTTGGAATTGGTATTGGCCGTTTTCTAGGCGGTTTGGGAATGGAAAGAGCTTGGCGCTACGAGAAAAGAACGGATGGGTTTTGGTTAATTCTTCCGCGCTCTGATAGCCCTGAATAAATGAGAAAGGACTATTGTTGATAATGAGTTTATTTATTATTGCGCCAAAGTCTTGGATGATTTCCAATAATATTCCGCGCTTTGAATTTTTAATTTGCAACGAACCAAAGTGGCCGAAGTTATCTTGGGTTATTTTAAACATGTTCGACTCCGTTTTTAATTGATGCTATCACAATAAAAAAGATATTCAATAAGGGATTGTTATGATTCTTAATATAGAAAATACGACTTACAAGGGCACAGTGAATGAACTGTGTGCGAAGGGAAATGCGGTTGAATTTATTCAACTTGGTATGTGCCTATCTCCACAACCCTGATAACACCGGGATGGCTGTAGGTGGGATTGGAAGCGCATTTACGCTGACTCCGCTTGGTTCAACGCCAAACTTTAGCTTTGTTCCGGGAATCTTTATCGATGTTGAAACTGAGGACGTAAACTTCAATGATTTCCACGCTTCAGTTATGGATATTCCATCGGTTGATAATTTGATAATAGCCGATATGGATGCGTTGATTCAGTACCTTAAATACTATCCGGTCGTGTTGAACGGAAATTTAGCGACCGATATTTCAAAAGAAAATGTAGAGAGTGAAATTAAACGTTCACTAGTTGATGCTACGTTTTATAGTGAAAATAAAGATAGTTTTTTAAAATGGAATGTTGAGTTCTCTGATAAAACACTGCTTAACTTGGAGCTTGATGCAAATAGTGTCTTGACACAGGTGCGAGTTGCTGTTGATTTCTTTGATGGACATCTAGTCAACAATACCGCTCAGCTTCGCTCGTTAAATGCGGTAAGCCAATCGGCGATAGACAGTGTGGCACGCGAAGACATTCAGTACCAAGCCATGTATCCCATTGCGCAATATCAGTATTCGTCGTTTGAAGATATTAAACTGACTCGAAATGTGGTGTCACCGATTGTTAAAGGCGACAAAACACTGTGCTCGTTGCCGCTTCACTGGAACCTATTTTCAGTTGAAAACAGTGGAACGGAAACTAAAGTCGTGACGATTGTTCAGCCACTCACCAACCTTATTGGTTCTACTTATCGCAAAGGCCGCGATGGTGTGCAAGATTCATTTTGTACTCTGACGCAAAACCCAATCGATCAGTCGCACCGTCCTGTCACCATTACTACGGATAATTCGGTATTTAAGGGCGTGGCACTGACAAGCCAGTCACCTTATGCGTCTGATATTGAGGGAGAAGTTTGCTTTGGTGTTCAATCGGACTCGGATTTACTTGAAAGCGGTAAAGTCACCGTCTCGGTAAAACCGTCGCTGTATACCACGCAATCGCAAAAAGCGCTGGAAACCAGCTTAAAAACTGGCCGAACCAATCAGTTGTTCGACAAAGGCATATACAGTGGCCGTGAATGCTTACAGGGCTTAGTTTGTGTTCAAGTGGAGCTTGAGCCAGGTCAAACGGTCGATCTTCGTTTCGTTCAGGTGATGGATCACAGCAAAATCTCCCTTGATGGATGGGAGTCGAGAAAATCGTATGCTCAATTCTACCAAGAATCACACCCTGCACAGTCGATACTGAAAGATACTCTGCCAAAACTGAGCGATATCGAGCATCGAATTGTCTCTCAGCAGCAGGCATTTTATCAAGAAGCTCAAGCGAACTTTGAAAGTAGTGAGAGCGCTGCCCGCTTTACCACAATGGCAATGAATACACTGTCGTTTCTAGCAGAATCGACAGTGTGGGATTGTCAGGATAAGTTCTTGGTGAAAGAGTGTGTGGACTATCCGTTCTTTAACTCGCTTGATGTGTATTTCTATGGCTCATTCTCTTTGCTTTACTTACTGCCAGAGCTCGACGGTGTTGTCATGCGCGAGTTTGCTAACGCGATTATGGCATCCGATCCAACCAAGCGTCGCTATTGGGAGTATGCCGAAAAGCCAAATGCAGAACTATGTGATGCTAAATATGAAGGCGTACGAGCGATCAAGGGTGCGGTAATCCACGACTTAGGTAGTCCTTATGACATCCAGCCAGACGCCTATGATTGGCATAACGTGAAAGAGTGGAAAGATCTTGCTCCCAAATACATCCTAATGGTTTACCGTCACTATGTGCATTCCAACGATTTGTCAGTCGTTCAAGCCTGCTGGCCTGCCATTGTGGAAAGCGTTGAGTATTTGACGGCGCTTATTGAAGAAGGTGACACACTGCCGCTGACGCGTGGTACGGATGATACCTTCGATAACTTAGCCTCTCATGGTATCTCCATTTACTGTGCTAGCTTGTGGTCTGCCGGACTCAAAGCCGCCAGTAAACTGGCTAAATTGATGGAAGAAAACGACTTAGCAGATTGGTATCAACAACGCTCGTCTGCTGCGTTAGACACGTTGGAGCGCGCATTGTGGGATGAGAGAAATGGCTATTACCACTTCTTCGCAACGCCAGTCCATGCCAAGCATTTAACGGGTGAAACGAATGACTCTCTACAGTCATTAGGCCTAACACTAACTGGCGATAAAACTGAAGATAAAAAGGTAATCAACGCTTATTTAGATAATGTTGACCTTGAGTCTGAACTGAGCATGTTCGAGCAGCGAGTCTCTAAAAAGCATCGTTTGCTAGAGCTTGCTCCGGATGTGTTTATCGCTGCGTACAAGGACATCTTACTTGACTCAGATAACAGCTTTGGCGATGCCTTGCTTGCTGACAGTTATTTGAAACTGATTGGTGATAAAGGGCTGTTTGAAGATGACAAAGTCGCTCGTACCCTTGATTACATCTACCGTACAAACTTCAAAGAGAATAGTCCGAAGTTAGGTGTGGCTAACATGACCCTTTGCGATGGCGCACCCCATGATGCGTTTCAGGCACAAGACGTTTGGATTGGTGTGCAGTTCAGTACTGCAACGGCGTTAAAACTTGCAGGTAAGCAGCAGCAAGCTGAGGCTTTGATTGATTCTGTTTATACAGCGCTCTACCACTACGCTAAGATCCCATTCGCCGCGCCAGAAGGGTTTAACTGCTCAGTGGCTGTTTCTCAGTCTGATTTAGTCGAGCAATTTGGCGTAGCGGAATCCACGGCTGAGCAATGGCTACAAAGTCTAATAGCGACGCACTGTATTTTGGCCGATGGCAGAGTAAATCCAGATTTGACGTCGGACTTTGCAGAGTTTCGTAGCGTGTTTACAGAAGCTATGCCTAACGAACAGGCGGTCAAGCTACATACTTGGTTGCTCAATACAGGGCTTAAATACACCGCTGGGCGCTACTTCAGACCGGGTATGATTTTTTCTTATTTATATTAATTGCAGAAAGCAGAGAAAAAATATCAATAGATTGAGACAAAGGGTTAGGAGTACATCCTAACCCTTTTTTTCGTCTTCAATTTTACTGTTTTCATTGCAGGAGTCGCGGATGATCAAGCGAACAAAGTCATCCTCGCTGGTTTGATATTCTTCCTCAACGAAGAGGCCAAGAGCGCTAGCAACTTGTGTAGCCGCAAGCCGACCGAACTGGAGGGACGGCTGGCGAAGGGTGGTTAACGCCGGGGTAAATACCGCAGATACTTCATGATCATCGAATCCGACCACAGAGACTTGTTGTGGTACCTGTATACCGGCCTCTTGAAGCGCACTAATCGCTCCAAAGGCCATTTGATCATTGGCAGCAAAAATGGCGGTAAATTGCACGCCTTGGCAAAGGAGCTTGTGCACTGCATCGCGTCCACTGGCTACATCGAACTTCCCATGGACGACTCGCTCGGGGCGATAATCAATACCGGCTTTATCAAGTGCCTGCTTGTAGCCGAGAAGTCGCTGCTGAGAATCTGGGTGAAAGACTAAGCCTGAAAGGTAGACGATGTCGGTATGACCGAGCCTTAACAGGTGGTTTGTCGCCATATATCCCCCACCAATCCACTATTGCTAATGCAGTGAATGTTTGGGTGTTTGATATCGTGGCCTCCAATCGTAATGACAGGAAGTTGTAGGGCGATATCGGTAAGCTGTGGGGCGGTTAAGCTGCTGCCAATTACGATAAGCGCGTCCACCCCTTGGTGAGTTAGTTGCTTAATGCGTGTTAGTTCTTGTGCATTGTTCCAGTTACCTATCATGACAACAGGGGAGAGCTGATACTTGCTTAACTTACCCTCTAGACCTGACAAAATGGCATTGCTGTGTGGACAAAGTGCGTACGGAGAAAGCACGCCAACTAGATAATTTAATTTGTCTGTCACTTTGTATTTTGTTGGCTTCGGCTGATAGCCTAGAGTGGCCATGGCTTTCTGTATTTTGAGCTGTTTATCACGGCTCACGAAGCCACGCTGATGAATATAGCGATTCAAAGTCGATATAGAGACAGATGCGGCTAGAGCAATGTCATTGAGGGTAGGTTTTGAGCTTGGCATTCAACTTATAAAATCAATTAAAACAATAAACTAGCATGTTATCGATGTTTAGAAAGGGGATGGCTCACAAAAAGTAATTTGAGCTGGCTACCCGAGCCAGCTCATGTGATTGAAACCCAGTGTAGTTATTGGCAGCTTCCAACCAGTGACCATGAAGCATCGCTGCCCGGGATCGAACTGGTATACCAATTAGCTCGATACTTATTGCCTTCGTAAACCATCTCTTCACCTTCAATTAGGTGAGTATTTGGCCCGCCTTCGTAGTCGGCGTGAAGCCAATTTGGATAGATAGTGACATTCTCACAAGACCCTGTAGGTGGCGTAACGTCACCATCGACGGGTTTCATCTCAAACCAGTTTAAATTCCAACCGCCGGTTTTAACGAACAGCGCCACGGTTTGTTGACCTGAATTTGGAAGCGAAATGGTGTGAGTGATATTTTGCCAGCTTTGCCATCCACCTGTACCACTTACCGCAATCTCACCATATGTTACGTTACCACCGCCTTGCTCTATCTGGATCACACCAGCATTTGCGTGCTCAGATGCGACTCGGTAGGTGACTTCATATTTGCCTGCCTTAGGCGCGTTAATGTCAAATGTTATCCAATCACCGTCATCGGTATAGCCAAGATTTTGGCCGCCCCCGTATCGGTTGTATCTTCAAATTTTAACCCTTTCGCATAGCAAAAACTTTCCGCATCAATGCGGCCCGGAAGGTCAGTCACACTACAAGGACCAGTGAGATCGCTTTCACCACCGCCGCCTCCACCACTTGTTGGCCAGTTAGAAATGATCTCTTTTACCTTCAGACCTGATTCCGTGTAGTTGCCCCAGCTACCACCAGGAGTGAACATAGAGGCACCTTCTGCTTTGTCATTCACAGACCAGTTTGCATGGCTAATGTTGTATGTCTTGAACAGCTCCATCCAGGCATCTGTTTCACCGTGATTGACCGCGCCATCGCCATTTGCGTTCACTGTGCCCCACTCAGTAGCAAATAGGGCAATGCCATTGTTTAAGGCTGTGAGGACTTTGTTTCTTAGAGATTGACCGTGGGTGCCCGCGTAAAAGTGGATGGTATAAGCAATGTTAGGGCGATTGATAGGGTCGTAAGAGGCAATATCGACATCTTGAGACCAGTTAGGCGTGCCAACAACGATAATTCCAGTAGGGTCGATAGCACGGATTTTGTCGATGATGAACTCGGCATATGGCTTAATATCGTTGCTCCAGCTGATTTGGAGTGGCTCGTTATAGACCTCATAAATGATATTGTCATGGTGACCATATTTGGTTGCTACGTGGGTAAAAAACGCTTCAGCACGAGCCCAGTCGTTATGAGCATAGTGACTGTGGAAATCAACGATGACGTACATATCCTCAGCAATGGCCGCCTCGATAACGGTTTCGAGCCTCGCCATGTTGCCACTCCAGTCATCTTCCAAACCACCCGTAGCGCCATGGCCTATTGCTGCTCGAATTAAAGTAGCGCCAAGTTCTGTCTTGGCAGCTTTAACATCGGCAGCAGTGTAGAATCGCTCTGCTCCCCAATTGGTGTTGCTCCAGAATAAACTTGGCCCGGCAAAACTCTGTGCGACACCCCCAGCTAACACTTGGTTGCCCGAAACAGTAAGTGGTTCAACTGCGTATGCCAACTGAGTGGATGCTGCAAGTAGTGTTAAGGAAAGAACTCTTTTGCCTATCGATAAATTACGTGTTTTAGTGCGTTTCATAACCAATGATTTCCTTATTAATGATGCGTTTCTTTCAAAAATAAAAATAGCAATGGAAGGGATTTGGGCAAAGTTGATAATAGACGCTTAATACGAATTTGTTGGATTTGTGTGAACTTGTGTGGCTATTTGTTTGAGTGTTTGAATCGTTAGTTGAATGTATCTGGCATTATTATTTGATTAAGATCACGCATACTAAATTTTGAGTGTGGAAAATAAAAGCCCACGTACTGTTACGTGGGCTTTTATTATGTCCTTAAGAACTAGTCTTTATTAAATAAAGAGCTTGTTGATTGGCGATTTATTAAGTCTATGGGCGGCATTCGAGCCTCATATTGGCCTTTCAAAACCATACTTAGAATAGAGTTTGCGCACACAGTTCCAATCTCTTCAATGGGCTGCCTTAGTGTAGTGAGGGCTGGCGTAAAGTATTTTGAAGTTGGCAAATCATCAAAACCAACCACGGAAACATCTTGCGGAACCTTAAGGCCATTGTCATGCAGTGCCTTGATTGCGCCATAGGCGGTGAGGTCATTGGCGGCAAAAATTGCAGAAAAATAGATGTTGGAGTCGATCAGCTCTTTTGTTGCGCTGTAGCCCAAATCCATACCAAAATCGCCTCTTTTGACCAGTTTGGAATTGATGGGAATGCTAGCTTCACTGAGCGCCTGTTTATAGCCTTCAAAACGCGCTGCTGCGTCGGGCTGGGAAGATAACCCTTTGATATGTGCAATGTTTGTATGGCCTTGCTGCAATAGATGGAGAGTCGCGATATAGCCGCCCATGACATTATCAAGATTGAGTGAACAAATGTTGTCTCCCTTTATGTCGTAGCCAACCGTGACGACAGGGATCGACTCGGCCGTCGCGAGTATTTTTTGGTTGTCTAAGTTGCCAGTTACAATAATGATGCCGTCAACATTGCTCTTAATTAAGTATTCAAGCGCATGATTTTCAAGCTTGTTTTGCCAGTGTCCAGAGGCCATAACTAAAGAGTAGCCTTTGCTGATCAGCGTCTTTTCCATATCGTTGACGATAGTCGAAGTATATGGGCTATCTGGGTGTTGTACTAACACGCCGATGGTCATTGAACGTCGGCTCAAGTCCTGTTGCATTTGGAAACTGGGCTTGTAGCCGGTTTTTTTAACCGCATCCTCAATGCGTTCACTCTTCTCATCTGATACGTAGGTGGTACGGTTAAGAAAGCGTGAGACAGTACTGGGTGATACTCCGGCGAGTTTAGCCACATCGTAAACCGTGGCGGACTTTTTTTTCTTTTTCATTATTATGACTTAAGCAGCAAAGCGAAGGTATAAGTTGATATTAATATTATTACCCATTTTTTGGTTAGTTAGATTTACTGATTCTGTGCGGAGTATCAAGCTATTTCTTGGTTATGAAGATAGCTTGATATACCTAGTGCATGAATCTATCATTAGAGTGGTGAATGGAAGCTATGTAACTTATTCTAACAATTCGTAGTTCTTTGTATTATTTGTTTTATTATTAAATGCTTGTCTTGATTTTTTTCCTTAATCGATTAGTGGTACTACTTCTTTATTAGTCGGAAGCTTGAAGTTAGCGGTAAGTGCCAACTGTTTCTCTGCCATTTGCTCTAAATTAAGACCGTGTTGAGTGAGGGATTCAAATTTTTCAGCGCTTGATTCGGATAGCTTAAAAATATCATTGACACTGTTTGTTACCTCGCTGGCAACCGATTGGTGTTCTGTTGTCGCCGAAGCAATGTTGGTACTGCGGTTTTCAATATCGTTGAGTAGAAGGTGTATACCCTTTAGATTCTGTTCGACGCTGCCTGCTTGAGTGATGCATTGGTTCATATCATGAGCACAGAGGTTGATTTGTGAGACGGCAAATTCAGTACTGGTTTGTAGCTGCTCTATCTTCTGCTTAATTTCAAAGGTTGAGTTAGTGGTTTTTGCAGCTAGTACTCGTACCTCATCAGCCACAACTGAAAATCCTCTTCCTTGTTCACCCGCGCGAGCGGCTTCAATGGCTGCATTGAGCGCGAGCAGATTGGTTTGCTCTGAAATCCCTGAGATAACTTCCAGAATTGTTTCGATGCTTGCGACTTCTTGTTCCAACTCTTCTATCGTTGCCGTTGACTCAGAAAGTCGAGAGGACAGAGTACCTAGCAGATTAGCATTGGCATTAATCGCGCTTTGTCCTTGAGAAGAGAGGTCAACAGCTTCTGTTACAGTAGATAGAGTATCGTTGGCTGACTGAGCAATTTCCCTCACCGCACATTCAATCTGCTTCATTGCAGTAGCAACTTGAGTTGTTTGCATCGTCTGGCGCGTTATGTCCTCAGTCAGTTGGTCACTGGTGTGTTGGTTCTCGATAGATGCTTGATTAAGTTGATCTGCAGAGCTGCGTAGTTGGAATATCACTTCAGATAAGTGCTCTAAAACCAAGTTCACTTTGTTGGCAATGTTTCCAAACTCGTTGTGGCTTTGACAGTCCACTTTTGCCGAGAGATCTTTTTGTGCTAGGTGTTCTAGCGCAGTTTGTACTTGTTTGCTTGGCCTCCTAACTGAGGTAGCCAGGCGAATGGCAATAACAAGAGCAATGAGGATTGACGAAATAAGCACGCCAACCAAGACAGAAACCACGTGGTGAGCACTGGTTATCGCCTCCGTTTCTACGGTTTTTGTGCTCGAGTCTGCATAGTCAGAGAGCTGCTGAATGGCTGTTAGGTGAGCGTCGATTAATGTAGTTAAGTGTGCTCTTTGAGTCGATAGTTGGTCAAATAGCTCGTAAGCCTTAATATGCAGGCTCATTGCACCAGATTTACTAAACAGCTGAGTTGAGAATAGTTTAGTTGCTTGTTCGGTAGAGCGAGAAAGAGCAGGGGAATCGGCTCGCAATACATCGACGGCTTGTTGAAAGCGCTCTTTGCGAGAGGAGAAGCTGCGCTTTGATGCATTGAGTTCGACAATATCTTGCATCGAAAATGCTTTGTTGGCATCTACGCTGAGCACACTCAGTTGTGATAGTAAGCCTTGGATAGCAGTGCGCTCATTAGAACTGTTTGCATTGGATAATCCACTGACGAGATCAGAAGTCATTTGATTAACAATCGGTTGAAACTTTGATTGCTGGAAGTCATCTTGATCTTTTAGGTCGAGGAACTGCTCATACAAGTCGGTTACAGTCGCAATTTGATTCAGTACTTCAGCACTACCAGACTTAATAATAGAAAGTGTTTCTTGGGTATTTGTATTGGACTCTAAGTGTTGTGAGATCCATTGCTCCTCGGTGTGGTAGTGGGTATTTTTTTCTTCAATGTCCGCTGCTAATGGTTCAAGCTCGTCAATATACATTGCGGCTAAATAGCGTGTGAGGCTTCGATTGATATCAAGGAAAGCGATGGTCAACGCCGATGTGTGCAACATGAGTGGCGTTGATTCATGGGTGATGGATTCAATTCGATCAGTCATTTTCGAAGTAGATTGAATCGCATACCAAGATGAAGCCATCATAATGGTAATAAGTAGAAAGAAGCTAATGTAAATTCGAGTGACGATTGATGACAGTTTCATCGAATAAACTCCTAGGTGGTCAATACAAATGGTGTGAATTTGGAGTTCGTAGCGTAGATAAAGAGTGGGGAAAAAAGGGCCTGAATTGTCAGGCCCAAATAGTGGGAACCCTAATTGTTCATTACCACCATGCTTCAAACATTGCGCCAGCTGCTAACGTATCTACCTTCTCAACGTCAGTTGCTTTAACGTCACCTGCAGTTACGTAAAAGCGCAGCATTGGACGGCTCCATGGCAAACCACCAAGTGATACGTTTTGAGAAAGCGTCACTTTCCAACCTTTTTTCTCAGTGTCGTCATCGTGATCTTCCATCGCATAACCCGCTTCTAGCCAGGTAGAATGAACGTCATCCCATTGGTACATAGGACGAGCAATAACAGAGTATTCATTGCGATCCGACGTGTCTTCACCGTTTAGTTGTTTAAAAGAGGCTAGGTAATCCACTTTAAATGCATCTGTCGGGCTAATGCCACCTTCTAAACTCGCGTAGATGACTTTAAGATCATCATTCAAATCGAAAGCGCTGTTGTCTGAGTTGTCCGCATATTTAAAAACGAACTTGTTTGATGCACCAAGACCCAATGTTGCACCTAATTGCCAAGAGTTATTGTCTTGTACGGATACATCCGCTTGCTTAGATGCAAAGCCATAGTTTGCGTACAGATCCAGGGCACCAATGCCTAGGTCAATGCCGTGAAGTTTAGAAGTAACTGCGTATTTACCGTTGTCGTTACCTAGCGCACCTGTTGCAGAGTCGACTTGGCCGACAATACCCATATCAAGTTTAACGCCACCTAGGTTTAGGTTATTGAAACCACCACCTTGACCATCATGTGACATCCAAAAGTAGTCGTTTAGACCTTGTTGAGGACGCTGGTGGAAGTCACGGCCTGCCCACATGTATAGCTCAGGCTGGCTTTCGAAGACATTAGTCACACCTGCATACATTTTCTTAAGGTTGACACCACCTTCAGAATTCCATGCTCGGTTACCCCATTGGTCAAACATGGCAACAATATCCCACACTGCGCCATTGTCTGCTTTCTTAGCGTACGCAAATTGGATTTCACCACCGTTTGCTTCGTTACCAAGACGACCCACTGAGCGACCCGAACTACCGACATCAACATAAGCAGAGTCACTATCTGAATAATGCATGCCATAACGAGCATAACCAGAGAAAATAAGGCCTTGAGGTGGCTCAAAATCTGGAGTAAGCACAGCTGGCTGTTGGTCATAAATATAATCCGTTTCTTGAACTTTGGTTTCAAGTTCTTGAATACGTTTTGTCAGCTCTTCAATTTGAGCCGCATTGTTACTTTCAGTTTCTGAAAAAGATGAAAAAGAGACCAGAGATGCAGCCACTGCTACGGCAACAGGAAGTTTTTTAAGATGGTACATACTATTTCCTTATAAGTTTATTTTGATGCTTGGTTGTTTTTGTTATCAATAATCTTAAGGAATGAAATGAATGAAAATATAGATTGGCTTCACATCTAAATGCGGGATTTAAACTCATGAAACAAGCAGTACCGTTGTGCATGTATGTAACCTATTGATTTTAAATGAGTAAATTTGATTGTTGAATAATAATCTAGAATTTGAATGCGGTTTCGTTTCATGACTTAGAAGGTGATTAATCACAGGTTTTTATATGCATTTAATACGTAACATGGAGAGGGTGATGAAATTTTTCATGATGTTGAAATAAGTGAAATTTATATTGTGACTACGGTCTTGTATTTATTGATTATTCTGATGTTGAGTGAAAATATACACCTATGGAAGGTACTGAATGGGTTTGTTTGGTCGATTTTTTATACTGGATATCGTCAATTATTTAAACGTGAGGTTTTAATGTTTGCTGATGAAAGTTGGCAATAATACGGAGATAAAAAGAGGCCGAACTCTTGCTGCCGCTTTGCTAGGGAGAGTTCGACCTTAAAGCTCCGATGAAGGAGTGGGGGTAATTGCTGTTGTCAGCAATGAAAAAACAATAGAAACTGATACGGTTATCGAATGTGAAACACCTCCTATCTCAAGAGTTCATAATATCCCCCTGAACAAGCCAGGGGGATAAGGCTCATTACCACCACATGTCGACTTGAACACCTACGATAAAGTCGTGGTCATCTTCACCTGCGTTTGAAGAAACGCCTGGGTTACCCTTTAGGTAAGTCGCAAGTAAGCGGATTTCTGGTGCTGGTCCAAAGCCTGTACCTACTGTCCAAGTAGGGGCGATAGTTGCTTTGTACGTAGCGTTTCCACCATTGTCACGGTTTACGCTGTTATCGGTGTAACCAAACTCAGCTGCGATTGCGAAGTCGTCGATAGAAGGCATGGTGTAAACTGGGCGAACCATTGCGTACCAGTAAGAGAAATCATCTACGTTGTCATCATAAGATGTTTGCTCGTAACCGACTGCAGGGAAGAACAACCAGTTTTCACCAATGTAACCACCGTAAGCTTGAGCACGTACCGTTTGATCACCGTCTTTTACGCGGGTCATATTGGTTTGACCAACAACTGCATCAGGGTTAAATCCAGCGCCGCCAGGCTATACTGGTTATAGTTGGTGAATGTACGACCTAACATCGTCGACCCACCTAGACCTTGACCATATTGAACGCCGATTTTTGAGAAACCGTTACCAAATCCAAAGAAGTTAGAAGGAGAGTACTGAACGTGGCCTTCGAAACCAGAGGTAGAGAATTCATCGCCGTTTACGTTTTCACCCATCTGTTTTGCCATACCTTCAATACGCCACTGACCGTAATCTGCGCGCACATGGAAAGCGTTTAGCATTTCGTTTTGACCCAGTGACTGGTTACTAGCGATATAAGCGAAGTCCCACTTACCACCAGCAAGTTCGGTTCCTTTGAGGCCGATACCAGTACCTGAATAATCGGTATAGAAGAAGTCCGTCATGAAGATATAGTTGTCACGACCGTAATAACGCTGACCGCCCCAAAGTGTACCTGTGTTAGAGACGCCATCAAATTCTACAAAGGACTCAATTAGACCCGTAGCTTTACCGTCAATGTTTGCAAACAAGTTACTTCCATTGCCGTTTGGGTTGTCCTGACCTAGGCGTGCATTAATGCGAACGCTCTTGCCATCTGAGTCCTCGGATTTCTCCCAGTCCCAGCGCTGCATGAAAGCAAGCTCCCAGAAATCATCAGCTTCTAAACCCAGACGACCTAGTGTTTCTTTTTGTCCACCCCATTCATGTTGTTTAAAGTCATTCTTGGCGCTAGTAAGAGCACCTGCACGGAAGTAACCGTGGAATTCAAAATCTGAGGTTGGTTTTTCGGCTAAAGCTGGCATTGAAGATATTGCAGCCACTCCTGCAATAAATAGCGCTTTGCTTAATGCTGTTTTTTCCATGTTGTTCTCCAACTAATTATATGAATAGCATTTAGTACTTATCGGGTATGGTAAGAGATAAGTTGCAATCAATATTAGGTAGCCAAACCATATATTTAGGTGATGTTGATCACTTGGAGATGGAGAATTTTGTTGACGTTTGTCACGATAAAATAATAATGGAAAATATGAAAATTGAATTGAGATATTACGTAAATATTACGTTTTTTCATTATTTGGTTTTTCTTTTTTATGAATGCGTTTGTAAGAGGTTTTATGTAATTCGTTAACCCTATTTCGAAATTTATCATTTTAAACGAAATCGAATTGACCTCACACTCAGGCAATGGATTAAGTCGGAGTGGTTAATTAGAATTGGTAGGCGAACAAACTAATAATAAACAAGTGATGTGATTGATTTGTGTTTTGTTAAGAGCTGTTCTAATTAGAGAGATTCTTGCCGACCATCACTTGAATTGTTTCCACATGGAGGAGTCCAATGAAACGTGTGCTTTTAGCCGCCATCATCGCGTCTGTGATGGGATGTACATCATCCCAAGTTCAAACTAGTGAGTCGAGTCCATTAGGCATTGCAGAACTTAATATCCAAAAAGATTGTTGTACAGCGCTGAATATGATTTCGTATGAACCCTTTACCAAGTCAGGCGATTTGACCGCTGTAATTGATACTAACTCACAAAAGGCTGGTTTAGTGAGTGGTGTGACTTATGTCAAAGGGTATCAACTCCCTGCTTTTGAGGGGGAGGCGAACTTAGAAGTGATTTCACTTGTTGGTAACCAAGTTTTCATCCCATCAGTTCTAGTATTAGACAGTGAATACAAGGCGCTGGATGTACTTTCTAGTGATGATCTAAGATATCAAAATAGTGGGATAATGTACTCCACACATTATGTTTTGGAGAAAACTATCTCCCAAAAATATCCAAACGGAAAATCGCCTCGCTATATATTAATTTTCACCACCGATAAGGATCTAGCAAATTCCACTCTGATTAAGCCCTCAAGTGATTCGGCGATTCGCTCTGGGAGTGTAGAAGCTAACCTCGCAGCCAATACAGAATGGAAGATCCCACACGCGGCAATCGGTACCGTTGAGTTAGAACTCGATTACAACGGACCTGCAATAAGGCAAGAGTCAGATCAACAACAGCAACAACGTGAAGCCGCTTTAGTTACTGTTGTCGTTGCGGAACAACAATCCGCCATGGAACAAGAGTTTGTTGAATTGTTTGACGACAAAATTCGTACGGCTGTAAGAGCCGGTGAATTTGACCGTGCTTTGGATATTATGAAGCAAGCTGAAAAGCAGGGCTCACCAACAGCAAGAGAAACGTTTGTTGAAGCAATGAAAAACTTCGAGGGCTAATTTTTATCTAAGACTGCTTTACGTTCAGCATTGTTTCAGTATTTGCAAAGCCCGCACGATTACGTGCGGGCTTTGTATTCAATCGGACTCAATGCACTCATTGCCTAGAGCGCCATAAGATAATCCACGAGTTCATTTCTCGCTTGCTGGCTAGCGTTAAAGTAGTTAGCCGATTGTGTTTGCGCATCTCCTCCATGCCTCTGTATTACGGCATCAATACTGCTGGCTTGGCCGTCATGCATGAGCGTTAACGCTTCTGTGTTGCCACTTTTCACATAGCCGCCTAAACCGAGTCCCCAAAGCGGTGCTGTGCGGAATGCACCTTCCCCTAAGTCATGAAGGAGCAGATCCGTATAAGGGTGAATCGTTTGATTAGAAAGCTCAGGAAACTCACTATCAGCGCCAGTCTGTACCGTCATTTTGTGGCAAGTATTACAGCCAAACTCTTGAAAACGGGTGTGTCCAGGCATAGTTGTTAAGTTTTCACGAGGTGTCGGCACGGCGACAAGTTTTGTATACACAACCATGTCCTGGACATGGTTGTCTTCGAGCTCCATTGGTCCAAAGCCTTCAAAACTGGTGCCTATTCCCATGTCATCGTGCAGTGCTTTAGCGATCTGATGCTCAACGCTCATGGTTTCAGCCCGCCAACCAAAGCGCCCAACGTACTGCTGTCCTTCAACAGTGACATAGTTGACTGTACCACCATTCTCTTCAGCCCATAGTTCAATGGTTTGCTGAGGGATGTTTTCTAGTAGACCAAGACCAAACATTTTGGGCGGGACAACGTCTTGCCTTTCCTGCATATCACCTACGCCGTTAAGAGTGTGACATTGGGTACAGCTCGGTTGAATTGGATTGGTTGTCAAACCTGCCATTTCTGGGAAGGGTAGGTTGCCATTGATAGCTTGTGGACCGGGCAGAAACTCTTCAACATGTTCACCAGTTGTAAAGTTGGTGTGGATAAGTCGACGTCCGTCTAGCCAAGCTTGGACGTTGGCTCTCTCGAGATTGTATGCATGCTGCATAAAGCTCAAACGCTGCTGTGCGCCGCCGCTTGCAGATAGCTGAGGGATGGTTGTATTGCCACCCAACTGAGCGAAGCTGTCATTGACGTTAAGTGGCCCTACTGCGCCATCACGATTGTTTACGGTTAACCCTTGCCCCAACACATACCTAAATGTTTGCCCATAGTAATTGACGTTGTCACCGGTTGTTTGCGCTCGATCGAAGCTGATAGTGGTTTCAAACTCTATTTGCTCACCAGCTTCAAACGGTCGATTGATGTGTGGCCAGCGCAGCATCACCGCTTGCCATGTCGTCGCTGTTGCTCGCTGAGCGCGGCTGGCCTGACAAGCCGGTACTACTGAACCATCACTCAGTACTACATCCATGACATAACCATAATAGAAGTTCGTCTCATCACCATAAATCTTATGGTAGCGCCAGTTAGGGGTTTGTTGGTTGCAAGACTTCTCGTTGCCAAACACATCAGTCATTGCAATAGGGATAGCACTGTTCAACGTTACCACTACACAAGGCTCTGATGTCCCACACGCAGACTGTCTCATGTCGCTGGCGCTTGGCAATGTATAGTCCTCCAGTACGAAAGATCCGAAACGTCCTTCCCAGTATTCAACATTAAAGTTATTGAAGTCATTCCCTGAGAGTTCATGTCGGACTCGGTAACGCTCGGCGATTTCTTGAACGACGACGCCGTCACCGCCAGAAATGGCATTTCGAGCGTACACCGAATCAGTGAACTGACCAGTCTCTCCTTGGTTGTCAGTCGCTTGATAAAGAATTTGATAAGTACCCGGTTGAGAAGGCGTGAACTGCAACTGCCTTGTGCCTGAGAAACTGTCTCGTCTAATACGGTTTGATTATCTGGCGCGGTGACTTGTACTGATAGCTGAGCTATCGATGCTTGTTCACTCGTTGCTGTAGCAGAAATCGAAACATTTTCGCCAACGGTAGCGTTGCTTGGCGAAGCGCTAGCACTGATGGTTGGGGCTACTGGTTCAACCGGAGGCGGTGTGGTTCCGCCTCCACCACTGATGCCGTCTGCGTCAGCGGTTATGGTGTATTCTGGAGAAATGTATTGGGAAAGTACGTTATCCTGAACTTTTAGCTGTAATCGATAAGTTTCACCTGAAATTATGGATTGCTCTGCCACCGTTCTCTGCCAGAAGCCTTCGACCAGCTCGGCGCTACCACAATAGTCATCGACACATAAATACGCCCATTGACCTGTCCACCCTCCGTCTTCTGCGTAAGCAATCGCGGGGCTGCCGGATTCAATACGAGTATTTATTTCTGCTAAAGAAAGTGGACTGTAAAAGGCGAGGATTAAAGAACCTAGCCCCAATGCTCTAAGACATTTTTGATTAGGAGGGGAGTGTTTGATTTTTTGCATAACATTAAACTTCCATATTAATTGATGTTATTGGTTCGGTTTCACTATTATCTGTAGCAGCAGATTCAAGGAGTAGTATTATGAAAATTCATAGCAGAGTTATTTAATTTATCGAACATGACCTAAATGGGTTGTTTCTTTTTATGAAGATGACAATTGTCACATTTTTCTTTTAGGGTGATTTATTTGTTGTTTTTTATCTAACTTTTATTTTTTGTGATGTATGTCATTTGTATGGTTTGTTTGACGTTGTCTAGGTCAAGTTTCTTATTAGGTAAACAATCAATATCAATTACGATTTTTGATGTTGACGTTTTTATATTTTTCTTGTGTGATTTTGCGCATGTAACATATGGATATATATAATCTATGCTTTTTCTCGATTCGTCATACATGGAGAAAAGTAATGAAACGAACCTATTTGTCATTGATCGCCGCGGGAGCATTAACGTTATCCGCATCGGCATGGAGCTTGGACGGCGTGCTGGTGCCAGAAAACGGTATTTTAGTATCAGTAGGTCAAGACGTAGACAGCGTTAACGACTATGCGAGCGCTTTGAGCACGATCCCTGCTGGTGTGACAAACTACGTTGGAATCGTCGACTTGGACGGCTTGAATTCTGACGCGGATGCAGGGGCAGGCCGCAATAATATCGCTGAGCTTGCCAATGCTTACCCGACGAGCGCGCTAGTTATTGGTGTATCAATGAATGGCGTGGTCGATGCGGTAGCGGCAGGACAGTACAATGCGAATATCGATACATTATTGAACACGCTTGCTGATTATGACAGGCCGGTTTATTTACGCTGGGCCTATGAGGTTGATGGGCCATGGAATGGACACTCACCAAGCGGTATCGTAACCAGCTTTCAGTACGTGCATGACCGTATCATAGCGCTGGGTCATGAAGCGAAAATCTCGTTGGTTTGGCAAGTGGCGTCATACTGCCCAACGCCTGGTGGACAACTTGAACAGTGGTGGCCAGGATCCGAATATGTAGATTGGGTTGGTTTATCTTATTTTGCTCCTCAAGATTGTAACTGGGATAGAGTTAATGAAGCGGCTCAGTTTGCGCGTAGCAAAGGAAAACCACTTTTCATTAATGAATCTACACCTCAGCGTTACCAGATTGCAGACCTCACTTACTCGGCAGACCCTGCGAAGGGTACCAACCGTCAAAGCAAAACATCACAGCAACTTTGGGATGAATGGTTCGCGCCGTATTTTCAGTTTATGAGCGATAACTCGGACATTGTAAAAGGTTTCACCTACATCAATGCGGATTGGGATAGTCAGTGGCGTTGGGCAGCACCATACAACGAGGGATATTGGGGTGATAGCGAGTGCAGGCGGATGCTTTGATCAAATCAAACTGGCAACAAGAGATCGCTAAAACGCAATATATCAACCATTCCGATACTTTGTTTGAGACTTTAGGCTACGGTTCGACAGGAGGTGGTGATAACGGTAGCGGTGACAATGGTGGCGGAGATAATGGCGGGACAAATCCGCCGGAGCCTTGTAACGAAGAGTTTGGTTATCGTTATGTAAGTGACTCAACGATTGAAGTTTTCCATAAAGATAACGGCTGGTCAGCTCAATGGAACTATATCTGTCTAGACGGACTCTGCTTACAAGGTGAGTTAAAGAATGGTGAGTACGTTAGGCAGTTTGATGCTCAGCTAGGCACAACTTATGGCATTGAGTTCAAAGTGGCTGATGGAGGGGCGCAGTACCTCACCGATAAGTCGGTAACTTTTGAGAATAAACAGTGTGGCACAGACGGTACACCAGGTGGCGGTGATAATGGTTCGGGTGGGGATAATGGCTCAGGTGGCGATAACGGCTCTGGCGGTGGCACCGATCCCAGTCAATGTGCTGCTGATTTTGGCTACACTCATCGCTCGGATACCGAAATTGAGGTGTTTCATAAAGACCTAGGTTGGTCTGCGAGCTGGAACTATATCTGTTTAGATGACTATTGTTTGCCTGGCACTAAAACTGAGGCAGGTTACGTTCGTAGCTTTAATGCAACTCTAGGAAGCGATTACAAAATTACCTTCAAAGTCGAAGACGGAGGGACACAGTTTATTACTGAGGAAATCATTACGTTTGAAAAGACTAGCTGTGCTCAATAAGTAACCTCTTAAAATAGAGGGAATAATACTCCCTCTATTATTTCATTTAATAATACAATTTCATTTCGTGTTATTGTTGCATATGAAATGATAAGCTTCGTAGGTTATTCATATCGCTACTTTTCCTCGTCAGATCTTAATTCTTCTTCATGGTTTTTCATGCGCTTCATTCGAGGTGTGATCTCACACATTGTTATGCTTTTTCGTCAAGCAAGAGATAAATATCATAATAGCGCTACGCATTCCGAATTCTAAAATCATAATAAAAAAGGAGTGGATATGGACCATAGAACTACATTAGTCGAACCGTCTGCCTGGGGAGACTACACACTGTACTGTTTAGAAAATAGTAACGGTGTCCGCGTCGAAATTAGTGACTTAGGCGCATCCATAGTGAGCTTCAAACTCAAAGATAGATACCACAGGGAAAGAAACATTGTCCTTGGTTACAATTGTCCCGAAGATTACCTCAAAGGGCAGGCATATATAGGAGGCGTTGTCGGTCCATGGGGTAACCGTATTGAAAATGGCCGATATGACCACGCTGGGAACCCTATTCAGCTGAGTCAAAACGAAGGGAGCAACCATCTTCATGGAGCGGATTGTGAGCTTCACAAGCGACGATGGGAAGTCACGATCATAGCAGCACAAGGAATCACACTCGAGACGCGAGTCGAAAAAGGTGAGGGGGGCTATCCAGCTAATCTAAGGATATGTGTAACTTACCGTTTAAGTGACTCCAACGAACTCACTATTCACTACTGGGTTGAATCTGATGAGGCTTGTCCGGTGAATCTTACTCATCACGCTTACTTTAATTTGAGTGGCGGTAAGTATGATGTCCAGGGGCATATCGTTGCGATAGATGCCGACGAATACTGGGATACGAATCCAGAACAAATTCCTACACAGGCACGCCCTGTCGCCTCGACGGGAATGGACTTTTTACAGCCTAAACGTATTGCATTAGGCTTCGCTACCGAGGAATCGACCATTGTCTCCTGTGGGGGTATGATCACTGTTTTATCTTGAATGGTGATGGTCTTCGACCTGTAGGATGGGCATTTGAACAGACCGGAGGCATTGTATTAGAAGTAATGTCAGACAGGCCTGCTATGCAGTTCTATACCGGAAATCATTTGGGCGACCATAAAGACTCCCAAGGCAAATCGTTTGGCGCGCACATGGGTTTCTGTTTTGAAACTCAGAGTTATCCAAATCAAGTCAATATGCCAGAAATCGCGGATCAAGTTATGGTGACACCTAATCGCCCTTTCAATTCTACGACCGTGTTTAAAGCGAGCGTAGAAGGCCAAGCTTAACATTTAAAAGCAGCACTATATGAAAAAGGACAGTAATCAAACTGTCCTTTTTTTGGTTTAAAATTAGAGCGTTAGGTTTAGATAGGTTTAATGTCTGTACCAGAGCAAATATCAAACCTCTGTATGATATGAGTATTGATCTGTACAACGCTCTCTAACTCCTGGCACTGAGCTTCTGTTTTCTGACACATGTCGCTGATTTGAATGGATTCGTCCTTAAGTTCATTCATACTTTCAACGAGTTGTCGTGCGACTATACTCTGCTCTTCGGCAGAAGCACTGACTTGTATACTCATGCCATTCACAATATTGATGTCTTCGAGAACTTTGGAGTAACTGTTACCAACCAAGGTAGCATCGTTAGCATTTTGCTGAGAATGGCTCACACACTCGCGAACCTCGGTAGCTATACTCGCTATTTCTGCGTTTAAGTCACCAAGAATCGATTGAATAGTTAGTGTTGAGTTTTGCGTTTTCTCTGCCAATTGTCGTATTTCATTGGCGACTACGGAAAAGCCTCTACCATGTTCGCCGGCGCGTGCTGACTCAATAGCGGCATTTAAAGCAAGTAGGTTGGTTTGCTCAGCAATGTTCTGAATAACTTGCAGTACAGATTCGACCGATTTACTTCGCTCAAGCAAATTATCCATTTTCTTGTCACACGCATGAAGCTGCTCGGCTAGCGATAGTATAGAGTTAATGCTGTTGTTAGTGATACCGGCACATTCATCGCCGTTTTCTTTTGCTCGACCAATGGCATCTTGTGTCGACGTTGCAGCAGTGGCAACCTCTTGAATGGCAAGATTCATTTGTTCTAGAGAGACGGACATCGCTTCAATATTCATGTTCTGATTATTAGTAACCTGTGCAGTATGCTCTGTACGAGTGGCGATGTTGTGACTAGCTGATAACAAAGACTCAGAGCCAGATTGTAGCTGAGAGACGATATCAAGCAGGTGACTTTGTACCTGATTCGTGGCGGAACTCAGTTGCCCAAACTCATCTTTACTTACCGGAATATCTTGATTAGTTAAGCAACCATTGGCAATACGAGTTAGTGAAGTAATGAGTTTTGACATTGCAGAGCGAATACGTAAGGTCAACAGTGAGCTTGCTCCAATAGCAATGACAAGTGCGAGTGCCAGTAATCCGAGCGTCACCTGAGTGGCGGTGGTTGCTGATTGACGTGAGCTGTCTATCTTGTTTTGCGTCATTGACACGAGATGAGTTTCTACGTCATTGAGCTGACTTTTGAGGGAGCTATTTGCTTTTTTTAGCAGAGCTTGCTGTTCAACGGTCACATTTTGCTGTTCTAAATTATCAAGGTGCAAGGTAAGTACACCATCGGCAGAATTTATAGCCGCAAAAAGAGGCTCAAGTATTGCTGAAGCTTCAAGTGAAAAAGCGGGGTTTTTCTTAGCGATGAAGTCAATTTTCTTTTCAAGCATTCGGTTGTGGCGATCGAGACCAGACTTTACGACCCAAACTTCATCAGCGGTGGTAAGTAATAGTATCTGACGGATTAATTTATCTGCGGAATTAAAATGAAACTGTAAAAACTGAATGTCTCTTGCTCTAACGCCTTCTGTTTCTTTAAGCTGTTGTAGGTTATTTCCTATAGCATCAGCTGATTGGCTATATAAGACGGCGCTTAACTGAGCACCAATTGAGGCTTGAGCAGAGAGATCTTTACTTGCCAACTGCGCCTCCATCAAGGGCACAAAATCAGCAAGGGTTATCGATAGTGTCTCCAGTTTGGATTGTTCAAGACTTGGCAACCAAGTCACGATATCAAGCGCGGACAACCAACTGGCAAGCTCCTCAAGCTCGTTGATAAGCTCTGTACTATCTACTGCAGTGGTTTCATTTTGAATTACGCTTTCGTCACGTCGTGAGGTGTCTGGATTGTATAGAGCGACCAAATTGGATGCTTCCAACAGACGATTCCTCAATTGGTTAAACTGATTGAGCGGTTCGATAACTTGAGATTCAACACTGTCTATTTGCTCAGTCATGTGTTGAGCATTTCTATATGCGCTGGCAGACAATAAGAATACGCTGAGAGAGATAAGCGCCAAGACGAATATAATTTGCTTTATTATAGAATTTAACATCTGATTCCTTCCTATTATTGTCCCTCAATTGTAGATTTGGTTTGATAATACCAAGTGTGATGTAAGGCATGATTGATTGATAATAATATTGATGGATGTCTCATATTCGATTAGTCTGAAAATCGTTTGTATTTTCAAGGATTGAAACGAAAAACATGGCAGTTATTATTATATTTCTCTCCACATTTATTCTATTTATTTCTCTTTCATAACAATATTTAGTAATGCCGTTATGAAAAGTAATATTTATTATCTGGTGTTATGTTGGTCACACTTCAAAGCTTGCCAAAGTTTTCATAACAACAAAAATAATATGTAACTCTCACGTGAAGCTTACCCAGTTCGAGAGTCATATTGGATAACAATTAAAATGGAGTAATACCATGCTAAGAAACCATAAACTTAGTAAAGTGTTTAGCGCTACAGCGATTTCCCTATTTCTTTCTTCTACAGCATTCGCTGACACCACGGTTCGAATGATGCACATCGAAACCGATCCGAACGTACTTGGCGTATGGAATGAGATCGCCAAAGACTTTGAAGCAAAGAACCCAGACATCAAAGTCAATCTTGAGTTTCTAGAGAACGAAGCGTTCAAAGCGAAACTGCCAACTCTTCTTCAGTCGCAACAAAAACCGGATCTTTTCTATAGCTGGGGTGGCGGTAACTTCCAAGTTCGAGCTGAGTCGGGTCTTTTAGAAGATATGGAAGGTTACTCAGCGACACTTAACCAAGAGCTGTCTGCTGCAGGTATGAACGCATTCAAAATTGATGGAAAACAGTATGGTGCTCCGTACATGGTTAGCCAAGTTGGTTTCTGGTACAACAAGAAGCTGTTCAAGCAAGCTGGTATTGATGGCGAAAGCATCCAAACGTGGGATGAGTTCCTAGCTGCCATCGAGAAACTAAAAGCGGCTGGTATTACTCCTATTGCGGTTGGTGGTGCAGACAAGTGGCCTATGCACTTTTACTGGAGTTACCTAGTAATGCGTGCTGGTGGCCAAGAAGCATTCGCAGCGGCGATGCAAGACCAAGGTGATGGCTTTGCAGGTGAAGCTTTTGTACGCGCTGGTGAAGAACTTAAGCGTCTCGCAGCACTTGAACCATTCCAGCCGGGCTTTATGGCGGCGGGTTACGGCGAATCAGCGGGACTATTTGGTGACTATAAAGCTGCTATTCACCTAATGGGTGACTGGGATTATAACTTCCAAGCGCAACAAGCGGTTGACAAGAAAAGGCGTTGTTGATTCAGACCTTGGCTTCATGAACTTCCCAGTTCTTAAAGGTGGTGCGGGTGCCGGTAGTGACACGCTTGGCGGTATTAATGGTTTCGCATTCGCCAAAGGCGCTAAACCAGAAGCGGCAAAATGGCTTGAGTTCTTCCTAAACGAAAACAGCCAAACCAAGCTCGCTAAAATTGACCAAATCATTCCAGTTGCAAAAGGTGCAGATAAAGGTCTGCAAAACCCATTCAAGCAAAAAATCTCTCAAACGATTTCAAGCGCTCAATGGCACCAAGTGTTCTTTGATCAGGCTCTAGGTGCAGATGTCGGTGGTGTAGTTAACGACATCTCTGTTGGCATTGTAAACGGCGACGTAACCCCGAAAGAGGCTGCTGAGCAAGTGCAAGAAGCGTGGAGATGCGTTAATTCAACGTAATGGATGACGTTTAACGTTACTTAACGTTCGTAAAAGCTGGCTATACCGACCTTGTCGGACTTCGTTCACCTATTAGCCAGCTTTACCTCACAAATTAAGGAGTATGTATGAGTGAGAAGTTAGCAGCCATGGTTGACGATCCTCAAGTAAATAAATCTGCTGGTTTCGGCCAATGGCTAAAAGAAAGAAACCACGGAAATCGATTGTTAACCCTAGTGTTTTTCCTGCCGCCCGCACTATTGCTGTTTACTATTTTTGTTATGTTACCGCTTGGAGAAGCTGCCTATTACAGTTTTTTTAAGTGGAACGGTTATGGTGAACCAACACAGTTCGTCGAGTTTAAAAACTATGCACGAATTTTGAAGCACAGTGCGTTTGAAACCGCTGCGTGGAACACAGTAAAAATCATTTTAGTTTCATTGGTTATTCAGTTGCCTTTGGCACTGATTGTCGCTTTGAGTATTTACAAGCAAAGTTGGTCAAACAGCGTATTTAGATTGATCTTCTTTTTGCCTTACATTCTTGCTGAAGTAGTCGCGGGTCTAATCTGGCGTTTCGTATTCGATGGTGACTACGGCATGATGGCAGGGATCGCTGAGTCTTTGGGGACTGACCCTTGGTACATCTTGGCAGACAGAGATTGGGCATTTACAGCAATTCTTGTTGTGATCGTATGGAAGTACTTTGGCTTTCACATGATGATCTATATTGCTGCTCTTCAAGGCGTGCCTAAAGATCTTATAGAAGCTTCTAAGCTCGATGGCGCATCAAAACTGCAAGCTATCTGGCATGTCAAGATCCCGCTCATTATGTCGGGGATAAAGGTGTCCATATTCTTCAGTATCTTGGGTGCATTACAAACCTTCGATTTAATTATGCCATTAACAGGTGGTGGTCCTTCGCATAGCAGTCATTCATTAGTGAGTTATCTATATACCTTTGGTATTACACGGATGAACGTTGGCTTTGGTAGTGCGGTTGGTGTTGTGTTGTTTATCGCCTGTGTAGTGTTCGCATTCACCTATCAGAACACCATCATGAAAGAAGATAAGAAGTAGGGACTCATCATGGAAAAGATTAAAAACATACAGTGGGTCAGGATGTCGTTCTTGATGCTAGTAGCAGGGTTTGTACTTCTGCCTATGGTCGCGACACTGTTCGGTGGTTTTAAAAGCCTCGGTGAGCTTCGTACCAACCCATTTGGTATCCCAGAAGTTTGGGAACTCGAGCACTATGCGACGGTATTTGCCGATGGCAGCATTTGGATTCTGATGAAGAATTCTCTCATCATCGCAGCACTATCTGTGATTCTCACGTTACTTGTGGGAACGATGACGGCATTTACGTTCTCGCACATTAAGTTCTCTGGCTACAAATACGTCTACAGCTATTTCCTTATGGGAATGATGTTCCCGGCTGCTGCCGCGATCTTGCCTTTATTCCTACGTATTCGAGATTTAGCCTTGCTTGATACTTTGCCAGGTATCGTTATTCCGCAAGTAGCGTTCGGACTTGGATTTAGCATCCTTTTATTCAGAACCTTCTTTGAACAACTACCAGCCGAGTTATTTGATGCAGCGCGTGTGGATGGTTGTAGTTATGCCAAGTTCTACCTGCATATCATCCTTCCATTGTCTACTCCGATACTTGCGACTGTAGGGGTATTCGTATTGGTGGGCAGTTGGAATAACTATCTGCTACCACTTCTCGTGCTTAATACCGAAGATATGTACCCATGGACACTCGGTATTATGAAGTATCGCGGAGAGTACGGCATCGCATGGAACAAGATTCTCGCATATGTATCGGTGACGATTACCCCTGCAATCGTGTTTTTCTTACTGGCACAAAAATACATAGTTGCGGGTCTAACCGGCGGCGCGGTGAAAGGTTAATTAGGAAAGGATTATCAAAATGGCTTCAGTTTCATTTAAGAACTTAGAGAAAGTGTATTCTGGCGGTGTTCGTATAGTAAAGGACTTCAACTTGGACATTAAAGACGGTGAATTCATTGTCTTTCTTGGCCCATCAGGCTGCGGTAAATCGACGACATTGAGAATGCTTGCAGGACTAGAGGATATTACAGGTGGTGAGATTTCGATTGGTGGTCAGGTGGTCAATAACCTAGAGCCTAAAGATCGTAATATCGCATGGTATTCCAAAGCTATGCGCTTTATCCACACATGACGGTGTATGAAAACATCGCTTTCGCTTTAAAGCTTGCAGGTGCAAGTAAAGAGGAAATTGCAAACAAGGTTCGTCCTGTGGCAGACATGCTTCAACTCACACCGCTACTCGATCGCAAACCAAAAGCGCTCTCTGGTGGCCAGCGCCAACGTGTGGCGATGGGTCGTGCAATGGTTCGTACTCCAGAGGTATTTTTATTCGATGAACCTCTCTCTAACCTTGATGCAAAGCTACGTAACGCAATGCGAAGTGAAATTAAAGCACTTCATAAGAAGTTGCAGAAAACGACTATCTACGTGACACATGACCAAGTGGAAGCCATGACGCTTGCCGATCGCATTGTCATTCTGCGCGATGGCCGTATTGAGCAAGTGGGTACGCCAAAAGAGATTTATCAGAATCCAGCGAATAAGTTTGTTGCTGGCTTTATCGGTAGTCCGACGATGAACTTACTACCTGCGGAGCTTGCCAATGATGAGAGTGGCTGGCATTTAGAGCTTGCTGGGCAAAAGTTAGCGCTGGGCGGTGACGTTCAAGCCGAGGTTAGCGGTGAGAAAGTCACTATGGGTATTCGCCCTAGTGATGTTCATTTAACTCCAGAGCTTCTCGAAAACCCGGTGAAAGTGACGGCGACCGTCGAAAGCTACGAGCTACTAGGCTCAACCATTCAGGTTATGAACCGATTTGGCGATCACAGTCTTGTCGTCGAAGCCCCATCGACACAGGCAGTGAAAGAGGGTGATCAAATTGATTTATACCTCGATGGCTCTCAGCTTCATGTATTCGATACAGGCAAAGAAAAGTCTGTGTACATCGGTCACTAAGTGCCCAATGAAAAAATCAGCACTTCATTCTCGATAAGCAAACACTCATCGGAAACCAAAAGGCCCTCCGGGGTCTTTTTTTTACCCAAAAAGAAGGATTTTTTATGAGAAAACTCATTACTCCTGTTATCGCCTCATTGGCCAGTGTGGTCATTATTGCAGGGTGTAGCAGTCAATCAAACACGGTCGCTGTGGATACTTCGCCGAAAGCACTACCTGCCGATATTGCAGAGAAACCCATTGAACTCTTTGTCGGTCAAGATCTAGGTGCCGTGGGCGGACTTGACGGTTATGACCAAGGTTACGTGGACTTTTTTGGCGTCCCAAGTGGTGTGACTGTTTATACCAGCTTGAAAGATCTTGAGGGCTTAGAGCAGAAGGTAAACTATGGAGCGGGTGACAATCACGCGAATCTTTACCTTGAAAGCGAAGCGTTTAAAGGTGTGGATATCGCAATGGGTCTCTACCTGGTCGACCAGTTAGATGACATCAATTCAGGAAAACTCGACAATAACATCTCCAAGTTGGCGAGTTGGATCAGTCAATCGGACAGAACGGTTTATTTACGAATTGGTTATGAGTTTGAAGGGAGTTGGAATGGATACGCCTCTGGTGATTACAAACAGGCGTACCGACGCATTGTTGATGGTCTAAACGAGCTCAATGTTGAGAATGTAGAATATGTTTGGCAATCCAGCGGCTATGAAGAAGACAGAGACGAGCTTCTGAGTTACTACCCAGGTGATACCTACGTGGATTGGGTAGCTTACTCTTACTTCAACCATGATCCAAAACTAGCAGGGCAAGAGATGCTGCGGATTGCCCGAGAGCGTGGTAAGCCAGTCATGATTGCAGAGTTAACGCCTCGTGGCTACAACCTAATGTTGGATGATGGTAAGAAAACGTGGGATAGCTGGTTTAAGCCTCTATTGAACCATCTAAAAGAGAACCAGGACGTGATTAAAATCATCGCGTACATCAATGCAGACTGGGATTCACAGCCAATGTGGAAAGGCCAAGGGTGGGGAGATACACGTCTCCAATCAAACCTGTATATCGCTAATAAGTGGCGCAGAACCATTAAAAGAGAAGAGTGGATGGTCACGTCAACCGTAGCGATACCACCAATCTTTTTGCTGCCAGATAACTACGACGAGCTGAAAAGTGCGCGAAACAAAGCCGCTGAAGACACCATACCGCAAGAGAATCAATGGCAAGCTGAAGATGCAACACCAACGGGCAATGTTCGTATTTACCCAGATGGCGCTGCCACGGGTGGAAAAGGAATGGCTTACATGTATCAGCAGGGAGACTCGCTGACGTTCAGTAGCGTTCCCCAATCTAACTATTTCGTCATTCGATATGCGTCGGAACGCTCTGGAACAATAGGCTTGTTTGTTAATGGTCAGCGCGCGTACGACATCGACTTCGACTCGACAGGCGCTTGGGTAGGAACGTACAACAAAGTAGAAATGCGTGTTGATATACCCGAAGGTGCGGACGTGGCAATTACGTGGGAGACAGGTGATACGGCTTTAAATACTGATTATGTAGTTTTTGATAGACGTTAATAGTTGGACGCTCTTTGAATCACCTTTTTATAGGCGTTGCGTTTACGTGGCGCTTTTTTGTATCTGAGATTAGCGGTGAAAAGGCGAAGGAGCTAGCGAGGATATAAGGTGGACAACACCGTCCACCCTAATTTACTTTGATGTGATGGTTCATTATGCAGCACGCTTCGCTACCTCGTGACGATAAACACGCATGCCTGTTTTGGTATTTTCATACACAGCAGATTCGTTTAAGTATGACCAAGAGTGGATATCTGTGTTGGTTTGTGCCGCTAAACGTTCAATAACAGCATCAATGTTACGGCCAGCATAGTCTTTTGTTGGTACGAATAGGTTTTTAATTACTGATAGCATATGAGCATTCCCTGTAAGTTTGTTACCAAATCTGGTGTAATAACTATACAATGGTTTAAAAGTGTGATCAATATCCGTAATTTAATTTCATGTTTATTTTGTTTCGTGTAATTAATAGATCGGAATTAATGCTGAGCAAATGGGCGTCGAGCATAAAAAATGGCTATCGAAATGGTGCTCGATAGCATGGTATAGAAATCAAATGAGATTAGTGTTGTGTATAGCGTTCAACCAACGCTGTGGAGGCGACCTAGGCTTCGTGTTCCTGGTAGCTGAAGTAATCGAAATCAGCGTGTCGCATTCTGCCAGTTATATCGCAAGCGAATAGAGCAGCGAAGCTACCCGTAAACCTAAATATGTCTGGGCCACCTTCATCAGATAACGGGGTGCTGTTTAGCGCGGAACCAATTGTTAGCCAATTCTCTCCATCAAGGGAGTACGAGAATTGATACCACTGACTCTTAAGCTCTAAACGAAGATAAACTGCTTCACAATCGCCGATATAGACTTCTTCGCTATATTCACCGTAGACATCGTTGATGTTGCCAGCGATTTGTAGCACCTTCTCACCAGCATCGTTGGCAGACAACTTCAAGAAGTAGTGGCCATTTCGAGCATAGTAAGCACACAGACCCGCCATTTCATATGGCGTTGCCGGATCAAACTCCAACTTAGTTTCTACTGTTGCGAAATGGCTCTGGAATCGACGAGCTACCAAACTATTTTGATAACGAGAGCTCAAATAATGACGACCTTTTAGTCGCAAGCAACCCGGCTTTTCAGTGAGTGAAGCCCAAGATTCATCCAGTGGTTCTCTTAATGTTTGGAAGTTAATATCAAGCTTAGATGAGTCGAAGTGGTCTACCGTCGGTAACTCTGGCCAAGGGCAAGGCTCAAGCTCTGGAGCCACGACTCCAACGACTGGTGTTGTTCCTGTCGTCACATATGGCCAACCATTTTCCCAATGTGCTTTTTGAATGGCACTTTCGCGCCCTAGAATGGAGAACCCATTGTCATACTTTGGAATGAATTGATAGCCTTCAGGGTTTGGTATACGGCGACCACAAAGGTGGCTCAGATACCATTCTCCCTGCTGAGTTTCGACTAGGAAACCGTGACCTGCGCGAGACAACTCAGCGTCTTCTTTGAAACGGCTAGTTAGGATCGGATTATCTGGGTGCACCTCATATGGCCCCCAAACATTTTCTGAACGGCAAACCGTGACTGCGTGGTTGCGTTCAGTTCCACCTTCGGCTGTGATCAAGTAATAGTAGCCATCTTTCTTAAGCATCTGTGGTCCTTCAGTGCACCCCAGATATGTGCCCTCGAAGATGTTTTTAGGCTCACCGACGAGTTCGCCACGCTCAGCATCGAACTCTTGCATGACAATGCCACCAAAGAAGTTGGTTTTGGCTCGGCCATCCCAAATCATATTGAGCATGTACTTTTTGCCATCGTCGTCGTGAAATAATGATGGATCAAAGCCGTAATTACCAATTGGTGTGGGTTCGCTCCATGGTCCCTCAATATTATCAGCGGTCACGACAAAGCTTGGAGTCGCCATCCAGTTGCCACCACGACATGAATGTACATTAGAAAAACAGACCCAAAACTTGCCATCAGCATAAGTCAAGGCAGGGGCGTAAACACCCTCTGAGTTATCCATACCAGTCATATCGAGTTGAGAGGTACGAGTTAGTACATGACCGACTAAGCGCCAGTTGACCATGTCTTTAGAGTGATGGATTTGAATACCAGGAAACCATTCGAACGTTGACGTTGCTATATAGTAATCGTCGCCAACGCGGACGATGGATGGGTCAGGATTAAAGCCTCTAAGAACAGGATTTTGAATAGTTTGCGTCATTGGAAAATACTCTTAAAGAGAGGGCGTCAAGAAAGGTGTTGAAAAAGCTCAACACGCACGCAATAAAAAAGCCCAAGCACATCCCCCGATTATACTTGGGCTTGAAGCAAATGTTCACACAAGGATTACTTGTAGATGAACCCGTTCACAATGTTTTCTAGATGTTCTTGACGGCCAGATTCTTTAACTGGAGATAGGTTCTTATCTACAGCGTAGTTAGCCACCTGTTCTAGATTTAGATCACCGGTTAGGATCTTCTTGCCAAGATCTTCGTTCCAACCTGAATAACGCTGTGCAATATTCTTAGATAGAACGTCGTTCTCAATCATGTCAGCCGCACGCTCAAGAGATAGAGCCATCACGTCCATACCGCCAATGTGACCGTGGAACAGATCTTCTAGGTCGATTGAAGGGCGACGAACACGTGCATCGAAGTTAAAGCCACCAGTAGTGAAACCACCAGCTTTTAGGATTTCGTACATAACTAGAGTGTTTTCTTCAACACTATTAGGGAATTGGTCAGTATCCCATCCAAGCTGAGCGTCACCACGGTTAGCATCGATAGAGCCGAATAGACCTAGAGATGTCGCCGTTGCCACTTCGTGGTGGAAGCTGTGACCCGCTAACGTTGCGTGGTTTGCTTCGATGTTCACCTTGATTTCGTTCTCTAGACCAAACTGCTTCAAGAAACCGTAAACCGTTGCTGTGTCGTAGTCGTATTGGTGCTTAGTTGGCTCTTGTGGCTTAGGTTCAATTAGGATTGCACCTTTAAAACCAATCTTGTGTTTGTGCTCAACAACCATCTGCATCAAGCGACCTAGTTGCTCACGCTCTTGACGTAGGTCAGTGTTTAGCAGTGTTTCATAGCCTTCACGACCACCCCACAATACGTAGTTTTCACCACCAAGCGTTTTGTAGCGCCCATTGCGTTGAAAATCTGAGTAGCTGCATAAGCAAATACTTTTGGATCTGGGTTTGTGCCCGCACCTGACATATAACGTGGGTGAGAGAACGCGTTCGCCGTACCCCAAAGCAGTTTAAGACCTGTTTCTTCTTGTTTCTGCTCTAGTACGTCAACCATAGTTTGGAAGTTGTTCACATACTCTTTAATAGAATTGCCTTCTGGTGCAACATCTGTATCGTGGAAACAGTAGTAAGGAACATCCAGTTTTGAGAAAAACTCAAACGCAGCATCTGCTTTAACGCGAGCGTGTTCCATTGGTTCTGCTACTTTTAACCACTCGTGGTCGAAAGTACCGTCACCAAACACGTCTGAACCAGGCCAGCGGAAGTTATGCCAGTAACAAGCTGCAAAGCGAAGGTGCTCTTTCATCGACTTACCGAGAATCATGCGATCCGCATCGTAATGACGAAACGCTAAAGGATTAGTCGATTCTTTTCCTTCAAATTTGATTTTATTGATGTTTTTAAAAAATTCAGTCATAGCCTAATTTCCAATTTTTTGGTTGTGGACTTCGTTCGTATTCAATATTCAACCTTTTCGACCACGCCATCAATTATGATTTTTGATACCAAATTTCACCTATTTGCTAAATGTGCTCTAGTTCTCATAAATAATGTTTGTTTTTCAATTTTATGAGGCTTGTAATTTTTTAAGTTATTGATTTGTAATGATTTGATGTTTTTTCTATATGCGATTAGGCGATTTGAATCACATATGGAAAATATCGTAAATTAGTAACCAGATTGGGTAAATTGAATTAATTTATCGCAGCGACAAGAATGTGGAACAGACACATTAGGTACCCGGAGAATTAAAATGAATACTATCAAGTTATCCGTTAAAGAGAAGATAGCTTATGGGTTAGGCGATACTGGCTGTAACTTTGTATGGCAGACAGTAATGCTATTTCTTGCATATTTTTATACCGATATTTACGGTTTGTCGCCTGCACATATGGGAACCATGTTTTTGTTAGTCCGCTTTATTGATGCGGTAACTGACCCAATCATGGGCTCGATTGTAGATAGAACAAAATCGAAGCATGGCCGTTATCGTCCTTACCTGTTATGGATGGCCATTCCGTTTGGTGGGGCTTGTATGGCTGCTTTCTTTACACCGGACTTTGGAGAGACAGGTAAAATCGTCTATGCCTATGCTTCTTATATCTTTTTGACGCTAATGTACACGGCAATTAACGTTCCGTATTGTGCAATGGCAAACGCTATGACCAACGATTCTAAAGAACGTACTTCATTGCAGTCTTATCGCTTTGCGTTAAGTACAGCTGGTGGTTTGGTCGTTGCTATGGTCGCACTACCACTTGTTGACGTTATCGGCCAAGGCGATGTACAGAAAGGTTATATGGGCGCCATGGCAATAATGGGACTCGGTGCGATTGCTCTATTCTTCTTTAGTTTTGCGAATACAAAGGAGCGTTGCGTTCCGGAAATCGAAGAGAAGCAGTCTGTATGGTTAGATCTTAAGCTTCTAATGAAGAACAACCAATGGCGAGTGCTGTTTATTGTTAACGTCGTACTTCTGACGGGCATTGTTCTTAAAGGTGCCTCTACCATGTACTACGTGAATACAGTAATGGGACGCGCGGATCTCGCCACAACGTTTATGGTTACTGGTATGTTGGCAAACATTGTTGGTGCGATATTCTCTGCACCGGTGCTTGGCAAATACGACAAACCTAAAGTCTATCGTGCACTTATTGTCGCGTCAGGCTTTCTATCAGCGGTATTGTTCTTAGTTGACCCTCAAAACGTGTTTATGGTGTTTGCTCTCGTAATCATCCTTGGTGTGATTCAAATGAGTACAACGCCAATTTTGTGGAGCATGATGTCAGACGTAGTTGATTACGAGAAGACACGCAGCAATCGTTCACTAAGTGGTATGGTTTTCTCTACTAACCTGTTTGCTATCAAACTGGGTATTGCGATTGGTGGTGCCGCGGTAGGTTGGATCTTAGCTTGGTCTGGCTACGTAGGCGGCGCCGAGACACAAACTGCAGAAGCGGTTACAGCTATCAATCTACTTTATACCGTTATCCCAGGTGTGTTCTTTGCTTCAATCGCTATCTTCATGATGTTCTACAAACTCGACAATGAGCATCTCGATAAAATCAAAGCGCTTCTTGCACTTGATGCAAAAGAAAATGAACAACGCAAACCTGTCTCCCACAATGCAGAGCTAGGCTGATGAGAACCCCCAAAACGTCTTGTCGCTCCTGATAGGCCGTTTTAAGCCCTACTCAATAGTAGGGCTTTTTTTAGCACTAATATTAGGAAGTGAGTTATGAAAAAACTGCTTATTCTCCTCGACAGTATGGTTTATTTTGACCGCCAAGTGCTTAAGGGTATCAAGGCTCGTTCTGATGAATCTGAACTTAAGCTGAGTCTCTATTTGGAGTGTGCGAGTAACTTAGATTACATTCTTTCCGAAAAGTGGGATTATGTCATTGCCGACTATAACAAACCATCAGTTAAACACTTAGTGGACACGTTAGGGGCAAAGCGCGTTGTATATTCAAACCACACTCCATCTGACTTGCCGGCAAATCTGTCTTCTGTGATTCTCGATAATGAAGGTTTAGCCCGGTTAGCGATACTTACTTTTGCAAAAAGCAGCCTTACCCATGTAGGTTATTTTGCTAACCAACAAGATTTGGTAACGCCGTGGAGTCAAGAACGATGCAAAGCTTTTCGACACGCTGCGCCTAAACATTCTCTTATCTACTGCGATAATGTGCTTGATGCGATAAAGAGCCAAAAATTTCCTCTAGGCGTGTACTGTTCTTCAGATCGTTCAGCGAGGAGAATTGCTGAGCTGTGCGTACAAGAAGGCGTTAGTGTACCCGAGCAGGTCGCGATCATTGGCACCGATTATGACGACACGGAACGTTTACTTTCCCCAATGCCGCTGAGCTCCGTAGAGCTTGATCCTTTTGAGTTAGGGCGTAGCTGTATGGAAACACTTGAACATGTGATTCGCTACAAGCGTTGTATATCAAAGCTTTTTTCATCGAGTACGGTTATTCACGCAAAGACGACCAATGACGAAGGCGTGGAAGATAAGATCGTAGTAAAGGCAGAGCTATTTATGCGAAATCACTTTCATTCCAACATCAAGATCAAGCAAGTGACGGACTATTGTCGGGTGTCACGAAAAACGCTTGATACTCGGTTTCTGATTGTTCATGGTGTCACCGCCCATCAATACCTTACCAACCTTAGAGTTGATCGTGCGAAGCATTTGCTTGCGACGACAGAGGATCGTATGGAAAGCATTGCGAAACAGTGCGGCTATCCAAGTCCATCGTACCTGTCTCAAGTCTTTATAAAGCAGTTAGGCTTATCACCTGCCAAATATCGACAATATAACGCTAAGCATGCGGTGTTTGTGGTTTAACTCAGGGGGAGTAAGACGTTATCTGGTAACTAGATTTACCAATTTGGTAATTAGAACCGTGACCTCATAACGGAGCAACGGTTTAAGACATAGTAACGATACCACCAGAAAATAAGGTATCAGACTATGCTTTACAAAAATCCAAATGCTTCGATAGCCGAGCGCGTAAACGATTTGCTCTCTCAAATGAACCTGTCAGAGAAACTGGCACAATTAGGCGCTCAATGGCTCATCCTAGATGAAAACGGTGATCATAGAGACCGTGATTTAGAGATGGGTTCGCATGAAACGAAAAAACCGATTCAAGAGCGACTTAAACATGGTGTTGGTCAGATTACCCGTCCTTTAGGTACCCATTCGGTCTCACCGGAGGAAGGGGTCAAAGCCCTCAACTCTTTGCAGCACTATTTAGTGAATCATACGCGGCTCGGGATCCCTGCACTTTCTCATGAAGAGTGTTTGGTAGGGTTGATGTCAAGAGATGCAACGCTCTATCCATCTTCACTCAATTATGGCCATACTTGGAACCCGGCACTGATTGAAGAAATGGCGACAGATATTGGTAGGCAAGTCAGGATGGTTGGTGCGCATCAAGGACTTGCACCGGTTCTGGATGTTTCACGAGATGTAAGATGGGGACGAACCGAAGAGACATTGGGGGAAGATCCTTATCATGTTGGTTTATTAGCGTCCGCGTACGTTAAGGGGTTGCAAGGAGAAAAGCGTGATGTGTTGGCAACGCTAAAACACTATGTGGGGCATTCGTTTAGTGAAGGTGCTCGTAATCACGCACCGGTGCATATCGGATTCAAAGAGCTCAATGACACCTTCCTTCTGCCTTTTGAAATGGCAGTAAGTTGGCAAACGCTGGCTCGATTATGCCGGCTTATCACGACATTGATGGAGAGCCATGTCACTCATCTGAATACTTGCTAACTGAAGTACTTCGTAATCGCTGGGGCTTCAACGGACTCTTGGTTGCCGATTATGGTGGTGTTGATCTTCTATATTCTCATCATGGTATCGCTACGGATTCTGCTGGCGCTGCCGCCTTGTCCTTCAATGCGGGTCTTGATATCGAACTGCCCGATGATGCGTGCTCAGCTAAATTGGAACTGGCTCTTTCTCGAGGCGAGTTCTCAATCAACAAGCTCGATGAAATCGTGGCTCGAGTTTTAACTGTGAAGTTCGAACTGGGGTTATTTGAGAACCCATACTGTGAACTGCCACAACAACCGCTTCACAACGAGGATTCAGAGCGACTCGCCTATCAGGTGGCTGCGGAATCTTTGGTGTTACTTAAAAATGATGGTCTGCTTCCTTTGTCTCAACAAACAAGTGTTGCCTTACTTGGGGCGACGGCAGACGATCAGCTCGCATTATTGGGTGGTTATAGCTTCCCTGTTCACTTGATTCTGAGCAGTGACGAGTGCAATACGAGAGTCGCTGCGACGCTACGAGAAACGTTTGAGCAAGCCTTTCACACCGTATGTTACGCCAAAGGCTGCGACATATTGACAGAAAGGCACGCGAATGCGCCTGTCTTCCCAGGTGATGTGGATCTTGCATTAGCACAAAGCTTAGATTCGCCAATCAGTATGGATATGTCAGGATTCGATGAAGCGAATGGCGCTATTCAAGATTCCGACGTCGTTGTTGTCTGTGTAGGTGATCTGGCAGGACTATTTCAAACTGGGACAGTTGGTGAAGGGTCGGATGCTGACAGCCTTGACCTACCCGGTGTACAGCAAGCACTTATCGATTTAGCGTTAGACTCTGGAAAGCCTGTGGCGGTTATCGTTACCGGTGGTCGCCCATACAACTTAGGACGAGCAGAAAACGAAGCAGCAGCGATTTTATATGGATGGGCTCCCGGCCAAATTGGCGCACAAGCGATCACAGATGCCGTGTTAGGTAAAGTGAATCCAAGTGGTCGATTAACCGTCTCGATTCCAAAAAGTGTCGGTGCCGTGCCGTATTACTATAACCATAAGCTGAAAAGCGGTGGAACGCCGATCGCATACCATTTTGGCTCTAACTATCCCTTTGGCTATGGTTTGAGCTACACCTCGTTTGAGTATGACGAGTTCAGTATTGAAGCACATAATGTGGAACAGGAAGAGAGCATTGAGGTGACGGTACGTGTTCGAAACTCTGGTTCGGTGGCAGGGCAGGAAGTTGTCCAGTTGTACGTCAGAGACTTGGTTAGTAGCTTAGTGCGCCCAATTCGAGAGCTGAAAGGATTTGGTAAAGTGTTTCTGGAACCTGGGGAGCAAAAGACGTTGAGATTCTCATTACCTGTCGAGATGCTCAACTTTACCAATCATCTGCACCAGCGAGTGGTGGAAGCTGGGGACTTTGAGATTATGGTTGGAAAGTCGTCCACCGATATTGTGTTTAGAGAAAGCATCACAGTGATGGGTAAGACGCGAATTCTGCCACAGAAATGGCGAATGGTGTGCGAGACTTCGATTTCATAATATGAGAAAGGAGAGGGGAACCTCTCCTTTTTTCTACTAGGTAAGTAAGGTGCAGTTTGATTAATCAGCTGTGCTGACAGACGCTTCTCTGTACTCTTTCGGTGTTTGATCTAGATTCTTTTTGAATACGGTGTACATGTATTGTAATGATGGATAACCACACAACTCTGCGATTTCGACAATGGGTAGTTCTGTATTACCAAGCAGGTTACATGCACGCTTGAGCTTAGAGTTGTGGATCTCTTGATGAATCGAGTGCCCTCGTTCTGCTTTAAACCGTGCTTCCATGTTAGAGCGAGAGATACCGACATAACTAAGCACCTGATCCACTTTAATGCCTTTACACGCATTGTGTCGGATAAAGTGCATCGCTTGAATGACATAGGTATCTTTGAGCGCTTGATAATCAGTGCTTTGACGTTCGAAGACTTGTGTTGGCGGTACCATAACACGAGCGTGTTTTAATACTTGGTTTGGGTTGGCAGATTCGTCTTTGTCCTTGGCATCAAGAAGACGATGAAGCATTTTGGCCGCGCGATAGCCATTTGCTTTGTGCCTTGTCCAACAGAGCTTAAAGATACACGGGTTAGGTATCGAGCGAGCTCTTCGTTGTCGATACCGATTACGGACACTTTGTCAGGCACCATAATGTTTAGGTGCTGGCAAACCTGTAATAGGTGTCTTGCTCTAGAGTCTGTGACTGCAATAATGCCCGTTGGCGTTGGCAAGCGTTGTAGCCAATCCGCCAGCCGATTCATATCGTATGTCCAGGTTCTAGAGTTGGTTTCACTCCCGCGATAGATAGAGCCAGTGTATCCCTCTTTTTTGACAATATTTGAAAAGGCTTTCTCTCGTTCGTGTGCCCAGCGATTGCACGAGTCGTGTGGCTTGCCATAAAACGCAAAATTCTCTAGCCCTTTTTCACGCAAGTGCTGATAGGCCAGTTCAACCAGCGCTTGGTTGTCTGTAGCCACATAAGGAATGTCCGGGTAGTCTTCGTCTTTTTCATAAGAGCCACCCACTCCGACGACAGGGATGTCAGAATCTTTCAGCAACTCGGCAATTTTAGGGTTGTCGAAGTCAGCAATGACGCCATCACCTTTCCAGTTGTGAAAGTTATCGAGATGAGTTGTAAACTCCTCCTCAAGAAAAATATCCCAATCGCATTGAGATGCTTGCAGGTATTCACCAATTCCCTCGATGACCTCGCGGTCATAGACCTTATTGGCATTAAAAAGCAGCGTAATTCGAAAACGTTTATCCATGATGTCCTGATTGTTATTTATTGTGTTATCAGTTTCGAAATTGAGTTTATCAGCGACTCACTGCACGTGGTGTGATCTCCGACTCACTCGTGAAATCCGTGAATTAACGTATAAAAAAACATAATTGTTTGAGGGCGTTACTCGGCCGATACTGGGTACAGAATAGACGCAGCAGGCTATGCAGAATAATGCAAGCCTCATCGCGTAACGAAATATGAGAACTTAAAGGAAACAAATATGTATATAGGTATCGACTTAGGTACATCGGGAGTTAAGTCTATCGCGATGACTGAGCAAGGTGAGATCCTTGCTTCGTGTACTGTCCCCTTGGTGGTATCTCGCCCTAAACCTTTGTGGTCAGAACAAGATCCTAGCGCCTGGTGGGAAGCAACCTGTGAATCTATTAATGGTCTCAAAGCCTCAGTGAATCTGAGTGATGTTATTGCGATTGGTCTCTCTGGACAGATGCACGGTGCGACGCTTCTTGATGCCAATGGTGATGTTTTACGACCGGCCATTCTATGGAACGACGGCCGTTGTGAAGCGGAGTGTAAAGAGCTCGAAGCGGCAGTGCCGAACTCTCGTGACATTACCGGCAATATTATGATGCCAGGCTTTACTGCACCGAAGCTTAAATGGGTTGCTAACCATGAACCTGAGGTGTTTGAAAAAGTTGATAAAGTACTGTTACCTAAAGATTATTTGCGCTTTAAAATGACCGGTGATTATGCGTCTGACATGTCCGACTCTGCAGGAACGTGTTGGTTAGATGTTGAGAAGAGGGCTTGGAGTGAAGAGCTTCTTAAAGCAACAGGTTTATCGGCTTCTCATATGCCAAAACTGTTTGAAGGCAGCGCGGTAACAGGGGGACTGAGTCCTGAGATTGCGAATGCTTGGGAAATGCCTCAGGTAGCGGTTGTTGCTGGTGGTGGCGACAACGCGGCTGGTGCTGTCGGTGTCGGTATTACTGAGCCTGGTCAAGCTATGTTGTCGCTTGGCACATCGGGTGTGTATTTTGCGGTTAGCGATGGTTTTGTCTCTAACCCTGAGTTAGCGTTGCACAGTTTCTGTCATGCACTGCCACAGACGTGGCACACTATGTCGGTGGTTCTTAGCGCAGCTTCTTGTTTGAGTTGGGTGGCAGAATTGACAGGGTTTGAAGACGTTGGTGAGATGATCACAGACGTTGCCGAAAATGCAGACGAGTCATCGCAGGTCGTGTTCTTACCTTATCTGTCGGGTGAACGAACCCCCACAACAACCCTAACGCTAAAGGCGTATTTTTTGGAATGACGCACTCGACGACCAAGCTTGAACTGGCACAAGCGGTTCTTGAAGGCGTTGGATTTGCGTTTGCAGATGGATTCGATGCTTTGCACGTAACCAAGAATATTCCAGACGAAGTGTCGCTGATAGGTGGTGGTGCAAGAAGTGAGTATTGGCGTCAAATGCTTGCCGACATAGTTGAGATGCCGTTGGTGTATAGAAAAGGTGGGGAAGTCGGTCCTGCGCTTGGTGCAGCAAGACTTGCTGTACTGGGCACCAAAGAGGGCGCAACTTTGTCTGATGTATGCCCAGTACCAGAGTTAGTACAAAGCCACACGCCAAACCCAGACAAGCAAGCATACTATCAGAGCAAGCGCGCTACTTACCAAGCATTGTATATAAAGCTAAAAGGTCTGTTCTAAAACAGTCAGTATCAAACCATTGCCACCCAAATAGGTGGCATTTTTCAAGGAAGAGAATAATGATCGAATCTCGCAAGTTAGGCGACATTGAAGTGAGCGCACTCGGCATGGGTTGTTGGGCCATTGGTGGTCCATTTTGGGAGGGAGATACGCCTCTCGGTTGGGGAGAAGTTGACGATAGGGAATCGATTCGAGCGATCCATGAGGGGCTCGACAACGGCATTAATTTGATCGACACCGCAAACATATACGGTGCAGGGCATAGTGAGTATGTAATTGGCAAAGCGATAGCCGGCCAGCGCGATAAAGTGGTACTCAGTAGTAAGTTTGGTTTTGATGCCAATGAAGAGACGAAACAAGTGTTGGGTGCTTTTCATCAACCCGGTGAAATTAGAGCAATGCTTGAGAACAGCTTGCGCCGATTAAAAACCGATTACCTAGACATCTTCTATTTTCACATTGGTGACCATCCTATCGAACACATAGATTGTGTGGCCGACGCGCTCGATGTGTTGGTGAAAGAAGGCAAAATTCGCAGCTACGGGTGGAGCACGGATGATGTTGAACGTGCAGAAGCCTTAACGTCTCGCAATGCTTATACATCGGTCCAGTTTGAAAGTAACGTGTTTAATCGCAATCATGCCATGATGGCTGCCTGTGAGAAGCATCACCTAGCGGGTTTGAATCGAAGTCCATTGGCGATGGGTTTGCTGACTGGCAAATACACCGACGGCTCTAGCTTGTCGTCGTCTGATATCAGAAAGATCTCACCAGATTGGATGACTTATTTTAAAGACGGAAAGCCTGCTCCAGAGCTGTTGACGAAGCTAGATCAGCTTAAAGCAATACTAACTAGTAACGACAGAACGCTTACTCAAGGCGCATTGGCGTGGTTGTGGGCTGCTAGTCCAAATAATGTACCAATACCCGGCTTTAGAACGGTAGAACAAGTTCGTGGTCACGTTGGAGCGTTAGAGAAAGGAGCCCTTACCGCATTGCAAATGTCTGAAATTGAATTGCTGCTCTCTAAGTAGTTGTGCTAAAAAAAAGGGGCAGGTACAGCGATGATGCTGACCTGCCGTGTTGCTTTTTAGCCAAACACTAATTTGGAAAATATGGTTTACTCATCCCAAACATTTTCAAGCGTATACGGACTGCCATCCATTACCCAAAACTCACCGTGTAAATAGCGATAGTGCTTATCCATCAAAGCAATATCCGCCATATCTTCTTCACTTAGTTGTATTTTTAATGAGGCTAAGTTTAGTGCTTGTCTGTCAGGATTACTTGACTTGGGAATGACAGTTAGCCCTCGATTAAGATGCCAACTAATTAGCACTTGTGCTTCTGACACTTGATGCTTGTTTGCAATACGTTGAACCGTTGGGTGATCCAGTAGTGACGGCTCATCAAGCTTTGTTAGAGAGCTAGGACGATCTCCGGAGCCCAGCGGCGCATAGGCGGTGACGCAAATGCTGTTATCTCTGCAGAAATCAACCAGAGTGCCCTGCTGAAGATAAGGATGCAACTCGACTTGATTCACTGCTGGTGGGATTGAGCAGGCGGCAATAACATCTCTTAATTTCTTTACACTAAAGTTCGACACGCCGATGTCTTTTGTGAGGTCTTGTTTTACCAATGTTTCCATGGCTTGCCATGTAACGTTGAGCGGGAGGTCATCGAGTGAAATGAAGTCGCTACCTTTTTCTGGAAACCCAACATCAGACTTAATGGCGATAGGCCAGTGCATCAGATACAGGTCTATGTAATCGAGCTGGAGGTCGTTCAGCGTGCGCTGAAGTGCTGGATGTACATCATCTGGGTGGTGAAAAGCATTCCAAAGTTTCGAGGTAATAAAAAGCTCATCGCGAGTCACTTCTCCCTCTGAAATAGCATGATGAATAGCAAGGCCAATTTCTTTTTCATTGCCGTATCCTGATGCACAATCAAAATGGCGATATCCAAGTTTTAGAGCGCTTCTCACCGCATTGTATGTTTCATTGGGTTGGTCACTTTTCCAAGTGCCTAGCCCTATACTAGGAAGTGTTCGTCCGGTACTGAGTTGGTGCGTATGTGTCATCGGTTTGTCCTTATACTTAATGAATTAACGCATTGGAATCATGTTATTTCAGTGAGTTAGGGATAGAAAGGTGGATACGAATTTTCATAAGGTGAATGGAAGATGTGACAACGAGAAATGAGAATGAAAAGGCAGTGAGACAACATTGAACGTTGCCTCACTGAATTGATGCGATTAACCAAACATAAAGCTATAAAGATAACCTGCACTCACCGCCATACCTAAAATTACCACCAAGAATGCGGCAATCATCTGGTTTTTGAAGATAGATTTAAGCAAGATAACTTCAGTCAGACTTGCACCTGCACTACCAATGATCAGAGCCATTACTGAGCCAAGCGCCATACCTTTCTGCACTAGTGCTGCACTCAAAGGAATCACCGCTTCTGCACGAATGTACAATGGAATACCAATGACTGCTGCGATAGGAATCGCGTACCAAACGCCTTCACCTGCGTACTCTGCGATAAGGTCAGTTGGAATAAAGCCGTAAATGAATGACCCAAGTAGAATACCCACCATTAGATAAGGGAACACTTGCTTGAAATCTTTCCAAGTTGACTTCCAAATACGAACCCAACGATTGTCTTCTTTTGGTGCTGCTACAACAGTGTCGCAACACGCGCTGCCGTCTGCATTAATGCTAGCAATAGTCGGCTCTGGTTCTTTTTCTGCACAGCATGATGTTACCGGTGCAGGTGTTGAGCAAGAACTGTCCGCAGAGCAACTGCTTACTGCTGGCTTCACTGATTCAATTTTTGGTGAGCCACAGCTTGTAGACGTTGCGCATGACGATTCTTTAGTCGCAGCTGGTTTATTGTCGCCGCAAGACGTACCACAAGAGCTCGCAGTTTGTGCCTCGTACGCCTCAGGTTTTACATAGCGCTCAAAACCCAACTTCTCTAATACATAGCCTGCTGTAACTGATACAAACATGGCAATCGCGAAGTAAAAGACAGCGACTTTAATGCCGAATGTCACGACAAACAGACCAATGATCACTGGGTTTAGCAGTGGGCTGGCGAACAAGAACACCATCATAGGTCCAAATCCAGCTCGAGCGCGCAGCAATCCTTTCAAGAAAGGAATCGTTGAGCACGAGCAAAATGGAGTGATGGAACCAAGTAGTGCAGCAACAAAGTAACCTCTACCATTCTTTGAGCTAAGAATGGATTGGATCTTTTCTGGTGTTAGGAACTCTTGTAGAACACCAACAATGTAGCTGATAGCCAAAAATAGAATAATTAACTCGGTCGCTAAGAAGGCGAACATGTTGGCGGTTTCTTTGGCCATTGAAAGGAATTCAGGGCTCATATTAGTTTCTCCTAATAATTCGATATATTTCGAATTATAGAAATAACTGAGCTGAGATCAAGCTTTATTTCGATAAAATTAGAAGTAAATTTTAACTTATTGAATTCATACAAAAACAGCGCCTAAAGGCGCTGTTTCGTTAGGAAATAGTCGTAGACTATGCTTTGGCTTCTTCGAGCGAGGCTTGTTTTTTCTTGAGCAGACGGCTGGTAATAGTACCCGCTGTCATGGCGCCTGATACGTTTAGTGCCGTACGTGCCATATCAATGAGAGGCTCGATTGAGATTAATAGGGCAGCAATCGTGACTGGAAGCCCCATAGCTGGGAGAACAATAAGCGCAGCAAAGGTTGCACCGCCGCCAACGCCAGCAATACCGAATGAGCTGATAGTGATGATAGCAATCAATGAAAGAATAAAGTTAAAGTCCATTGGGTCGATGCCAACCGAAGGCGCAACCATCACTGCTAGCATCGCAGGTAGATACCCGCACAGCCATTTTGGCCGATTGTCGCACCAAATGAAGCCGATAGGTTTGCAATCGCTGGCGGTACATTAAGTTTTGTCACCTGGCTTCCACGTTTAGTGGAATCGTCGCTGCTGAGCTTCGAGATGAGAATGCGAAAGTCAGCACTGGCCAGATTTTCTGGAAGTATTCTTTAGGGCTAACGCCAACTAGGGATACCAGTAAACCGTGCACGACAAACATTAGGAAAATAGCAAGGTAAGATGCAACGATGAAACCGAGCAGGTTAAGAATATCGCCGGCACTTGATGTTGCTACAACTTTTGCCATTAGAGCTGCGATGCCGTATGGCGTTAGAGCATGATCATCTTAACCAGGCGCATAACGATAGACTGAGTTGCTTCAACAAAGGTACGAATCGGTGATTCTAGTTCTTCTTTCTCGGCCATCACTTTACGTGCAGCGATACCTGTTAGTACACCGAAGATTACAACGGCGATAATAGACGTTGAACGTGAGCCAGTCAGATCTGCAAATGGGTTCGTTGGAATGAAGCTAACCAGCATTTGTGGGATAGTTAGGTCACTTACGCGGTCTACTCGGTTTTCAAGGACGGCAATACGAGCCGTTTCACGGGCGCCTTCAGTCAGTCCTTCTGCACTTAGGCCAAATACTTGGGTAACAACAATACCGATAAGGGCAGAGATAGCTGTCGTTGCCAGAAGAATAGATATTGTCAGGCCGCTAATTTTCCCTAGTGATCCGCCTTTTTCAAGCTTCACGACCGCTGCAATCATAGAGACCAGTACAAGTGGCATGATGATCATTTTCAGCAGACCAACATAGCCGCGACCGACAACATTGACCCACTCTAGAGTGCCGCTAATAGCTGCATGACCTTCACCAAACAGAAGCTGTAGGCCAAGACCAAATGCGCTACCTAAAACCAAATCCAAAAAGTACTAAGCGAGAGAGTGTGTGGTTTTTTTGCTGCTGTCCATACAAGAAATAGAGAATGCCCAAAAATACCGCGAGCGACGCGATAACCGCAATTGACATATAAAGAATCCTTTTTTTTCAACTGACGAAGTCCCCACTTAAGATGTGGGAAATGGAAGTGTGGATGGCTAAAGTAACGCTTGCAGTGCACAGATGACAATAAGTAAAAGTTATTACTTAGAGGTGTAAGTTATATAGAGCAAAGTTGTTAGAAATATTTTGCGAGTCAGTTGGCGTATTCACTCAGTAGATCGCGCATGTTTGCTGAGTTGTATGCGACGGATTTGGCATTGTTAGGCTGTAACACACTGTATAGCATGGCTTTTGCAACTAACTCTGCAGGGATTGGGGTGAAGGCGCGTAGTGAGCCGATCATAATAGGTGAGATCACCGCGAACAGTTTTTGCACCAGTACTTCGTCACTGCGAATGTCGACTTCACGCCCGGCTAGTGGGCCGGGTCTGACAAAGAGACATGTTCAAAGCCCATTTGATTGATGCGTTGTTCCACTTTGCCTTTGCATTTTAAGTAGTGAGAGAGTGAGCGAGGTGAAGCGCCCAAACTAGACACGATAGCGATACGTTTAACACCAACCATCTTCATGGTTTGAGCAACGTCGCAGACCAAGTCGAGGTCGATCTTCTCTAATGCGGCTTTACTGCCGGCTTTTTTTAATGTGGTACCCAAGCAAATAAAACCAAGGGTTGGCGTAGGGTGGGTATCATCCCAATTGGTGATCCTAAGTGCACCGTCCATGATTTGGTGTGTTTTATGATGGGTACTTTCAAGCGGGGAGCGGCACAATGCGTAAACAGTATCGATATGCGACGTTTCCTCAAGTAAGGAAAGCAATTTACCACCAACCAGTCCTGAGCTTCCGGCAATAATCGCATTGTAGTTGTGCTGCATAAAAAAGTCCCACTTATCAAGATGTAGTGGGACTATAGTCAAAATCTGGCTAACGTGTTGTGATTACATAGACATATAGATAAAGCTAATCAATTTCCGCCGCCGTTAGATCTTGTTTTCTTAACTTCTCTCGAAGCGTTTCCATTGCTACTTTCTGAATTTGTCGTACGCGTTCTCTAGTTACTCCGACAATACTACCGACTTCTTCGAGTGTTTTAGGCTCATCATCAAGAAGGCCGAAGCGATGGTAGAGAATGGTCTTATGTTTATCTGGCAAGCCATCAACTAAGCTGACCAATTCTTTGTTTAAATTCTGTGTGACAATGTCACGTTCTGGTAGTTCGAACACATCATCATCGTCGATCGTTTGCAGGTGATCTTTCTTATCGCCATCGTCATCCCAACCATTGTCGAGGGACAGTGACTGCTCTGATAGCTTAAGTAACTTACTTACCTCGTCTGCAGAGCGGCCAGTTTTCTCTGCAATTTCTGCAAAGGTAGGCTCATGTTTGCCTTCTCTTCGTAGTTGATGGGCGGCCTTGCTGCATTCGCGAATTTGTTTGGTTACATGAACGGGAACGCGGATAGTGCGTCCTTGGTTCATAATAGCGCGGTCTATCGCTTGCTGGATCCACCAAACCGCGTAAGTTGAAAAGCGGTAGCCAAGCTCGGGATCAAATTTGTCGACAGCCTGAATGAGACCAATGTTGCCTTCGTTAATGAGGTCATAAAAATCGAGTCCGCGATTGGCGTAGCGTTTTGCGGTTTTGATGACTAGGCGTAAATTGGCGTTTATCAAACGCTGTCTTGCTTCTACATCGCCAGTGCGCGCCTTACGTGCAATGAGCCTTTCTTCTTCGGCGGTGAGCAGGTTGTGGTTTGATACCTGTTTAAAGTAGCTAGTACCAATATTGGCAGTGTCGTCCTTGTGTGTGGAGCTTCGTTGAGCACGGTTTTCTTCAAGTTTCAAATTAACCCCTTACCAACTGCGTCATTGGTTTATTATTAGCCTTATAATTGATGTGAATACATGCTCACATCAATACTGTAAATTACTATAACTTCGTAACAATGAACAGCGTACGCTTACCAAGTAATTACACATATTTGCAACATTCGCGTGCGTGCTAGGGTGAATATTTGTTTATTTATAGAAAATAAGAATCGTTCTTATAAGGGCTGTATTTTTGACTGATAAAAATGTTGATTTGTATCATGTTGAAATAACAGCTTATTCGACTATTTATAAATATGACTATTGCCTTTTAAAACGACAAAAGATGTTTACTGATGCCATTGTAAACTTGAGTTTTAGTCGTTGGTTTACATTGGGTTGGATTTTGGTATTTTAGGGGGTGCTATTATACATTTGAAGTGTATTAGAGTAATTCACTGATTTTCCTTGAATAAGGCTGGTTATTAGGTCATGGAACTGTCATGGTTAGTTGTTTTGACTGTAATTAAGGGTATTATTTGTTTATGTGATTTTAAGTCAAAAAATCAATGCAACAAATGGTCTGTTACTTAGTTTCTTTACAAAGATTTTACAGTAATGGTGTGATTTATAAATCTATTGCCAAAGTCGAAAATACGAGGCTTCTATCATTTTTCTACAATAGTGCCTGCTATTAACACATTTCATTAAACTTTAGTCTAAGCTAGCGTTAAGAATAATAAATAATAGTTTGGACACAACAGAATGAATACAGAACTCAAACAAAAAATCGAAGAATTATTGTTGCTCGCTAAGTCTCAAGGCGTTTCAATTATTGGTGTTGTTGACTCTCCTGAAAGCAATGATTGTCGTATTTTTAAGTCATTAGAGTTGGACTGCAAAGCGGGTACTCGTAATTTAGACAGTTTGCTGATGGGGCAGCACTGCAAAATGGACAAGGAGTGCTGTAAAACGTGCAATTTGGCGAAACCTCGAGTGTCTGATGACGGTTTAGCGATCCTGTTTTCAGAGTTACGCGAAGAGGAAACGGTTTAGCTTTTGATTTCGTATCCTATGTGAGTAGGCGACTAACCCAAATATCTGGCAAACGTGCGTAGCGATGGCGTTACGATGCCAGATCTGTTGTTCGCTTACTCTTTGACTGTGAAAGTCAAACTCCTACGATCTCCCTGCTATTGAATTCTTTTCATGCACTTACAGACCTAACTTCATTTGGTTTGAAAGCCCGACACGCGTACACTAGTAAAAAACATCTGATAAACCTAGCTCTAGACCAACCTAGCTCTAGAGCAACATAGCGAAATGGACACCATGCTAAGCAACCAATTTGACCCTCAGATTCAAAATCACATCGATCAAAAAACGAAACCTCTCGGTGCTCTCGGTGAGCTAGAATACGTTGCCGCGCAGCTCGCCAAAATTCAAAGTCACGCCCGTGGCCAATTTGTAAATAAAATCGCCCTGTCCAACTCTAAGGTTGTCGTGTTCGCAGGCGATCACGGCATCGCAGAGCAGGGTGTGAGTATTGCGCCGAGTGCGGTGACGCAGCAAATGGTGACAAACTTCCTTGCTGGTGGGGCTGCTATTAATTGTTTTTGTCGAGCGAACGATATTGATTTTCAAGTGGTCGACTGCGGCATGCTAGCACCTATTGAAACCCAATCTTCTCAGTTAATACTCAGTCGTCTTGGTTGTGGAACCACAGACTTTTCAACTCAGCCAGCAATGAGCGCATCGCAGCTTGCTCAAGGTATAGAGGGTGGACGCGAGATTGTGAATCAGTGCGTGGCGAACGGAGCTGATTTATTGATATTTGGCGAGATGGGGATTGGCAATACCAGCTCAGCATCGGCTCTGCTTTCCGCGTTGACCGATCTTTCAGTGGTAGAAAGTGTTGGCCTAGGTACCGGTATCAATCCAGAACAACTATCGAGAAAGACGGCTTTGGTTGAACAGGCGCTATCTCGCTTTGATGAGCGTGATGTAATGACGGTTCTGGCGCAGCTAGGCGGATTTGAAATTGTTCATATGGTTGGTGCGTTTTTGCAAGCAAGTAAGCAGCAAGTTCCTGTACTTGTCGATGGCTTTATTGTCTCTGTTGCCGCGCTAGCCGCATGCAAGCTTGAGCCATCAGTGCGTGACTATTTGATTTTCTCTCATGTCTCGAATGAAGGTGCACATCGTTTTGTTTTGGATGAGCTGAACGCATCACCGCTACTGGATTTGTCTTTACGTTTAGGTGAGGGCACAGGTGCAGCACTGGCACTGCCTCTTATTCGTTGCGCGGTTGAGTTTTACAATGAAATGGCGAGTTTTGAAAGTGCTGGAGTAACGGTGTGAGTGAGCAAGTCTCGTTTTGGCGCTATCAGTGGCAACTGTTCTGTTTGGCATTGAGTTTTTTCTCAAGACTGCCGATACCCGCTAGTACCCCATACTCTACTGAAAGAATGAATCGAGCTGGGCGCTATTTCGCTACGGTTGGCGTGTTATTGGGTGCTTTGTGCGGAGGGCTTTACACGGCTGTTAATGGGCTTTTGCCGACCGGTATCGCAGTCGTGATTACCATGGTGTTTAGCCTGTTGCTCACCGGTGCGTTTCACGAAGATGGTCTCGCAGATATGGCCGACGGTATCGGCGGAGGTATGACCCAAGAGCGCCGTCTAGAGATCATGAAAGACAGCCGTCTCGGCACTTACGGTGTGGCGACCTTAGTCATGGCTCTGCTTTTGAAATATGCAGTCTTGGTCGAGCTGTCCACACAAGTAAACCTATTTGCTGTTTTCGTCATTGGTTACGCGTTCAGTCGCGCCGTTGCCGCTTCGCTTATTTCCGCGATGCCTTATGTGTCAGACCCGAAAGGAAGCAAGAGTAAACCCCTTGCCAATACACAGACTCCCGGCGAACTGGTATTTTTGGCACTATGTGGCGTGCTGCCTGCCTTGATGTACGACATGACGTTGGCGGCGATTTTGATTGCTTTTGCCTTGGTATTTCGCATCGTATTTACTAAATGGCTTTTGGCACGTTTAGGTGGTTTTACGGGTGACTGCTTGGGTGCAGCGCAGCAGTTGGTTGAGCTAATGACTTACGTGCTCATGTTAATGGTTTTTCTGGGGTAGTGAGATAGCGATGACGGTGGAGTTAGTGTTGGGCGGTGCCCGTTCTGGTAAGTCGCGCTTTGCTGAGAAAAGAGTCCTCTCATTATGTGAGTTGGGTGACCGTGACCAGTGTGTCATGACCAAACATTATCTAGCGACCTCTGAGCCGCTGGATGAGGAAATGCAGCGACGCATCGCTCATCATCAGCAGCAGCGCGGTGACGGCTGGACAGAGTGGGAAGTTCCTCTTGAGTTATCAGGCGCACTGATGGCGTTTTCTAATTGTGATGTCGTCTTGGTTGAATGCTTAACCTTGTGGCTCAACAATGTCATCTATTATGCACAGCAGAGCGGTGGTGATGTTGAGCAAGAGATTGAGCACGCAATTACATCATTAGTCGAAAGTCTAGAGCGCTGTGAAGCCCACGTTGTATTGGTATCCAATGAAGTTGGTCTTGGTGTGGTGCCGTTGGGCGAAGTGTCACGTTTGTTTGTCGACAATGCCGGAAGAATGAATCAGCGTGTCGCTGCTATCGCGCAGCAAGTGACGCTGGTGGCGGCTGGATTACCTCTGGTGCTAAAGGGAGCTGCTCAATGAAAGTGAACGTATTTTTAATGCGTCACGCGAAAGTCGACGGTGCCGCTGCCCTTTATGGCCATACTGATGTCGGTATTAAGGCTGAACATAATAGTCAGGCGCTTCAAGCTTTATTGAGTGAGTCCCTTGATATAAACCGGGTGGTCAGTTCGCCATTGTCCCGATGCATGAGCCTTGCAAGCCCCTTCACTGAACAAGCTGGTATTGAACTTAACATTGACCCCGCATTCGCTGAAATGAATTTCGGTGATTTCGATGGCGTACCTTTTGACTGTATGTCAAAAGAGGAGTGGCAAACGCTAGAGCCGTTCTGGACAACTCCTGCTACGTGCCAGTTACCCAATGCAGAAACGCTTGAAGATTTTCACCTGCGAGTGAGCATGGCTTGGCATAGGCTCCTTCAAACCCATCAACATACCCTTCTTGTCTGTCACGGCGGGGTCATTCGCCAAATTCTAGCAGATGTCCTCGGCCTCGATTGGCGCAATCCTAAGCTTTATTCGGCGCTTGCGATCGGTAATGCGACCGTGACACAGCTGCAGTTTGAATCGCGCTATCCGTCGATGATAAGTGTTAAGGTGATTGGGCAGCCGATCGCTTCTTTTGCGTTGATGGATTAAATCTGAAGTCAGCTTATCTAATACCACACGATCTTCCTAACTGATTGAAAGTTATTAAGCATTGATAATTGGTGTTGCTGTCTCCATATTAGTTCGTATATGTATTGCTATATGCACAGTCACATAACGATCTACTAGGGAAAGCTTATGAAAAACGCGGTTTGGGATTTATCGATTGCCTATCAAGGATTGAATGACCCCAAGGTTGAACAAGACATTGAGCTGATTCAACGCTCGATTTCATTACTGACTCATCATCAAGAAGAACGTAAGCACGTGATTGCGATGCAAAACGCGATTCAGACCATGGAAGCGGCAAGCACCTTGCTTAATACGGTAAGCACACTGGCCAACTGCCATGCCTCGACTAATGCCCAAAACACTCAAGCTAAACAGCTAATTGGTCGTTTGTCTCAATTGAGCTCGGAGCTGGAACAAGCATTCAGCCCTTATGAAAATGTTTTGGCATTTGCCGATGTCGCTTTTATTCAGCAAGTCCTCGATCACGACAACCCCTCGGTAGCGGGACAAGGTTTTCAAATCGAACTTCTCCAGCGCAAAGCACAGACTCAACTCAGCATTGCTGAAGAGCAGTTGCTGTCAGCGATGCAGGTTGATGGTCGCGATGCGTGGGGACGTCTCTATGACAACATTACTGGGTCACTAAGCATCACGATTGAAACGGATCAGGGTACAGAAACGTTAGGCTTCTCAGCGGCAGCTAGCCTTTTATATGGCGGCGAGTTTACGAAGCAAGAAGCGGCTTGGAAAGGGATTCAATCGGCAATGAAGGCGAACGACACTTCATTTGCAGCTATCGTGAATGCACTCGCAGGCTGGCGTCATAATGAAGGGAAAAAACGCTCTCATAACAGCGAAGAGCACTTTCTCGACCCAAGCCTAAGAGCGAATCGCATTCAACGTGAGACCTTAGAAGCCATGATGTCGGTGGCAAAAAGCATCGTGCTATCGGTCAAAAAGCCGGTAAGCTGATGGCAAAAGTTCATGGCCTGCCAAGTATGACGCCTTGGAACCACCTTGCTGCTATGCCGCCATTGGGTAACGGCGAAGCTAAAGTCTACGAGTTTGCGGAAGGCATTGAAGTGATCAAGTGTGCCTTTGAACAAGTGAATCCAGAGATGGCTGAGTTTGTACAAACGATGGTGGATAATGGCTGGATAGATGCTGAGCCATCAGAAAACCGTCGACTTGGCGCTTATTGCACGCAGCTTGCTGCGACTCGTACACCTCTTGTGTTCATGACTTGGGGCGGTAGCCGCTCTGACCTATTGACGCTTGCTCACGAACTTGGCCATGCATTCCACAATTGGGTGATGCGTGATTTGCCGCTATGTCGCACTAGCTATCCAATGACCCTTGCAGAAACTGCGTCTATCTTTGCTGAAAATATCGTGCGCGATTATTTGTTGGAACAAGCAAAAACCAGTGAAGAAAAGCTGGAGATGTTGTGGGAAGAGCTGTCGTCCGCTTACGCACTCACCATTAATATTCCGGTTCGTTTTGAGTTTGAAAAAGCGTTCTATCAAGCGCGTCAAGAGAGTGAGCTTGATGCAGACCAGCTATGTGAGTTGATGTCGACAACATGGGCTGAGTGGTACGGTGACTCAATGGAAGGCACTGACCCTTACTTCTGGGCGAGTAAACTGCACTTTAGTATCTCTGAATTGAGCTTCTACAATTATCCGTACTTATTTGGCTACTTGTTTAGCCAGGGTGTGTATGCTCAGCGTGAGCAAAAAGGGGATAGCTTCTATCCTGATTATGTGGCGCTGCTCCGAGATACGGGCTCACACCTTGCGGAAGATGTGGTGTTCAAACACATGAATAAAGATCTCACGCAAGCGGAGTTTTGGGAACAAGGCATGCAAAGCTTATCAATGAAAGTTGATGAGTTTGAAGCACTTCTTAACGAGATTGGTCGATAGCACGGCTTAGCCCTCACCAGTATTATGGTTTTACAGCTGATGAGGGCAAATTGGCTTTAAGTGGCCTGTTTTTTGAGCAGTTTGGAGTTTTTCTCCCCAAGTAACGCGACTTACTTCGATAAACGCGATCATATTCGTATAATTTTCTCTCTTGTTTCATTACCATACCGCTGTTAGATAGGGAGCAGCGCATGACGAAATCGTTTTTTCGCCAGTCATTTCTAAAAGATACTTTAGAAACCGAAACTGAATTCACCGCAATATCAAAAACTACCGACGACGGAATAAAACTCGATCACCGCTATCGTGGTGTCTTGGAAGTCACACCTCGCGAACTTGACGAGGAGAGTGAGCACATCATCATTTCCTGTGGGATCCACGGTGATGAGACTGCGCCAATGGAGTTGGTTGATAAAATCGTTGACGATATTGAATCGGGTTTTTTAAAGCTCAAGGCGCGCTGTTTGTTTATCATCGCACATCCAGAAGCGACCAACCGTCACACGCGTTTTATCGATGAGAATCTGAACCGTCTTTTCGGTAACAAAGAGGGCACTGTGAACCGCGAAGTCGCGATAGCCAAGCACCTTAAAAAGCTTGTGAACGACTTCTATCAAGACACGGCGGTTGAGCGTCGTTGGCACCTTGATCTGCATTGCGCTATCCGCGAGTCCAAGCATTATTCTTTTGTAGTGAGCCCTAAGACGCGACATGCCGTGCGCAGCAAAGCCTTGTTTGACTATGTCTCTAGCGCTCATATGGACGCTGTGCTGCTGTCTAATGCTCCGTCTAGTACCTTCAGTTGGTTCTCCGCTGAGAACTACGGTGCACAGGCGCTGACAATGGAACTAGGTCGCGTGGCTCGCATTGGCGAGAACGATCTGACCAAGCTTCTAGCATTTGATTTAGCCACCCGAGACTTGCTGGCTGCTGAGAAACCTGAACACTTGGCAAAAACGCCGATCATCTATCGCGTTTCTCGCACTGTTGTTCGTCACCATGAGGACTTCGACTTCTTGTTTGACGATGATGTTGAGAACTTCACTGAGTTTAAACACGGAGAAGTGTTCGGTCATGATGGTGATAAGCCGTTGATGGCGAAAAACGATCACGAAGCGATCGTGTTCCCAAATCGCAAAGTGGTGATAGGGCAAAGAGCGGCTCTCATGGTGGTTAAAGTGGCAACTCGCTATGAGGATGACCAACTGGTCTACGATTAATAGAAAATCAGTGGCGTTCTTGAGCGCGGCTGTTATGCTCCTCTAATGGAATTCAATCAGTTACTGAATCAAAACCAAAGACGCTGGCACATCCTAATGATAGTGATGTCAGGCGTCTTATTTACTTGCGCGCTACTTCACCTTTCTGTTGGCGAAGTATTCATCAATCCTTTTTCTCCGCAATCTGCGCTAGAGTCCCGTCTCCTTTATGATCTGCGTATGCCTAGGCTGTTTGCCGCAGCTGCGATTGGCGCCGCGTTGGCGCTGTCTGGTGCTTCGCTTCAAGTACTATTGGGCAATGTACTGGCCGAGCCGGGAGTGCTCGGTATTTCCGGTGGTGCCAGTTTAGGCATGGTGCTGATACTGTTTGCTTTCCCTGCTGCTGCGACGCCGTTAGGATTTATGCTCGCCGGCGTGCTCGGGGCGCTTGGCTTTACACTTATTTTAGTCTCGATGGCAAAAACGCTGCGACTGACTACGACTCGCTTACTGTTAATCGGGGTGGCATTAGGTATTTTGTCCGGTGCTGTGGTGACGTGGGCGTTTTATTTTAGTGATGATTTGAGCATTCGCCAGCTCATGTATTGGCTCATGGGCAGTGTTGGTGGTGTCAGTTGGTATCAGCACACACTCACTATTGCCATGATTCCAGTGGCTATTTGGCTGTGCAGCAAGGGCACAACGCTCGATAAGCTGATGGTTGGGGAAATCCACGCTAAGCAACTCGGTATCGATGTACTCCGAATTCGCTGGCAGCTAATACTCGCTGTCTCGCTGTTGGTCGGAGGCTCTGTCGCACTCGGTGGCGTTATCAGTTTTGTCGGTTTGGTTGTGCCTCATCTATTGCGCTTGGCGTTTGGTACAGAGAATCGATACTTGTTGCCGTTATCAGCGCTGACCGGGGCGGCTTTGTTAGTGGTCTCCGATATCTTGGCGAGAACGGTGCTAGACTCCGCAGAGTTGCCCGTTGGCGTCATGACGACGACAATCGGTGCTCCTGTGTTTATTTGGATGCTGCTAAGAAACCATGATTCAAGTTCATAACCTCGCCATTGGTACTCGACTTTTGCCCGCTAGCCTTTCATTTCCAGAAGGGCAGCTTACCCATGTCATAGGTCCAAATGGCAGTGGTAAGAGTACGTTGCTTGCTGCCATAGCTGGAGTGCTGAATTATGAAGGTCAGGTGGACATTGCAGGCATGGACTTAGCTGGCATGTCACTCCCTGATATGGCGACGATACGCGCGTATCTTCCACAGGCCGCGCGCCCTGCCTTTAACATGCCTGTTTATCAATATCTCTCACTATCCATTCCCAATGGGCAGAATAGTTCCAGTGGAAAGAGTGGTGAGGAAATCCTGAACCAAGCGATCTCTGATATCACAGCGCTTTTAAAGCTCGATACTATGCTGTCGAGAACGGTGCATCATTTATCGGGTGGTGAGTGGCAGCGAGTCAGACTCGCTGCATGTTGCTTGCAGATCTGGCGCCCATTGAACCCTCATTCTAAAGTCTTGATTCTTGATGAGCCGGCGGCGCCACTGGATGTTGGGCAAGAGAAATACCTCAATCAGTTGATTGAGCTAGTGACGTCTCAAGGGCTTTCAGTCGTGGTAGCAAACCATGATTTAAATACCACGCTAAGACGTGCGGATCATGTGGTGATGCTCAACAATGGTGTCGTTGAAGCCGTCGGGACGGGCGATGAAGTATTGACGCCGGAGAATGTTGAGTCCGTGTATCAAACCTCGGTCAGCAAGATAGAAGTGAACGGCAAGCCGTTATTGATCTTCAATGAATGAAGCTAAAATTTAAGTGATTGGAAAATCGATACGATGAAAAACGGCCTCTGATGAGGCCGTTTCTTTAAAAGGTTTTATACAAGCGGTGATAAATCCGCAGGGCGGTAGTAGACCGACTTTAGCACTTTACCTTTACGGATAGTCTTCGCTTCTGAAACGAAGTCTTCTGCGCATTTAGCGATAATGTATTCGCCCTTAGTCACAGCCATCAGCTTGATGCCTTGCTCAGCGTAGTGCGCTTCGGTTTCTTGGTACTCGTTTTCGTTGCGGCACACTTTACTCATGTTGCTGGAGTGAATTTCATCCCAGCATTTGATGAAGTCGATGTCGCGGTTTGCTGCAACGTGCAGAAGCAGTTCAATCAGGTAGCTGATCGCAACGTTGTCTTCTACTTTGCTGTCGCCAAGATGAACCAAACGACCCATCAAAACATACACTGAATCGATGATTGCGTCCGCTTGTTCAACTTTCGAGTCCGCTTCTGCAAGCTCTGTCATTTCTTCGATAGCTAGTGAGCTATGTAGCGTGTCTGCTGCATCATCTAGTGAGCTAGCATCATTGACTGGCAGATCAAACGTAGTACGGAACTCGGTGATATCGCGGTATAGGTGATCAAAGATCGGTTGAGTAAGTTTGGTTAGTTTCATCGATTTTGCTGTTTGATAATTGGTGATGAGATCCTATCAGAGCAGAGGTTTATGCGCTACACCGATGGTCATTTTCTTGAGACGCGAATATCGACCGACGCTCACTCTTATACTCTGATATTGTTTTTAGGTGCGAATAAAGGTAGCATTCTTACACTATTCAATTGGTTGACTGAATTGTTAATATCACCAATACGTCTATTTGGGTGATGATCTAAGCGTTTGTGTCATCATGCCAACAGTTTCAAAGAGTACACGTACTTTTTGGAAAACGTCGTTTCGGATTAGGGTCCCGAGTCGTCGTATTTAAAGGCCACCTTTCGGGGTGGCCTTTTAACCGTTTTCTTAGACTAGAGTTCTTGGAACTAGTTTTCTTGGAACTGATGATAAAACGTATCAAACTGTCCCCACATCTCAAGCAGCTGTCCAACGTAACGAGTATCGATAAACTTACTGTCGATATGATTGCGACCTTCCATAATCACTAAGTAGTGTAGGGTTACTTCTGAAGCACTGGGTATTTTATCCCAGATTTCGACTGCGTGTGTTGCAGAGGGTGCCTGATAACTTGCTAGCTCGACACCTGTTTTGCCAACGTTAGTGAATATTGTGAGTGCTAGACTCATTGGATTTTCTTATTGTTTGGTATGTGCCATTCATCAAGATTATCAATCGAGGCGTAATTGTGGAAGTAAAGGAATGTAAGAATTCCATCAATTCCCCACACTTAAGCTGATTTTGCTCGTTGTGTAGGGAGGCTATCGGGAATAACGGCTTAAGGTGCAGAGCAAATGGCGGGTTGGTTGTTTGCTCTGTGGGTAGTTACTCAGGACTTGCTTGCGTTGCGACCGTTTGTGAAGCGACAACTTGCTGTTCAGCCGCTTGACTGTGGTCGTACTGATCGATGACATCATAAATAACGACATAGCCGACCAAAAGGCAAAGCGGGATAAATTTGATCCAAGGTTTCATGGTGATGCTCTCAATAGGTGAATGTCGATACCTTAGCAGCGACAGGCGCTATTGAGTATCTACATTATCGCAACCTAATATTGAGCCGATCTATTGCTATTACCCCGTTATACAGTGGACGATTTAAGAGAAAAGATACGGGAACAAGTGCTTTCTCTCATGCTCATCAAGTTCACTGACTCTCGCAATGTTGTTGTCCGGAATTGCTTCTGGATCGGGGTAGTGCTTAAGAACACGCTCCATGCTCTCTTCACGAATAAGGTGAAAGATTGGGTAAGGAGAGCGATTGGTCAGATTTTCCGGATCTTCAGGCTCCGCGCCGCCAAAGCAATAGTTTGGATGGAAGGTAGCAACCTGATAAATGCCTTCCCAGTCATTTTGCTTAATGAGAGCTTCGACCCAGTCGATGAAGAAGTTGTAGTCCACAAAGTCATGCAGCATCTTAGGGACAACTACGAGTGTGGTTTCAAGATCTTTCGCATCGGTTTGTTCAAGAAGCATGAGCTCACTGAGAATATCTTCAAGTAGGCCTTCTTCTTTGTCAGCAAGGCTAACAAAAGTCTTAATCTGCTTATTGCGCTCTGGCTTGGCAGCGAATGGACATAGGTTTAAACCAATGACCACATCCTTGAGCCATTGCTGAACTTGTTGTTCAATCTTTACTACTTCTTCACGTAACGACATAACATTTACCACATTTAACACAACGGCAATTATATGCTGCTATGGCGTCGATAGCGAACGTAATCTTGCTGGTTTACTCTAAATCGAGGTCAAACTAAATCACACTAGTTTGCTAAGACGGATGATTAATAGGCTTATCGGCAAGTAGGCTGCGCTGGTCGATATGATAAAGCTTGTAGCAAAGTCCAAATAACGCGGCATAAAGTAATGCGCCACCTTCAACAACACCCGGCCATCGACCTACCTGCCAACAATAGAGTAAGAAAAACCCGCCTAAACTACCGCCAATGTAATAGTGCACCAGATAGAGAGCAGTGGCAGTCGCTTTTGCTTGTGTCGCTTTTTGGCTTACCCATGCATAGGCCAGCGTATGTGTGAAGAAGGCGCCGCCACTGATGAGCAGCAGTCCGAGTAGCATCATAGGGATGGATTCAAATAAGGCGACCAGCATACCCAGTAGGCTCAATAAGGTTCCGAATACCATGCCCGGAATCGGTGGATATCTTTTGCGCCAATTGGCACTGAGTTTGGATGACAGCGTGCCCGCCAAATAGCATAGGAATATAAGTGAGCTAAGCGCAATGGGCAGGTTGTGCGGAGCCTCGACTAAGCGAAATCCCATCACTGAGTAGAGGTTTACGAACAGCGCAAAGTTAATGCCGCCAATGAGCATCGCCACCCATACCGTTGGGTTTGAGATGTGCGTGACCAAACTGCGGTTGTGATGGTAGAACAGCCCTCGAGCAGGTTTGAAGTGCTGCTGTTTGGGTAGCATCACGATGACCAACAAAGCGGAAATTAATGTAAAAGTGGCGATAACAAACACCGCCGTTTTCCAGTCAAAATAGTCGGTCAACACCCCACCAGCGACTCGCCCAGCAATGCCACCTAAAGAATTTGCAGCAATATAGCCGCCAATTGCTTTAGTGAACGCATCGGGAGACAGTTCTTCTACCATATAGGCGACGGCAACAGAGGCAAATGCCGCTAGCCCAACGCCCATCGCCGCTCTCAATAAGACAATGGCGGTTAAGCTGTCGGTTAACATCATCGAATAGCCGATGACAGGCAGCGATATTAAGCCACCAATCATCACAGCACGGCGGCCAACACTTTCTGACGTGATTGCCCAAGGAACCAAACATAGAGATAGTGCGAGAGTCGAGGCAGCAAATACCCAGTTGATTTCCGTTTCAGACACCTCAAAGTGACTACTCAACTGAGGCAAGATCGGCTGAAACACATAAAGATTGCAAAACACCAAAAACGAGCCCAACGCGAGCGCGAGGGTAATACGTCGATATTGAGGAGAGTGCAATTCAATCACGGTAAAGCCTTACTACAAAAATGGTTAACTATGTGATCAAACTAGCATTGCTATTTTGATTAATGAAATATATTAAAAATATGGTTTGAATATATTTTATTAATGATGGACGTTAAGCAGCTCACCCACTTTCTTGCGGTGGTCGACCACCAAAATTTTACCCGAGCCGCGCAAGCCGTAATGATCGCGCAGCCTGCGTTGAGCATTTCTATCCGTAAATTCGAGCAGCAGCTTGGCATCCAACTATTCACTCGAATCGATAAACAAGTGCGTCTTACGCAAGAAGGGCGAGCACTTGAACCCCATGCTCGTAAGGTGTTGCAGCAAATAGAGGATGCCAAGCTTGCTGTAGACGAAATGAAAGGCCTGCTAAAAGGAGAAGTTCGTCTAGGGACGCCAAGTATGATGGGTTCGTACTTTTTTCCGGAAATTGTGATGGCGTTTAAAAGTGCTTATCCCCACCTCAAAATGACGGTGGTTGAGGCGGGCACTCAAGACATTCGTCGGATGCTGTTAAGTGGTGAGATCGATCTCGGTGTCATTAGAAACAAAGACGTTCCTGATGATCTCGAAGTGGATCAGATTTTCCGCTCGGAGATGGTGGCTGTCATTAGCCAACATCATCATTTTGCTAGCCGAGACTCATTGGATTTTGATGAGTTTTTTGATGAAGAGCTGGTGATGTTTAAACCGGGGTATTTTCATCGAGATTTTATTGATGAAGAGCGCAAACGTAGGCAGATAGAGGCCAAGTTTTCATTCGAAACTAACTTGTTGCCCATGATCCTTTCCATTGTGAAACATGAATACGCTATCACTGCGCTCCTTGAATTGGTGACGGAACATGAGCCAGAAGTGAAAGGCATTTCATTTGAGCCGCCCGTGTTTGTTGATTTGGCTTTAGCTTGGCGAAAAGATGGGTATTTATCGCGGGCGGATCGAAGTTTTATCGACTTCATTAAAAAGCAGATGCAGTACAGAGCTGACTAGGTTCTAATCGGCGCAGTGCCGCTTCAATCGGCGTTACATGATAATACGTACTGCCATTGTATTTACTGCTGCCGGTAATTAAGCCAACTAAGGTGTTTGTCGCACCAACTTGGCTGATAACAGGCGTACCAGCGATAAGCTCACTCATTTCGTCGCAGTTGCTCAAGGTGAGCTGTTTATTTTCATTGGAATCGAGTAGACAGATTTCCACCGACAGAGCATCGCGAGCTTTGTCCCAAACGGCCAGCTGAACAGGCTCCGATTGCCAGCCTTGCTCAGGTATTGCTAGCAAAGAATGCAACTGCTGGTGACAGCCTAGTTCTGTGTTGACCTCCAAAATTGCCCAATCTTGCTCAGTCGTTACTTGTGCCAACTTGTGATGATCGGTGGTAACAGATACCACATGAGCATAGGTATAGCGTTCATCTTGGGAAAATAGCGGCGTAAGACGAAGATGTCTTAAAGGGTAGAGCGTGGCGTCTGATTTTGAGACCAAGCAGTGAGCAGGGGTCACCAGAGTTTTATTGCCGATTTGAATCGCTAAGCAGTTTAACGACGGATCATTGGCCTCATTGAACTGCAACATGTAAAGCCGTTGATTGGCAACTCGAGCTTCATCTAAGGGGAGTGTAGCGCTTGCTAAGAGGCTTGTAAGGGCAATCGTTATTACGCCTAAAAGACGTGTCAGAAACCGCGTTGGAAAAGAATGGTACATCCAATGCCCCTAATGATTAGCGAGTTGCTTTGTGAGATAGGGGCAGTATAGGAAATCGTGCGTTAATTGCTGTTATACATTTTCTCAAAATTGTTTGGGTTCCAGCCAATCATATAGCGGTCGCCAATTTTCAGTACAGGTAACGAACGAGCGCCGATAGCGTCGAGCTCTTTACGGCCGCGCTGCATTTTTGCGTTGGTAAGACGATACTTATAGCCTTTGCTGTCAAGGTAGCGTTGGGCATCTTTGCAATGTGGGCATTTGTCTTTAACGTAGAGGACAAGTCGTTTCATGTTGATCGCGCTGTAATGAAAAAGTGGCCGTATGGTACGTAGTTCGACTAAGAACCTCAAGCCACTTTCGATTTTAATCGTTCGGTTAACCTTGTTTCGCGAGGCTAGCCAATCTGTGTTGTTTCACCGCTTGCAGTGTTTGCGGAACCAAAGACATCATGATCATGCCAATCATCAGTGCGTACTGGGTTTGCGTAAACGACTCTCCAAGCAGCACCATGCCGCAGACAATACCCGCGATAGGGTTGCGATGCCGCCAAAGGTAAAGTCGACCACACTCATGCGTTGCAGCAACCAAACGTACATGCCGTAGCTTAACGCGGTATTAAGACCTACAACCCACAGCAGCCCCATTAAGTTCTGAGTCGAGAAATTGTCGATAACCGATACATAGAGTTGTGGCTCAACTGCTGCGTGAAAGCCAGATGCGAGACTAAGTACTGCGCCGCCTAAGATCAGTTGCCAAGTTAGAATCGTCCACCAATGGATGCGACTACCCAGCGTTTTAGTCATGCCGCTGCCAACTACAATACACATAATGGCGGCCAGCATGGCACCAAGGCCAATTGGATTGAGCGAAATTGAGCCAGGCGAGAACAGGAAGAATGCAAACAGCACCAACGCAAATCCACTCAATGTTTGTAGCCAGCTTGGGCGTTTACGGTTCACTAACCATTGATACAACATTGCAAACACGGGTACAGACACCATGCCAACACCGGATATGGTTGAAGGTAGCGTTTGTGCCATCACAAAGATAAGGCCGAAAAAGGTAGCGATGTTGACCGTACCGAGAATAAACAAGGTTCGCCATTCACCTTTCTTTGGTAATGATGGTTTAACGAGTAGCAATAGCAAACCCGCTGGCAGTGCGCGAAGTGCGCCCAGCAAAATTGGCGGCCAGTCAGGAAGGGTAAACTTAGTGACCGCGTAGGTTGTGCCCCAGAAAAAGGCGGGGATCATTGCTAGAAGTATGTTCATGTAATTTATCTTTACGTTAAGATATCTGCCGACACTTTAACCATCTTTGAGCTGTCTGTAAAGTATCTTTATGTTAAACTAGTTTTATTGAGCCTTGTATTCTTATAACTAAACAGCGAGAACATATTGGAATGGACGCAATAGATCGAGTGGTCGAACAGTGGGCAAAGCAAAAGCCAGAGCTGGATACAGATCCGATGGCAATGATGGGACGACTAATGCGCATTGCCAAATATATGGAAACCAAAGTGGCAGATTTGCACAAGAAGTACGACTTAAAGCTTGGGGAATTTGACGTGTTGGCGACGCTTCGCCGTAGCGGAAAGCCTTATCGATTAACGCCTTCCGAGCTGATTGATACCATGATGCTCACATCTGGTGCGATGACGAATCGCCTCGATAAGCTTGAGAATAAAGGTTAATTTCCCGAGAGCACAGCAAAGAAGACCGACGCAGTGTCACCGTACAATTAACCCAAGACGGTTTGGTACTGATTGATAAGTTGATTGAAGAACATGCCGATGTGCAAAAGAGTCTAGTGAAATCCATGACCGCGGCTCAGAAGAAACAAGCCAATCAATTGCTTAAGGTATGGTTGAGCCAATACGAGTAGCATTAATGGATGGGAATAGAAAAAGAGGTCTAAGTAACGAGGTCTAAGAAACTAGACCTCTTTTTTTGTCTTGATGTAAATTGGCGTCATGCAGCGAGCTCGTCACTAAACAAGTTTGCCGCAGCGATACCGATTAATGCACAGCGCTCATCGGTATCAGACAAGTCGCCACTGACACCAATTGCGCCAATAACATGCTTGTCTTTGTCTCGAATCAGCAGACCCCCGGGCACGGGAACCATGTTGCCATCTGCCAAAACATTCACAGCAGAGATAAACGCCGGTCTTACATCGGCATCTTGTGCCAACTTTCTAGACGAACAACCAAGAGCGAGCGCCCCCAAGCTTTTGCAATGGCGATATCTGGTCTCATCATACTGGAGCCGTCTTGGCGCTGTAGAGAGATAAGTTTGCCGCCGCTATCCAGTACTGCTGCAGTTAATGGTGCGCACTCATTGCTTTTGCCTGCATTGAAGGTGGCGTCAATAATCGTCAGTGCTTGGTTTAGAGTTAAACTTCCCATGTTGTTTCCTCGTCGTCTAGTCGCTTGCGCTTTTCCCGATTGGTAGTGAGCTCACTCAAAACAAGTTCGCTCACTATCAACGCTTAGAGCAGGGAATAGCTTGGTAAGGTCAGGAAGCTAGCGAACTGTTTCGATGTCGACAGCTCGTAGAAAAGGTCAGCGGTTTCGTTAAAGCGCCCGGCATAATAACGCGTATCGCCCACTTCCTGTTGAATGGTATTGAGCTCTTGATAGAGCCATGTATGAAAGAGCTCTGCGGTAAAAGGTTGGCCATCATCAAGAGTGATCCCGTGATGAATCCATTGCCAAATATTGGCTCGGGAGATCTCTGCCGTTGCCGCATCTTCCATCAGCCCATAGATAGGGACACAGCCTTGGCCTTGGATCCACGCTTCAATGTAGTAGAGCGCGATGCGAATGTTCTTGCGAACACCGGCTTCATCACGGGTTCCTTCGCATGGCTCAAGGAGTGTTTCCGCAGTTATCTCTGTATCTGGGCTCACGAAGTCGAGCTGATTAATTTTGCCTTTAAGATGCTCATCAAATGTCGACATGGCTAAGTTGACCAGAGCAGGGTGTGCAACCCAAGTTCCGTCATGGCCGTTTTGAGACTCACGCTGTTTGTCTTCAATCACTTTTGCAGTGACGCGCGCCATTTCTTGTGGCTCTTTCGCTGGAATAAAGGCAGACATGCCACCCATAGCAAGGGCGCCTCGAGCGTGACAAGTTCTTACTAGCAATTGGCTATAGGCATTAAGAAAGGCTTGATCCATACCGATACCGTGACGATCTGGCAAAATGCGGTCTTGATGATTCTTAAGCGTTTTGATGTAGCTAAATATGTAGTCCCAGCGGCCGCAGTTCATGGCAACAATATGGTCTTTCATTGCGTACAAAATCTCGTCCATTTGGAATACCGCAGGGAGCGTTTCAATCAGCACTGTGGCTCTGATCGTGCCGGTAGGTACGCCAAAATAGGTCTCAGTGAATGCGAAGACATCATCCCACCATTTGGCTTCTTCCATGCTTTCTAGTTTGGGAATGTAGTAATACACACCAAGACCTTTGTCGGCACGGGATTGATGGTTGTGGAAGAAATACAGTGCAAAATCCATCAAGCAACCGGCGATCGGTTTGCCATCAAACACAATCGATTTTTCTGGTAAATGTAGGCCTCTTGGGCGTGCGATAAGAAGAGCGGGATCGCTACTTAGCGTGTAGTGCTTGTCTTTATTCTCATCGTAATGGCTGATGGTACCTAGGTTGGCATCTCTGAGGTTAATTTGGCCTTCAATCATGTTTGCCCAGGTTGGTGCAGAAGCGTCCTCGAAGCAGCACATAAATACTTTGGCGCCGGAGTTGAGTGCATTAATGACCATTTTTCGATCGACCGGCCCGGTTATCTCCACGCGGCGATCCAGCAATGGCTCAGGAATAGGGTTCACGCGCCAGCTTTTGTCGTTGCGAATCGACTCAGTATCGCTGCGAAATCCAGGTAGCTCTCCCGTATCATACGCTGCTTGCTTAATGTCTCTTTGTGCGAGTAGTTGATCTCTACGATCACCAAAGTGCTCTACAAGTGTAGAGAGAAACGCGACGGCTTCTTCACTGAGTATTGCTTGGTAATCACGATTGCTTATCGCGCCTGTTACATTCAACCGATTTGCAGCGGTAGTGTTCATTCCTTCGATTACGGCCATTGTCTGTCTCCTTTACACAATATTATTATTTTTTGTATACAAAGATGTATCTCACTTCTACTTATATGAGAAAAGTTACAAATGATCAAAGACTATTTTTCATTAATTTAACGCGCAGATTATTTCAAAGTATTTTTACGTTAAGATAATTTATGTAAAGCATTTGTATTCAGTATATACAAGGTAAGTAACCACTTAGTGCATGTGCTCTATGTGAAAAAATTGTGAATTTAATACTTGCGAATACCCGGAATTGGTTCATAGTACACAAAGTGACCGAAAATTGTACACAATCCAATGGAGGGGTTGGAATGGCAAGAATGAAAGCAATAGAAGCAGCAGTAGCAGTACTTAAAAAAGAAGGGGTTCACATCGCGTTTGGTGTGCCAGGTGCCGCTATTAATCCAATGTATGCAGCAATGAAAGCGTTGGGTGGTATTGAGCATGTCTTAGCTCGCCATGTAGAGGGTGCCTCGCATATGGCAGAAGGATTTACGCGTACTGATCAAAATAATATTGGTGTGTGTATCGGAACATCGGGTCCTGCTGGTACAGATATGATTACTGGCCTTTATTCTGCGTCAGCGGACTCGATCCCTATTCTTTGTATCACAGGTCAAGCCCCGAGAGCGCGTCTGCACAAGGAAGATTTTCAGGCTGTTGATATTGAATCCATTGCTAAGCCAGTGACTAAGTGGGCGACAACCGTACTTGAACCTGCTCAGGTACCGCGAGCATTTCAAAAAGCATTTCATATCATGCGTTCGGGTCGCCCAGGACCAGTTCTCATCGACTTACCTCTCGATGTTCAATTAGCAGAAATTGAGTTTGATATTGATAGCTATGAACCTCTAGCAGCGTTTAAACCTTCTGCTAGTCGTGAACAAGTCGAGAAAGCGTTAGACATGTTGGCGGCATCGGAAAAACCAGTAATTGTCTCTGGAGGCGGGGTTATTAACGCGGGTGCCTCTGATCTGTTACAACAGTTCGCTGAGCTGACAGGCGTTCCTGTGATCCCAACTCTTATGGGGTGGGCTCTATCCCTGATGATCATGAACTCATGGCTGGCATGGTTGGGCTACAAACAGCGCATCGTTACGGTAACGAGACGTTGCTTGATTCCGATTTTGTGTTTGGAGTCGGTAACCGCTTTGCCAATAGACATACGGGGTCTCTCGACGTTTACACTCAAGGCCGAAAGTTTGTTCATATTGATATTGAACCCACGCAGATTGGCCGTGTGTTCTGTCCGGATCTCGGTATTGTTTCCGATGCTAAAGCTGCCCTTGAGCTGATGGTTGATGTCGCAAAAGAGCGAGCGAAAAAGGGCACGCTTCCAGACAGATCGGCTTGGGTTGGACAATGTCAGTATCGCAAAGCCACCATGCTTCGCAAAACGCATTTCACCGACACGCCGATTAAACCAATGCGTGTGTATGAAGAGATGAATCAGGCATTTGGTACAGATACTTGTTATGTCAGCACGATTGGTTTGTCCCAGATTGCTGCGGCACAGTTCCTTCATGTTTATAAGCCAAGACACTGGATTAATTGCGGACAAGCAGGGCCGCTAGGTTGGACGATTCCTGCGGCGCTTGGTGTAAAAGTGGCGGATCCGCAGCGCGATGTTGTCGCGATTTCCGGCGATTACGATTTCCAATTCATGATTGAGGAGTTGGCCGTAGGGGCACAGTTTAATCTGCCGTACATCCATGTTGTGGTTAACAACTCTTATCTTGGGTTGATACGACAGGCGCAGCGTCAGTTTGATATCGACTATTGCGTGCAACTGGCGTTTGAAAACCAAAATTCACCGGAGGTAGAAGGCTACGGTGTCGATCACGTGAAAGTGGTTGAAGGACTGGGCTGTAAGGGGATTCGCGTGACCGATCCCGCCAAAATACAAGATGCGTTTGCTCAGGCACGCTCTTTAATGGCGGCGCATCAAGTGCCGGTTGTCGTGGAAGTGATCTTAGAACGCGTGACCAATATTTCCATGGGAACAGAGATCAATGCCATCAATGAATTTGAGCCACTTGCTGACAATGACAGTGATGCGCCGACCTCGATGGCGTCTCTTAAATTGTCACAGTAGCCGTTGTCCACCAAACGTTTCTCAAGGAGAGAGCAATGCTAAAATTTGCTGCCAACTTATCGATGTTATTTACCGAGTTTGATTTCTTAGAACGCTTTGAACAAGCAGCGCAAGCGGGCTTTCGTGGGGTCGAGTATCTATTTCCTTATGATTTTGATACCGAGACCATTAAGAGCAAGCTAGAAGAAAACAACCTCGAGCAAGTCTTATTTAATTTACCCGCAGGCGATTGGGATGCAGGGGATCGCGGTATCGCGGTTGACCCGAATCGAATCGAAGAGTTTCAACTCGGTGTCGCGAAAGCCATTGAGTACGCGAAAGTATTGGGGAACACACAAGTGAACTGCCTTGCCGGCATTATTCCCCAAGGGGTGACGCAACAAGACGCGCACACAACCTTTGTTATCAACCTTCGTTACGCTGCTCAGCAGCTTGAAGCGGCGGGCATCACTCTAGTCATAGAAGCCATTAATACCCGAGACATCCCCGGTTTCTTTTTGAACACGACAGAGCAAGCTCAATCAGTCATCGCTGAGGTAGGGAGTGACAATGTATTTGTTCAATACGATATCTACCATATGCAAATCATGGAAGGTGACTTATCGCCAACGATTGCAAACAACTTACCGAAGATAGCGCATATCCAATTGGCGGATAACCCAGGCCGACATGAGCCTGGTACTGGGGAAATCAACTATGACTTCTTACTACCTCATATTGATGAGCTTGGCTATCAAGGGTGGATTGGGTGCGAATACAAACCAAAGGCTGGTACTCACCAAGGCTGTCGTGGTTAAACGCTTTTCAGTAATAGAGAACATTAAGGAGAATATTCTATGAAAGTTGCATTTATCGGAACCGGAATCATGGGACTGCCAATGGCGAAAAACCTGCAAAATGCAGGCTATGAATTGGTTCTATCTGATCACTTTACACCGCCACCCGCAGAGTTAGTCGCACGTGGGGCTACTGTGTGTCACTCACCGAAAGAGGCGACTCAACTCGCTGATATTACGATTCTCATGCTGCCAAATACGCCGCAAGTTGAAGAAGTCCTATTCGAAACCGACGGTGTGGAAGCGGGTCTTGCAGGCAGCGCCAATAAGCTGGTCATTGACATGAGCTCTATCTCCCCGATGGCGACTCAATCTTTTGCTAAGCGCATTAAAGAGAGCGGTGCGCAATACTTAGATGCGCCGGTATCAGGTGGTGAAGTAGGGGCGGTGAATGCGACACTGAGCATTATGGTTGGTGGCGATCAGCTGCCTTTGATGCGGCGAGACCTCTATTTGAAGTGATGGGTAAAAATATCACGTTGGTAGGTGACAGCGGCGCAGGACAAACTTGTAAAGTAGCGAACCAAATCATAGTTGCGCTAAACATTGAGGCAGTCTCTGAAGCGTTAGTGTTTGCGTCGAAAGCCGGTGCAGATCCAGCGCGCGTTCGCCAAGCTTTGTTAGGTGGTTTTGCAAGCTCGAAAATTCTTGAAGTTCACGGCGAAAGAATGATTGAAGGCAGTTTTAATCCGGGCTTTAAAATTGCGCTGCACCAAAAGGATCTTAACCTTGCGCTTAGCGGTGCTAAAGAACTTGGGGTTGCATTGCCAAATACAGAAACGGCTCAAACGCTCTTTGATGAGTGTGCTGACCAAGGTGGTGAGAACTGGGATCATTCCGCGCTGATTAAAGCGCTTGAAATGCGCTCTGGTCACTCTATTCGTAAAGATTGAGGAGCAGTAACTAAAGGTAATCTATCCAAAACGTTTCCGTCTTAATCGCGTAGTTTTGTCTCCTTTTATACGCGTTCCCGAAGTTATTCCACTGCGTTGAGGTTTACGGCTTCAAACTTCAATAATCAGACGCAGTTGGTATTGGCTTCGGGATTTTTTATGTCTTGCACTCGCCCAGATTTTAACTCTTCAGACTTTGTACTTACTATTTAAATTCATTAAGATAGACCAAGGACCAAGGACCAAGGACCAAGGACCAAGGACCAAGGACCAATCATTGAATAACGATAGTAAGGACAAGCATGTCGCGCATTAGACGGAAGAATCAAGATTTGATCATTGAAGTGGCCAGTGAGCAGTTTGCAACTCACGGGTACGCGGCGACAAAAATGGTCGACATCGCCAAGGCGGCGGATATTCCTAAACCTAATGTGTTTTACTACTTCAGTTCGAAAGATAAACTCTATTACGCGGTGCTAGAAACCGTTACCCAACCCCTTCTTGAAGCATCATTGCCGATCGAACAGCTTGATGATCCAGTTGAAGCGCTCACCCAATACATTCGCACCAAGCTGATGATTTCCAGAGACCACCCGCATGCATCCCGTGTGTTTGCCAGTGAAGTGATGTCGGGTGCTAAGGTGTTGCCTGAGGGTATTCGCTCTAAGTTGTTTCAACAATCACAACTTATTTTAGAGAAGTTCGCCAATTGGGCAGAGCAGGGCTTAATGGATGACGTACCGCCGCACCACCTTATGTTTGCCATTTGGTCGGCTACTCAAACGTACGCAGACTTTAGCTGGCAAATATGCAGCGTACTCGACAAGCCAGAGCTAACCGACAGCGATTTTGACGAGGCGGCAACATTTCTAACTAAGATGGTGATTCAAGGGTGCGGAGTGAAAAGCCGCTAGGTTGTGGCTTTGGTATACAGAATTACACCAATTCGCGATGAGCCCTAGAAAAGCGGCAAACGAAAGAAAAGCGGCAAACGAATTTACGTTTGCCGCTTTTCTGTTTATCTAATTTGAAAACGACAGCTTAGCCAATAAAGACCAGCTTCGCGATGAACACGGCGCTTAGGATATACATTGAGATCGAGACATCTTTTGTTTTACCCGTGGCGACTTTTAGCACTGTGTAGGTGATAAAGCCAAGCGCGATACCATTAGCGATTGAGAAGGTCAGCGGCATCATGAGTGCTGTAATGGCAGCAGGTGCGCCGTTAGTAAAGTCTTTCCAATCAACATGCTGCATACTGCTCATCATGACAAAGGCCACGTAAATAAGAGCGCCTGCGGTTGCGTAAGCGGGGATCATACCTGCAAGAGGCGATAGGAAAATAGCTGCAAGGAATAATACAGCAACGACAATGGCCGAGAGGCCGGTTCTCGCCCCAGCAGCGACACCTGCAGCACTTTCAACATAACTGGTTACCGGTGGACAACCCACACAAGCTCCCGCGACACTAGAAATACTGTCCGCTTTCAGTGCTTTGCTTAGGCCTTCGATTTTACCGGTTTCTTTGTTAACGAGATTTGCACGCTCAGCCACGCCCATAAGCGTACCAGCGGTATCAAACATGTTGACGAATAGGAACGCTAGGATAACGCTCACCATAGAAACATTAAGCGCGCCGGTAATATCCATAGCAAGGAAGGTTGGTGCAATGCTTGGAGGTGCTGAGAAAAAGCCATTGTATTGAACTATTCCCATCATCATACCGATCATAGTGACACTTAGAATGCCGATAAGCACTGCGCCGAAAACGCGGCGTTCACTCAGCACGGCAATGATCAGGAACGCCACGGCTGCTAGCAGCGCATCTGGTTTAGTAAAATCACCTAAAGAGACCAATGTTGCCGGGTTTTCAACGACGATACCTGCAGTTTTAAGACCAATCAGGCCCAAGAATAGACCGACGCCTGCGGTCATTGCATAACGAAGACTTTCGGGGATACTCTCAATAATCCATTGTCGTATCTTGTAGAAACTCATCCCTACAAACAACACACCTGAGATAAATACCGCCCCTAACGCCACTTCCCAGCTATAACCCATTTCACTGACGACGGTAAATGAGAAAAACGCATTGAGACCCATGCCCGGTGCTAAGCCTACAGGCCAGTTAGCAAACAAGCCCATCAGCAAACAGCCGATTGCTGCGCCAATACAGGTCGCCACAAACACCGCCCCTTGATCCATGCCCGAAGCGGCCATGATGCTTGGGTTTACAAAGATGATATAGGCCATGGTAGCAAAGGTGGTGACGCCACCTAAGAGTTCGTTTTTAACACTTGAACCGTGTTGCTTGATCTTAAAATAGCTCTCTAAGAGGCCGTTTTGGGATGCTTCATTGAGCACTTCTGCTTTGGTTTCATTCATTTGAGTAAGTCCTTTTCGCATTACCCTTGAAGGTTGAGTGGGTAAAATTACTATTGCTTATCCTTAAATTGAAAACAGCAGTACCCCTGACTCCGCATAGACACAATAAGTGCAAGCAAAGAGCCATGCCTCTAGAGAGGTGGTTCATTTCAATTTGTTGGTGGTGCGCATTTGATAGATGCGCCGCTCATACAAAGCTGTGTTGACAACTTTTAAGAGACGAGTGACACCGAGTTAGCTGCCTCGGTAGGTCGAAAAACTGTAAGGGGAAACCAACAAAGGCACGTGATAGTGGGCATCTTCATCATTGAGTCCAAATCGGATCACCACATCATCTAAAAACGGAATCTCATCCAGCTGAATGCCTTTTGTTTGGTAGTAGGAAGCAACATGAAAGACGAGCTGATACTTTCCAGCGACAAAGGCTTTACCCTCCAAAATTGGCGAGTCAGTTCGCCCATCGGAGTTGGTGTAGACACGCTTGATGAACTGAAGCGTGTCGCCTTGCACACGAAACAGCTCTACTTGGATCTCGGCACCCGGAACGCCATTGGTCGTATCCAAAACATGTGTTGTCAGTCTTCCCATATCACATTCGTACTTTCGTACGCTCCTTCATTTGATCATTCCATCTTGTATACAACGAGGTCGTACCAAGACCTTTATTGATATTAATATGTACACAATTAGCTCGATTAGTAAAGTTCTACGTTGCAAAAATGTTGAATTTTTTCTCTGCTTTGTGATGGTGCAGCATGCACTAGAACGGAACATTCAACGAAGAAAGCTCATTTAACTCATTGATTTTAATTGAACGACGCTGAAAATATAATTCAATAAACAAAATCTTTACATTAAGATAAATTATTGTATACAATTAAGTTAACGAAATGAGTAATGAACATGCAGTGGCAAGTTCATCGAGATGGTAAAGGAGTCAGTGGATGAATAAGGACTATTCGCGCAACCTCATCGGCTATGGAGCCAACCCTCCACACCCTAAGTGGCCGAACAATGCTCGAATCGCCGTATCCTTTGTATTGAACTACGAAGAGGGTGGAGAGCGCTGCATTTTGCACGGTGACGATGAATCGGAGGCGTTTCTTTCTGAGATCCCAGCGGCAACACCGATAAAAGGTGAACGTCACATCAGCATGGAGTCTATTTACGAATATGGTAGCCGCGCAGGTGTTTGGCGTGTGCTTCGATTGTTCGAACAGTACGATATTCCTCTCACCATTTTTGCTGTTGCCATGGCTGTGGAGCGCTATCCAGAGGTGGCCAAGGCGATGAAGGAGGCAGGTCACGAGATTTGCAGTCACGGGTATCGCTGGATTGACTATCAGTATATGGATGAATCTGAAGAACGCGACCACATGGCAAAAGCGATTTCGATTATTAAAGAGGTCACTGGTGAGCGCCCTGTGGGTTGGTACACCGGACGTACCGGTCCTAATACCCGTCGACTCGTCGCTGAAGAAGGCGGCTTCTTGTATGACTCTGATGCTTACGATGATGACCTTCCGTATTGGCATACAGAGACAGGCCGACCTCAGCTAGTGATCCCCTACACACTAGACGTGAACGATATGCGCTTTGCCACGGCGCAAGGTTTTAACTCTGGTGAGCAGTTCTATCAGTATCTCAAAGATACCTTTGACACTTTATACGAAGAGGGCGAACACGCACCGAAAATGATGTCGGTTGGCTTACATTGTCGTTTGATTGGTCGCCCAGGAAGAATCGCTTCTCTTCGACGCTTTTTAGACTATGTCAGTCAGCATGAAGACGTATGGCTATGCCGCAGGGTCGATATTGCCAAGCACTGGCATCAGCATCACCCGCACAACCCGAATCAATAACAACAATCACAAGGAGCAAAGTGATGACGCAATTTAAACGCTGTAAGCCAACGGAAATGGTTCGAGATGAGTTTGTCTCATGCTTTGCGGATATTTATGAACATAGTCCCTGGGTTGCTGAGTCTGTATTTGATTCAGGACTTGATCCAGACGACGACCACATTGAAAGCCTGCATTTAAAGATGTCGATGGCGCTACTAAATGCAGCCGAGTCTAAACAGCTCGATTTGATTAACGCTCACCCAGACTTAGCTGGACGAGCTGCCATAAATGGCGAATTAACCGCGGCCTCGACGGCTGAACAAGCTGGTGCCGGAATTGACCAGTGTTCAGAGGAAGAGTTTGCCAAATTTACTACCTACAACAACAGCTACAAAAGTCGCTTCAACTTTCCCTTCATCATGCAGTCAAGGGAGCCAATCGTTACCAAATTCTTGAGTCGTTCGAGATGCGATTAGGCAATGATAGTGAAACTGAGTTTGTTACAGCGCTTAACGAAATCAACAAGATTGCGTTATTTCGCTTAAGAGATATGTAAGTCAGGGAAACGGCAGCTATCTCTCTCATTTTATTATTTATTGAATAATTGAACTGGATGACAACAAATGTCTTTGAAAATTGAACAATACATTAATTTAGCAGATGACAAACTGGGCGCTGAAGCGCTCTACGCCACGGATGATTTTTTTGCAGACAAGAGCCGCTTGCTCAGTCGTCTTGACCCGGTATGGAAAGATGACGTCTATGACGATAACGGTAAGTGGATGGACGGCTGGGAGAGTCGTCGTAAGCGTGGTGAAGGTTATGACTACTGTGTCGTTAAACTTGGCTTAGCGGGCACCATTGCTGGCGTCGATATCGATACCTCTTTTTTCACGGGTAACTATCCTCCATCTGCTTCAATCGATGCCATTTACAGCCCAGAAGTGGATCCGACGAGTTCGCAAGAATGGGAGGAGATTTTACCATCTCAGAGCTTATCTGGTAACGAGCACCATATCAGCGAGATTGCGAGTGAGAAAGTCTACACCCACGTGAGGCTTAATATCTATCCGGACGGCGGCGTGGCACGCTACGTGTTTACGGTACGCCAAGCGTTGACTGGGATGCTATCGATGAACTGCAACAAATTGACCTCGCCGCCGTAGAACATGGTGGAAGAGCGTTAGCATGTAGCGACGAGCACTACGGGAATAAGTCAAACATCTTAGGACCTGGTCGCGGCGAAAACATGGGTGATGGCTGGGAAACTGCCGTCGAAGAACGCCGGGCAATGATTGGGTTATCGTAGCATTAGGACATGCTGGTAATGTCGGTCGCGTGGTGGTCGACACTGCCCACTTTAAAGGTAACTACCCAGACAGCTGCTCGATTCAAGCGGCGTATGTGAAAGGGGGAACCGATGATCAAGTGGCGACTCAAAGCTTGTTCTGGAAAGAACTCCTACCCTCTCAAAAACTCGAAGCTCATTCGATTCATGAGTTTGTCTCTGAGGTGAATGAGATAGGCCCTATCACCCATGTACGATTGAACATTTTCCCTGACGGTGGTGTTAGTCGCTTGCGCCTATATGGCACCAAGGCAGACTAAACTTAGTAGAGGGATTTTATATGAGTAATGGTATTAATCGAATCAAAATAGAGCTTCTGGACAAGCGCACATTTGCCGAGTTTGGCGATGTGATAGAGGTGGATAATAGCGACTACTTTATGATCAATAACGGGTCGACACGTCGTTATCACAAGCTTGCCGAGGCTGACGTAGAAGAGCAAGGTGGCAAGGCCATCATCAGTATCTTTCAAGCGACGCCTCTGCAGTACCCACTCACGATTGAGATGCTAGAAAGGCATCCTTTAGGCTCACAAGCATTTATACCATTACTTGGACAACCGTATCTTATCGTCGTTGCGCCGAAGGGAGATACCCCGTCTTTAGCGAACTGCCGTGCATTTATCAGTAACGGTAGGCAAGGGGTGAACTACCACAAAGGGGTTTGGCATCATCCAGTATTGGCTCTCACAGACCAAGATCAGTTCTTGATTGTCGATAGAGCTGGGAATGGTAACAATTGCGATGAAGTGTTTTTCAGTGAAGGGTTGGTTCAATTGAGCCTGGATGATTTACCTAGCTTTGCCGATAAGATGCAAAAAGATAAGGATGAGCAGCAAGTCTCTGTCTAAGCTGCTGACGAGGAGTGTGTTATGGATCCGCACGTAACAGAATGGCTGAACCTGATTATTCGTTGGGTTCACATGATAGTAGGGATCGCATGGATTGGTGCGTCGTTCTACTTCGTATGGTTAGAGAATAATTTGAATCGCAGCAACCCCCGTGATGGCCTATCGGGTGATCTCTGGGCGATTCACGGTGGTGGTATTTACCATCTCGAAAAGTACAAACTCGCCCCCCCAAAGATGCCAGAGAACTTACACTGGTTTAAATGGGAAGCGTACTTCACTTGGATCACCGGCGTACTGCTGTTGGGCGTAGTGTACTATCTGAACGCAGAAATCTACCTAGTCGCACCAGGCTCAGGTATCGATGCAACCAACGCGATTATGATTGGTGTAGCCTCACTTGTTGCAGGCTGGGTCATTTACAATCTACTGTGTAACTCGCCGCTAGGTAAAACACCGATTGTCTTGGGTATTGTATTGTTTGCAGGCCTAGTGGCAGCAGCATACGGTCTTAGCCAAGTCTTCAGTGGTCGTGGTGCTTATATTCATGTTGGTGCCATCATCGGTACTATCATGGTCGGGAATGTCTTCTTCGTTATCATGCCGGCTCAGCGCAACTTGGTGAAAGCGATTGAAAATAACCAAGAGCCTGACCCAGCGCTACCAGCGAAAGGATTGCTGCGTTCAAGACACAATAACTACCTAACGTTGCCTGTGCTGTTCATTATGATCAGTAACCACTTTCCGAGCACCTACGGTCATGAGTACAACTGGGCGATTCTAGCGGGCTTGTCAGTGTTTAGTATTTTGGTGAGACACTACTTCAATACGCGTCATGGCAGCCAAAAATTTGCTTGGACAATTCCTGCTGCTGCATTGGGTATGGTGACACTTGCATTCGTTTCATCGCCGTATGCGAATAAAGCACCAACGCCGGTTGTTAAAGCATCAGTGACACAAACAAGCTCTGAAGAGGCACAAACGGGCAGTGAACAGATGGCTCAATCATCAGCTCATGATGGAACCATTCCGTTTTCACAGATCAATCAAGTGATTCAAGAACGCTGCTCGGTCTGTCATTCGGCAACCCCAACGCATGCCGCGTTCCAAACAGCGCCAGGTGGTGTGATACTCGACACGCCAGAGGAGATAAAAGTGAATGTCCCACGTATAGTCGCTCAAACGGTCACCACCAAAGTTATGCCACTTGGTAACTTGACTCAAATGACCGATGAAGAACGTGCGCTTATTGGAGAATGGGTGGAGCAGGGGGCTCAGTTGCAATAGATTTTAGTTTTAATCAAAACCCGCCGCGTCAAAAATGCCACTCGCTTCAAAGGCGAGTGGCATTTCTTTTAGAGAACCTCACTACCCATTCTAGAAATTTCATTTTTACTCTTACTGCTCTATAAAATGAGATCTGTGGCAAAATAATACGCATCAAGTTGTTATGACAGGAAATTTAGTTAATTAAACTAATGGTTTAGTGAGATAGTAATAGGGGATTTACATTATCATTCACTCAATAAATATGAGTTGGATTGACTATGGGTGTAACAGTTTGTGCAAATGGACTCAGCGTAGTTCACAAAGGATCGGGTGGTGAAGCCAATGCGACATTGCCGGATGTCTGTCTTACTACGATTGGAAAATCGGTAGTACCTATCCCTTATGGTAACAACGCCAAATCAGCAGATTTAGCCGATGGCACGACGACCGTAAGTATGGATGGTGGAAACAGTATTGCCATCGAGGGCAGCAAGTTCAGCGCGAGTACTGGCGATGCTGGTGGTGACAAAAAAGGCATCTCATCAGGAACGATTGAAGCTGAAGCGGAGTTTATCTCTTCCTCCCCGACGGTAATTATTGAAGGGAAGGGGGTTTGTCTCTTAGCGACCAAATGACGATGAACAAAGCGAATACGATGTGTTTGGGTGGCGTTCAAAACCCGGCAGTTTCGGTTACCGAAGAGCAGGAAGGGACGTACAGCGTAGATCTCACCTGTAAATACCCGAATGGGAAACCGTATGCGAATGCGGATTTTCAGTTGGTGGAGCCGAGCGGCGCAATGGTGGGTGCGGGTTGCTTAGATCAACAAGGCATGGCCACGGTGAGTGGCTTACCCAGAACAGAATGCAAACTGGTACTGAAAGAAACTCAAGACAGATACGAACCCAATAGTGTACTTCCTGAACGTGCACCAACAGAGACGTATCCAGATAGTCATGATTTTTGTACTTTTGTCGCGGGTTCTAGAGCGCCATTTTGGGACAGTCGAGTCGGTGTCGCCAATGACTGGGGGATCTTGATGTCACCTTCCTTTTCGGATGACGATTTTCAATCCATGGTATATGAGCAGAGTCGTATTCTGTCACCATACGCAATAGACAGAAACCATTCTCATAGCTTCTCTGCTGCGTTCATTTCTGCTTTGTATCATGCTCAGCATGATACGGAGTCACTAGAAAAATATGAGCCTTTATTAGAGTTGTTGTTTGAAAAAGTGCATGAGAATGGCGATATTTTAAGGATTTTATACCAAGCAGATTTGCTAGACCCGCCCGCTGACATGTTGGCGAAACTTCGACTGCTTGGTACTGGTAACACAGTCCAATATATGCAAATGATTATGTGGACTTTCATCAATCAGCAAGTCTGCGGTTTTATTGATGAACTGGTTGCTGCTTTGGATGAGCGATTAGCCTACATCTACTCACAGGCAGAAGCTCAGTCGTACACCGCAGTACAACAAGGCGTAAAAGGTTACCAAAGTGCGTTGCTGACACTCTCACGAGTGCTACCCGATGTGTTCAGCCAAATACTAGAAAGTACCAACGATAAACTGCTGACGATATCAGGGATGGCAATGGGGACGATTGTGAATAGCAATGGCTCTTCAGGCTTTTCGACCACGAATAGTGAGTTTAACGCTGTGGTCTACACGCGAACTCACAACTTAAATCGCCCACCTTTCATCACCTTCGATGACGTTTTCTCTGATTAAGGTTTTACACTATGGAAGCAGTATTCCCAATTACACAAAGAAATGGTGAGCCTTATCATACCTTAAGTGACTTCACCAAAATGTTCGACCAAGTTAAGAGCGGCCGTTATCTTCTTGGACAAGGCTATGGGTGGCACAGTGGCGTGCACCTCACATCAAAAATGGTGCCTTGGGGTAAAGGTTTAAGACCGATTCAGTCCATGTTAGATGGTAAGATCATCGCCTATCGAATTCATGAGGATTACCAAAAAACCTTATACAAAGGTCAGGAGCTAAAGTTCAGCAATAACTTTGTGTTGATTGAACATGAATGCCAAAACCCAGACGATAGTAACGACAACTTTAAGTTCTATTCTCTCTACATGCACCTTGCGCCACCGGCAGATATCGGTGCCAATAGTTCACCAAGTACGCGTTATAAAATGGTGATGGAGCAAGGTAAAAGGAACGTACGTATTTTCAAGTTAGACAGTAAACCGAAAAAAGAAAGCTGGGAAGATACCGTTGGAATGTCTGCGGGGACGATTCTTGAATACCTTTACGCTGAGGAAAAGGAAACCCACAAGTACAATATTAATGGTACCGACTATCACATGATTAAATGCCGAGTGGTGGAAGCGGGCGATCAAAATGCCACTCGAGAAAAAGGAATGGAAGGGAAATTGGTTTGGTTTGCTGCTGGGAAAGCTAGTGAGTTCGACATTCTAGAAAACACCAGTGTGATGCAGCCTGTACCAGTATCAGAGCCTCCTTGGATGAAAAAAGACGCTGCGAAGTTACGCAATGGCAGTGTAGTGCCACTTACTTTGTCTGTCGATGGAACCCCAGATCTCGGTATATCTATCAATGCGGGCGATGAAATTGGCTATATGGGGCTTCACGAATACAGCAACGACATTAACGCGACCAAAAAAGAAGATAACAGAGTTCACATTGAGCTGTTCTCTGTCGATGAACCGCCAGAATACTTTAAGAAGTTAATATCCCCCACGAATGCTGAAGAAACACCATTGATAGTGATTGATGGGAGTGAGAGTGATGGGGCGCTGAGTAGTGAAAATACATTCTTCGTATCGTTGGCGAAAGAAGTATCAAAAAGCAGAAATAGTAGTGATGGGGCAGCAGAAGAAAAGGAACGAGATTTCGCTTTATGGACTCCAAAAGATCTACAGATCTATTTGGATAACAAACGAAAACACTTCGAACGAGTGATCGCAAAGCACCCATCTGACTGGCATGCAGAGAGGTCTAATGCAACCTATGAGCGAATACATAAAGTTGCAAAAGAAATGCAAGAAGAAGTTCTCTCTAGAGGTTTTGTAAGCTTAAAGGATTACAAAAACTCACGATGGAGAAAGAAGGTTATAGCTGAGTATGATGTTTTCTCAAAGCATGAGAGAGAACGTGCGAAAGAGATTTCTTGGTTGGAGAGTGTAGAATCCGTAGCTAATAAAACTAATAATGGTTTAGTCTGGCATTATTGGCCATTTATTGCGAGTAACAAACCATTTATGTTTACTGTAGAAATGATGAGTAAAGTCTATCCACTTGTAAAGGATTCCAAAAGGGATCTGTTACAAGCTATAGTCAACGAACTTAATGATCATATTGAGTTTTACAAGTTAGATACAGCATTGCGTCGTACTCATTTCTTTGCGCAAATAATGCAAGAAACAGGGCGTACTTTGAATATGGCTGAGTATACCAATTATCGTATTTCTACGTTAGATAGTGATGTTTATGAGACAGCTCGCGGGAGAAACTATCCTAGTGATCACGCAAAACATCCAGGAGAACGGTATATCGATGTACTTGGCATTCATGAAAAAAGAGATGGTAAGTTTGTCAAGAAAGATGGTAACCGACCAAGCTTAGAAGATAAGCGTATGTTATTTAATGTAATGTATGGTGGTCGTAAGGATTTAGGAAATCATGATTACCTAACAACTGATGATGGCTGGAACTATAGGGGAAGAGGGCTGAAACAACTTACGGGTAGAAGGAACTACACAGGGTTTAATAAGTGGCATGCTAAAAATAAATCTGAATGGCCTGAAGATAAAATAGATTTAATAACTAACCCAGAGATTATTTTACAAGCTAAGTATGCTACACGATCTTCAGCTTGGTTTTGGGTTAGTAATAAATTGTATGAAATAGCTGACTCTGGTGCGAATGGGGAAGCTGTGAATAAAATAACAAGAAAAGTAAATAGTGGTACAGATTCGTATGCGCTGCGTAGGAGCAATTTTAGTGATTTGTGGAAAAATGGAGTTTTTGAGTAATGAATAAAAAACTAATTTTATTGGCGGGCTTAAACGCGCTATTAGGAATTAAGTGTGCAAATGCCGTGCATCCTCAAATAGATATCGAGCGTAGTGATATTACAACTACTCTGTGTAGTGAAAATGAAGATATCTACTTTAGTGCTAAACTAGAAAATGGTAAGTATGCTTCTTTATGTGGATATAATCATAAAAGCCCAAGTACGGGGCATGTTAAATATAGATACGGTATGCTAGGCAATGTGGAACTAGAGTATCCAAAGGACTTGGGAACACCAAAAGGTAGATTTTTAACCTACCACGTTAGGTTAGGCCCAAATGCTCAGGGGAGAAAGATATTCTTTTATATAGGAGACTATCGATATAATATAAGCAACGTCGCAGGGAATTGTAGTTTACGAGTCTCTAAAGGAAAGAATGTTGTATTTGAATCTTGGTGTGATGAACAGTTATGGCTGAATACTTTTGGTGGGGATCAATCAGGATGGTTAATACTTAACGATGATTTAATAAAACGTTTTCCTCAACAATTCCAAGATCCCAGTGAACCTGAGTTTCATTAAGAGTACTAACAGATTAAAGGACACACACCAAAAAGTATGAAATTAGTATGATTTTGCGCAAACTGATGACCGAGCGCCATTTTAACTAAAGGTTGCCTGCTAAAGTCTCTATAGGCTCATTAAGGACTGATAGAGGACTACCGCCAGGAAGCAACTCGTGTCTGTTGATGCAACATCCTATTATCACTGTGTTTCTCGCTGTGTAAGGCGCAGCTATTTATGCGGCAAAGACGCTCAGACAGGGGCGTGCTATGAGCATCGACGCCACTGGATTGAGCAAAAAATCTATGAGCTGACCCATGTTTACTGCATCGATATCTGTGCGTACGCCATCATGAGCAACCACTACCATTTGGTAGTTAATATCAACAAAGGACGAGCAACTACGCTATCGAAACATGACATCGTCGAGCGCTGGGGCAAGGTGCACAAGTTACCGGTTCTGATCCAACGCTGGTTGAAAAATCAGGTGCTAGGTCAAGCAGAGAAAGAAAAATGTGCCGAGATAATTGAAACTTGGCGCGAGCGATTGTGGAGTTTGAGCTGGTTTATGAAAGAACTCAACTTCGATATCGCCTGTAAGGCCAATCAAGAAGATAACTGCACAGGTCATTTTTGGGAGAGCCGATTTAAAAGTCAGGCCCTACTGGATGAAAAAGCACTCGCCGCTGCCATGGCCTATGTTGACTTGAATCCTATACGAGCGGGTGTCACTACAACCCCAGAAACCTCTGACTACACATCAATTAAGGCTAGGCTAACTGCACTGACTAACCAGCAGCCAACCGCTCCCTGCTTGCATCCCTTTATTGGTAACCCAAGCAACACCATGCTAGATGGTATTCCTTTTCGGCTTATCGATTACATTGAACTTGTTGACTGGACGGCTCGGCAGTTTCGTGAAGGTAAGGCTCAAATGAACTCGCATTTACCATCAATACTTCAGCGTTTAGATGTCACTCAAAGCAGTTGGCATAGGGTGTGTACTCAGATGGAAAAGATTAATGCCACAGCGATAGGATCGCGCGCACTTGCGGTGAAAACGAAAGCCGTGTTAAACAAACAGCGTGTCCATGTTTATCATATAGAGTAATTTTTGCCTCCGACGTTCACTCCACTCTCGACAGCATCTCTGCTGGAAAAGTTAGTTTCTAAAAAGCGAGCGACTTTGGCTCGAGCTATCTCAACTAGCCTCAAATAACATTCTGACACGACTAAACTCTTATAGTTTGTTGTGTTTGTGAGAGATAGGTTATTGTTTGATGTTAGCTCTTCGACTTGTACGTATGGTGTATGTCCTTATAAAAAGAAAGGTAGAGTGCCAGCGACCACTACGGTAGCGGGAATGGCGGTCAATGATAATCCAGCATTGGGGAAAGAAGCGGATGCAATAAACGCACAGTCAGCAGAGTAAACAAGAATACATCAGTAAATAATAGTTTTGACCTAGGGAGACTGTCCTAAATTCTGTGTACCATCGAATCTGCTACAGTTAGAGAAGTGACAAGAATGGTTAATGGTGTTTATAATGGGTTGGAAGACAGAGGGAATCGTTATAATTCTATATGTTTTGAAATGGGGATCTAATAGTGTTCGATAAGTGTTGTTTTTTACTTTTCTTTATTTTCTCGTCGGTATGTTTAGCTGAAGGGTTTTCAATTGATTTGGGGAGTGGTCTACGGGCTTATACTGTAACTCAGGACGATGTTAATTATCCTGCAGCACTGTACTTTGAGATAGGAAAGAAGAACTTCAAAGTCGATCAGTACTCATTTGAAGGTAGTGAACCTATTATAAATGGTATGTCAAAGATCCAGTTGGGCAGTGATACCTTTGCTTTAGTTCAAGTTCGTTGGTATGTAAGACATCATGATATCAAAGGTAACTTCTACAGTAGTTATATATACCAGTTGAAAGATGAACAGCTAACTCTAAATAAGATAATCAGCGACGATAGAAATTTGAATGGGTTTAGTGGATATCAGTTCGATGGAACTGTGTCTAAGTACCGTTATGAAACAACTTATGATGTTGTTAATTACTTAAAGTCTGCTTACCCAAAGGGATACAAACTCAATATATGTAAGAAAAATGAGGAGGTTACTCTTTCTTGCAGGCTTGAAAATAGTAAAGTTGTTTCTTTGTGCAAGAAGGAAGATTCTTTGACGTATAAGTACGGTATGCCAGGGGAAATTGAGATGACATATCCTTCTGATGAAGAGAGTTTAATTGAAGTTAGTGATTATATCGATAGTGTTAATATTAAAGAGTTTGTATTCAACAGAGAGGGATACAAATACTCTCTAGAGTATAATATTGGCAAGGAGAATATTAATAATTTCAAAAACGGCTACTATGAACTTAGAGTCAAACATGATGGTAAAGCCGTATTCGCAAGTGATTGCAGAGAAATGCTTAGTGATGTGTATGTTTCTAATTAAAAAGGCTCATCAAAAGATTAAAGGACACACACCAAAAAGTATGATCGGATAGAAAAAGACTGCTTCATATAGAATAGAGCTGGAAGATTAGATTTATGTGTGAAAGTTACTTAAGTTATGGTTTAAAATTAAGGTGAGATATGTTAGGGAATGTAGTTGCATTATTGATTTCGCTTTCTGTTAGTGTCCTGGCACATAGTTCGGAGGCTAATGTTGAACTGAGTCAGTTAGAGCAAATAAATAATAGTTACACTGAACAGTTTGATGAGGCAATATATACTTTTGAAGAAAGGCTGCAGGAGATACGTTCATCATCTATTGAAGGGAAGAGTGAGTTCAACGAGATGGTGTCTTCATGGGTTTTTCTTGTAGAGAAAAAGTGTGCCTTTGAGAGTAATGAATCGAAGGGAACAGACGCAGAGTTAGCGACGCTTCTATCTTGTAAGGTTAATGAATATAACGAGATGAATAAATACTTGTTAGATTCAGTTATTAATATGCCATGATAGAAAAGATTAAAGGACACACACTAAAAAGCATGAAATTAGTATGATTTTGCGCAAACTGATGACCGAGCGCCATTTTAACTAAAGGTTGCCTGCTAAAGTCTCTACAGGCGAAGGACTGATAGATGACTACCGCCAGAAAGGAACTCCTATCTGTTGATGCGACATCATATCATCACTGTGTTTCTCGCTGTGTAAGGCGTAGCTATTTATGTGGCAAAGACGCTCAAACAGGAGCGTGTTATGAGCATCGACGCCGCTGGATTGGGCAAAAAATCTATGCGCTGACCCATGTCTACTGCATCGATATTTGTCCGTACGCCATTATGAGCAATCACTACCATTTAGTGGTCAACATCAACAAGGGACTGGCTGCTGCACTTTCGTAACACGAAGTCGTCGAGCGCTGGGGGAGGGCGCACAAGCTACCAGTGCTGATTCAACGCTGTTTAAAAATCAGGTGTTGGGTCAATCAAGATGATAACTGCACAGACCATTCAGGGAGAGACGATCTAAAAGTCAGGCTTTATTGGATGATAAAACACTCGCCGCTGTTATGGCCTATGCTATGTGGACTTAAATCCCATCAACTAGGACTTTTTAACTCAACAATTTAACCTCTATTAGTTATTACCCTTAGGAACGCTCAAGCAATTCACGCTTCATCCTTTCTGATTGTGCAATGATTTCTTTCCTTTCCAATTCCGTTAGTTCAGCTTTAAAGCCCTTGTTGTTGTCCTCATTGCTCCATTCCACAAAATCAATAGGCCGTCCGTTTTTGAGAAGCTCGAAGTGGAGATGAGCTCCGGTTGTGCGGCCTGAGTTACCACTCTTAGCAATTTTTTGCCCGGCCGTGACTTGATCGCCAACGGATACAAGTGTTTTAGAGAGGTGTAGATAACGTGATATGTAATTGTCGGTATGACGGATGGAAATATAGTGTCCTGCATATCGATCATAGCGTGCAGCGATGACCTCGCCACTGCCTACGCTTACCACGCTGCTGCCGACGGGCAACATGTAGTCAGTACCGTTATGTGGCACAGTACGGCGCGTGACGGGATGTACTCGTAAAGGATCAAAGTGGGAGCTAATGGGGTAGTTCGAAAAAGTTGGGTTGGTTAATAGTATAGGTATCAAAGGTTCTGCCTTACTATTATACATTCGGTTATTTCCATGTACCCAAACCGAAAGCTTTTCCTCTTATCTTGATAAAGGAATCCTTTAAACTTGAGCTTGTCACCATAAGGTGCATTAACAATAAACTGGCCTCCATCTTCTATAGAGTTAAAGAAATCAAAGTGTTGATTTAAAGCATTAAAAAGAAAGCTAACCTGTTTGCTACTTAAGCCAGAGTCAAGTGCTGATATGAAAAATGAGCCTTTAACTTTACCAGTAAAAGTGCCGGAAATAGGTGGTGGTGGCATGGGGTAATTTAAGCTGTCTGTAGAGTTAATTGTACCAATAAATGGCTTCTGTGTACTCGTGGGCGAAGGTTGATAGCTATTTTTGCTGAAAGTACTCACTAACATTGCGATGAGTGCTAACGACGTGGTGGTAGCTAATATGTTGAAATATATTGACTTGTCACTGGTTGCGCTGTTGGGGTAGAGCACCTTTGTGAAGTGTTGTAGCTGAGTTAGGAACATAACTGACTGATGATGCCGCTTGTAGGTAAATTATGATTTTTGTGTATTATGCCTCGCTGAAGTTAGTCTATCAAATATATTTACAATAAATTACCTGTTCATTTTTTATCTTTGGTGGTGATATTTATTGGAATGATCTTTAAATTGATTTTAATTGCGGCTTTAAGGGTGTTTGTTATGGTGGTTTTATTAGTTATTATGCCATAATGGGTAGTGAATATGCCAGATTGAGAAAATTGATAGACATAATATAATCGCGTGAAAATTTATTTCAATGTGATTTTTATGAATAAGCTCTACCTGGTTCGAATACTTACATTATTGCTGGTTATTTTTATTTCTTCTTGTGGAGGAGGTGGTGAAGGTACCGATGCGTCACCAAACACAAGAAAAACAGGAAGTATCTATGGAGTGGTATTTGATGCCCCTGTGTCTGGTGCCAAGGTCTCTGTGTGGGAGTTTCGAGATGGTAAAGTGGGTCGCAACTCGGTGAGAGTACCACGGACCAACTGGGTTACTATGAGATAGATGTTACAACCGCGAGTATGCCAGTTTATGTAGAGGCCAGAGGCGGAGCTTATCGTGATCCGATTACTAATCAAGTCATTACGGTGAGTAACGGTAAAAGCCTAACAATGAGCAGTGTCGCGAATTTCGCTGAAGGTGCGCGACAGCCTATCATGTTGACACCATTGACACATATGGTCGCGGGCTTAACGGAATTCGATGTTGCCGCTGGAGTTCCGGTGTCAAACGCTATTAGCGATGCATTACGTCGTTTCAATACCATGTATGGTTTTGACGTTAATGAGGTTCGCCCGATTGATATTACACAGGGTGGCCAAAGCAGCTATGCGCAAGACGGCCACAAATATGGTGCATTACTTACCGCTTATTCATCGTACGCCAGTGACTTGATCAACAAATATCCGACTGAAGAAAGTTTGACCCTGTATACCTCTATGCATCTGTCCGATATTCAATATCGTGATATTCGAGCTGATGGTGTCTTAGATGGTGAAGAAGTGGACGCAAATGGCGTCGCTAAGAGAATTAACTTTGGCCAAGTGGATATTAACGCGGAGGTGTACACCAATCATCTTTCGCAACATACTTTGATTGTTGTAAACAACCCTGACCTCAACTTATCTGGGACCTTGGCTGAGGATTATCAGGGGTTTGCTAACCAGATCAACCAACTTGGCACGAGTTCCGATATCACTCGTGTTGTTGGGCCGAGAAATATACAACCGATAGATGAGACCCCACCGCAAATTGTCCGCGAAGGAGTAAAAGTCCTAGCGGGTGCTGATAAGGTCACTTTGGCTGTGTCTGATGATGTTGGTGTGAATGATGTTACCGTTGACTTAGAGCTAGAGACGGCAGACGGCTACATTACCAAACAGTGCGTTGAGAATGGAGGAGAACCATACTGCTCGCTAGACAAAAACCAGTTTAAATCAGGTAAGCGAGAGACCAAGGTCATTGTAAATATTGATACGACTGAATTGGATCGCATCGGGTCTGCAGGACCTGATGGAAGTGCTTATATTTTATCCTCGCAGCTGATTGTGTCAGCCGATGATGTACTCGGTAACGTACACTCATACTCACAAGCCGCAAGAATACCTTTTACCTGGGATAACGTCGCTCCGGTCATTACCGTGACATCATCTCCAACCATTAATAACTCTGAAGCAACCTACATTCTAACCGGTACGATAGTTGATACTGAAAGTGACATCACCAACGTTGTGATATCTCAGAGCGATGACATACGTGTCGTTGAGTGCTACGTATCTGTTGGCGAAGAGTGTAGTTTCAATGAAGCGTACGATGCGACCAGTTTTAGTAGTGCAACACGTTTTTTCATTGAGGTGACAGACTCGCATGACAACATCAGCAGACTTAACTTTGAGGTTCGAAAGGACAACAATCTTCCTGCTCAAACGTTGAGTTACCCAAATGCCAGTGGCGCACCAATGGCATTCATAAAAATCGATACCAATGACAATCGTGGTGAGGTCGAATATTTCGACTACTCACTAAACACCTTTAATGAAAATAATATTGGAACCACCAGTAATCACTTAAAAGTCGACTTCAATTATGCGCGCTCTGGTTTACTCGAAGTACATGATGGTATTGATTTTCAAGATTTCAACCAGTCGGCACTCGCGGTACTTCACTCGAACTTTGTACCGTATGTAAAACTCGCTGTGCAGGACGAATACGATCCAGACAATGGTATTTTAGGGTCATCGGCAGAAGAGCTAGAAGTGACCGTTAAATACTACGTTAAGTCTCCAACAGATAATGATTTCCAGTTTGTCGACAAGGTGGAAAGCCATTCGGGGAATAATCAAGCAACACATGCTATTCCTCATGAGAAAATAGAGGTAAACCAAGAAGGGCGTGTCTCAAAACTTACCTACTACATCCCTTTTGTTAAAGAGCTTTTGAGTACAGAGTACGCGTCAACGCCAGAAAGAAGTCAGCAAAAGCTGGTCATTACAACGAAAGATCGCTCAGGAAACGTGAGTACACCAAAAACGGTTTACTTTCGAACTACATTTGACCTACCAACCTTTGATATCTTTACGCCGTTTGCTAACGCCAACGTTGAGCTTAAAGGTTTAAATGCCAGCGGAAAGTTTGATAGTAATCCGGTTTCGACATGTACAACCAAACTGGTAGAGGGCACGTTAGATGTGGCGACATGTCAGTTGCGAGCTGACTTGGGTAGTTACCGCTTCTTGCAAGTTCAATTGGCCAACCCGGCTTCTGGCAAGTCGTACTACTATCAGTGGACAAATGACAGTAACCAATATCGTGAGGTCGACTTAAGCCAGTCAAACTTTGGTGCGTATTTCGACTACACCAACACTGGCGATATCTACATTACGGAGCTGTCTGCCTACCATACAGGTTTGTTTGACTATATATGGAATAACACTTCCAACCACAGCAATAGCGATGCCCAAGCGTATTTGGCTGAAGTGAACTCCGCACTAGGTAGTGGAGTAACGAACTCCTTCTTTAAGTTCGATCCTATTTTTACTCGATACGCAACGAACGAAGATTTGGCTGTAATACCAGCGTTTCCGGGTGATGAGTACAAGCACAGATTCTTAGTGGAGTCCCTAGTGGACATGGCGTCAGTGAATGTTGGCTACACTTCAACCAGCTATGCAGCCGCCTTCTATCAAGATTTGGTTCACGATGGTAAGGCTAACGGCATTGGAAGTTCTGGTGATATCTTCATTGGTTCAAATCGCATCAGCAATGATACTTACCGAAAAGAGCTCGCAACGACTTATTACGAGCGCTTGGTTCAGCATTACGGACTTTCGCCCCAGCTTGCACTCAGCTTTGCAGATATCATCGCAACCGCTAACCCGAGTATTCAAATTGAAGGTACGTCAATTCAGATTTTTGATTCGAAAGGGAGCAGTATTGATATTACGCCCCCGGACATTAGCGTGTTGCCAAATCAAGAACAGAAATATGGCGTGTACTACCAAAACCCGATCACTCAGGAAATTTTTGTTGCAGGCCAAATTGACTTTACCGCTTTCGTTTCTGACCCCTCAGGATTAAGCAGTAATCCAGCTCCAGTATTTAGCCCCTTGTGGCGCGCGGCAGGCAGTAACACCTACAGAAACGACATAGTGCTACCTATTGTCGACAGTGGTGACAATTACAACAAATCGTACTCATTCAATTTCGATACTCTTTCGTCTTCTTATGAAAACATTGCGGAGTTCGCGCTCGAAATTACGGCTTCTGACACCAAAAACAATGCTTACACAGCGGATGAACCGTACTTTACGTCGTTCAAGGTCGATAACGAGTTCCCAAATGTTGTTTATAGGCTGCCAGATGGCCAATCGGAAGACGCGTATATAAACGTTACGAGACAAAAAAGCCTCAACTTTGTCATCAAAGATGTAGTAGGTGATGATACAAATAAGCGACAAATTTACTTTGAGCCCAAAGCTCCAGGCGCTTCGCCAGTTCTGTTTGAAGGCGATAGTGTGTTTGCCATTAATACACCAAGTTCGGAGTTCTCAGATGGTCAGTTAGTCTTACAGCTTTGTTTAACGTGTGGCGAAACGGCCAATAAACTCGAAGACGGCAAATGGACAGCCTATGTTGTTGCTGAAGACATTCTGGGTAATCGAGTCGACCAGACCATAGAAGGCGCTCCTGCGTTTACTGTTAATGTAGACTCCACTCCATTTGTTATTGAAGAGGTGATGTCGAGTGCTGTTATTGGCGGCAACAAAACTTGGGATCCAACCGCGCTCTTCACGCAAGATGATGGTAGCCCGCTGGGTGAAGTTAAAATCATTTATCAACAAGATGGCGCACCAAAAATCGAGCTTAAAGCGTGTGAGGAGAGCAACACTGACGCAGCGTGCTTGGTGGGTGAGCAACCACAAGTGATTGTTCAGCTCGTTGCCGACAACATTAAAAATGGCTCGGTGAAACACTACTTTTATGTCACGGCTATTGATACCGCTATTCCAGCCAATACTAGTAATGAAGGTTGGTTCCAGTTCTCTGTCGACATTGTCGGCCCCGAAATCAAAGTTAGAACACCTTGGGCGAGTGATATCTCTGGTAACGGTAATGGTAATGTTATCGGTACACAGTTTAGGGTTAACCTGCAATCGGTTCAGGATGTCTCTGGTGTGAAGCGAATTGAGGTACTTCAAAAGGATGACAACGACGATCTTAAACTACTCGCCTCTGAAAACTATGGAGAAAACCAGCCTGCTGAAGGCGTGTATTTAAGTGTATACAGCGGTGACCATAGTACGATTGAAGCGGGCACAAACGGTCGAGTAACGATGGTTGTTAGAGCGACGGATCAACATGATTTTACAAATAGTACCGAACTCGCACCGGTTCGTTTTGATAATCAAGGCCCTGAGTTTACGCTCAATCAGTTCAGTCAAGAGTCTTATTACTACGCGTCAGGCGAGGGCTACCCGATGGTGCTAAATGCTCGTGATTACGATGATACGAGTATTGATGCAATTACCGACGACGGTGTGGATAAAAGCACCATCAGGTACTGGGTGTATAACGGAGCTTCAAGACCTTCAGGAGCAGGTAACGTGCCAGAAGGCGATGCAAAGCGGGAAATCCCATTCAAAGCAACACAAGACTCAACGTTAGAAGTCGAAGCAAAGGACATTCGAGGCAATATCGGCAGCGCCAAATTCCTTGTCAAAGTTGATAATGAAGCTCCAAGTGTGGAAGTCTCAGAAGCTTATTCTGATGATAGCCCTATTGAAGGTAATGTCAGTGAGAACAAAGACATTAAGTTCTCGGTTGTTGCAACGGATACTAGTGGTATTAAGTCGGTTAATGCTTCCTACACCTACGAAGACAGCCAAACTCCAACGCCATTACCTGTCACGAAAGTAGAGGGGCAAGAGCTTTGGGTAACATCGTTGACCAAAGAAATGACCAAGTTGGACGGCAGCTACAACGTCAACTTCGCAGTAGAAGACAACGTGGTTTATCCAACTGCGCGTTTTGCGGAAAACCCGAACACCACCAAAATTGGCAAAACGCTAAAAATACTACGCAAAGGTGTCAAACTGACGGTAGCGAGTCCTGAGGCCTTCGATACTTACGATTCCTCAAAAACCTTGAAAGTCACGTTTGCCGATCCGCAAACTGAAGTGAAGATTACCCAATTAGAATGTTGGATCCGACCTCGTAGTGATGAGGAAGTCCCTCAAGATACAGACCAACCCTACACGATAGTTGAGTCACCACCTTCAAGTGGTCCATCGTGCATCTTGAAAGGCACGGAGACAATTGAGAGTGGTGCAACATTGATCACTCGTACCACGGCTGAAAACGGTGCAACGGAAGTACAAAAACACTCGTTTCAATCAATCGATGTCAAAGGCCCAGTGGTTCAGGTTGAGGAAGGCGACAATAGTACCCGGCTCCAATTAACTGAAAGACATGTTAACCGAAGTACTGAGGACAATTCGCTGCGACTCGTTCTGCCGCTGTTTATTTCCGATGACCTAGCAGGCGTTGATTACGTGGAGAGTGGAGCAGACGGCAAGCCGGTGCTTAAAGTCAAGGACAATATCAACTTTAAAAGTGTCCCCGTCGAATGTGAAGATCCAAGTGCCGAAGGTAAACAAGTGACGTGTAACTACCAACCAAATCTATTAGATGTATTTGGCTCAGTAAGCACGGAAAAGGCGATTTATCTTGGTGAGCTTAAGGACAACGTAGGGAATGCGCCGGAGCAGCAAAAACTGATCACACTGGTTCGCCCTCAAGGCGAGCTTAGTTTGGAAATTACGAGTCCGAAAGCGAGCGCGCACGTTAACGGTGAAAATTTGATCGTACAATATCGATACAAAGTGTATCAGTACTCAAATATTGACGAAATGTTAGCACTGGTTGGCAACAATACATACAGTTCAAAATCGCCAAATTCACCGCATTCGGTGCCAATTCCCTGTCAGGATGATGCCACTTGGATGTGTAATGATTTTGATTACACCTTGCAAGATACGGAGAAAAACAGTGACTCGTTAGTAGTGGGAGTGACCATAATCGATAGTTGGGGGTTCGAAAGACAGAAAAATTCACTGTGAGTACCGACAACACCAAGCCAAAAATCAAGTCTGTTGATCAAAATGGCACTCCTTATCAGGCGTGAATTTTGCCCCTATTGTTGGTACGCCTAACGAAGAGGTGGCCGTCTATGTAGAGTTTGATGAGGAAGTGACGCAGCCAGTCGGTAAACTCGCGAATCAGACGATCAACTGGGCGACATCGCAAGAAACCACCAAAGCCTTGTGGTCTGGCACCGTTATGTTGCCAACCATCGCCGATGAGGATATTGAGGTTCGATTAGAAGTACAAAGTTTCTTCGACCAAGCGGGCAACGAGGGGCAGTTGGATCGCACTTACAAGCTACCAATCAGGCCGACCATTACCGTCACGTCATTCGATAGTTTGGTGAACAATAGCAACATCGAAAATGTGAATGTTTCTGGGGAGTCTGCCAGGTTCTACGGAATTGGCCAAACTTTGGACGTAGAGCTCAGAGATGAAAGAAATAAACCTTTTGTCGCTCAAGCTAACGTTTTATCAGGGGGCAAATGGGGAGCCAATATCAATCTGAAACAATCGGGACTTGCAGACGGAAACGTTACTATTACGGTTGCAGGCACTAACTCATTAGGCGCCTCAGCAGATACAGAAAGTGATGTCAAAACGTTTGTATTGAACACGGTAACACCAACGATTGATGCCGACAACGCCATTATTCTGAATACCAGCAGTGGTTTTATTGAGCACGGTAAGCCAGCGAACATCATATTGAACTTCTCTACACCAGTGAAAGATGTAAAAGCCAAAATGGGCACTCAGAGTGTGGACTTTGGAATTGAAACGTCAGCCTCTCAGACTTGGGAGGGTACAGTAACGCCTTCTATTGGCTTTGGTGAAGTAGCGCAAGAGTTAGTGGTTCAAGCTGGTTACCAAACCGAGTTCGGCAATACGGGTATCGAAGCGAAGAAAGAGTTTGTTGCTAAACCAGTGATCGAAGCGGTTTATCAAGTGACGGGGGATGACCGAATCATTCCTTCCGAGGCGCCGCAAGTTGTCATCTCGGGTAAGTCATATGGCTTCGCGAATGACGATACGTTAACGGTAGTGGTCCAATCTAGCCAAGACCTCACTAAAGAAGCGACAAGACAAGCTAGAGTGAACTTTGATGGTAAATGGTCAACGGATTCGTTCGATTTCACAGGGTGGCCAGAAGGGGCAATACTAGTGAAAGTGACAGGTAGCAATATCCGTTCGGTTTCTGCAGATGAGTTTACGTATTCCAATGCACAGCTTGCTAGTCAGCAGCCACCAGTGCTGAAAACCGTAAACTTTAACCCTGAGTATGCACGAGCTGGTGTCGATGTGACGGTTACAATGATCTTTGATAAGCCGGTAACTAACGTAGAGGCTGTGTTGGGTAGTGTACCGTTTACTGTGCAGGCGGTGCAGGGCACAGGCGATACGTGGACGGGTACCGTTCCACTTCCTTTGGATGAGAACCGCGATTCAGTTATGTTAACGGTGAAAAACTTCAGAGATAGCGATGGCAATGTAGGTAACATCAATACCCTGCATTCTATTCCGTATGCGCCAGAAATGACGATGGATAGCATTGGCGAGGTATACCAAGAGCAAGCAGCAAACTTTAGCTTAACCGGCACGTTTAAGCATATTCGTCGAGCGAACTTGGATGTGACACTGACTTCAGTGGTTGATCGTCGTACGGTGCAAGGCAGTGTCGTTGTCAATCAAATCAATGGAACGTGGAGTGTGACAGGCCTTGATTTGACGGGCTTGCCAACGGGAGACGTGGAAATATCCTTTGCGGGTTCGGTTGACATCGAAGGCAAAACGATATTCAGGCAAGACGACGACAGCTTCTTGCCAGCAGTGACCTCGTTTAGGCTGACGTTAACTCACCCAGTCGCATCGCTAAGATCTTCTGCTATTGAGGCTGGAAAATACGGCGTTGTCACGGTTGACTTTGATGAGGCAGTGTCGGATAGCGGTTCGATTACTATCAACAATCAGCCTACGAGGTTGGAACCAGATGGCACTGCTTTTGTTGCGACAACAACAAGCATGATGACCAACATTGAGACATTACAAGATGTTGAGATAAGAGTGGCTGACTTCAAGAGTGCCAAAACAGGTAACACCATGCAGACGTTGGTGCAAAATGAGCAAACGATAGTCGGTGTTGAAGCCACCACCGATCGTTTGTCATACAATAAGTCACAGGCGACGAGAGTAGTAGTTTCTGGAACGACTCGCGGAGTGTCTTTGGGTACACAAGTTACGATCCAAGTGCTTAACGCGGAAACAGACAAGGTTGAAGACCTTCGAACAGTAGCGGTGTCCAATGGTGGCACGTGGACGACTGGAGAATGGAATCTATCGGCGTTGTCAGGTACACACGTAATCAAGGCTATTGTTACGCGCCACGGTCAGGATACGGTGAGCATAGGAAAAACGGTTACATTCAATACAACAGCCGCGAAACTCGTCAATGCCGCTTTTAGTGTTCAAAACGGCAGTGGTGAATTGCATGCGAAAGCAACAGAAGCCGTTACTGTCACGTTGACCTTTGATATGGATGTCGATGCCGTTGAAGCGACGCTGGGGGCAAAAATAGCTAACTTAAACCGTAACCCTTCCGACCATAAAACTTGGTCTGGACTCGTAGAAATGCCGGAGTATCAAGGTCAACCGCTAGCGGTATTATCAGTTAGCAATGTGATTGACAGTGTCGGAAACAGTGGTGCAACGAACAGTGACTATAAATTAGCGTATACCCCAACACTCACTATCACGGGCTGCCAGAAACAGTCACTGAAGCTATGGCGTCGTCGCTAACCATTTCAGGTTCGCAGCAGCTTATTAAAAACGCCGGCAATCTAACCTTACAGTTGGTCTCTGACAAAGGGTCATCGACCGAGAAAAAGGCGGTGGTATTGGGTAGCGGAAATACTTGGTCTGTGAGCGGCTTTGATATTTCCAACTTCCTTGGCGATACGGTCACACTCCACTTCGAAGGAAGTGTTGTTCTGGACAATGATGAGACCGCCTCTAAAGGCTTTACTCCGCAACAGGGTTCGGAACCAAGCTTTGCGATTAAGTTTGAAAAGCCAACGGCAATGGTGCAATCGTCATCGGTTGAATATGGGAAAGAAGCTCAGGTCACAATTGAGTTTGGAGAAGCTATGTCAGTGGATGGTACTGTGACAATCAATAATGTAGCAACTAACCTCCAGGCGAACGGGAACGTCATTGTAGCCACAACGGTGGAGCCGCTAAATACCATACAGATGCTGGAAAACGTACCGTTGGCCGTGCAAGGTTTCACCAGTGCGGTCACGGGTAACCAAATGCGGCCCTTAGAACAAACTATTGCTACCATCATTGACCTTGAAGCGACGACAACGCGCTCAACTTACAACAAAGTGCAGGCGTCAACCTTTGTCGTGTCGGGTCAAACTTTTGGCGTGCCGGAGGCTACGGAAGTGCACGTCGCCATGTGGGAAGACGGCAACCAACAAGCAACGGCCACGAACAAAGGGGTTGTGCAAAGTGATGGCACTTGGACAACTGGAGATTGGGATTTGTCGAGCTTGTCGGGCACTTATACTATGAGAGTCACCTTGACTCGTAGTGATTCTGCGCCGGTAGAGAAGAGCAAAACGATCACTTTCAATACTCAAGAACCATCGCTGACAGCCGCGGTATTTGATGTTCAAAACAGCAATAACGAGTTACATGCTAATCCGGGTGAGACAGTGAATGTGCGTCTTTCGTTTAGTCAAGGCATGGATATAGTCGAAGCAACCTTAAACAGCAGTAATAATATAAGCCTTGCGAGTTCAAATCAGGACAAAACCGAGTGGGCCGGTTCAGTGGTGATGCCTGCCCATGGGGGCAACCACTGGCTACACTCACAGTAACCAAGATGGCAGATACTCATGGAAATGATGGTGGTACCGATAGCACTAATCAGTTGGCGTACACTCCGACCTTGTTAGTGGAAAACTTGCCAGCGAGTGTGAGTGGTGCTTCTGCTAAGGCGCTTACACTGTCAGGTTCTTATAAGTTTATTAAAAACGCCGACAGTTTGACGTTGCAATTGATTTCGCAGCACGGTGATAAGACTGTAGCCAAATCGCTTTCACTCAATAGTGTGGATCAAACCTGGTCAGTGAGTGGTTTTGATATTTCAGCCTTTCCAGAAGGGGATGTGTTCTTGGCGTTTGATGGCAGCGTACTGCTAAATAATGATGAGACAATATCGAAAGGCTTTAAGCCAAGTAATTCTTTGAAGTTTGACTTTAGCTATGTTCAACCCACTGCCGAGGTGGTCGACTCGTCGATTGAATATGCGAAGCAAGGTGTGTTGACACTGCAGTTTGATGCTCAAGTGAATGCCTCCAATGGTTGGGTGACCATAAATGGTCAAACAGCGGTACTAGAGTCAGTAGACGTAAATCGCTTTACCGCCACCATGACAACACCGCTAAGCGGCGATAGAACAGCCGTAAATGCGGAAGTTAAAGTAGGTGGTTTTGTTGATGCTATTACAGGCAAGCCCATGGTGCCATTGATGGTAGACGCACCAACCTTGGTTGGGATTGCGGCATCCACAAATCAAACGACGTTTAATAAACTTGAAGCGTCCTCAGCAGTTATCTCTGGAATGACGCATGGTGTCGCTCCAAACACCGACGTGGTCATCGAAATCGTGCCAGCTAACGGCGAGGTGGTGCTACCAACCGCCCAAATTAAAAACGATGGTTCTTGGGAAACCCAACCATTGGATCTATCGAGCCTAACTGGCGAGCATACAATGCGAGCGACTGTAACCCGCAACGACGGTTTATCTGCATTCGCGACAGAAATGCTAACGTTTAATACTCAAGCCGCCGCTATTGCTGCAGTGGAGTTTGTTAATAAAAACGGTAGTGGTGAGTTGCATGCAAAACCAGACGACACGGTTGAGATAAAAGTAACCTTTGATACGGAAGTGTCTTCTGTTGATGCCAAGCTAGGTGAGAATGTCCTGTCATTAACACCTGATCAGGGAGACCAAAAAGTCTGGACAGGTAATGTGACAATGCCTGCAATAGAAGTCGAGCCATTGGCCACTCTGTCCGTTTTCAATATTGTAGACAGCTACGGTAATTCGAGTGATACAGATACGAGTCATAAGTTGGCTTATACTCCGACGCTAACTATCGATGCACTCCCTTTGACTATAACCGGTGAACCTTCGAAGTCGCTAAATATCACGGGTACTTATCAGTTTATTAAGAATGTCGATACTCTGTCGTTAAAACTAGTTTCAGAATTGGGGACGGAGACGCCTGCGATTCCAGTTGTACTGGATAGTTTGAATAATACCTGGAGCGCAAGTGGCTTTGATATTTCACTGTTTCCGGAAGGCATCGTAAAACTGAATTTTGTGGGGGCGGTACTGCTAGACAACGACGTGCAAGCCTTAGCGGGTTTCAAACCCAATGTAGCGAAGAGCCATCGTTTGAATTCATTCGTGCTAACCCTACGGTCTCACAAGTCACCGCGACAAAGATAATGTCAGGCCAACAAGGTGACGTACAAATTGAGTTTGGAGAGCCCGTTACAGCGGGTACAGTCACCATAAATGGTGTGGACACGGATGTAGTAGGGAGTGACACAATATGGACGGCAACGACCATAGGAGCTATGTCAAGCATTGAGCTATTGGAAACGGTAGACATAGATATTCAAGGGTTTACGAGTGTTGATACAGCTAAAGAGATGGGCATTTATTCAGCTGCGCTACCTACAGATTTAGTAGTAAGCCTTAGTGTTGGAAAAACGTGTTATGGCGGGAACTCACGCGATAATGTTGCGGTAACGGGAACTGTTCATGGTGTTACCTCTGGGTCGTTAGTTACCTTGGAGTTGCTTGACACTAGCAATATCATGGTAGAGCAGACTACGACCACAGTTAACAGCAGTGGCTTGTGGTCTTTGGGAAATTGGGATTTATCAAGCCAGACAGGGAGTTTTAGCGTGAAAGCAACGTTGGAGCGTGGAGCAATCAATAAGACCAGCGCGAGTGAGGCTATACAATTGGAGAGGCGTAAAGGGGACTGTTAATCGAACACTATAGTTGCTTTATTGGTCAACTTTCCTGCTGGTAATGTATCGAAAGCCTCTATGATTATAAGAGGCTTTATTATTTATTGTTCGCCGTGAAGTTTTTTATTTATTTTTACAGCTAATTACAGGCCGGGATGGTTAGTATCTCTGGTTAAATTATCAATTAAGTTACTTTGATTTTTATATTGCTTGTCAATATCGCTAATCTACACGCAATTATAAGTTTTATTGCTGTGTTTTTGCCAGGTTGAAAAAATAAATTTTCGCTGTAATCTATGACTCGTCAACAGTCAGTCGGACAGTTGCATTCTATTCATTTTTATATCAAGTGGTAGGACGTGGCAAATAAGAGTATTCGTACTCATGTTCTGTAACTAGTCACGTTCTTTTTTGCGCAATCCTTGGGGTTGCGCTTTTTTTGCCTAATTAATAGGGTTTTAACGAATGTTTATTAATTGGAGTGGTAAGATTGATTACCGAAATGAGAGTGCCAGGTTAATGAGAGAAATAAAAAACGCCCTCGTGTATGAGAGCGTTTTGATGAGGGTTAACTAGTGGCTGATATATCATATTTCTTCATTTTATGATTCAGCGTGCTTAGCGGCAATGAGAGAAGCTCTGCGGCGCGTTTAGTGTGCCAATTACACTCCCGCAGGCAATCGATAATTACGGTCCGCTCGTACTCGCCTACGGCCTCTTTGAGCCCTTTTGATACCTCTTCAAGAGTCGGTGTTTCTGAGTATTCAAGGATTTCTTCTGGTGCACTTGTTATGGTGGCGGACGCAGAAAATTGTTCGTTAATCGGATCGCCAAACTCAATGCTGGTGATGGTTTCAAAATCCGATAGCAAAACAGAACGCTCAATAATATTTTTCAGTTCGCGTACATTACCCGGGTAATGGTAGCACTGCAATTGAGTACATACTTGGTCAGCGAGTTTAGGCGGTGTAGACAATCCAAGCTTGTTCGCCGCTAATTGAATAAAATGTTCGGCGAGTGGCAAAATATCAGCTTGTCTAGCTCTCAGTGGGGGCAAGGTAATTGGGAATACATTTAATCGATAAAATAAGTCAGCTCTAAATCGCCCGTCTTGTATTTGTTGAGCTAGGTTACAGTGTGTGGCGGCAATAACACGTACATCGACTTCGATCTCCTTATTAGCACCGACGGGACGTACTCTACGCTCCTGCAGCACGCGCAGTAATTTAGCTTGAAGTAACATTGGCATATCGCCGATTTCATCGAGAAATAACGTACCTCCGTTAGCAGCCTCAAATAAACCAATTTTGTCTTTATCCGCTCCTGTAAATGAGCCTTTCTTGTGCCCGAATAGCTCCGATTCCAGCAATTGCTCGGGTATGGCTGCACAGTTTTGTACCACTAAAGGCGCCTTTGCTCGATTCGAGTTGTCATGAATATACTTGGCAATGACTTCTTTACCTGCGCCCGTTTCGCCGCGTAGCATGACGTCGACCGGAAGGGAAAGCACTCTATCAAGTCGGCTCAGTACATTGAGCATCTCTTCGCTGGTGGCGATTGGCCCATCGGCGTGATTAGCACGAACGGCGGACGCAATAGGCAATTGGCTTAACTCAGTGGTGTCGCCTAAACTCAGCCGCTCAATGACTTGTCCGTATTGCTCCAACCAAATTGCTTGCCGAATGTGGCTAGCTGCCATTCTGCAGAACTCAGTCAATGCGGCTTCGTTATCGATTACACCTAGATCGAGAAGCACGAGCAAACCAATGGTGTTGTGAGACTCATCGACAAGTGGCCAAGCCAGTAGATTTAAGCTTGTTGCGCCAAATGCGCGCTCCGCTTGATAGATGGCTTCACAGTCGTAGCCGTTATACTTGTATAGTTCATTGATGAGTACGACTTCACCATTGTGAACCGCATAATTAAAGGGATCGGACTCGCTGGCAGAGTCGAGTTGTATGGCGGGCCACGGATGGTCCACCATGACCTGATCATTGTGAAAGGCACTGCTAGGTATTAGCGCTTCACCAGTTTGGTCTAACACATAGATAATTCCGTGGCGAGCCATGGTCATTTGCTTAGCAGCAGTGAGCACGGCTTCCAGTGTTTGAGTCAACTGAGAGCGATCAGCCAAAGACTGACTGATCGCGAGTAAAGCATTACCTAGTTCGCTGTGATTAGCTGAACTCATAAGATAATGTACCTTGTTCATCCACAGAGACAGTGATGGTCGAATGCGCATCATCTTTGTCGTGAACCAGCAACTGAGTGGACAGTTGCGGCAATAATTGACGGCTGATCACGGCATCGATGTTTCGAGCCCCCGTTTCAGCCAATCGGCAATTGCCTAGGACAAACTCCACCAAGCTTTCCTGGTAGTTGAGAGTCAGTTTATGATGACTTTTCAGTCGCTGGGAAACTTTGCCAAGTTTGTGATGGATGATGTCCGTCATTGCTTCGTCTGAAAGTGGCATAAATGGCAATACGGACATGCGCGCTAGTAGCGCTGGCTTGAAGTGCTGATTCAGTGTAGGTCGAATTGCCTCAGCAACGATATTGGCATCGATATCTTTAGATTGCTGCGCTAGAGACTCAATCTCATGGGTGGCTAGGTTACTGGTCATGATGATCAGCGTGTTCTTAAAGTCGATAGTTCGGCCTTCACCATCATTTAGCGTACCTTTATCAAACACTTGATAGAACAAGTTGAGAACTTCAGGATCCGCTTTTTCAACTTCATCAAGCAGTACGACAGAGTATGGGCGCTGGCGCACTGCTTCCGTCAACATACCACCTTCACCATAACCGACATATCCTGGTGGTGAGCCGATCAAACGCGATACGGTGTGTTTTTCCTGAAACTCGGACATGTTGATTGTGGTCATGAAACGTTCACCACCAAACATTTGATCTGCGATGGCACGCGCAGTTTCTGTTTTACCAACGCCACTAGGGCCAACGAGTAAGAATACGCCGGTAGGAGCATCGGGATTTCCCAGACCTGCTTTGGCAGTTTGAATTCCTTCGGAAAGCGCTTCAATCGCAAACTCTTGGCCTTTAATGTTGTCGTTTAAGCTCTGTTTGAGCTTGAGGGTGGTTTCGGCTTCGTCTTGCAGCATTTTCCCCATAGGGATCCCTGTCCAGTCTGAGATAACATGGCTTACTTCGTCTGGACCCACCTCATAATGCACTAATGGATTGCCATCCCGCACAGCGTCCAGCTGTTCTTGACAGGAAGCAATCGCAATACGGACTTGTTCTTCATCCATCTCAAGATAAGGATTAGTCACTTCGCAATTCATCTCGTCATTGTTCGCCACGTCTCTTTCTGAGTCCGATTCAACCTGACCTTCTATCAATTCATGTAGACGCGTGCGCAGGGAGATCATTTGTTCAATGTGGTTGCACTCATCTTGCCACTGCTGATCAAGTATTTTGAGGTCTTGCTGCGTAATTTCCATAGCCTGCTTGAGCTCAGGAATCCTTGCTAAACTGTGCTTGTCGCCAGTTTGTTGCAATGCATCACGCTCTAGCGCTTCTAATTCACGTTTCTGAGCGGCGAGCGACTGTCGCAGCGTTTCGACACCTGCGGGAACTGCATTTAGACTGATATTGACTCGTGCACATGCAGTATCGAGTACGTCAATCGCTTTGTCAGGCAGTTGTCGGCCCGAGATGTAGCGCGCTGATAATGCAGCAGCTGCTGTGATGGCATCATCACGAACGTAGACGTTGTGGGACTTCTCATAAGCAGGACGCAAGCCACGGATAATTAGCGCTGCTTGTTCTGGTGAGGGTTCATCCAATTTAACTAGTTGGAAACGACGGGCCAGTGCGGGATCTTTTTCAAAATACTTTTTGTATTCACTCCAAGTGGTCGCAGCTATGGTTTTTACTTCCCCACGAGCCAGTGCGGGTTTGAGTAAGTTGGCCGCATCGCTACCACCAGCTTGGTTGCCTCCGCCAACGAGGGTGTGTGCCTCATCGATAAACAAGATTATAGGAGTTGGGGAGTTTTTAACCTCTTCCAATACGGCGTTGAGACGTTTTTCGAACTCACCTTTTACGCTGGCGCCCGCTTGAAGTAGGCCCATGTCGAGGCCATATAGCTCGACACCATTAAGATTGTCAGGCACATCGCCTTGAACGATCTTCAGTGCTAAGCCCTCTACTACGGCGGTTTTACCGACACCTGGCTCGCCGACAGCAATAGGGTTGTTCTTACGACGGCGTGCCAAGATATCAATTATCTGGCGGATTTCCTGATCTCGACAAAATACTGGGTCGATCTCACCTTTTCGCGCTTTACCTGTAAAGTCAGTGGTAAATTGGCTTAGTGCAGAGCCTGCTTCACGAGCTTCGGTTTTCTCAGATGTGGCAACTTGCGCTTCAATAGAGTGGTGGGTCAGTTCAGCAAAGTTTCGCTTAAGAGCGTCTGGACTGACGCTGTTAAGAATATCGGCATAACTATGTTGGCCGTATCTCAATGGATTGCTTACTAAAGTGAGTAGTAGTGCACCAGTACGGATTTGCGTTTCACTTAGATCTAAAGAAGACACTAACCAGCTTTCCTGTAGCCACTCGATAAGTAAGGCTGAGAAAACGGGTTTGCTGCCATTTCCTTGTGAATCGCTATTTAAACAAGAACGAACGGATTGTCTTAATAAGTTTTCAGAACAATCGAAATGACTTAGTAGAACGTCAAAATCACTATTTGGCCTTTCTAAAAGACTCAGTAAATAGTGTTCAATTTGAACCTCAGTTGCCTTTTCGGCAACGGCAAGTGCTGCTGCGTCCTCTAAAGCCGTTTTTGCTAAAGGATGAAGACGCTGTATTAATGAAGAAAGGTTAATGTTAATCATCTATCTGCTTTTAGTTATTGAAGAAACTATGCGCTATTATACTAAATCTCAATATCTTAGTTTCTAAGAACGATATTTTTACTACCTTGTTCTAGTTGTTTTTTACGGGTTGTTGTTAATTGTTAATATATTTAGCGAGTGCTTTTGGTTGATGTGACTTTGTTAATAGTTATTGTGTTTCTTTGGGTGGGTAAAATGACTTTTTTTTGTTTTCTTAATGTGGTTATTTTAACTTTATTCAGTATCAACAATTTATTAGTATGGCTGAACAAGATCTTGGTATTTTCTCCAATAAATTGTCACTGTATTTTATGGTCATCAACTGCATTTTTATGTAAGTCATTGAAAATTCGGGAAATAAAAAGTTGGCATGATGATTGTATATATCTAGTCAGTCGCGGTGATAAGCGATTTGGTGAATTAACAAATTAGATTTAAGAAAAAAGGATATAACAATGCCAACTCCAGCATACATGTCAATTGAAGGCGAAACTCAAGGTCAAATTACTAAAGATACTTACTCTGCAGATTCAGTGGGTAACACTTGGCAAGAAGCACACGTCGATGAGTTCCTAGTTCAAGAACTTGATCACGTACTAACTATTCCACGTGATCCACAAAGCGGTCAGCCAACAGGTCAACGTGTTCACAAACCAGTAGTGGTAACAAAAGTTCAAGATCGTTGTTCACCACTACTATTTAACGCACTAGTTTCTGGTGAAAAACTTCCAGAGTGTGTTATTCGCTTCTACCGTACGTCGGTTCAAGGTAAGCAAGAACATTACTACTCAATCAAACTGATCGATGCGCTATTGGTAGACATGCAAACTCGCATGAATCACTGTCAAGATGCGGCGACAGCGGACCGCGTTACAGAAGAAGTGTTGAAATTCACTTACCGTGCAATTGAAGTAACACACGAAAATTGTGGTACTGCAGGTAACGATGACTGGCGTACGCCACGCGAAGCTTAATTGCTTAGCAAACTATTCTAGGCCAACCATTGTTGGCCCTAACTCTATTATTAGTATCAGGTGAAAGATATGGTGAATGACGTAGAATTTAAATTTGAAGTACCCGGATGCGGTCATGAATTTAGGGTAGAAAGCTTCCAGGTGACTGAGGAGCTCTCCAAGCCATTCCATATAACTTTGTCATTACTTTCACTTGAGCCTAATGTCACAACAGAATCGCTAATTCGTAAAGCGGGGACACTTACTGTCTATGGTCAAGGTGTCGACGCGGGACGCTACTTTTCCGGAGTGGTTAACGAAGTTCGCTATTTAGGTACAGGAAGACGTTTTTCTCGCTATCAGCTTATTTTGGTGCCTCAATGTTGGTTCTTATCACAGCGTCAAGACTGTCGTATTTTCCAACAGAAATCGGCGCAAGATATTGTCGCTGAGGTACTCGATAACGCATCGGTTACTGATTATCGATTTGAGTTGTCTGGCCTCTATCCGGCCAAAGAGTACGTCTTGCAGTATCGTGAGACTGATCTGCATTTTGTGCAGCGCATCATGGCTGAGCATGGTATGTGGTATTACTTTGAGCATACTGAGGCCAACCACACTATGGTAATCGTAGACAGTAATGATGCCATTGCACCCTTAGTGAGTAGCCCTCTTAATTCATCTTACATTGGCCCCATTGCTTATCATACAGACGGTGGAGGTACACCAGATCGAGAGCATATTAGCGACTTAGAACTGGTCGATCGTGTTCGTACTGGTGAAGTGACTTACACCGATTACAATTACGAGCAACCCAAGATCCCTCAAGAGATGACCAGCAGCGGTGATATCGATCAAGACTTAAAGTTGTTTGATTATCCTGGACGATATGTGGATCCTTCGATGGGTCAAGTCAGAACTCAAGAGTGGATGTCAGAGCACAATGTTGATAACCAATATGTAGAAGCGAGCAGTGATGTTATGCGCCTTGCTTCGGGCTATAGCTTCAACATTAGCGACCACCCAAGAACGGAAATCAACCGCGAATACATCATGTTATCAGTGATGCATTCTGGCAGCGATCCGCAAGTACATGAAGATGAAGCCGGTGGTATGCCAACAACTTACCACAATCAGTTTATCTGTATCTCTCGCGAGATTGAATTTAAAGCACCAAAGCTGCCAGCACCCGTCGTCGATGGTCCTCAAACGGCAGTAGTCGTTGGCCCTGCGGGAGAAGAAATCTACACCGATAAACTGGGAAGGATTAAAGTTCAGTTCCATTGGGACCGCTATGGTAACAGTGATGAACATTCAAGTTGTTGGATCCGTGTTAGCCAGTCAATGGCAGCACCAACCTGGGGAGCGGTCTATTTACCTCGCATTGGTCATGAGGTTGTTATTACGTTTCTTGAGGGAGACCCCGACCGTCCATTGGTCACTGGCGCAGTCTACAACGGCTTGCATTTTCCTCCTTATTCGCTGCCAGAAAATAAAACACGTACTACATTCCGTACCCAAAGCCATAAAGGCACTGGTTATAACGAGCTGAGCTTTGAAGACGAAGCGAACCAAGAAGAAGTCTATATTCACGCTCAAAAAGACATGTCAACGAAGGTTTTGAATAACCGTTTTCGTGATATTGGGCAGGATGAGTTTTTGAAAGTAGCGCGGCATCAAACTAACGAAATTCATGGTGATCATAAAGAAACCATAGAAGGGCACAAAACAACTCAAGTGAATAGTACGTTCACAGAAACCGTTGAGCAGGATGTGTCTGTGACTTATAACGCGAACGAGACGCGCTATGTGAAAAACAATGTTGGGTTGGAAATTGGTGACAATCGTACGACAAAGATTGGCAAAAATGACGACCTGGATGTGGGTGAAAACAGCAACTTGACTGTGGGGGCATCGAAGAGTTCAGATATTGGTGCCGATGATAATCAGACAGTGGGCGGCAACTTAACGGTCTCGGTGAAGGGCAACACATCTTACAAAGCAGATGGGGCCACGCAGATTGTCAGCGGAGAAAAGATTGTTCTTAAAACCGGTGGATCCTCTTTGGTCATGAATAGTGATGGTTCAATCAAGCTTTCCGGTTCTGCTATTACAATTGAGGGCAGCGCCAAAGTTGTAGTGAAAGGCGGAAATGTAGCGATCAATTAGTCATGAATAACCCAGTAAAAACAACCTATACCGTAACAGAAATGCAAGCCGAACAGTCGGCTTGCTTTTCGCGTTTTGGCGCCATTGTGGCGTTGACCGAAACGAATGACAGCGTAAAAGTAGATTTTGACGGTAACCCGTTTCAATCACCAATTTCTGCTCGTCTTGGAAGACGCTTCACGCGTTCAGAAATCGAGCTAGCGATTAATAGTAAGCTGCAATGCCGAATCGAATTTGTCAACGATGACCCGAGCCTGCCCATTGTGACTGACATTTTGTTTTCGATACTCGATGACTCAGAACAACTGGTTATTCGAGCTAAAAAGCTTGTCTTGGAAGCGGATCAAGAACTCATCATCAAGAGTGGCGATACACAGACACGCTACAGTGGCCGAGATGGGCGTGTGACGACTAAAGGCAAGTATGTCACGTCTCAAGCAGAGCGAGCACAAAAGATCCAAGGTGGCACCATCGCAATCAACTAGGGTGACTTTGTGAGATAACAATAATGAGGTGTAAAAGTTTTAATGCGACAAAAGGTTGGTGTTGAGCACCTTGCTGCGGCAATTGATTTACAAGTCTTGCTTGAAACCGATGAGACTATAACGCAACAGGTGTCCGAGATAAGCGAACTGCCGGGTGACTGGCTTGGTTTTTGTGAAGAAAAACTGTCGCTGGCAAATGAGTCACTATCGTTTCTACTTCGTCAGAGAGAACGTATTTTTCATAGCGGATTTCCCAGTAGGAAGCTGGCTTATCTATCGTTAATCGAGGAGCAGATGAGCAGCCTAAAACAGGTTTATGTTGCTTTCCATCGCATGCACTCGGGGCTGATTCATCAACTGCGTGATGCAGAACCGCTAGTCTACAGTTGGTTGATGCTAGAGCGCGAATTCTCCAGTGATGTCGAGAATCTTATTAGCGGCATAGCGACATTAGAGCGGTTAGAACCGTCTTTAGCACTAATGATAGTTTCACAATGCAACGAGCATAAGTTAGATCGAGTGCTGGCAGACATGATTGAAGGAAACTGTCCAACCCAAAAGAGCTTTCTGGTCTACCTCAATATCCGTCAAAGCTTGAGTGTCGCGCTGTGCAAGCATTGGGTTAGGAGCGAGCAATTGGATAAATCTGAGGTCTATCCGCTACTGGCTCTGTCGAATGTTGAAGACGGTGTCGAGTGGTTAGATCAACAATCAAACCCCGAAACACTCCTATTTGAACGCTTGATGACCAAACAAGACCGCGGCACTTGGTTTCGCCAGCAATTTGGCACCGAGATAGCGCACTTAGATTCCGACAATATAGTGACCTACGCGAAGCTTTTAGAGTTACGGGAGTTTACTGATTTTCGAGTCAATTCAAAATCAGCGCCCATCGATTTTGTCTTGTGTGGTGACAGTCGGTTATTGCCCGAAATTATCGAGTATGTTTGTCAACTGGATGAAGTGGATGGTGAGGTTTGGATACAGGCATTGTATGCGGTTTATGGCTCGTCGTTACCACTCACGCCATCAGAAGTTGGAGTTGATAGGACTTGGGAGGAGGTTATCGACATATTGGATGAATGGTTAGAAGACGTTCGGGACCAACAGCCATTTCCATTGCGACTTGGCGTAGCGCTTAGTTTCGAATCGACACTCAACGCCATGCGGGATCCCGATATTCCCGCTTCGCTAAGGGTATGGCTCTGGCGTCACCTATGTATTCACGCTAGAGCTTACACACAGTGGAATCCAATGATGCCAATTCACCAACAAGAGTGGAATTTCAGTAAGTTGGCGTCAGCACCATCGGCTATCGATCGATTTAATATGAGGACCAAAAATGCAGCTGTGGGATATTGAATCGGACACCGACCTTTCTGTCAAAGGAAGGTTTCAGCGAGATACTGAAGGCAATGAAGTCTGGGTGGTTGTTGCAAAAAAGACTTGGCAATGGATAGAAGGGGCTTGGCATCCACTCGCGGAGAGTGAGATCTTTGATGATCCTCAGTATCTAGGTGAGCCTGGACTGTCAGCAATGAAAGTAGATCATGAGTTTGCTTACCTTAAGAACAATACGGATGTCCTCTTGTATGGCAAAGCACGCAGCTACGCGAAAAAACCAGTGACGCAACACGAATGTCGATTGCTCATCGATGGTCATATTGATAAGGCGTTATCGATTACTGGAGAGCGAAGTTGGATTGAGCATGGCGGTAGCGTTACGGTGAGCCGTCCTTTGGCGTTTATCGAGGCGGAGATCGACTATAGCTGTGCGATAGGTGGCGATGAGCGAAATCGGATTGGTGGTGGAGTTGCGAAGTCGAACCAGGAGTTGTTGGAGCAAAAAGTACCAAGTGTGTTTTATCCTCAAGAGAACTGGCAATCCTCAACTGACAAAATTCGTGTTGCTGGCTTCGGACCACTGCCACCGTTCTTTAAATCCCGCAGTGTTCTAGCTGGTACCTTTGATGACCATTGGATCATGAGTAGGAAGCCAATGCTACCTGAAGATTTTGACTTGAGATTCTATCAAAGTGCTCCCCTTGACCAGCAATGCAAAGGGCATTTAGTGGGTGGGGAGCGCATAGTGACAAGCGGTTTTTGTCACAACGAAACATTGTCTTTTCGTATCCCAGCGACGAAATACAGCGCAGCAGCGAACTTTGATGGTGAATTCCAGCTTAGAACTATGGACATTTACACGGTATTTATTAACGCAGAGACCAAAACCCTATCATTGTCGTTTAATGCGTCGTTTCCGTGTCAAGGTCGGGAACATTTATTAACGACAACTCAAATAGTTGAAAGCGCTGAGGAGGTAACGAGTGGCTAGTTCAGTAGGTCGATTTATCTTAGCTGCGGACGCGGTGACCCCTGCAGGTATGAACATTGATATTTCTACCGCAGTGGCAGAAGCCGACGTCGCGAAATTCAGTCAGCAGGAATTGGATGCAGGGATGGATCGATATCCATACGCCAATGTTGGGTTCGTTCTAGGTGAAACTTGGTAGAGCGATACAGTGGTTTAGCGGATATTGTAATGGAGTCGTTGTTGGGCCGTTTACCTCGAATGCTAAAGCCGATTCCTTTGTTGCTGTCGGTACCTGAAACATTAAACGGTCATGAGATCAATCGTTGGATTGAGCAATATGATGAGTCGCTAGGTATTGCGACGGTAGAGGCGGTTCAAATGTCAGGACCAGCGTTGGTTGGCAAGATGAATCAGTTATTAGAGAAACATGACGCCATCATGTGTATAGCGGTTGATTCTCTCTATGAACTTCGTGAGCAACTCGCCAACCAAGCAAAAGTGATGACAGGTAACAACCCATGGGGAATTATTCCCAGTGAGGGGGCTGCAGGGTTGGTCGTTTGTCGAAAAAATGTGGTTGAGACGTTGAAACTAGAACCGCTTGCAGAGTTTGGATACCTAGCGGTGAATGATAATCCTGTAAATGCGAGGAATATGTTTCATTTAGTACAACAGGCGAGTATGCACATTGACAACTTTGGTGAGGTATACACCGATATGACTAATTTGCGCAGCCACACTGAAGACTATGGTTTCGCGCTAGGAGCGAAAGCAGAGCAATTCATTAACCCGCAACAACCCAAGCGCATTAACTCACTATGGGGCACAATGGCTCATGTTCATCAATAGCACTTATCGTTTATGCGACGCAAAGGCACCATTTTCAACACTCGATATCTTTGATGATGTTTGGTGTAGATAAAGGAGTAGGGTTGATGCAACTACTGAAAGCCTAATCGTTAAGTTCCATTTAGAACTATGCCTAAGTTAACCTCAAATAGCCCACTCGTTGAGATTAATTAGCCATAGAGGTTTCGCAAAAAGAGATCTGAATCACGCGGTGAATGGTTTCGGATTTTTTTAGGGAAATGAAAGTTAGTTAAAGCGAAATCTAAACTGTATGCCTAATTAGTAATAATCACTAAATTAATAGATTTACTGTTCGTTTTAATTACTAACCTTGAACTGGATTCACATAAAACTCTATTATCATCGCCTAGTTATATTGTTGCGGTGAAAGAGTTAAAAGTGTCAGAGAATCAAGGGTCAAATCAGGGTTTTATTGATCAGCTGGTCGTAAAAGCGATTGAAAAGCGAAAGATGACAGCCCAGAACACAACCGGAAAAAATAAACTCAAACTTGAGTATGTATTATTTTCTCAGTTCGATGTTCTTGATACTTTTGTTTCAAAGAATGGTCGTTCGACCATCTATCATTTGGCCAATAAAGAACAGCCAGAAAAGCAGGTCTGCTGTAAGGTCATTAATGATGATGTACCGGATATCGCCAGTAAAATGCTTATCGATGAAGCAAGCCGCCTCGAACTGTCTCAACATCCAAGCGTGGCGAACTTCATCAAGATCGGTACTGAGTTTGACCGTCCTTACCTAATGTATGAGTGGGTTCCAGGTGAAACGCTCGCGGATAAGATGCAACGTCATTCAAATAAAGGCTTTCGCCACGACCACATTGCTTGGCTGGTATATCAACTGGCTGGTGCTCTTGAATTTATGCACACCCGAGGTGTATGCCACTTAGATATTAAACCTTCCAATGTTCTAGTTAGTGAAGGTGACTATATCAAGCTTATCGACTTCGGCGCGTCTCGATATATTGGTGAAACGGAACCGTATGCAGAAGCAAGCCTAAACTATGCCTCTCCAAGCTTTATAGAAACGGGTGTTGCAGAGCCGCAAGATGATGTTTACTCACTGGCTCTACTTACTGGGCATTTATTTTTAGGCTCTATTTTTGGTGATGCGTGGCATAAGCAAATAAAAGGAAGAAAAAGACCCGTTCTAATCCCGGGTCACATTTGGAATCTGTTAAAAGAAGTCATTAAAAGACCAAGAAGCCACGGTTATACTGCTATTACTTTTGCGCAGCAGCTTGCAAAAATTAACTCAGGTGCCATTGACTCAAAATCGAGTGCTCCGATATTTAGCAACCTTCGCAATGCTGACTTGGTGCTCACTCAATGTAGCCCTTATGAAAGGGTTGGTGCGAAGAGATTCAAACTGTTTGAACTGACTTTGGCAGTTTGCCTTGCGGTCGGAACAGGATTTTATGTCCATCAGCAGAGTCAACCATCGTGGAAAACTATCGTTGCCTCTGACGTCACGCCAAGTGACATGATCAGTTCGATTAAGCCGGCGCAAACGGCCTCTTTCTTAAGTCAACCACCTTGGGAAATTGAATTTGCGCTCAACGATATGGAAAAAGATGTCATAAGCATGGCTCCATATCGCGAGGCTTATGAAGTACAGCAGCTTAAACTGGCTGATCTCTATCAGCAGAATCAGGGTGACGTTGCCGCGTATCAGGGGCTAGCTGATGAGCTGCCGCCCTCACTATTAGCGGTAAGGTACGATTTAATTGAGCTGAGACAAAAGCTCATTGATGATGGTGCGCTGTTCCCCTATGCCGACAAAACACTAACCAACGCTATGGCGTCACTCAATCGCGCTTCGGCGGACTCTTATAAGTTGGCGACTATCGCAGGCTCGAAAACAGAGAACTTGACGAATTTAATTCTGAGTGGCGAAGCGGAAATAGCGAGCAAAGCGCTTCAAGAGGTGTGGTTGCTCAATCAGTCTAAAGCCTATTTCTATAGCCAAGTGTTACCTAATAAGGTGATGAAAAACATTGATGTGGCTATCACGGAACATACACGTTCTCATTATTACAGCAAAGCGATAGCAAAAGCGGAGGCTGCGACAGAGTTTTTTGGAGAAACCCCAGAACTGATGCAGAAGATCCGCGACCTTCGCGTCGCGAGAAGCGAATACATTTTGTTTAGTACTGTTACTGAGAAGTCTATTTTCGGGAAGCAAAAATTGCATGATTCTTTAGGCGAACTGGAGCGAAATGCGCCAACTAAGTTTGGCGAGATTACCGAACTACTCGAAAACATGGCCAGTGACTCCATTGATAAGAGTCACCAGAAGTCGATGCCTGCTCGTGGTGCTATAGCAGTAGAGCGTGCACTGAAAGACTACCTCACTGAGAGCAGGGGTTGATATGTCTGTAATCGATATTGCGCCACTTCTTGCTCCTATTTCTGACGCGTCACCATGTGGCGAAGATGCTCGCTATGAGTTCTGTTATGAAATGATGGAAGCCGAGGTGAAAAAGTTCGGTTCCTTGTTTGGTGAAACCGTCGATTGGGAGGTTGTGAAAACGCATTCGATAGAAGTTCTCAGCCTGCATAGTAAGGATCTAAAAGCGCTGTGTTATTTGATTCGGGCTTTGGCTGAAGAGTCTGGTCTTGATGGCTTTCATGTTGGCTAGAGTTGCTCGGCGATATGCTTGCGCAATTCGGAAGTCGCCTCTATCCAACACGTAAACGTGGTCGAGATGGTGCGGTCGAGTGGCTTAATCACCAGTTTAAATTGCTCTGTAGTAAGTTTTCTGAAACGCCTCAGTCGTGGGAATCGGTATCTGCGTGTGCTACCGCCATCGAACGAGTTCAATCAGAGTTTGATCGTGTGTTTGAAGATTCTGATAGCGATTTCTTTGAAACAAGAACTCAGTTGAATGTTCTGATGCAACAAGCGGTAGCGGATAGCGCGCCTAATCAAGCAGCTGACGATGCAGCTCCAGTGGAGGTAGCTTCGCCCGTTGCCGAAACATCAAAGGCAGGGGATATAGTTCAAGAAATATCAGCGAAAAGCGCAGCACCAGTTCAGCCTTTGGAGACTAAAGCCAAGTCAGTGACTAGACAGGAGGTAGAAGTCGATACCGATTTTACTTCGCCGGCTGCCTCAAAGCGTACGCTAAAAAAAGTCGCTGAAGTAATGATTCATGCTGATGTGAGTAACGCACTTGCCTATCGCATATATCGCCATCTGACCTGGGATGACATCGACTGCCTTCCCGAACATCAAAACAATGTCACACCGCTGAGCTTGGCGGTGTCCGCTGACCAACAGTCAGACTACAAAGAGAAAGCGAATCAAGAAAGCGAAGTCGACACTGTTAAGCGTTTAGAGCGCACTCTAACGGATGCACCGTTTTGGCTTACTGGTCACTTCTATGTCTATTCAATGCTTAAAAATATTGGATTTGATGACGCCGCTTCGGCGGTGAAACAAGAAACATTGCGCTTTGTTGACACATATCCAGGAATTGAGAGCCTGGAATTCAAGAATTCTGTTCCATTTGCAGATGAAGCTACTCGTCAATGGCTTGCTACCAAAGACCAAGCTTTATCGGGTGCGAATACAGCCGTTCAGGCTGTGTATATCGACTCAGATGATGCACAGCAAGTGGAGGATATTACCCTAGAGAATCTAGGGGAACACGCCGCGGAACTTGCTCACAAACTGGAGCTAGATAGCTCCGGAAGAGGGCAATTTATTCTGTATTTACAATTAATAGCAGCTTACCAGTCTGTTGGGCTTTTTCCTTTGTGCTTGCCATACCTGAAACGAGGTTGGGAAGTACATAAGGAATTTAATCTTGCCAGCTGGGAACCCCACTTATCTACTCAATTGGAGAGCTTTATTCGCAAGACGCTTCAAGCGCTTTATAAGAGTAAAGACCTATTACCAGTTGAATATGAAGAGTGGCAAGCAATATACGACTAGTTACAAGAGTTAAATAAGGAACTAATTATGTCACGTGATGGCTCGGTGGCTCCTAAAGAGCGAATTAATATCCGTTATGTTCCAGCAACAGGCGATGCGCAAGAAGACGTAGAGCTGCCGCTGAGCATGATGGTCGTTGGTGATTTCACAGCGCGAGCAGATGAAACACCGATTGAGGAACGTACACCAATCAACATCGATAAAGACAACTTTAACGAAGTGTTGGATGGTTATGCTCCCAACGTAAAAGTAAACGTAGAGAACCGTTTAACGGACGAAGAAGGTGCACAGATCGGTGTCGATCTTACGTTTAAAAACATGAAAGACTTTTCTCCTGAGTCGATTGCAAAGGGTGTTCCCGAGCTAAACAGCTTACTTGAGCTGCGTGAGGCTTTGGTCGCACTGAAAGGTCCCCTTGGCAACGTGCCAGCTTTCCGTAAAAAAATCGCTGCGGTACTCGAGGATGAAGAGGCGAGAAAGAAACTACTGGATGAACTAAGCATTGGTGCAGACCAAGAAGCGAAAGAAGAGTAAGGAACGACATGTCGGCAGAAGCACAAGCACCGGAACAAGAAGCGGCTCTAGCAGAGTCAGGCTCCCTTCTGGACAGCATTCTAAATGAAACCCGCCTGAAACCGAGCGACGAAGGTTTTGATGTCGCAAAACGTGGTGTAGAGGCGTTTATTGGTGAGCTGTTAAGCAGCTCAACTACAGAGAAAGTCGACCAGTCACTTGTCGATCTAATGATCTCTGAAATTGATCAAAAACTCTCCAAACAAGTGGATGCGATTCTTCATAACGAAGAAGTACAAGCAATCGAGTCAACGTGGCGCGGTCTGAAATATCTTGTCGATCACACCGAGTTCAGAGAGAACATTCAGATTGAGTTGATTTCAGCGAAAAAAGATGAAGTTCTTGATGACTTTGAAGATGCACCAGAAGTGGTGAAGTCAGGTCTGTACAAGCAAATTTATACTCGTGAGTATGGTCAGTTTGGTGGTAAGCCAGTCGGCGCTGTTATTTGTGACTACCAACTTTCAGCATCGTCTCCAGACATCAAGCTGATGGAGTACATGGGTAACGTGGGTGCAATGTCACACGCGCCATTCATTACCTCTGCTTCAGCGAAGTTCTTTGGTGTCGATAGCTACGAAGAGCTACCAAATCTAAAAGATCTGAAATCGGTATTTGAAGGTCCTCAGTACACTAAGTGGCGCGGCTTCCGTGAACATGAAGATGCTCGCTATGTAGGCCTATGTACCTCACGCTTTATGCTACGTACACCATATTCAGTGGCAGATAACCCAATCAAAGCGTTTGACTATGATGAACAAGTAACGGATAGCCATGACAATTATTTGTGGGGCAACTCAGCGTATGCGATGGCATCAAAAATTAGTGAGTCATTTGCGAAATACCGCTGGTGTCCAAACATTATTGGACCGCAAAGTGGTGGTGCTGTGTTTGATTTACCAGTCTACAACTTTGAATCTATGGCCAGATTGAGACCAAAATTCCAACTGAAATCTTAGTCTCTGATCGCCGTGAATACGAATTAGCAGAAGAGGGCTTTATTGCACTCACCATGCGTAAAGGATCTGACAACGCTGCATTCTTCTCAGCAAACTCAGTTCAAAAGCCAAAGGTGTTTGCAAACACGCCAGAAGGCAAACAAGCAGAGATGAACTATAAACTGGGTACTCAGTTGCCTTATATGTTCATTATCAACCGTTTGGCGCACTACATTAAAGTGCTACAGCGTGAGCAAATCGGCTCTTGGAAAGAGCGTTCTGATTTGGAAATTGAGCTGAATAAATGGATCCGTCAATACGTGTCTGACCAAGAGAACCCGCCAGCGGAAGTACGTGGTCGTCGTCCACTTCGTGCTGCAAAAGTTGAGGTGTCGGATGTTGAAGGCGATCCAGGTTGGTACAAAGTGGCTATGTCTGTTCGCCCGCACTTTAAATACATGGGTGCAAGCTTTGACTTATCGCTGGTTGGTAAGCTAGACCAATAAGTTAATGTCGATAAGAACAAGCAGTCAGTGGAAATTGGCTGCTTTTTTCTTGGTAACGTTTATGGAAAAAGGATACCGACTCCTCGAGCGAATTGAGTTAGGGGAGCCAAAAAACAGCTACGAAAAGGTGGTCTCACACAAACATTTGATTGAGTCCATACACCTTCACTTAGCAGATTTACTCAACACTCATTCTGGCAATGCAATGATCGACACGGATTATGGTTTGCCTGACTTTAATGATGTATTGGCGAATAACACCAATCTAGTACGTCATATTCAAAAGAACATCTCGTCAACGATACATCAATTTGAACCCAGAATGTTGGATGTTGAAGTGCACTATAAAGAAGACCATCACAACCCGTTGCAATTAAGCTTTGCCATCAGTGGCGTGGTGTCCCACAACGGAGGAAAAGTGCCAATGTCTATTGATGTCTTTATGGGAACAGACGGCCAATTTAACGTGTAGTAGGTGCCAATTGAGCAATAGCAAATATTTCCAAGATGAGCTGACTTATCTTAGAGAGGCGGGCAGTGAGTTCGCCCAATATCATCCCAAACTCACCCAGTTTTTGTCAGAAGGAACGTTTGACCCTGATGTTGAACGCTTGCTTGAAGGCTTTGCGTTTTTAACCGGGCGGATCCGCGAGAAAATCGATGATGAGCTGCCAGAGCTAACTCAATCATTAATGACGCTGCTTTGGCCACATTACCTGCGTTCGGTGCCTTCGATGTGCATTACCGAACTTACTCCGCATGTAGGTGGACTATCAGAAAAAACGGTAGTCAAACGTGGATCAGAAATGGCGAGTGAACAAGTGGAGGGAACGCAATGTTTGTTCCAAACCTGTTACGACGTCGATTTATATCCTATGTCGATTTCGTCTATCGAGCAAAATAACACACGGACGAGCTCCTCGATTCAAGTCGCACTGGCCGCTGAGTACGGCGTGGATTTATCGAGAATCGGCTTAGATACAGTTAGGCTTCATTTACATGGTGAAATCCATATCACTCGCACTGTATTTTTATGGCTGTTCCGCTACTTAGATTACGTAGAGCTTGATGTTGGTGGTGGTTATAAACACAAGCTAAGTCCAGAGCATGTTAGCCCGGTTGGTTACGGTGAGGATGAGGCACTGCTGCCTTATGGAGAAAACTCATTTGCCGGATATCGCTTACTTCAAGAATATTTTTCTTTGCCAGATAAGTTCATGTTTTTTGATGTTAAAGGACTTGAGTGGCTTACAGGTATTCCAGGGCGCAGCCATGTCAATATGACGTTTCATTTCAAGCGTGCACTTCCTCCAGAAGTAGTACTAAAAGATAAACATGTGAAACTGCATTGCACGCCAGTGGTGAATCTATTCGAAAAAGATGGTGACCCGATCCGTCTGGAGCATCGTCGTAACGACTATAAGGTACGGCCTCAAAGCAGCAATCAAGAACACTATGAAGTGTATTCCATCCAGCAAGTAGAAAGCTGGAGTAAAGATGAGCGTCGCCGTAAACCGCTTTGTGAATTTGAGTCTTTTGAGCATCAAGTGAATCAACGTGATAAGCGAGAGTTCTATAAATCAAAGGTGAGTGAGCGAATCAGTGGCCGGGGATTGGAACGTTACATCTCGTTCCATACGCACAATGGCGATATTGCTGACTTAGGAACGGAAACGGTTCTTATGAAGTTATTGTGCAGCAATGCCGATCTCGCTGAGCGTTTGTCGGTGGGTGACATTACATACAATACACATAAATCTCCCACATATGCGACCTTTCGCAATATCACGAAGCCGACACAGTCTGTCAGTCCTCAGGTCAATGGCGAACTTCAATGGCAGTTGATTGCCAACATGTCGCTTAACTATTTGTCGTTAGCGGATATCGATGTACTGAAAGTGTTGCTGTCGACCTATGACTTCCATTCACGGGTTGATAGGCAGGCTCATCGAGCTTCGATTCATCGTTTAGACGGTATTGTGTCTTCCGAAATCCGGCCGATTGATCGAGTCTTCCGTGGTGTTTCAGTAAGGGGGAACCAGTTCAGAATGGTGGCTAATTCGACCTACTTTGTGAATGAGGGCGATATGTTTTTAATGGCCAATGTGCTTAACGAATTTATTCGTCTGTATTCTAGTGTGAACTCTTTTACCGAATTAGAAGTGCTTGATGAGGCTAATGGCGAAATCTACCAATGGAAAAGTCAGTTGGGGCAGCAGACCATCTTATGATCGAGACTTTGACTACCTGTACTCATGAATTCAGTTTCTTTCAAGCGGTACATCTAATAGAGAAACACTATCAATACACTCAAAGTGCTGATTTTGTAGCGGTTGGTGAAAACAAATATTTTCATCAAGAGCGTATTGAGTTTAGTGTCTCACCTGCGCTTTGTTTCCCGAAAAGTGACATGGCCTTTATCGAAACAATGGATAGGGGAGGCAAACAATACACTTGTATTGAAACCAACTTCCTTGGGTTACATGGTTCGAGCTCTCCATTGCCATCTTCCTACACAGAAAAGCTAGCGGGCAGAGATCCTGATGAGAACCCTGTTAAGGATTTCTTTGATTTCTTCCACAACCGCTATACCAGTTTACTTTACCGGGTTTGGAAAAAGTATCGTTACCACATTCAGTACAAGAGTGGAGCGAGTGATGCTTTTTCAGGGCGAATGCTTCATTTAGCTGGCTTGTCTGATGTTATGCAAGATTCGGACGTAGCAGAGCTAGACCGCGCCAAGGTGCTTTCTTATGTAAACCAACTATCGACCCGAACTCGTTCTCCAAAATTGATATCTGGCATTGTGTCCCACTACTTTTCGCTGACTAAAGTTAATGTAGATGAGTGGTATATAGACGAGTCAATATAGATGAATGTCAGCGTAACAAACTCAATCGAGCTAACTGTGTACTGGGTGCTGACCTGCACTTGGGCCAGAGTATCGCAGACCTAAATGGCAAGTTTAATCTGTGTATTGATGACATAGATTTTGCCACATATAGGCAGTTTTCTGTGGGCGGCGATAAGCACAAGACTTTGTTAGGTTTGATGAGGTTTATTCTCAGAGACCCGATGGCGTGGGATCTTAATTTAACCGTCAATTTGGATACAGTTCCACCCAATACATTGGGGCAAGGACAAGGAAATCAGCTCGGACAAACATTGTGGCTAGGAAGTCCGTCATCAAAAGATGCCACAATTTGCTTCATTGGCAGTATTTAGGATAACCAATCGAAAGGAGAGATAACAGATTGGAATTTAAATCGTTCTTTAAAGCACCAGAGACTCAGGTGCAATGGGGGGATATCACCGAGTCTGATATCGTGTCTGGTTCTGAGTTATTTGAATGGAAAGTGACGCGATGTTGCCGGCAGAATCGATGGAATTGTGCATGGATCGCTCTCATTCTTTCGATGTTTCTTACGGCTTTCTCGGTTGTTCTTTCATGGTTAGTTGGAAGTACTGAAATAGAGGTTTGGATATCGGCTTGGGTGATGTTTGTTACATGTTTACTATACATTACGTTAGGATTTGATGTGCAAAATGACTACAAGATGTCAGCAAAAGGAATCTTGATTTTCTCGACAGTTACGAGCCCAACTTGGTTAGTGTGCGTTTGTATGAGCATTGTTTTAGTGAGTTTACCTTTCAGTTCGTTGGCGATAATTTCTATGCTTCTGCTAACTTTGGTTGAACTGATACGAGAGCTTGTTAGCAAAATAGGTGGAGGCGCGTCGACGCGTGTTTTAATTCGGAATGAACAATGCTTAGCTATCTATCTTTGTAAAGACTCAAACAAACTGGAAGTACGTTACGTGCCAGATACATTCAGGGATGACGGAAGTGCACTGAGACTAATACTTCGTCACCAAGAAATTAAAAGATGTGTGATTGACTGTGGTTCTAATAAGCGATTTTCACAAATTGTTGAGGCCATGGCATCTCATTACCGAGGAAATGGGCTGGGCAAGATTCAGTTTCCTAGCTTGAGAATGAATCAAATGTGGTCTTTTCCGACGAATAGACACTATCTTACTTCTACTACCCCTTCGACTGCATCAGATCTTGCCAAGTCGCGGTTGCAAAAAAAATGGCGATTACTCTAGCGCATTTTACACAAAAGAAATGCCAAATAGAAAACAAAGAAGCCAGTCAGTAGACTGGCTTCTTTGTTTGGTTCTCGTTGTCGAATTAGCGGTTGATAGGTTGGTGAAGTACCACTGTATTGTTTAAGGCTTGAATACCAGTGAGCGACTCTATTTCATTACAAAGATGGTGAATCGAGTGGAGATCAGGAGCCTCAATAAGCGCAATAATGTCGAATGTACCTCCAACAACGCTCGTTAGACGTACTTCTGGAATCTCTCTTAATGCGTTAGTCACGTCATTTTTCTTACCTTTTTCACAAGAGATAAGGAGGTAACTAGATGCCGTTCGCCCTTCGTTTTCGACACGAATTTGCGCAGTATAACCCTTAATGATCCCAGTTTTTTCGAGACGGTTGATGCGTTCTGCCACCGCGGTACGTGACAAGCCAATATTACGTGAAAGATTAGCAATGGATTCGCGGCCGTTAGAAAGAAGACTAGAAAGAATTTTACGGTCTAGTTTGTCTAAGCCCTGAAGATTGTTGTTTGAAATCATGTGTTCTGCCTTTTTATTATGTTTTGTTATTTTATTTTTCAATGGACTCTGGAAGGGTAAAGTTATACAACTCAGCCAGAGTAAATGGGTTTTTTTGCGTCAATGGGGTAACCCGCAGGCTCAAATCCCTTCCTGACACTTTGATATCACTCACGAAGCTGCGTCATGAGTATTGGTGAGCATAGAGTCTCCAAGCAATCGGTAGATTGCCCATTGGCCACTCTTTGCTAGCACATGCTGCTTGCCTTCATCGGTAAGGTCTTGAATTGTAATACTGATGTTGAAGTCGCCATTTTGTGGCGGCCACTGCAATTCACGAATACGACTTGGGCCGTGGTAATAACTAATATTGGTATCCGCAATTTTTAAGCTTGCACGAATAGCACTTGAATCAAGATCCAGCACTTTGGCACTGAATGGAATGCTTAGCTGATTGGTACTTTTGTTAATCAATGTATCGCGGATCACATTGTAGTTGCGAAGTTGAACGATCATCGCCGGAGAAAGAGGCATCACCTCACCGTCCACTTCTTTGGGTGTCCAAAGGTTTGTATCGTAGAAAGGTGCAAAGTTCTTCTGAATAAAGTTATCGAGTAGGCCACCAGAGGCAAACAAATACTCGAAGTCTTCAATAGAGATCTCCTCAGTCGCGTTTAAATCAAATGGGTATTTACCTAGTCCTAGTTCTTTAAATTTGGAGTAAACATCGCTATACCATTGAGTTTGAATACCTTGCGATGACTCAGCGATCATCACTGACCAACTTTGACTTACTAATCCAAGCAGCCAACTACGAACAGGCTCAGGTGACTTTTGTGCGATCTGTTTAAGCTTAATTAGCGGGTCCGCCTCTGTGCTGCTCATGCGGTTTTGTGCTGCAGCCAATGCCGCTTGTTGCGGGTTTGGTGCATCCGCTATTTCCTTCATATAAGTGCGAAGATTGCTCAATGCAGCGATGGTTTCATCCCACGGTGTTGGCGAGTTAGGGGTTTCATTGATTTGCAACTGGTTTAGTAGCTTAAACGCGTTTTCGACTCGCTTCATTAGGACGTAGTCGGGCTGGACGACTTCTTCAACTAACTCAGACGCAACGGCATTGGCCGCTTCCAGTACCTTCGGGTTTACGTTTGGTAAAGCGATCTCTCTTTCCCCCACCGGTGAAAATTGCGTGTTGGTATAGACTTGCTTCAATACGTCGTGAGTGGAGAAGAAGGGCCGGATATTAGATCTATAGCATTGGTTAGCTCGCCCACATTGTTATAGTTTTGCACCTTAAGTTCGCTTAGCGCATTACGCCAGTAGTTGATGTAATCATCGGTATATTTTTTGCGGACTTGCTCTTTGAATGCTTCCTGTTCTTTTTTCGTTGGAATTACATGGTTTGACAGCCCTAATACCCAGTTGTCACTTATCACTTGCTTAGACATAAGGTCAACTTGAGGGCGGTAAAAGGTATTGAAGCCCGTTGAGGTGTATACCTTGTCGATGATCAATTGTTGTTCTTCAGACGGTTGGCTGAATACGTTGCTAAAGTCGAAACCCACTGCACGTTCAATATCCAAAGTACCCAAGTCGATCGCTTTGGCTTGGCTAAGGATACCGGCATAGACAAGATCGACGTTAGAGTTAGATAGTAGTGAACGTCTGGTGGAACGCACCACGTCCATGTTGATCGCAACGGGAGCAAATTGAGTTCTAAAATACGCATCTAAATACTTCATGGTCTCTGCCACCACATGTGGCTGCGAACTAAGCGCGTTCAGTACTTCGTCAGTTTGATGACGCAAGAATTGAATATCACGCTTTGATGGATCATGCAGCATCAAGTAGCCCTTTAGCAAAGGGAGCGATTTATTGAAGGCGTTTTGATGCTGTGTAAGCTGCATTCGATAGCCATGCTCCACAACAGGGATAACCTTACTTTCAATGTCGTCCAGTAGTGCGTGATAGGCGATTTTGGTGCTTTGATCAAGGCGACTGATGTTGAGGGGCAACAGTTCTTCATCAAGTGCCTGCGTACCATTTATCCAAGCCACATAAGAAGGGGCTACTTGATTCGTTGCGCTGGCTAACATGGTGTTAAAATTAGTATCTAGCGCTGAGTTTTTGGTTTTGTCTATGCCCATAAGTTGACCAATAACACTAAGGTTGCTTTCAAGCATGCTTGAAAAATAGTAGCCACCTCCCGTTAGCAGCAACACAGAAAACGCAACAGCCAGGCGACTGCGCTTTTGGATATTGCGTAAGTAGGTTTTGTTCTCGCCGGCAAAATCTCGTTCTGGTAAAATTTGTGAGTCTACCAATAGACGTGAAAAATACGGTGTCTCTGATAACTGAGTGTGTTCAGATGCGATGATTGGTAGATTGAAATAATTACTGCAACTTTTTGCTAGCAGATTGTACTTACGGCCACCCTGAATACTTGAGCAGAAAAAAATCTCACGTATGTCTAATGCGTAAAAGCCTTTGTTCGCTTCACACATACGTTCAAGTAGGTTGCCAATTTCTTGTTGGCACAACTCAAACTGTTTAGGGAACGCCAAAATAGCCTGTTTTTCATCTGCATCCGTAGAGTTTGCTGATGAATCCAGGGCGTTACTTTCTAGCACTCTGACCAAGTTCTGATAGCTATCGTTATAGTATTCGGTGATAGCGCCCTTAGCTTCTTTAAGTGGAATTGTGAGAAACTCAACGCGAGTTTTTAGAGAGCTAAACTGTATGTACTCTTTAAACCCATCGAGTTTATCTAGCTTTGACATAAACAGGTATAGGGGCATTGCAGTCGATGTCTTATCCGAAATTGACTGTAGACGTTGCAGTAACGCATTAATCGCGTATTCTTTTTGCTCTTGTTCCGAGACAATCAAAAATTCGAAATCGACAAACAGGAAGCTACCCGCTAGAGGCTTTCGCGGTTTATGGCGAATTAACTCATCAACCAATCGCGCCCAAAGAGCGCCGTCACTGCTGGATACCTCTTGAAACGTTAGACGTTGATCTGGCTTGATAAAAATGGCGTTATCTGATTCGTACCACTCAAAAAAGTCGTTTTTCGCAGTTCGGGTGCGATCCATTGGTTTAATTGCACTTGAATGGTAGAGAAACTGTGTGCGTCCTGACCCTTTAGCACCAACAAGAAAGTAGATAGGCTTATTACCCGCATCGGCCAGTAACGGCCGAATTACCATCGCTAGGGCTTCTTCTTCTGTCTCAAGACGTTGAGCTTTTGCGTTATTCTTTTTCTTAAACCAAAGTGTTGCGAGAAAGATGGCTTCTAAGGATGCAATTATGCCAATTGCAGCCCAGAGATAGCTATGGCTGTAAGTATCTAGCCATAGGAAGTAAGCCGTGATCAATAAGACAGTACAAAGGCTGGCTATGACCAGGGATACAACGATTGGGTTTCTTAGTATTGATTGTTTGAACATAGATTGTGAACTTCTTAAGCCGTGAGTTATTTTGTCTGTTCGCTAAGTTTTAGCTGATTTATTTTGTATAGGTAGGCACTAAGTAAGCGAGCTGATTGGTCTAATTCGTCGCTGTTGTGGTTCTTTTCCGCGTACTCGATTCGTCCTAGCAATGGAAACAGAGAGTTACTGTATTCATAAGCGGCCGCCGTGTGTTTATCTGAGCTTTTTTGAGCGATGTTCGCGAACACTGTACGGGCACTAGTAAAGCGACGAAATACGGAGTTGAAATCTGATTCTAGCTTGGATTTTTGTTGCACATAGCGCTCGCGAAGCATTTGTGCCGAAGAGGAGTCAGGGTAAAACCTAACTAGTGACTTAGTGAGTGAATCAAGCGTATTGGCTTGGGAAACTTTTATCGGACTCGATGTCCAGTCGCTCATTAGGAAGTCCAAACGGTTTACTGTCGAAAGTCGTAACGCGTTTTTTTGTTCGGAGTTGATATATTGTGGTGAGCTAATGACTCGCTCTAACTCTTGAATCGATGCCCCTTCAATTCGCCCTTTCATAGATTCAAACTGGTGATTTTTGTACGCATAGTGTCCACCAAACGCGACCGCAGCGACTGCAACCAAAGCGGATACAACTAAGCTACTTGACTTGGTTGATGGTCTCTCGGGAGTCTTTGTTAATTTCTGCGATAATGGCGATGAAGATGGCATAGGGTTCACCTCGACCTTCATCATAGGAGTAGGAGGAGTCACCTCTGGAGACGCGAGTCTTTTCGCTGCTGCAACTTGTTTAGCGTTCTCTTCACGTTCTTGTTCTTTTAGGATTTCTAGCCATTGAGATAGCAAACGACGAACTCTGCCGAATGAGGGGGCTTTGATGCTGTAGTGAATACGCAGTTCTTCTTCGATTTTTAAGCAAAGCTGATGAATGGCTTCAATGACCTGGCGCTCGTCAGATTGTACTTTGTGCTTTTTTATACGCTTTTCAATATTCTCAATCATCCACTCAATTGACGTAATTCGAGCGTTTGTTTTGCTATGTTCCGGGTAAGCGGAATACCAGTACACGACACAAAGATCCAAGACAGAACTTAATCCTTCACACAGGCCTGATAAGCCTTTCAAATGAGTTGCCGCTACCGTGAAGTAGCAACTGCATCGAAAGTCTTTACTGTGTGAAGTGAGAATCGTTTTTGACAACTTAAGAACAGTCTTCCATGACACTGAACCAGTTACTTTATTTAGATTGTTAATTTGACGTTTTATTTCATCAAATTCATCCAATCGAACCGGGCTTATGCCACTAGGGTTTTCTTGAGAGATGGGCCTTCTTGTGAAGTCACTGTGAAGCATATATTTAACATCCAACTGATATATGTAAATTGTTTTTATGAGCGTCTTAAATGACTGATTTATAAATTTTCAACCAATTCTATAGCCGGAGAAAATAAATTAAATATTAAAAAATCAAAAATGAGCTTAATATTGCTTGAATGGAACTAGGATCACAAAAAGGTATTTTGTGGGGTTGATTATGCACTTGGAATCGTAGTTTATTAGCAAGTGGCACTTACTGGGGTTGGTTTAAGTTATTGTATTTGAAGGGTTTGTTATTTGTCTTACCCATATGTGTCCTATTTTATATTGATTTGAATCATTTTATGAACATGTCGAATTGAGTATGGTAATTAGTGGAAATGCCTATTGATGGAATTAACAGTCAAGGATGCTTTTGCTCTTGGAACTAAATATTTTTGTAATTAGTTAGTGTGAGGGATTATTGCCACGTTCTTTTTGAAGCTTTTGCTAGTCACTTTGGTTTTAGTGATAGTGAAACTGCCGTATTTTCTTTTTTGTGAGTGTTTGCGTGTTGATAAACTTAAGATAATTGCTATCTTCGCGAATCATTATTGAGGTGTATATAGTTAGAGGGAACCATGTATAGACCTGTTCATGTAGGATTAGTATCGAGCCTATGTATTATTTCTTCTTTTGCTGTCGCAAAGGGGGAACGGTATGGTATTTCGGCCAATGTGCTTGCTGTTGAAAGCATTCAATATGAGGAAGGTATGAGTGGCCAGAAAGAATCGCTGCGCTACGGTTTGGTACATACGCGTCCGATCGATGAAACAAATAATCGTTGGCGCTGGTGGTTTGGACTGAATTATTTACAAGATAGCTTTACGGCACCAAGCAATGGTGTTTACCAAGAAGCCAGTAACTTCGAGTTTAGAGTTGTGCCTCAATTTGCGCTTGGCTCATGGAGCATCTTTACACCATATATCGGCGCTGGTTTGTCTCTGGGTTACACCCAATATAGCAATCGATGGAAGGTTGACGACGAAGGTTTCAAGTATGGCTCCCAGCTAAAAGATATAGAGCAGTTTGAAGTGGGTGGGGTGGTAACTTTCGGAACCGCGATTAAGTTAGGCAGTAACCCTAATGCGCACCTCCAAATTATTCCACAAATCTCTTACATAGCACCTTTGTACAACAACGGACTTGGTGGTGCCGAGCTTACAGTTTCACTTTTATTTTAAGGCTTAGTAATGCAGCTAAATCAGCTGAACCTATTCATATCAAAATGCCCGGAAGAATATACGGGTTCAAAACACATAGAAATGCCAGAAAACGGAGGATCGATAGGACGCGCCCCAAGCTGCGTGCTTTCGCTCAGCGATCATAACCGTTTCATTTCTGGTACTCACTGCTTGGTATCAGTTTACGGAGATACCTTCTATATCAGTGACGTGAGCACCAATGGCACGTTAGTTAACGGCAACAAGCTACTAAAAAGTCAGCCTATTGCTCTTTGCGATGGTGATGTAGTGTCATTGGGCCAGTATGAGGTTACTGTCGCGCTAGAAAACACTGTCAGTGGCCAAGATATTGCCATTGATATTGCGCCTGAGAGGACATCAAGCGATCCTCTAATCAACCTTGATGACATTGTTATTGAGGAGGAACATCATTTAGGGGCGGTTGAAGAACTGTTTATGGAAACGAAGCCCGATGATGTAGATAGCGATGACCCGATAGCGCATATTGAGTTTTCGACCAAAACGGACGATGACTTCTTGATCAGGGACAAGCAAGTGGACACCAAACAGCCTGAGCGAGAAGCCATCAATACACGTCAACTGGCTGACGATAGTATTAGTATTCACTCTCAAGTAGACCTTCCTAACCTGATTCCTGAAGATTGGATGGCAGCTGAAGATGAAATGCTGGCTGGGAGTTTGCAGGCTGAAAATGTAGAGTTTGACAAACGAACAGAGGATTCACTTGAACGCGTAAATAAAAATCAGCAAGAGCTCGAAAAGTCGCTTTCCAGTGAAAACTCTGAGAAGCCGAACCCGCACTCATTCCCAAGCCAACCACCGAAGACACAATCCTCTCAAGCCACGAATAGCCTGAAGTGGGAGGAAGTGACGCAGCATTTTGTGCCTACTAACCAGAATCCTAACCCAGACCAAAGTAATGAAGCGTCGTCGGGTTTTGTGTCCAATGACAGCGCTGAGATATCAAATGCACAGCAGCCGCAAAATATTTGCAAAGCATTTTATGAAGGTCTTGGTGTGACGGATCCTCAGCTAATGAATCATGATGTCTCCACCTTCAAACATTTAGGCGCTGGGCTTCGTTTGTGTATGGAGCATCTGCAAAATAGCCTGAAAGAGGTTGAGGCGCTTAAGGATGAAGTTAAGTCAGACAGTGATGAAGTCAATCTAACCGAGTTGATGCTCACGTTGACGCAACAAGATTTGTTATCACCAAACGAATTGGTCGAGCAAATGTTGGACGAACTGAGTGACCACAGAATACTTTTCAATAAAGCGGTGTCAGAGCTTCTTATCGAGCACACGAAAGCTAACGACCCGTTATCTTTCGCAAAGCAACATTCGAGTAATGCATTGTTCTCTTCCAAGTCGAAGCTTTGGTCTAGCTACCAAGACTTTTACCAAGAGAACAGCCGTCAAATTCATGAAGGCTCCCTCAAAGAGTTACTAAAAGAGAATTACAACAGAGTGAATAAGGGGAAGCATGCGTAAATTTGGTGTTTTGATGGCTACTTTGCTTCTTTCTGGTTGCTCTATGTGGGATCAACTTAAAGAGTCGACAGGGATTACTCCAGAGACATCGTCAATTGAACTCGTTATCGAAGCGGATGCTATGTTGAACATGCGAAAAGGAGGGCAGCCGTCACCGGTCATCCTTCGTGTTCACGAGCTTAGTTCTCCGGTTTTATTTCGTAGCTTGGACTTCTTCGCGCTGTTTGAGAACGACAAAGAGTCACTAGGGGATGAGTATATTAAGCGCTATGAATATCAAGTTCAGCCAGGAGATAACCTCCACGAAATGCTGGAACTTGATCCCAATACAAGGGCGGTCGGATTTTCCGTGGCGTTTCGTGATATTGACGGTTCTGCATGGCGACAAGTCGAAACGATTGAAGAGAAAAGTGAGTATTTTTTGAGGTTGAAGTTGAAAGGCAGTGAACTGTCTTCAAACAGCACTCGCGGCATTGAACAGACATACTTTTAGGGGATAGCTAGATGTCTTTATATAATCCAGTAGTTTGGCAAGATGGTATGTTCATGAAGCCGCAACACTTTCAACAGCTTGAACGATCGCAAGGTAAGCTGTCGAGCATGTTGAGTTCTTACACGGCCACATACCATTGGGGGATCCGTAAACTAGAGGTAAACAGTCAACTTTTGGCTTTGGGTAAAATTGGTATTACTCGTGCTGAAGGGATTTTGCAGGATAGAACCCCCTTTGAATTACCTTTGCTTGCAGAGCTGCCGGATGTCAAAGAAGTGGATCCTGTTATCGCTGATAAAGTGGTATACCTTTGCTGTCCACTACCGTCTGAACGCTTTGAACTGTTTGGTAAGCGCGAAGATGGCGCAAGATTAAGTATCGAATCTCAGGAAGCTTCAGACTCTTGCTATGACTCAGAAGACCTAACTAATATCGCAGTAGGAAAGCTAAATTTTTGTTTGATGTATGATCATGAAGACCGAAGCTCCTATACATCGATTCCGATTCTGAAAATCTCTGAAGTGAAACCTGATGGCAGTGTCATCCTTGATGATAATTTTGTGCCAACTTGTATTGATATCCAAGCTTCAACAGTTTTAAAGAAATTTGTAGCCGAGTTCGCCTCTATGCTCAAGCACAGAGCTGAAACCATTGTTCAGCGATTGGGCGTGGTAGATCAACAAGGTGTTTCGACGGTTTCGGACTTTATGCTGTTGCAGGCTCTCAATCGTTATGAGCCGTTGTTTTGGCATATTTCTAGTATGGAAGGGTTTCACCCTGAAGAGCTATATCGAACCTTATTACAAGCAGAAGGCGAACTAGCAACACTTTGCAGTGCGTCCAGACGTCCGTTAGAGTTTACTAAATATAATCACGGCGATTTAACGAGCTGTTTGTCTAAGATCTTGGAGACCACGAAACTTACATTAAGTGTGATGTCTGATCAGCGAGCGATACCACTGGCGCTTAATGACCAAAACTACGGAATTCGAACAGCAGCGATTCCGGATAGCAAAATTGTTGACACTACAACGTTTATCCTTGCGGTCAAAGCTGACGTACCATTGGATGTTCTTCATACCCAGTTTGTTTCGCAAACCAAAATTGGGTCCATTGACAATATTCGTGATCTCATCAACCTACAGCTTCCGGGGATTGAGATTAAACCGATGCCAGTGGTGCCGAGAGCGCTACCATATCATGCCGGTTACACTTACTTCGAACTTGATAGTTCATGTGAAGAATGGGCAGCGCTAAAGAATGCCGCGGCAATAGCACTTCATGTTGCAGGTGAGTTTGCGAATCTATCGCTACAGCTTTGGGCAGTGCGTCTATGAGTTATAACGATACTGACGTCACCGTTGTTCTGTTTCAACCTGAGCCGGGTAAACCAATGGAGGTCATGCCCGCGCCGGATTTATCACGAAACATAGCGGTTCATGACTTAAACATTGCCAGCATAGGGGTGAATCCGCTGGTGGATCAGTTTTCGTGGTTGATTGCTAGCCTGTCTTGCATGTCATCTATTCCTTGGCTTGATGATCCTATGCCTTTTCGAGAGCAAGTGGCTCGCGAAATCCGTAAAGGAGAACGAAAGCTCAATGAAATGGAGTTAGACAGAGCATCGATACTCGTTATTCGTTACTGTTTGTGCGCAGCTATCGATGAAGCGGTATGCCGCCAGGAGTGGGGCGCCAATAGCAACTGGAGTCAAAACAGTTTGCTCTCAGAGTTCCATAATGAAACGTCTGGTGGTGACAAGTTTTTTATCATTCTAGAGAGATTGAAAGCGGACCCGCGAAAGTATCGTCGAGTTATTGAGTTCCTTTACCTACTGTTACAGCTGGGGTTCAAAGGTAAGTATGGCCGAGAAGAGCGAGGTGGAGAAAAGTTATCTGAGGTGTCTAATACGGTCTATCGTCTTATAAGAGATGAGCGACTAAGTGAGCAAGAGAACATCTCTTTGGTTAACTTAAAGACTAAATATGTAAAGAGTCCACTAAAACGAGTTATCCCACCGAAGTTAACCATAGGAGTGAGCTTAACCGTGTTTGCTGCTATGTACGTCGCAACGTACTTCCTAATCGACGTCAAATTTCAGCAACTGCTTAATCTTTATCAATGATCTGACTCGTCATCTACGAACACTCTAAGGCTATTGTTTACACCTACCAGTGGTGCCGTTCATTTATTAGAAAACTGCAGGTTATCGCCTGCGGTTTTTTTGTATAAGGCCATAACATTTAACTAGTAAGAATGTCTAGTGCTTATTTCAGAATAAGATTGATGCTAGTTCAAATAATTTGTATTGGCTCATGTTGCTAGGTGAAAGCCATTAATTGATAGTTTTAATAATTATATTTTGGGAATGAATTGTCGTAGTGAGGGTTATTTTATTGGTTGAATTGAGAATTTATAAACTGTATTATCAGTCGACCAAATCGTTATTCTAAGCCTTATCAGCTTAATTATCACCGCAGCCAGATTTTAGAAGTTGGTTGTGGAGAATACCCATGCATTTTACTTGCAAACTCATATCTAGCTCTAAGCTAACAGCGAAAGAGCTGCCATACGTTCTCACTCCTGATGAGTGTATAGGACGTTTTTCGCGAGCGCGAAACACAGACGAATTACTCAAGAATCTACCTAACGTATTGGCGCAGCAGTTCTCGCCATCAGCTAAAAAAAGCGTCACGTCCACCGTTGGTGCCATAAAACGCGAGCTGGTTAATGGTCGCTGGATTGGCGTTTCTCTAACGCCTCGCCGCACGCCGTTAGCCGACACTCAACTTGCTGCTTACCCAAAACTTAAAGCCACATTGGATTTGTTGTCGTCTGGCTCTAAAAAAGTATATAAAGCAGGATATCAACAGGTTACCGATGATGTGGTATTGCCTAAAAGCTACAACTATGCGTCAGGGGAGCCCACGCCGGAGAACAAAATTGTTGTTGAGTTTGCCGGTCAGTGGTCGAGTAATGCGGCAAGGCTGATGCTCGGTAAAACAGAAGCACAAGCTGAAAAGCTCACGATTAGCAAACCTGACAACGCCAATTCGCACCGAAGTTTAGCGATTTTTAAAGAGCTGGAAGCAGAAAGTAAAAGCTTGTACATCCATATTCCATGTGCCGCTCCACATCCTCCAATTCAGCTCAAACTAGCGGACGACGTGCAGCCCACTGATAAAGAGACGCAAATGGATGAGTGGGAGAATGTACTTGTACCCGTTATTCCATTGTTTAATGGCCGCGATAATGCTGATGTTAGTGCCGAGAGTATTCCGAGTGGATATGTTTACATTGTTTGGAATAACGAGGTTTGGAGAGAGTTAGAAGTTGACGCTCGCGGTTATTTTTCTGATATAGATATCACTAGTGAATGTGGTAACCATAAGGTCAAGCGACATGTGGATATATTTATTTCAGAACCAGATACAGGGTGTGTCTATTCCGATGAGCCTTTTCAATTATGGCAAAATGGTGAGCTTGTGAGTGAAGGCGCATTAAATACGTCTGGAGAAGCGAGAATTTTTAATCTAGTCGAGCAGCAAGTTGATGTGGTGATTCCTGGTGCCGAGCCGCCGGAGACATACACTTTTGAAACTCAGTTGAGCCCGTTTGATGCCTCGCAAGGCTCGCAGCGGCAAGCAGTAGGTCGGCCGTTACCACATATTTGGTTGCCATATAAAATTCTAGGCGAGCCTCAAACTTTGTTTATCACCCATAGCGCACGCCAACTCAGCGAAGGCGAGCTATCTCAGTTAGCTGTGGAACCAGAGAGGTGGGCAACGGAGCTGGTTGAATTAGCGCACTACAGCAGTGACAAAGAATTTCAGCAAAATAGTGGCGTGGTAAGGGCGTTAAACACCTTGCCAAGTGATGCCGATGTTCGACCAAAGGACTACGCCCTGCTGCAAAGTCAACTGAGCCGAAATATAGCCACCGTACATTTGACCAAACCGATTGAACTGGTGTTTGAGTACCCAGGATATCGAGTACTCGACGAATCGGATGACTACTTTGAACTACAGCATAGTGATGGCGATTGGACTCAGCGCCTTTATTTACGTGAATGTCCAAAATCTGAGTCGGGTTCAAGGCTTATTCGCTTTTCGGGTTGGCCGCAAGAGGTCGAAAAGGTCAATCTTATCCGAGGCTATCTGGGGCATAGCCGCCATAAGCGCGATAACCAGACTGTTATCTTGAGCGACAACTCGCTAGATGACTTACTGGCATACCAAGCCAGCGCGGACTCTGGTACTACGTCTAACTAATTATCGAACAATAATCGTCGCAAATGTAATTTGCGGCGGATGAAAATAACAAGAGAAAACCAATGAAATTACGATTCACATTACCTTTGATAGTGGTGGCTTTACTATCCGGATGTAATAACGAAGCCGAGCAGCAGAGCGTGGAAACGCCGCAGCCAAAAGTGTCAAAACCACTCACGGTGGAGGAGAAAATCGCCGCCAAAAATGCCCAAGAGTGGGAGGATGGCCGTGTTTATATCACAGAAAATAACTTTGTCACTTATGACAAAGACAACGGTAAGCCGAGCTATCACATATACAAAGCCAAAGAGTGGCAGCGTGAAGATTTGGATAATGAAGAGGCTTATGACTTACCTCGGTTAGTGTTTTATTGGGATAACGGTCGTACTGTCTCTGAGGACTTTTATGACCAGCGTCAGAAAGTTTGGAGTATCAAGACTGACGGTACTGATTTGCGTCTAGTCGCCGATGAATTTGTAGGGATGGTTCGTCTTATTCGAATGTCTCCAAATAATCGTTATCTTGCTCTAGCGTATTCGACTGATGAGGGAATTTTTAAGGTCATTAAAGACCTCAAGACGGGTGAATATACAGAATTGGGACGTTCGCGCGGTTATCCAGAGTTTCTTTGGGCTGAAGACAGCAGTTATCTTTACTATGTCGATAAGTTTCAAGATTGGAAATACACATTGAAGACAGAAGAAAAACAACAGGTTGAAACGAAATTCAATGAACACTCAGTTATTTATGAGAGTAGGCGATATATCGTGAACAGCTATGGCGTTGCCGTTTATGACGAAGTAAGAGATGAGCTGTTATTTAGTGTTGGTATTGAACCGGGTAAGGAAAACCTAGAACATTCTAAGTTTTACGAAAAGGGTATTAGCCCAACAGGAAGATATGCTTGGGGTAAGAGTATGAAGCGGCGTTTCCTTATAGATACGCATACGCGAACGTTCCAATCTGAAGAAATAGATAAGTATGAGTTAGGTAAGTTTAGTGATCTCTCAATCATCAGTGTTAAAGGTAATTATGCCCGCAGAGAAGCAGCTGCCACTGGTGTTTTGTTTACGCTTAATGAAAATCAACAGATAGAAAGTTATATCTCTTGGGATCAGGTAGGTACAGGACGCTTAGCAGACGGATCTTCACTTTATAATGCATTTGCCAATGACGGTGGCTTTGTCAAAGGAGTGACAAAATGAGTTTACTAAATTTGACGGAAAAAATACCACTGCATAACAGATACTACTTGTTTGGCGTGTATTATGAACCTGAAGTTGATGTTAACTCTGGTGAGGTCATCTATCCGGTATGGCATGAGGAGCTGCGCCTAGACAAAACGAGCCTAACTAACCTTAAGCCGTTATCGAAAGTACCACTATTGAATGTTACTGATGGTGAAAACCCGCAGTTATGGGCAACGGATGCTAATTTTAAGCTTTGTAAGCTTGCTAATGGCACTGTCGACTCAGAAAATGGAGCGGAGGTATTAAAACCTGAATCTACGATTCACTTGCTGGGACGAGACCACCCTATCAAGGTTGATGACCGCTATACGTTTCGGTTCCCACCTCTACACTTATTGCTTCATTGGCAGACCTCGATCCTAAGGGCTTGTATGAAAAGTTGAAAGAACTTGGCAGTGAACTGGATGATGCGCAGCGTGAAACTCAACTTACTTTGACGCAGGTTTCATTAAATCAGTTAGCGCCAAAGTACATAGCAGGCGTAGATGGTAAGCGAACTGCTGACCAGCAAGCATACAACGATTGGTTTGATGAGGTAACAGCCGCTGGACAGCCATTGAAAGGTTTTGTATTACCTGTAGTTTCAAGCTGTGCAGTTGTTTTTTCTGATGAGGGGTATCAAGGTGCGGAGGTTACTCTATTAAAGTTCGACACTAACGGAACTGATGGTAAGTATTTACAAATGGGACCGCCAGTGAAAGTTCGTGTACCTGATGAAGCTGGGTCGAATATCAGTACGCAATATCCTTGTGCTTTGTTCCATATTGACCCTGCAAAATTTGATGAGGGCTTATACAGTATTTTGGTTCACTTCGATTCGGCGCAAATGCAAGTAATTCCCGATTTTATAAAGTCTGCTCAGATCGAATCAAAATCAAAAGGCCCTGACACCATCTACAAATACGAACTCCGCGAACACATCACCTTCTCATCCCATACCCCTCTGGGTAAGTTCGCTATTGTCAGTGGTGACATGATCTCCCTAGAAGAGTCATTGATGTACCAGTACCCGCAGTACTTCGGCAATATGAAGCACTACTTACATGGAACCGCGCAAGGGGAGGCGGCTACCACGCCAGCGTCAAGAAGTCTCACTTTGCTCAAGAACATTCGTGATGTTTCTGCGCAGCTAGGGGCAGGTTTGATGAGCGGTAGCTTACAAGAAACCCTGGATAGTGATGGCCGACAAGCGGTATTTAACAACGTCTCCAAACTGTATTGGGATGCGGTGAAATCGGACATGCCTGAGGCAATGCACGCCGCTGGAGAACTGTACTACGGTATTTACAGCACCAAAGAAGCGCTGCAAGCGGTTAAAAATCTCCAAAACCCAACCCTTGCCAAAGTAGGCTTTAGTCACCTGTTCCGTGCCAAAATATTCGACAAGTCCAAAGCGTTGAGCACTACACTTTCAACGGCTCTGGAGGCCCACATGGGCAATCGCCGTATCGTGGCGGGGCGAGTGGCGGATGCTTGGTTTAGTCAAGGCGCGTCAGTAGGTTTTGGCGCAATTGGCACTGTGGTGTCGGGAATCGCTCTTAAAAATACAGCCCAAGCTTACATGAAGAGTGAAAAGGACACCGAGAAAAAGGAAACCAGAACCCACGAAGTTGCAGAGGACTACTTAGCACAAATCCCAGTGTGGAAAACCAATGCCCAATATCAGCCTGAAATGCTGGACAAAGCGCTGCAAAAAGCAAGAGAGGCATCGGGCGGGGAGATCTCGGCCAACTTTGTTAACGACGCTCGCGGTGGCGGTATTCGCATTGTTTATGACTTCAATGCGACAGAGATTGAGTTAAAGCAAAATCAACATGTCCTTGAAGAGTTGACGGCGACGCTGGATGACCTGCTTAAAACGGAATCAAACTTGGTGGTGGAAATTGAAGCCACGCTTGCCAAGTGGATACCGAAGAAAAAAACATGCAAGTAGCGGAAGAGCGAGCCAAAAGAGCGAAGGAAATACTGACTTCGAAATCAACCCTCTTTGAAGACCGGATAAAAATTTCTGTGTTTGGTGAATCGAAGCCGCTTTACGTCCCTAAAAAGGGAGAAAAAGTCGATCGACACAACCCAAACCTGAGGCAAAACCGTCGAGTAGAAATTCGTATCTATCTTCAGTCCCTCAGTGTCATTTTTAATGCCAGTCGTTTTGGCTCAAAAGCGATGGAACGTTCGCGTTTGGCTCTGGAAAAAGCAATGAGCAAAGAGGACAAGCTTGAAGCGGAACTTCGCAAGGCAGTGTTCGAAAGTGTCGTCGATGTTGCTTCTTACATTCCTGTGATTGCCCCTTATGCAAGAGGGTATTTGCTGGCCAAAGAGTCGACGAAAGCACTCACCTCAGCAGTCAAACTCATTGACCATGCGTTACTCGACTCCTACTTAGGTGATCTTGAGAAAATGCAGGATGTTAAGCGAGAGCTTGAGCGGCTTTCTAACATCCATATCGAACTTCTGAATAAGTTACGCAAAACCAACACCGCGCTAGAAATTGAGGTGGACGCGTACCAAGAGCTAACACAACACTTAGAGAGTGAGGAGGCGAGACAAGAGCTACTTAAACGCTATGAGCTTCGTGCGTTGGCGATGAATGGTTTGATTTTGCTTTTGGCTGATCTTGGCATGGAGGCGCGTAAGAACTCACACCCATTGAGCTATTATGTGAAGCGCTACAAGGTTAAGGGCTATATTGAGAGTTACGTACTTAACGATGATTGGTCAGTTAAAACAATCAAAGGGAGCACGCTCGCAGCCAACTGGAAGAACCGTTGTTTGCAGGAATACTATGACGAACGTATAAATAAGATGCCTAAGGGAGCGCAATATTGGCCTACGCCAACTACCAGCGGTTCAACTCATGGTTATTATTCAAAAACAATGTCTGAAAATTTTAAAGCCTCTGGCGCCTTTAATCGAGTTTTCCCCGTTCAGACCATGTTGTTTGATCACCCAGATGAGACCATGTTCGATAACTTTACCCAGTACTTTAACCCACAGAGTCAGGAACTGGATAAAAACGCCATAGGTTTTTGTCGGATCTTAGTTCAGTCTGCACGTTATCATGAGTCTGACAATCCATCATGGAAGACCTATGACGAGTGGATTAAAACATCAGACAGTGGTCGTCTTGGTCCGTTTGATAAAGTCAAAGTCCAATTGGTTCTGAATAAAGCGCATAAGTATGCCCAGCCTGTGACGATTGGTTACGATCGTATCGATGGAAGAAATATTCAAGGCCCTGCCTTTTCCGATTGGATGCTTCCCATGAAGCTTGATGCCTTTGAAGCCGACCCAAGTGGTGACCTAAAGGCGTTTTATGCAAAGCAAGGTGCAGAGACGCTGATCGCTATCGAACACTGTCCCGCTTATCGGTTTGGCGATGTGATGATCGATGGTTTAAAACCGATCACCTCAGAGGCAAGACTCGCTTATCACAGCGTGATTGCATCCGTTGCCAAGATAAGCCCTGAAATAGCAAGCAGTGGCGATCCGTATTTTACAGAGACCGACTCGTTTAAACGGTACGTACTAGGCGGGGGCTTTAGCGATATGAAGTATTGCTTAGTCGTACGTAACGAGGGCGGTGACAGCCGTTTCAACCTTCCATTGAGCTACCAGATGGGCGAAGACTTTTCCGATGCGAAAGATGAACTCGCGATAGGTGGCTTCTATACCGAAGCGAGATCGGTGTTGCTCGATACCTATATGGGTGAACAGGCGCTGCTGCTGAGAGAGAAAGACCTATTAGTAGAAAGCTTTACCTTGGTGACAGACAAGGCTGATCAGAACTCCATTCCTTTGCTTCATGGGATCAAAGAGCAAGTCTATGCGTTTGAGATCAAGTCTGCTGGTCGACACTTTTTTGAGGAAGACGGTATTTTTTCTGATCCTCCTGTGTTGTGGCGTCACGGATTCTCATGGGGGAATAAAGGTAAACAAGACCCTGCCAGTGTTTATATGATGGTATTGGGAGAGAATCATGAACGAGCGCTGTATGAGTCGCTGAACATGAAGTGGGATAGCGTGAGTATGGCTATGCAGATGCAATTGGACAGCTCAGGCAAAGACCCTGCTTTGAGTCCAAAGTACCATACAGAGATGTACCACGTTGGTGAGTTTACTTACGAAAATGAGCAGTGGCAGTTAAATCGAACTCAATCGAGCAAGTTCCAAAGGGAACTTAGCCAAATGAAGGCTTTTACAGAAGAAGCGGCGGCAAAGCTTAAGCGTGACAATGATCTGGAAAAAGACAAGTCGTATACCGTGTATTGCATGAAGTTTGATCTTGAGTATGTCGCGCCAACAGGTGTGACTGTGAAAGGTCTGCGACCTTTTGGCCCCGTTATCACTAACAAAGGCAATGTAGCACTCTCAATTTGTCATCTTGAGCAGGTGGGACTGGTGGGAGGTGAAGACTACAAGAATGGCCTCAACCGAGCGGTTTACCTCTCGTCGCTACGAGAAAGCAGTTACTTAGCGAACAACTATTTCTCCGATGCTCCTTGGGTTGTGGAGAAGGAATCGATTGAACCTAAAGTAGACAAATCGACAGCTGAAATATGGAAGCAGTACGATGAAGAGGCGCGCAAAAAGTGGATAAAAGATTGGATAGAAAAGCAATCGACAAGTGCATTTCCGCCGAGGCCACTTGAGTACTCATTAGATAATCCAGACTAGTGTTGATGTATTTGCCAGTTTGAGAAGTGGCGAGCTTCATTTAACAACAAAAGGTTGAATGAGCTGGGCCACTTCAGTTATTGAAGAGTACAATTTGAGCGTTGGGTTAGATATTTAGATTGATATCGCAGCTATGAATCTTGTCGATCTAAAAAGCATAATTGCTGGTAGAGCGTTGATGTTTTCGGCATAGACACACCATTTTTTTTCGCAAGTTCAATCGCATTCTTGTACATATATTGCAGCTCAAGCTCGCGGCCATTGCGCCTGTCTAACAACATACTGGTTAAATACGGCTTCATTTTGGCAGTATTGCCTAGCATAGTGTCGATGAGTGAGGTTGGGATTTCAGTATCGGTAGTTTGAGCGGCTTGCTGTACTTCTATCATGATGTCTCTAGATAGATGGACCAACTCTGGGCAATCCATTATTTGTGCGGTGTCGGAATCGAGGACGGTTGATAAACCATTAAAGGGTACGTTCCAGAGAAGCTTCTTCCAACGAGCATCAACGATCTTAGGGTCGATATCCACTTCAACACCACTACTGGTTAGGTCACGCGCAAATGACTCTAGCGGTTCCATTCCATCCTCACCGTAAACACCGACGGTAATACGGCCATAATCTATGTGGTCGATGTGCCCCGGTGCGACTTTGTTAGAGCATATAAAACATAAACCGCCGCCCACATAGGAAAGGTCAAACGCTTTTGCGACTTCTTGTTCTGCACCAATGCCATTTTGCAGAAGCATCACTAAGGTATCTGGTTTTAGCAATGGACGAATAAGGGTTTCTAACAGGTGGTTTTGTGTGGTTTTAAGTGCGACAAGTATGACATCGGCTTTGGGCATGTTTGCAGCGTTGTTGTAGGCGTTGAGTTCGGCGGCAGTGATGGAGTAGTCACCGTAGTGAGAGTCCACTTTTAATCCGCTATCAACGACATGTTGGTAGTCGCTATTGAATAGGAAATGCACATCGCGGCCTCCATGGTGCAATCTAGCTCCATAATAGCCGCCAATGGCACCTGTCCCAATGACTGCAAATACCTTTTTGCTCATACTCTGTCCTTATATCTAAAGTGTACTCGTATTACTGTACAGGAAAATAGTTGGGAATGAAGTGCTACGCTTGAAAGAGTGCAGTGATAAGGAAATAAACAGTGGCAAATTTTACGGGTGTGATTCTTATTTTGCTCAGTGTGGTGGTGGGTACGACGTTAGCGTCACAAGCGGGTGTCAATGCACAGCTACGCACCGGTTTGGGATCGCCGCTTCAGGCTGCGTTTATCTCATTTGTGATCGGTACTTTAGTGCTAGGCACCTTGGTGATGTTAGAGGGAAAACCGTGGTTTCCAAATGGAACACTTAAAAACCTGCCATGGTGGGCTTGGCTTGGGGGTTTTTTAGGGGCGTTTAATATTGCAATGTCCATTTATCTAGCGCCTAAGTTGGGTGCGTTGGCGCTGGCCATTGCGATTGTATGCGGACAAGTGACGGCGTCACTTATTTATGATCAGTATGGGCTTTTGGGTTATCCCAAAATAGAACTATCGCCCCAGCGGATCGGTGGGGCGATATTGATAGTACTTGGGGTGATTTTGGTTGCTTATCACCCCAGTAAAGACAGTTGAACTTTAGTAATGACTAGCCTGCGATAGCAACACGTTTTACATCAATTTTAGCGTCTTCAAATGCATCTTTGTCTACACGACCAGAAATAATCACTTTGTCGTTTGGTGTTACATCAACACCGCGCCAGTCATCGTTATCGATTTCAATCACAATAGTGTTTTGACCGTCGGTGAATTGATACTCTTCATCACCAATAGATTGGGTAATGTTGCCAGTAATTTGAACGGCAGTGTCGTCTTTTGCTTCTAGTGCTTGAGCTACAGTCGTTTGTGCACCAAGAACAGGTCCGTTAAAACCGCCTTGAGCAGGCATAGATTTAGCTGCTGCGAAACCAGACGTTAGGATTAGTGCTGTAGCGATGATAACTTTTTTCATAATAACCTCAATTTGGACATCTTTGTTTAGTTGACGATGTCAGTATGCGCTTGTCTAGATTAACTAACGTTGAAATGAATATTCAGAATTCGTTCATATTCGAAAAAAGTTTAAAAAAGTTTGTTTTTCGGATTTGGAGTAGTGATTGAGGTGTGGTGCGCGCTTAAAAAGCGCCTTGCCTGTGCAGGCAAGGCGCTAGTGATGGGAAGATTGTTTGTTGTAGTGCAGTTGTCTACCTTTAACTTACCAATCGCTTGGAACGTTCACCTTTCGCGTCATACGCTAGGTCGCCATAGATATACGTCTCACAAACGGTTCGGTCGTCGCCAAGGCTCATCAATACAAAAAGCTTTTCTTCCAGAGTCGTTGCTTGGTTCATTCTGAAGCGCATTAACTGTGTAGCATGCAAATCGAGAACGACGAAATCTGCTTCTTTGCCTACTTCTAAGTTACCGATTTTTTCCTCAAGGTGCAGGGCTTTCGCGCCACCGAGTGTTGCGAGATATAAAGATTTAATAGGGTGCAGTTTTTCTTGTTGCAACTGCATGATCTTATAGGCTTCACTCATGGTTTGTAATATAGAGAAGCTTGTTCCTGCGCCTACGTCGGTTCCCATACCGACTCTGATCCCTTTGTCTTCCATTTTATTGAGTTTGAATAAACCGGAGCCGAGAAACAAATTGGATGTAGGGCAGAAGGCAATAGCAGATTCCGTGTCGGCTAGACGTTGCATTCACAATCTGAAAGATGAATGCCATGGGCGAATACCGAGCGTTTATGAAGCAGACCGTAGTGATCGTAAACGTCTAGATAGCTTTCTCGCTCCGGGAATAGATCGAGAACCCACTCGATCTCCTTTTTGTTCTCAGAGAGGTGGGTATGCATATAAACATCTGGGTATTCCTCGAGAAGTTTACCCACCATTGCTAGCTGCTCTGGAGTACTAGTAGGAGCGAATCTTGGTGTGACAGCGTAGTGAAGCCTGCCTCGATTATGCCATTTCTCGATAAGCTCCTTAGAGGCTTGGTAGCCTGACTCTGGAGTGTCGGTTAAGTAGTCAGGCGCGTTTCGGTCCATCAATACTTTGCCGCAAATCATACGAAGGTTACGTCTCTCTGCCTCACCAAAGAACACGTCGACGGATTCTTTGTGTACGGTGCCAAAGACTAACGCTGTGGTCGTACCGTTACTTGCGAGTTCGTCTAAGAAAAGTTTGGCGACTTTAAGTGCGTAAATAGGGTTCTTAAAACGACGTTCTTCTGGGAAGGTGTAGTTTTCCAGCCAATCTAAAAGCTGTTCCCCATAGGAGGCGATCATTCCTGTCTGCGGGTAGTGGATATGCGTATCAATAAAGCCGGAGGTGATGAGCTTATCTTTGTATGTCTTAATCTTCATTGGCTTTGTGTGTCTAGCCAATATGTCGGTTGCGTTGCCGATGTCGACGATGTGACCGTTTTCTACAACGATCATGCCGTCTTCAAAAAATTGGTATGAGTTTTCCAGCCCCACATCCTTAGGGTCAGCAATGCTATGTAAAATGCTGGCACGGTAGGCCTTGCGTTGTGTTGTCATGACACTTCCTTTCTCCGCCCGAAATTTCTGGCAGTATTATAATTTTTAATCCTTTCGCGGCTTTTTAGCTGCTTGGTCTAACTCTTGGCGAGTGTGCGCTGGGCGCTTTTGCTCTATGGGGTTACCTTGATAGTGCGAAATCAGTTCGCCAGCTACAGAGACGGCGATCTCTGCAGGGTGCTTTCCAGTGACAGCTCCGATACCTATCGGGCAGGTCATGGTGTTGATCTCATCTTGATTAAAGCCACGTTGTGCTAAACGGAAGTCAAACTTCTTACGCTTAGTCAGTGAGCCAATCATTCCAAAATAAGCGCTGTCGCCGCGCTTGATAACCGCTTTTGCCAGATCGAAGTCGAGTTGATGATTGTGAGTCATCACTAGGTAATAGCTGTTTGGTGGCATCTGCGCGATTTCGCCCACTGGATCGTCGCTCACGAGCTTGTTGACACCTTGCGGCAAGGTTTCCGGAAACTCAGCCTCTCGCTCATCAATCCACGTTACTCTAAAGGGCAGGGTAGCGACAATATGAACCAGTGCTTTTGCCACATGACCTGCACCAAAAAGTACCAAATGCTTTTGCGAAGTGCCAATGGGTTCAAAGCTGAGTGTAGCCATACCACCGCAGCATTGACCTAATCGAGCACCCAAATTAAACCTTTCTACTTTGAGGCTTTGCTCTCCAGAAAGAAGCATTTCTCGTGCCATTTTAGAGGCGACATGCTCTAAATGACCGCCTCCAATGGTCGCGATGATGTTATCGCGAGTTACGAGCATTTTTGTACCCGCATCTCGCGGCACGGAGCCGCGATCTTCAAGTACGGTCACCATGACACAAGGTTCGTGTTGTTCTTCGAGCCTAGCAAGCTCATGAATCCAGTTATCCTTAAACATAGTGACCTCCTGTTAATTGGTTTCCGTGAAGGATGCCGCGCTAACGCTTTGTCCTTGTGTTACGGCCTGTACCGCCATTAACACACGCTCTGGTGTTGCTGGGGTATCAAGTTTTGGAATCGCACCATCAACGGCGACATATGAGATAGCGTCTTTTAACGCGCTCCATACCGACATTCCCAGCATGAAAGGCGGTTCGCCTACAGCTTTGGAGTTGAACACGGTGTCTTCAGGGTTACTTCGGTTTTCGAGAAGATGCGTTCTAAAATCAATAGGCATGTCAGCAATAGCTGGGATCTTGTAGCTTGCAGGACCATTGGTCATCAAACGTCCTTGCTCATTCCAGACGAGTTCTTCGGTTGTCAACCACCCCACACCTTGAACGAAGCCACCTTCTACCTGACCAATGTCGATGGCAGGGTTAAGCGATGCACCTACATCATGCAAGATATCCACGCGCAAGATTTTGTATTCACCAGTGAGGGTATCGATGATGACTTCTGAACACGATGCGCCGTAAGCGTAGTAATAGAACGGGCGACCACGTGCTTTTTCATGGTCATAGTAAATTTTAGGCGTGCGATAAAAACCTGTGCTCGATAGCGAAATTTGGTTCATCCACGCTAGTTGTGCAAAGTCGGCAAATGTCATGATCTGCTCACGAATTTGTACCATGCCATTTTTAAACAGAACTTCTTCAGGGGTGACTTTAAAATGAGAAGAAGCAAACTCAATCAGACGCTGTTTGATGGTTATTGCTGCGTTTTGTGCGGCTTTACCGTTGAGGTCGGCGCCCGATGAGGCCGCCGTGGGCGAGGTGTTCGGCACCTTGTCGGTGTTGGTAGCGGTGATTTGGATACGGTCAACATCTACTTGAAACTCCTCTGCAACGATTTGCGCTACTTTGATATTCAGACCTTGCCCCATCTCAGTACCACCGTGGTTTAGGTGAATACTGCCATCGGTATAGATATGAATAAGTGCGCCTGCTTGGTTTAGGAAGGTGGCGGTAAACGAGATACCAAATTTGACGGGTGTGATAGACAAGCCTTTTTTCAAAATTGGACTGTTTTTGTTGAACTCAGCGATCTCTTTACGTCTTGCGTGGTAATCACTGCTCTGCTCTAACTGCTCAGTGATTTCAGGAAGGAAGTTATCTTCTACGGTTTGATAATAGTGAGTAACGTTTCGACCTTCTTCGCCGTAGTAGTTGGCTTTACGGACTTCTAACGGATCTTTGTTTAGGTAGCGTGCGATCTCATCCATGATGTGTTCAATGGTCATCATCCCCTGAGGACCACCAAAACCACGGTAAGCTGTGTTCGACGCCGTATTGGTTTTGCAGCGGTGTCCGGTAACGGTCGCATCACCTAAGTAATAAGCATTGTCAGAGTGGAACATGGCACGGTCGACAATCGAGCTCGACAGATCTGGCGAGTAGCCACAGTTACCGGCGACAACAATATCGGCACCTTGAATCACACCGTTATCATCAAACCCAATCTTATATTGGTTGTAGAATGGGTGACGTTTACCGGTCATGGTCATATCTTCATTACGAAGCAGTCGCATCTTGGTTGGTCGACCTGTCAAATGAGCGATCACTGCCGCCATACAAGCAGGCGCGGCCGCTTGTGTTTCTTTACCACCAAAACCACCGCCCATACGGCGCATGTCGATCACCACTTTGTGCATTGCAACTCCGAGTACTTCAGAGACCAGCTTTTGCACTTCTGTTGGGTTTTGTGTGGAGGTATAAACAATCATGCCGCCGTCTTCGGTTGGCATCACGCTGCTAACTTGTGTTTCGAGATAGAAGTGTTCTTGACCGCCAATTTCGATTTCACCCTCGATGACGTGTTTGGCGTTGGCAAGGGCTTTGGCTGAGTCACCGCGCTTTTGCTGGTGGCTCTCCGTCACGAAATGTTTTTTCGCTAGTGCTTCTTTGACATCCAGAATGGCAGGTAGCGGTTCGTATTCAACGATTGCTGCGTGCGCTGCTTTTCTTGCAGTTTCGAGATCGCTCGCCGCCACTGCGATGACTGGCTGACCATAGTACTCGACGATGCCATCGGCAAGCAGAGGATCACCTGGAAGGATAGCGCCAATATCAAGCTGTCCTGGCACGTCTTTAGACGTAATCGCGATAGCAACGCCAGCGAAGTCATAACAAGGAGAGACATCTATCTTAGTGATTTTTGCGTGTGCTTGTGTGCTCAGTAGTGCGTAGACATGAAGCTGGTTTGGGAACTCAAGTCTGTCATCGATGTAGACAGCCTCGCCCGTCACTTGTTTTGGTGCGCTATCGTGCTTAACACTCTGACCAACACCTGTTTTAAGATCTTGTTTGACGATAGCAACCATCTCTTCGTGAGTCAGCTGCTGGTGATTCACATTAGACATAAGATGTTACCCTCGTTTCAATCAGGTTGTTGGTGTTATTGGTTTCAATGTAATAGCGTTTGAGCATATTGGCGGCGGTGAGGCTTCGGTAAGTTTGGCTTGCGCGAAAATCCGATAGAGGCTCAAAGTCGTTACTCAGTGCCTCCATTGCCCTTCCAATAGTCTCTTCATTCCAAGGCTGTCCGACTAATGTCTGTTCACAAGATATTGCTCGTTTAGGTGTTGCAGCCATGCCGCCAAAGGCGATACGAGCACTCACTACATGGTTATCTTTCACTTCAATACTGAAAGCACCGCAAACTGCAGATATGTCGTCATCGAGACGTTTCGAGAGTTTATAAGCGCGGAATGTGCTTGATGATGGTTTAGGTATAACGATCTTTTCAATGAACTCGCTAGGCTGCTGCGCTGTGACTTTGTAGCTAATGAAGTAGTCCTCAATAGGTATAACGCGTGTTTCATCACCGCAACGTAGTTGGATTTTTGCATCAAGAGCGATGAGCAGAGGCGGTGTGTCACCGATAGGAGAGGCGTTAGCAATATTGCCACCTATGGTACCTTGATTTCTAACCTGCAAAGAGGCGAAGCGGTGCAACAGCTCACCAAAGTCGGGGTAGTGCTTGTTTAGTAGTGTATAGGCATCGCTGATTGGCAGGTTTGCGCCAATCACTATGCTGTCTTCTGTCTCTTCACAGACTTTCATCTCTTCCACAAGGTTCACGCTGATGAGCGTTTCTATCTCGCGATGAAACTGAGTGACTTCGAGTGCTAAATCTGTTCCGCCAGCAACCAACTTGGCTTGTGGGTGTGCGTTGTAGAGCTTGGCGAGTTCGTCTGTGGTTTTTGGAGAGAACGCGGTGAGGTGTCCAAGACGCAGACTCGCTTCTTCATTTTGGATTTTTTCTAGCTTAGCGATGTCGCTCGTTCAAGCTCCGAAAACTGGTCAACGATTTGCTCTTCTGAACACAGTGACAAAGCAGAATCTACGATAGGTCGATATCCTGTACAACGGCAGAGATTGCCCGCCAGTGACTCCATCACATCGGCTTTGTTAGCATTCGGCTTGTTCTTTGTAAGTGCGAACATCGACATGATGAATCCAGGCGTACAGTAGCCGCACTGAGAACCGTGAAAGTCGACAATGGCTTGTTGAACTGGGTGAAGTGACTTATCACGGGCTTGCAGATCTTCTACCGTGATAAGTTGCTTGCCATGAAGAGCAGAAATGAAAGTGAGGCAGGAGTTAACGCTGCGATACTCGAGCTTACCATCGACGAGCTCACCGAGTACCACGGTACATGCGCCGCAATCACCAGAACCGCACCCTTCCTTGGTGCCTGTTTTATTCACATGGGTGCGCAGATAGTTCAGCACCGTCATGTTTGGGGAGACATTTACTTCCTGTCTGATTTCTTGATTGAGTAAAAAGGTAATCAAGAGACCTCCTTGTACAGTATATTCTTGAAATTATTTTTTCTGACCTTCGGGTCAATAATTGGCTAAATTGACCACAAGGTCAACTATTAATTTACAAGTTAGCAACATTTCTAATGGGTTGAGATCGAGGTCAAATTGGAAATAGGGGCTAGGTTGTTGGTTTGAAGGGAGATATTTAGAGCTGTGCGTTGGCTTATCTGATACAAAAAATCATTGTGGAAACATGTCTGAATTTTTGGCATCTGTGTCGTAATCCCCTTGGAAAAGGGGATCTTTGTAGCGTGTTGAAAACCTGATCTGGCAAGGTATGTAAATGTTTGGAGAGAGCTATGCGCGTGAGGAGATCCTCACTTGCGTGAGGATGACCAGTTAACTTTGGGCATTACAGTTTAGTTTTAGGCGGTAAGCTAGCTCGCTTTGTTCTTCAAAACATCTGAGAACACGACATGTAGGTCATTAGAAGCGGTGCTGTCATCTAAGTTGAGCTTAGAGCGAATATGCTCAAGGTGTTCACCCATTAGAGACAGTGCTTTGTCTTTATCGCCTGTCTCAATTGCGTTGAGCAACTCACTATGTTCATCCTGAGAACAATTTGAGTGGTTGCCGGTTTCATACATGGCAATAAGCAAAGAAGACTGCGATACGACACTTCTTTGGAAGGCTAATAGAGGAGCGTTGTCTGCCATTTCGGCTAGTTTGATATGGAACTCACCAGAGAGCCTTAGTCCTTTGCCGTAATCGTCTTGGGCAAAAGCTTGGTTTTCTTCTTCTACCAGTTTTCGACATTCATCTATTTGTAACTTGGTTGCATTCGCTACAGCCAGTTCGATGATTGCGATTTCCAATACTTCCCGCGCTTTGAATATCTGTTTCGCTTCCTCTACAGAAGGGGCTGAAACAGTCGCGCCTCGGTTAGGTTTGATGTCAATAACCTTCTCAATGGATAGTCTTAGTAAGGCACGGCGGATAATGGTTCTGCTAACGCCAAAGATTTCGGCCAACGCTTCTTCACTGAGCTTGGTGGCGGGCGGCAATCGCTGCTCGAGGATAGCATCGAAAATATGACAATAGACCACGTCGTCTTGTGTCTGTCCTGCGACTTTGGTTTTGACACCTTTATTGACTGAGTTTTTCAGGTTTCCCATTGGATTACAGCACTCTACAGTTTTCGTTCCTTGTTAAGACAATAATACTTCACTTTGTATACAAATAGCCACTATGACCAGGTTTTGTGAGACGACCTGCAATATTGACAGCAAGGAGGGTACGGCGAGATTTGAGTGAGAAGGAGGGCAGCTTCCCTCCTTACTTAAAACGAATAGCGTTTGTTTTAGATGCCGAAATCGTAGCCTTGGTAGATATCGGATAAGGTTTTGGGCTTTTTACTACGTTTTGGCTGCGCTGGGTGATATTGAGTTTCCAGTGCTTCGGCATGAGCTTGCGCGGATTTCATGAATTCAGGATTGGCCATCGCTTTTTTACGCAGCTCGTTGATGCGTTCTAGTCTTTCTTGCAACATAACTACACCTCATGAATTACTGTATGTAAAAACAGTATATGTAGTGACTGTATAAAGATCCAGTGTTTGAAGTTAATCTTTAGAGTTTTTGTGTTTAGACGGGTGCGAGAGGAGGAACTTACTAAGTAGGATTGGGTAAAATTTGACTTAAAAGTTGCAAAACCTAACTACGACATGTGACTTAGATCAAACAATTGTGATTGTGTGAGGGTACACAAATTGACCGCTTTAACAAAAGTGATGCAGTCAGGTGCACTTGGTTGATTATCTTTTGGTTGTTATTGATTTTGCGGGTTATCAAGGTGTTAAAATTACAGATGTTTATGCTAACTATCTGAAAGAAAACATTAATAGTTAATTGAGGCGTTTTTTTGAACAATGTTTTTCACAAACTATCATTGTGGGTAAAGTATTGCTTGGCGTAATAACTGGTTAACTATTCATGCTTATTGCGTAAAGATTGTTAAAATTTGTGACAGGCGAGCGTTGTCGGTATAGTCTCGGCCAACTACGAAAATGTGTCTAATTGTTTCAAGAAGACATCAGTTAAGGAGATTTATCGACATGATCGCTAATGATGCTGTCATTATGGGTTTACTAGCCGTTATCCTCGGCGCTGTGTTTATTACTGAAAGCAGCAGTAACCCTTTATGGAAAAAATTCTATTCCGTCATCCCTGGCCTGTTGCTGTGTTATTTTCTGCCGTCATTGCTCAATACTACTGGTTTGATTGATGGCTCAGCGTCTAACTTGTATTTCGTTGCAAGTCGCTACCTTCTTCCTGGCGCACTCGTTCTGCTCATTGTCTCTGCTGATCTGAAGAAGATTTTTGGTCTAGGTTCTAAAGCCGTCATCATGTTCTTGACCGGTACGCTTGGTATCATCATCGGTGGTCCTGCAGCGATTGTAATTCTAGATTTCATCAACCCTGACCTTGTTTCTGGTGATGTATGGCGCGGCCTTACTACCGTTGCTGGTTCATGGATTGGTGGCGGTGCTAACCAAGCGGCGATGAAAGAAGTATTTGGTGTGGGTGACCAGTTGTTCTCTGCAATGATCACCGTTGACGTTATCTGTGCCAACATTTGGATGGCAATCCTGCTGATTATGGCTGGTCGTCAGAAGAAAATGGACGCGTGGCTAAAAGCAGACACTACATCCATTGATGAGCTTAAAGAGACAGTGGCGAAGTACGAGGAAGAGAACTCTCGTCCAATCACAACAACGGATATGATGAAGGTTGTTGCTATCGCGTTTGGTCTAACAGGTTTGGCTCACTTTGGTGCGGACATTATTGCGCCTTGGATTGCGACCAATGCGCCAGAACTTGAGAAATACAGTCTTACTTCTGGTTTCTTCTGGCTAATCGTATTGGTTACTACGTTTGCACTTATTGCTTCTACGTTTAAATCTGCGCGCACTCTAGAGCACGCTGGCGCATCAAAAATCGGTTCGGCATTCATCTATATTCTTGTTGCGACCATTGGTATGCAAATGGATGTGACAGCAATTCTTGATAACCCAGGTTACTTCTTCATTGGTATTACTTGGCTGACGATTCACGCTCTGCTAATGATCGGCGTTGCGAAGCTGATTAAAGCGCCGCTGTTCTTTATGGCAGTCGGTAGCCAAGCAAACGTCGGTGGTGCAGCATCAGCGCCTGTGGTTGCAGCTGCTTTCCACCCGTCACTTGCACCAGTGGGTATCTTGATGGCTGTATTAGGCTATGCGCTCGGTACGTATGGCGCTTATATCTGCGGTATCATTATGCAGGCCGCTGTGGGTGTTGTCGGCTAGGCAATTGCCACTTTCAACTAAATGGTAGAAAGCAGTGCCTTTGGGTGCTGCTTTTTTATGGGCCAAAAACCATTAGTAGCATCGTGTTTTACCTTTTGTGGGCTTGCGTTTCGGCTGTTTTTCAGACAAGGTGTTGAATAGTTATTCAATTAGTTACAGGCAGGAAGCCAAATGAAACCGCAAATTAAACCCGCTAATCCCAATTTTTCATCTGGGCCTTGCAGCAAGCGCCTGGTTATCAGTTATCAAGTTTAGATACCGCCTCACTAGGTCGCAGTCACCGCTCATCTTTAGGTAAAGCGGTGCTGGCTGAATCTATCGCAAAAACCAAATCAGTTTTAGGCATTCCTGATGACTACCGTGTTGGTATTGTTGCAGGCTCTGATACAGGTGCGATGGAAATGGTGATGTGGTCGATGCTAGGTGCACGTCCAGTCGATGTTTTCCACTGGGAATCATTTGGTTCTGGTTGGTTAACTGATATCACTAAGCAGCTGAAGTTAGATGATGTGAACAGCTATCTGGCCGATTACGGGGAGTTGCCAGATTTATCTTTAGCTAATCCAAGCCATGACACTTTGTTCACTTGGAACGGTACTACGTCTGGCGTAAAAGTACCTAACGGTGATTGGATTAGTGATGAGCGTGAAGGTTTGACGATTTGTGATGCAACGTCAGCGGTATTTGCAATGCCAATGCCTTGGGAAAAACTCGATGTTGTGACCTACAGCTGGCAGAAAGTGTTAGGTGGAGAGGGTGGTCACGGCGTGATTGTGTTGAGTCCAAAAGCGGTCGAACGCCTGGAGAGCTATACGCTTCATGGCCTTTGCCAAAGATCTTCCGCATGACGAAAGGCGGCAAGTTAATCGAAGGCATTTTCAAAGGTGCCACTATTAATACGCCTTCTATGCTGTGTGTTGTGGATTACATCGATGCGCTAGATTGGGTCGATGGTATCGGTGGTGTAGACGCGGCAATTGAGAAGTCTCAGGCCAACCTTGCAGTATTGACTAACTTTGTTGAATCACGAGATTGGATTCAGTTCTTAGCTAAAAATCCAGATCAACGTTCAAACACAAGCGTGTGTTTGACACTAGATGCAACAGAGGAACAAGTGAAGGCGCTGATTAAGCTGCTTGATGAAGAGCAAGTCGCGTATGACATTGGTGCGTATCGTGATGCACCGGCCGGCTTAAGGATTTGGGCGGGTGCCACGGTTGAGGCTGCGGATATCGAAGCATTGCTGCCTTGGTTGGATTGGGCTTACGCAGAAGTCACTAAGTAAAGAACAAAGCACCTGCTTATCAGGTGCTTTGTTGTCTCTGGCACAACATAAAAATGCCAGCATTGGGACGAGTAAAGTGCACTGATGGTAGAAAAGGATTTTCAACTTAAAGTGGAACCAATAATGAAACAAATTAAGACCTACAACGCGATTGCCAACAAAGGACTGGATAAGTTTTCTCGTGATAATTACGAAGTCTCGAGCGAGTTTAGTGCGCCAGACGCGATTCTATTAAGAAGCCAAAAATTGCATGATGAACCGATAGCTCCAGTGTTAAAGCCATAGCGCGCTGCGGGGCTGGGGTGAATAACATTCCGATTCAGGCTTGCACCGAAAATGGCATTGTGGTGTTTAACACTCCGGGTGCGAATGCGAATGCCGTTAAAGAATTAGTATTAACTGGCTTGCTGCTTTCTGCGCGTGATGTTTGCGGCGGCATGCAGTACTCTCAATCTCTTACTGCACTGTCTGATGCTACGGCGATGGATAAGCTGTTAGAAAAAGAGAAAAAGCGCTTCTCTGGCTCTGAGATTAAAGGTAAAACACTTGGAGTTATTGGCCTAGGTGCAATAGGCGCATCAGTCGCGAATACGGCGATTGATTTAGGCATGGAAGTCATTGGGTTTGACTCTGCGTTGAGCGTAGAAGCAGCGTGGCGTTTATCAAGTCGTATTCAACGTGCTGAAAACTTACAATCACTGATTAGCAAATGTGATTTTGTCACCGTACATGTTCCAGCGCTCCCTGCCACTATCGGATTGATTAGCAGTGAGTTACTGGCTGCGGCCAAACCTGGCCTAGTGCTACTGAATTTTGCTCGTAAAGAGATCGTCGATACTGATGCGGTCATCACCGCACTTGAAAACGGTCAAGTGGGGCAGTATGTGACCGACTTTCCAACGCCATCTTTGATTGGGCGAGAAGGCGTCATTCTGATGCCGCACATTGGCGCCTCAACGGCAGAAGCGGAAGAAAACTGCGCTGTGATGGGTGCGATGCAGCTCATTGATTTTCTGGAGAACGGTAACATTAGCAACTCAGTCAACTTTCCCCAGATTACCCTAGAGCGAGCCGAGGGCTACAGGATCACATTTGCCAACGACAATGTCCCTAAGGTGCTAGGTACGGTGCTCTCTCTATTGGCCGATCTTAATATCAACGTGTTGGATATGCTCAACAAGAGCCGTGACGAAGTGGCTTATACCATTTTGGATATAGAGAATCAGCCGACAGATGAGTTGTTATCGGCGATCAGTGGTGTCGAGCATGTGTTTAATGTAAGAGCACTATAGATATTCGTTACCGTAAGTAAATTTGACGCCCAGCGTTACATTGTTGTGACGTAGGGCGTTAATGAGAAGGGATTTAATCATATAATTTTGTTATTATTTCCCCATCAAAGGATGTACATAACTCTATGGATGGCACACTCAACAAATAGGTGTTGCTATGCAAACGTATCAAATCGGTTCTTCTCTCGTTGGTTCTTCTTTTTCCGATCAATTGGAGGCATCTCGCACTTCAATGATGGCCAACGCGCTTTCTCTCCCTACGTCTGTGTCCGTTGTCGGTGAGCCAATGAATGCTCATAGCGTGGTGGTGTTCTCTTCTCAAGCTTCATTGCACGAACTGGAAATGTTCGCGGCAATTAAGCGTGAGTTTTGTGAGTCTTACTCATTTTTGGATGTGTACTGCGATGCCACGATTGCCGACTTGAGTGTATCTCGTCAATCAGCGGTAAGTACTCTACCAATGGATGTGAATGCATCACACTGTGAAACAGCACAGCAAGTTTTAGAGCGCTCAATCGGCCGTAATGTGGTTGTCGTTGCTAGTGATAGCAATATTGATTTATGCGTTAAAGCCTGTGAGCTAGAAGGGCTTAACGTAGTAAGCACCGTTGCTTTGTGCACTAAGCGCCCAGATCTGTTGGCTCTGCAGTCATAACATTGCTCTAGCCGCAGCTAACATATTGGATAGTAACAACATCATGACTCATTCATGGTGTTGTTTTTTTATTTGAGCCAACTATTCTTGAAATAACAGCCTTTTAAAACTTAGGTGGCGTTATTTCAACGAGCCGTACTGTCTCTTCTTTGCGAAAGTATTCGATTCTGCTGGTCGAAGACGATGCTGTCATGCGTGCAAGGTTGCGTTTGTTACTCGAAAAACGTGGCTATGAGATTCTGGTGGCGTGTGATGGTATAGAGGCGCTATCACTGCTTGAAAAACATGAGCATATTCAGTTTGTGCTCAGTGACTGGGTGATGCCCAATATGGACGGCGTCGAACTCTGCCAGTCAGTGAAGTCTAACGACTACAATCGCTATCTGTTTTTTGTCTTACTTTCCTCTCAAGATGATCATAAGTCGATAACGCTCGGTATTAACGCTGGCGCTGATGATTTCGTTGCTAAAAATACGCCAGTAGATGAACTTGATGCCCGGATTAAAGCGGGATTTCGAACGCTTGATTTGCATAATCAGTTGGTTGAGAAAAACCATGCCCTCAATACGGCCTACGCACAAATCAATAGCGACCTCATGGTTGCGAGTGATTTGATCGGTAAACTGCTGCCCATCAAAAGAGCGTATTCTGATATCGAACTTGCCTATATTCACCAACCATCAGCGACGATTGGCGGTGACATGTTAGGTTGTATTGAGCTTAATGACCGTTATATCGCTTTCTATATTTTTGATGTTTCTGGGCATGGCGTTGCATCGGCACTGCTTTCTTTTTCTATTCACCATACCTTAAATACCTTACAGGGCGACTCCGCGACCATGTACACTGATCGACAAGGAAAACGTCAAGTAAGGAAGGCGTGTGACGTTTTGGCATCCCTCAATAGAACTTACACCATCAATGACAACCATGGTTTGTACGCCACAATGGTGTACGCGGTACTCGATAGAAAAACCGGTGAGCTAGATGTTGCCTTTGCCGGTCATCCGCCATTAATTAAAGTGGGGGCGTTGTCAGACTCGATTGAGAGAATAGGAGAGAGTGGATTTGTGATTGGCATGTTTGACTTTGCCACGTATGAGTCGACTACTCTGGTATTAGAGCAGGGTGAAGAGGTTTGGTTCTATACCGATGGCATTACTGAAGCGCAGATAGATGATGAGATGCTTGGGGAAGAGACGTTAGAGAATTTGATTGCCTCTACTCATGGAGCGGCGATGCAGGATAAACCATCATTGGTAATGGAGCGGGTAAAAGCGATGATAGGGAGCCAAGAGTTCGACGATGATGTCAGTTTGTTGGCCGTGCGTCGAAGTGGGGAAGGCAATGACTAGATTTCTTAAGAAGTTTGAATCATCGACTGACGCGTCAAGAGAGATCGCCGCTGCACTTCTGGAATTTTGGGGCAGCAGGGCATTCAAACACCTGTTATTAATGATCTTGAGCTGTGTGTGGTTGAGCTGGCGAATAATGTTTACGAGCATGGGTATCAAGAGAAAGACGGCAAATTGATTGAAGTCGGTTGCCGTGTTGCTCGTAAACAAATAGAGATAACGATCAACCATGAAGGCTTATCGTTAGAATCTGACGTAATGAATGAAATGTTGAGTGCTCCGCTTCAAGAGCTGGATCTAGACGATCCGCTAAGCTGGGCAACGTCGGGCCGCGGATTCTACATTCTTAATGCTTTGATGGATGACGTTTCTGTTAGTGAAAACGACGGTGTGACCAGTTTTAGGCTTATCAAACTTCTTCCCTCGCTTCCATAGTTTATGAAATTACGATTGTTATTTTGTACGCATTGGTTAAAATGGCCGCTTGCTTTGGATGGTGCATCCGTATTTGCATCAAAAAAGGCAACCATTCATATGAAAACGCGGCAATTATGAACAACTCAATTGCCAGACAATAAAGCATGTCTTGCTTGGTGTGCAAGACCACTGTAATAGGACTTTATATGCCTGTAATTACTCTTCCTGACGGTAGCCAACGTCAATTTGATAACCCAGTATCCACTACGGATGTCGCTCTATCTATCGGCCCTGGTCTTGCGAAAGCAACCATCGCTGGTCGTGTAGATGGTGAGCGTGTTGATGCGTGCGATCTGATCGAAAATGACGCGAGCTTAGAAATCATCACAGTAAAAGACGAAGATGGTCTTGAGATCGTTCGTCACTCATGTGCTCACTTGCTTGGTCACGCGATTAAGCAGCTTTATCCAGACGTCAAAATGGCGATCGGTCCAACGATCGACAGCGGTTTCTACTATGACGTTGATTTAGACCAGTCTCTAACAATGGAAGACGTGGAAAAAATCGAAAAGCGCATGAAAGAGCTAGCAAAAACCAAGTATCAAGTTATCAAGAAAAAGGTTAGCTGGCAGGAAGCGCGCGACACATTTGAAAGTCGCGGCGAAACATACAAGATGGAAATCCTTGACGAGAACGTTTCTAAAGACGACCGTCCAGGCCTATACCATCACGAAGAATACATCGATATGTGTCGTGGCCCTCACGTGCCAAACATGAGCTTCTGTCAGCACTTTAAACTGCTGAACGTAGCTGGCGCATATTGGCGTGGTAACAGTGACAACAAGATGCTTCAACGTATCTACGGTACTGCATTCCACGACAAAAAAGCTCTTAAGGCGCACCTAACTCGCCTAGAAGAAGCAGCGAAGCGTGACCACCGTAAAATTGGTAAGCAGTTGGATCTATTCCACATGCAGCAAGAAGCACCAGGTATGGTGTTCTGGCACCACAACGGTTGGTCTGTATTCCGTGATCTAGAAGTATTCATTCGTGAAAAACTGACTGAATACGATTACCAAGAAGTAAAAGGTCCACTAATGATGGATCGCGTTCTATGGGAACGTTCAGGTCACTGGGACAAATACGCAGATGCGATGTTCACGACGTCTTCTGAGAACCGTGAGTACGCAATTAAGCCAATGAACTGTCCAGGTCACGTACAGATCTTTAACCAAGGTCTAAAATCGTACCGTGATCTGCCGCTACGTATGGCTGAGTTTGGCTCATGTCACCGTAACGAACCGTCAGGTGCACTACACGGTATTATGCGTGTACGTGGCTTTACTCAGGATGATGCTCACATCTTCTGTACTGAAAGCCAAATTCAAGACGAAGTAACGTCTTGCATCAAGATGGTTTACGATACGTACAACACGTTCGGTTTTGATAACATCGTTGTGAAACTGTCAACTCGCCCTGAAAAGCGTGTTGGTAGCGATGAAATTTGGGATCGCTCTGAAGAAGCACTAAAACAATCTCTTGAAGCAATGGAAATTCCATACGAGATTCAAGAAGGCGAAGGTGCGTTCTACGGTCCTAAGATCGAATTCACATTATATGACTGCCTAGATCGTGCATGGCAATGTGGTACAGTTCAGCTAGACTTCAACCTACCGGGTCGTTTAGGTGCAACTTACGTGGATGAAAACAACGAACGTCAAGTTCCTGTTATGATTCACCGTGCAATTCTAGGTTCTCTTGAGCGATTCATCGGTATTCTTATCGAAGAATACGCTGGCTTCTTCCCAACGTGGTTGTCGCCAGAACAGGCTGTTATCATGAATATCACGGACAAACAGTCTGATTATGTTCAAGAAGTAACAACAAAAACTGCAAAAAAGTGGAATTAGAGCCAAAGCGGACTTGAGAAATGAGAAGATTGGCTTTAAAATCCGCGAACATACTTTGAAGCGTATCCCGTACATGCTTGTTTGTGGCGACCAAGAAATGGAAGCTGGCGAAATCGCAGTACGTACACGCAAAGGTAAAGACCTCGGCAAATTTAAAGTGGATGACCTCATTTCATACATCCAAGACGAGGTTTCAAGCCGTAAGCTCAATCTGGAGGAATAAGCTATTAAAGGCGGAAGACGTGGCCAACAACCGGCCAAACAAAACCAGCACCGTTTAAACGGTGAAATTCGTGGCGTTCGTGAAGTTCGTCTAACAGGTGCAGATGGTGAATCTGTTGGTGTTGTTTCTATTCAAGAAGCACTAGATGCAGCTGCAGAAGCTGGTATGGATCTCGTAGAGATCAGCCTAACGCCGAGCCACCAGTTTGTCGTGTGATGGACTATGGTAAGTTCCTCTTCGAGAAGAGCAAAGCTGCGAAAGAGCAGAAGAAGAAGCAAAAGCAGATCCAGATTAAGGAAGTAAAATTCCGTCCTGGAACTGATATTGGAGACTATCAGGTAAAACTACGCAACCTGACGCGTTTCCTAGAAGACGGCAACAAAGTGAAGGTAACAATTCGCTTCCGTGGCCGCGAAATGGCTCACCAAGACATTGGTGTCGACGTTCTTAACCGTCTGAAAGAAGATACTGTAGATTTAGCTGTAGTAGAATCTTTCCCGACTAAGATCGAAGGCCGCCAAATGATCATGGTATTGGCCCCTAAGAAGAAGTAATTAACGGCTTTACAAGTAAGAAAACCTAGCCGTTCTCGAATGGCTGGGTTTTGTTCGCCCTAATTACTATTGTTTAACAACTCAACAATGCGGAGTTATTCATCATGCCTAAGATGAAAACCAACAAAGGTGCTGCTAAGCGTTTTAAGAAAACTGCTGGTGGTATTAAATTTAAGCACGCTACAAAACGTCACATTCTGACTAAGCGTACTACTAAGAACAAGCGTCAGCTACGTCCAAATGCAATTCTTCCTAAGTGTGAAGTTGCTGCAGTTGTTCGTATGATGCCATACGCTTAATTCTTTTTAGTTTATCAATCGTTTAGTTTAGGAGAGACATAATGCCTCGCGTAAAACGTGGTGTACAAGCTCGTGCACGTCATAAGAAAGTTCTAAAACAAGCTAAAGGTTACTACGGTGCACGTTCACGTGTTTACCGCGTAGCTTTCCAAGCAGTTACTAAAGCTGGTCAATACGCTTACCGTGACCGTCGCAACAAGAAACGTCAATTCCGTCAACTGTGGATTGCACGTATCAACGCGGCATCTCGTCAAAATGGTCTATCTTACAGCCGTTTCATCAACGGTCTTAAGAAAGCATCTATCGAGATCGACCGTAAGATCCTTGCTGACATCGCGGTATTCGACAAAGCTGCATTCGCAGTTCTAGTTGAAAAAGCGAAAGCTGCTCTTTAATTAGCAGTTTAGGTCTATGTAAAAGGGGAGCGTAAGCTCTCCTTTTTTGTGCCTATAGAATACTGGATAATGGACTAGTCACGCCGCTTGCCCCTCTGTTTAGCACGTGCGTGTATATTTGCGTTGTTTTAACGTCGGTATGACCCAGCTGTTCTTGAACAGTACGAATATCAGCACCGCTTTCCAATAGATGTGTCGCGAACGAATGTCGTAGCGTATGACATGTTACCACTTTACGTAAATTGGCCTTTTTCGCCGCGGTTCTTACCGCTCTTTGTAAAGTTGAAGAATGAACATGCTGCCTTCGAAGTAAGTTACTTCGTGGGTCATGACTTAACTTGGCTGAAGGAAATAAGTAGTGCCAACCGAAATCAAGATGAGCATTAGGATATTTTCTTGTTAAAGCATGCGGCAGATAGACACCAGCGTAGCCTTGAGTGCGATAATCCATCTGATAGTAGCTTCTAGCCCGATTAATTTGCTCCTCTAGTGAGCCACGCAGCTCATTGGCTAGGGTGACCACTCTGTTCTTAGCGCCTTTCCCTTGCCACACGCGCAAAGCGCCATAATCAAAATCTACATCGTTAACTCTCAACCTAACGCATTCCATTACGCGTAGCCCCGAACCATACATAAGCTGCATCGGCAAAGAAAAATTAGGATTAGTGCATTTTATTAACTGCGATACTTCTTGTTTGGTTAAAACTACTGGTAATTTTGTTTCCTGGACAGAACGCTTAAACTTCAGCTCTTTATCTAAGGGCGTTTTTTGTATCTCTTTATACAGAAAGTGAAGAGCATTTAACGCTAGCTTTTGTGTTTTTGGAGCGACGTGTAACTTTGTAGCCAGAAAGGTAAGGTAGGCCTCTACTTCCTCAGATCCCATGTCTCTAGGGTGCTTCATTCCATGAAAAATGATGAATCGTTTAATCCAATATAAATACGCTTCAATGGTTCGTTTCGCGTACTGCCTGGTGTACATATATTCCGAGATGTGTAACAGATAGAGTGACTTCATAGTAAATAAAGGTATGTATAAATAAACAGTACCTTTGATTTTAGAGTATGCTAAAAGCTATATAAGCATAATGTTGCTTATCGTGAGTGGTGTCACATTAATAGGTAACGTAAGGTACTGATTACATGGGATGTTCATGCTAGATTGGTGCTTTACTGTTCTGAGGCAGGGGCGGTAGCGTGGGGAGTTATAGGCGCGTGGTGCGGACTAATATATGTTAGCTTTCTCGGTTGAGTATTGTGGTGTGTGGGTTCAGCATTCTAGCTTTACACCTGACCGTCAGTGCTAAATCGGTACATCAAGCGTGCTGTTTCTTTTTCGTTGAAGTGCCATCAATCAACTTGTTTGCATGGTGCACTTGGTTGTCAGCTTCAGCGCAAGAGCCTTGAGTTGCCTTTAAGTGTCGTTATCTTTGGCCGCAAATTGGTTGAAGGTTCAATGCTTCTGCATTGGGTGCGGCGGTGGCTTCGGTTTTGGAGCGTTTCTTTAAAGCCTTGCTGGCAAACGCAGGCTGCATCACACGAAAAAAGCTAACAAATTGCTCAAGCAGACAGCTAACGCTCGGCGATTTTGGTTTGTTTGAGTTCAGTGATTACGTGGCTTTGCTTGGTTGTTGTGTTCGTTAGCTGCAACTTAGCAAGGCGTTAGGCTACAAGGAAAAGTATATGAACGAGACAGTGGAAGTTTATCCCACACAATATGAAGCAATATTGAAAGCCACACACGCAATTGGCTTTCCGCAATTGTCAGAACTTCCGATAGGTTCATTTTTAGCCGCTTTAGCGGCGAGTAAGCAATCAGGGCACTTGTTAGAGCTAGGGACTGGCACAGGTCTTTGTACATCATGGATATTACATGGGATGTCTGAAGACTCGAAATTAACAACTGTAGATAATTCGGTAGAAAATATTGATATAGCTCGTAGTTATCTAGGAGACGATCCACGAATTGATATCGTGTTATCCAATGGTGAGGATGTTATTGAACGGATTCCTCCATCGTCGGTCGATTTGATATTTGCCGATACTTGGCCGGGCAAATACTACTACCTAGATGAAACTCTAGCTTGCCTCAAAATTGGTGGTTTTTACATCATAGACGATATGAAAATTCGTGAGGATTGGTCAGAAGAGCACAATGGAAAGGTTCGAGCGCTGATAGCTCACTTATCACAACGAGATGATCTTGTTGTATCAAAGCTTTGTTGGTCAACAGGCATAGTTATGTGCGTGAAAGTAGCCTAACAAATTGTTCAAGTAGACAGCTAACGTTTGGCGATTTTGGTTTGGTTGAGTTTAGTGATTACGGTGGTCTTGTTTGAGTTTAGTGGTAGTTAGCTGCTACTTAACAAGGCGTTAGCTTTCTCGGTTAAGTATTGTGGTGTGTGGGTTCAGTGTTCTAGCTTTACACCTGCTCGTCAGTGCCAAATCGCAACCCCGCACGTGCTGTTTCTTTTGCTTGGAAAGGGCGTCAATCAACTTCGAGTATGGTGCACTTGGTAGTCAGCTTCGGCGCAAGAGCGTGAGTTGCCTTTAAGTATCGCCATCTTTGGCCGCAAGTTAATGGAAGGTTCAATACTTCTGCATTGGGTGCGTCGGTGGCGTTGGTTTTCGAGCATTTCTTTAAAACCTTGGTGGCAAACGCTGGCTGCATCACACGAAAAAAGCTAACAAATTGCTCAAGCAGACAGCTAACATTCGGCGATTTTGGTTTGGTTGAGTTCGGTGATTAAGGTGGCTTTGCTTGAGTGTCGTGGCCGTTAGCTGCAACTTAGCAAGGCGTTAGATTTCATTAGAGTTATGGCGTTTCAAAGGATTGTCGATGATAGATAAAAATTGGGTGCTCCAACTCTTTAGCCACCTTGAATGTGGTAGACCTGAAGTGTTTTTCGAGAGCGTTGCTGATGATGTGATTTGGGAAGTTACAGGGACTCATCCTCTCGCTGGCGTTTACACGACCAAATTGGATTTTATTTCTGGAACGATTGCTAAATTAAACGAAGTCCTTGAATCACCGCTACGTCTAAAGGTTCTCTCGTGTTTGCTTGATGGTTCGGTTGCTGCTGTTGAACTTATCGCAGATTCTACAACTAAATCGGGTAGTGCATTTAATAACAGGTATTGTTGGGTGTGTGAGTTTGAAAGTCACAAGCTAGTAAAAGTCAGAGCATATTTAGACTCAGCATTAGTTTCTAAAACACTGAGTTAAGTGCCAAGAAATCTAACAATTTGTTCAAGCAGACAGCTAACAGTCGGCGATTTTGGCTTGAATTGAGTTTAGTGATTACGGTGGTCTTGTTTGAGTGTGGTGGCAGTTAGCTGCTACTTAACAAGGCGTTATGCACTAGGAGAAATAGTTGAATATGAGTGAATTAAAGACAGCAAGCGCATTAGCTAAAGATAAAAAATTCAACGAAGCAATTGAAGTATTGGATTCATTCTACTCGCGAGGAAAGGCTAGTAGAGATGACTTGATTAAAGTCATCCCATACTTTCAGAAAGCTGGAAGATACTCGGAAGTAGAAGCTTATTGTGAAAAAGTAATTATCCGTAACTTGAAAAAGGACAATGAGTCCATATTTTCCCATAAATGTTCGGAAATTCAGGATGCGTTCTTTAATCTTGCCCTTCACAAAATGTACGCAAAGCTGTCTCTGTGTGCAAAGCGTGAAAAAGTCAAAATGGTCGAAGAAAGGTTTGGTAAATTAAGCGATGATGCTTTCGGGAAATACCAAAGCCAGTTAACGCTAGGTGAAAGTATTGAAGACCGAAAAGGCTTCGAACAGGTACTAGAGACGTTTGGACGAGACACAGGTGAATGGCCAAGTATCTTTAAAATGAAATATCAGCACTTTCTGTGAGTTCGTGCATAACAAACAATTTAAGAGGGATTCCCAACGCTTGGCATTTTTGATTCTACTTCAATTTTAGTGTTTATGGCACAATGCTTTGGGTTGGGTGCTAGCGTTGCTCACCCCTTAATTGGGCGTTATGTGTCACATCACATTCGAGTAAAGGATATATGAGCAAGCTTGATAGGGTCTTATCATTGATTGGCTGCGTTGGATGGTGCATTTCAATTCTGTTAATCAATTTAGGTAGTACTGATTCAACGGTCGTCATGGTTGTCTTGCTATCATTCGTATTGCTTCAGCGAGCAAGTTTAGAGGGGTGCACCAAGACGGATTGGATCAAGCTCATTCTGGCAGGGTTTTTAGGCGTTGGCTTGTTCGTTTCTATAAATGAGTTAGTCGGGTTTGACGAGTTCGTCTTTTCAATTCTTAGCAATAAATTAGTAGCCGCATCCTCGACAATTCTTGTACTTCTTTTACCATACAGGGCAATTCTGCATGAAAGACGTGGCGAAGGAAATTGAACTACTTACATCGCAAGTTGGTGCAAAAACACATAACAAATTGTTCAAGCAGACAGCTAACAGTCGGCGATTTTGGTTTGGTTGAGTTTAGTGATTACGGTGGTCTTGTTTGAGTGCAGTGGTAGTTAGCCGCTACTTAACAAGGCGTTAGCGTTCATCGTCGACTTAGGGAGAAATGTGTGATTGTAAGGAAAGCAACGAGTGAAGACTCTGCCAAGTTACTAGAATTTATAGAGCTCAAGGCCGAGTTTGATCGCGCAATGAAAGGCTTTACTGGTGAGATCTCTACAACCATCGGCAAAATCGAGAGTACGTTATTTGGTCATGTCCCGTATGCACATGCTTTGATTCTAGAAGTTGAAGGGGAGGCATTAGGTTTTGCTCTTTTCCACTATCGTTACTCATCGTTTAAAGGTGAGCCATCTGTTTGGTTGGATGACCTATTGGTTGATCTTGAACATAGGTCAAATGGGTACGGTGAAGCATTGATGCAAGAGTTAATGGCTTATGCCAAAAGTATGTCAATGTCTCACATCGCTTGGACAGCTAGTCCGTTCAACAAAAAAGGTCATATGTTTTACCAAAGACTAGGTGCAGAGATAGAGCGAATGGACGGTGATAGACCTTACTTTCGGTGGGCAGTGAACGGCTAACAAATTGTTCAAGCAGACAGCTAACAGTAGGCGGTTTTGGTTTGGTTGAGTTTAGTGATTATGGTGGCTTTGTTTGGGGTCAGTGATTTTTAGCTGCTACTTAACAAGGCGTTAGCTTTCTCGGTTCAGTTCATTGGAGTAGGGGTTCATCGTTCTAGCTTTACACCTGCTCGTCAGTGCCAAATCGGTACATCGAACGTGCTGTTTCTTTTTCGCTGAAGCAGCGTGAACCAATTTATTAGCATGGTGCACTTGGTTTTCAGCTTCAGAGCAAGAGCCTTAAGTTGCCTTTAAGTGTCGTTCTCTTTGGCCGCAAATTGGTTGAACGTTCAATGCTTCTGCATCGGGTACGGCGGTGGCTTCGGTTTTGGAACGTTTCTTTAAAACCTTGGTGGTAAACGCTGGCTGCATCACACGCAAAAAGCTAACAAATTGCTCAAGCAGACAGCTAACGCTTGGCGATTTTGGTTTGGTTTAGTTTAGTGATTACGTGGCTTTGCTTGAGTGTTGTGTTCGTTAGCTGCAACTTAGCAAGGCGTTATACGCGTGCTGAGCTCACCCCAAATAAAGGAAATGTTAATGAATATTTTTGACAAGGCTAAAGAAGTTGCAGACAAGGTTACGTCTTTTAGCAGTGATGAGGTAATCGCAGATACGGTAATTAAAGCTGTCGAAAAACAAGAACGAGTCAATGCGATCTTGAAGGCAAAAGGCAGTAATTATTTAGTTGCTGACATTGAACTTGGCATGGGGGTGCCCCTACCGTGACGTTTGGTGTTCGACGTGTTGAAGGCGTTTCCAAAATAGAAACTAATTCCAACGAAACCAAGGAATGAGAGCCAATTAAACTATTTGGGTATAACAAATTGTTCAAGCAGACAGCTAACGTTTGGCGATTTTGGTTTGGCTAAGTTTAGTGATTACGGTGGTTTTGTTTGAATGCAGTGGTAGTTAGCTGCTGCTTAACAAGGCGTTATATGCCTTAATTGGATTTTGGAGAATATGGAAACAAACAGACTTAAACTACTACCACCTTCAATGGAACATCAACCTCTGATGCTTGAAGCAATATTGGAAAGCCAAGACGAACTTGCTGTCTACCTTCCTTGGGTTCCTAACGCGCTAACAGAAGCCGAATCAATAGAAAATACACAACAAGCTATCAATAACTTTGAAAACTTTGAAGGTGAGTTGCGTTATTCAATCATAGAAAAAAGTACAAAGCGTTTTCTTGGTGCAATAGGGTTAATCATCCGTGATAAAACGATACCGTACTTTGAAATAGGTTACTGGATGCGTAGCTCAAGTGTTGGCAATGGTTTCATTTCTGAAGCGTGAAAGCATTAGAGTCATATGCGTTTAGTGAGCTCAACGCTAACCGAGTTGAAATAAAAGCTGCAGAACACAACCTGAAAAGTCGAGCGGTAGCAGAGCGTTGTGGGTATATTTTTGAGGGAGTTTTACGTAATGACCGAAGATTGCCGTCAGGAGAGTTGAGTGGCACTGCAGTTTATTCGAAAACAGGCATATAACAAATTGTTCAAGCAGACAGCTAACGTTTGGCGATTTTGGTCTGGTTAGGTTTAGTGATTACGGTGGTCTTGTTTGGGGCAGTGGTAGTTAGCTGCTACTTAACAAGGCGTTATGCGACTATTTAGCTAAAGGAGTAGCTTTGAGTAAGTTAGAAATTAGAAATGCAGATGTTGATGATTCACATACTATATTACGTTTCATCAATGAACTTGCAGAATACGAGAAAGCAAAAAGCGAACGTCAAAGCATCGATCAATGATATTGAATCTAGCCTTTTTTCAAAAGAGGCAACAGCCAAGGCACTGATTTGCGAGTATAACGGTGAGCCTATCGGGTTCGCGGTATATTTCTATAACTACTCGACTTGGCTTGGTAGGCGTGGTCTTTACCTCGAAGACCTCTATGTATCTCCTGAGTATCGAGGCATAGGCGCGGGAAAAGTCATACTCAAACACTTAGCAAGAATAGCAGTTAAGAGTCAATGCGGACGCTTTGAGTGGTGTGTCCTTGATTGGAATGAGCCAGCTATTGATTTTTACAACTCAATTGGAGCGGAGCCTCAAAACGAGTGGACAATTTATCGCTTGGCAGGAGAAGCGCTCGAACAGTTTGCCGAATAACCGTCGCATAACAAATTGCTCAAGCAGACAGCTAACAGTTGGCGATTTTGGTTTGGTTGAGTTCAGTGATTAAGGTGGCTTTGCTTGAGTGCGGTGGTGGTTAGCTGCTACTTAGCAAGGCGTTATAGCCCCTCTGAGGTTAATCATAAGGATATGGTGCAGTTTTGAACAACGAGTACTCTTTTAAAGCCTCTTGTCACTGTGGTGCAGTACAAATTGAATTTCAAAGTGAAAGTGGGGAGCTGGAACAATACGGGTGCTCCTGTTCAATTTGCACTATTCGAAACTCCAAAATGACGCCTGTGCCGTTAGCACGTCTTCAAGTTAAATCAGGTTTGAATAATTTAACTCTTTATCAATTTCACACGATGACGGCAAAACACTACTTTTGTAAGACCTGTGGCATTTAAACTCATCATCAAAGACGCTCTCGGCCTGACCAATATGCGGTGAATGTTGCATGTATACATGGGTAGGTAAGTAGAGCAACGTCGGGCACGAGGCTCTAACAAATTGTTCAAGCAGACAGCTAACGTTTGGCGATTTTGGTTTGGTTGAGTTTAGTGATTACGGTGGCTTTGTTGGGGTGTAGTGGTAGTTAGCTGCTACTTAACAA
>JYJJ01000052.1 GCA_003263775.1 Vibrio maritimus
GGACCAAAATCCTTATCTAGAACGATACAATCCCCAAACAGCGCCGGGCTGTTTGTCGAAGTAATTGGTAACAAGCAATATGTCAAAACGTGATTTTTACGAAGTATTAGGCGTTGATCGTGACGCATCAGAACGCGACATCAAGAAGGCGTATAAGCGTCTTGCGATGAAGTATCACCCAGATAGAAACCAAGGTGATGACACGGCGGCTGAGAAGTTTAAAGAAGTAAAAGAAGCGTACGAGATCCTAACCGAGCCTCAGAAAAAAGCGGCGTACGACCAATACGGTCACGCAGCCTTTGAACAAGGTGGCATGGGCGGTGGCGGCTTCGGCGGCGCTGGTGCTGACTTCGGTGATATTTTCGGTGACGTATTCGGTGATATCTTTGGTGGCGGTCGTCGTGGCGGCGGTGGCATCGTGCTCAGCGCGGTGCAGACTTGCGCTACAACATGGAGCTAACGCTAGAAGAAGCGGTTCGTGGCATTTCAAAAGAGATTGAAGTACCTACATTGGTAGAGTGTGAGACCTGTGATGGTTCTGGCTCGAAGAAAGGCTCTTCACCGCAAACGTGTGGTACCTGTCATGGTCATGGCCAAGTTCAAATGCGCCAAGGCTTCTTTGCGGTTCAGCAAACCTGTCCAACCTGTAGCGGTACCGGCAAGATCATTAAAGACCCATGTAACAGCTGTCATGGTCAAGGTCGCACTCAGAAAACTAAGACTCTTAACGTCAAGATCCCTGCCGGTGTGGATACAGGCGATCGCATTCGTCTATCTGGCGAAGGTGAAGCGGGAGAGCATGGTGCACCAGCAGGTGACTTGTATGTACAAGTACACGTAAAAGAGCACCACATCTTTGAACGTGAAGGCAACAACCTGTACTGTGAAGTGCCAGTAAGCTTTGCTCAAGCTGCATTGGGCGGTGAAGTTGAAGTTCCGACACTTGATGGTCGTGTAAGCCTTAAAGTGCCAGAAGAGACTCAAACTGGCCGTATGTTCCGCATGCGCGGTAAGGGCGTGAAGGGCGTTCGTGGCGGCGGCGTTGGCGACCTAATCGTGAAGCTTGTGGTAGAAACGCCAGTGAAGCTAAGCGCGCGTCAAAAAGAGCTTCTGCATGAGTTTGAAGAGTCATGTGGCGGTGAAGCAGCAAACACGCATAAGCCAAAATCAGAAGGTTTCTTCAATGGTGTGAAGAAGTTTTTTGATGATTTAACTAGCTAAGTGCTCGTTAAACTGAGTTGAAATCGGCCCGCGATGACGAAGGTTATCGCGGGCGATTGTTTTTCTATGTGACGATATTTGCATTACCAGCATTCCAGCGGAGCGACATCGCCATTAGAGGTCAAACTCATGGTTTTATCTGTTCCAAGGCAAGTATCGTCAGATTGGCTGGTTGTCGTTTGTGCGATGGCCTTAATGGTGTAAGCGGCGCCAGCGCTGCTCACTACTTCAAACTGATATCGGTTGATCTGCGACTCACACACAGTGCAACTTCCGCCTGAAATCACAGAAGCAAAGTTGTAGCCACTGCTATAAGTGCGTTCGAGCTCCAATTGCATCTCCAGTAAATCACCCAACGCGATCATTCGGTGACTTTCTCGCAACTGCTGCGTGTAGTTAGGGTAGGCGACGGAAGTCAGAATGCCGAGTATGGCTAACGTGATCAACAATTCGATCAACGTCAAACCTCTTTGTCTACTCCCGCCTTGTTTGCATTTCATTTTTTTAAGTCAATCCAACCGACTATTTTAAAAGACTTTTCTAGTGTTCTCTGCTGCTAGGATTAACGCAAGTAGATAGGTTTGTTTGTTACCAATTTCATAGGATTTTGGGAAATGGTTCGCGGCTTTACATTTTTGGAATTGATCATCACTGTCCTGATTTCGGGTATCGTTCTGATGGCGATGGCACCGACGTTTACCGATGTCTCCAAATCAAACAAAGTAGAACGTGCCGCTCTTGAACTCTATGGCGTAATTGTTCAAACACAGGCGGAAGCGATACTGCGTAATGAACCATTGTGGATCCATTTTGAAGGCTTGCCGGAAGGGGCTTCAGATGGCAACTGGACAGCGGTAGTGGCAAACAAAGGGAATCTCTCGGATAGCGACGTAAAGCGGTTGTTTACAATGTCTGGTGCCCCTTTTGATGGCACAACCATTGAGCTGAACTTCAATAGTGAACAGCTAAAAATTGATCATATCACTGGTGGAGCTCGTGTGGGTGGCAATATCACGATTAAACCTTACCCACGCAGTGAAAAGTTTGCCAAGATCGTCAGTCATGCCGCGTCAGGTCGAGTTCAAGTTTGTCAAAGTGGTGGTGAATATGGGTTAGGGGTTGCTAGGATGAAACGTCAAAAAGGCATCACTATCATCGAAATGCTGGTGGCATCGGCGGCGGGTATCATGGCGATTTCTCTTGTGGGTTCTTTGTACATATCGGTGCAAAACCACGCCTCCGATCGCTCTCAACTGTTACTGCTTAATCAAGCTCTCGCGACGACGGCGCGCCGCATCCAAAATGACATGATCCGTGCTGGTTACAATGGTGAGGAAAGCAACAGCTGGGTGCCTTTTGGAGCGAGCACTACCATTTATGTGTCTCAGAGCGGGGCGGTGGCGCAGTATGCGTATCGAGATGATAGGGGAGAAGCACCGATTGAGAATGTTGTGTGGCAGTTCTCAGAAGAGGCTGGGAAACTGTCAATTTGCCGAGCTAAAACGAGCATTTCGGCTGGAACGAAAACGACCGCATTCTCTAACTCAACAGGTTGCACGTCCATTTTTGAACCTAACCTTATTAAAGTAAACGATTTTTCTTTGGTGACGAATACGGTAGGGAGTACTAGTGCCACCCACCAATATGTCAATCTAACCATCGATGCAGAGCTAAGAGGTAACCCTAGTGTATTCAGTTCATTGACGCGACAGTTCATGGTGAGGAACGGCCAATGAGACAGCAGAGCGGCATTATTGCTTTAATGACCACAAGCTTACTACTGGTTGTTGCGCTTGTGGTGACAATGGGGGCTTATAAGACCTCGCTTTACGAGATCAAGCGAGCTCAGAATGAGGTAGAATCCCGCAAAAACTACTGGAAAGCGGATGGTTTATTGGAGTGTACGCTTGGGTACCTTCGATCTTCAGGTAAAAGCATTGATGTACTTGAAGATGCGTCAAACCGACCAGAAGAATTCACCGCTGGTTGTATATCGAATCGAGGGAGTGTCTCATTAACAGTTTCGCAAGATACTGACTACGTTCTTACTGCAACATCAAATACAAGTTCACTTACTCGAACAATGGCTAACGGCGTTAACCAACCAAAGGGCGCTATTCAAGTCAGCGGCGATTTAGAGATGGTAGGGACTGTCACGATTACCCCAAGTGTTGGTGCTAAAGTCGCTGGGCAGCCTGAAGATATGTTCGAGTGTACTAGCGTACGTTTTTCTGATTCGTTTACTTTTAAGTATGACTCTCAAAAGGGTTTTGGCGGTCGAGAATACGGTTACTCGACATCCTCAGTTAATGGCGAGAAAAGATGCCACAGTGATTACATAACAATAATAGGCAAAGATAGCATTGTGGCATCTATAGATGCGTCAAAACCAACGGAGTCGCCTGAGTTTGCCAAAGACTTCCTACCAGATACAAAAATGGACTTATTTAAAGAGCTTTTTGGGGTGGCGGGAAGCGAACAGAATGTTACGACGATATCTGACGACACTAAAATGTTTGTAAAGAAAGAGGTAAATGGTACGGACTGCAGCTCTCTGATATCTAATCACTTTCCAGATGAGAAAAAGCGTGGGCTATGGCTAGTTGGTAATTGTGAAATATCGGGTTCTGTAAGTGAAAGCGATACACAAGGACAGATGCTAGTTATTGAAAACGGAGCCTTCGCTTTGTTCGGTTCATTCGCTTTTAATGGTCTGGTTTATCATAAAGTAGATGCAACGGATACGTCAGTGGCATCTTCGATTCGGAGCTTCTGGCAAGAAAAGCAAACCACAAATACCGTTTATAAACCTTACATCACAAGTGATACCGTCGGAGTTCAGTTCTACTCTAGTACACCAAATGGAGGTTTGGTCATTGATACTAAAGGCGGAAAGTCAACGCTGGTGGGTGATATGAATCTTAACTTTAATGCTGGGTATCGCCCAACTTTCCTCAAAGGTGCTTATACCTGGAAAAAAGGAGCTTGGCGTGATTTCTAAACAGCGTGGATTTAGTCTTGTTGAGGTCATGATCGCCATCTGTCTGGTTGGCATCGGGGCTCTGGGTTTAGTGAAAATGCAGGCGTACATAGAGCAGCGCTCTGATTATGCGTATCACAGCATTCAAGCGCTGGGTCTGGCAGAGGCAAAGCTTGAATGGTTTCGAACCCGTGGTGCAGATAGCACAACCTCAGATATGCCAGTCGCTGATTTTGATATTGATATCGTCGCTGGCTCTGACAATCACCCGCCTTACATTGTGGCGTGGCAAGTTCCCACCACCTCTATGGACGGCAATGTCAAAACGGTTCAAGTGGATGTCGATTGGGTTGATCGATTGGGCGAATCGCGACGCCTCAGTTTTAAACTCAGATCTCACGCTATAGCGAGTTTGACTAGTCGAGAAAGTGTCCCTTTATGTTGGACGCGACTTGTTAATTATTTAAACACGCCTTCGGTTGTTAATTCTCTGAATCACAAGCTAATACAGACACAAGCCTACCCATTCCGCTCCTCTGTAGCCCTTCTCCCCTTTAGATTGAGCTCAATTTATAAGCTATCTTTATATTATCGGGTATTTTGCGTGCTAGTTAGATAATTGTTTTGCAATTGTGCATCTTAGTGTTGGTTAAATGTTATGTTAATCGGCGTATTTTGCAAAATAAGTCTACAAATATGGAAAAAGTTCCGAATTATCTACTCTTTTCATCTTTTTTAAATAGAATGGTGTCGCAGATTTTATGTCACAGTGAAACTTGCCTTGAGATTCACAAATAACAACATCACACACACGGAGTTACCATGAGTAACCAATCGATTAATCAAGCGCCTGCTCCAAAGCCGACTGGAATGGATCGCTTTTTAAACTTTATTGAGAAAGCGGGTAACAAGATCCCAGATCCTGCTATCCTGTTTTTCTGGGCACTCGTTATTGTTTGGGTTGCATCAGCACTTTTGTCTAATGTCAGTTTCGATCTGATTAACCCACGTACCGGCACACCTCTAGAAGTGACTAACCTTCTAACGGGTGAAGCACTAGCAAGCTTCCTTGCTAACATGGTAACGACGTTCACAGGCTTTGCGCCACTGGGTATCGTATTGGTTGCGATGCTAGGTGTAGGTGTTGCTGACTCTTCAGGCTTCATCACAACTGGCCTTAAGAAGATGCTGAACTTCACGCCAGCGAAACTGCTAACGCCTATGCTGATTCTTGTAGCGATCGTATCGCACACAGCTGCGGATGCAGGTTACGTTCTGGTAATTCCACTAGGCGGTATCATTTTCCACGCAGCGGGTCGTCACCCACTAGCGGGTATCGCAGCAGCATTTGCTGGTGTATCAGGTGGTTTCTCTGCAAACTTTATCCCTTCAGGTATCGATCCACTACTAGCAGGTTTCACGCAAACTTCTGCTCAGGTTCTTGACCCTGAATACATCGTTAACCCACTAGCAAACATCTTCTTCACTGGCTTATCATCAGTGATTATCGTTGCTATCGGTTGGTACGTGACAGAGAAAATCATCGAACCACGTCTTGCGAACACGCCTGTTGATGAAGATGCTGAAGAAGCACCAGATCTAGGTACGTTCACAGAGACAGAATCTAAAGCGTTCCGCGCGGCAGGTTGGTCAATGATGGCGGGTATCGCACTGCTTGTAGCTGCACTTATTCCAGAGACATCAGCACTGCGTTCTCCAGAAGGTGAGATCACAGCGTTCTCTGCACCAATCATGCAGTCGATCGTTCCACTGATCTTCATTCTGTTTATCATCCCAGGCTACGTATACGGCCGTGTATCTGGCACGTTCAAGAGCAGCGACGATGTAATTAAAGCGATGGGTACGACAATGTCTACTATGGGCGCGTACATCGTAATGTCATTCTTCTGTGCACAGTTCCTATCTGCGTTTGGTCAATCAAACATCGGTACTATGCTAGCGCTTTACGGTGCTGAAGGTCTGAAAGCGATGAACCTGCCAGGTCAGGCGACTATCGTTGGTATGATTCTACTGACTGCATTTGTTAACCTACTGGTTGGCTCTGCATCAGCGAAGTGGGCACTGATTGGTCCAATCCTAGTTCCAATGCTAATGGCGGTTGGTATCTCTCCTGAGCTATCTCAAGCGGCTTACCGTGTTGGTGACTCTGTATCGAACATCATCTCTCCACTGATGGTATTCTTCCCACTGGTTGTGGTTTACTGCCAACGCTACGTGAAGTCTACTGGTATCGGTACACTAGCTTCTCTAATGATGCCATTCTCAATCGCTATGCTGATTGGTTGGACTATCTTCTTGCTAGCTTACTGGGCTCTAGGTATTCCTCTAGGTATCCAAGCGCCATACACTTACACTATGTAAGCTAACGTAAGATATAAATAAGCCCGCCAGGCAGATTGCCTAGGCGGGCTTTTTGTTTTCAGCTTCAGGGTGCTAGTCTTTTAAGAATCCAGCGTGAAAGCGTAAATGGTCATCGATAAAGCTTTGGATAAAGAAGTAACTATGATCGTAACCAGGCTGCATACGTAGCTTCACATCACTGCTTGAGCTTTCGGCTGCGGCAAGCAGTAACTCAGGTTTGAGTTGCTCTTGCAAGAAGCCGTCATCTTCACCTTGATCGACCAGGATAGGCAGTGTGGCTTGTGCCGCTTGCAGTAGTTCAACACTGTCGTATTGTTTCCAGTCTTCAGTATTGTTACCTAGGTAATGACTGAGCGCTTTTTGTCCCCAAGGGCAGTTCATTGGATTGCTGATTGGGCTAAACGCAGAGATAGAGCGGTAGCGCTCACTGTTCTTCAAACCAATGGTCAGTGCACCGTGCCCACCCATGCTATGTCCAGAGATAGAACGAACGCTGGTGACAGGAAAATGCTCTTCGATCAGCATTGGCAGTTCATCGACGATGTAGCTGTACATCTGGTAATGCTGATTCCAAGGCGCTTGAGTGGCATTAACATAGAAGCCAGCACCAAGTCCAAAATCGTAAGCACCTTCTGGATCGTCAGGTACCCCTTCTCCACGAGGCTGGTATCCGGTGCGACGATGGCAATACCAAGCTTAGCGGCAGCGCGAAACGCGCCCGCTTTCTGCATGAAGTTCTCATCGGTGCAGGTTAAGCCTGATAGCCAATAGAGTACTGGGACTGGATTGTCGGCACTTGCTTCCGGTGGCAAATAAATCGCAAAGCGCATTGAGCAGTTGAGTACACTTGAGCTGTGTTGGTATTGCTTGTGCCAACCACCAAACACTTTTGCTTGGCTAAGGTTTTCTATTGTCATTCTATTAACCTAAATGAAAATAGGGCTCTGTATGTCAGAGCCCTAAGTCAGATATTAGTAGTGGATTACGGTACGGATACTTTCGCCTTTATGCATAAGATCGAAGGCTTCGTTGATGTTTTCCAGAGGCATAGTGTGCGTGATGAACTCTTGTAGTCCAAACTCGCCTGCCATGTAGCGATTTACGATTTCTGGAAGTTCACTGCGGCCTTTAACGCCACCAAATGCACTACCACGCCATACGCGACCAGTAACCAGTTGGAATGGACGAGTAGAGATCTCTTGACCTGCACCGGCAACACCGATGATGACAGACTCACCCCAACCTTTGTGGCAGCACTCAAGTGCTTGACGCATTACGTTGACGTTACCGATACACTCGAAAGAGTAATCCACACCACCGTCAGTCATCTCGATGATCACTTCTTGAATTGGCTTATCAAACTTCTGCGGGTTAATCACGTCTGTTGCGCCAAGTTGCTGAGCAAGCTCGAACTTGCTTTCGTTGATGTCTACACCAATGATTTTGCTTGCGCCAGCCATGCGAGCGCCAATGATTGCAGACAAACCGATACCACCAAGACCGAAGATAGCGACGGTATCGCCTTTCTCAACCTTGGCTGTGTTAAGCACTGCGCCCATACCCGTTGTTACGCCACAGCCAAGTAGACATACTTCTTCAAGCGGGGCTTCTTTGTTCACTTTAGCCAGTGAAATCTCAGGCAGTACGGTGTACTCAGAGAACGTTGAGCAGCCCATGTAGTGGTAAATTGGCTGACCGTCTTTGTAGAAGCGAGTGGTACCGTCTGGCATCAGACCTTTACCTTGGGTTTCGCGAACCGCTTGGCACAGGTTAGTTTTACCCGACTTACAGAATTTACATTCGCCACATTCCGCTGTGTATAGTGGAATAACGTGGTCGCCGACTTCAACGCTTGTTACGCCTTCGCCAACCATTTCAACGATACCGCCACCTTCGTGACCAAGAATGCTTGGGAAGATGCCCTCTGGATCGTCGCCAGATAGTGTGAATGCATCGGTGTGGCACACGCCAGTCGCCACGATTTTAACGAGTACTTCGCCTGCTTTTGGCAGCATGACGTCGACTTCTTCCATTTTTAGTGGTTGGTTTGGACCCCAAGCGACAGCAGCACGTGATTTAATAAATTGTTCAGTCATGGTTTTTCCTTTTTCTTTTAAGGTCATGGTTTCAAGGTCACGAATCTATACGTAAGAAAACAAACGGCTAACTCACTAAGGTTAGTTCACTTCATCCCGTTTGCATCGGATGACAAGCAGTATATTTATTTCTTAAAAAATGATAATTACGTAGTTTTGAAATACACTATTACTATTTTGTAATAGTTGGATGTATTCATGGCAAACTGGGAAGGCATTAATGAGTTTGTCGCTGTCGTAGAGACGCAAAGTTTTACTGCGGCAGCGGAGCGGCTGTCGACCTCGGTCGCAAACATCAGCCGCAGAGTTAATGCATTAGAAGATAAGCTCGCAGTGAAGCTATTTGTGCGTACCACTAGAAAGGTGTCAGTCACAGAAGTAGGGGCGACGTACTATCAGCATTGTAAACCCTTAGTTGAAGGCTTGATGTTGGCTGAGCTTGCCATTACGCAACTGCAAGCGAGCCCCACTGGAAGAATTAAGATGACTGCACCTGTGACGTTTGGGGAACAAGTCCTTGCACCGCTAATGCATGAGTTCTTACTGCAATACCCTCAAATTGAGCTGGATTTGGTGCTCTCGAATCAGAAGATGGATCTGGTGCAAGAAGGGTACGATCTTGCTGTGCGCTTGGGTAAGCTTGATGATTCGAGCATGATGGCTCGCAAGCTGCTCGATCGGCACATGTTTGTTTGTGCCAGTCCTAGCTACCTGGCGAAACATGGTGAGCCGCATACTTTGTCTGAGCTTAAAAGGCATCAGTGCCTTCGCGGTTCAACCAAATATTGGCGCTTTGAAGATAAGGGCACAGAACGGTTGATACACGTTGATGGCAGGGTGCAATGCAATAGTGGCTATGCGCTAGTAGATGCAGCATTAAAAGGGTTGGGAATTGTTCAGCTTCCCGACTATTATGTGCAGCCTTATCTAGAGGCTGGTGAACTTGTTGAAGTGTTGACGCCATATCGCGGTGACCAAGAGGGCATCTGGGCGCTGTATCCACAAAATCGCATGCTAACCTCTAAAATAAGAACCTTAATTGATTATTTATCTGAAGCATTAAACCGAGAGCCTCATGACTGACAAGCTAACACCGCCCGCGATTCCGACACCAACTGAGTTTAGTGAGCAAGACCATGCTTTCATGCGTCGAGCGATGGAGCTAGCTTCTCTCGCCGAGGCAGAAGGTGAGGTCCCAGTAGGTGCGTTGCTGGTAAAAGACGGTGAGGTGGTAGCAGAGGGTTGGAACCAATCTATCGGCGCACACGATGCCAGTGCTCACGCAGAAATGCAGGTTATCCGCAAAGCAGGCAAGGTGTTGGAAAACTATCGACTGCTTGATACCACACTGTATGTCACCCTAGAGCCTTGCCCAATGTGTGCCGGTGCGCTTTTACATAGCCGCGTGAAACGGGTTGTCTTTGGTGCTCCCGACTTGAAAGCGGGCGCTGCGGGCACAGTATTAAATCTGTTTGAAAGCCAAGCGTCTTATCACTATGCGGATGTTGAGTCTGGGTTACTTGAGCAAGAGTGTCGTCATCAGCTGCAAGCCTTTTTTTAAACGTCGTCGAAAAGAGATCAAAGCCGCTAAGCAAGAGAAACAGAGGCAAGAGCAGCAGGAGCAGTTAGAGCAGAAAATGGATAAGTAATGGAAGGGCAGTACGGGGATATTTAGCAAACATCTGCGTGGCAGATGCTTGCTGTCTTTGCTTTGCAGCGTCACTTCTATGAAGATAGTAGCTGCATAAACGAACGATGACGCCAAATAACTTTCTTCTTATTGTTTGCCATCATACGTCTGCGGCGGTTTGCGGCCACCGTCTTATTAAGGTGTTTAGCCTGGGTTCTTTTCTTCGCCAGCATAAAACAACCTCCTTTTACTACGGTAAACCTCTCCGATCTAAATCCCTACGCACTGAGCGTATTCGATGTCCTTATTAGTGGAGCGTTGTCGGAGTCCCAAACACACGATTACCACTCAATAGGATGAGTAGTTGAAGCGTATGCAAGTGTTGGTTGGTACGGATGTACCTGCCAGGTGAGAGCGAATAACGCATCAGAACAATGGATTAAAACGAGATATCAGTACGACGTTCTCGCTACTCTCAAACAGTAATGTAAGGCCTTGCTGGTCGGATTTCAAGTGTGCGAAAGCAGTTTGTTTCGCACACATAGACTTGGGTATAGAAACCCTCAATAGTTAACGACCCGTATTACCACCTACAGCGGGTTTTGCTGAGGTCTGAGCACCACTTATCGTGGATTCTGCTGCAGAGACAGCGCCTGACACAGGAGGTAGCGGCGGTATCACGATCAGCCCGTCGGTCGTCAACTCTTGCTCTGCTTGTTCGGCAAGCTGCTTGTCCACATGGCCAATGATACTTTGATAGTAACGACGAATGTTTTCAACGTAGTTACGCGCTTCATCGCCACGTGCATAGCCATAACGTGTTTGACTGTAGAACTTCTTCTGACGCAGTAGCGGTAGGCGATCTTTCACATCCGCCCAAGCATCTGGGTCGCCACCTTGACGTTTAGTCAGGCGCCTTGCATCCATCATATGACCAAAGCCAACGTTGTAAGAAGCCAGGGCAAACCAGATCTTTTCGTGCTCAGTGATGGAGTCTGGCACGCGATCAACGATACGTCTTAAGTACTCAACACCGCCACGAACAGACTGCTCAGGATCAAGACGATTGGTAACATTAACGCTTTTCGCGGTCGGGAGCGTCAGCATCATCATTCCGCGTACTCCTGTTGGCGACTTGGCAATGGGATTCCAATGCGACTCTTGGTAGGCCAGTGCTGCAATCAAACGCCAGTCGAACTCTTTCGAGTACTTCTTAAATAGTGGTGACCATTTAGGTAGCTTGTTGTCGAGAGCGCGAATAAAGGCGCGCGTATCGACGTAATCGAATACGCCAATGTGACCGATGTACTTCTCTTCTAAATTAGCCAGCTCACCGGTTTGCTTGAGCTGTCCGAAAAACTCGATGAGTAGGGCATATAGGCTTTCATCTTCTGATTGGCGCATATACCAAGAAATCGGTTGGTCTTCGGTCATCTCGAAAGCGAGCGCCAAATCTGGATAGATACGTTGTGATAATGATAGCTCAACCGAATCCGCCATCGTAAAGCGCAGTTTACCTTCTGACACTTGCTTAAGCAGGTCATTGACGTCCGCATTGGCATCGACGTAGTAGCGAATATCTGGGTGTTGGTTGGCAACCGAGGCTAAGGTTTTTTCGAAATGTGAGTCTTTGACGATGGCAAACACCTCTTCGCCATCGGCTTTATCTATCAGCTCTTGTTGAGTATTCAGCAATTGCTCTAGGTTGCGTGGGCGCCATTGACCTTTTTTATACACCACTTGTTGGCTGACATAATAGTAAGCCGGGCCAGCTCGAAATTTCTGAATTCGTTCAGGCGACTGACTCAAGCCTGCGGCAATGATATCAATTTCGCCTTTTTGCAAAGCTGGAAATAGGCTCGCTTGGCGAAACGCCGGTTTCATTTCTAGCTTCACACCTAGCGCATCGGCAAACTGTCTTGCAAGCTCGTAATCCAGCCCAGTTGGACCGTCAGGGCCGATGTAGTAGGAGAGCTGGTTATTGAGAGTACCAACACGAAGCACGCCGCGTTCTTTGATGCTTTCTAATTCACTCTTTGGATCAGAATCGATTTGACAGCCTGCCAAGCCAATAGTGAGTAGACAGGCAGACAGCAATTTTAACCAGCGGCGGTTAGGCCAACGAACAACAGATGGACTTTGCATTAATTCATAGATCTCACAACGTTAGTGCTGCCTTTATACCAAAGCTGTGCGTGTTGGCAAAGCGAGATAGCAGAAACAACCGAGAGTGGTCACTTTATCACCGATCTCTAACGTATTTCGGCAAAACAAAAAAAATGACGAAAACGTTTGCGCCAACGCTTACGTCACAAAAAAAATCCTCTATAATACCGCCGCATCAAGGTAGGAGAAATCGTTATAAGTTCAGTTTTTACTATTAACTGATTGAATTTATAAGAATTTCACCTAAATCAACTGCATAAGAGACCTAAGCACATGAGAATTTTGCGTGGTTCCCCAGCTCTTTCTGAGTTTCGTGTTAACAAGCTACTAGAGCTTTGTCGTGAACTAAACCTACCAGTAACAGGTATTTACGCTGAGTTTGCCCACTTTGCCGACCTAACGGCAGACCTGGATGCGTCTGAAGTTGAAAAATTAGAGAAGTTGCTGACTTACGGTCCAACTATCGAAGAGCACGAGCCAACTGGCACACTGCTACTAGTGACACCTCGCCCTGGCACCATCTCGCCATGGTCTTCTAAATCTACGGATATTGCCAACAACTGTGGTCTAGACAAAGTGACTCGTCTAGAGCGCGGTACCGCGTACTATGTAGAGACATCAAGCGAACTGACAGAGCTTCAACTTGTTGAGCTTAAAGCAGTGATCCACGACCGCATGATGGAAGTGGTTTTCTCTGATTTCGAATCAGCGGCAGCGCTGTTCCAAGTCGCAGAGCCAGCACCGGTTGCCGATGTTGACCTACTTACAGGCGGTCGCAAAGCACTAGAAGAAGCGAACGTTAGCTTGGGTCTTGCACTTGCAGAAGATGAAATTGATTACTTACTTGAAAGCTTTGTAACTAAGCTAGAGCGCAACCCAACAGACATCGAATTGATGATGTTTGCACAGGCGAACTCTGAGCACTGTCGTCACAAAATCTTCAACGCAGATTGGACTATCGACGGCGTGAAGCAAGACAAGTCGCTGTTCAAGATGATCAAAAACACATTCGAAACGACACCAGAGCACGTTCTGTCTGCATACAAAGATAATGCAGCGGTTATGGAAGGCTCTGAAGTGGGTCGTTTCTTCCCAGATCCACAAACACGTCAATACGGCTACAACCACGAGAAAGCGCACATCCTAATGAAGGTGGAAACACACAACCACCCAACAGCGATTTCTCCATGGCCGGGTGCATCGACAGGTAGTGGCGGTGAAATCCGTGACGAAGGCGCAACAGGTATTGGCGGTAAGCCAAAAGCAGGTCTTGTTGGTTTCACAACGTCTAACCTTCGTATTCCTGGCTTCGAACAGCCTTGGGAAACCGACTTTGGTAAGCCAGGCCGTATCGTTAACGCCCTAGATATCATGCTAGAAGGTCCACTAGGTGGCGCGGCGTTTAACAACGAATTTGGTCGTCCCAACCTACTGGGTTACTTCCGTACTTACGAAGAGAAGGTTACGTCTCACGCAGGTGAAGAAGTGCGTGGTTACCACAAGCCAATCATGATTGCTGGTGGTATGGGTAACATCCGTGACGAGCACGTTCAGAAGAAAGAGATCCCAGTTGGTGCAAGCCTAATCGTACTTGGTGGTCCTGCAATGAACATCGGTCTGGGTGGCGGCGCAGCGTCTTCTATGGCGTCTGGTCAGTCTGCTGAAGACCTAGACTTTGCTTCAGTGCAGCGTGAAAACCCAGAGATGGAACGTCGCTGTCAAGAAGTGATCGACCGCTGCTGGCAGCTAGGTGAAGACAACCCAATCGCATTTATCCACGATGTGGGCGCGGGCGGTATCTCAAACGCACTTCCTGAGCTTGTTGATGATGGTGAGCGTGGCGGCATCTTCCAGTTACGCGACGTACCAAACGATGAGCCAGGCATGAGCCACTTGAGATCTGGTGTAACGAATCTCAAGAGCGCTATGTAATGGCGGTTGCGCCAGAGAACATGGAAGCATTCGATGCTATCTGTAAGCGTGAGCGCGCACCATACGCAGTAGTGGGTGTGGCAACAGAAGAGCGTGAACTGAAACTTGAAGATTCACACTTCGACAACACGCCAATCGACATGCCGATGGACATCCTTCTTGGTAAAACGCCGAAGATGCACCGTGATGCCAAAACACTGAAAGTAGACAGCCCTGCGATCTCTCGCGAAGGCATTGAAATGAACGATGCGGTTGACCGCGTTCTTCGTCTACCGACAGTTGCAGAAAAAACATTCCTAATCACCATCGGTGACCGCACTGTTACAGGTCTCGTTGCTCGTGATCAGATGGTGGGTCCTTGGCAGGTGCCGGTAGCAAACTGCGCAGTAACCGCAGCAAGCTACGACACTTACCACGGTGAAGCGATGTCTATGGGTGAGCGCACGCCAGTTGCTCTACTAGACTTTGGCGCCTCTGCTCGTCTAGCGGTAGGTGAGTCTCTAACTAACATCGCAGCGACAGACATTGGCGATATCAAGCGCATCAAGCTGTCAGCTAACTGGATGTCTCCAGCAGGTCACCCTGGTGAAGACGCAGGTCTTTACGAAGCGGTGAAAGCGGTAGGTGAAGAGTTATGTCCAGCACTGGGTCTAACTATTCCAGTAGGTAAAGACTCAATGTCGATGAAGACTAAGTGGAACGAGAACGGTGAAGACAAAGAAGTCACGTCGCCACTTTCACTGGTAATCACAGCATTTGGTCGTGTGGAAGACGTTCGTAAGACGGTCACACCGCAGCTTCGCACTGACAAAGGTGAGTCGTCTCTTGTTCTTGTTGACCTTGGTAACGGTAAAAACCGTCTAGGTGCAACAGCATTGGCACAGGTTTACAAGCAGCTTGGTGATAAGCCAGCAGACGTAGACAACGCAGAGCAGCTAAAAGGCTTCTTCGATGCGATGCAAACCCTTGTTCGTGATGACAAGCTAGTGGCTTACCACGATAAAGGCGATGGCGGTCTATTCGTAACCCTTGCTGAGATGGCATTTGCGGGTCACTGTGGCGTGAAAGCTGATATTGCGGACCTGTCTTCTTCAGAGAACGGCGAAGATGCGCTAGCGGCACTATTCAACGAAGAGCTAGGTGCGGTTGTTCAGGTTAAGAATGACGACCTAGAAGCAGTGAAAGCAGTTCTAGCGGCCAACGGTCTAGAAGCATGTTCTCACGTAATCGGCAGCGTTGAAGCGTCTGACAACTTCGTGATCACTTCTGGTGATGCGGTTGTTATCGAACGTTCTCGCATTGAGCTACGTACTATCTGGCTGAAACAACGCACAAGATGCAGTCTCTACGTGACAACTCAGCGTGTGCAGACCAAGAGCACGAAGCGAAGAAAGACAACACTGACCCTGGTCTAAACGTGAAACTGAGCTTCGACGTTAAAGAAGACGTTGCCGCGCCATACATTGCGACAGGCGCTAAGCCTAAGATGGCTATTCTTCGTGAGCAGGGTGTTAACTCTCACGTTGAAATGGCAGCAGCGTTTGACCGTGCGGGTTTTGAAGCGACAGATATCCACATGAGCGACATCCTGACGGGTCAAGCAGTTCTAGAAGAGTACCAAGGTCTTGTGGCTTGTGGTGGCTTCTCTTACGGTGATGTTCTAGGTGCGGGTGAAGGTTGGGCGAAGTCTATCCTGTTCAACGACCAAGCGCGTGACCAGTTCCAGAGCTTCTTCCACCGCGAAGACACCTTCTCACTAGGTGTGTGTAACGGCTGTCAGATGCTATCGAACCTAAAAGAGCTGATCCCAGGTGCAGACCTATGGCCACGCTTCGTTCGTAACGAATCTGAGCGCTTTGAAGCTCGCTTTAGCCTAGTAGAAGTTCAGAAGTCTGACTCTATCTTCTTCGATGGCATGGAAGGTTCCCGTATGCCAATCGCAGTGTCTCACGGCGAAGGCCGCGTAGAAGTTCGCGATACTGACCACCTAAACGCGATTGAAGCATCAGGTACGGTCGCGGTGCGTTACGTTGATAACAACGGTAACCCAACGCAGCAATATCCAAACAACCCGAACGGTTCACCAAACGCAATCACAGGTCTAACGACTCGTGACGGTCGTGTGACCATCATGATGCCGCATCCAGAGCGTGTATTCCGTACGGTTGCTAACTCTTGGGCGCCAGAGTCTTGGGGTGAAGACAGTGCTTGGATGCGCATGTTCCGCAACGCTCGCGTGAACGTTGGTAAGTAATCAAGCTGAGGCAACTGCCTCAAGGTTACAACCAAATAGTTAATGAGGTCCTCAGTGGAAACACTGGGGACTTTTTCTTATAAAAACTCTGAGCGTCAGCGCTCGATTTGTGTTCTAATACCGCGCTGGCTTAGGGATGGTCAGTATTACATTGCTGGAATATCCCTTAACAAAGTCTTTAGGAAATACATAAATGTCTGAAAATAAAAAATTTACTATCCGTCTAACGGAAAAGCGTAACGGCTGGTCTGCAGAGATTATTCGTCAAGTGACTTCTCGTCGCACGGTTGTGTCTAAGCGTGAGATGGGCTTTGAGAGCCAAGAATTGGCTCAAGCGTGGGCAGATAAAGAGCTCGCTGGTTTTATCGAAAACCAAGCAAAGCGCAATGAGCGTAAAGCAGAAGCTCGCGCAGCGAAAGCAGAAGCAGCAGCGAAAGCCGAAGCAGATAGCGAAGAGTAATCTTTTTCGCTCTGATGGTGGTTCCTAGGGACGCCCCTAGGAACGCATTGTCACTCTCAACTCAGTTTTACTGACTTACCTGAGCGTTCAATTGCTCAACCAAACCATTCTCTAACCCAAGTTGGGTTGCCAACTCTTTCAAATACGCTTTTTCCATAAAGTTTTGCTCATCGGCCACTAATAGGCTGGCGAGGTATATCTCTGCCGCGTGTTCTGGTGATACGGCTAATCGAGCGATCTCAGTAGGATCAAGAGGTTTAGCTATCTCGGCTTGAATCAATTGTTGCACCGATGCGTCAGCGTCGATTTGGGTAAGTGCTTGTTCGATCTTAGCCATCTCTTGCTCGTCAATATGTCCATCAGCCTTGGCTGCTGCGATCATCGCTTTGAGCACCGATTCATCGTGTTGCGAGGTTTGGGTGAAGTTAGCTGGAGTTTGCGGCGAACTAGAAGCGTTGGACTCTCCCTTGTTGTAGTCGTTGTAAAGCTTGTAAGCGAGTGCGCCTAGTGCCGCAGCACCACCCACACCTAGTGCAGTTTTGCCCATTTTTTTTGTTTTCTTAGAGCCCATAAGCATACCGAGTAAACCGCCGCCTACCGCTCCAGCACCTAGTGCACCAAGGGTTTTCTTATCACCGAGCGTTTGACCGATGCTTGACGAGGACTGGCTTGCGTTTTGGGTGGCTTGATTGACGATATCTGAATTAAGGGCTTGGTTAAGCAGTGATTTAAGGTTCATCTGTTACTCCCAGTCAGGTGGCATTCCACCATCATAAGAAAGCGAACATGAACAGAGTATGAAGGCAATAAAAAAGGCCGCATAGCGGCCTTTAGGATAATCTGGGTAACGATTAAGCTAGCTGAGCTTTCACGTGAGCCACGATGTCATCGATAGCGATTGGCGTTTTGTCACCAGTACGGCGGTTCTTGTATTCGAAGTTACCTTCGTCCATGCTGCGGTCACCAATAACTACAGTATGAGGAACACCAACAAGTTCCATATCAGAGAACATCACACCTGGACGCTCTTTACGATCGTCAAATAGCACTTCGATGCCAGCTGCAGTCAGTTCTGCGTATAGCTTCTCTGCTGCTTCTTTAACGCGCTCAGATTTGTGCATGTTCATCGGTACGATCGCAACTTGGAATGGTGCGATAGCGTCAGGCCAGATGATGCCGTACTTATCATTGTTCTGTTCGATAGCGGCTGCTACCACACGAGAAACACCGATACCGTAACAGCCCATCTCTAGGATAACGTTCTTACCGTCAGGACCAAGCACGCCACAGTTCATCTTCTCAGAGTAGTTTTTACCTAGTTGGAAGATGTGACCCACTTCGATACCACGCTTAAGCAGGATAGTACCTTGACCACATGGGTTGGATCGCCTTCAACAACGTTACGTAGATCTTCTACTTTACCAAGCTCAACGTCACGACCCCAGTTGATGCCAAAGTAGTGCTTGTCATCAATGTTAGCGCCAGCGCCGAAATCGCTCATTGCTGCAACCGAACGGTCAACAATAAATGGTAGCTCAAGACCTACTGGACCTAGTGAACCAGGGCCTGCGCCAATCGCTGCGCGAATTTCTTCTTCTGTTGCCATTTCTAGAGGAGAGGCAACCTCAGTAATTTTCTCAGCTTTGATTTCGTTAAGCTCGTGGTCACCACGGATGATAAGGCCGACAAGTGGCGCTTCGATTTCATCAGAAGCTTTAACAAACAGCGTTTTCACTGTTTTCTCGATCGGTAGATCGAACTGCTCAACAAGCTCAGCAATGGTTTTCGCATTTGGCGTATCAACCATTGTCATCTCTTGAGTTGGAGCGGCAAGCTCTGCAGTAGGTGCCAATGCTTCTGCTTTTTCGATGTTTGCAGCGTAGTCAGACTCAGAAGAGAAGGCGATAAGGTCTTCACCGCTTTCTGCCAATACGTGGAACTCGTGTGAGCCGTTACCACCGATAGCTCCTGTATCAGCCAGTACTGGACGGTAGTCTAGACCCATGCGGTCAAACGCTTTGCAGTAAGCATCGTGCATCGCTTCGTAAGACTTCTCCAAGCCTTCTTTGTCGATGTCGAAGCTGTACGCATCCATCATTGAGAATTCACGTGCACGCATCACACCAAAACGTGGGCGGCGCTCATCACGGAATTTAGTTTGGATTTGGTACAGGTTCAGTGGTAGCTGCTTGTACGAGTTTACTTCGTTACGCACAAGGCTAGTGATCACTTCTTCTGCTGTTGGGCTAAGTACAAACGGACGCTCATGACGGTCAGTGAAGCGAAGAAGCTCATCACCCATCTTTTCAGATCGGCCTGTCTCTTCCCATAGTTCAAACGGCTGCACTACGGGCATCAAAGTCTCAACTGCACCTGCATTATCGATCTCTTGGCGAACGATGTTTTCGACTTTACGCAGAACACGTAGACCCGTAGGTAGCCAAGTGTATAGACCTGAAGCTAGTTTACGAATCATACCTGCACGCAGCATTAGCTGGTGACTTACAACTTCTGCGTCGTTTGGTGTCTCCTTCAGAGTAGAAAGAAGATAGTTACTGGTACGCATTTATGGGTATCCGTTCATCATGTTGATAGTAAATCTGGCAGAGATGCCCAAATTGAGTTAAGCCGCTTATGATATCAGCCAAATGCCTTTCTACCAAATGACTTTGTAAGCAAAAAGGTCTCATCAATAAACACCTAGGACCTAGCATTTAGAGAGTCTCAATGGCGGTGACGACGATATGATCGCTATTGGCTTTAAACTTTACGTTCCAATCGAACAGTTTCACGCCATACTCTTTGTCATCTCGCTTACCTTTTTTATAGGCAGGCCTTGGATCTTGCGCCAACACTTCGCGGATGATTTGTTGTTTATGCTGTCCCTCTGGAGCCTTCGATAAAGCTTCCGCTGCAGAGGGTGAGAATGTTACTTCGGTTGCTTCTGGCTCGGATTCCGCGTACCCCCTTTAGCATCTGTTATGGAGTCGGAGTAGGGGATATAAGGCTTTATGTCAATAATAGGGGTACCATCGACGAGATCGACACTACCGACATCGATAAACACTTGTTGACCCTTCTGTCTTACCCCTCGAAACTCCACTGCGGACATTCCAATGCCATTCGGTCTAAATGTGGCGCGGCTAGCAAGAACGCCAATGCGTTCATTACCTCCTAAGCGAGGTGGTCTTACGGTTGGTTTCCAGCCCGCTTCTAGGTTTTGGTCAAACAGAAATAACAGCCATAGATGCGAGAACTGCTCGAGACCGCGTACGGCTTCTAGACAATTAATGTCTCCCTGTAAGGCAATTGAGGCCGTGGCACTGGGCACTAATCTGGGCTGTCTAGGGACGGCAAACTTCTCTTTATAGGGGGAATGAATGGTACCAATAGGGTGCAGAGAGTAGCTCATTGACTGAGTCCTGGTTCACATAATTCAATATTCATCATTTCAGACGCGCGGTTTTTTTTCAATCTCGATATGTTGAGGTTTTTTTAGAGCTAATTCCCTGTCATAAGGGTGAAAAGATGAATATGTCACAAGAATGTTATAGTTTATTTTATATTTAGATCAATATAAGTCATTGTATAGTTGCTAACATCATGGTTAAAAATCGCACTAAATTTACAATTGGCAACATTTTAGGCTTTTATTATTGAGCTCGCTCACGTACCCTGCGCCTGCTTTTTACAAAGTTGTCAGAAATAAGACCGATGAGTGTCATCTGAAGTAAAGAACTTTGTTAACAGCTAGGACAATATAAAAAAGGAGGGGACAGATGAGTTCATCTGCCACAATGAAACACAACAAGCCAAAAAAGCCTCTATTTACCCGTTTTCTAGACGGCGTTGAGTACTTGGGGAACCTATTACCCCACCCAATCACACTATTTGCGATTTTCTGTCTAGCTATTCTTGTCATGTCTGGCATCGCTGGATACTTCGATGTTGCCGTTGCTGATCCTCGCCCTGAAGGCGCTGCTGGTCGTGCTGCGAACGGTATGATTGAAGTTGTGAGCCTTCTAAATGCTGAAGGTCTACAGTTAATTGTTACTAACCTAGTGAAAAACTTCACAGGCTTCGCCCCACTTGGTACCGTACTCGTTGCGATGCTTGGTGTCGCGATCGCTGAGCACTCAGGTATGCTTTCGGCGGCAATGCGTGGTCTAGTTATGGGCGCATCTAAGCGCATGGTAACAGTGACAGTTGTATTCGCAGGTATCATTTCAAATACAGCTTCAGAGCTTGGTTACGTCGTACTTATTCCGTTGGCAGCAATGCTGTTCCACTCTCTAGGACGTCACCCTCTAGCTGGTCTTGCTGCTGCGTTTGCTGGTGTATCGGGCGGTTATTCTGCGAACCTACTTATCGGTACGGTAGACCCACTGCTTTCAGGTATCACTGAAACCGCAGCGCAAATGATCGACCCTACTTACACTGTAGGTCCAGAGTCGAACTGGTACTTCATGTTCATTTCGACGTTCTTTATCGCTATCACGGGTGCGTTTGTAACCGAGAAAATCGTTGAGCCGAAACTTGGCAAATACAACGATGAAGAAGCCTCAGAAGATTTGTCTAACGACAGCATGGGCTCTTTGACTGCGGTTGAGAAGAAAGGCCTGAAAATGGCGGGTATTGCGGTTCTTCTAGTAAGCGCAATTATCGCATCGACAGTTGTTCCAGAGAATGGTGTACTTCGTACTGCAGATGGTCAAGTTGCGGGTTCTCCGTTCCTTAAGAGTATCGTAGCCTTCATCTTTGTATTCTTCGCAATTCCAGGCTTTGTTTACGGTAAAGTGACGGGCTCTATGAAGAATGACCGTGATGTCATTGATGCAATGTCGAAGTCTATGTCCTCGATGGGCATGTACATCGTGCTGGTGTTCTTTGCCGCGCAATTTGTGGCTTTCTTTAAGTGGACTAACTTCGGTCAAGTATTCGCAGTAGCGGGTGCGGACTTCCTGCAGACTATCGGTCTAACGGGTCCTGCTCTGTTCTTCGCGTTTATCCTAATGTGTGGCTTCATCAACCTGATGATCGGCTCAGCATCGGCACAGTGGGCGGTAACCGCGCCTATCTTCGTACCTATGCTTATGCTAGTAGGTTACGCTCCTGAGACGATTCAGGCAGCTTACCGTATCGGTGACTCTACGACGAATATCATTACACCAATGATGAGCTACTTCGGTCTTATCCTTGCGGTAGCAACTCGCTACATGAAGAACCTAGGTATCGGTACGCTGATTGCGACCATGCTGCCTTACTCAATCTGCTTTATAGTAGGTTGGAGTATCTTGTTCTACGTATGGGTATTCCTACTAGGTCTACCAGTAGGCCCTGGTGCGGCAACGTACTACACGCCTTAAGCAAGACTCAATTATCGACATAAACAAAAATGCTCCCAATTCTGGGAGCATTTTTTTATGGATTGAATCGGGTGTTATTTCAGCTTCTCTAGGTCTGCTTCAATCTCAGCAATCTTACTCGACACGACTTTTTCTAAGTGGCGAAGGTCGGAAAGGATCTTCTGTTTAACATCGACTTCTGTGGCTTCAATTGGCTTGGTGAGACGATTCAGTTCATCAATAACCAATGTTAGGTTGCGATTGATTTCAGTGACTTGCTTGTAGCTTTGGCTGCTACTATCAGTACGGACGTTTTTGACTTGCCTTGGATATTTGAATTTGACACTTTTCGCAAAAAGCTCGCCCTTCTGCTTACGAAAATAGATTTTTAACACATCTTTATGCGCTTCTTGGCGTAGGGAGTAACGCTCTATTTGTTTAGGATCTTGAATGCCTAAACCAATGAGGTTTGGATACATAGATGACCTCTTAGGTTGTGTGTTTCTTTTACAACTGTAGCAGGCAATGATTGGGGTAGATAGCTGATTAAAGTGCGGTTTACGGAGAAATGTGGAGGAGATCGCCTAAATAGCGATCTCCTTTATGTGAAATTACTAGGGAGCAAAGTTTAACCAGTCCTATAGACTGCATATGTTGTGCTAACTAGTGATTTGCTCTGAAATGTTCTCTTGTAGCTTTTGCTTCAAAAGTGCTTGTTCTTCATCGGTAAGACGAGATCCACTCTCACCCGTTAAGATAAACAAGTCTTCAGCTCGTTCACCAATAGTGGTGATTTTTGCTCCGTGAAGGCTCATGTTTAACTGGGCAAAGGTCGCACCTACTTTCGCAAGTAAGCCAGGGGCATCGAGCGCAACCAACTCCATCAAGGTACGTTTCTTGCCCTTGGTAGGCAAAAAGTCGACCTTAGTTTTCACGTTGAAATGCTTGAGGTTACGTGGTGCACGGCGCGTTTTAATCTTGGTTGGTCTGCCATCTTGAAGCACATGGATGAGATGTTTGATGACCGCTGGATGACGACTGCACTCAATGGCATCACCATGTTGATCAAGCACCATAAAGGTATCAAGCACGAAACCATCTTTACTGGTCATGATTTGCGCGTCATGAACATTAAAGTTACGTCTATCAAGCTCTGCAACCACAGTGGCAAACAGAGCGGGTTGGTCTTTGCTGTAAACAAAAACTTCTGTACCGCCTCGAGTGGCGTTTTTACTCATCAAAACTAACGGCTTGGAAGGATCTTCCAGCTTTAGAATATGTTCGCTGTGCCAGGCTATCTGTTTGTGGGTGTGGCGCAAGAAGTAATCGGCCTTAAAGCGTTGCCAAAGAACTTCAATCTCACGGGCAACAAAGCCTTGTTTGCGAAGGAGGGCAGAAGCTAACTGCTGATTGTGACGGATACGATCCCGCACATCGACAGGGTTTTCTAATCCACGGCGTAATACGCGCTGAGTGGAGTAGAAAAGCTCCGCCAATAAGGTGCGTTTCCAACTGTTCCAAAGTTCGGGGTTTGTGGCGCTAATATCGGCGACGGTTAAACATAGCAAGTACTCAAGGTACTCTTCATCGCGGACTTTTTTAGCGAACTCGATAATGACATCAGGATCGTAAATATCGCGGCGCTGAGCGGTCACTGACATCAGTAAGTGATTTTGTACTAGCCACGACACGAGCTTGGCTTCAGGTTTTGATAAACCATGTTGCATGCAGAAATCAAACGCCTCTACCGCGCCAATCTCAGAGTGGTCACCGCCACGTCCTTTACCAATATCATGGAAAATAGCCGCCAAGATCAGCAGCTCTTTCTTGTGCATCCTTGGGTAGATTTCACAGCAGATAGGGTGCTTGCTGTAGCTCTCTTCGAGGCTATAGGTATGGATATGATTGAGAAGACGTACACTGTGTTCATCAACCGTGTAGACGTGGAACAGGTCAAATTGCATCTGGCCAACGATTTGGCTCCATTGAGGTAGATAAGCGGCCAGTACGCCTAATTTGTGCATCAAGCGAAATGCGCGATGAAGGGCGTTGGGGTGGCGCACCAAATCCATGAACTTTTCTCTTGCTTCAGGGATAGTGTGCAGGAACTTGTTCAGTCTGCGTCTTGCAGTACGCAGTTGTCTTAGTGTCGCAGGACTAACACCTTCGATACTGGAGTCGTTAGCGATATGAATAAACATATCGAGAATGGTCTCTGGGCGCGCTTGGAATAGCGCAGGTTTTCTCGCTTCAATCAGTTTACCACGACGTTGGAAATCCTCGTCGATCACCTCAGCTGGCAGGATCTGACCTTTGTTAATGATGGCTTGATCAAACAGCTTTAGAAGCATTTTGTTGAGTTCTGCCACTCGTCTCAGCGTGCGGTAGAACTCTTTCATCATGGTTTCTACAGCGACGTTGCCTTCACCGACAAACCCTAAGTTTTCTGCTACTTGTGCTTGGTGAGCAAACATCAGGCGGTTGTCGTAGCGTCTGAGTTCAATATGCAGCGCAAAACGTACCCGCCACAGGAAGTTCTGACACTCAACGAGTTCGCGGTACTCTGCATCGGTCAGAAAACCAAAGCGGCTCATCTCATAGAGCGATGTGGCACCAAAGTGGCTGCGTGCCACCCAGCTTAATGTGTGGATGTCACGTAGGCCGCCAGGAGTGGACTTAATGTCGGGCTCAAGATTGTACGTTGTGTCGTGATATTTAGCGTGACGTGCTCGCTGCTCTTCGATTTTAGCTCGGTAAAAGGTCTCCGATGGCCAGAAGTTATCGGAATCAATTTGTGCTTTTAATTGAGAAAAGGTGTCTTCACTGCCGCACAGCAATCTGGCTTCTTGCAAGTTGGTGGCAACGGTTAAGTCGGACTGACCGATCTCTATACACTCGTCAACGGTGCGTACCGCATGACCGACTTCCAGTCTGAGATCCCAAAGTAAGGTGATGAACTCACTGATAGTACTTTCCAAAGAGGTGGGTATCTTTTTGCGTGAGACCAGTAAGATATCGATATCAGAAAGCGGGTGAAGTTCACCACGACCATAACCGCCGACAGCCACTAGTGACAGATAGGTTTGGTTAGACAGATCAGAGGCTGACCAAAGACGACGCAATAGCTGATCGATATAGTCCGAGCGGCCGAGTACCAAGTCGGTTATCGGGTGGTGATTGAGAAACTCTTGTTTTTGATGTTCTGCAAAGGTTTCGAGTTGAGCTTTGAGCTCTTGAATATTGAGTTGCTCATCACTGAGCGATGTCGGGCTTTGAAAAGTCATGTGTGCAATCCGTGCAAGCAAAAAAATGTCACTAACAAGGGTTATACCAAAATAGGGCGGATAAAAAAATATCCCCAGTGAGTGGGGATATTTTTACAAACGTGATAAGCGATGCTTATAGGTTGTTCATGTGGCGAGGAATGCTTTCATCGCTACGAAGTGTCAGTACTTCACAACCCGTCTTAGTTACGACAATGGTGTGCTCCCACTGTGCGGAGTTTTTGCCATCGCCTGTGTACACTGTCCAATCGTCTTCTGCGTCGATGCTGCAACCAAACTTACCAGCATTGATCATCGGCTCGATAGTGAACACCATGCCTTCTTTTAGCACGCGGCGGTCGTTGTTTTTGTAGTGAACCACTTGTGGTTCTTCATGGAACTCAGAACCGATGCCGTGACCACAGAAATCTTTAACGATAGAGAACTTGTTGCGTGGGTTCTTTTTGTTGTTCGCTTTGATGAACTTCTCGATTTCAGTACCGATAGCGCCAACAGTAGAACCCGGCTTAACGGTCTTCATGCCAAGGTATAGCGCTTCTTGAGCGACCATAGCAAGGCGCTTGTCTGCAGGAGAGACGTCACCTACAAGGAACATTTTTGATGTGTCGCCGTGGTAACCTTCTGGACGAGTATCCAGAGATGCATTTTCATCGTTAGGGATGATTACGGTCACGTCGACGTTCACGATGTCGCCGTTTTTAAGCACTGCAGGTTTGAGTTTACCAGTTGTACCCATCTCGTCTTGCTCTGCTGGGATGCCGTGACAAACGATATGGTTGATTGAGGTACAGATTGATTTTGGGTAACCGTGGTAATCGAGCGGCGCTGAATACGCCCCTTTCTCACGAGTATACTCAGCACAAATTCTATCTAGCTCCTCAGTCGTGACCCCTTCCTTTACATGAGGTTCGATCATTTCTAAAAGCTCTGCTGCAAGCTTACCTGCGATTCGCATTCTTTCGATTTCAGCTTCAGTTTTGATTTTGATAGACATCTGTGTTCTCTGTATTTTAAATTGACGCGTTATTCTATCAGTGGCGAGATTAAGCGCAACAAGAATAACTCTCACTTCCCTGTTGATACGTTACTCAGTGTAGTTTGGGTTTGCTAAGAGTTCACCTATTGAATCGCTGCCACTTTGTACATTTCTTGCGATTTTTCTGGAAATCGACCCCTTAAATATGGTATAAAGCGCGCCGATGACAGGACTTAGTCTCTTCACTCTTTTTAGAAAGGGTGGCGAGTTAGGTTGTGCATCAACATACTTTAATTTAAATCCACACACATTTCGTCACATGTTCCGGGGTGCTTGAGTAATCATTCATACCAAGTCGGAACCATGGGAAATGTGGAGGCCTAACCCCATAGAGGAATTTAAAATGGCAACTGTATCAATGCGCGATATGCTAAAAGCTGGTGTTCACTTCGGTCACCAGACTCGTTACTGGAACCCAAAAATGAAGCCATTCATCTTTGGTGCTCGTAACCGCGTACACATCATCAACCTAGAAAAAACTGTACCAATGTTCAACGATGCACTAGCTGAGCTAGCTAAAATCGGTGAGAAGAAAGGTAAAGTTCTTTTCGTTGGTACTAAGCGCGCTGCATCTGAAGCTGTTAAAGAAGCTGCAATCAACGCTGACCAGTTCTACGTGAACAACCGTTGGTTGGGCGGTATGCTAACGAACTACAAAACTGTTCGTCAGTCTATCAAGCGTCTAAAAGATTTCGAAGCACAAGCTCAAGACGGTACTTTCGAGAAACTAACTAAGAAAGAAGCTCTAATGCGCACTCGCGAAATGGAGAAGCTAGAGAAGTCTCTTGGTGGTATCAAGAACATGGGCGGCCTACCAGACGCTCTATTCGTAATCGACGCTGATCACGAGCACATCGCTGTTAAAGAAGCAAACAACCTAGGTATCCCAGTTTACGCTGTAGTTGATACTAACTCTAACCCAGACGGCGTTGACTTCGTTATCCCAGGTAACGACGATGCAATCCGTGCAGTACAGCTTTACCTAAACGCTGCTGCAGACGCGGTTAAAGAAGGTCGTAACAAAGATGTTGCTGCTGTAGCTGACAAAGACGGTTTCGTAGAAGAAGCTGAATAATTGCGGCTTTAGCCACACTTAGTTTTGGTTGACACTGAGTCTTCATATAAACTGAGTTATAGTTAGATCAGGGGCCGCATATGTGCCCCTGATTTTTACCCTAATTAGAATCAATCGAGGAATAGAGAATGGCTGTTACTGCTGCTCTAGTTAAAGAACTGCGCGACCGTACTGGCGCAGGCATGATGGAATGTAAGAAAGCGCTTGTTGAAACTAACGGTGACATCGAAGTAGCAATCGAAAACATGCGTAAGTCTGGCGCTGCTAAAGCTGCTAAGAAAGCAGGCAACATCGCTGCTGAAGGCGCGATCATCATCAAAGAAGAGAACGGCGTTGCTGCTCTTCTTGAAGTTAACTGCCAAACTGACTTCGTTGCTAAAGATGCTAACTTCACTGCATTCGCAGAGAAAGTTGCTGCTGACGCACTAGCAACTAAAGCAACTGCTGAAGAGCTAGTTGCTAAGTTCGAAGAAGAGCGTGTTACTCTTGTTGCTAAAATCGGTGAGAACATCAACATCCGTCGCGTACAGTACGTTGAAGGTGCTGCAATCGCTGCTTACCGTCACGGTGAGAAGATCGGTGTTGTTGTTGCTGGTGAAGGCGACGCAGAAACTCTTAAGCACGTTGCTATGCACGTTGCTGCTTCTCGTCCAGAGTTCGTTAACCCAGAAGACGTACCTGCAGACGTAGTTGAGAAAGAGAAAGCTGTTCAAGTTGAAATCGCTATGAACGAAGGTAAGCCACAAGAGATCGCTGAGAAGATGGTTATCGGCCGCATGAAGAAATTCACTGGCGAAATCTCTCTAACAGGTCAAGCGTTCGTAATGGAACCTAAGAAATCTGTTGGCGAAATCCTTAAAGAGCGTGGCGCATCTGTAGCGACATTCGTTCGTCTAGAAGTTGGTGAAGGCATCGACAAAGGCGAGCAAATGAGCTTCGCTGATGAAGTAGCAGCAGCTCAGAAAGGTTAATCCTTGACGATTTGTTGATAAAAGACCGTAGCCTTGGCTGCGGTCTTTTTACGACTAGGCTATCTGTTATTTTTTAATCGTCATGAGTTGGGATTCATACGCTAGTCTTAACCCATGACCGTTAATCGATAACTCTTTGGAAGGTATACTCCATGACAACGAACCCAAAACCTGCTTATCAACGTATTCTGTTAAAACTTAGTGGCGAGGCTCTACAAGGCGAAGAAGGCTTTGGTATCGACCCTAAAATCTTGGATCGTATGGCTCAAGAAGTAAAAGAGCTAGTAGAACTGGGTGTTCAAGTTGGTGTTGTAATTGGTGGTGGTAACCTATTCCGTGGTGCGGGTCTTGCTGAAGCTGGCATGAACCGTGTTGTTGGTGACCACATGGGTATGCTTGCGACTGTAATGAATGGTCTAGCAATGCGTGATGCTCTACACCGTGCTTATGTTAATGCTCGTGTAATGTCAGCTATCCCACTTAAAGGTGTATGTGACGATTACAACTGGGCTGATGCGATTCGCGAACTTCGTCAAGGTCGCGTAGTTATCTTCTCAGCAGGTACTGGTAACCCATTCTTCACAACAGACTCTGCTGCGTGTCTACGTGGTATTGAAATCGAAGCTGATGTAGTTCTTAAAGCAACCAAAGTAGATGGCGTATTTACTGCTGATCCAGTGGCTAACCCAGATGCTGTATTATGTGATAAGCTTTCATACAACTCAGTTTTAGATAAAGAACTGAAAGTAATGGACTTGGCTGCATTCACATTGGCACGTGATCACAAGATGCCAATTCGTGTATTTAACATGAACAAGCCAGGTGCACTTCGCCGAGTTGTGATGGGTGAAGCAGAAGGCACGCTTATCAGCGACGCAGAATAAGAGTACACTCTTAACCAGAATTATCGAAGGACATAGCCTGAAAGCAGACTGGCTTTCAGGTTACTATTATTTAAGGTGATATTGTGATTAACGAAATCCAACAAGACGCTCAAGAGCGCATGGCAAAAAGTGTAGAAGCACTAAAAAACAACCTTACTAAAATCCGTACAGGTCGTGCACATCCAAGCCTTCTTCAAGGCCTTTCTGTTGAGTACTACGGTGCGCCAACGCCTCTTAACCAAGTTGCTAACGTTATCGCTGAAGATGCACGTACTCTAGCAATCACGGTATTCGACAAAGAGCTAGCGCCTAAAGTTGAAAAAGCGATCATGATGTCTGACCTGGGCCTAAACCCAATGTCAGCAGGTACGGTTATCCGTGTTCCACTTCCACCACTAACGGAAGAACGTCGTAAAGACCTAGTTAAAATCGTTCGTGGCGAAGCAGAAGGTGGCCGCGTTGCTATCCGTAACATCCGTCGTGATGCTAACGGCGAACTAAAAGCGCTACTTAAAGACAAAGAGATCTCTGAAGACGAAGATCGTAAAGCACAAGACGAAATTCAGAAAATCACTGACGCTGCTGTTAAGAACGTAGATGAGCTACTAGCAGCGAAAGAAAAAGAGTTGATGGAAGTCTAATTTTTCATCGATCGACTCTTGTGAAGGCGCTGTGCTGACAGCACAGCGTTTTTTTATGCTACTCTGTTCGTCCCGATTATAATTACACTCTTTTATGCAGAACTCAGACACCTTCAACGAAGCCCTCCCTAAACATATCGCGATCATCATGGATGGTAATGGCCGTTGGGCAAAGTCCCAAGGCAAGCCTCGTGTTTTCGGGCATAAAAAAGGGGTTTCCGCTGTTCGTAAGACGATTGCAGCGGCGGCTAAGCTGAAGATTCAAGCTATCACCTTGTTTGCGTTTAGCAGCGAAAACTGGCGACGTCCGGAAGACGAAGTTGGTTTGTTGATGGAGCTATTCATCACCGTTCTATCAAGTGAAATTAAAAAGCTCCACAAAAACAATCTAAGACTGCGTATTATCGGTGACAAGTCGCGCTTCAATGACAGACTACAACGGAAAATCGCAGAAGCGGAAGCTTTGACGGAGAGTAACACTGGTACGGTGATCAATGTTGCAGCAAACTATGGCGGCAAGTGGGATATCTTGCAAGCGACAAAAACCTTGGCCTCAATGGTGGAAAAAGGAGAGCTGAACGCATCAGATATCACTGAAGATATGATCAGTCAGCATGTCACTATGTCAGACTTGCCCGATGTAGACCTACTTATACGCACCAGTGGTGAATGTCGCATCAGTAACTTTATGCTATGGCAAATGGCTTATGCTGAAATGTACTTTATGGATGAGTACTGGCCAGAGTTTAACGAAGACACTCTCGTTAAAGCGATTACCTGGTTTGTTAACCGCGAAAGACGCTTCGGATGTACCGGGGAACAAGTCAAAGCGTTAATGGAAGCCAATTAAGGACGATCTGATTTGAAACAACGAATTATTACCGCCCTGATCCTAGCGCCGCTGGTGGTCTGGGGGATCTTTTCTTTACCACTATTGTGGTTTTTGGGCCTAGTTTCCGCAATTACTATGATTGGCGTTTGGGAGTGGGCTCAGTTTACTAAAACACCTTCTCGTTTACTTGCGATGTTGCCAACCGCTGGTGCATTGGTTGCTTCATTGGCTTTGGTGCCGTTTGATGTGGTGTCTCTCAATGCTGTCGCGCCCGCACATATTGCGATTCTTGGTATTGGGTTTGGTTGGTGGTTGATCGCGAGTGGACTTGCGATGACATACCCTCGATCTTCGGTACTTTGGGAGCGCTCTAACTTTCTTCGCCACTTGTTTGGTATCTTAACGCTCGTTCCATTTTTGTGGAGTATCGTTATTCTTCGTGGTCAGCACTACAACCTTGACCCTTACTATGGCTCTAAGCTGGTATTGTTTGTGTGCCTGATTGTTTGGGCCGCTGATAGTGGTGCTTACTTTGCTGGTAAGAGCATGGGTAAGCGTAAAATGGCGCCAAATGTTAGCCCGAATAAAACCATAGAAGGTTTACTTGGCGGCATCGCGGCAGCACTTATTGTCGCTTGGGGCAGTTCAACGATCTTTGACATCCAGTTTGCCAGCTTCACCAGCATGGCTATCATTACATTAGCAACAGTTGTGATTTCCGTATTGGGTGATTTGGTAGAAAGTATGTTCAAGCGCGTTTCGAAAATTAAAGACAGCAGCAACATCATACCAGGCCATGGAGGGGTGCTTGATCGCGTTGATAGTCTGACAGCCGCCTTCCCAGTCTTTGCCCTCCTATATCTCGTGTTTTAATGTTCCAATGAGAGAGTGAGTTTGTCACTCTCTCTTTGGTTTAACAGTGGTTGTAATTCGCATGCAAAATCTCACCATTTTAGGTGCTACTGGCTCTATTGGCGCTAGCACTTTAAAAGTTGTCTCGGAAAACCCATCAGCTTTCAATATCTACGCGCTCGTAGGCGGGAGAAACGTCACCAAAATGGCCGAGCTGTGCGCTGCATGGCAACCTGAGTATGCAGTGTTGAGCGAAGAAGAAGATGCTAAGCAACTCAAGTCGTTACTTGTGCCCGGTGCTCGCACAAAAGTATTGTTTGGCGAGCAAGCTATGTGTGATGTTTCCAGCGCGAGTGAAGTGGACATGGTGATGGCTGCGATTGTTGGCGCTGCGGGTTTGATGCCAACACTTGCTGCAGTTAAGGCAGGCAAACGTGTACTGCTCGCCAACAAAGAAGCGCTGGTGATGTCAGGGCAACTGTTTATCGACGCTGTGCGAGAGCATGGCGCATCACTACTGCCTGTTGATAGTGAACACAATGCTATCTTCCAATGTTTACCAGCCCATATTCAAACTAATCTTGGCCACTGCAATCTCAGTGACGCTGGCGTTAATCATATCCTTCTTACAGGTTCGGGCGGCCCTTTTCGCTACACTGATGTGACAGAACTTCCGCATAAAACTCCGGCCGAAGCCATTGCGCACCCTAACTGGTCTATGGGGCCGAAGATTTCCGTCGATTCAGCGACGATGATGAATAAGGGTCTAGAGTTTATTGAAGCACGTTGGCTGTTCAATACGTCCAAAGAACAACTCAAAGTGATTATCCATCCGCAGTCTGTCATTCACTCTATGGTGCAATACAATGATGGCTCCGTGTTGGCGCAGATGGGAGAACCAGACATGGCAACACCCATTGCTTACTCTATGTCCTACCCAGATCGTATTCCTGCTGGCGTGAAACCACTCGATTTTACTAAGGTTGGTGAGCTGACATTCCTTGAGCCAGATTATTCTCGCTATCCATGTTTGGCTTTGGCGATGGAGGCGTGTTTCGAAGGTCAGCATGCGACTACGGCCATTAACGCAGCAAACGAAGTTGCTGTGGAAGCATTCTTAGCAAAAAGCATTCGATTTACCGATATAAGCTCAGTAAATGAACGTGTTATGTCGAAAGTCTGCGCATCAAATGAATTTAAACAATTGGATAACTTGGAAACTATTCTTGAGCTAGATAGAATGGCTCGCAGTTATGCACGTGAGATAGTGCGCTCGTTTTAAATAAAATCTGTTTAACCTAAAGCGGTTTTATTTAAAGACCGGTTTTAGTAAGAGACCTTGTTATGACTGAACTTTTGTGGAATCTGGCGTCCTTTATCGTCGCACTTGGCATTTTGGTGGCCGTGCACGAATACGGTCACTTCTGGGTGGCGCGCCGCTGTGGCGTGTATGTCGAGAAGTTCTCGATTGGTTTCGGTAAGTCAATCTGGTCTAAAGTGGGCAAAGATGGCACAGAATACAGTATTTCTCTGATTCCTCTCGGCGGCTATGTCAAGATGCTCGACAGCCGTGTTGATGAAGTCTCTGAGGTTGATCACAAGTATGCTTTTGATAAAAAGCCTCTGTGGAAAAGAACAGCTATTGTAGGTGCAGGTCCTGCATTTAACTTCTTTTTTGCGGTTTTTGCCTATTGGTTGGTGTTTCTCATTGGCGTACCGGCGGTGAAGCCGGTCGTTGGCCAAGTCACTCCAAGCTCGATTGCAGCGCAAGCTGGCCTTGAGTCTGGCATGCAAATAGTATCTGTGGATGGTAAACAGACTCTTGATTGGGAATCAGTCAACCTTGGGTTGGTGTCACATATTGGTGATAACCAGATGACGATCACAGTGTCATCAGACAACCAAATAGGAATGGACAAAAAGTTAACACTTGATCTGCAATCGTGGAACTTTAATCCAGAAACAGAGTCTGCTATGGGGACGCTTGGTTTTACTCCGTTTACCCCTGAGATCAAGATGACCCTTGTCAACGTGAGTAAAGATGGTGCTGGCGCGCTTGCAGGCTTGCAAGCGGGAGATACCATTACGGCGGTTGATGGTGCACCGGTAAGCGAATGGCAGCAGGTGGTCGAGGCAATCCAGGGGAGTGCAAACACGGCATTGCCTTTGACTGTTGAAAGACAAGGCGAAGCTGTTGATTTGACCTTGGTGCCAGGTTCAAGAGAGCTGGCAGACGGTTCGCTGATTGGTTTTGCAGGCATCGCTCCGGATGTAGGAGAGTGGCCGGAAAGTTATCGCTTTGATCTGCAATATGGTCCTATTGAAGCAGTAGCAAAGCCGTCGTTAAGACCGGACAAATAATAGAGCTCACCATCACTATGCTGAAGAAGCTTATTGTGGGTGATGTGGGGCTAAACAATCTGAGTGGACCTATTTCTATTGCCAAAGGCGCAGGTACCACAGCAGATTATGGGCTGGTTTACTTCTTAGGCTTTTTGGCGCTGATTAGTGTCAACCTAGGGATCATCAACTTAGTACCACTACCAATGTTAGATGGTGGGCATTTGATGTTTTTTGCCATTGAGGCAGTGATAAGACGACCAGTACCAGAGAAAGTACAAGAAATGGGGTATCGAGTGGGAGGAGCTATTATCTTCTCATTGATGCTCATCGCGATTTTTAACGATTTTACACGCCTTTGATATCAGAATTCGGGCAGCAGTATTAGCAAGGAATAATTAGAGCAGGTATGGCGATTAAGCATATTCTATTCGCATCTCTACTGGCGACGAGCGTGTCGGCGAATGGGGCTGAGGATTTTGTTGTACAGGACATTCGTATTGAGGGTTTGCAGAGGGTTGCACTGGGTGCGGCGCTGTTAAAAATGCCTGTGCGTATTGGTGACTCGATCGATAGCAAAGATATTTCAGAAATTATCAATGCTCTCTACCAGTCCGGTAACTTTGAAGACATTAAAGTACTGCGCGACAATGACGCACTGGTCGTTCGCGTTAAAGAACGTCCGACGGTTGCAAGTATCTCGTTCTCTGGCAACAAAGCCATCAAAGAAGAGCAGCTACAGCAAAACTTGGATGCATCGGGTGTGGTTGTTGGCGAGGCTCTAGATCGTACGACGCTGAGCAACATAGAGAAAGGTCTGGAAGACTTTTACTACAGCGTGGGTAAATACAACGCAAAAGTTCAAGCGGTAGTGACGCCTCTGCCTCGTAACCGTGCGGACTTGAAGTTCGTGTTTACTGAGGGTGTATCTGCGAAGATCAAGCAGATTAATTTCATCGGCAATACAGTATTCCCTGATGAAGAGCTCTTATCTCGATTCAACTTGAATGTAGATGTGGCTTGGTGGAACTTCCTAGCAGATGATAAGTACCAGAAACAGGTTCTAGCTGGTGATATTGAAGCTCTAAAATCATTCTATCTTGATCGCGGTTATCTAAAATTCAAAGTCGATACAACACAAGTTTCTATCTCGCCAGATAAAAAAGGCGTATACATCACGTTGGGTATCGATGAAGGTGAGGCGTATCGAATTAAAGATGTGAACTTCCGTGGTCAATTGATCGGTAAGCAAGCTGAATTTGAGGGTATGGTACCGTTTGCTGAGGGCGACACTTATAACGGCTCAAGCGTGACGGCACTGGAAGAGAACATTAAGCGAGTGCTTGGTGAGTCTGGTTATGCTTACCCGCAAGTAAGAACCATTCCTGAGTTCAATGATGAGACCAATGAAGTCTCGTTGGTGATCAACGTTGAATCGGGTAACCGAATCTACGTACGTGATATCCGATTTACAGGCAACAACTCAACCAAAGATGAAGTACTGCGTCGTGAAATGCGTCAGATGGAATCCAGCTGGTTGAACTCAAAGTCGATTGAAACGGGTAAAAATCGTTTGAACCGATTGGGTTTCTTTGAAACGGTTGATGTACAAACCGTACGAGTGCCAGGCAGCGAAGACCAAGTAGACTTGGTGTATGATGTGAAAGAAGCGAACTCTGGTAGTGTCAACTTTGGTGTTGGCTATGGTACTGAATCAGGTATCAGCTTCCAGGTTGGTTTGCAGCAAGATAACTTTGCAGGTTCAGGCGACCGAGTTGGTATCAGTGCGATGACCAACAAATACCAGAAAAACATTACGCTTGATTACCGCGACCCATACTGGAACCTTGACGGTGTCAGCTTAGGTGGTCAGATCTTCTACAACGAGTTTGAAGCATCGAAAGCGGGTATTATTGACTATACCGACCAAAGCTATGGTGGTACGTTGACCTGGGGTTTCCCAGTTGATGAACTTAACTACCTTGAGTTTGGTGGTGGTTATACTCATAGCCGTCTTGGTAACATCAAAGAGTACGTGCAGATTGAGAAATTTCTACAAGCACAAGCGGGAAACCGCGATGCTGAAGGTAACTTGATCACCGACGATTTCCACCTGACAGCAGCCTGGACCCGTAACAATCTAAACCGTGGTCGTTTCCCTACAGCGGGCAACCATCAAAAACTTTACGGAAAAGTGACCGTACCTGGTTCGGATGTTCAATACTTCAAGGCACAATATGACGTCAGACAGTATTTTCCGATTACCCAAAGCCACAGCTTTACGTTATTGTTGAAAGGTCGTCTGGGTTACGGCAATGGTTATGGTCAAACGAATGGCAATGACAACTTACTACCGTTCTACGAGAACTTCTATGTAGGTGGTTTCTCTACTCTACGTGGTTTCCGTCAGAACTCGGTAGGTCCCAAAGCGGTTTATGACGATCCGAATGGCGGTGGTTGTGGTAACGTTGGCGGTAACAACCAATGTTACTCTGCGACTGAGCAGTCAGTGGGGGTAACGCTGTCGCATTGGCGAGTGTTGAGTTGATTGTACCGACACCATTTGCATCGGATGAATTCCGTAACCAAATCCGTACTAGCTTGTTTATGGATGCAGCAAGCCTTTGGGATACCGAGTTCACTTACCTAGCACCAGATCCAAATATGCCAGGTAAGCAGTATTACTACGACTACTCGGATCCATCCAACTATCGTGCATCGGTAGGTGTGGCAGTTCAGTGGATGTCTCCGATGGGACCTCTGGTGTTCTCACTAGCGACACCTGTTAAGAAGTTTGACGGTGATAAGACAGAAGCGTTCACCTTCACAATTGGTAATACATTCTAATTCTGTGGGACTTGCTCCCACAGCGTAAGTAAATACAAGTTTTTTAAACAGAGGAATCGACCTTGAAAAATATGATGAAAGCGGCTGGTCTTGGCCTAGTAATCCTTACCTCTTCAATGTTTGCAACAGCAGCAGAAGCGGCTCAGAAAATTGGCTACGTGAACACGCTACAAGTTTTCCAAGCGCTTCCACAACGTGAAGCAACGCTTCAAAAGCTACAAAACGAGTTCAAAGACAAAGCAGCTGAGCTACAAGCAATCCAAGCTGAAGCTACCAAGAAAATGGAAAAGCTACAGCGTGACGGCGAACTGCTAGGTACTGAAGAAGTAGAAAAACTGCGTATCGAAATTGGTCAGCTTGATAGTAAGTACAAGATCAAAGGCCAAGCGCTAGAGAAAGATAGCCAACGTCGTGAAGCTGAAGAAAAGCAAAAGCTATTCAAAACTATCCAAGAAGCTGTTGAGAAAGTTGCTGAGAAAGAAGGCTACGACATGATCATCGACATTCAAGCGGTAGGCTACGCGAAAGAAGAGTTTAATATCTCAAGCAAAGTTATCGACTCTCTTAAGTAATTAGTTAGCTAGTAGGAATAACATGACAGCATTGACGTTAGCACAGCTTGCTGAAATCACAGGTGGCGAATTACATGGTGATGGGAATGTTCAAATCCACACCGTTGCCCCTATGGATCGCGCCAGCGAAGGCGAAATTACGTTTTTAACCAACGTTAAGTACGCAAAGCATCTTGGTGAATGCCGCGCATCAGCGGTTATGGTAAAAGCTTCTGAACTAGAACATTGTAAAACCAATGCTCTTGTTGTTGCTGACCCGTATGTTGCGTATGCAAAAGTCGCTCAAGCACTGGATAGTACGCCAAGCCCAGCCTCTGAAGGCATTGCTGCTAGCGCGGTAGTATCCCCGGACGCAGTCTTGGGTAACAATGTCGCTATTGGCGCGAATGCTGTTGTAGAAGCTGGTGCAGAGCTGGGTGACAATGTGGTTATTGGTGCAGGTTGTTTCGTTGGTAAAGGTGCAAAACTTGGTGCTAATACCAAGCTTTGGGCTAACGTTGCCATCTATCATGATGTCGTGATGGGTTCGGATTGCTTGGTGCAATCAAGTACCGTTATTGGCTCTGATGGTTTTGGCTATGCTAACGAAAAAGGTGAGTGGATTAAAATCCCTCAGCTTGGCACGGTGAGAATCGGTAATCGCGTTGAAATCGGTGCTTGTACTACGATTGACCGTGGTGCCTTGGATGACACTATTATCGAAGATAATGTCATCATCGATAACCAGATGCAGATTGCCCACAATGTGCACATCGGATATGGCACAGCGATGGCGGGTGGTACTATTGTTGCTGGTAGTACTAAGATTGGTAAATATTGCCAAATCGGCGGTGCAAGTGTGCTTAATGGTCACATTGAGATCGCTGATGGTGTTATCGTTACGGGTATGGGCATGGTAATGCGCAGCTTGCCAGAGAAAGGCATCTACTCGTCCGGTATTCCTCTTCAGACTAACAAAGAGTGGCGTAAGACCGCGACTCGCGTTCATCGTATTGATGAGATGAACAAGCGCCTAAAAGCGGTGGAAAAACTGCTCGAGCAGCAAGAGGATTAATTCTCTTACTCAGCTCAAACAAAAAGGCTCGCTTAAGGCGAGTCTTTTTATGTGCGTGAACTTGGTTCAGGTTGAGCTTTGCTCCCTGACTGACACTGCGGGGCATTTGGGTATATAATGCCTCTAGATTAGCAAAGAATTGATATAGGATTTTTACTTTGAGCACCGATACTAAAACTATGAACATCACTGAGATCCAGGAACTACTGCCACACCGCTACCCGTTTCTGCTTATCGACCGTGTGACCGATTATCAAGAAGAAAAGTATCTGACCGCTATCAAGAACGTATCTGTGAACGAGCCGCAATTTACCGGTCACTTCCCACAGCTACCAGTCTTCCCAGGCGTATTGATCCTAGAAGCAATGGCACAAGCGACAGGCCTATTGGCATTTAAATCGTTTGGCGCACCAAAGGATAATGAACTGTACTACTTCGCAAGTGTTGATAAGGCTAAATTCCGCAAGCCAGTAGTACCTGGCGATCAGCTTATTATCGAAGTTGAATTTGTAAAAGAGCGTCGCGGTATTGCTGCCTTCAACGGTACAGCAAAAGTTGACGGTGAAGTTGTTTGTTCAGCTGAACTGAAATGTGCTCGTAGAGAGTTTTAATATGATTCATGAGTCTGCCACTATCCACCCGAGTGCTGTTATCGAAGGTAACGTGACTATCGGTGCTAATACCACTGTAGGACCATTTACCTACATTTCGGGTGATGTCACCATTGGTGAAAACAACGAAATTATGTCTCACGTGGTGATCAAAGGTAACACTACGATCGGCAATGATAACCGTGTGTTTCCTCAAGCCATTATTGGTGAAGAGAACCAAGATAAGAAGTATGGCGGTGAAGATACGCGCGTTATCGTTGGTGATCGCAACGTTATTCGTGAGAGCGTACAAATTCACCGTGGTACTACTCAAGATAAAACACAGACCGTAGTCGGCAACGACAATCTATTGTGTGTGAATGCTCACATTGCCCATGATGTGATTGTTGGTAATCATACTCATATTGGTAACAACGCCATCCTTGGCGGCCATGTGACAGTGGGTGATTACGCTGGCGTAATGGCTTTGTCTGCGATTCACCCATTCTGTACGGTTGGTGCTTACGCTTATGTAGGCGGCTGCTCTGCAGTTGTTCAAGACGTACCTCCATACGTACTGGCTCAGGGTAACCACGCAACGCCATTTGGTCTAAACCTAGTTGGCCTTAAGCGCAATGGCTTTGAAAAACCAGAGCTTCGCGCGTTACAAAAAGCGTACAAAGAGATCTACCGTTCAGGAAAGACTCTGGCGGAAGTGAAGCCTGTACTTGAAGAAATGGCACAAGAGTGGAGCTCTGTGGGTCGCTTCGTTGAGATCTTGGAAGCCTCTGAGCGTGGCATTATTCGCTAAATCCGTGCACGATTAAGCTGAAAAGATCGCCAGTCTAACTGGCGGTCTTTTTCTGTTTTAAGAAAACCATAAATTTGAGCAAGTAGGGAACATCAATGGAACGACCATTACGCATCGGCATTGTCGCTGGCGAACTCTCTGGAGATACACTCGGAGAGGGCTTCATCAAGGCGCTCAAAGCGCGTTATCCTGATGCTGAGTTTGTTGGTATTGGTGGTCCAAAGATGATTGCGCAGGGCTGTCAGTCCCTGTTCGATATGGAAGAGCTGGCCGTTATGGGGCTGGTTGAAGTATTAGGTCGACTGAGGCGCTTGCTGCACGTTAAAGCTGAGTTGGTGAAATACTTTACCGAAACCCTGTGGATGTGTTTGTCGGTATTGATGCGCCAGATTTCAACTTGAGGCTTGAGTCAGATCTTAAAAAAGCAGGCACCAAAACCGTTCATTACGTGAGCCCTTCTGTTTGGGCGTGGCGTCAAAAACGTATCCATGGCATCGCTGAAGCAACCAATCTGGTATTGGCGTTCCTGCCATTTGAAAAGACTTTTTATGACAAGTTCAACGTGCCGTGTGAGTTTGTCGGTCATACGCTTGCTGATGCTATCCCTTTGGAATCAGACAAAGCCGCTGCGCAGCAGTTGTTAGGTCTAGGTCAAGACAAGAAATGGCTGGCTGTACTGCCAGGTAGTCGTGGCAATGAGCTGAAGATGCTTTCCCAACCATTTATTGAGACATGTAAGAAGCTTAATAATGACGACCCGACGCTAGGATTTGTGGTCGCGGCCGTGAATGACAAGCGTAAGCAGCAGTTTATCGAAGCCTGGCAGCACTATGCGCCAGAGTTAGATTTTCATATTGTGCAAGACACGGCACGCAACGTGATCACAGCATCCGATGCCGTGCTTTTAGCCTCAGGCACTGTCGCGTTAGAATGTATGCTACTCAAAAGACCTATGGTCGTAGGGTACAAGATGAATGCCATCACGGCCTTTTTGGCAAAGCGTTTGGTGAAGACCAAGTACGTCTCGCTGCCAAATATTCTGGCCGATGACGAGATAGTGAAAGAATTCCTTTTGGATGCCTGCACCCCTGAAAACTTGCATGCAGAACTGACGCGCTTGCTCAATGGTGACAATCAAAACATGATTGAGAAGTTCACCGAAATGCACCACTGGATCCGAAAGGATGCCGATAAACAGGCCGCAGACGCCGTACTAAAATTGATAGATAGATTATGACCAAGAAAAAAACGCCTGTAGAACTGCCTCCTTTTGAATACCCACAAGGCTATACCGTGATCGCAGGTGTGGATGAAGTGGGTCGCGGACCACTCGTTGGCGATGTAGTAACGGCAGCGGTTATCCTAGACCCAAATAATCCGATTGAAGGCCTTAACGACTCAAAAAAACTGTCTGAGAAAAAGCGTCTTGCGCTCTATCCTGAAATCAAAGAAAAGGCGCTGGCTTGGGCGGTAGGACGTTGTTCTCCTGAAGAAATTGATGAGCTCAATATCCTACAGGCGACTATGGTAGCGATGCAGCGTGCGGTTGCCGGACTTAAGGTTAAGCCTGATATGGTGCTGATTGACGGTAATCGAACGCCGGAGTTGCCTGTGGATGCACAGGCCGTGGTCAAAGGTGACCTTCGTGTTGCTGAAATTAGTGCCGCTTCTATTATTGCTAAAGTAGTTCGTGACCAAGAGATGGAGGAGCTAGATGCTCTGCACCCTGAGTTTGGGTTCGCTAAGCACAAAGGCTATCCAACTAAAGCGCATTTTGAGGCCATCGAGAAACACGGCGTGATTGCCAAGCATCGCAAAAGCTTCAAGCCAGTAAAGCGCGCCTTAGGTATTGAAGACTAGGCATTGAAGATTAGGTGCTGAAGAGTAAAGCAAATTAAACACTAATGGCTCTGTGTTAGCCGTTAGGATGTCATGACGATTTAGGATTCATTATGTCAGACCCCAAGTTTATACACTTACGTGTTCACAGTGACTTTTCGATGGTGGACGGCCTATCTAAGGTGCCACCATTAGTGAAGAAGGTGGCAGAGTTAGGCATGCCCGCGATGGCGCTAACTGATTTCACCAACCTATGTGGTCTCGTAAAGTTTTATGGTAATGCTCATTCGGCAGGTATTAAGCCGCTGATTGGGGCTGACTTTTCGATGCAATCGGATGAGTTTGGCGAAGAGCTGACTCGCGTAACTGTGCTTGCTGCTGACAACACAGGGTATAACAATCTGACTTTGCTGATTTCAAAAGCATACCTTCGAGGGCATGTTCAGCATCAACCTGTCATCGACAAGGCTTGGCTAGCGGAGTTGTCAGAGGGGCTGATTGTGCTCTCTGGCGCAAAAGATGGTGAGGTCGGTAAGGCACTACTAAAAGGCAACCAAAGCTTAGCCAAACAGTGTGCGGCTTTCTATCAAACACACTTTCCTGATCGCTTTTACCTCGAGCTCATCCGAACCGGACGTGCCGACGAGGAGAGCTACCTGCATTTCGCCGTTGATCTCGCGGAAGAGTTAGAGCTTCCAGTCGTTGCAACCAATGAAGTGGTGTTTGTTGATAAAGAGCTGTTCGATGCCCACGAGATCCGCGTAGCCATTCATGATGGCTATACCCTCGATGATCCTCGGCGTCCTAAGCGCTACAGTGACCAACAATACCTGCGCAGTGAAGAGGAAATGTGCGAGCTATTTGCCGACATTCCAGAAGCACTGCAAAACTCAGTAGAAATTGCTAAGCGTTGTAACGTAACAGTCAGGCTTGGTGAGTACTTCCTACCCGCGTTCCCGACAGAAGGCATGAAGGAAACCGACTTCCTGGTAATGAAGTCGAGAGAAGGCCTAGAGGAGCGTTTGGAGTTCCTATTCCCTGATGAGCAGGTGAGACTTGAACGCCGGCCTGAGTACGACGAGCGCTTGCAAATAGAACTCGACGTTATCAACCAGATGGGGTTCCCGGGTTACTTCCTGATCGTAATGGAGTTCATCCAGTGGTCAAAAGATAATGCGATACCGGTAGGTCCGGGACGTGGTTCGGGTGCGGGCTCGCTGGTGGCGTACGCACTTAAAATCACCGATCTCGATCCTCTAGAATACGATTTGCTATTTGAGCGCTTCTTGAACCCTGAACGTGTCTCTATGCCCGATTTCGATGTCGACTTCTGTATGGACAAACGTGACCAAGTCATTGACCACGTAGCGGAAATGTACGGCCGAGATGCGGTATCACAGATCATTACCTTCGGTACCATGGCCGCAAAAGCGGTGATTCGAGACGTAGGCCGTGTACTTGGCCATCCATTTGGCTTTGTGGATCGCATTTCCAAATTGATCCCTGGTGACCCGGGCATGACGCTGCAAAAGGCGTTTGATGTTGAGCCTGCGTTGCCGCAGTTGTATGACAACGATGAAGAAGTTCGCGATCTCATCGATATGTGTCGCATCCTTGAAGGTTGTACTCGTAACGCTGGTAAACACGCCGGTGGTGTTGTTATTTCACCGACCACGATTACCGATTTTGCGCCGATCTACGCGGATTCAGAAGGCCACTTCCCGGTTACTCAGTTTGATAAAAACGACGTAGAAACGGCCGGCCTAGTTAAATTCGACTTCTTGGGTCTAAGAACCCTAACTATTATCGACTGGGCGCTGGGGCTGATTAACCCGCGTTTGGAAAAAGAAGGCAAAGATCCGGTTCGTATCGAATCGATTCCTCTTGATGATCAGCCGTCATTCCAACTGCTGCAAAATTCAGAAACCACCGCGGTATTCCAGCTTGAATCTCGTGGTATGAAAGAGCTTATCAAGCGTCTTCAGCCCGACTGTTTTGAAGATATCATCGCATTGGTAGCACTGTTCCGTCCGGGGCCGTTGCAATCAGGCATGGTAGATAACTTTATCGACCGTAAGCACGGACGAGAAGCGGTTTCCTATCCAGATGAAACGTGGCAACACGAATCACTGAAAGAAACGCTAGAGCCAACCTATGGCATCATTCTTTACCAAGAGCAGGTCATGCAGATCGCCCAGATCCTAGCGGGCTATACGCTAGGTGGTGCGGACATGCTGCGTCGTGCGATGGGTAAGAAAAAGCCAGAAGAGATGGCCAAACAGCGTGCTGTATTCGAAGAAGGTGCCATTAACAATGGTGTCGACGGCGAGTTGGCGATGAAGATCTTCGACTTGGTAGAAAAGTTCGCAGGTTATGGCTTTAACAAATCGCACTCTGCAGCATATGCACTGGTATCGTACCAAACGCTATGGCTTAAGAGACATTATCCTGCTGAGTTTATGGCGGCGGTTATGACCGCCGATATGGATAACACCGAGAAGGTCGTCGGCCTTGTCGATGAGTGTTTCCGCATGAAACTCAAGGTGCTACCGCCTGATATTAACGCCGGTCTGTTCCGATTTAATGTGAATGACGAAGGTGCCATTGTTTATGGTATCGGCGCAATCAAAGGTGTCGGTGAAGGCCCAATCGATGTCATCATTGAAGCAAGAAACAAGGATGGCTATTTCCGCGATCTGTTTGATTTCTGTGCCCGCATCGATCTGAAAAAAGTGAACAAGCGTGTCATTGAAAAGCTGATCATGGCGGGTGCACTGGATAAGCTCGGCCCTCATCGAGCGGCATTGATGGCGTCGCTCAACGATGCTGTGAAGGCGGCGAGTCAACATCACCAAGCTGAGGCGTTCGGACAGGGCGATATGTTTGGCGTATTGACGGATGCACCAGAGGAAGTCGAACACAAGTACACCCAAGTGCCTGCATGGCCGGAAAAGGTGTGGCTAGAAGGTGAGCGCGAAACCTTGGGGCTTTATTTGACCGGGCACCCAATAAACGCCTATCTGAAGGAACTTACTAAATACACCAGTTGTCGACTAAAAGACGCCACTCCGACACGTCGTGATCAATCGCTGACGGTAGCAGGCCTCGTGATTGCTGCTCGTGTGATGACCACCAAGCGCGGTACGCGTATCGGTATCATGACACTCGATGATCGCAGCGGTCGTATGGAAGTGATGTTGTTCTCAGATGCACTAGATAAATATGCTGAATTGTTAGAAAAAGATAAAATAGTGGTCGTTTCTGGACAGGTCAGCTTTGATGACTTCAATGGTGGGCTTAAAATGTCCGCCCGCGAAGTTTTAGATCTCGGTAGCGCTCGAGAGAAATTTACTCGAGGGTTGTCTATTTCGTTGCTAGAGCAACAGATCGATGAGCGTTTTTACCAACGCTTCACAGAAATATTAACGCCTCACAAAGATGGCACAGTACCTGTTAATATTTACTACCAGCGTGCAGATGCAAGAGCGAAGCTCACGTTAGGAACACAGTGGCGAGTAACGCCGAATGACGCGTTACTGGAAGAATTACAGCAGTTACTTGGTAGAGACCAGGTAGAACTCGAATTTAACTAATAGAGCTTGGACACACATCGGTGTCTGAGCGGAATCGAAAAGGATTCATAGATGAGCTTGAACTTTCTTGAATTTGAAAAGCCAATTGCCGAACTAGAAGCAAAAATCGAAGCCCTGCGTGACGTGTCTCGTCATGGTGGTGACAGTGCAATTGACTTAGATAAAGAAATTGAACAACTAGAGAAGAAAAGCTTAGAGCTTAAAAAGAAAATCTTTAGTGACCTTGGTGCATGGCAGGTTGCGCAGCTTGCTCGTCACCCACAGCGTCCATACACGCTTGATTACATCGAACACGTATTTACTGAGTTTGATGAGTTAGCTGGCGATCGCGCGTTTGCTGACGACAAAGCCATTGTTGGCGGTATGGCTCGCCTAGAAGGTCGACCTGTGATGATCATTGGTCACCAAAAAGGCCGTGAGACCAAAGACAAGGTTAAGCGTAACTTTGGTATGCCGAAGCCAGAAGGCTACCGCAAAGCACTGCGTTTAATGCGTATGGCTGAGCGTTTTAACATGCCAATTATCACCTTTATCGACACTGCGGGTGCATACCCTGGTGTTGGCGCAGAAGAGCGCGGTCAGTCTGAAGCGATTGCGATGAACCTGAAAGTGATGGCAGGTCTGAAAGTGCCGGTTATCTGTAACGTTGTCGGTGAAGGTGGTTCTGGTGGTGCACTCGCTATCGGTGTGGGTGACTACGTGAACATGCTTCAATACTCGACCTACTCTGTTATTTCACCTGAAGGCTGTGCGTCTATCCTATGGCGTGATTCAGACAAAGCACCACAAGCTGCAGAGGCGATGGGCTTGATTGCTCCGCGTCTAAAAGAGCTAGAGCTTATCGATGAAATCATTGAAGAGCCACTTGGCGGCGCCCATCGCGATGCAGAGCAAATGGCAGCGAACATGAAAGCAACGCTACTTCGCCAGCTAGAAGAGCTAGAGCAACTAGATGATGACAACCTGCTCGAGCGTCGTTATCAACGTTTGATGAGTTACGGCTACTGCTAAGTAGATTTGGTTTATATAATAAGGCGAGCATGATGCTCGCCTTATTTTTTGTCTTTTGGGAAATTGTCTATGTCACTAGTGCAGCACTTTATTGATACCTTGCAGCGCCACCTACCCAATGGCGGTCGCGTTGTTATCGGATTCAGTGGTGGGGTGGATTCTCGTGTTCTGCTGCGTCTTGCGGCGCTTTACCGCGCTCAGCGCCCTGATCTAGAGCTGCTTGCTGTGCACGTTCATCATGGTTTGAGTTTACATGCTGATCAATGGTTAGAGCAGTGCCGGTCATGGGCTAATGAAGAGCAAATTCCTTTTGTCGCCGAACATGTATCGCTTGATCTAGAAAGTGGTGATAGCGTTGAGCAATTAGCGCGTAACGCCCGATATCAAGCGCTGGCTTCCCACATTCATCCAGGCGATGTACTTTTGACCGGGCAGCATTTAGATGATCAAACCGAAACCTTTCTTCTTGCGCTGAAGCGAGGCAGTGGACCAAAGGGGCTTTCATCTATGGCGCAGTGTGCGCTGTTTGGAGGCGGTGAATTGTTGCGACCTCTTCTTGATGTAACCCGAGGTGACATTGAGCATTTTGCTCACGCTCAGCAGTTAACTTGGCTAGAGGATGACAGTAACCAAGATACGCGCTTTGACCGCAATTTTTTGCGCCACAAAGTGGTGCCTGTCATCAGTGAACGTTGGCCCAGCTTTAACAAAGCGGTTCGCCGCAGCGCACGCTTGTGTGCCAAACAAGAGCAGCTTTTGGCGGAGTTACTTAAGCCTGAATTAGAGGCTTGTTTAAACTCTTTTCAAGGGGTTGAGATAGATAAGTTGAGCCGCTGCTCTGAATTGAAACGAGATCAACTACTGCGCATGTGGCTTGACGCGCAAACGTCAGTGCTGCCAAGTGAGACTCAATTGCAGCAGCTTTGGAATGATGTGGCCTTAGCTAAATCTGATGCAAATCCTAATCTGGTGTTAGCTTTTGGTAGCATTCGCCGATTCAAATCACACCTTTACTGGGTAACACCGCAGCAAGACATCACTCAGTGGAGCAAGTCGCTAACTATGGAAATCCCCGTGCTATTACCTGATGGTTTGGGCGAGCTAACCTTAAGTAACAGTAGTGGACATGACAGCCTGATGACGCTCAGCCGCGCAGCACTAACAGAGCCGCTGGTGGTCATGTTTGAACCAGAAGGCTTGTCTGCACATCCTTATGGCAGAGCCGGGTCACGTAAGCTCAAGAAGCTATTTCAAGAATATCAAATTCCAAGCTGGCAACGCCGCCGAACACCTATTCTAATGATGGGTGACAAAGTGGTTGCCGTTGCTAACTTATTTGTAGACAAGGACTTTTACGGCTCAGATTGTGAACTTGTATGGGACAAGTGACCCCTTTTCATGTCACAATCGTAATTATAATAAACGCTGGGAAGCGGCTTAAAGTAGAGTAATGTAGGCTGGCTTCAAGCAAATACGGACATATCACAAGGAAAAGCAATGAAAAAGTTGATGATTAGCGCACTGGTAGCAGCGGGTCTTATGAGCGGAGTTGCATTCGCAGGTGACGTCGCGGCAGGTAAAGCAAAAGCAGCAGTGTGTGCTGCGTGTCACGGCGCAGATGGTATCGCAGTGATCCCAGGGTATCCAAACCTAAAAGGGCAAAACGAGCAGTATTTGGTTACGTCTATCAACGCATACAAAAGCAAACAGCGAAACGGTGGCCTAGCGGCAGTGATGCAAGCGCAAGCATCCATGCTTAGTGATGAAGACATTGCTAACTTAGCGGCGTACTACGCGAGCCTAAAATAGCGGGTTTCGTGTAACACCTACCTTGTTTTGGCAGGCTGTAGGCGCAACAAAACAACGTGTTGCAAATATCTTTGATAAAAAGCTCGAAGCTGGCCTTCGGGCTTTTTGTTTTCATTGATTGTTATCGCGACCTACCAGATAATGTCGTTAACAAAAGTGATGTAAGGGAAGAACATGAAAAAGATTGAAGCGATTATCAAACCATTCAAGCTTGATGATGTGCGTGAAGCGTTGGCAGAAGTTGGCATCACGGGGATGACAGTTTCTGAAGTGAAAGGTTTTGGTCGTCAAAAAGGCCACACAGAGTTGTATCGTGGTGCAGAATACATGGTTGATTTCTTGCCAAAAGTGAAGCTAGAAATGTGGTGGCTAGCGATGTAGCGGATCAGTGCGTAGAAACCATTATTGAGACAGCACAAACTGGTAAAATTGGTGATGGTAAAATTTTCATCACTGACATCGAGCGTGTTGTTCGTATCCGTACTGGCGAAGAAGACGAAGACGCGATCTAAAGCGAGAGTAGCACTAACATTAAAAGGAGTAGGTAACTACTCCTTTTTTACTTTTGGGGTGAGCGATGAAGTTGAAGTGGATTTTAGTTGGCGTACTAGCGCAGTAGGTATGGCGGTAGGGGCTTTCAGGCCGTGTTTACCGTACCTGATACTCCAGAGATCACAACCGTTCATGGCGCGAAAGTCGATACGGAACTCAAGTGTTATCACAACCCAGCACCTCAGGCGCTCGATGATGAAGGACGACTCAATGTATTGGTGTGGAATGTCTATAAGCAAAATAGGGAAAACCTTCTCTCTGAGTTAACAGAGCGCTCTCAAGACCGGCAATTAGTGCTACTTCAGGAGGCCAGCCTCGATGATCAGTTTCTCGATTGGCTACAGCGTTCGGAATGGGGCAGTAACCAGGTTAGCGCGTTTAAAGCCTTTGATGTTTCAAGTGGTGTTCTGAACCTGAGTCGAACCATGCCAAAGGTTGCGTGTGCAAACCTTCAGGTTGAGCCATGGTTACAACTGCCTAAATCAGGGCTCTACGCGGAATATGCACTCTCTAATGGGCAGACTCTGATTGCGCTGAACCTTCACTCAGTGAACTTTACCATCGGCACCCAAGAGTACCAACAGCAGCTAGAATCCTTTAAACAAGTGCTCGAGTCTCACTCTGGCCCGCTGCTTATTGCCGGTGACTTTAACAGCTGGAGTGAGTCGAGAATGGCAGTACTCAAGCAAGCACTCAAAGACTATCAGATCCAAGAGGTCAAATTTACTCCGGACCATAGGAAACGCTTTGTTACCGGACTGCCACTCGACCATATATTTTATCGAGGCATGACGTTAGAGGCGATGAGTACGCCAGAGAGTGATGCATCAGATCACAACCCAATGCTGGCGGAGTTTGTGTTGGCTAAGTAACCGTCAGCTTTCGGTTACATACTGCTTTGCGGCCAGTCATCGGGGACGACAAACCAGAATTGGCCGCTTTTGGCTTGGCAATGGATAAAGTGCTTGGGTAGTGCCGACACCGAACTGGACTCTGTGCGTCGCGGATTTCCTGTTGCCCAAAGCGGCTTTTCTAATCGGTATATCGGTTCATCGATACGATGAAATTGAGATTGGTAGCACCAAAAACCAGTAACGCGCTGCGGATTGATATCAAGCTCTAAGCAGCGGGTTGGCGTCTTTTCAAGGTCAAACGGTTGATATACAACCGCCCTTGCATTAACAGATGTTGAGAAGGGGGACGATATTAGGGAACTGAGCTCTAAAGGCGGGAGTATCTGACATCTTTAGCTGATGCTCGAGCATACGACTCAATTTCTTGTCCAGTCTATCTTTTGCATTTGGTCCATACCAAAGTCCATCTTTTAGCAAATAGAACTTAATCGCTACTTCCCAGTGTTCGAGCTGTTGCTGGTCTGGTTTTTCGATAAGGAAGTCGATAGCACCCAAGGTACGACCATCTTGCTGCAGTTGTATCTCTTCAGCAAAGACGCTTTGGCTTTCGCTTTGCTCAAATAAGCGTCGGCACAGCTCCTGATAAAGAAACCCAAGCCTAGGGTTGCCTTGGTACTCAGAAACGTCCTGTGAGCTTGATTGAGTGGATAGCTTAGGAAAACCCTCAGCCACGCTCGAATGTCCCGTGACGAGGCTCTGGCTTTCGTTTATCCAAGTAATAAAGTCCCTGATGGTTTGCATGGCATATTCTTTACGTTTTCCTTTCGACATTGCTAGAGTAAATTGCTATAACCACGGAAATCAAGAATTTGCTCAGGAAGTGCCATGAATAACCTAAAGCTTGAAGCTATCCTCAATGAAAAACTCTCACCGCAACTGATTAAAGATTACAGTCCGAATGGGCTTCAAGTTGAAGGTGCGAGTGACATCAAAAAAGTGGTCACCGGTGTCACTGCATCACAAGCACTTATTGATTACGCGGTAAGTGTCGGAGCGGATGCCTTATTGGTTCATCATGGCTACTTCTGGAAGGGTGAACCAGAGCCAATTCGCGGAATGAAGGGCAAGCGTATTCGTACTCTTATTAAAAACGACGTGAACCTGTTTGGCTATCACCTGCCACTGGATATCCACCCTGAGCTAGGCAATAACGCCAAGCTGGCGCAGTTGCTTGATATTGAGGTCATCGATGGCCTAGAGGGTCACCCACAATCTGTAGCCATGTTTGGTAAATTGGCGAAACCTGTCTCTGGTGCTGAGTTTGCGACTAAGGTTGCAAAAGCATTGAACCGTGAACCTCTGCACATCGCACCTGAGCTGGCTGACAAGCAGATTGAAACTGTGGGCTGGTGTACCGGTGGTGGACAGGATTACATTGAACTGGCGGCGTCAAAAGGATTGGATGCATTCATTTCAGGGGAAATCTCTGAACGTACGACTTACACAGCGCGTGAAATGGGTATCCACTATTTTGCGGCCGGTCATCATGCGACTGAGCGCTATGGTATCAAAGCGCTTGGTGAGTGGTTGGCAAGCGAGCATGGTCTGGACGTTGAGTTTAAAGATATCGACAATCCGGTATAAAAAGACCCTCGAAATAAAAAGAGCAGCCTAGGCTGCTCTTTTGCATTGAGATGTTGTGTTTATCGTTATTCGCGCTCGTGTAACGGTTTGAAGTCACGCATAGCTTCACCTGTGTAAAGCTGACGTGGACGACCGATGCGGTTGTCTGGATCGCTGTGCATTTCGTTCCAGTGAGCAATCCAACCAACAGTACGAGACATTGCAAAGATAACGGTGAACATAGACACAGGGATACCAATCGCTTTAAGGATGATACCTGAGTAAAAGTCTACGTTTGGATACAGTTTCTTCTCTACGAAGTACTCGTCTGATAGTGCAATACGCTCAAGCTCCATTGCAACATCCAGCAGTGGATCTTGAATGTTAAGCTCTTTCAGTACATCGTGACATGCTTCACGCATAACTGTTGCGCGTGGGTCGTAGTTCTTGTAAACACGGTGACCAAAGCCCATTAGGCGGAATGGATCATCTTTGTCCTTCGCTCGTTCGATGAACTCAGGGATCTTGTCTACAGAGCCAATTTCTTCAAGCATACGCAAACAAGCTTCGTTAGCACCGCCGTGTGCAGGACCCCATAGAGACGCGATGCCCGCTGCAATACATGCAAATGGGTTAGCACCAGATGAACCTGCTAGACGTACCGTTGACGTTGAAGCATTTTGCTCGTGGTCTGCGTGTAGTGTAAAGATCTTGTCCATTGCACGCGCAACGATAGGGTTTACTTCGTACTCTTCGCAAGGGTTTGCGAACATCATGTGTAGGAAGTTTTCCGCGTACGTTAGGTCGTTGCGTGGATAGATGAACGGTTGACCGATAGAATACTTGTAGCACATAGCTGCAAGGGTCGGCATCTTAGAAATCAGGCGGTAAGCCGCAATTTCACGGTGTGAGTCATTGTTGATATCGAGGGAGTCGTGATAGAAGGCTGCAAGTGCACCAACTACACCACACATAACGGCCATTGGGTGAGCGTCACGACGGAAACCGTGGAAGAAACTCGCGATTTGCTCGTGAACCATAGTGTGACGAGTAACAATTTGCTTGAACTCTTCGTATTCTTCACGTGATGGGGCTTCGCCAACAAGAAGGATATAGCACACTTCAAGGTAGTCTGCATTGTTAGCTAACTGATCGATAGGGAAGCCACGGTGCAGTAGAACACCTTTGCCGCCGTCGATATAAGTGATTTGAGATTCACAAGATGCAGTGGCAAGAAAACCTGGGTCAAATGTAAAGTAACCATTCGCTCCAAGCTTACGAACATCGACTACTTCTGGTCCGATAGAACCTTCCATAATCGCAGCTCGATTGGCGCTTGACCTTCAATGTGAAGGGTCGCTTTCTTATCTGCCATAACAATCTCCTTTGTTTATTATTTAATCCGTCCAGGATGTTTGTGTGCCAATTTTTTACTTTGCTTCGGAAGCAAAGTCAATTTTTATACGATGATGTGTGCACTTGTTATGATTTTTTATAGAAAAATGGTTAAAAATCTGTTCTGTGTAGCATATTTTGTTACATCAATTGTATTAGAATGTTGCCAACCGTATAGTTGCGGTGAAATTGTTGGTCCTAGCCTTTAAAAATCGAGTATACAAACCGAAGTGAGGTGGTTTTGAATTCTCATTTGTTAACATTGTTGCAACAATTATCTCCCTTGTAACACGAGATTTTTGTTAAGTTTGTGTTAACTTTTGAGGCTTACAGGCCAAAATTTATTCATAACAATAAATGCTCAATGGAGCTGAGTGAGCAAGCCCGTGAAAGAAAGAAAGTCCAGACCTGTTAATCTTGATTTACAGACAATTCGCTTTCCGATCACTGCAATCGCATCCATCTTGCACCGAGTGTCAGGTGTGATCACGTTTGTGTCGATCGGTATTCTCCTTTGGTTACTAGCCAAATCACTCTCGTCCCCAGTAGGGTTTGTCGAGGCGGCCGACATCGTCGACGGCTTTTTCGTCAAATTTATTCTTTGGGGCATTTTGACAGCACTTGCGTATCACATCGTGGGTGGTGTTCGCCACTTGATTATGGACCTAGGTTACTTTGAAGAGCTCGAATCGGGCGCGAAAAGTGCCAAGGTTGCCTTCATCGTGACAGGCATCCTGTCTCTGCTGGCTGGAGTATTGGTATGGTAAACAACGTTTCAACTTTTGGTCGTAACGGCGTCCACGATTATCTTCTGATTCGTGCTACCGCCATCATTATGACTTTATACACGATTTATCTCGTGAGCTTCTGCGCTTTTGCAGGGGATATTTCCTACGTATCGTGGACTAATTTCTTTGGTGGTACTTTCACTAAAGTGTTCACCATGTTGGCATTGGTCTCTGTACTGATCCACGCATGGATTGGTCTATGGCAAGTTCTTACAGACTACATCAAGCACACTATGTTACGTGGTGTTCTACAACTAGGCATTGTCGCTGTGTTGCTTGGTTATTTCTTCTCTGGTTTCTTTATTCTGTGGGGTGCGTAAGTGTCTATTCCAGTTCGTGAGTTTGACGCCGTAGTAATCGGCGCTGGTGGTGCAGGCATGCGCGCTGCACTGCAAATTTCTGAGCAAGGCCTCTCTTGTGCTTTGCTTTCAAAAGTGTTCCCAACTCGTTCACATACGGTATCGGCGCAAGGCGGTATCACAGTGGCATTGGGCAACTCTCATAAAGATAACTGGCAGTGGCATATGTATGACACTGTCAAAGGGTCTGACTACATCGGCGACCAAAACGCTATCGAGTATATGTGTAAAAATGGTCCTAAGTCGGTCATCGAGTTAGAAAAAATGGGCTTGCCATTTTCTCGTTTCGAGAACGGTTCGATTTATCAGCGTCCATTTGGTGGTCAGTCTAAAGAGTTTGGTGGTGAGCAGGCCGCTCGTACGGCAGCCGCAGCGGACCGTACGGGTCACGCGCTTTTGCATACGCTTTATCAGCAAAATATTAAGCACAAGACCACGATTTTCTCTGAGTGGTATGCGCTTGATATGGTTAAGAACCAAGATGGTGCCGTTCTAGGTTGTACCGCTTTGTGTATGGAAACTGGCGAAATTTGCTATTTCAAAGCCAAAGCAACCATCCTAGCAACGGGTGGTGCAGGTCGTATTTACGCTTCCACAACCAATGCTCATATCAACACTGGTGACGGCGTCGGCATGGCCCTTCGTGCTGGTGTACCTATGCAAGATATGGAAATGTGGCAGTTCCACCCAACGGGTATTGCTGGCGCAGGTGTACTTGTTACTGAAGGTTGTCGTGGTGAAGGTGGTTACCTTCTTAATAAAGATGGCGAGCGCTTTATGGAGCGTTATGCACCAAACGCGAAAGACCTTGCGGGTCGCGACGTGGTTGCACGTTCGATGATGATCGAGATTCGTGAAGGTCGCGGCTGTGACGGCCCTTGGGGTCCACACATCAAGCTTAAGATGGACCACCTGGGTAAAGACGTTCTTGAGTCTCGTCTACCGGGTATTTGTGAGCTGTCTCGTACATTCGCACACGTTGATCCAGTGAAAGAGCCAATCCCAGTTATCCCAACCTGTCACTACATGATGGGCGGTGTACCGACTCAGGTGTCCGGTCAAGCGATCAAACAAGACGCTGCAGGTAATGATCTGGAAGTTCAAGGTCTATTCGCTTGTGGTGAGATTGCTTCTGTATCGGTACACGGCGCGAACCGCTAGGTGGTAACTCGCTACTTGACCTTGTCGTGTTTGGCCGTGCAACCGGTCTTCACCTTGGTGAGACGCTGGCTGCGCAAACGGAAGCTCGCCCTGCAACTGAGTCAGACATTGAAGCATCACTGGCTCGTACGATGCGCTGGGAGAACAGTGCATCGGGCGAAGATCCTGCGCAAATCCGAAAAGACCTACAAACTTGTATGCAAAACAGCTTCTCGGTATTCCGTGAAGGTGATGCGATGGCAACGGGTCTAGAAGAACTTAAAGTGATTCGTGACCGCTTGAAAGAAGCGCATCTTGCAGACAAGTCGAAAGAGTTCAACACTCAGCGTGTCGAGTGTCTAGAGCTTGATAACTTGATGGAAACAGCATTCTCGACTGCAGTCGCGGCAAACTACCGTACCGAGAGTCGCGGTGCTCATGCTCGCTTTGATTACCCTGAGCGTGACGATGAGAACTGGCTATGTCACTCAATCTACAACCCTGAAACTGAGCAGATGTCGAAGCGTGATGTCAACATGACCCCTGTTCACCGTGAAGCTTTCCCGCCGAAAGCACGTACGTACTAAAGGGAGGACAATACTATGAAACTTAATTTCTCTCTTTACCGATACAATCCGGATGTAGATAACAAACCATACATGAAAGACTACACCTTAGAGGTGGACGAAGGGTCGGACATGATGGTACTTGATGCTCTGATACTATTGAAAGAGCAAGATCCAACGATTTCGTTTCGTCGCTCTTGCCGTGAAGGGGTATGTGGCTCCGATGGCTTGAACATGAACGGAAAAAATGGCCTTGCTTGTATTACACCGCTATCAGCGCTTGAGGGTGGCAAGATTGTCATTCGACCATTACCGGGACTTCCGGTGGTTCGAGACTTGATTGTCGACATGACTCAGTTTTATGATAACTACGCGAAAGTTAAGCCGTTTCTTATTTCTGAAGGAAATGTGCCACCGTCGCGTGAAAATCTGCAAATGCCAGAAGAACGTGCTCACCTTGATGGACTTTATGAGTGCATCATGTGTGCGTGTTGTACGACGTCTTGTCCATCGTTCTGGTGGAATCCAGACAAGTTTATTGGACCTGCAGGTCTTCTCGCAGCGTATCGCTGGCTAATTGACAGCCGAGATACTGCAACGGATGAACGCTTATCAAATCTTGATGATGCATTTAGTGTTTTCCGTTGTCACGGCATCATGAACTGTGTCAGTGTATGTCCTAAGGGACTCAACCCAACGAAAGCCATTGGTCACATCAAATCAATGCTTGTGAATCGTTCGGTGTAACAACACATAAAAATTGCCGACTCGACGTCCCGGAGAGTCGGCTTCTTATAGCTCGGCGTAGACCGAAGCATACGTGAAAACTACTGGTTAAGGGAAAATATGCACAATGGTGTGATGAAGGCATGGCTCGAGTCTTCACACTTGGCAGGCGCCAATGCAACGTACGTAGAAGACCTCTACGAACTGTATCTAAGTGATCCCGAACAGGTAAGTGAGGAGTGGAGACGTGTATTTGATGGGTTGCCTGTGCAGCCTGATGTGGTTGAACAGCCGCATTCACGTGTCCGTGATTACTTCCGACGACTCGCTCAAGAAACAAAGCATTCAAGTGCTCAAGTAAGTGACCCCGAGGTCGATGCTAAACAAGTAAAAGTTCTACAGCTTATCAATGCGTACCGCTTCCGCGGCCATCAAGCTGCAAATCTAGACCCTCTAGGTTTATGGAAACGCCCAACGGTTGATGAATTGGAACCTGCGTTCCACTCGTTGACGGAAGATGATTTAGACGAAACGTTCAATGTCGGCTCTTTTGCTATCGGCCAAGAAAGCATGACGCTTCGCGATCTTCACAAAGCACTTCAAAAAACCTACTGCGGCTCAATCGGTGCAGAATACATGCACATGACAAACACCGCTCAAAAACGTTGGATCCAACAGCGTTTAGAGTCAGTGGTTGGCCAACCTCTTTCGATTCCGAACACAAACACACTTTCCTAGAAGAGCTAACTGCGGCTGAAGGTCTTGAGCGTTATCTTGGCGCAAAATTCCCAGGTGCGAAGCGTTTCTCGCTAGAAGGTGGTGATGCACTCATTCCAATGACCAAAGAACTGATTCGCCATGCTGGTAGCCAAGGCATGCGAGAAGTCGTGATTGGTATGGCGCACCGTGGTCGCTTGAACATGCTGGTCAACGTCTTGGGTAAAAAGCCTCAAGACTTGTTCGATGAGTTTGCTGGTAAGCATGATGAAACATGGGGTACGGGTGATGTGAAGTACCACCAAGGTTTCTCTGCTGACTTTGCAACGCCGGGTGGTGATGTGCATTTAGCCTTAGCATTTAACCCATCTCACCTAGAGATTGTAAACCCAGTAGTTATCGGCTCTGTTCGTGCTCGTCAGGATCGTCTAGGCGACAAAGACGGCAGCATGGTACTGCCAATTACCATTCACGGTGACTCAGCGATTGCGGGTCAAGGTGTTGTGCAAGAGACTTTCAACATGTCTCAGGCGCGCGGCTTTAAAGTGGGTGGTACGATTCGAATCGTGGTCAACAACCAAGTTGGTTTTACTACCTCTAACCCACGCGATACCCGTTCAACCATGTACTGTACTGACATCGCTAAGATGGTACAAGCGCCGATTTTCCACGTGAATGCTGACGACCCAGAAGCGGTCGCGCTTGTTACGCAAATCGCGCTCGATTTCCGTAACGAGTTTGGTAAAGATGTGGTGATTGATCTGGTTTGTTATCGCCGCCATGGTCACAACGAAGCGGATGAGCCAAATGCGACTCAGCCGTTGATGTACCAGAAAATCAAAAAACACCCGACGCCTCGCAAACTGTATGCAGATGTCTTGATTGAGCGTGACGAAAGCGATATTGAAACCGCTACGCAGATGATCAATGAGTATCGTGACGCGTTAGACCGCGGTGAAGTGGTGTGTAAAGAGTGGCGCCCAATGGCATTGCACTCAGTAGACTGGTCTCCATACCTCGGTCGCGATTGGGATGAAGAGTGGGGTGGCCAGGTTGGTACTGAGCGTCTTGTCGGCCTCGGTAACAAACTTGGACAGTACCCAGACAGTCATAAACTTCAAAGTCGTGTAAACAAGCTGTACAACGATCGTGCTGCTATGATGAGCGGCGAGAAAATGATCGATTGGGGCATGGCAGAAACGCTGGCCTACGCAACGCTTCTTGATGACGGCAAGCGTATCCGTATCTCGGGACAGGACTCTGGCCGTGGTACTTTCTTCCACCGTCACTCAGTACTGCACAACCAAGAAGATGCGAGTACCTATATTCCGCTTTGTAACCTTCACGACAAACAAGGTCCATTCCAGGTCTTTGATTCGGTGTTGTCAGAAGAAGCGGTACTGGCATTTGAATATGGCTATGCGACTGCAGAGCCTAGTGGTTTGACTTTGTGGGAAGCGCAGTTCGGTGATTTCGCTAACGGTGCTCAAGTTGTTATCGACCAATTCATCTCTTCTGGTGAGCAAAAATGGGGCCGTCTATGTGGTCTAACGATGCTGTTGCCACATGGCTATGAAGGTCAAGGTCCAGAGCACTCATCGGCGCGCCTAGAACGTTACCTGCAGCTTTGTGCTGAGCAAAACATGCAAGTAGTGATTCCATCAACGCCAGCTCAGGTTTATCACATGATTCGTCGTCAAGTGGTTCGCCCAATGCGTCGTCCACTGATCGTGATGTCACCTAAATCACTGTTAAGACACCCACTGTGTGTGTCGAGCATTGAAGACTTGGCAGAAGGCACATTCGAGCCGGCGATTGGTGAAATTGATGATATCAAGCCAGAAAACGTCAAACGTGTCGTGTTCTGTTCAGGTAAGGTGTATTTCGACCTGCTCGAACAGCGTCGCAACAACGAACAAGACGACGTCGCGATTGTGCGTATTGAACAGTTGTACCCATTCCCATTGGATGATGTAAAAGCCAAGATTGCCGCCTACACCAATGCTCAAGATTTCGTTTGGTGTCAGGAAGAGCCTCAAAACCAAGGCGCTTGGTACTCAAGTCAACATAACTTCCGCGCAGCTATCCCTGCGGGCGCTGACTTGAAATACGCTGGTCGACCAGCATCTGCATCTCCGGCTGTTGGCTATATGTCGGTACACTTGAAACAACAGAAAGCGTTAATTTCTGACGCGTTGACCCTAGATTAAGAACTAGAAGAAAAAAGGAAGAAACAGATATGACTATTGAAATTCTGGTTCCAGACTTACCTGAATCAGTTGCAGACGCGACCGTCGCAACGTGGCACAAGAAACCAGGCGAAGCGGTAGCGCGTGATGAAGTTATCGTTGATATCGAAACCGATAAAGTAGTTCTTGAAGTACCAGCGCCAGAAGAGGGCGTTCTTGAAGAAATTATCGAAGAAGAAGGTGCAACAGTACTGTCTAAGCAGCTGATTGCTAAGCTTAAGCCAGGTGCGGTTGCTGGTGAACCGACGACGGACACCACTGAGTCTACTGAAGCATCTCCAGATAAGCGTCATAAAGCTGCGCTAACGGAAGAGTCTAACGACGCTCTGAGTCCTGCGGTTCGCCGTTTGCTGGCTGAGAACGATCTTCAAGCATCAGACGTGAAAGGTACTGGCGTTGGCGGTCGAATCACTCGTGAAGACATCGAAGCGCACCTAGCAGCAGCGAAGGCAGCACCACAAGCTGAAACACAGGCGCCAGTCGCTCCAGTATTAGCTCGCAGCCAGAAGCGTGTGCCGATGACTCGTCTACGTAAGCGTGTTGCTGAGCGTCTACTTGAAGCGAAGAACAGCACAGCGATGCTAACCACGTTTAACGAAGTGAACATGAAGCCAATCATGGATCTTCGTAAGCAATACAAAGACCAGTTCGAAGAGCGTCATGCATTCGCCTTGGTTTTATGTCTTTCTACGTGAAAGCTGTTACCGAAGCGCTAAAACGCTACCCAGAAGTGAACGCATCTATTGATGGCGATGACATCGTTTATCACAACTACTTTGATATCAGCATGGCGGTATCTACACCGCGTGGCCTTGTGACACCAGTACTAAAAGACTGTGACTCTCTAGGTTTTGCTGACGTTGAGAAAGGCATTAAAGAGCTAGCGATCAAAGGTCGTGATGGCAAGCTAACCGTTGAAGAGCTGACTGGTGGTAACTTCACCATCACTAACGGCGGTGTGTTTGGTTCATTGATGTCTACGCCAATCATCAACCCACCACAAGCGGCTATCTTGGGCATGCACAAAATCCAAGAGCGTCCGATGGCGGTAGATGGCAAAGTAGAAATCCTACCTATGATGTACCTAGCACTATCTTATGACCACCGTTTGATCGATGGTCGTGAGTCAGTCGGCTTCTTGGTAACTATCAAGGAACTACTGGAAGATCCAGCACGCTTGCTACTGGATGTGTAACTAAGCGTTGCTTTTTATTTTGGATGTATAGACGTCCAAAATAAATGGAGCTAGACTAGCTCAACGTCTAGCTCCTTAGTAAGCCCACAAGAGGCGACTCTAACGAGTACTCCTACAGACGTATTACCGACATTCGGTATATGGAAATAAAAAATCCCTCAGGGATATAACAAATGGAATCGCACAATGAATTTGCATGAATATCAAGCCAAACAGCTGTTTGCAGAATTCGGATTGCCTGTACCAGAAGGCTACGCATGTGACACCCCACAGGAAGCGTTCGAAGCTGCTGGTCGTATCAGTACTGAAAAGAAAGTAGTTAAATGTCAGGTTCACGCTGGTGGCCGCGGTAAAGCGGGCGGCGTGGAACTTCATGATACCAAAGACGGTGTTAAAGAATTTGCTCAGAAGTGGCTAGGTAAAAACCTAGTGACTTACCAAACAGATGCCAATGGTCAACCAGTGACTAAAATCCTAGTTGAAGAAGCATCTAACATCGCTAATGAGCTGTACCTAGGTGCAGTCGTTGACCGTGCAACACGTCGCATCGTGTTTATGGCATCAACTGAAGGCGGTGTTGAAATTGAAAAAGTTGCGGAAGAGACGCCGGAACTGATTCACAAAGCGGCGATCGACCCGCTCGTTGGCCCACAGGCATACCAAGGTCGTGAGCTTGCGTTCAAGCTTGGTCTTGAAGGCGACCAAATCAAGCAGTTCGTTAAAATCTTCATGGGTCTAGGCAACATGTTTGCTCAATACGACCTAGCACTGCTAGAAATCAACCCACTGGTTATCACAGGCGAAGGCAATCTTCTGTGTCTTGATGGCAAGATCAACATCGATTCAAATGCACTTTACCGTCAGCCTAAACTTCGTGAAATGCACGATCCTTCGCAGGAAGATGAGCGTGAAGCGCACGCGGCTCAATGGGAGCTTAACTACGTAGCACTTGATGGCAACATCGGCTGTATGGTTAACGGTGCAGGCCTTGCTATGGGTACCATGGACATCGTAAACCTCCACGGCGGTCAGCTGCTAACTTCCTAGATGTAGGCGGCGGCGCAACCAAAGAGCGTGTAACAGAAGCGTTTAAGATCATCCTATCTGACAGCAACGTGAAAGCGGTACTGGTTAACATCTTCGGTGGTATCGTACGTTGTGACCTAATCGCTGACGGCATCATTGGTGCGGTTGAAGAAGTAGGTGTTGAAGTACCAGTTGTTGTTCGTCTAGAAGGTAACAACGCGCCTCTAGGCTCACAAAAACTCGCGGAAAGTGGTCTGAATATCATTGCTGCAAGCTCGCTAACAGAAGCAGCGGAAAAAGTAGTTGCTGCAGCGGAGGGCAAATAATGTCTGTACTAATTAATAAAGATACAAAAGTTATCTGCCAAGGCTTCACTGGTGGTCAAGGTACTTTCCACTCAGAGCAAGCGATCGCTTACGGCACTCAAATGGTTGGCGGCGTTTCTCCTGGTAAAGGTGGTCAAACTCACCTAGGTCTGCCGGTATTCAACACAGTACGCGAAGCGGTTGAAGTGACTGGTGCAACGGCGTCAGTTATCTATGTACCTGCACCTTTCTGTAAAGATGCAATCTTGGAAGCGATTGATGCGGGCATCAAGCTTATTGTGACTATCACAGAAGGCATTCCTACACTCGATCTTCTAGACGTTAAAGTACGCCTAGATGAAGCAGGTGTTGTGATGATTGGTCCAAACTGTCCAGGCGTTATCACTCCTGATGAGTGTAAGATCGGTATCATGCCAGGTCATATCCACAAGAAAGGTAAAGTGGGTATCGTATCTCGTTCAGGTACGCTTACGTACGAAGCGGTTAAGCAGACAACTGACGAAGGTTTTGGTCAGTCTACGTGTGTTGGTATCGGTGGTGACCCTATCCCAGGTTCAAACTTCATCGATATTCTGAAGTTGTTCGAACAAGATCCAGAAACTGAAGCTATCGTTATGATCGGTGAGATCGGCGGTACAGCGGAAGAAGAAGCGGCAGCATTCATCAAAGAAAACGTCACTAAGCCGGTTGTCTCTTACATTGCAGGTGTTACAGCGCCTCCAGGTAAACGTATGGGTCATGCTGGTGCAATCATTTCTGGTGGTAAAGGTACAGCGGAAGACAAGTTCGCTGCGCTTGAAGCTGCGGGTGTTAAGACAGTTAAGAGCCTTGCTGACATCGGTAAAGGTCTACGTGAAATTACTGGTTGGTAATGACTCCACGTTAGCTCTTTGTTTGAAATAGAGTTAAAAATAAAAAAGCTCCGATCATACGATCGGAGCTTTTTGTATGTGCTTATAAAAGAACTTAGTCTTAGTCTCTAGAGGGAGCTAGCTGGGCAAGTAAGAAAAAGCCAGCAGCGCTAATCACTACCGATGGCCCCGCAGGTGTGTCATAGAACCAAGATAGGCTGAGCCCACAAAATACCGACACAATACCAATCGCGGAGGCGGTGAAGGCCATCTGTTCTGGAGTGGTGGTGAACTTGCGGGCCGTGGCCGCTGGAATAATAAGTAATGAAGTCATAATCAGCGCGCCGACAAACTTCATACCAATGGCGATGACCAGACCGACCATCAGCATAATGACCAAACGCATTAAGTCGACATTCACGCCTTCTACAGCCGCGAGATCTTCATTTACCGTCGTTGACAGTAGTGGTCGCCAAAACACGAACAGCAAAGCGCCGATAAGAGTCACACCAGCATAGATGTAAATCAGGTCGGTTGGAGAGACTGCCAGCAGATCGCCAAACAAATAGCTCATTAAGTCAACGCGAACGTTATCGAGGAAACTGACGGCAACTAAACCAAGTGACAATGCACTATGCGCCAGAATACCGAGCAGTGTGTCTGTGGCCACGAGCTGCTGCTTTTGAAGCGTGACTAGAATGACAGCCAATGCCATACAACAGATAACGAGAGCTAGGTATAGGTTGATATCAAACAAGAAACCGAGAGCAAGCCCCATTAAAGAAGCATGAGCGAGCGTATCACCAAAATAGGCCATTCTGCGCCAAACAACGAATGAGCCAAGTGGGCCAGCAATCAGAGCGATACCAATGCCAGCAATGATGGATGGAAGCAAAAACTCAATCATGATGCGAGTGCCCATGTTTATGGTGTGAACATTGTGAAGCACTGCCTTCTACAGGATCACCTGCTAAATCATGGTGGTGATGAACGTGCTGATGTTGATAGAAAGCCAGTGTTTCTTGAGTCGCACTGCCAAATAGTGCCACGTAAGATGGATGACGGCTTACCGTTTGTGGCGTTCCTTGACAGCAAATATGATGGTGAAGACAAATCACATTGTCTGATTTGGCCATGACGAGATGCAGGTCGTGGGATACCATAAATACCGCGCAGTTGAATCGATGTCTAAGTGTATCGATAAGTTCATACAGATCGATTTGGCCTTGAACATCTACCCCTTGCGCTGGCTCGTCGAGTACCAGAACATCAGGACGATGCAGTAGAGCACGAGCAAGCAGTACTCGTTGGGTTTCCCCACCGGACAATTGATGCATGTTGCTTGAGATTAAATGCTCAGCGCCGACAAGTTTTAGCGCGTCTAATCGCTCTTGAGCACTGTATTTTCCCGCAAGCGCAAGAAAGCGCTCAACGTTCAGAGGCAAGGAATCGTTAAGTTTAAGTTTTTGCGGTACATAGCCAATTTTGAGCTTGCTAGCGCGGCGAATCGTGCCTTTATAACGCTTCTGTAACCCAAGAATGACTTTGACTAAGGTCGATTTACCAGCACCATTAGGGCCTATAAGAGTTAAAATTTCCCCTCGGCTAATGGTTAAGCTAATGTTATCTAGAACCTTTCGTTTACTGAACTCGACAGAGACTTGGTCGAGTGTAATCAGTTCGGACATGAATAGAACTCATTTGCAATTACGTCTTGTTATAATGTAACATTCTGAGCTATTGCAAGCCAGAAGGATTTTAAGCCCTATGTATCGTTACATTCCAGTTGTAGCACTTACTTCACTGCTTTCGTTTCAAGCGCAAGCACTGCAAGTGCTGAATAGTATAAAGCCTTTTGAGATGATCTCCCATGAGTTGATCATCGAAGGACAGTCTACCTCGTCGATTCTTAACGCGAACGCATCCCCTCATGACTATGCACTTAAGCCATCGGATGTGAAAAAAATCCGCGATAGTGAGGTCGTGGTTTGGTTTGGTGACGATCTTGAAACCTTTCTAGCTAAGTCAGTAGAAGGCAACGCAAACTCACTTGCGGTACAAAACATCGAAGGTCTGTCACTTCGAGAGTATGGTGGTGATGGACACGATCATGGTCACGAAGGTCATGACCACGGTAGTTTTGACCCTCATGTTTGGCTCGGTCCAGAACAAAGTCGTCAAGTTGCTCGTGCGATTTCTGCAAAGCTTCAATCTATTGATCCGGACAATAAAGCAGCGTACCAAGAAAAGCTGGCCACTTTCGAACGCACCTTGGATAAAACCATTGAAGAGATCCACGGTAAGCTTGAGCCAATACAAGACCAAGGTTATTACGTGTTTCATGATGCCTATGGTTACTATGAAGAATTCTTTAAGATGAACAACCTTGGCCACTTCACGGCAAGCCCTGAACGTAAACCAGGTGCCAAAACGTTAATCTCCATTAAAACCACATTGCGTGAACAACAAGTAAAGTGTGTTTTTGCCGAACCACAATTCACACCAGCCGTGGTGAACTCGGTGACCCGAGGTACTGGTACAAAAGTTGGACAACTTGATCCACTAGGTAGCGATATTCCGGTTGAAGATGGCAGCTACTTTGTATTCCTAAAGTCGATGGCAAATAGCTTTAGTAGCTGTCTAGCACAGTAGGTATCGGGCAAGTAAAACTCAATCTGAACACAAGGTTTTATGTGTGTTTGGTTGAGTTTTGCTTGTGACCAATGAGTCATTTAGATGGTCCTTGTCACCTTTTTTCTTTCATAACCCACACAAATCCAGTAAATTTACGATATTTATCGATGCAAATTAACTGGGCTTCTTTTGATTTTCGCTGCTTCCTTATCACGCTGTTTTGATTTTTCTGCTGGCCATATAGCGACCAGCATGCTCTCACGCGTGCGTAAGATCCTGAGTTGTGCCCCGTTTTTGTTCACGTTATCGCTACTGCTCGCTCCGCTAGAGAGCGTCAGCAAACCGTTGCCTCCCGTATTCTATCCACTATCACTGCAAGCCAATGGCCAGTTTTTAGCGGCTAAGCAATTATTTCCTGGTGTAGAGGGTGGACTATGGTCTATCGATGTACATAATCGCGTCCGTTTTTATGACGGTACCCGCTTTATCGAACTCGACAACCTGGCGTTTGATAATAACGACGTGACTTTTTTTCGAGGACAGTTTTGGTATGCCAAAGCGAATAAACTGTTTTCGCAGCAGCCACTTGGTGAGGTCAATCAAGTCTTTACCACTAAATTAACCGAGCATATTCAATCACTGGGCCATGGTGGGGAATATGTCTGGTTTGCAACCGATAATCAGGTTTATCTTGGCAATGAACATCCATCTAGGTTTGAAATTATCTCAATGGATGAGTTTGAACGCTTCTACGGTGGTGTCGGGGTGAAAATCACAGCGGCGATAGAAACTCGCGGCGCGTGGTACATCGGCACCAATGTTGGCTTATATCGATGGCAATATGGTGAGTTAGACTATGTCGGCACCGTCCATCGGGGAGCGGTCTCCACATTGTTGCTCGAACCAGAATCGAATCGCTTAGTGATTGGGTATCATTCTGGCGTCGAGGTTTTCCCTCTCGATGAACCGATGCAACGTACCTTCTTTCCGTTGGGTCAACACGTCTTGTCATTGGAAAGCACAGCCAGCCATTTTTGGATTGGCACAGAGCAAGGCTTGTACTGGCTTGAGCGAGATACGCTTGATCTTGAACAGGTTGAGTTCAACCCTCACGATGAGTTCGGTCTGGCCGGCGACAAAATCTATGCTTTAGTTGCAGATGGCACTCTGGGAATGTGGATTGCCACCAACAATGGCGTTCGCTACTTCTCAGAATACGGTAAGCTGTTTGAGCGTATTTCTGTGTCAATTGACGAAAATCTCAATCGTCTTGAACCCAAACTCGAAGTCATGGATAACCCACTCGGAGGGTACTGGGTGATCACCAGTAGCGCACTCTATGCTGTCGATGAAGAAGGTGAGTCCGCAATGATTTACTGGGGTAAGGTCTCATCGTTGGCACAACGTGAACAGCATCTGTGGATAGCCACGGAGAGGGGGCTAATGCACCTTGATCTCGATGCTTATCAAATTACAGCGTTGAGACAAAAGATAGATAACATGCCCGCCCAAGTAGAGCATATCTCCCTTGGCAGTGGCGATACGCTTTGGCTCAATGATGGCCTACGGTTACTCAGCTTTAATGTTGAAACTGAACAAATCAATGACTTCGGTGATGACTGGGTGGTGAGTGAGCACTTACCTGCTAAAGTAACTGAAATCTACGCGTTGGGTGATAACAAGGCTCTGGTCGGTACTGACCATGGTCTTTACATTATCGATCATGGGCTCAGTCGTTATATCGGTGCTAGTGCCCCTTTTGGTAGTGTTACAGAGTTGGTTGCGGATGAACAGCGCATTTGGGCTGCCAGCAGTTATGGCGCTTTTTTGTATGATGATCAGGGCCAAATCTTTACAAGACTAGAGCAGTTCCAAGATAGCACCCGCCCTGTGTGTGTGACTCAAAGCGATGGGATTTTCTGGTTAGTTAGCTCCGCCGGTCTTACCGCTTATACTGGGACAGGAGAGATCGTCAGGCACCTAGCCGCTCCCTATGGAGTGATTAGCAATGAGTTCATCAATGGTAGCTGTGCTTATAGTGAGCAAAGTGGCACTATTGTGATTGGCTCCCGTTACGGCATTGTAGAGTTCGATCCAAAACGCATTCTCGATAACCCAGTACCGACTCCCAGCGTACTAATATCTCAAGTATCGGTGAGTAACATTGCTCGTCACCTTGGGGACGTTCAAGATGCTATTCCAAATGTTGGATACGGGGATTCGGTGGCGATTCAATTCAGCTTATGGCCGTCTGCGCAAGGACACAGTCTCGTCTATCGAACCGGTGATGATGACTGGCAAGATATGCAGGGCTTTCAGCTTAATATTGATAAACCATCGCCGGGGCTACACAGCATAGAAGTGGCAGTGAAGGGGAATACGAGTTCTGACTCAAGCATTCAGTTTAGCTACCAATCAGTACACCATGGTTTATGACGGGGATGTTTTACGTTTTGATGGCACTGAGCAGTCTAGTCTTGGTCGGTGCGGTGATTTACTGGCGTTCGCGACGCATTCGTTTTATGAACCGCGCTTTAAAAACTCAGGTCGCGTTAAAGACTGAGCAGCTACAGCATCAAAGTCGAGTGTTAGTGGGTAATAACCAACAATTGCGTAAAGCGTTTAAAATTCGTCAGCAATTGATTCAAGAGCTGGTAGAGCAAGCTGCGCAGCACAGTGCCAACTTTAAGCTTGAGTCCCTATCTAGCTCGAACTCAACGCCTGTAAGCAGTTTTGAGGGTCTAGATAATGTCAAAGCCATCTTTGATGAGCAAAGCTCCTATCCACTGGTTTGTTCAGTGTCGAGTGTGCTCAATTTCACCGTCGATGCCTGGCGAAAAGAGCTAGACAGTTACGGGATAAAAGTGGATTTAAAGATGCTGGCAAGCAGTGACAACGTTGTGTTGGATACCTGTAATCTGGACATCATCTTCAACTCAATCATTGCCAATGCACTGCGTAGAATGGTGCGTGGGCAAGTCATCAACATTACCGTGGATGATGATGGCAGCAAGTTGAATGTGACGTTTGAGGACAATGGGCTACCGTTACCGAATTTTAGCTCGCAAAGTTCCACTCAAGCCTTTGATGTGAAAGAAAGTCAGCTCGATTTTAGTCCTTCGAGTTTGCCTTCCCATATTCATCGCTCCGGCGGTGAGCTTCAGCCGGTTGAGCGTGGGAACACCAACCGTCTTACACTACGTTGGATGCTATCGATTCAACAGTCACCCAATAATTTGCCTTCACATTCGGCAAAGTCGTCTTTGGAAACCGAAAGACCATTGATGAGTCTAGTGACTGAAAAAGAGATGCATGACGTTAAGCCGGATAAACATGAGCAATGGAAACGGCAAGTGACTCAGCTGGTGGCTGAGCAGTATCATGATGCTGAATTTAGCACCGCCTCAGCAGCCAAAGCGTTGTTCATCTCCGAACGAAGCTTCCAAAGGCGCTTCAAATCGCAATTTGAGCGAACCTTTACCGACTATTTGACCGATGTCCGTATGGAGAAAGCTTGCGAGATGCTTCTGCAAGGCGAAAAAGTCTCTGAAGTGGCTTTTGCTTGCGGTTTCAACGATCCGTCGTATTTCTCTCAACGTTTCAAAGTCTACTTTGGTGTCCCGCCATCTAAATTTGCCATGATGGACATGACTGAAGGCGACTAGTCGCTAGTTCTAAAGATCAAAGTATCGATAGAATGCCTGTTGCTTTAAACGTTCGAGAGGCAAGGTACTGAGTTTAAAGCGAAGTCGTTCGCCTGGCCTTAACTGAGCGGCTTTAGCCAAATCACGAAAGGCAACCACGCCTAGTTTTTGATAGCCACCTAAGGTTTGGTGATCGCTCAGCATAATGATGGGGTTACCGTCTGGCGGTATTTGCACCGAGCCGGATAGGATCCCTTCAGAGATGAGTGAGGGCAGAGCTTGAGTGAGACGAGCCGTTTCACTGTCGCTGGATTTTAGCCTTATCCCCATTCGGTTGCTTTGCGCAGACACGGTATAGATTTGGCTTAGTAGTACTTCTCTAAGCGCTGTATCAAACTGCTGAAACTGAAAACAAGGGAGCAAGTGCAAGGTTCTCAATCCATCATAGCTTGGAATCGCGCTTCTGGGGATAGGTTGCGGGTTTTGGGGCTGAAGATCGCTGAGGTCACCAGGCAAATGAGAATTGATGGCTAAACTGTCGCCACAAGCGAGAGGCTGCCCTGGGTTTAAACCTCCCACACCGTCGCGCTCCACTGTTGAAGTACTACCTAGAAAAGGCTCTATCGCAAATCCGCCAGATACGGATAGGTAGCTTCGACAGCCGCTGCGAGGTACTTTCAGATGCAGTTCTTGCTCTTTTTCAAACTAAAAGGGCGCCAACTTTGAACGTGCTTAGCGACAATATGCTGTGGTGAATGGACTTCCGCTAGACAATCAGCGCCAGTGAGTACCATAGTTAAGTCTTGGTTGGCACGAAACTTAATCCGGCCTAAGACGATCTCTAGACTGGTCGCCGTCATTGGATTACCCAGTAACTTTTGTCCCCAGCAGTGCGCATGCCAATCGGCGGCGCCGCCTTGTGTGAGTCCATAATGAGAGGCATTAGGGCGCCCCAGATCTTGAGTAGTGACGTGGTGTCCCGCGTTGATCACGACAAGTGCGCTCATTACTGACCTCCTAGGCTTAAGAATGTGCGGTGGTCAACTGGCTCGAATCGCACTTTGTCACCAATGTTCAGTAACGATTGTTCTGGCGAGCTTTTGTCAAATAAAGTGAGCGGGCAGTTACCTATGATTTGCCAGCCTCCTGGGGTATCGCTGGGATATACCGCCGTTTGGTTGTTGGCAATACCGACACTGCCTTTACGTACCCTGGGGCGTGGCGTTTGGTGCTTGGCATGTGCAGTGCTTTGGGTAGCTCTGCGAGAAAAGCAAAACCAGGGGTAAAACCGATCGCACACACGGTATAGGTGGAACTGCTATGTAGTGTTATGACTTCATCGACGCTAAGAGAGCAATGCCGAGCGAGTGACTCTAAATCCGGTGCTACCTTAGGAGAGTAATAAGTTGGGAGGGTTTTGATATCCAAACTGCTTGGCGGCGGCTTACCAGCAAGATTAAGGTTTTGAATATAGTGTGTAAGTGCCTCTGATGAACAGTAGATAGGGTGAAACTCAATCAGTAAGCTTGTGTAAGAGGGTGTACAGTTGATGAGTGTACCGGCAAAGGCTTGTTTTATCGTCGCTGCGTATTGCCCGATGAGAAAAGGTAAATCAAGGTCTATCTTGTGACCAAACTCTAGCAGAATGGTCGATTCACCCACAGGGATATCGAAGGCTTGCTCACTATTTGCCTCCGCCTACTGTGATTGCGCTATCAAGACGGCTACGCAGCGCTTTTGCCACATCAATTGATGCTTGGTTGTCACCATGAACGCATAGGGTATCGATGGTAAGCGTTAATGACTTTCCATCCAGGGTTTTAATTGGCGCACGGGTAATAAACGCATCGGCTTGAGTTAAAATCTGATCTTGCTGATGTAGGACAGCATTTTCCATGCTTCTCGGTGCCAGCAAGCCTGAATCTAAGTAACTGCGGTCAGCAAAACCTTCAAAAAGAATTGATACGCCATAGTCAGCCGCTAGAGTTTGAAATCGCTGATGCTCCCCAGTTGCTAAGACCATGAGAGGTAAACGGAGCGATTGTGCTGCAGACAATATGGCTTTAAAAATCTCCGGCGAGGACATCATGTCGTTATAGAGCGCACCATGAGGTTTGATGTAACGCACTTTCCCTCCTTGATGTTTGGCTATCGCTTTAAGCGCCCCCACCTGATAAAGGATTGATTGGGTGAGAGTGTTGTTCTCCATCACCATAGAGCGACGGCCAAATCCTTGTAAGTCGGGATAACCTGGATGTGCACCAATGGTGACCTTGTGTTTCAGACACAAGGCGACGGTTTTGGACATATGTTCAGGATCGGACGCGTGGAAGCCACAAGCGATATTTGCCATATCCAGTAGTGGGATGAGCGTTGTATCACTACCCATGTTCCAATGGCCAAAACTTTCCCCAACATCCCCATTTAACGTCAACATAAAACCACTTCCTTTTCTGTGTTGAACAGCACCAGCTAGCTACCTAGGAATAAATTATGTCGTTAGGGGGAGCGATTTACAATTTGTGAACAGAGGATTTGTGAGCCTAAAAGTTGTCAGTAAAGAGTTTATGAAAAGAGTAGTTAGAGCAAAGAATGATAAGCAGAAAATAGGCGAGGAAGTTTACAGCAGACAAAAAAATCGCGGCATAGCCGGGGGACCATACCGCGGGTGTCAATGACACCTTCGCTTGCTGCCGGAGTGATGTGGTCGCCCACATCACCTCTGGAATTTCGATTAACAGGAGCAGGTTGCTCTGTTGGGATTAACTATAAGTAATTCGACTTAATTTCCTTATAAAAATAACGGCAACTTACCATGAAGATCGCGCCATTTTATAGAGAGTGTAATAAGTTGTTGTATTTTAATGTTTTTATATTTATTCAGATTCTGTCTATGTCATTGTTTTGTCACCAAGATAGCGTTTTGGTCGACATTTTGACGTAATTGACGGACATATTTTGACAAATAATACGTTTGCAATCCGGTTTAAATTGACATAGCGCAATGCGGAAAATAAGGTTACGCCTTTAAAATTACTGTTAATGTTAATATTTCTCATTACCAATCATAGTTTGGGTGAATAAGATGAAGCTTGCTGATTTGAACATCGGAAGCAGTGGAAAGATCACTGCGTTGACGGGACTATCGAATGATGTCCGTAAAAAATTGATGGTAATGGGATTATTGCCGAATACAGAAGTAACAGTGATTCGACGTGCACCAATGGGCGACCCATTGCAAATTGAAGTGCGTGGTGTTTCGCTGGCCGTTCGTCAAACCATTGCACAATCAATTGAAGTGGAGCCTGCATAATGAACTACACCATTCTTACTGTAGGTAATCCAAACAGTGGTAAAACAACCTTGTTCAATGGATTAACCGGTGCCAAACAGCAAGTCGGTAACTGGGCGGGTGTGACCGTTGAAAAGAAAACGGGTCAATACAGTCATGCCGGTGATCATTTCGAGCTGACAGACTTACCAGGAATTTATGCGTTAGATAGTGGCAACGATGGCAACAGCATCGATGAATCCATAGCGTCACGTGCCGTTCTGACTCACCCTGCGGATCTGATCATCAATGTGGTTGATGCGACGAGCTTAGAGCGAAGCCTCTATATGACCCTTCAGCTTCGCGAACTTGGCCGTCCAATGGTAGTTGTGCTCAACAAGATGGATGCGTTAAAAAGAGAACGTATTAAGTTAGACATTGCCGGTCTTGAGAAAGCGCTGGGCTGTCCTGTGATGACACTATCAGCCACTGACAAAGATCAGGTTCGCGCACTAAAAGAGCGTTTGCACAAAACCGTTGTTCAAGGGCTGACTCTTGATGCACTAAGTATCAATTACGGTGCTGAGATGGAGCAGGCGATTGCTCTAGTTGAGCCTATCTTTGCTTCGGAATCAGTGAGCTCGCGCGCGCTGGCGATTCGCGGCCTAGAAAATGACGTGATGGTGCTTAATGCACTAACGTCAGAGCAAAGAGATGAAATCGCGCTAGCAGGCAATCAAACTGGTGTGGATATTGACCTGCAAGTTGCTGATACCAAATATACCTATCTACACGAGCAGTGTAAGAAGCTGCGTCGCAGTGAAGGTAAGCTGAGCCGTAGCTTTACCGAAAAAGTGGATGGTTTCATTCTCAATAAGTATGTCGGTGTTCCTTTCTTCTTCGTGGTCATGTATCTCATGTTCATGTTCTCTATCAACATAGGCAGTGCTTTCATCGATTTCTTCGATATCGGTGTCGGTGCGTTATTGGTTGATGGTGGACACTACCTTCTTGATGACCATTTACCTGTTTGGTTAGTGACGCTTATCGCTGATGGTGTTGGTGGTGGTATCCAAACGGTAGCGACATTCATTCCTGTAATCGCAGCACTGTATTTGTTCCTAGCAGTACTAGAGAGCTCTGGTTACATGTCACGTGCGGCGTTTGTACTTGATAAAGTGATGCAAAAAATCGGCCTTCCGGGCAAAGCGTTTGTACCTCTGGTACTTGGTTTCGGCTGTAACGTGCCTTCTATCATGGCGACACGTACGCTAGATCAAGAGCGTGAGCGTAAACTCGCTGCGTCTATGGCACCATTTATGTCATGTGGCGCTAGACTTCCGGTTTACGCGCTGTTTGCTGCGGCGTTCTTCCCAGAAAGTGGTCAGAATGTAGTATTTGCGCTTTATCTTCTTGGTATTGTTGCCGCTGTATTCACAGGTCTAGTGCTTAAGCACACCATCTATCCTGCTCGAGTGATAGCCTAGTGATGGAGATGCCTGACTATGAACTGCCGACATTCCAAAATGTGATGATTAAAACATGGCAAAAGCTAAAGCGCTTTGTATTGGGCGCGGGTAAAACCATTGTTTTGGTAGTGACTATTCTAAGCTTCCTAAACTCTGTGGGTACTGATGGCTCATTTGGTAACGAAGATAGCGAAAACTCTGTTCTATCGAAAGCGGCTCAAGTGGTGACACCAGTGTTTGCTCCGATGGGTGTCCAGCAAGACAACTGGCCCGCAACTGTGGGTATTATTACCGGCATTTTTGCGAAAGAAGCGGTGGTTGGTACATTGAACAGTCTTTACACGTCAACCGAAGGTGAAGAGGGGGAATACGATTTATTTGCTAGCTTACAAGAAGCGGTTGAGTCTATTCCTGCGAACTTGGCCGACCTTAGCTACTCGGATCCGCTAGGTGTCGATGTCGGTGACCTTTCAGATTCATCTGCAGTAGCGGAAGATCAAGAAGTTGATAGCTCTATCTTTGGTAACTTAAAAGGCTACTTTGTCACGAGTAATGCCGCGTTTGCTTACCTTATCTTCATCTTGCTGTACACACCTTGTGTAGCAGCAATGGGCGCCTACGTTAAAGAGTTTGGGCAAAAGTACGCACGCTTTATTGCGGTATGGACTATGGGTCTAGCCTATGGTGGCGCAACGCTATACTACCAAGTGACTCACTTTGCTCAGCACCCAATGACCAGCGCAGCGTGGATTGTCGCTATCTTGGCCATTTGTACCATCGTCTGGAAGCTGCTTAAAAGCCAAGGTAAGAAACAGACTGAGCTGGAGATCCAAGTGGTATGATCCTGTCCCAGTTGAAAGCGCATATTGAAGAAAACCCGGGCGTAAGTCGTCAAGACTTAGCAAAGCAGTTTGCTCTTAGTGAGGATGGTGTGGATGCGATGCTGGCAGTCTGGATTCGAAAAGGAAAGCTTTCAAGGACGGAAGACTGTGATAAGAAAGGGCAGGTGGTTCGTGTGAGGTATCATGTGAACCAGCAGGATGGCCTCTCGTTGAGCGTAACCATGTAGCCTTAAACACAATGCAATTGCAAAAAGCTCCGACACTGTCGGAGCTTTTTATTGGGTGATACTAAAGTACGTCTGAACTATTACGCCTTTTTGAACAGCTCACTATTCAAAAGTTGTGCTTGGATGCGCTCAGCCAAACCTTGCTGCTCGTCATCGCTGCGATACTCACCTTTTGCATTGCCCCATAGTGGTCCAGGCCACGCCAAGTCATCTTTGTACCTTACAATATGGTGAACATGCAGTTGCGGTACCATATTTCCTAGCGCACCGAAATTGAGTTTGTCTGGAGTAAACAGTGTCTCCAATGCTCGGTTAACTGCTTCCGACTCAATTAAGAATTGTTGCTGCTCTTGCATTGGGAGGTGGTGGAGTTCGGTTAGATCGGTTTTTTTCGGGACTAAGATAACCCAAGGCACGGAGTTGTCGCGGTGCAGTAGCGCCAGACTCAATGGAAACTCACCAAGTAGGGTGGTATCTTTTTTTAGTTGTGGGTGCAGTTCAAAGCTCATTGCAGTTGCTCACATCAGAAGGGATACAAAAAAGGCGAGCTGCTTTCGCATCTCGCCTTCTATTATGAACGGTAATTCAATAAATTACATTCTTTCTAGAGTCTCGATACCCAGTAGCTCAAGACCTTGTTTGATAGTCTTAGCAGTCAGTGCAGCAAGACGTAGACGGCTTTGCTTAACTGCTTCGTCTTCTGCAACTAGGATTGGGCACGCTTCGTAGAAGCTAGAGAATTGACCTGCTAGTTCGAATAGGTAGCTACACATGATGTGAGGCTGACCTTCACGAGCCACAGACTCAACCGCTTCTTCAAATTGTAGAAGCTTAGCAACCAGTGCTTTCTCTTTTTCGTCAGTGATCTTGATGTCGCCAGTAAGCTCATCCATAGATACGCCAGCTTTCGCGAATACAGATGCAACACGCGTGTAAGCGTACTGCATGTATGGTGCAGTGTTACCTTCGAACGCTAGCATGTTGTCCCAGTCGAACACGTAGTCTGTGGTACGGTGCTTAGAAAGGTCTGCGTATTTAACCGCTGCCATTGCAACCGTGTTAGCAATGTTCGCTTTCTCGTCGCTCGCTAGCTCAGGGTTCTTAGACTCGATAAGCGCGTTTGCACGCTCTACCGCTTCATCTAGAAGGTCTGCAAGACGAACCGTGCCACCAGCGCGTGTCTTAAATGGACGGCCATCTTTACCAAGCATCATACCGAACGCATGGTGTTCAAGCGTCGTTGACTCTGGCACGTAGCCTGCTTTGCGAACGATAGTCCATGCTTGTTGCAGGTGCTGGTGCTGACGTGAATCGATGAAGTAAAGTACGCGATCGGCGCCTAGTTGCTCGTAACGGTACTTAGCACATGCGATATCAGTAGTGGTGTATAGGAAACCGCCATCGCGTTTTTGGATGATAACGCCCATTGGCTCACCATCTTTGTTTTTGTATTCATCAAGGAATACAACTTGTGCGCCGTCATCTTCAACCGCTAGACCTTTTTCTTGAAGATCTTTTACGATAGCTGGAAGCATGTCGTTGTACATACTCTCACCCATGACGTCTTCACGAGTGAGTGATACGTTTAGACGGTCGTAGTTGCGCTGGTTTTGAATCATAGTGATATCAACCAGTTTCTTCCACATCTCAGCGCAGAACTCATCACCACTTTGCAGTTTAACTACGTAGTTACGAGCGCGTACTGCGAATTCTTCGTCTTCATCGTACAGCTTTTTAGATTCACGGTAGAAGGCTTCTAGGTCAGAAAGCTCCATTGAAACTTCACCAGACTCTTTTTGAACGCGCTCTAGGTTTGCGATTAGCATACCGAACTGAGTACCCCAGTCACCGATGTGGTTCGCACGAACAACCTTGTGGCCAAGGAACTCAAGAGTACGAACAACTGCATCACCGATGATAGTTGAACGAAGGTGACGACGTGCATTTCTTTAGCAACGTTTGGCGCCGAGTAGTCAGCAACGATGGTTTGTTGCTCTTGTGTCGCAACACCTAGGCGAGCGTCTGCAAGTGCTTCGTCAGCTTGCTGAGCTAGAAACTCTTCGCTTAGGAAGATGTTGATAAAACCAGGACCTGCAATTTCAGTTTTGCTAGCAATTCCATCTAGGTCCAAAACGTCCAGAACTTTTTGCGCGAATTCTCGTGGATTAGTGCCCAACTTCTTAGCAACGCCCATTACACCGTTTGCTTGGTAGTCACCAAACTGTGGTTTTGCTGATTGGCGAACAGCCGCAGGACTGCCTGCAGGTGCGCCAGCGGCTTCGAGAGCCTGAGATACTTTGTCGTTGATCAGTGCTTGGATATTCACACGCATTTCCTTCAAAACTTGGCTTCAATTCTTGGAATTGGATTTAATCTAGTAAATTGGCGCACATAATAGCAACTTTAGCGCCGCTCACCTAGGGGGAAAGTTTGTATTTTTTCTGATTCTAGCTCAATCCTGCTACTATTTGGCGTTTGATGACCAAAGTGAGCACGAAAAAATGCAACAAACCCTTTTAGAAAAAGGTCTAGTGCCTTCTGCAATGTTGAATAAAATCGATGATTTTCTGGATAATATTCAGGCTTTATGCAGCCTATTAGCTATCGATTTATCTGCTTATCAAGCTGATCACATTGCTCTGCGTATCAACGATGGAGAGTTGGCAAAAGCTGCGCATAACGCATGGCTTGACTATGGCAAGGTGATCTCTGAGGCGCAAATTAATGGCCGCCCCATTATTGTACTGGAGTTTGATAATCCAATCGTAACCCGTGGTTGGACGATTGAGTGTTTAGAGTTGCCTTACCCAGCTGTTGGTAAAACACACCCGGTAGAAGACTGGGAGCATGTTGAGTTTGTTGTGCCATCCGAGGCGCAGACAGCAGACGAATTTTTGCAAGATTTGTATGCGAAGTTCCCTGATCTTGAAAGCCAGCTTGAGAAGGCAAAAGCGCAAGGTGTAAAAGTGAAATTGTCGAGCCCGAAAGGCGAAGGGGAGCGATTGGCCAACCCAACAGTGGCTTTTAAATTCAATAACATCTGTATCAAGCTACATCCACACAGTTTGAAAAATATCGTGGCTTCAGAGCAAGAGTGATCACTTTTCTGAACCTGACATTGTGATGATAAACCATGACATGATTGGTTGAGAATTAAACACATCTGTGACGGCCTGATACCGATGTGCACGCGTTAGCAAGCTACACTGAATAGAGTATTCAGTGATGAAGGAAGCGACGCGTGCAGCAAAGGAAAATTATTCGTTCATTTTCATTAGGTTCAGCCCTATTACTGCTTATCTTAGCTAGCAATAGCTATGCTGAGACGTTTGATTTTGATAATGCCCCCTGTGAGCGCCGCGCCGCTCGAACGGTTTCTAATGATCATCTAGAACTCAATCTTCATTTCTGTAATCAGCTAACACTCCATAATGGCAAAAAGAGTAAGTGGACGGATGAACGTATTGCCCCTTACCTGTCTGCGGCGAATCGCTGGCTAGAGGTGATCGTTGCTGTAGATAATCTAGAGCAGCACACCTTAGATATTAACTTTCATGTGGTACCAATGGATAACGCCAATGGGATGGCCGGCCTGAGGCGGAAATTGACGTCAACTGGCGCTTAATTCCAACCGAAGGCTCAGTGTTTATTGGTAGTCACACCTATCAGCCCGGGTTTGATCGCGTGGAGTTTAACGCCAATATTTTGCATGAAATGGGGCATGTGTTTGGGGTTGGTGCATACTCAATGGATTACACGCGCCGTGACAGCCAGCTTGGAAACCTGTTTATGGTGCGTAATAGTCAAGCCGTCAAACGTTTCAATGAGCAGTACAGAGCCAGTTTCCGTGAACTTCCCATCAGCGATGATGGAGGGCACCTCTATGATTCTAAAGGCAGTGAAGATGAAAAACGCTACGATAAGAATGGGCAACCTGTGCCGAACATGAGTCAAGAACTGATGGCCAACGGCAATCTCATTGGGCCTGTGACCATGGGGATGTTGGATGATTTAGGCTATCAGATCGACTATTCAAAAGGCGACTCTTACTAGCAGCAGATAACGAAAAGCCGCTCTCATTTTATTGAGAGCGGCTTTTTTGAATCAATGACAAGGTCACTCGCTATAAGATAACCGTCTTGTTGCCGTAGACGAATACGTGATCGTTAATCACTTTGTTGAGCGCTTTCGACAATACGTTTTTCTCAACGTCACGACCTGCTTGCGCCATATCGGCTGCGCTAAAGTTGTGATCTACTGGAATCACGTCCTGTTTGATGATCGGCCCTTCATCTAGATCGTTGGTCACAAAGTGCGCCGTTGCACCAATGATTTTTACGCCGCGGTCATAAGCTTGCTGATAAGGTTTCGCACCAATAAAGGCTGGCAAGAAGCTGTGATGGATGTTGATGATCTTATGGTGATACTTTTCAACGAAGGTCGGGGTAAGTACGCGCATGTATTTGGCAAGTACTAGGTAGTCAGCATCGTATTGGTCGATGGCTTCGAGCATTTTCGCTTCATGCTCTTCGCGGCTAAGTCCTTCGTGAGAGACGCAGTGATATGGGATATCAAACTTCTCGGTTAGACCTTGCAGGATGTCGTAGTTACCAATGACAGCGGCAATGTCGACATCTAGGCTGCCATCAAAGTTCTTCATTAAGATATCACCAAGACAATGTGCTTCTTTGGTGACTAGAATCACGACGCGTTTACGAGATGAGTCAACAAGCTTGCGCTTGGTGCCTTCTGGAAGCGCGTGGTCTAGGTCAGCAAGGAAGGTCTCATCGTTGAAGTAACCTTCTAGCTCGGTGCGCATAAAGAAATGGCCACTAGTATTATCCACAAACTCATTGTTATGGATGATGTTGAGCTGGTGCTTGTAACAGATATTAGTGATCTTTGAGATCAATCCAGGCGCATCGCTGCAATGCGTTAGAAGGGTTTTCTTTTCCATGATTTACTGCTTCCGTGAAAATACTGTTCTTACCTTAATATGAGCGGCTTATTCGCGACTCAAATGCTTGGTGCGAACACAAACATTGAGTTGTTTGGGGCTCATACGAGGATTTAATTTGGGTGCGATCTATGAAGGTTGTACGCAATATAACCGACATTATTAATCTATTCTGTGTAAGGTTTCAACAAAAGATGTGACCTAAACCGCTTTGCCGTCAGGCGTAATAAGGCATTTTGCTTTTTAAAGCCGACTTTGAACCAGCGCATTTCAGTTTTTGAACTGCAAAGGGTTTGGGTATACTAGGCCAATTCTTAGCAATCAGCGGTGCCAAATGGGTTCACGTACAATCAACAAAGCTTTTGCCTCCGACGGAGCGCTGGGCTCAGTTATTCCGGGTTTTCAGCCTCGTCAACCTCAGCTCGATATGGCGAACGCGTCGAGCAAGCGATTGAACATCAAACCCAATTGGTGGTTGAAGCAGGAACGGGTACGGGTAAAACATTTGCTTATTTGGTTCCGGCGCTGCTTAGCGGTAAGAAAACCATCATCAGTACCGGCTCAAAGAATCTTCAAGAGCAGTTGTTCCACCGTGATTTACCCTTGATGGTCGAAGCGCTGGGCTTTCATGGACAAGTATCACTCCTGAAAGGGCGCTCTAACTATTTGTGCCTCGATAGACTGAGCCGTCAAATGGTGGAGAGTCATACCACTGAAACTCAGACCGATTTGCTGTCACAGTTGGTGAAAGTGCGTTCGTGGTCATCGGAAACCAAATCTGGAGACCTAGGTGAATGTGACGCCATCGCCGAAGACAGCCCGATTATTCCCACCATCACATCAACCAACGACAATTGCTTAGGTAAAGAGTGTCCAAGCTATGAGGATTGCTTTGTACTCAAAGCAAGGCGACGCGCGCTCGATTCCGATGTTGTGGTGGTGAACCACCATCTGTTTATGGCGGACTTAGCATTAAAGAGACCGGATTTGGCGAGCTTATTCCTGAAGCGGACGTATTCATCTTCGACGAAGCGCACCAGATCCCAGACATTGCCAGTCAATACTTCGGTCAGTCCATATCGAGTCGCCAAATTCAGGATTTGTGTAAAGACATCGAGATAGGCTATCGCACCGAAGCCCGTGATATGCGCCAGCTACAAAAAGCGGGAGAGCGTCTATCACAAGCGGCGATGGAGATGCGAATCATCCTCGGTGACACAGGATTTCGCGGTAATTGGCGAGACGCTATTGCATCACCGAACATCAAGCGTGAAATGGAACGCCTGACGGACGCACTAGAGTTCGTGATTGAGGTGCTAAAGCTGGCATTAGGCCGCAGCCAGCTCCTTGATACCGCGTTCGAACGTGCCAACTTAGTAAAAGGGCGTCTAGAGCGTGTTTGCGATGTGACGATCACTGGTTATTCCTATTGGTACGACACCTCTCCGAGACATTTCAGCCTACATATCACGCCGCTCACCGTCGCTGACAAGTTCCATGAGCAGGTCGAAATGAAAGGTGGGGCGTGGATATTCACTTCGGCAACTCTCGCGGTTTCCGATGACTTTGGGCATTTCACGTCGCGTCTAGGTTTAGTGCCCAAGCAGCAGTTTTCTCTGCCAAGTCCGTTTGATTACCCCGAGCAAGCAAGGCTATGTGTGCCCCGTTATTTACCTGAGCCAAACAGTCCGGGACTCGCTAATAAGTTGGTGAGCATGCTGGCGCCTGTGATTGAGCAAAACCAAGGACGATGCTTCTTCTTGTGTACCTCGCACAGCATGATGCGTGAGCTGGGGGAGAAGTTTCGTGAAACTTTGTCATTGCCTGTCTTGCTTCAAGGCGAGACCAGCAAGCAAAAAACGTTGGCAGAATTTATGGAGCTAGGCAACGCGCTGCTCGTGGCGACTGGGGCCTTTTGGGAAGGAATAGATGTTAGAGGTGACACCTTGAGCTGTGTTATCATCGACAAATTACCGTTTACCGCACCCGATGATCCCTTGCTTAAAGCTCGGATCGAAGATTGTAAACTGCAGGGCGGCGACCCGTTCCAGCAGGTACAAATACCCGATGCGGTGATTACCCTGAAACAGGGCGTGGGGCGTTTGATTCGCGACCAGAAAGACCGAGGGGCGCTCATCATATGCGATAACCGATTGGTGACTCGCGAGTATGGTGCGACCTTCTTATCCAGTTTACCGCCGATCCCCCGTACTCGTGATCTTGGTGTAATAAAACAGTTTTTAGCTCAGGACATGGTGCCTGAAGCGACAGAAGAACAAATTGAGAAATAAATGACTTACAAAATACTCGCGATCGATACCGCAACCGAAAATTGCTCAGTGGCTTTGCTGGTGGGTGACACCACATACTCACGCAGTGAATTGGCTCCGCGTGACCACACTAAGAAAGTACTGCCAATGGTAGACGAGCTGCTTAAAGAAGCGGGTTTGACACTGGCTGAACTTGATGCTTTAGCCTTTGCTCGTGGTCCAGGTAGTTTCACCGGCGTGCGTATCTGTATTGGTATCGCGCAAGGCTTGGGCTTTGGTGCGGATTTGCCGATGATCGGTATTTCGACGTTAAAAGCGATGGCGCAAGGCGCGTATCGTGTTGGCGGTGCAACCACGGTTGCAAGTGCGATTGATGCTCGTATGAATGAGGTATATTGGGGTCGTTTCGAGCGTCTTGAATCTGGCGATTGGCAAGATGCAGATCAGGAACAAGTGGTGCCGCCGAGTGTGCTGGCCGAAAACCTTGTTAAAGACGAGCATACGTGGGTGACCGCAGGCACGGGTTGGGAAGCGTATGCAGACACGTTATCGACGCTGGCTATCGATACGCAAGTATCCGAGGTTCTGTTCCCTGAAGCGCAGGACATCGCGTACCTTGCGCAGTTTGAGCTAGCAAAAGGCAATACCGTTCCGGCTGAAGAAGCCAGCCCTGTGTATCTGCGTGATACAGTGGCTTGGAAAAAGCTACCGGGCCGAGAGTAATCAAGGAGAGGGCTAGCAACTAACAGGCTAGCCCAGCTAAACTATGGTGTCGATAAACGGCTTACCTTCCATACCCAACCAACGTAAGACACAAAAAGCCAATGCAAAAAAGGCAGTGTCGAAAGCCTCCACGTCTCAATCTTCGCAACCAACAAGCCAATCTACTCAGGTTACCAAAGTCGCTCAAGCAGTGGCGCACTCGGTCAAACACTTATCCGACGCTGACATGGCCAAGGCTCAGGTTCAGTATGATCTTCCAGAGGGACGATCGAAGAAGGCACTGGAAGAGTATATGAATGTCATGAATCGAGCTAAGCGCGAGGAACTCCAGCAGTTGCTTGGTGTCGATATCTATATATGATAATAAGAGTTATTTGCTTTAACTAGAGTATCCTATTTATGAAAACACTTCTGAAGCTCAGCAGTATTATGGCGTTGAGTGCCATTTTGAGTGCGTGTGGTAGTCTTCCTGAAACCTTAGCGACCAACAATGAGAGCGTTGTCGCAACTTATCAAGGTGTCATGGATACCAGCGACAACACCGAAGTCCGTCTGGGCGGTGTTATTGATACGGTAACAAATCTCGCCGATCGAACGCGCATCGAGGTGGTCAACCTTCCAATTGATAAGTACGGAAAACCAGACATCAGTGAAGAGCCTAATGGCCGCTTTATCGCTTACGTTGACGGCTTTGTCGACCCGATAACTTATGCTCAAGGGCGTCTAGTCACAGTCGGTGGTCATAAAGAGGGGTTGGAGCGTGGTAAAATTGGCGAGTATGAAGGTGATTTCCCGGTTATCAAAGCATATGGCAATTACTTGTGGCGCGTTGAAGAGCGCTTGATCATCAATCGAGACTTTGGCGGCTATAGCTCTTGTTGGGGCTACTACTGTGATGGGTTCTACTATCATGGCGGACCGAGCACCGGCAGAGTCATCAAAGAGGTGAAGTAGGATTGAACTCTAGCTTCAAAGAACAGTCGGTCAAGATAGATGACAGAACGGTTGCCTATCTTGAGCGTCCAGCAAAAACAAACGGCCGCAAAGACGGTCGTTTTTATTCATGCTGGAAGGATAACGCCGCCAGCTTTCACGCTCTTTTCCCGCTTATTGAGCAGAATGCTCCGGATTGGCGAGCTATCGTGATTGATTTACCCGGTCATGGTCACTCGAGCCATAAGAGCGAACATCACTTTTATAACTTTCATGACTACGTTGACGATCTTCACCGCATTTTGGTTAAACTTCACGCGGTTGATGTCTGCCTGGTGGGTCATTCACTTGGTGCATTGGTTGCGAGTTGCTATAGTGCAGCCTTTCCAGAAAAAGTGTCCTGTTTAGTTCAAATCGAAGCGCATATCCCACTGTCGGAGTCACCGCAGCTGAGCCCTGAGCGTTTGAGAAAAGGCATCGAAAGCCGAGAGCGCTGGCGCAATAAAACGGCCAAATCCATCCCTTCAAAGCAAGATGCGATTGCGATGCGTAAACGCGCGACCAAACTTCCAACTGAAGCGGTACTACCGATTGTCGAGCGCGATCTCCGACAATTGGGAGGTAAGTGGGTCTGGCGACATGACAGTAAGCTCAAATGCGAGTCGGTTTATCGGATGAGTGAGCCGCAAGCCTTGGCGATTATGGAGTCAATCACGGTGCCTCACCTGATCATACTTGGCCAGCGTGGGTACGCTTATTTACAGCGCCCAGAGTGTTTGCAGCCGCTTCGCAACGCACAGATTGAGATGGTAGAGGGCGATCACCATTGCCATTTGGAATCACCAGAGCAGGTATTTGAACTAATACTTGGACGAGTTAACAAAAATTAAACAAGTGTTTGAGTCTTTCGTGCGCTAACTGGTCTGCTGTGTTGTAATAGCAGGAATAATAAAACATTCATAGTCCCATAAAGTGTTAACAATATTTTAAAACAACACTGAAAATCTGCCTATGAAACGAAAGAGTGACCTTACACGCAAGGAGTAGAATTGTGGATAAACCTTGGCTTTCTCGATACCCAAGCGATGTGCCTGAGCAAATCAATCCAGATCAGTACCCCTCTCTAGTTGAAATGTTCGAACAGTCGATTCACAAATATGCAGACCAACCTGCGTTTGTGAATATGGGTTCGGTTATGACATTCCGCAAACTGGAAGAGCGTAGCCGAGCGTTTGCAGCGTACTTGCAAAATGAGCTAAAACTGCAAAAAGGCGATCGCGTTGCGATCATGATGCCAAACCTGCTGCAATACCCAATCGCGCTATTTGGTGTGCTGCGTGCTGGCCTTATCGCCGTGAACGTTAACCCTCTCTACACGCCGCGTGAGCTTGAGCACCAACTGAATGATGCCGATGCCAAAGCCATCGTTATCGTTTCAAACTTTGCCAATACGCTTGAGCAAGTCGTTGATAAAACGCCAATCAAGCACGTAGTACTGACAAGCCTTGGTCAAATGTTGCCAACTGCGAAGGGGACGATTGTCGACTTCGTCGTTAAGTACGTAAAAGGCATGGTGCTAAGTACGACCTACCAGGTGCGATTTCATTTAAGAAAGCGCTGAGTAAAGGTCGCCGTTTGCAATACGTGAAGCCGTTTATGACCGGTGACGATATTGCCTTCTTACAATATACCGGTGGTACCACAGGTGTTGCTAAAGGGGCGATCCTGACGCATCGCAATATGATTGCTAACGTGATGCAGGCGAAGGGTATGTACGCGCCTGTATTGAACGAAGGTCGTGAGCTGGTGGTCACCGCATTGCCGCTGTACCACGTGTTCGCACTCACAGTGAACTGTTTGCTGTTTATAGAAATGGGTGGACAAAACCTGCTTATCACCAACCCGCGCGATATCCCGGGCTTTGTGAAAGAGCTGCAAAAATACCCATTTACTGCGATTACGGGTGTAAACACACTATTTAACGCTCTCATCAACAATGAAGATTTCCATGAGCTTGACTTCCGCGGCCTTCGACTGGCTGTGGGCGGTGGTATGGCAGTGCAACGCGCTGTTGCAGAGCAGTGGAAAAAGACCACGGGCTGTTTCCTATTGGAAGGTTACGGTCTCACCGAGTGTTCTCCATTGGTGGCAGCGTACCCGCACGATCTAACAGAGTACAACGGCTCTATTGGCCTACCGGTACCATCAACGGAAGTGCGCATTGTCGATGAAGACGGCAACCCAGTCGAAGGTGATGGCAAAGGAGAACTGCAGGTACGCGGTCCTCAAGTCATGCAAGGCTACTGGCAGCGTGCTGAAGCGACGAAAGAAGTGATCAACCAAGAGGGTTGGTTGTCGACAGGCGATATCGTTGAGTTCGATAATGATGGTTTCTTGCACATCGTTGACCGCAAGAAAGACATGATTTTGGTTTCAGGCTTCAACGTCTATCCAAATGAAATCGAAGATGTTGTGGCGCTGAATGACAAAGTACTGGAAGTCGCTGCGATTGGTGAAGCGAACGAAGCCTCTGGCGAGATCGTTAAGATCTTCGTGGTTAAGAAGGACAACTCGTTAACCAAAGAAGAGATCATCGAACACTGTCGTCAGCATCTAACGGGTTACAAGATCCCGAAACGTGTTGAATTTAGAGATGATCTACCAAAGACTAACGTCGGTAAGATCTTGCGTCGCGTATTGCGTGAAGAAAACGACGCAAAACTGCTCAAGACCTCAGAGAAGACAGTTTAAGTTAACGTTTGATTACAATCAGTGCTAAAATGCCAGCCCGCAAAGCTGGCATTTTTTTATGAAGAGAGATTGAGTGGAATACCAAATAGTAACAGAGTTTGCCGAGCTAGAGTCGGTATGCAGCAAGGCTCGTGAATCCGATGTCGTGATGTTGGACACCGAGTTTGTGCGCATTCGTACTTATTACCCTAAGCTGGGTTTGATTCAGCTTTATGATGGTGAACAGCTGTCTCTCATCGACCCACTCACAATCAGTGACTTCACACCGTTCATTGAGCTTCTTAAAGACACGTCAGTATTGAAGGTGCTGCACGCTTGTGGTGAAGACCTTGAAGTGTTTGCCAACAGCTTCAATTGCATGCCTTACCCTATGGTAGATACGCAGATCATGGCGGCATTCCTAGGTCATGGCCTGTCGACGGGCTTCGCTGCCTTGGTTCAAGAGTACCTTGATGTTGAGCTTGATAAGAGTGAATCTCGCGCCGACTGGGTTGCGCGTCCACTGACTGATAAGCAGCTCGACTACGCGGCAGCCGATGTTTACTACCTATGGCCGCTTTACTTTAAGCTGTTTGCAAAAGTGGAAGCCAAAGAGTGGTGGGAAGCGGCGCAGCAAGAATCTGATCTGTTGATGCAAAAGCGCGGCAGAACGCCTAATCCTGAGAATGCCTACCTAGATATCAAAGGGGCTTGGCAGCTTAAACGTAAGCAGCTTGCGGTGTTAAAACCATTGGCGACTTGGCGCTTTAATGAAGCGTTAAAGCGTGATTTAGCCTTGAACTTTATCATCAAAGAGCAAGAGCTGTGGACGGTTGCCCGTCACGGTTTGAAAAAGCCAAAGCAGATGGAACAAGAAGGTATTGACCCTAGAGCGATCCGTCGTCATGGTGAGCGTATCGCTGCCATCGTAAAACGTGCACAGCAAACTCCGGAAGAAGATTTCCCAGAGAAAATCGAACGTCTCATGGATTTCCCTGGCTACAAACAAGTCTTTAAAACACTGAAAGATGAAGTGAAAAAGGCCGCTCAGCACAGCGGTTTAGCGACTGAGTTTTTAGCGTCTAAAAAGCAGCTCAATCAGTATCTATCTTGGGTTTGGAAGCATCAGCGCGATCCTGCCAAGCTGCCGGATGTGATGCAAGGTTGGCGTTTGGAACTGTTTGGTCGTCAGCTCGACCAAGTGATGGAAGCTTAATCACGCACGCAAGTTCACAGTGCTACTGACTAACAAAAAGGCTCGCAATTGCGAGCCTTTTTAGTATCTACTTTTCGTCTTCTGGAAGCTGCACGTTGAGCTCTAGAACCGAAATGTCATCGTCTTTGTGTTCGAAAGACAGATCCACCATAGATGGGTCAACGTCGACGTACTTAGCGATCACTTTAAGGATATCTTCCTTTAATTGCGGTAAGTAAGACGGAGAAGGCGAGCCCTCACTGCGTCTCTCTGCAACAATGATTTGCAAACGTTCTTTCGCTAGGTTTGCTGAGGTCTTCTTCTGTGGGCGGAAAAACTCAAGTAAAGACATAGCTTACCCCCGAATAGACGTTTGAAGATACCTTTCTTCTGCTCTGTTAAGAAGCGGAAGTCGACTTGCTCACCTAGTAGACGGTCAACGGTGTCTGAGTACGCCATACCCGCATCAGACTCATCATCAAAAATGACTGGTACGCCTTTGTTTGAGGCATTTAGTACCGCTTGGCTCTCTGGAATAACGCCAAGCAGTGAAATGTGTAGGATCTCTTCCACATCTTCAACCGACAGCATTTCGCCTTGTGTTACGCGTGCAGGGTTGTAGCGAGTTAGCAATAGATGCTGCTTAACCGGCTCTTTGCCTTCTTCTGCACGGCGCGACTTAGAATCAAGAATGCCAAGAATGCGGTCTGAATCGCGAACCGAAGAGACTTCTGGGTTGGTGGTGACAATCGCTTCATCAGCGAAGTACAGCGCCATTAGAGCGCCTTGTTCAATACCCGCAGGGGAGTCACAAATCACGAAGTCGAAACCCATTTCATCTAGGTCGTCTAGCACGCGGCGCACGCCCTCTTTGGTCAGAGCATCTTTGTCACGAGTTTGTGAGGCAGGCAGAATGAATAGGTTGTCTGTGCGCTTATCTTTGATTAGAGCTTGGTTTAGCGTTGCTTCGCCATTGATGACGTTAACAAAGTCATACACCACGCGACGCTCACAACCCATGATTAGGTCGAGGTTACGCAAGCCGATGTCGAAGTCGATTACAGCCGTTTTTTTGCCCTTGAGCGCAAGACCCGATGCGATAGCCGCGCTCGAAGTTGTCTTACCTACGCCGCCTTTACCCGACGTTACCACAATAATGCGTGCCATTTATTGTATTCCTTAAAATTCTAAATCGTGAGGATCTCGAAATCGAGTTGGTCGTCGGTCATCCCGAACAGCACCTTTTTACCCCAATATTCACGTTCAATCTGATCGCTGAGCCAGTAGTTCCCTGCTATGGAGACGAGCTCAGCTTGTAGGTCGTTGCAGAGAATTTTTGCATCGCGTGAGCCACTCGCCCCTGCGATTGCTCGGCCTCTTAATGTGCCATGGATGTGAATGGTGCCGTCAGCAATGACTTCGGCTCCCGCACTCACATGGCTTAATATGACAAGGTCACTGTTTTTGGCATAGATCTGTTGACCGGAGCGCACTGGGGTACGAACGATTTTGGTCGGTTCCATTTTAGCAGGCGCTTGAGAGGGCGCTTTACTCGCTGTCATCACTGCAAAACCTGCCTGTGAAGCGAGGTTTTGAATGCGTTTGTCCTGACAGCCAGTGATGCCCACAGCAATCATACCTATCTCTTCGATACCCAGTTTTAGGTCGACAAAATTAAGGTCGCCTTCAACTTTGCTCACATTGATCACCACAGGTGCTGAGGCGAAAAAGGTAGGGGCTTGAGAGACTTTTTGCTGCAAAAATTGAACTGCTTTGGAAACATCGTTGTCAGAAAGATGCAACACCGATAAGGTGAAGCTACTGCCTTTCAGATCTGGGGATTGAGACATTGATGATCAAATCCTTGTGCCATTGACATTGCTTTTGATTAGGTTTGCCAATGTAACCGTATCTAGAGGTCACTTGGGAATATTCATGTTATATTTCAACACTAGATACAGCAAGCTATCTTGCTCTCAAATGGATAATTAACTCTCAATTTTCCATAAACTAACTCAATTATTTCTTCGACTTGAGAAGATAGGCAACCACAAGAGATACAACCATGCTTTGTTCAATCTATAAAAGCACTAAAAAAGACGGGGCATACCTGTACATTGCTAAGAAAGACGACTTTACACCAGTACCAGATGCGCTCATGGAGATGTTTGGCCGACCTCAGTTTGTGATGGTTGTGAACCTCGCTGGTCGCACGTTGGCTTGGTGGATGTGGAGAAAGTAAAAGCCTCGATCAACGAGGAGGGTTTTTTCTTACAATTGCCACCACCACCAGAAAACTTGCTAGATAAATATAAAGAGCAGAAAGCTCAGCAAAAATAATCCGAATGCTCAGGGGAGGGCACGGTGAAAAAGATATTGTCAGTGATACTAGGAGCAAGCCTAGCCACAAGCGCAGCAGCGCAACAAAAGGAATCCTTCGAGGAGTATGTCGCAGGCTCAAGCAAGAAGCACGTGCCAAAGGGATTTCCGAGCAAATTTTAACAGAAGCCTTTGCTGGAGTTGAATACAAACCTAGAGCGGTAAAAGCTGACCGCAACCAGCCCGAGAAAAAGCTCACTTTGGATGAATACATTCCAAGAGCGGTGCCAGACTGGAAAGTCAAACAAGCGAAAGAGCTGCACGATAAGCACTACGCTGAGCTAAAACGTATTGGCGATGAGTATGGAGTTCAGCCGCGCTTTATTGTGGCACTTTGGGGTGTGGAAAGTAACTTTGGCCGCTTCACGGGGAATTACCGCGTCATCGATGCGCTGTCGACCATGGCTTATGAAGGGCGACGCGAAGCCTTCTTCCGTAGTGAAGCACTTGCCGCTCTGACGATTCTAGAACAAGGGCATATTGCACCAGCGGACATGAAAGGGTCTTGGGCTGGGGCGATGGGTCAAAGTCAGTTTATGCCAAGTTCTTTCTTGAACTTTGCTGCTGATGGCAACGGCGATGGTAAGAAGGACATTTGGGACTCGGAAGCAGACGTATTTGCTTCGACTGCGAACTATCTTGCGCAATCTGGCTGGGATGATAAATACACCTGGGGTCGTCAAGTCAAAGTGCCAAAAGGTTTTTCTCCAGAGCTGCAAGGTCGTGAGTCTGAAAAAGGCAAGCTACTGCAAGAGTGGAGCAAGTTAGGTGTTACCAAATACGATGGTCGTCCGTTGCCACAATTGAATGAAGACATCAAAGCGTGGCTCATTATGCCCGATGATGAAAATGGTCGTGTTTACTTGGTATACAATAACTACAACGTGCTTATGAAGTGGAATCGCTCGTATTACTTTGCTTTAGCGGTGAGTCATTTAGCTGATCGTATTGCGATGAAGTAGTGGTTGAAGGCGTTCTTTAAGTGATAGCGCCGACCTAAAAATCTACAGAAAAGGGCTCAACGTACTCAGGCCGCGTACGTTGAGCCCTTTAATTATCTTAACCAGTCACTTTTTCTAAGAAACTCGCCAACTCATCCACTGCCTGCTTATTGGCAGATTGAACTGTGACTTCAGTGCCTTTAACTAACTGCAGTGTCTGCAGTTTAAATAGGTTTTTGGCAGTGGCGGTTTTCCCTTTTGATACTATTTCGACATCTTCAGCGTACTGCTTTGCTTGTTTAACAAACTGTGCTGCAGGTCTGGTGTGTAGGCCACTTTCCGCTGTAATTACGGCATTTTTTTTATACATAGCGTTGTCCCCTCATTGGTCGACGAATATTTCTGACTCTGTTTGTACCTAACGTGAGGGACGAATACTGTGACAAAGAGGCAAACTTGCTAATACAAGAGCAAAGTGTAGAGAAAAATGAGAGGGAGTTAACGTTATATGACTGATTTTTAGAGGGAAATGTCGTGCGACAAGCTGGGGGCAACAGTAAGGGAGCGAACTCCCTTACTTGCAAGATTACTTTTTAGCCGTGTGGAACTGCTCGCAGGCAATCATAGTGTTCTCAATCAGGCTGGCTACCGTCATAGGACCAACACCACCAGGAACCGGAGTAATGAAACTTGCGTTGTCTTTGGCAACGTCGTATTCGACATCACCAACTAGGGTGCCATTTTCTAGACGGTTGATACCCACATCGACTACTACCGCCCCTTTTTTGATCCAATGGCCTGGAACAAAGTTTGGCTTACCAACAGCCACAACCACCACATCCGCTTGACGCACGTGACTCTCTAAGTCTTTCGTGAATCGGTGACAGGTTGTCGTTGTACAACCAGCTAGTAGCAGCTCTAGTGTCATTGGGCGACCAACAATATTAGATGCACCTACAATCACCGCGTGTTTACCACGAAGTTGAATGTTGTAACGATCAAGGAGCGTGATAATGCCTTTTGGCGTGCACGAGCGTAACTTAGGAATGCGCTGCGCTAGACGACCTACGTTGTACGGGTGGAAGCCATCGACATCTTTTTCTGGGATGATGCGCTCAAGAACGTGAGTCGTATCGATACCTGCAGGAAGCGGCAATTGCACCAAGATACCATCAACCTCAGGGTCATTGTTCAGCTCATCAACTAGGCTTAATAGCTCTTCTTCGGTTGCGCTAGCTGGCAAGTCGTAAGACTTAGAAACAAAGCCTACTTCTTCACACGCACGACGTTTGCTACCCACATAAACCTGCGAGGCTGGGTCTTCACCCACTAAAACAACTGCTAACCCCGGCGCTCGAAGTCCGGCGTCCGTTCTCGCTTTAACACGAGCGGCGACTTCTGAGCGTACAGTTTGAGAAATGAGTTTCCCATCAATGTTTTGAGCAGACATAATTTTCCTTGAGAAAGTTAATTGACTGTTATTTTTGTGTGCATTGTCCCAGAAAACTATTTCAAAAGCTACAACGCAAACGTTTGCATTGGTGTGTTTTTCGTCTTTTGCTGATATGTTGACTTTTTTTGGGCGTTTAAACCGCTCAAAGTAATAAAGCCATTGATTTACCTCTCCTAACTCGTATAATCCTTTCCCTATAGCGCGCCCTTAGCTCAGCTGGATAGAGCACGTCCCTTCTAAGGATGTGGTCGTAGGTTCGAATCCTACAGGGCGTGCCATTCTCTCCCTCTACTCTGTTCTTGATTCAAATCTAGTGATGACTGTACCAGGACAACCTGTCAATTCCATCACAAATACGCCCTTTTAAATCAGAGCATAACTAGTCCAATACCTGTTTGCGTCAACTTCTACATCCAATCATTTCTCAATTCAAAACTCGCTGTTGTTAAAGCAGGTACCGTTCGAAAGGATGTTTCTATCTTACAAGCAATGCTCAATTGGCTTAGACGTGATCTTGGCTTCCAGAACCTTGATATCTTAAAACAAATACGACTTCCAAAAGACTATGGTGTTCGACAGTTTATTTCGACCGATGAGCAAGTTATTTTCACAATAGGTAGGTTGCCAACTGAAAAACTTCGTGATGTGTGCGCACTGCTCAGCGAGACGGCTTGCCGAGGGAGCGAGATACTTAGGCTTAAGGTGGCAGACGTGTATCTTAATCAGCGCTATATTTAACTTTGATACACTAAAAATAGCGAAGATCGAAAGGTACTTCTTCTATCTTTGGCGACGGCCAATTTTTGCTGGCCGCAGGAGTTCACAGTTCACAGCTCACAGTTTATGTGAGATGATTCACCTCTTTAACTGACCAGTCTCTAACTAGTGGTAGATATGAAAAAAATCATCTTAGAAAAATTTAATGAAGCTCTAGAGCAAACAGATGTTGAACAGCGTTATGAGGACATCAGTGATGATCAAATTTTACTTGAGAGTGGGTTAGATTCTCTTGGTTTTGCGATTCTTGTTGCTTTGCTTGAAGAAGAGCTCGATCTAGACCCGTTCCAAGAGATGGAAGATGCAGTTTACCCAACAACGTTTGGTGAGTTTGTAGCAATTTATGAAAAATACTCCGCATAACCAAAACCGTTTGATTGACCTTGTAAAGCGAGTACCTCTCGACAGGGTCTTTCTCTCAACACAATCATCAACTTATACGTATCACGATGTCATTGAGCTAAGCAATAATTTCCGTTTAAATTATCCTCAACTAGTCAATAAAAACTGCGCCATTATTTCTCATGACCGTGAATCTTTAGCGTTACTTCTTCCTGCAATTGACAGTATTTGTCGCAATGTATTACTGCTACCGAGAGATGCAGAGGGACATGAAAAGGTCTTCTATCAGTCTGCTGATATCCACTACGTTATATCTTTATCTGAAGGGAAAGTTCAAGGTGTCAACGCAGTCTCAGAGCCGTCATCTATTAATGATGACGAAACAAGATCCTATATCCTAGCGACATCTGGAACGACAGGCACTCCAAAACTAGCCAGTTACTCACTGTCAACATTACTAGTGACAACGAAAAATGATGTTGAACGAGGGAACGAATTCACTTGGGGTTTGACCTATGATGTTAATCGGTTTGCGGGTTTACAGGTTTACCTTCAAGCCCTAGCCTCAGGTTCAACGCTCGCAGTGCCTTCCAATTCGGCAAGCATGGGTGAAGCGATTACGTTGTTTGCAAGATCTTCGGTGAATTGCTTGTCGGCTACCCCATCTTTTTGGCGTAAGCTGTTGATGGAGCCTGAACATCTTCACCTTTCGTTAAAGCGAATTACCTTAGGGGGGAAATCAGCAACCAAAGCGTACTGTCTGCATTGGAACAGCGCTACCCTTCTGCAACTATTATTCATATTTATGCTTCAACAGAAGCTGGGGTAGGTTTTGTGGTTAAGGATAAAAAAGAAGGCTTTCCTTCTTCATACTTAACCAGTGAGTCTAACTTGTCCTGCCAACTGAAAATTATTGATGGCAATTTATGGATAAAAAGTGCCAATGGTTGCTCTAGATTTGTGAAAGGCGAGCTAGAGATTAATGATGAGGGATTCATCAATACAGGGGACATGGTCAGTCTCGAAAATGATCGAGTACTTTTCCAAGGTAGGGAAAGTGGCTCAATTAATGTTGGCGGTAATAAAGTAATGCCTGAAAAAGTGGAGTCTGTACTTGAACAGCATCCATATGTCGTTATGGCAAAGGTTTTCTCTAAAGCCAACCCCGTACTCGGTTCTCTTGTTGCTTGTGAGGTTGTTATTGATGAGAGTGCAAAGGAACTCTCTTCTAAAGAGATCAAACGAGAAGTTTTATCATTCTGTAAAGACGCTCTCCAGTCATTTGAGATACCTGCATTGCTTAAAGTTGTTGAATCGATAAAAACCAATGCAACAGGTAAAAAGGTAAGAAGTTAATGAAAAATGTCATAATCACAGGCTGTGCCAAAGGGCTAGGGTTAGAAACATCGAAAATGCTTGCTGAAGCAGGTTATAAAGTACTTGGTATAAGCCGCACACCAACAAATGAGTACCAGCAGCTACAAGACAGTAACCCTGAATCGGTCTTTTTCTATCAATTTGATTTTTATGACGTAAAAGATATATCAACATTGGTTAAGCAGATTACTAAGGAACATGGGCGTATATTTGGGTTGATCAATAATGCTGCGCTTGGACATGATGGTGTATTGGCAACTATGCATGAATCTGACATTACATCACTCTTGAAAGTTAATGTCGAGGCTCCTATTCTGCTGACAAAATATGTATCTCGCTCCATGTTATTAAATCGTGGTGGTCGTATTGTTAATGTTGGTTCAATTATTGGCTCTACAGGTTTCAATGGTTTGAGTGTTTATGGTGCTACTAAGTCTGCTCTTGGGGGTTTTACAAAATCTCTAGCTCGAGAATTAGGTAAATCTCAAATAACAGTAAATACGCTCGCACCAGGTTATATGGAAACAAATATGACTGGAGGCTTGGTTGGTGACAAGCTTGAGAAAATTAAAAGACGGAGCTGCTTGGGTCGTCTAGCAAATGTAAAAGATGCTGCTAGCATGGCTTTGTTCTTGCTTTCTGAAGATGCTGCGGGTATTACGGGTGCTACCTTTACTGTCGATGCTGGGAGTACTGCGTGATATGGGAATAAAAATTAGCCTATGTGATTTTTCTGATGTAGAGCAATTATTGTCTTTTATTGACTCAGATTGGAAAAAAGACCATATCTTTGTGAGAGATAGAAAGCTTTTCGATTGGCAGCATAAAGGAAAGGATAACTACAACTTTGTTGTGGCAAAAAATGAAGATGATATAGTTGGGATTTTAGGCTATATACCTTTAGCTCAATACTCTTCCATATTAGCCGAAAATAATGAGTTGTGGCTGGCCATATGGAAGGTAAAGGATGGAATTAACAAGCCTGGCCTTGGATTGATGATGTTGAAGTTTTTGAATAAAAAATATAACAATCCATCAATATGCTCTATAGGGCTTAGTAAACAAGTTATACCTATTTATAAGGCATTTAAGTATCAGATTGGTGTATTGTCTCATTTGGCTTTCTTCAATAATGGAATGGATGACTTTAAGATCTGCACACCAGATGTTAATAACAAAAAAGATTTCAAAAGTAACGACTTAACATATAGGGTTTGTGATGATGTTGCTTTTTATTGATGAATCTTTCTTCCTGAAGAACCCTAGAAAGAATTATGAGTACATAGTTAATAGGTATGTCAATCACCCGAGTTATAAGTACAGTTTCTTGTTAATTTATAGGGGAGAGGATCTTTTAACGGTTTCAGTTTTTCGAGAGATCAATATAGACGGTTCTAAGGTCAGTAGGATTGTTGATGGGTTTGGTGAAAATATAACTAACCCTATGTTTAGCTACAATATTTCTCAGTTTTTAAAAGACTTCAATTATGAATATATTGATTTAGTTTCAAACATAGAACACATGCCAGGAAGTGGGTTTGTAAGTTCTAGTGAATCTATAATCATCCCCAACTATTTTGAACCATTTGAGAAAAGAAATGTTCAAATTGACTACGCATATAAGTCCACTAGTGACCTAGTCATATACCGTGGCGATTCAGACCAAGATAGGCCAAATCTATGAATAAGTTGACAGTTGTCATGTATCACTATGTCCGAAATATTCTTGATTCTAGATATCCTGACATTAAAGGTCTAGAGTTGGATCTTTTTATTAAGCAGCTGGAGTTTTTTAGGGATAACTACAGCTTTGTTACTATGGAAGATGTAATTCTTTCTAAGAAGAATGGAAGTCTACTACCAGAGAATGCAATTTTATTGACATTTGATGATGCTTATTCAGAGCACTTTAGCCAAGTATATCCGATATTGAAGGGTTTTGGTGTTCAAGGTTCTTTCTTTGTGCCAGTGAAAGCAGTTGTTGAGCACAAACTCCTTGATGTTAACAAAATTCACTTTATTTTGTCTTCAGTGGAAGATATTAATTTACTTATCGAAGATATTAAAAGTGACATAGAAGTTTATAGAGATGAATATAGTCTTGATGATTTCTCGTCTTACTTTTCAAAATGGGCTATTGCCAATCGATTTGATATCAAAGAAGTTATTTTTGTAAAGAGAATGCTACAACATGCTTTACCAGAAGAGCTGAGAAACACTCTATCTAGTAAGTACTTTGAGAAATATGTTGGTGTATCTGAGAGAGCCTTTGCAAAAGAGTTGTATATGAACGAGTCTCAGCTGAAGCAGATGGTGCGTGATGGTATGCATGTGGGAGCTCATGGTTACGATCATTATTGGTGGGATAAGCTAGATAGTGATTCACTTGAGGTTGAGATAACGAAGTCTATGGATTTTCTAAGTTCATTAGGCTGTGACATGTCAAATTGGACTGCGTGTTACCCATACGGCTCTTCGAGTGGTGATGTTGTTTCAACATTAAAAAAACATGGATGTGAGTTGGCATTTACAACAGAAGTCAACGTGGCGAATTTAGAGCAACATGACAGTTTATTGTTACCTCGACTGGATACTAATGATTTTCCGCCAAAGAGTGATAATTATATTAACTTCACACATAACAAATAATGATGACCTTGTCTTTGAAAGATCGGTTATGTGAAGTAATGGATTTAAGCTAATTTAGTTGAGACATCAGGCACAGTCCTATGCAATTCAGGCTCTTGGACTGTGTCAGAGTAAAAGGGCGCCCTTAATTCAGCTGGATAGAGCACATCCCTTCTAAGGATGTGGTCGTAGGTTCGAATCCTACAGGGCGTGCCATTCTTTCCCCTCTTATGCTTTCCTGTATCTTTTTCCCTTAGACTTTAAATTAACATAGTGCTTTTTGCTGCTGTGGATTTCGCGTATCTGTCTGTTTTTCAAGTGATGTTATCTATCGCTCAAACCAAAAAAAGAGCGGCAAGCATTACGCTTACCACTCTTAGTTACTGCCGCTTAGGTCTAAAAGTCAGGCTCTTGTGAGTAGAATACTAGCGAGCTAAGTGAGCCCACGTCTTCAGCAAAGCCTTGGTTGATGTAGGCGTCTGATTGAGAAAAGACCTTAACCATCGTCGTAAAGCCATCGGTTGCTGTGATGTGGAGTTGGTGGATGTATTCTGTCCCTTCTTCCTCAAGAGCGAGCAACAACACACCGTCATCATCGACCATCCACTCACCGGCAATATCGACAACGTCGTCTTTGTCACGAATTTCAAAATCGTACCAACCCGATCTGCTGGTGCTATCAGTGTCGGTGAAGACAAAGCGCTCGTATTCGCCATCTCCATCACCGCTGTAGACATCTTTCGCTTTGATGAGGCGATTAGTATCAAAGTCTGCGTAACGTCCGCCCAGAGTTACTCGACATTCGGTCTCTAATAGTGATGCTAGTTCGGTTTTGGTAACGGCATATTCTTGGGTTAGGTTGGTTTCGAACTCAGGGTTATCTTGTTGGGTACATTGTGTCGGTGTAAAGTCCTTGCCAAATAGTGAACTGTAATACGTGGTTTCATATTGCCCTGTGTCACCATCATAGTAGTACTCGTAAATGAGCGTTGATACTGTCTTGGCATCTTCATCGAGCACTGTAATGAGTGTGTAGGCCTCGCTGTCATCCCAATCGAAACGTGTTGCTCCGTCTACTTCAGATGCTACACCTGAATCTCCGCCGGCACCAATATAGTGATACACGAATGTGCCATCACTTTGGGCTTCATAGGACTTGACTTGAGATGAGCTGTTTATCCTGAAATACGTGACGTCTTTGCTAAGCGTACTTTGGCTTGAACTAGAGCTTTGGCTTGCGATAGGTGAACATGCCGCGACGGCCGCTCTGTAGTCAGCCTCGGTTGGAGCCGTTGGGTCATCCACAGAGCAACTGGTGAGTGTGGTGAGTTCGAGTTGTACGCTATCACCAGAGCTCTGTGAGTCACCGCCTGACGTGTCGTCAGAGCTAGAGTTGCAGCCAACCAGAAATAAAGTCATTAACGACGAAGCCAAGAGGCTTTTTTTCGAACGAATAGACATGACAAATCCCTTTGTAAATGTTGTTAGTGTGATATTTATTTGTAACCAAAAGGTTGTCAGCTAAGTTATAGAACTCTCGAATAAATACCCATCCCCTACACGGGGGGTAGACAGGACTGGTCAAGAGTGTTGCTATTAAATCTGATTGGCTATGGCTGCCCGTTTTGACAAAGATCGATTTAATATGGTCTTTAATTGTGTGTGCAGATCGCTCCAAGATGGTGGCGATTTCGTTTCGAGTGTAGCCCTTAGCGATAAGCTCGCACACGGCAGTTTCGGTTTCGGTCAGGCCGAATATGGCTTGTAGAAAGTCGGAATTTACGTGTATGGGGTGTTGTCGGTCGTAGAGATACACCATAGCGCCGACCTCAAATTCATTGAATCGCGACTGCTCTTGGTATGGATTCGTGTGCTCGATACCAAACGGCACCAGCAAAATGGTGATGGGTGACTGTTTGTTGGTGAGGTGGGTCACGCGGCATGCTTGCTTTGAGTCATCGCCGCGCTTTAACACTTGAAATAGGTTGGCGATGTAGTCTTGTTTTATTGAGATGTCTTTAATGGAAAAGCGAGCTGCGGATACCTCTAAGTCACTATGTAGCTCACCAAGCTCAATGGCTTTTTGGTTGACACAGATAAGCTCGCCCTTACTGTCATAAAGCAGTGCGCCATGGGGAAGGTGCGCGATGAGTTGCTGCAAATTTGCTGAATCTTTTCGAATGCCGGCAAACTGCTGATAGAGGACGAACGCTCTTTGAATGTGTGGAATTAACTCATTGAGAATCAACACGTCATTTTGTGAAAAGGCCGCTGCTCGCAGATCTCTATGAATACTGATCATCGCAATTTGGTTTTGGATGCGACCAATGACAGCCGACGATACGTCCAACAGTTGATGACCATCAAACCATTGTTCCACCAGTTTTTGGCTTGGTGTCAGGGTTTTCGTTGCCGGGCGGCCGATATCGCCGAGTAAAGTGTAAAAACGGCTAGGAGGCGCGACATCAATATAATCGTGAATATAGTTGCCTTCTTCTAAGTTCTTCTCAATGTACTCAATGATTACATCGGTTTTTGGCCCGGCAATCCAGGCGCTTTCTATTGCGAGGTTATTCGTATTTTGAATGTGCAGCACAGCATCGGCTAGGTTGAATTCAGTTACGAGTAACTCTAAGAAAGGTTGGAATCCTTGTTGATGGGTAGGGGCTTGATACAGTAGGTCAATCAAATCACTAAAGCGAAACAGTGATTTCTTTTCAATGGTTTCAGTCATCGCTATTGGTCTTTGTTTATTGGGGTTCACCCGAAAAAATAGGCGTCTATTACAACGTCCTAACCACGAATCTTGCAGGTAACCATCTCTATTAATGGGGAATTTACGTCCTACTATATTAAGTATGAAATTCGGTATCCCGCCAGTTTACTGACTGATTTCACAGTTATAGTTGTGATGATGGTTTCATAATTGGAAAAAATGTGATCTCGCCCCCCCCTCGCTTTGGAAGACCCCGTCGTATTTTTTGACAAAATCTCTGTTTTTGAATTGTCGATGAAGTGTTATAAAGTAACAATTTGTTCCCTCTGGTGACTTACGTCCAGTTAATGTTGTAGGTCATATCGATAGAGAAATTTGTATGCGCCGTCTCTGTGTGTTGTTTATCGCGTTCGCCATGTCTGCAGTCTCTCATGCTCATCCCCACTCATGGATAGGTAATGATTTGACGGTAAACGGGGAGGGGAGTCAGGTAGACAGTATTACCATGACTTGGACGTTCGACCCTTTTTCAAGTGCCTACGCCTTAGATGGCGACTTTTCGGTGTTTGATAATCAGAAAAGCGCGCAAAAGGAAGCGCTAAGGCTGATGAGAAACCTACTCAATACTCATTACTTTACGTATTTGTATGCGGGTGACACGCCGCTCAAATTTCGCCTACCTGAAGTCTATTCGCTGAGCCGGAAAGGAAGACGAATGGTGCTTAATTTTACCTTGCCACTATCCAGACCTGTGGAATTAACCGAAGAGGGTTTGGATATCCAAGTTTATGATAATACTTACTATATCGATATTTCTTGGAAAAACCCTTCGACCATCACGTTGGGTACGAACTTAAGTTCACAGTGTCGCTTTGATCTGATAACCCCAACACCGTCACAAGATATTGTGGATTATGCGATGTCATTAGGTGTGGACGATGTAGGTGACGATGATCTTGGTAGTCACTTTAGCCAAAGAGTGAGTCTTTCTTGTGGTAGCTAGTAAAGCAGTTCGCGGGGTAAATGTTCGTTGGGCCATCATTCGCTCGGTAATCGTCGTGTTGTTAGCCTTAACTGTACTCATGGCGCTGACTGTTATTAATGAATTCAATGTCATACGTCAGTATTTAATCACGGTACAAAGAAGCTTGCTTACCGGTTTATCTGATTATTTTGATCTAATTGATAGTGGTGATAAACGGGCTTTAGCACTTACCTGCGTGTTTACCCTTGTTTATGGTTTTGTACATTCTTTAGGGCCTGGGCATGGCAAAAGTGCCGTGGTTTTTCTGGTATCCGCAAAGTTGTACAGCAAATCAAAAATTGTTGCTATTTGTTTGCTGTTAAATCTCATGCAAGGCGTAATGACCGTCGGCGTTGTGATGGTCGCTAATCATATTTTTTCGCTGGGCTATCGCCAGTCTTTGGGCTACGTATCGACGATTAACCAGTTAGTCGGCTTGTTAATGATGCTGGCTGGCGTTTACTTGCTGTTGCAGCTTATGGTGATGTCAATGAAGCGCCAGCTCACAACCAGTAAAGAGAGCTTTGCTCCAGAGTATGAGCAGGCGTCATCGAGGTTAGGGCTATTTATGTATGGTCTCAGACCTTGCACCAGTACATCGTTGATCGTTCTGTTTACCTTGCTATGGTTTGATTGGAGCTTAGCTGCTGCTTTGGTGGTATGCAGTTTCGTTGGCAGCTTCTTAGCATTGACGGGTGTTGTTTTTGTCAGTCGCCAAGTGCTCGATTACTCTTATCTGCGTATGAGGGCAGTTGCTCCAAGTAGTGAGAAAAACCTAAATGGTTTCAGAGTGGGTAAACAGATTGTCTTGGCTACATTCTATGCGCTAGTGGGTTGGCTATTTTGGTCAACAGGGCATTTGCAGGTCTCTCCGATCCTGTGACTATCTCAATAAACAGCCTATCGGCTATCTCTTTATTTGCGCGTTTAATGAATGGGCTCTGTTCTATTGAGTTTGACTTGGCTTGTAACAACTTCAAGAGGCTTGTTACACAAAAAGTTGGGTGCGTTAGATCACGGAAACAAGACACCGCAAACGATAAAACGAGATGCCGAGCACAAAATTACCGAGCTAAATATCATTAGTGATCTATCTCTCAGAAGTTTAATTGGGTTACCCGTAACATTTTGCATGTTCCCGGTAACATGAATCGCCGAATAAACTCCAATAGAGAGATAGTACCCATGAAAAAAACACTTCTTACCGCTGCAATCGCAACACTCGTATCGACATCTGCACTGGCAGCGGACTTCACGTTTAAATTCCAATCTTCTGACCCATCGGGTGATCTGAACTACAAGATCCAAGAGCAGTGGGCAGAGCGTGTTGAGCAAATGACCGATGGCCGCGTAGAAATTCATCTGCTACCCAATGGCGCTGTGGTTAAGCACACAGAAACGCTAGATGCGATGCGCATGGGTGTGTTGGATGGCCATGTAACGGCAACGGGCTTCTTCTCTGGTAAAGATCCAGCGTTTGGTCTGATTGGTAACACGGTTGGCGCATGGTCGAGTACAGACCAACTACTGACGTACATGAACTACGGTGGTGGTAACGAACTGATGGAAGCGCTGTATGCCCCTTATAACGTCCAGTTTATCGGTGCTTCATCGACAGGTGTTGAGTCATTTGTATCTAAGGTGCCAGTAAACGGCGTCGATGACCTAAAAGGTCTTAAGCTTCGTGCTCCAGAAGGTCTAGTACAGCAAGTATTTGCGGCAGCAGGCGCGTCTCCAGTTAACCTACCAGGCTCTGAAGTCTTTACTGGTTTGAGCAAAGGCGTTATCGATGCTGCAGACTACACCGTGTTCTCAACCAACCAACAAGCGGGCATGAATGATATTGCGCCGCACCCAGTTCAACCTGGTTTCCACTCACTACCTCTGATTGACATCTCGATGAGCAAGAAAAAGTGGGACAAGCTGCCAGCGGATATTCAAAAAATCATCAAGGTTTCGGTACGTGATTTCGCGCAAGACATCACGACTCAGCTTGCTATTGCTGACCAAAAAGCAGTGAAAGCAGCGCACGACAATCCGGATATTACGATTCACGACTGGTCTCAAGAAGAGCGTAAGAAATTCCGTGAGATTGCTCGCGGTCAATGGAAGATCTTCGCTGAGCGCTCGCCAAGTGCCAAGAAAGTGTATGACTCGATTACGAATCACTTAGAAGAGTCTGGCCTACTTTAAGCTAAACCTATAAGGGAGGCATTGCCTCCCTTGTCTCGTATTTCCTTGGAATGTCGTTATGAGTAATACTAATTCCCCCGCTCCGCAGGCCGCTGAAGATCAACCCAAAAACATTTTTGATAAAGGGTTGTATGTTACCGGTAATGCACTGAGTCTACTTTTCATCTTTACAGTCGCAATTTCCTTTTATGAAGTCCTAATGCGTTATGTGTTTAATGCACCAACGGTATGGGTTCATGAAACAGCTTCGTTCCTCGGCGGTTCTTTGTTTGTGATTGGTGGCGCTTATGCGCTGGCCATCGATAAGCATGTGCGAGTCGTGATTCTTTATGACATGGTTTCTCAGCGAACTCGTCACTACCTTAATGTTTTCCATCACTTATGTGGTTTGCTATTTAGTGGGCTACTAATCTATGCCGGTTACTCCATGGTCATGAACTCTTGGTTTAACCCGTGGGGCGAACTGCAGCTAGAAACCTCGGGTACTGCATGGAACCCTGCTTATCCAGCACTGCTAAAAGGCATTATTTTTGTCACGGTTATCGTGATGTTTATCCAGTTTGTGTTGCACCTGGCTCAAGAACTAAAAGCAATTAAGGAGCTGAAGGATGTTTGATTTATCCGCCATTGGTATCGGTTGGGGCAGCTTGTTGATGCTGCTGATGATGATCGGTCTTCTTGTAACTGGCATGCAGCTAGCGTTTGTGACGGGCTTGGTTGCGCTGCTGTTTACGGTGGGATGGTTCGGTGTTGATGCACTGCCGCTTGTGACAAGTCGTATCTTTAGCTTTGTTAATGGCTATGTTTTCTTAGCCGTGCCGATGTTTGTATTAATGGCCGCACTTTTAGATCGCTCTGGTATCGCCCGAGATCTGTTCGATGCGATGAAAGCCTTTGCAAAGCGTCTGCGTGGTGGTGTTGCGGTGCAAACCTTAGTGGTTGCCGTGATCCTAGCGTCTATGTCCGGCGTTATTGGTGGTGAAACGGTTCTGCTCGGTATTTTGGCACTGCCTCAAATGCTGCGCTTGGGCTATGACCGTAAGCTGGCTATCGGTACTACGTGTGCAGGTGGTGCCTTAGGTACTATGCTTCCGCCAAGTATCGTTTTGATCATCTATGGTCTTACGGCTTCGGTGTCGGTTGGCGATTTGTTTAAAGCGGCTTTCCTTCCAGCATTTATTCTTGCGGCATGTTATGTCACATACGTATTGATTCGCTGTTATCTAAATCCTTCGCTAGCGCCATTGCCGTCTGAAGAAGAGCTTAAAGCAGACAGTGAGAATAACCCAAGTTATTTCAAGGCGCTGTTCTTCCCATTGTTATCTGTAGCTGTCGTGCTTGGCAGTATTTACACCGGCGTGGCATCGGTAACAGAAGCATCAGCGCTGGGCGTTGTCGGTATCATTATTAGTACTGCGATTCGTGGCGAGCTCAACTTTGCCATGCTCAAAGATTCGGCTAAAGCGACTATGCGCACCTGCGGCATGATCATGTGGATCGGTATTGGTGCATCAGCATTGGTCGGCGTATACAACCTTATGGGTGGTATCGACTTTGTTGAAGACATGATCCTGTCTCTCAGTGGTGGTAGCCCAATGATTACGCTACTCATCATGATGGTGATTTTGCTGGTTCTCGGTATGTTCTTGGATTGGACCGGTGTTGCACTGTTAACAATGCCAATCTTCGTACCGATTATCACTGGCCTTGGTATGGATCCCGTCTGGTTTGGTGTGGTGTTCTGTCTAAACATGCAGGTGTCATTCTTGTCACCACCATTTGGTCCTGCGGCTTTCTATCTTAAATCTGTAGCACCAAAAGACATCAGCCTTGGCGAAATATTTACATCGCTGCTTCCGTTTATTGGTTTGCAAATTATCGTACTTGCTCTTGTTATCGTGTTCCCAGAGCTTGCTCTGTGGTGGAAATAAGTCGTTGGAAGTAATTGATATGCATAAAAAAATAATTGTAATGGGTGTCTCTGGTTGTGGTAAGTCCACAATCGGAGAGCTACTGGCTCAAAGTTTGGATATTGAGTTTTTCGATGGTGATGATTTTCACCCTAGGGCGAACGTCGACAAGATGGCTCAAGGCATACCTTTAACTGATGACGACCGTCAGTCTTGGTTACTCACCTTGAACGAGCTTATCCAGCAGAAAGATAGCTTAGTCATCGCTTGCTCTGCGTTAAAGCCAACATACCGAGAGATGCTCAGGCATAATGCGCCAGACTTAAAGTTTGTCTATCTGCATGCTGACTTTGAGACCATTTGGGATCGAATGTCCAAGCGAGAAGGGCACTATTTCAAAGGGCCTGAAATGTTGCAAAGTCAGTTTGATGCTCTTGTCGAACCATCTCGCAACGAAGCCATCTACATGGACATAGCTAACTCACCAACACAAATCGTGCGAGATGTCTGCACTCAACTTGGCGCGTAATGCGCCAAGTGACCCTAGATTGACCAATCACATTCACTCAAGTCACTTCATCTAAGTAAGGAAACGGAACATGAAAGATGCGATCTTAAATGTTACCGATAACATTAAGAAACGAAGCGAGAAAACGCGCCGCGAATATCTAGTCACTATCAAGGCGCAGGCAGACCGAGGTACGGTTCGCGCGTCTCTGTCGTGCGGTAATTTGGCGCATACCGTAGCCGCTTGCCCCAGTAGTCAAAAATCGACCATTTTGGATTTCACTAAAGCCAACATAGGGATTGTGACGGCGTACAACGATATGTTGAGTGCCCATCAACCATACCAAAATTATCCTGAGATAATTCAAAAGGCCGCCAGTGATTTAGGGCACAGTGCGCAGGTGGCAGGCGGTGTTCCTGCGATGTGTGACGGTGTGACTCAAGGTCAAGATGGGATGGACTTATCGTTGTTTTCTCGTGACCTTATCGCGCAAGCGACTGCCATGTCGCTGAGCCACAATACTTTCGATGCCACGCTTCTGCTCGGTGTGTGTGACAAGATTGCACCTGGGCAGCTAATGGGCGCGTTAGCCTTTGGGCATCTGCCGACAGCTTTTGTGCCATCAGGGCCAATGGGCACGGGAATCAGCAATAAGAAGAAAGTCGAAGTCAGACAGAAATACGCAGCCGGTGAAGCAGGGGATAAAGAACTGCTTGATGTCGAGTGTCGCTCTTATCATTCTCCGGGCACCTGCACCTTCTATGGTACGGCCAACACCAATCAATTGGTGTTTGAAGCATGGGCTTGATGTTGCCGGGCTCTTCTTTTGTAGCGCCAAACTCTGCGCTTCGTGAGGCGTTAACACAGCAAATCACCCGTGAAATAAGCGCGCAAACCGCGAGTTCTCAACGCTATCGCCCGCTTGCCGAAGTCGTCGATGAGAAATCAGTGGTGAATGGGCTCGTCGCTTTGCTTGCTTCTGGTGGCAGCACTAATCATACGATTCACCTGGTTGCTGTTGCGAGAGCTGCGGGCTGGGTAATCACGTGGGATGACATTGATGCACTATCTAGCGTTGTTCCTTTGCTGGCACAGATGTATCCAAATGGTCCAGCAGATATTAACGATTTTCAAAACGCAGGTGGCGTGCCGACACTAATAAAGACGCTTGCCGAAAGAGGGCTGTTTTATCTCGATGCGACACCTGTATTTGGCACCATGAATGACTATATGTGCTACCCGGCACTAGAGAGCAACGGGGCATTGGTTTACAAAACTGCTCCAGATAGTTTGGATTCTGAAGTTATTGCTCGTCCAGGAAAGGTATTCAACCCTCAAGGGGGCATTAAGTTACTCAATGGTAATTTGGGTCGCGGCGTCATGAAGGTCAGTGCCGTTGCGCCGAATGACCAGACCATCACTGCGCCTGCTAGAGTATTCGATTCTCAACACGATGTGGAACGTGCTTATCTTAATGGGGAGTTTACCCAGGATGTGGTTGTCGTGCTAAGCATAACGGCCCTGCGTCAAACGGTATGCCTGAGCTGCACAAGCTAATGCCTATTTTGGGCAATGTGATGAAAGCCGGTCATAAAGTCGCTTTAGTCACGGATGGCAGGTTGTCAGGCGCGTCCGGCAAAGTACCAGCGGTTATTCATGTCACTCCCGAAGCGACGCGTGGCGGCCCATTGGCGCAAATTGAAGACGGTGATGTCATTGAGGTAAATGCGCAAACAGGATTGCTTCACTGCCAACAATCTCTCGAGCATCGTGAGGCGACGCTTAGCAGCGCAAACCATACTCAATTTGGCAGTGGGCGTGAGCTGTTTCATTTGTTTAGGCAACATGTCTCGAGTGCCGAACAAGGTGCTTCAATCCTGTATTTGTAATGAAGAAAACGAAATGAAAGGACAACCAATGAATACTTGGACTATTTCTGCCAGCGACGTGTTTAGTCGTTCCCCTATCGTACCTGTGATGGTCATCAAGCGCCTAGAAGATGCGGTTCCTTTGGCAAAAGCGCTTAAAGCAGGAGGCATCGATGTGTTTGAAATCACTCTGCGAACCGAGTGCGCGCTTGATGCAATTAAGGCGATCAGTGAGGCAATGCCTGACTCTTTAGTTGGAGCAGGAACGGTCATCAATGCTCAGCAATACGATGCAGCCGTGGCTTCAGGTGCCAAGTTTGTGATTTCGCCGGGAGCAACCCCTTCTTTATTAAAACACGCTGCAAAAGGCTGCGCACCTCTGATCCCAGGTGCAATCACTCCGTCAGAAGTGATGCAGGCGCTTGAGTTAGGGTACGATCATCTTAAGTTTTTCCCAGCAGAGGCCAGTGGTGGTGCCGCTGTCTTGAAATCCATCGCGGCTCCTTTGCCTCAAGTTAAGTTCTGTCCAACAGGTGGTGTGAGTTTATCTAACTTACAGCAGTATCAAGAGGTGTCTTGTGTAGCGACGGTTGGAGGCACTTGGATGATTCCTGAGGCCGCAATTGCCGCTGGGGACTGGAACACAATTACAGACCTAACCCGAGCTGCGGTAGCCGCGGCAACCAGTTAAGAGTGTGATCAGCAAAACATTATTATCATATTGATGATTAAAGATTCATCTAGAAAAAGGGTTGCGATTGCGGCCCTTTGTTGATTTGGTAAACTTGGTTGATTAGCGAGGTAGACATGTCCAACACAAAAAAACGCCCTACACTTCAAGATATTGCCAATCAGGTCGGTGTGACCAAAATGACGGTTAGCCGTTATTTGCGAGATTCGAAACAGGTGTCCCAAGAGATAGGTAAGAAGATAGCCATTGCAGTGGAGGAACTGGCTACGTGCAGAACCGTGCGCCTGATTTATTGTCTCGTGCCAAAAGCCGTGCCATTGGTATTTTGGTACCGTCTCTGACGAACCAAGTATTTGATGAGATGATCCGCGGAATTGAGAGCGTGACCGAGCCTAGAGGCTATCAGTCGATGTTGGCTCACTACGGTTATAGTCCTGAGCAAGAGCAAGCGCGTATAGAAACCTTGTTATCTTACAATGTGGACGGGATTATTTTATCGGAAAGCTACCATACTGAACGAGCTAAAAAGATCCTCCTGGCAAACAACATTCCCACTATCGAAGTGATGGACTCTGTGACACCACCTATCCATCAAGCGGTTGGATTTGATAATCAGAAAGCCAGCCGAGTGATGACTGAGCGACTCATCGCTAATGGGCGTAAGAATATCGTTTATCTAGGCGCTGGTGGCGATACACGTACTCGTCTGCGTATTGATGGCTATCGTCAAGCTGTTGAAAAAGCCGGTTTGCCATTTTTACCGGTGGCGGATGCAGTGAACTCTTCGTTTACCGGTGGTGCTGAGTTCTTGCATCGTGCACTTGAGGCTTATCCAAATATCGACGCGGTAATTTGTACCAATGATGACTTGGCAGTCGGAGCAATGTTTGAATGTCAGCGAATGGGTATTAAGGTACCCGAGCAGATTGCTGTTGCCGGTTTCCATGGGCTAAATGTCTCTCAAGCGGTATCGCCGCGCTTAGCCTCGGTGGTGACCCCTCGTGAAGAGATGGGGCGAATCGCGGCGGCTGCACTGTTAGATCGAATCGATAACCCTCAAGTGGAGTTTCAGAGAGTCATTGAATTAGACTTTGATATTGAAGTGGGTGAGAGCATTTAACCTTCAATAACATTGTGCATCAATCTTAAGCTCTATAGAATGCGCGGGTCTTCATCTTGATAAAGAGAACTCGTGATGTCTTTTTCTAACCTCGGCTTAAGCAACCTATACTTGATGCAGTAGCGTCGCTTGGCTATCAAAAGCCAACCACGATTCAAACCAAAGCAATTCCGATTGTCCTAAAAGGTGAAAACCTGATTGCAGCGGCACAAACTGGTACCGGTAAAACGGCGAGTTTCGTGCTGCCTATTCTAGAGAAGCTAAGCCAAAGCGAAACCCAGCGAAAGAAGCGTGTTCGCGCGATCATCTTAACGCCGACTCGTGAACTGGCATTGCAGGTAAACCAAAGCATTGAAGCCTACGCGCAGCATCTGCCTTTAAAGTCGATGGCGATGTTTGGTGGTGTGGATTACGCACCGCAAAAACAAGCACTGATTGATGGCGTTGATATTGTCGTTGCCACTCCTGGCCGCTTGATTGATTTGTACGGTCAGCGCGCGATTCATTTTGATGAACTCGAAGTACTGGTGTTAGATGAAGCCGATAAGATGCTTGATATGGGTTTTATCGAAGCCATCAACAAAATCATCGCACGCGTACCAGAAGATGCACAGAATTTGCTGTTTTCGGCAACGCTCTCAAACCCTGTTCGAGAGTTAGCAAAATCGGCGATCCGCGATCCTGAAGAGATCTCGATTACCAAACATAGCGCGTCAAAGAGCAACATCAAGCAGTGGATTGTCACGGTCGATAAAGACATGAAATCTTCGCTGTTAAGTCACATGCTACAAACGAATGACTGGAAGCAAGCGCTGATTTTTATCGAGACTAAACACGGCGCTGCAAAGCTAGTTAGCCAGCTTGAAAAGCGTGGCATTGTTGCCGAAGCGTTCCATAGTGGTCGTAACCAGAAGGTGCGTCAGCAATTGATTGAATCGTTTAAGGCTGGCGAAATCCAGTACCTAGTCGCAACCGGCGTTGCGCGCGTGGTATTGATATTGAAAACCTACCTGTGGTTATCAACTATGACTTGCCTTACCCTGCCGATGAATATGTGCATCGCATCGGTCGTACAGGTCGCGCTGAAGCTGTGGGTGAGGCGGTATCCTTGGTCTCTAAAGACAACTTCAAGAACCTTTGCATGATTGAGAGTCGTCTAGGCCATTTGCTTGACCGAGTAGAGGTTGAAGGTTTTGCACCACGAAAACCGGTGCCTATCTCGATTCTGAATTACGTGCCAAAGCACAAACGTGAAGCAAAAGATTGATGAGAAAAATGCCCCTGATTTGCGTCAGGGGCATTTTTTATTCGGCTTTTTCAATCAGTTCTTTCAATCAGCTCTTTCAATCAACAGCGTAATGCCATCCACATCGATGACTTTGACTAAGGTTCCCGAAGGTAGGGCTTTGTCACTGTAGGCAGACCAAGAGGTATCACCTAATTTGATACGGCATTTACCACGATTGATGTCTTCTTCAAGTATGGTGGTTTGCCCAAGCAGTTGCTTGTCTTTTTGGTTGAGGTCACGCTGTTGATCGGAGTGTTTGTCGACCTTATGTTGTTTGCGCCACCAAAGCCAGGTAAGGGCGAGAGAGAACACACCAAAGCTCACCCATTGAAGTTGCCAACTGATGGGTACAAACGCCAATACAATGCCAACCAGCATCGCTGAGATGCCAAGCCACAACATATACCAGCCGTGCCAAGCAGCTCGCCGCAAAGCAGCAGTAAACCTAGGGCTAACCAGTGCCAATAGTTAACTTGGCTGAGTAATTCAATCACGCTTTATCCTCATTGTTGCTTGCTTTCGATTGGTTGAACATTTCCGCAATACCGGCAACAGAGCCCATTAGTCCAGTCGCTTCAAGTGGTAGCATGATGATCTTACCGTTCTCAGCCTGACCAATCGTTTTCAGCGCTTCAGTATAACCTTGTGCGATGAAGTAGTTCACCGCTTGCATATCACCTTGTGCAATGGCTGTTGATACCATCTCGGTTGCTTTGGCCTCAGCTTCAGCGGCACGCTCACGCGCTTCTGCTTGAAGTATAGCAGCCTGCTTGTCGCCCTCAGCTTTGAGGATTTCAGACTGCTTTTGACCTTCCGCGCGTAGAATTTCAGCCTGACGAACACCTTCTGCTTCTAGGATCTCAGCTCGCTTATTACGCTCGGCTTTCATTTGTGCATTCATCGCTGCAGTTAGGTCAGCTGGTGGCTGAACGTCACGGATTTCAATACGAGTGACTTTTACGCCCCAAGGGTTGGTGGCTTCATCGACGATAGAAAGCAGCTTGGTATTGATGGAGTCACGCTGGCTGAGCATTTCATCCAGCTCCATAGAGCCAAGTACGGTACGCATGTTAGTCAGTGTTAGGTTACGAATCGCATGTTCAAGGTCGTTAACCTCATAAGCGGCTTTTGCTGCATCGACCACTTGTACAAAGCAAACCGCATCAATAACCACGTTGGCGTTGTCGCGTGAAATAACTTCTTGCGGTGGAATATCCAGTACGCGTTCCATCATATTCACTTTGTTACCGACACTATCGATAAAAGGAATGATGAGGTTTAGACCTGGTTTGAGTGAGTGGGTGTAGCGTCCAAATCGCTCCACCGTCCAGTTGTTGCCTTGTGGAACGGTTTTTACCCCTGCGACGATAAAGACAACAGCAACAAGAATAAACCCGCCAATAGTGATCATTGCATCAATAGCCATGACAATTTCCCTGTATTAAAAATGTACACCTTCTCAATAGTATACAGTTTAGTTGAGACATTTATGTGTAATGAAGTGTATTTTTGCGATGGGTAATTATTAGTTGTATCAGTAGCTTATGCGGCAGGTTAACAAGTGTAGTTCACGGGAATATGAAAAAAGGGACGCAAAGGTCCCTTTCATGAATCACAGAATGTCTTGCGACTAGTACAGCAAAGAATACAGCTGACGGCGATATTTCGCAGCAATTGGGTTGCCTTGACCGAGTGCCGACAAGATATCCATAAATGACTTTTTCAATTCGCCGTCAAGGGCATTTAGGTTACGGCTTAGCGGTGTCCACATAAGCTCAAGCGCCTCTTCATCACGGTTTACTTGGTGATATTGAAGCGCCAGTTCAGCCACGAGCTTAAGGTCTTCTGGGTTTGCTTGCAGCGCGGCTTCCAGTGATTGAATCTCTGGCTGTCCGCCGCTTGTTTGTGCAGCTCAAGTTTCGCAATCAAGCTCTTATAGAAGTTGTCTTTGTACTCCATTGGGATGGTATTAAGGACAGCTTCTGCTACATCAAACTGATTAGTTTCCAGTAGACACTGCGCAAGCGCGAGTTTGATTTCGCCTTTTTGCTTGTACTCGTCTGATAGGCTGTTAAGTAACTCAATTGCGGACTCGTATTCACCTTGCTGAGATAGCTCTAGTGCTTTGCGTGCATTTAGCTCATCTTCACTTGGTAGGTGCTTAGCCAGCATGGCTTTCACTGCTTCGATAGGCTGAGGTCCGCCTAGGCCGTCAACCGGCTGGCCATTAACAAACAGCGCAATGGTGGGTAGCGCTTGAACGCCAAACTGACCAGCGATAGCTTGCTGCTCTTCACAGTTGAGCAGTGCTAGGGAGAAGGCTCCGGCGTATTGCTCAGTCAGCGCTCGCAGTGATGGGATAATTTGCGCACTTTCTTCACTCATTGGTGCCCAAAAATGGATTAGCACAGGCGCGGTCATTGAGCCTTCTAATACTTGGCGAAAGTTTTGTTCGTTTAACTCCACAATGGTCGCAGGTTGCATTGAGTGTTCCTTGTAGGTGATGTCTATCGTTCTTAGTTCAAGATTGGTATCAATGACCGAAAATTCAAGGTTATGCGCAGAGAAATGGGAAGATTAGATGCCAAAACGCCGCACTATAAAGCGCGGCGTTAATGGATTCCAGAACGGCAGCAAGCAAAGGTGTCTAGAACATTACGAAGTAAGCTAGTGTAACCCCCACAGCTAACCAGTTAAGCTGATTTAGCGTCATTTTCGTTGTAATCCACGTGAATGCTGTGAGTTAGATATTGCTCTGGCATTTTGTCTTAAGGTAACGATACCTGAAGAAGTGATGCGCAGTGTGGTTTCACCACGGTGGTTAATATAACGTTTAATTGTGACACTAAAATTACAAGTGATCGTTTTTTATGCAGCCTTTCGCAGAATAGGATCTAACCACTTGCTAGGAAGGATCCGTTTTAGTACAGCGAACACTTTGGTTGGCGTAGTAATACGATAGCGCAGTTTTGGTGACTGAGATTCAAGCGCATGCAGCAAGGGCGGTACGCAAGACTCTGGTGGTAGCACGAATTGGTTACCAGAGGCATCTGCAGATAGGCGGGTAAGCTGCTGTTCGTATTGCGTTCGATGCGGGCTTGATTCAACGTTAATCCATTGTAAAAACGCACGTTTAGCATTGGCTCTAAATTGGGTTTCGATAGGGCCAGGCTCAATCAATGAAATGTGTATACCGGTTTGGTGCAGTTCTAGACGCAATGTATCTGTCCAGCCTTCAAGGGCAAATTTGGAGGCGTTGTACGCGCCGCGATACTTCATTGCGGCAAATCCAAGCACTGAGCTGTTTTGTATGATGCGGCCTTCACCTTGCGCACGCATGATTGGGAGAATTTGCTTAGTGAGTTCATGCCAGCCAAAAACGTTGGCTTCGAACTGCGCTCGTAGGGCGTCGGTTGGCAGATCTTCTAATGCACCAGGCTGGCCGTAAGCACCGTTGTTAAACAGGCCATAGAGTCGTCCTTCAGTTAGGGCAAGGGTTTTTTGAACGGCCAGTTTAATGCTTTTGGGATCTGCAAGATCAAGCTGTATGCAGGTCAATCCTTCTTGTTGCAGCCGTGTCACATCCGCTTCTTGGCGGCATGACGCAATGACTTGGTATCCTTGTTTTTGAAGTGCATGCGCGGCGACATAACCGATGCCGCTAGAACACCCTGTGATGAGTACTGACTTGGCCATTACTTAACTAACCCTATGATTTATTTTCAACTACCTTACCGACACTTCATAGGGAGTAGCAAGTATTACCGTGCATTAGTGATGATGTTTTTTAAAGCAGTATCGATATGAGGGAAAGAGAAGTTAAACCCCATCTCGTGAGCTTCTTGGGCTTGGCTCGAACGCTGTCAAACAGCAGACACGAAGACTCACCCATTGCGAGTTTCAATGCCCATTTTGGCGTCATCAAGAAGTGCGGTCGTCCCAGTGTGCTTGCTAGTGTTTTGCTGAATGTTGCGTTAGAAACGGCGTGGGGCGCACAGAGGTTGTAAGGACCGACGGCATGATCGGTCTCAAGCAAGAACACAATCCCACGCACCATATCCAGAAGATGGATCCACGGCATGTATTGTGCGCCATCACCGATAGGACCACCAACACCCAGTTTGTATGGCAGCATCATTTTCGCCAAGCGCCGCCGCCATCACCAAGTACCACTCCCGTTCTTAGAATGCACACGCGAGTATGATCCGATTGGGCACGCATAGCGATCTGCTCCCAACGGTCACATACCGTATGAGCGAAATTGTCATGGTGTACTTTTAAGCTTTCATCAAAAGGGTGATCTTGTTGATCGCCATAGTAGCCCACCGCCGATCCGCTGATGAACGTTGATGGAGGTTTGGTACTGGCATGGATCAACTCAACAATCTTTTCTGTTACCTTCCAGCGGCTGTCGCAGATACGCTGCTTTTGCGCTGCACTCCAGCGTTTGTCGGCGATAGGTTCTCCAGCCAAGTTAATGACGGCGTCAAACTCGTTGAGGTCGCTATAAGTATCGAGGGAATCAATGTAGTCAATGTTGCCAACGTCGGTGTGATTGAGGATACGTTTAGCTGCAGCAACATCGCGGGTAAGCAGCGTCACACTGTGGGTGGTGAGATGCTTGAGTAGCTCACGTCCTATAAAGCCGGTCCCGCCGGTTAATAACAGCTTCATTCTCTCTCCTCTAACAGTAGCTCTTCGCTACTAAGACACGCCTCGTCGCGGGCATTTGGGTTTAAATATAGCAATGAATCAGGGAATTAACTAACACAACTGCAGCGGATCATTATATGTAGCACAGCCGCTTTGGTTCACAAAAACAGCACTCTTTTCGTGGCAGCACCGACAGTGCCTTATATGTCACACTTTCTTACACTTTTCTTTGCCATCATTATATTAGTGAAGGCTGGATAAGGGAGGTGCCCATGCAAGGTTTGAAATCACTCCTTGGCGCTATGATAAATAGCTTTAAGGATCTTATGCCTATCGTCCTTGTCGTTTTGTTCTTTCAGCTCGTTGTTCTTCAAGAGCCTCTCCCTAACGTTCTCTCGATTCTGTTCGGCTTACTGCTGGTTGTACTTGGTCTGACTTTCTTTGTCTTTGGTCTTGAAATGGGGCTGTTTCCCATCGGTGAAACCATGGCGCAATCATTCGCCCGCAAAGGGAGCGTGTTTTGGCTCATGGTGTTTTCTTTTTGTTTGGGCTTTGGCACTACCATTGCTGAACCTGCGCTGACCGCTGTTTCTGCTGAAGCTGCTGAGGTCGCTGCCAAGGGCGGTATTATCCCAATGACCGATGATTCAATGCAAAGCTATGCCGATGGACTGCGTCTTTCTGTGGCGATTTCTGTTGGGCTAGCATCGTACTTGGCGTGCTGAGGATACTTAAAGGTTGGCCTATTCATGTGTTGATTATTGGCGGCTATATTGGCGTCGTGGTGTTAACTTGGTTTGCCCCAGAATACATTATCGGCGTTGCCTATGACTCGGGAGGGGTCACGACCTCAACCATAACTGTCCCCTTAGTCACCGCGCTTGGGGTTGGTCTGGCAAGCACGATTAAAGGCCGGAATCCTATGTTGGATGGCTTTGGACTGATTGCCTTTGCGTCCTTGTTACCCATGATGTTTGTGATGGTTTATGGGATGGTGATGGTATGAGCTTTGTTTGGGAGTTTTTACACACGTTACTCATGACCATTCGCGATGTCACGCCGATCATGGTCATCATCTTTGGTTTTCAATTTGCCATTCTCAAGAAGCCTATCGCTAACCCGGTCAAAGTTATGATTGGCTTTGCTTATGTGATTGTTGGTCTGAGCCTATTTTTAGTCGGCCTAGAGCTTGCGCTGTTCCCACTGGGTGAAACCATGGCAATGCAGCTCACTGCACCAGACTTTCTCAATCAAGTGCGTATTACCTTAGGCGGTACTCTCGAGTGGATAGATTACTACTGGGTTTTCTTGTTCGCGTTTTGTATCGGGTTTAGTACTACCATTGCAGAGCCTTCACTGCTTGCTGTGGCGATCAAAGCGAATCAAGTGTCTGCAGGGGCAATATCGGTGAATGGCCTTAGAATTGCAGTTGCACTTGGCGTGGCGGTAGGTATTGCTCTAGGCAGTTATCGTATTGTTGTCGGCGATCCTATTCACTATTACATCATTGCCGGTTACATACTGGTGGTGATCCAAACCTATTACGCGCCGAAATTTATTGTCCCACTTGCTTATGATTCTGGCGGGGTGACAACGTCAACGGTAACGGTACCGCTGGTGACGGCGCTTGGCCTTGGCTTAGCATCAACAGTCCCAGGTAGGAATCCAATGATAGATGGCTTTGGTCTCATTGCTTTTGCCAGTCTATTTCCGATTATTTCTGTAATGGCGTATGCCCAGCTTACTCAATATTTAACGCTCGTTCTTCTGCCGATCATAGCTCTACAGAAGAGCAGGACGCCGAACATCATCTTACTTCTAAGGAGAAGAACAATGCGCTTTAAACTGATCCTTGCGTTTGTAGAAGATAGCAAGACAGAGCAAGTGTTGGATGCGGCTCGTGACGCAGGCGCGACCGGTGCAACAGTCATTAACAATGCTAGAGGTGAAGGCCTCAATAAGAAGCAAACCTTTTTTGGTCTGACCTTAGAGGTGCAAAAAGATGTGGTGTTGTTTGTGGTCGAAGAGCATTTATCTCGCCACATATTAGAGACGATTAGCCAAGTAGGGGAGTTTGACCAAACGTCGGGACAAGGGATAGCAGTACAAATAGATATAGAAGATGCAGTGGGTGTCGCTCATCAAGTAGAGACATTGACCAAAGTTGTGGAGGACGAACTATGAGTCAGCAGAAAAGGGTAAGCGTACGCGATGTGATGGCCAACACTTATGTGATGGTCGATGGGCTTAAAACCGTGCACGATGGGATTGTATTGGCGAAAGAGCATCGAGTGAAAGCGCTGGTGGTTGAAAAGCGATGCGATGATGATGAATTTGGTATTGTGCTCATGAACGACATCGCCAAAAAGGTGTTGGCGCGCAACCGCTCTCCACAGCGTACGAATATCTATGAAATCATGACTAAGCCTGCTTTGTGTGTCGATCCGAATATGAATGTGAAGTACTGCGCCCGATTGTTTGAGCGATTTGGGATCAGCAGAGCGCCAGTGATTGAAGACGGGCGTGTGATTGGTATGGTTAGTTACAATAACATTGTTGTGAACGGGATGCTCGGGCTCGATTAGCTCTGTACCGTGTTGGTAAGTTCGATACAATAGCCACAAAGAAAGTGTTGGAGAAAAATCAATGAAACTGTTCTTTGCGTCGGACTTACACGGCAGCCAAGAAGCCACCGAGCAAGTGTTGGAGCATTACCGCCGCTCAGGGGCTGAACATCTGGTGATTTTGGGGGATGTTCTCAATCATGGTCCAAGAAACCCAGTCCCAGGCAGTTATAACCCTCCGAAGGTCGCAGAGCTTCTTAATGCACATAAGCAAGAGATCATTGCGGTTCGCGGTAATTGTGACAGTGAAGTGGATCAGATGCTGCTTGAGTTTCCAATGATGAGCGATTACGCCTGGGTGATGTTGCCGACCGGGCAGCGTGTATTTCTAACCCATGGCCACTTGTACAACAGTGATAAGCGTCCGCCACTCAAGCATGGCGATGTCATTGCCCATGGTCATACTCATATTCCCGTTGCCGAGTGGCAAGGTGAGCAGATCATCTTTAATCCGGGGTCGATAACTTTCCCGCGCAATGAGTTTGCGGCGAGCTTTGGTCTGCTGGAAGATAATAGACTCAGTGTTCAAACCTTTGATGGTGAAGTGCTGGCCTCTATAGAGTTGTAACTCGATTCACTATTAAGATGAAACACCAAACAGCAGGTATAAAAAAACGCAGCGATTAAGCTGCGTTTTTTCTACTTCGAGATAACTAATTACTTAGTTACACGTAGTACAGGTGTTTCGCCAACAGTCACGGCACCAGCAAGCTTGTTAAGCTCTTTGATTTCGTCCATGTTAGAGATAACTACAGGCGTTAGCGTTGATTTCGCTTTCTCTTCTAGAAGAGCTAGATCGAATTCAATGATAGTGTCGCCAGCTTTAACAGTTTGGCCTTCTTCAGCGATACGCTTGAAGCCTTCGCCTTTCAGTTCAACTGTGTCGATACCGAAGTGAACAAATAGCTCGATGCCGTCGTCAGATTCGATTGAGAACGCGTGGTTCGTTTCGAAGATCTTACCGATAGTACCGTTTACAGGAGCTACCATCTTGTCACCAGCTGGCTTGATTGCAATACCGTCACCAACGATTTTCTCAGCGAATACTACGTCTGGCACATCTTCGATGTTTACGATTTCACCAGATAGAGGTGCGATAATTTCGATTGCACCAGTGTCAGCGCTGTCGTCAGATACTAGCTTCTTCAGTTTGTCAAACAGACCCATGTCGTGCTCCTAAAGGTTTGATTTTAATCTAGTCAATTATATTAGCAGTTTGTCTTTTCTGCGATAAATTTTTCGACGTGCGCTTCAATTTCTGCTGCAGTCGCCATTTGTAGCGCTTCATCAGCCATTGCTTTAACTTCAGAGAAGTTAGCGTTGCGGATTACTTTCTTAACCTTAGGAATTGAAATACCGCTCATACTAAATTCGTCTAGACCCATGCCTAGCAGAAGTAGAGTCGCACGCTCGTCGCCGGCAAGCTCACCACACATACCAGTCCACTTGCCTTCTTTGTGAGAAGCGTCGATCACTTGCTTGATTACTGTTAGTACAGCAGGTGATAGTGGGTTATATAGGTGAGAAATCAGCTCATTACCACGGTCTACAGCTAGAGTATACTGAGTTAGGTCGTTTGTACCAATACTAAAGAATGAAACTTCTTTCGCAAGGTGGTGAGCGATTGCTGCAGCAGCAGGCGTTTCAACCATTACACCGATTTCGATGTTTTCGTCGAATGCTAGACCTTCAGCGCGAAGTTCTGCTTTGTACTCTTCGATAGCGGCTTTCAGCTCGCGGATTTCTTCAACAGAAATGATCATCGGGAACATGATGCGTAGCTTACCGTGTGCAGATGCACGTAGGATACCACGTAGCTGGTCACGAAGGATTTCACGACGATCCAAGCTGATACGTACTGCACGCCAGCCTAGGAACGGGTTCATTTCTTGAGGTAGGTCTAGGTATGGTAGATCTTTATCACCACCGATATCCATAGTACGGATGATTACCGCGTGACCGTGCATTGCTTCCGCAACTTCTTTGTAAGCTTGGTACTGTTCTTCTTCAGTAGGAAGAGCAGTGCGGTCCATGAATAGGAATTCTGTACGATACAGACCAACACCTTCGCCGCCGTTGCGGTTGATGCCATCACAGTCTTTCACTGTACCGATGTTACCGCAAACTTCTACACGGTGGCCGTCTAGAGTTTCTGCAGGTAGGTCTTTAAGTTTTGCTAGTTCCTCTTTTTCAGCAAGGAACGCTTCACGTACCGCTTGAGCTTCGTCAATCTCAGCTTGAGTTGGGTTCACAATGATCTTGTTGTTCATTGCATCAAGAACCAACATGTCGCCGTTGTTCACTTTCTTAGTGATGTCGTTAGTACCAACAATCGCAGGAAGTTCTAGTGAACGTGCCATGATAGAAGTGTGCGAAGTACGACCGCCGATGTCACAAGCAAAACCAAGTACGTAGTCTAGGTTGATTTGCGCTGTTTCAGATGGCGTTAGGTCGTAAGCCACTAGGATAACTTCTTCATCGATGTCACCTAGTGAAACGATGTTGATGCCTAGTGCGTTTTTAACAAAACGAGTACCGATATCACGGATATCAGTTGCACGTTCTTTTAGGTATTCGTCATCTAGAGATTCTAGTGCAGTTGCTTGCTCTTCGATTACTGTGTGAATCGCATTGTCTGCAGATAGTTTGTCTTTCTTGATGAGTGCTAGGATTTCTTCTTCTAGCTCTTCATCTTCAAGAAGCATGATATGGCCTTCGAAGATAGCCTCTTTCTCTTCACCAAAAGTTTCAAGCGCTTTTTGCTTAACAACTTCTAGCTGTTGAGCTGACTTGTTGCGAGCGTCAAAGAAACGCGCAACTTCTGCTTCAACTTGGTCATCTGAAATAGTAGACGTGTTTAGAACAATTTCGTCTTCTTGAAGTAGTAGTGCTTTACCGATAGCAATACCAGGAGATGCTAGGATGCCTGAAATCATAGCTTTACCTTTATATGGTCTAGTGTATCAAAGATTGGATGGTTTTTTAGCCACTTATAATATGTAGCTGATAGCCCGAGCCATTTCCAATAAAGCCATTCTGTTTTCACAAAATGGCTTTAAGGAGAACTGGGTTCTTAGTGAAGCTCAGGGATTAGAGCTACTAGGTGGTCAACTGCTTGTTGAGCTTGTGGGCCTTCAGCAGCGATAGTGATAGTAGTGCCTTTAACTAGACCAAGAGTTTGTAGTTTGAATAGGCTTTTCGCGCTAGCGCTTTTGCCGTTAGTAGTCACAGTGATGTCAGCGTCAAATGCTTTTGCTTCTTTAACGAACTGAGCAGCCGGACGAGTGTGAAGGCCGTTTTCTGCTGTGATTTCTACTTGCTTCTCGTACATTTTTTATACCCCAATTGATTTATTTTATGTTTAGTTTCTAGACCAAACCAAGCTTATCGTTATGTATTACGCTTCGCCATTGGACGAAAGTCATAATCGTTAAGAATTGTATCGGACTAGAATTGTAGGACATGATTGCAGTCTTCGCTGTATGCATGTCCTACGAAATTCGGTATTCAGCCTATTTATTTTTAAGCTTAAAATAAAACTGTCCTGATATTACCAAAGGCTGACAGAGATTCAACAAAAAAGCCCCTTAAAGGGGCTTTTTTCGTGTAAAAATTGATTTGGCTACATATTACTGCTGAATCTCTTTATCCGTAAATATACCTGCGAACAATGCTGAACTTAGGTAACGTTCACCTGAACTTGGTAGTACGGTTACGATTGTTTTTCCTTTAAATTCAGGGAGTTCTGATAGTCTGTTAGCTGCTACAACCGCTGCGCCAGAAGAAATACCAGCAAGGATACCTTCTTCTTCCATTAGGCGACGTGCCATTTCGATAGCTTCTTCTGAGGTTACCTGCTCAACACGGTCTAGAAGTTCTAGATCTAAGTTTTCTGGGATAAAGCCTGCACCGATACCTTGGATTTTGTGCGGTGCCGGTTGGATCTCTTCACCAGCTAGTGCTTGAGTGATAACTGGTGACTCTGCCGGCTCTACTGCAACAGAAACGATAGCTTTACCTTTCTCACCTTTGATGTAACGGCTAGTACCTGTGATAGTACCACCAGTACCAACACCTGCTACGAATACGTCTACTTCACCATCAGTTGCATCCCAGATTTCAGGGCCTGTTGTTTTCTCGTGGATTGCAGGGTTTGCTGGGTTGTTGAATTGTTGAAGCAGTAGGTACTTCTCTGGGTTAGAAGCAACAATTTCTTCTGCTTTAGCAATCGCACCTTTCATGCCTTTCGCTGCTTCCGTTAGCTCAAGGTTTGCGCCTAGTGCTTTAAGAAGTTTGCGACGCTCAAGACTCATAGACTCTGGCATCGTTAGTGTTAGTTTGTAGCCACGAGCTGCTGCAACGAAGGCAAGTGCGATACCTGTGTTACCACTGGTTGGCTCAACAAGCTCTACGCCCGCTTTTAGACGACCGTCTTTTTCTGCTTCCCAGATCATGTTAGCACCGATACGGCACTTAACGCTGAAGCTAGGGTTACGCGCTTCTACTTTAGCAAGAACGTTGCCGTTGCTTACTTTGTTTAGGCGAACTAGAGGGGTGTTACCAATCGTCAGGGAGTTATCTTCGTAAATCTTGCTCATTCTATGTTCCTTCATTCAACCGTGGTGGTTATTGATTACCTGATAAGAATATGACTTTTGTTTGGCAACGTAAAAGAACCAAATAGTTATATATTATGGAAGAAAGTTTATCGGCAGGCGTTTGAAGTGCTGTAGGAATGGTGGAAAGTCCCTTAGTGGCTAGGCGCCAGCGCGGCAAGCCACTAAGGACTGGGATTAAGGTTTACGACGTAAAACGCCAAAACCAAGACACAGTGCTACCCAAATATAAAGTGGCCAGCTGCCAACTTCGCGGTACCAGGTTGTACCATCCGTTGGGGTAACGTCTGTGCGCAGAACCGCGGTTTCAAATTGAGGAACCTGGGCAATGATGTCACCTTTATGATCGGTGACGCTGTCACGCCATTGTTGGTTGAGCGGATCAATGGCAAACCGAGCTCCAGTGCTCGCATACGGGCAATTTCCATATGTTGCAAAGGACCGATTGAGCGACCAAACCAAGCATCATTGGATAGAGTGAGCAGATAGTCAGTGTCGTCAGTCACGTTTTGTCGAACTTGCTCCCCAAAGATGATCTCGTAACACAGAGCGGGCGCGAGATGCATACCATTAGCCACAATGTTTGGTTGAACATAAGCACCACGACTGAATGACGACATCGGCAAGTTAAAGAACGGTGCGATGGGTCTTAGAATGTCGCCAAAAGGTACAAACTCGCCAAACGGTAGTAAGTGATGTTTGTGGTAACGCTCATCCAAATCCATTTCGTAATCACCATAAGGCGTTTGGCCGACGACTAAGATGCTGTTGTAGTATTCTCCAGAATCCGTTCTGTTGATAACGCCTGTAATCACCGCAGAGTTGTTCATCTTGGCGGCGGAATCTAAGTTGCTCAAAAATGAAGGCAACTCGAATTCCATGGCAGGGATCGCTGCTTCTGGCCAGATGATAATATCCGCATCCCAGTTTTCTCGACTGAGATCGGTGTACTTCATAATGGTTGGCCAGCGATGATTAGGGAGCCACTTTTGCGCTTGGTCGACATTACCTTGAATCAGTGCCACGGATTTGGTTCTTTGAGGAGCGGGCGTCACCCAATCATAGTTTCTAAGACCAAATCCCGTTGCTAATACCACCATAGGAATGAGTAGCAACTGCCATTGTTTGGTAACAGTAAGGTAAGTAAAACTGCCTGCCATTATGATAAGAAGCAGTGTAATGAGCTCGACGCCGCCGATAGGTGCAAAATTGCCAAGGGGAGAATCGATTTGGCTGTAACCCAGCCACAGCCAAGGGAACCCCGTCATCACCCAGCCGCGAGCCCAATCAAATATGAGCCACAATGCGGGCGCAGCGACAAAATAGCGGGTTTTACTATCCGATGGGAAAAAGCGATTAAGCGACCATGCAAAGAGCGCAGAATAGATAGACAGATAGCCGACAAGCAGCGCCATCAGAAATAGGCTGGCTATTTTGGGCATACCACCAAAGGTATCAATGCTGACGTGAACCCAACTGATCCCGGTAGCAAATTGACCAAGGCCCCACGCGTAGCCTGTCCAAAGTGCGCTTTTGCTGCTTCGGCCACGGATAAGTAGCATAAGAAGGAATGGGCTGACAATGGCAAGAGGCCAAAGCTGATACGGCGCAAAGGCAAGAGTTGTGCTTGCGCCAACAAAAGCGGCCCCAATGGGCCGCAGTAGTCGAAGACTTTTCTTCATTTATGATTTTCTCACTTATTCGGTGAGCTCAAGGCTGAGGTCGGTGTTTACTCTTCAACGCTTGAAGCGGTTTCTTGGTCCGGAATAGTCACTTGGACTTGAACCACACGACGGTTATCCGCCGCTGTCACCTTAAAGTTGTAATTTTCTATTTCAACCACTTCACCGCGAGTCGGTAAGTGACCAAATGCAGTCATGACTAAGCCACCAACGGTATCCACTTCTTCATCACTAAAGGTAGAGCCGAACGTATCGTTAAACTCTTCAATTGTGGTGAGCGCTTTCACAGCGAACGTGTGCTTACTCAGTTTTCTGATATCTAGCTCATCATCGTCATCGAACTCATCTTCGATTTCACCAACGATTTCTTCAAGAATATCTTCGATGGTCACCAGACCCGATACTCCGCCGAATTCGTCAACAACAATGGCCATGTGATAACGCTCTTCACGGAACTCTTTCAGCAGGCGGTCTACTCGCTTACTTTCAGGAACCACTACAGCAGGGCGGATCACTTCTTCAATATCAAATGGGGCGCTGTCAGAGCCCAAGTAACGGAGGAGGTCCTTAGCTAAGAGGATGCCTTCTACATGGTCTTTATCTTCACTGATGACTGGGTAGCGTGAGTGCTGTGCATCGGTCATTAGTGCGATCAGTTTATCGAGGTTATCGGAACGTTCGATAGTGACCATTTGCGAACGTGGCAACATAATGTCGCGTACTCGCATTTCAGAAATTTCCATAACACCTTCAAGCATGTCGCGGGTGTCATGGTCAATTAGGTCGTTTTCTTCAGAATCGCGGATAACATCCACGAGCTCTTGGCGATCTTTTGGCTCGCCTTGAAAAATTTGACCTAGGCGCTCAAAGAAGGACTTCCTACTCGGACCTTCAGATTTTTTACTGTTTCCCTCTGGCTGAGAGGGAGAAGACTCTTCGTTCATGACTTCTCAATTCAGAATGCTACCAGATGTGTGATAGCGCACATGTGCAGGGGCGAGATTAGCCTCTACTCCTTTTCTGCAAGATATGGGTCTTCAAAGCCCATTTCAAGCATAATTTCAGTTTCCAAAGCTTCCATTTCTTCGGCTTCTTCATCTTCAATATGATCATAACCTAGCAGATGAAGACTGCCATGTACAACCATATGTGCCCAGTGTGCGTTCAAGGGCTTTGACTGCTCAATCGCCTCTTTTTCGACCACTTGGCGGCAGATAATCATATCGCTAGGAGGTTCATCTCCACGCCTGGAGGCGCTTCGAATGGGAATGAAAGCACGTTAGTGGGCTTGTCTTTGCCACGATACTCGTGGTTGAGTTGGTGGCTTTCTTGCTCGTCAACGATTCGGATAGTGAGTTCCGCTTCTTTTTGAAACGGAATAATCGTCTTGTCTAACCAGCGCTGAAATTCATCAGCGCTTGGCAAGCCTTGTTCTGATTCGACAGCAAGTTGTAAATCCAGTTCAATGCTCATTATTTACTTTCCGAAGGTGTGCTTGCCGCCGCAGCTTTGTCGAGCAGCGCTTGTGCTGCTTCTCGTTCCTCACGACGTTTGCGCTCTATCTCTTTGCGAGCTTTCGCATCTTCCGCTTCCCACTTTTCGTAGGCGTTGACGATACGAGCGACAACAGGGTGGCGCACTACGTCGTCTGATTGGAAGAAGTTAAAGCTGATTTCGTCCACTTCGTTAAGCACTTCAATGGCATGACGAAGACCAGATTTAGCGCCGCGTGGCAAGTCAATCTGAGTCACGTCTCCAGTGATAACTGCGCGTGAGTTGAAGCCAATACGGGTCAAGAACATCTTCATCTGTTCAACCGTTGTGTTCTGGCTTTCATCGAGAATAATAAACGCATCGTTAAGAGTACGACCGCGCATGTAAGCAAGCGGTGCAACTTCAATCACGTTTCGCTCAATCAGCTTTTCAACACGCTCAAAGCCAAGCATTTCGAACAGGGCATCATAAAGTGGTCGCAAATATGGGTCCACTTTTTGACTAAGGTCACCCGGTAGGAAACCCAGCTTCTCGCCGGCCTCAACCGCAGGTCGAGTCAATAGAATACGGCGGATCTCTTGGCGCTCTAACGCATCGACAGCGGCGGCAACGGCAAGGTATGTTTTACCTGTACCCGCAGGGCCAATGCCAAAGCTGATGTCATGAGTGACCATGTTCACCAAGTATTGTGCTTGGTTTGGTGTACGTGGTTTGATGATGCCTTTTTTCGTCTTAACAAAGACTTCTTTACCGTGAGCAATTTCCGATTCGGTATTTTGCTCAAGCACGCCGGACTCTTTTACTGCTAAGTGAATCTGCTCAGGTTCAATATCTGGGATCTGACCACGAACAGGCGCAGTATCTACATAGAGTGATTTAATGATGTCGAGTGCAGCAGCACTGGTGTGTGGCTTACCAACAATTGTGAAGTAATTACTTCTGTGGTTAATTTCGACACCTAAACGGCGTTCTAAGTGTTTGATGTTGTCATCGAAAGGACCGCACAAGCTGGACAGACGGCGGTTGTCTGAAGGTTCTAGATTGATTTCTAGAGTTACGATTTGATTACTCAATGTTGCCTCGCATTTTGCCCTTTGAGGGCGATGAACGGAGCCCGATTTTGACCGGACTCCACATTTCTTCCCATGTCACTCCAAAATAGCACAATGGAGCGTATTGGGTATAGGCGTTAAGGCGTAAAGGTAGCCACACCTAGCTCATCTTCGCGTTTGGTTTTCGCCATCATTTGCATTGGTGAAATTACCGAGCGAAGATCCATATCTTTTTCTGTTCTTACGAGTTCACCGCGTAGAGAGTTCGCAAACACATCAGTAATTTTTACATCAACAAATTGGCCGATTAGCTCAGCGCCACCTTCGAAGTTTACGACACGGTTGTTTTCAGTACGTGCACGCAGTTCCATCAGGTTTTTCTTCGATGGGCCTTCAACAAGAACGCGTTGCTCAGTGTCTAGCATGAGACGAGAGTAGCGCATCGCTTGCGTGTTAACTGTTTGCTGTAGCTCGTACAAACGGTCTTTCTTGGTTTGCTCTGGTAGATCACATGGGTAATCTGCCGCAGGCGTACCTGGACGTGGTGAGAAGATAAAGCTAAAGCTCATATCGAAATCCACATCTTTGATTAGCTTCATGGTGTCTTGGAAGTCTTTGTCTGTCTCACCAGGGAAACCAACAATGAAGTCAGAGCTGATTTGAATATCAGGACGCGCTTTACGTAGCTTACGAATAATAGACTTGTACTCAATTGCCGTATGAGGACGCTTCATCATCGTTAGGATGCGGTCTGAACCACTTTGTACCGGAAGATGCAGGAAGCTTACAAGCTCAGGCGTGTCTTCGTATACTGCGATGATGTCATCGGTAAATTCTAGCGGGTGGCTAGTTGTGAATCGAATACGGTCAATGCCATCAATGGACGCGACTAGGCGCAGCAGTTCTGCGAATGAACAGATGTCGCCATCATGCATTGGGCCGCGGTACGCGTTAACGTTTTGACCTAGAAGGTTCACTTCACGTACGCCTTGCTCTGCAAGCTGAGCGATTTCGAATAGAACGTCATCCATTGGACGGCTAACTTCCTCACCACGCGTGTATGGTACAACGCAGTAAGTGCAGTATTTTGAACAGCCTTCCATAATAGAAACGAATGCCGTTGCACCTTCAGCACGAGGCTCAGGCAGACGGTCGAACTTCTCGATCTCTGGGAACGAGATATCCATAACCGGAACTTCGTCGTTTTGCGACTGTTTGATCATTTCAGGTAGGCGGTGCAGAGTTTGCGGGCCAAAAATCACGTCTACGTATGGTGCTCGCTCGCGGATGTGATCACCTTCTTGAGTCGCTACGCAGCCACCAACACCGATCACAACGCCTTCTTTCTTATCTTTCAGTGTTTTCCAACGACCAAGTTGGTGGAAAACTTTTTCTTGCGCTTTTTCACGGATCGAACAAGTGTTCAACAGTAGTACGTCTGCTTCCTCTGGCACTTCAGTTAGCTCGTAGCCATTTGCAGCATTAAGCAGATCGGCCATTTTTGATGAATCGTATTCGTTCATCTGGCAACCCCAGGTTTTAATTAGCAGTTTCTTACTCATCACTATCGCTCGTCAGTTATGTAAATCTTATGCTGAACTATTGTTCAAATTATAGCCACCATCTCGGCGGTAAGCGGCGTATTGTACTGCTTTAAAAACCGCCTGACTAGGGGTAGGGGAAAATCTCTTTGAGAGCTTATATTTCAATTGGTGCACGTCAAAATTAGCCCTCACAAAAGCAAGGATTTTGACGGGAAAAAACTCGCGCTTTAGTAAGTCGCTACGTACAATGAGAACACATTGATTTTAAGACAGTATTAGCACTATGGAACAGTATGAAATAGTCGTCGTTGGCGGTGGTATGGTAGGAGCTGCTCTTGCTCTCGGTCTTGCAAAACAGGGGCGTTCAGTTGCCGTTATAGAGAAGTTTACGCCGAAGCCATTTGAACACGCCCAGCCGATGGATTTACGGGTGTCTGCTATTTCACATCGTTCTGTTGATCTTCTGCACTCTTTAGACGCCTGGGGCGCGATTCAAGACACTCGAGTCTGTCCGTACGCAAGGCTTGAAACCTGGGAGGCAGACAATTGTCGAATCCGATTCAATGCCGGCGAACTTGCGCTACCGCAGTTGGGGTATATCGTTGAGAATCGCATGATTCAGTTAGGCCTTTGGGCTCAGTTCGCACGTTTTGAGAACTTAAAAGTCATTGAAGGTGATGGTGTTGAAAGCTTAGAGCTTGCTCCCAATGATTCCAGCATCACGCTTGAATCGGGTAGGGTGCTTAAGGCTCATCTTGTGGTAGGCGCGGATGGCGCTAACTCGAGAGTGAGACAATCGGCGGGCATTGGTATTACGGCCTGGGACTATCGTCAAGAATGTATGCTGATCAATGTTGAAACGGAGCTGCCACAACAAGATATTACCTGGCAGTGGTTTACGCCGAGTGGTCCTCGTTCGTTTTTGCCTCTGTGTGGCAATCAAGGTTCACTGGTTTGGTATGACGCTCCCAAGCGTATTCGACAGTTGAAGAATATGAATCCCGCGCAGCTAGAGTCGGAGATCGCCACTTATTTTCCGGCAGAACTCGGGAAAGTGAAAGTGCTACAGCACGGATCATTTCCGCTGACCCGCCGTCATGCTCAACGTTATCACAAGCAGGGTTGTGTAATCGTTGGTGACGCTGCACACACGATTAATCCTCTAGCGGGACAAGGGGTCAACCTAGGCTTTAAAGATGTAGAAACACTGCTCGATTGTTTTGAGTCTAAAGGGGTGACACAACAGGCGCTAGTTCAATACGAGCGTTTACGTCGTCCAGATAACCTACTCATGCAAACTGGCATGGATGTGTTCTACAAAGGCTTTAGTAATACGCTGTCGCCTTTGATGTTTGCACGTAACGCCATACTTAAGTTGGCGGAGCACTCTGGGCCAATTAAACAACAGGTGTTGAAATACGCTATTGGCCTAAAATAATGAACTAATCACTAACTACTAATCACTAGGCATGTCGGAGCAATAACATCAGGTAAGTCTGAATGCCAATTTGGCTTACCTGTTTGAGGATCGAGTTCAAATATGGAAACGTTATTTGAATGCTGATTGGCCGCGAGCAACCATTTGCCATCTGGCGTGATAGTGATATCTCTTGGAAATGCCCCACATGTTTCTGCATAGCCTTGATATACAGGGTGGTCGGGCTCACTCACATCAAACCAACTTATCACTGATTCCCCACGACTGGTTAAGTACATATAGCGTTCATCAGCTGAGAGTTTAATGGCCGCTGCTGCTTCGTGGCACACGTGCTCTGGAAATGCGGCGATATTGGTGACTATTTGCCACTGTTGTTCTGTTTGGGCAATCACTGTCAAAGATTCGTCTAGTTCACACAAGACAAAACCAAATAGACCATCTTGGGTAAAGCTGGCATGTCTTGGTCCGCTTCCTGGTGGTAACTCCAAACGCTGGGACTGTTGAATTTGTTTGCCTTCACAGTGGTAGAAGGTAAGCAAATCGATACCAAGATCGACCGTGACCAATTGGGTCGTGTTAGGAATAAACATCACTTGATGGCCATGAGGTGATAATTGGCGTGTAGCATGAGGGCCTTGACCATAGTTGGATAGCTTGGCTATCCGTTGTCCTATCTTTCCTTCTGACTCCAATGCAAACAGTTCAAAATCTCCAGTGCCGTAATGGGCAACGGCGATTCTGTCGCGTGCCTCGGAAATCGCAATATGGCAGGGCGCATCTCCGTCAAGATCAATCTTTTGAGTATATTGCTCGTCGTGTGCTAGAAAATACAAAGCAGCCCCTCCCGCTTGGAAAACCTCTGAGACCACATAAAGGCCATGTTGAGAATGGGCGAGGTAAGAGGGGTTAACGATATCAGTTTTGACGGAGGGGGAACTAGCTACACCGTTTGTTCCGAATTTGACTTGAGAAAAGCCAAGGTGGTCTTGTTGTGAATATTGACCAATATAGACATTAGACTGCATATCGCTGTGAACCACTTCAATAAATAACCATATGGAACAAGGATCTGCGTGACGATGCAATTTGGATAGGGGCAATGGGAAAATCTGTGATGAGTGTTGCGAAAGATAATACGAGTTAGTTACTTTTAGCGGAGTATTGAGTGTTCACTCACTGTATTAAAGAGTATCACGAGTAAATGCATAGAAAGAAAAAAGGCTCGTCAAATGACGAGCCTTCTTAATGATGGTGCGGAAGGAGAGACTTGAACTCTCACACCTTGCGGCGCCAGAACCTAAATCTGGTGCGTCTACCAATTCCGCCACTTCCGCAACAAATCTTTGTAGTTAAGAGAGTAATTGGTAAAACTCAATCTCAACGTTGTATCGTAAGTATAACTTAC
>JYJJ01000053.1 GCA_003263775.1 Vibrio maritimus
AAATACTGTTACTTGCAGTAGTAAGTAACCACATCATCAGTGTACTAATCTGTTGATGACAATTTGTGGAGAGATGGCTGAGTGGTCGAAAGCACCGGTCTTGAAAACCGGCAACCGTTAATAGCGGTTCTAGGGTTCAAATCCCTATCTCTCCGCCACATTGGAAAGCCCGCTGAGAAATCAGCGGGCTTTTTTCATATCTGAACTTCTATTAAACGCTAACTTAACCGTTATCGATCTCTGTTGCCCTTTCGTTTATTGCCTTTGTCTGTCAAAGTTAACGTTACTCTCAATCACTAAAGGTAGCTAAACCTTGAGTTCCTGTTCTTACGAGCCAGCAGAGTCTCTGAAAACACTGCTTGGTGACCAACATCATATGGTGTCGAAAGATCCAATACAGAGCCTCTGGAGCGGTTATGGCGAGCTGTTTCGCATTCATACCGATAGCTCTGCGTTTCCTAGCCTAATCGTTAAAGCCATTGACCTCCCTAAGACTGCACCTAAGCATCACCCGAAAGGTTGGAACACCGAGCTTTCAAACCAAAGAAAGCTTAAGTCTTATCAAGTGGAGTTTCACTGGTACCAGCGCTATGTTGGTCGAATGCCTGTTGGTTGGGCGCCACGTTGTTTAGCTGCTGAAAGTCGTGATTCGCACTACGAGCTGGTATTGGAGGATCTCAAACTTGCTGGTTGTGCTCGGGTAGTAAAAACGCCATCAACCCAAGAGATAAAAACAGTGCTTCGTTGGTTAGCCCGGTTTCATGCTTTTTGGTTGAATACGCAGCCAAGCGGGCTTTGGCAGCAAGGTACCTATTGGCATTTAGCAACGCGTCCAGATGAGTGGCAGGCAATGACGGAAAGTCGATATAAATCAGCCGCTGAGCGCATAGATAACATACTCAATGATTGCCCCTACCAGACTTTAGTACATGGCGATGCGAAGCTGGCTAACTTTTGTTTTAGTGAAACTGGAACGCAGGTCAGTGCGGTTGATTTTCAATATGTTGGCGGTGGCGTGGGTGTGAAAGATGTGGCGCTATTTCTTTGCACAGTGCTCGATTTTGATGAACCAAAGTTATCTATCGACAGCTATGATGAAACCTATTTTGAAGCGCTAGAAATGGCGTTAGCTCGCTATCAGCCTAATGTGGTTGCAAGCGATGTGTGTCATGAGTGGCGAAAGCTCTTAGGACTAGCTTGGGCTGACTACCAGCGTTTCCTGCTTGGCTGGAGCCCAGTTCATGTGCGAGTGAATGCCTTTACAAACAAGCTGACTTTAGAGGCACTCGACGACTTTCGGTTGTAACAAGTCTGCTGTAAAAAGTCAGTTGTAAAAAAAAGCTCCCGAGGGAGCTTTTTATCATTTATAGAAGTGTTCCAGTTACTTACTGTCAATCAAGGTCAGCGCTTTACGAGACACTTCACCAGCTGCTTTGGTGAGGTCTTGCTTCTCAAGCGTATCAGCAAGGTAAGCATAATCCGAAACGTCTGGGCGAACTGATAATGCGCGCTCAAAGTGGCGCTGAGCTTCTGGCCATTTCTCTTCGCGGAAGTAGAACTGAGCGAGAGCACTCTGAGCTTTGGCGTTGTCAGGCTGCTTTTTGACAACATCTTCTAGCATAACAACCACTGGGTGAGCATCCGCTAGGTTCAGCTCAGGTAGCAGAGTATAAAGGTCATCGTGACCTTGCTTCTTCAGTGTCTCTTTAATCACAGTAAAGGCTTCAGCATCCGCTTTGCGAGCGATAAGCTGCTTGGTAAAGCAACCCACAAGATGTGTGCTTTGACGTGTTTTACGTGGCAGTTTGTTCCAATGACCGATCAAACCCTCACTACCTTGCTGACTAGCGATGTCTTCAAGTAGGCCACACTGAGCTCGTTCTTCAAGTTCAACTTGCTCTTCAGTATCGATAAGCTTGGCTTTGTTTAGCTTAGGCAGTAGGTCGATAAGGGCTTGCCACGCACCAAGTTCACGATAGGTAGTTTTTAGCAGGCTAAGTACAATCGTATTGCTAGGGTACTCGGCTTTTAGTGTCTCAAGTGTTGAGGCAGCAAGTTCCCACTCTTCTTCACGTACTGCTTGCTTAGCGCGTGTCAGTTGAACCGCGAGATCCGAGTTTTCTTGCTGAGAAGCCAACTCAAGATAGTGGTCGCGTTTCGCTTTGTCGCCTTGACCTAGAGCGGCTTCAGAGGCCACGAGATAACACAGCAAAGGCATATCATGATAGTCCGCCCAGCGTGTCACTTTCTTTTCAGCGAGCTTCCAGTCACCTTCTAGCAGCTTAACAATACCTTCGTTAGTGTAGCGGCGAGAGCGACGCATTTTACGCACGCTGAAGTAGTTAAAGGTGGTCACACTGGTGTAGAGAATCTTCTTGATGATGTACTCAAGCAGAAACAGCGCGGCAAGCGCAGCAATCACAAAGACAACCAGTGTCGTGACACTCATTTCAATGGTCTTATCGGCAATCGAAATCAGCACATAGCCTTGTTGACCAGAGAACTGGGTGCCGACAAACAGCCCTGCGCCCAGTACAACGAAGAGAAAGATTAATCGAATCATTATTTCTCCTCCGTGATAATGGTTGTCACTTCACGGCGCAGGCGTTCGCTAATCACATCAGACAGTTGCGCTTGCGTTTCTAGCTTCACCGGATAGTTCACTTGGATGTTTTGCTGACTCAGCTTACCCAGTGCAGCATTAAACTCTTTAACGTTATTGTTATCCATATCGAAGAAGGACTCTGACCACTGCTCTGCGGTCTCCAGTGACATCTTGTAGATCTCACCTTGTTCCTTATACACAGCACGGATGGCGGTCTCAATCTTGGACTTGATGTTCTCGCGTAGGTAGAAGTGCTGCTCTGGCGATAGCAGTGGGATAACGTTGCCGTCACGACTGCGGAAGGTGATAAAGTTCTCTGAGAAGTCTTTCAAAGAGGTCATCAAGTTATCTTGCCAGTCGTAGATGTCCTGCGATACCTGGCGTTTTTCCACCGCTGGCGCGTCAGGTAAGATTGCGTTAGCAAGCGGCAGTTGGTCGACTTCGCGCTGTAGGGAAGTGAGACGAAGTACTAAACCATCACGGTCAATCAGAGGTACCGTGCGCAGCTTAGTAATGTCGTTTGCCATGGATTGACGCAGAGAAACCAGGCTTGGGTCATTGAGTGCGGCGATACGTTGGTCGGCACTCTCCATTAAGCGTGTCGCACTTACCACATCGTGTTCTAAGAACAGTTTACGTCCCGCCAGTTTTACCAAGTAGTCAGCTTCTGCCAATAGCCAATCGTTAGGACGGCGGCCTTTTACGTCAGCAACAGCAAGCTGTAAGCTCTCAATACTTTTCTTCTGCTGACCTAATACCACTTCCGCTTTGTGGGTCATGGTTTTTGCTTGCTCTAATGTGTCAGCTTGCACTTGCTGCATTTCAGAACTTAGTGAGCTTTGTGAGGCTTTGATTTGAGCTTCAAGTCTGGCGATTCGAGCTTCGTAATCGCAGCCTGCTTTTGCATCATAAAGGTCATGCCACCACCGAGTAGTAGGGCAAGAATGATGGCGGCGGTGCCGAGTTTCACACCACGCTTGCCTTGCTTTTCTTCAAACTTAGGGGCTTTGGGTTGTGAGGGTTGGTCATCGACGGCTTTCGTCTCAGGCTCATTCGTTTGTTGGGTGTTCTCTGGGGCTAGAGTTACGTCTTTTTTGTCTTCAGACTGGATTTGCTCGTCTTTATTTTTGTTCGTCATTGTTAAGTCCTGTTTTTAGACGCTGGAGAGCAGCAAATAGAGTAGAGTTCGATGCACCTTGGCTATTAGTAACGTTATTAAATCCTTGGGCTATCGCTTGCTTGGCGATTCGTTCACTGGGAACCAATAGCCATTGTTGTTTCAACCATGCTTGTTGTGATTCTGGCATTGCAGCCACTAAATGATCCAGTTGCTCAGCACTTGTGATCACCATTGTATCAATTTGGGCTTGTTGCCATTGTTCTATCGCGGCAGATTCGACAGCTCGATATTGGCGCTGATATAGCTGCAAATAATGCACATGGGCGCCTCGTTTCGTCAACTCATCGAAGATGAGCTCACGCCCACCATTGCCACGCAGAATGACAACACGCTTGCCGGCAACGCCGACTAGCTCAGGCATGGCGAGCAGGTGTTCACTGTCGCTAACCGGTGGATAGTGTACGTTTTGTTGCACTAGTTTGCTCAATTCATGTGCGGTTTTTTGACCAACCCCAAGATAAATAGCGTGATTCGGCATGCTGTCCGGGTGTGTTGAAAGCGGCTTTGCAAGGCCATGTACGGCGTATTGACTGACCGCTATAACAATGTCGGCGCAGCGAAGCTCGTTGAGTTGAGATGAGTCGAGGGAAGTCAGATGAATATCAATAAGGGGATAATGGAGGGCATAGCCCCCATCTTTTCAATCAGAGCGCAGAGTTCAATACCTTGGGTTTCAGGCCTTGTCACCAGTACTCTCATCAGGCATTACTCGTGATCTTGGTAAAGCTTCTCAAGAATTTCTTTAGCGCCATCTGCGAGGAGCTGGTTCGCTAGCTGGACACCCAATGCTTCGGCATCTTGACGGTTACCTTGGATTTCGCCACGTACGATTTTGCTGCCATCAGGCTCACCGACTAGAGCGCGCAGCCAAATGTTGTCACCATCAATCAGAGAGTAACTGCCAATTGGCACCTGACAACCACCTTCTAGCGTCAGGTTCATAGCGCGCTCACAGCGCACACGATCTGCAGTTTCTGTGTGGTTTAGTGGCTCCAGCAATTTGATAAGGCGTTCATCATCAAGGCGGCACTCAATACCGACCGCGCCTTGACCAACCGCAGGCAGAGACTCTTCAGGTTCGATAAAGCTACGAATGCGTGACTCAAGCTCAAGGCGTTTTAGGCCAGCAGCGGCAAGAATAATGGCATCGTACTCACCGTTGTCGAGTTTACCCAGGCGGGTACCCACGTTGCCGCGCAATTCTTTGATGATCAGATCAGGACGCTGCTCTTTGAGCTGACACTGCCTGCGCAAACTGCACGTACCGACGGTAGCGCCTTGCGGGAGATCACTAATGCTCGCATAAGTATTAGAGACAAAGGCGTCACGAGGGTCTTCACGTTCACAGATCGTCACGAGCCCCAGACCTTCTGGGAAATCAACCGGGACATCTTTCATCGAGTGCACAGCGAGGTCGGCACGACCTTCCAGCATCGCCACTTCGAGTTCTTTAACGAACAACCCTTTACCGCCAACCTTTGCTAGGGGCGTATCCAGGATGATGTCGCCTTTGGTTACCATCGTCACCAATTCAACCTCGAGTCCAGGGTGTGCAGCAATCAGTGCGTCCTTCACATAGTGAGCTTGCCATAGCGCAAGGGGACTTTTACGGGTGGCAATTCGAATAGGCTGAGTCTGGGTCATAGTGTTCTCGTAAGCATCTCGTTTGTTCTGATGGGTCAATCGTATCATTGACTCAAAGAAATGCTTAGCGATTTCCCAAAGCCGGGCGCAAACGAGAACTTTAGCGATCACAGATATTATCAATAGTGTGAGGTTAATCGCATTTGTTGTGGTAACTACTGTTAGAATTGTCCGCTATGATTTGGAAGGCTGAACCAAACGCCACCGCAGTGGGTATTGAGTTGTCGTAGTGCCGAGTATCACTTTACCGCTTATAATAAAAATGATACATTGATCACGTTTTGAACGCTTGTTTGTTTAAAACCTATGCAAAATAGCAGTTAGATTGAACCTAGGAATCACCCTTGCAGGCATACACTCAAACCCTTATACAAAGGTTAGATACCCTAAACCAGCAGCGTATTGAGCGCGCGCTGGCACTTATGGATCTGCAAGGCCAACGTGTATTCCAGCTTATTCCAGCACTGTTTCACTTCAACCACCCGATCATTCCCGGTTTTTACGAAGCCAATAGCCCAAGCGGCTTGTTTGGTTTTGAAGCCAACGAACTCCAGCAGCAATTTCTCGATGATATCGCGCTCGCATTGGGTCAACCTTTGCCGCAGCCAAGTCAAAATGAGATCCTTGGTCTGTATACTATGGGAAGCACCTCATCGATAGGCCAAAGCACGTCAAGTGATTTGGATATCTGGGTCTGTATCTCCCCGAAAATGTCGACTAAATCCAGAGAACTGCTCAGCAATAAGTGTTTGCTAATAACAGACTGGGCAAAAGGCCTTGGGGTTGAAGCGAACTTCTTCTTGATGGATGAAGACCGTTTTCGTAGCAACATTTCTGAGGAGATGACGGGTGATAACTGTGGTTCATCACAACACCTATTGCTACTGGATGAGTTCTATCGTTCCGCAGTACGCCTAGGCGGACAGCGTCTGTTGTGGCAAATCGTGCCGCCAGAGATGGAAGAGTGCTACGAAGATTACGTTGCCAAAATGTGCAATGAAGGCCACATCAACTGCGATGAGTGGATCGACTTCGGGCGTTTGAATCGCATTCCTGCAGAAGAGTACTTTGGCTCGAGTCTGTGGCAACTTTATAAGAGTATCGACTCCCCTTATAAGTCGGTACTTAAAGCTATTTTGCTTGAGGCGTATTCTTGGGAATACCCGCACACCCAATTATTAAGCATTGATACTAAACGTCGCTTTTTTGCCCATGAGCCTGATCTCTATGGTATGGACGCGTATTATCTGATGCTTGAGAAAGTAACGCGCTATCTTGAGCGTATCGGCGATGACACCCGCTTGGATTTGGTACGTCGCTGTTTCTATCTCAAAACGCACGAGAAATTATCTCGCGAGCCTGGTGTAGGTTCGATGCCATGGCGCCGTGAAGCCTTGACGCAAATGACCACCAATTGGAATTGGTCGCAAGAGGTACTCAAAGAGCTCGACAACCGCCGTAATTGGAAGGTTGAGCAGGTGATGCAAGTGCATAATTCTCTGCTTGATGCACTGATGCTTAGCTATCGTAACCTGATTCAGTTTGCGAGACGCAATGACATCACCTCGGCAATCAGCCCGCAAGACATCAGTATTCTTGCTCGTAAGCTGTATGCGGCGTTTGAGGTATTGCCTGGCAAAGTCACTCTGCTCAACCCGCAAATCTCGCCTGACTTGCATGAGCCTGACCTAACGTTTATCGAGGTTCAGGAAGGTAAGAGCTACCAGTCGGGTTGGTATTTGTATAAACAGCCGCTGATCCCGCATCGAATCCTAGGCCAAGCGCCACTCGAGCATAACGAGTACTTGAGTAAGCTGGTTGCTTGGGCGTTCTTTAATGGCCTTATCACTGAGTCGACACGTCTGAACTCGGTAGTACGTGATGCGCATATTGATATCGATAAGTTCTATCAGATGGTCAGCGATCTGCGTAATACCTTCTCACTGCGCAAGCGCCGTCCTAGTATGCAAGCATTGGGCAGCCCATGTGAGATAAGCCAGCTCGCCATGTTCATCAACTTCGAGAACGATCCAACGCAGGAGCTTTCTGCGAAGGCGTCCAAAGTCGATTTGAAGAATGTTGATATCTTGAGCTTTGGCAGTGAAGGTAAAAGCCTGATTGGTTCGGTCGATTTGGTGTACCGTAACTCTTGGCATGAAGTGCGTACCCTTCACTTTGAAGGTGAAACGGCAATGCTGGATGCACTGAAAACCGTGCTCGGCAAAATGCACCAAGATGCGTTCCCACCAGAGTCGGTAGACGTGTTCTGTTACAGCAAGAACTTGCGTGGCGTGCTAAGAAACACTGTCTATCAATTACTTGCGGAGTGTATTGAGCTGCGCTTGAAGCCGATTGACCAGGAAAAGCGTCGCCGCTTCAAAGCTCTGAAAGTCGCCAACCAGATGTACGGCTTGTTCTTTGAACGTCGCGGTGTTTCGGTGCAGAAGTTGGAGAACTCGGTGGATTTCTACCGCAGTATTTCAACTAACAAACTGCAGGGCTCACCGCTACTCATGCTTGATAAAGAAGTCGAGTATCAGTTGCCGCAGGTGGTCGATGGGTTTGCCAGCGAAGGTTTGATTCAGTTCTTCTTCGAAGACACTGACAACGGCTTCAACATCTATGTGTTGGATGAATCAAATCAGGTTGAGGTTTACCATCAGATGCGCGGCAGTAAAGATGAGATGATTGCTAGCGTAAATAGTTTCTACACGTCAAACGTCAACAATGACAGTGAAGTATCATCCAAGTTGATCAACTTCAACTTACCGCAGTACTACCAGCTAGTGCATGCGGAAGAAGGAGAGCCTTACATCATTCCTTACCGTAACGATGGCGGCTCTTCCAACTCTCGCAATTCAAAAGCAGTGAATGCTTGATGCATCGATTGGGATTATACCCAGTCGATGTCTTCACCTGCGTGTTTCTCACACTCTTCTTTGACCATAGCCATTAGTTCAAGGCCGGTCTTTGAGCATGTCCACTTATCCTCAATGAGTTTGAAGTGAAAACCACCTGATTTCGACGCAAGCCAGATCTCGTGCATTGGCTCTTGGCGGTTGATGATGATTTGACTGCGGTCTTCAAATTCCAGTGTCATGACGTTGCCCGTCACTTCATAATCGATATCGGCACCCGATTCGTCGATGGCTTCTTCGATGTTTTGTAGTTGAGCATCGACCAGTTGGTGAAATTCCGTGTCGTTCATTTTGTAATCCTATTGCTTTTCTAATTCGTGGTGCGATTATAGGGGCATTGATTCAATAATCACGATATGCAAAATGAAAAAGACGATTACAGCAATGTTTATGCTGGTAATAGTAGGACTAGCGGGATGCGGCCAGACTGGCGAGTTGTATATGCCTGCTAAAGACGCACCAACCAACGAGCAAGCGCAATAACGATAGCCATCGACACAGTGTAAAGGGATACAGGATTTGGATTATTTCAACTATCAGGACGATGGCCAGCTTTGGGCCGAGAATACGTCACTTACCGAACTTGCCGAGCAATACGGCACACCACTTTATGTTTATTCCCGTGCGACGCTAGAGCGTCACTGGAATGCATTTGATAAATCTGTTGGCGACCACCCTCATTTGGTGTGTTATGCGGTGAAAGCGAACTCGAATATCGGTGTGCTTAACGTACTGGCACGTTTGGGTTCAGGCTTTGATATTGTTTCTGGCGGTGAGCTAGAACGTGTGGTTGCCGCGGGTGGCGATCCAAGCAAAGTGGTGTTCTCAGGCGTTGGTAAAACCGCGCAAGAGATGCGTCGTGCGCTTGAACTTGGTATTAAGTGCTTCAATGTTGAGTCGGAACCTGAGCTAGAGCGTCTTAACCAAGTCGCCGGTGAGATGGGTGTTGTGGCACCAATCTCATTGCGTATTAACCCAGATGTCGATGCGAATACTCACCCATACATTTCAACCGGTCTTCGTGACAACAAATTTGGTATTGCGTTTGATCGCGCGCCAGCCGTCTACAAATTTGCCAGCAGCCTGCCAAACCTCGCGGTTCATGGTATCGACTGTCATATCGGCTCTCAGCTAACGGATATCGAACCATTTATTGATGCGACCGATCGCTTGCTAGCGCTTATCGATCAATTACGTGCCGACGGCGTTGATATTCGCCACTTAGATGTCGGTGGTGGTCTTGGTGTAGTTTATCGTGATGAACTGCCACCACAGCCATCGGATTACGCCAAAGCACTGCTGGCTCGCTTAGAGAACCATCCAGAGCTTGAACTGATTTTTGAGCCGGGTCGTGCGATTGCAGCTAACGCTGGCGTGCTACTGACCAAGGTTGAGTTCCTAAAGCACACTGAGCATAAGAATTTTGCCATCATTGATGCGGCGATGAACGATCTTATGCGCCCAGCGCTGTATCAAGCGTGGCAAGATATTATCCCAGTTACGCCTCGTGAAGGCGAAGCCACGACTTACGATTTGGTTGGCCCAATCTGTGAAACGGGTGACTTCATCGGTAAAGATCGCGCCTTAGCACTTGAGCCAAACGATCTACTGGCCGTTCGCTCTGCTGGTGCTTACGGTTTTGTTATGTCTTCTAACTACAACACGCGACCACGAGTTGCCGAAGTGATGGTTGACGGCGAAACGGCGCACCTTGTACGTAAGCGTGAAACCTTAGAGAGTCTTTGGGAACTAGAAAGCATTTTGCCGGAGTAACAGAACCACTATGCACTTCCACTTTTCTAAAATGCACGGTTTGGGTAACGACTTTATGGTTGTTGACTGTATTACCCAGAACGTTTTCTTTTCACCTGAGCTTATCCGTCGCTTAGCGGATAGGCACACAGGTGTTGGTTTTGACCAACTGTTGATTGTAGAAGCGCCTTACGATCCTGAAACGGATTTCCATTATCGCATTTTCAACGCGGATGGCAGTGAGGTGGAGCAGTGTGGCAATGGCGCACGCTGTTTTGCTCGCTTTGTGCAGATGAAAGGGCTCACCAACAAGTACAGCATCAGTGTCAGCACCAAGAAAGGCAAAATGGTGCTCAAGTTAGAAGAGAATGACTTGGTGACGGTCAACATGGGGCAACCTGAGTTCGAGCCGAGCAAGATCCCATTTAAAGCGAAGCAAAAAGAAAAGACCTATATTCTACGTGCCGGCGACCATACCTTATTCTGTGGTACCGTCAGTATGGGGAACCCTCATGTCGTCACTGTGGTTGACGATACGCAAACCGCGGATGTGGATACCTTAGGTCCGCTATTAGAATCACACGAGCGCTTCCCAGAGCGTGTCAACGCTGGTTTTATGCAGGTGCTTAGCCGTGATGAGGTAAACCTTCGCGTTTATGAACGCGGTGCGGGTGAAACCCAAGCGTGTGGCAGTGGCGCGTGTGGTGCGGTTGCAGTGGGAATCGTGCAAGGGCTACTGGATGAAACGGTGGAGGTGCACTTACCGGGTGGTGATTTGAAGATCAGCTGGAAAGGCCCAGGTCATCCGCTGTATATGACAGGCGCAGCGGCTCACGTTTTCGATGGGCAGATTTCTTGTTAGCCAATAACCCATTATACTAATGCGGTCTTTTGAGACCCGCCATTTTTTTATTTATATGACAGGGACTAAAGGGAATCATTTTGTCTGAGTTTGAAGCGAGCCACCTAACAGCAGAAGTGGTAGCAGAGTATCTTTCTGATCATCCAGATTTTTTTAAGGGCAGAGAATCGCTAGTAGAGTCCCTTTCCTTACCACACCAGCAGCAAGGTGCGGTGTCTTTGGTGGGGATTCAGCTGCAACGACAGCGTGAGCGTATTGAAGCACTGGAAGAAGAGATCACCGCCTTGATGTCGCTAGCGGCTCGCAATGATAAAACCTTCTATGAGTTTATGTCGCTACAAGAAAACCTGTTGAAGTGCCATGATCTGCAAAGTGTCGTTTCGGCCATTAAACACACCGCAACCGGCCTGAACTTGCGTGGTTACCTTAAGCTTATCGACAGCGATGACAATGCCGACCCATTATCGATGGAAAGCTGGAAACGCTTTACCACCAATCACCTCAATGGCAAAGAGGCGTACTTAGGGCGTCTACGTCAAGCGGATCGCACCATGCTATTTACTGAGCAGCAGATCAGCGATGGCCAGGTGCCAGAGCTTGGCTCTTATGTGGTTCTGCCACTCAAGCGTAAGTTTGCTCAAGGTCTGCTCATCTTTTCAAGTGACGACGGAGGTCACTTCCAACCGGATATGGATACCCTGTTTTTGCGCCACCTCGCGCTGGTGGTTTCCTATCTATGCGAGCACCTTGATTGGCAGGTGCAAGAGGAAGACAATGTCAGACCAAGCCACGCCTAATGCAAACCTTCCTAGCGGACTGCAAAAGCCGCTAGATAAGTTCTACGAATACCTGCGTAGCGAGAAAGGGCTCAGCCTGCATACTCAACGCAACTACCGTCAGCAGCTCGAAACAATGGGGCAGCACCTAAATGAGATGGGCGTAAAGGCTTGGACACAAGTCGATGCCGGGTGGGTAAGGCAGCTTGCCGGTAAGGGGATGCGTGAAGGGATGAAAGCGAGCAGCATTGCCACACGTCTATCGTCGCTGCGCAGCTTCTTCGATTTTCTCATTCTGCGCGGTGAACTGACTGCGAACCCTGCGAAAGGCGTTAGTGCGCCGCGTAAGCAAAGACCGCTGCCTAAGAACTTAGATGTGGATGAAGTTTCTCAGCTTTTGGAAGTGGATGAAACTGATCCGTTGGCAATTCGCGACCGCGCCATGATGGAAATGATGTATGGCGCAGGGCTGCGTTTGGCGGAAATGGTAGGGATTGATGTTAAGCACCTTAATTTATCGAGTGGCGAAATTCGCGTTATCGGTAAAGGTAACAAAGAGCGTAAGGTGCCTTTCTCTGGGTATGCGACGGAATGGGCGCAAAAGTGGCTTAAGGTGCGTGGTGAACTAGCGAAACCGGGCGAGCCAGCGCTGTTCGTTTCCAAACTGGGTACGCGCATTTCCCATCGCAGCGTACAAAAGCGTATGGCGGGATGGGGACAAAAGCAGTCTTTAGCAAGTCATGTTAGTCCGCACAAACTGCGTCACTCGTTTGCGACTCACATGCTTGAGTCGAGCAATAACCTGCGTGCGGTACAAGAGCTGCTTGGCCATGAGAATATCTCTACCACACAGATCTATACCCACCTTGATTTCCAACATCTTGCCCAAGCGTATGATCAAGCTCACCCGCGAGCCCATAAGAAAGGTAAGCCTAAGCAACAAGAGGATTCCTAATGCGCTTTTATCGCAGCCTACAGACCATTAAGGCGATGACCTTTGACCTCGATGATACCCTTTATGACAACTGGCCGATCATTCGTGAGGTGGAGAGGAAGGCGACTCAATGGCTACAACAAAACCATCCGATCAGCCAGCAGTGGGACAAAGCGCAGTGGCAAGCGTTCAAATTTCAGCTAGCAGAGCAAAATCCGATGCTGAAACACGATGTCACCGAGTGGCGTTATCAGCAGATAAAACAGGGTTTAGGGCATTTGGGTTACGATGATCCCAAAGCTACTGAGGCTGCGCAAACGCTAATTCAGCATGTACTGGATTGGCGCAGCGACTTCGATGTTCCACATGAAACACATCAGTTTTTGACGACATTGAGTGAGAGGGTGCCGCTGGTGGCCATTACCAACGGTAATGTGGATGTCGATAAAATCGGTTTGGGGCGCTACTTTTCCTTGGTGCTAAAGGCGGGCCCGGATGGCCGAGCCAAACCTTATGCGGACATGTTCGATAAAGCCGCCGATTTTCTGGCCTTACCACGCCAGCAGATCTTACATGTGGGCGATCATGTGGTGACGGATGTCGCAGGCGCCAAACGCAACGGCTTTAGTGCTTGCTGGTTTAACGACAGAGGTCTTGAGGCTCGTGATGTTCGACGCATGAAGCTGCTGCCAGATGTTGAGATAACCCGCATTGAGCAACTGCTTGAGCTTACGCGCTAAACAGTACTAGCGCGTCAAAGCGTGTCCGCTGCGTTCTGCTTGAAAGCGCAGCATATACTCGTCAAAGAACGTGAGCATGGCATTGGCGTCGTGCTCGCTGGCCACTTGTCGCGTTATCTCAGCGCAGACTTCAAAGGTACACAAATTTCCTGCTTGTTGATTCCTTCGCAGTGCATACCGAGACAACTGCTCGGTATCCAGGTGTACCTTAGGTAGCGATTGCAGCCAAGCACTGCGGTTGAGCATCTTTCTTGCCTCTTGCCAAGTCCCATCCAGTACGATGAAGTTGCTTGTTTTCCCTTGCTGCTGCGCTTGCCAGTCATCCAACGGCAAACTGTCCTCACTCGGAAACACCAACACAGGTAAGTTAGGGCTGGTGCCGGGCAAGCAGCGCTCACAGGGCTGTTTACGTTGCCATTCCGTGACCTTACTGCTCGCAAACAATCTATCGATCAACTTACCTGTATTGGTTGCTCGAGAAAGTTCGTTGGGGTGAGTAAGTAGGGTAAAGCAAAGATCAGAGGCGATCGTTGGGATCGCCTTACAATAGCAATTGTGGATAAAACCACAAGTTGTACACATTGGCTTCATAGTTGGGATCTATTCGCCTTTAAACAGCACTAAGCCGCCATTGGCGATGGGGTATAGGATATCTCCCACCTTTTCTTGTTTAGCAATGAGCTTGTTGCCGTCTAAGGTAAAGATTCGCTGTGACACTAAGTATTGCTGCTGGTGGCGCGTCATGATGACTTGCACTTGTTGGTTATTCAGTTGCTGCCAAAAGCCGCGCTCTTCGGTTGCGGGTGAGTCATCTGGGTACTCATAGCGAGTGATAGCGGTATGGTCAGGAAGCAGTGTCATTGAAACAGTGAACCCTGCCGTTTCAGTGGACTGTGCAACATAACTGCCGGTCCAGTTTAGCGTAGTATCTGTGTTGGAAAGCGTGGCGCAGCCTTGTCGAGTTTGGTTATCCATGGTGATGATGCCTGTCCAACCATAAATGGTGTCGCTCATGGTGTCGTTACACAGCTTACTGCTCATTTGCAGATTGGCATCGTCAAACTCATAACGGCGGGTCGTTTGGGTCACCTTGCGATCTTTAAGCGTCAGCGACTGTTTGTCTTCACCCATCATCGCGAAGCTTGCTTGCTTACTGTTGTCGAATTTCAGCGACCAGAAGGGCTCGTTGCCCAGCACCTGTGTAGGTCTAAGCGGCTGATCGCAGCGCTTTGGGTTCTCCGCGGTAAGCATGTTGACCTGTTTCACTACAAAGCGACCGGTGTAATCGGAATCAAATCCACGATGGCTTGGTGGCTCAAGGTAACCAATGACTTCCGCATAGACAGGTTGATAAGGTTCGCGAGTCAGCTTCTCAGCTTCTGGACGAATATCCTCTGGCAGATCGAGCCAGTACTGATGCTGGCTGCCGCACGGTTGAATGGTGCGTGTCTCGTGACCAATAATGGCCTGTCCACGCATCACATAGGTTTGCGGTGTGATCGTTTCTGGACGCGATAGCTCAGCTGAAGGCACTTGAGGCGCGCTTTGCGGTGACTCTGAGTTGAAAGACGAACAGGCTTGAAGCAATATGAGCGGAGCAACCGCGAGCGGTAGACGCGACATTGTCATTGAATTTTCCTTATTTGAAACGATCACAGGTATCTACACCATTATGGCATATTGGCTATTTAAAACAGAGCCAGATGAGTTTTCCATCGACACCCTGCGTGTAATAGGAAGCTCATGCTGGGAAGGCGTTCGTAATTATCAGGCGCGTAACATGATGCGAGATGAGATGAAGCTGGGCGACTTAGTGCTCATCTATCACTCCTCATGCAAGACGATAGGCGTGGCCGGTATTGCTCGTATTACCAAAGAGGCCTATCCCGACCATTTCCAGTTTGATATCAGCAGCGACTACTACGACCCAAAATCCGATCCTGATAACCCGCGCTGGTTAATGGTAGACATTGAATATGTCGAAAAGTTTAAGCGCGTTCTGCCGCTAAGTATCCTTAAAGTGATGCCTGAGCTAGAGAACATGCCGTTGGTAAAACGAGGCAATCGCTTGTCTGTGATGCCAGTATCAGAGTCTGAGTGGTCAGCGATTTTGGCGCGAGTGGCTCGCTAGATTTGCGTGTGAGAATTTTTTCTTGGGACTTTTGTTTATGAAGCTTTTGTTCCAGGGAATAAAGATCAGCAAGCTCCCATGCCCAATGATGAGGATATGCACCATATAGGGGTGAGCATGGGAGTTTGGATTCGACTTCTTACAGTAGGTGTTTCTTTAAAAACTCTGCAACGGCGTCATCAGCATTGCTACCAATGACGGTATTGTTTGGTAGGGCTTTTTTCACTTTCTCGTGAGCATTTTCCATTACCAAGCCATGACCTGCCATGCTTAGCATCTCGGCATCGTTCATGCCATCACCAAACGCGATGCAATTTTCAAGTCCGTACCCTAGCTTTTCTGCGACGGCTTTCAGCGCTTCACCCTTAGACACTTCTTTTGCCATTACTTCTAGGCACCAAGGTGTCGAGAACGCGATATTGAGCGAATCACCAAACTTCTCACGTAGTGCATCCTCAAACTCAACCAAATGTTCATGGTCTTGCTTTGGATGGGTAATAAAGATTTTAGCGATACCCTGAGTTGGTGCGTTGCTGGCATCAAACAAGGTATAGGTAAAGCCCGTCTCAGTATGGAACTTACGTAAGAACTCATCTTCTTGGTTTAGTAGCCAAGTGTCATCTTGATACATGTGAACAAACAGTTCGCTGTCGGTGTTCAAAACATCCACAACAGATTGAACCATGTCTTGTGGAATGTTTTCACTGTATAGCAGCTCATCTTGCTCATCGTGAACACGGGCGCCGTTAGAAGTGATCATATAGGCAGGAATGCCGACTGATTCACGAATACCCGCTACGTCCACATGATGACGACCCGTGGCGAAGATGAAGGTATAGCCCTTGGCATGCAGCTCTTTTAAGGTTTGCTTAGAGTTGGCACTGAGTAGGTGGTCGGGTGCCAGTAGGGTACCGTCTAGATCAGAAGCAACAATTTTGATGGAATCTCGATTCAGGGTCATAGTTCTCTCTTCGTGTCACAGGTAAAAGCGAGTCGCTTGGTACGGCCAACAAAGCCGTCACAATGGTGACAATTGTAGGGGATCTGGGCGCAGAAAAAGAGGGTAAATGGTGAATTGATTTGTTTCCTCATTTACCGACTTTTCCGCAATTTATGGCTTTTATTACGGTTTATCAGTGAAGGACGTGTTATCGCCAAAGAATGTGGTTATCGCATCCAGTGCTTGGTTGCGATATTGGTCTTTTTCAAACAGCACTTCGTGTTTGGCGCCATCGACAGTGACAAGGGCTGCGTTTGCGTTGGTGCGTGACAGTTTATTGATAAAGCGCAGTTGGTCTTGGTTACTTACAATCTGATCGGCGCCTGCTTGGACCACAAGCAGTGGAATATTAACCTGCCTAGTTTGTTGAATGCATTGCTTAGCTGCCATCAAGCCCTGCCACACCCAACGCGTGCTCGGACCGCCAATTTTTAACTCTGGCATCTTTTCATATAGGTCGCGAAACCAGTGATAACGCACTTCACTTGAAGAGAGCGGATTGATGTCGAACGGTTTTGCCACATAACCTTGATAACCGGGGGCATAGGTTGGAGTTGGGTAAACCGCTGTCATGATTTGCGAGAGCCAAATGGCAATCGGCTTTAGGTACCAAGGAACATTCACGCCATACATGGGGGCGCTCAGTGCAATCTTATCAAAACCATGATTAGGGTGAGTTTGCAGATAGCGAGTAGAAATGTTGCCGCCCATAGAGTGCGCGAGTAAGTGGCGCTGCTCATAGTGGCTTAAATCAAAGTGTTCTAACAGTAACTGCATGTCATCGAGGTAGTCGTCAAACTCATCAACGTGACCCATTTCTGGGTTGGGTGCTAGGTGAGTAGACAGTCCCTGACCACGATGATCAAATGAATAGATGTTGTAGCCTTGCTGGTAGAAGTCGAAAAATAGCTCCTGATATTTCCAGGCTGACTCGATGCGCCCGTTGACGACCACAAGGGCTTTGGTATGGCTTTCGTGGGTTAACTTACTCCAATAAAGCTGTGTGCCATCCTTTGCTTTGAGCTTGCCCTCATGGCGACTCTCCCATAATTGAGCGATTTGTGTGTTTATTACTTGCTCAAATTGTGGCTCTTGAGTATAAGAGATGTCAGTAGCATTTTTTTTGTGCATACATAGGCCTACTTCAATATTTGTGTATAATGCACTGTTTTTTCGACATTTTTGTGTCGATGTACAGGGTGATTAGTCCACGGGATGTCTTATTTAGTTAAGAGTAAACCAGTGGTGAGGAAATACAATGGATTATCATGTTTGGTTCGCTTACGTGGTGACAGCAATCGTGTTCAGTTTGGCGCCAGGATCGGGCACCGTTAATTCGATCAGTAATGGCTTGAGCTACGGGACGCGTAAATCTCTTGCAGCCATTGCTGGCTTGCAGATCGGGCTGGCGATTCATATTGTGCTGGTGGGTGCAGGTATTGGCGCACTTGTCGCGCAATCTGCATTGGCATTCAGTGTGATCAAGTGGGTTGGGTGGTGTACCTCATTTGGCTTGGCATTCAAAAATGGCGAGATACAGAATCTGTATCCGCTAAAGCGGCACATGAAAGTCGCAGTGCAGGACAGCTGTTGCGCAGTGCGGTGCTGATCAACCTTACTAACCCGAAATCGATCGTGTTTTTGGTGGCGCTGTTTCCGCAATTTATCGACCCCGCGGGCGACCAGTTTCAACAACTGATGATTTTAGGCATTACCACCGTCGCTATCGATTCTGTGGTTATGCTTGGTTATACCTCGCTTGCCTCTCAGATGGGGCGTTATATTCGTTCAGATCGAGTGATGGGGCGTATCAACAAAGTGTTTGGCTCTATGTTTGTGGGGTGCGGCGCCTTGTTGGCCGCAGCCAAATCGTAGGCTCGCGGTTTGGATATGTACGCCACCTACGTGGCTCGTCAGCCCATTTTCAATGCACGTCGGCATACTTTGGGCTACGAGCTACTGTTTCGTGATGGTGAGCGCAATGCGTTTCCGGCTCATGTTGAGGCTAACCGAGCGACTTATCGCCTTATTGCAGAAAATTTCCTTGCTCTCGGGTTAACCCCACGATCTCCAATTCCCGCTGCTTCATTAATTTCCCGCAACAGAGTCTAATACGCCGCTTGCCACTTATTTTGCCAAAAGAGCGAGTGGTGATTGAGATCTTGGAAACCTGCGAGCCCAATGATGAGCTTTATGAGGCAATCAAAGAGCTATCGCGCAGCGGTTACATGATTGCTCTTGATGATTTCGTTTATAAGGAAGCGTGGGAGCGTTTCCTCCCCTTTGTGCAGATCGTTAAGCTCGACATCATGTCGATGGGTGTCGAACAAGCTTGTCAATTTGTTCAACGTCAGAAAGCCAAAGGCAGTCCAAGGCACTATTTGGCTGAACGAGTTGAAACGGAACAGGAGTTTTTACTCACCAAGCAGGCTGGATTTAAGTTCTTTCAGGGTTTTTTCTTTAGCAAGCCCATCATGGAGAAGCAGGTCTATATTAGTCCTGAGCAGCTGGTGGCTATGGAGCTGTTTCAGCAAGTGTGTGTGCCTGAAGTTGATTTTGATAAAATTGAACAGATTGTCGCCAAGGACGTCTCCTTATCCTACAAGCTACTGCAGTTTGTGAATACCATGAGTCCGCGCCTAGAGTCGGAGATCTCCTCGTTTCGCCAAGCTTTGGTCTATCTTGGACAAGACAAGCTCAAGCTGTTTGTATCACTTACAGTGGCGTCATTTATCTCAAGCAATAAGCCTAAAGCTCTGTATGAGCTATCGCTGCAGCGAGCGCAATTTTGCCGTTTAATGACCAAATACCCGCCATTTAGACAATACAAAGATCAAGCCTTCATGATTGGTTTGTTCTCGATATTGGATGCGTTGATGGATCTCTCTCTTGAGCAGTTGATTACTCAACTGCCGTTATGTGAAGAGATAAAGCGCGCTTTGCTTGAGCGTCAGGGACCCTATGGTCGTTTATTGCTGATTGGTGAGTGTTTTGAATCTGCAGACTGGCAAGGGCTCGAGCAGCACCGAGTGCAGCTTGGTGTGTCACAAAATCAGGTGTTTGCAGCGCTGGCCGATGCACAGCGCTGGAGCCAAAAAGTTCAAGCGTTGAGTTAATCTCATTTCTGCTGCGTTTCCTTCGGTAACACACTCAGCATATTCTGGTAGGCCATCTTGTCGGCAACGTGCTTCGGCAGTGCGGACAAGATCGGCGACCATACAGCCAAGGCCCTTGGCTGATATTGGAACTGTCCAACCACATCACTACCAATCATAAACCGCTCGGGATAGGCTTCAATTAGCGATAGCCAGCGGCGGTCAATTTGCCCCTGAGGCATCATAACCTCAATCAAACTCCACGATGCCAAGATATACAGGTTATCGTGCTCGCTCAGCAAATCAGCAACGGTCTGGTACAGAAACTTCATGGTGATGGTTCTGGTCAGTGTCGTCGTCGTTCCTGCGTGCGCCCATAGAAAACGGGTATTAGGGTGCTGACTCAGCGCTTGTTCGAGCTCTTGCAAGTAAAGCGGGTTGTCTTCTCGTTGTGACGTGATGTTGGTGTGCAGCAGTACCGGCATATCGTGTTGCGCGGCGAGGTCATACACCTTGCTTAGTGCAGGGTGGTTAGCCCGCGGTTTTTCATCTGAAGTTAACGCTGTTAGGTGGTCATGGCGGGTGATCACTTCGCCAATACCTTTCCAGAACCCAGGACGGTAGTTGAGCTCTCGCTCGATATGCTCTGCGGCATTCATGTCTGTGGTGTTGAAGCCACTGATAAATGGGTGCAGTCTGGCTTGGCTTTCGGTTGGCAATGATTCCACTTCACGTGCGATGAGCTCATCGGTGAAAGAGTAGTAATACACAGGGGTATCGTCACCGTAGACGAAGCGGGGCGCTTTTGGTGCACTGGCATCCCACTTTTTCATCACGGGTAAGCCCATAACGTAAGCATGATCGATGTTTTGCTCGTCCATGGTGCTGATTAATGCGGCAGCGCCATCTGAGCGTTGGAAATAGTCAACAAGGTGTACTTCGGCGTCATTGACGCGACCTTGATAGGCAGCGCTGCAGCCAGATGAGAGTATGGCAAAACACGCGAGCACTGTATTGCGTGTTGCGTTTGAGGCTAATTTCATGATTTACGTCCCTGTGATTTAGCTTTGCTAAAACTATCACGGCTAACGCTATCACGACAGTTAAGTGACCTAAATCGAAGCGGTTTGCTGTTCTTACTAACGCTTAAGAGCGAAGTGTAAGAATTTATCACCTTGATAGGTCAGCATCCCTTTGTCACCAGGGTTGAGGTGGTGATAATAGTGAACGCCGATCTGAAACTCTCGCTTGGGCCCGAAGCTGCCTTTTTGAATATAGATCCAATACTCGTCTTCTTGCGTCGGGTCTTCGGTGGCAACCACCTGCTTATCGAGTATAGTGACCGCGGCTTTTCGCTCCGGTGCATCGACACCAAACGTGTGCTTTCGTTGAACAAAAACAAAGAGATAGCCGCGACGCCAATCAGTAGCACCACCGCTAGAATGAGAGAGATAGGCATACAAACCTCGTATATTCCAATGCGCTGGAAGTAAGATCGCATAAAAACCGCAGAAAATAAGCTGTCATCGTGTGTTTTGCCGAGAATTTTAGGCTCATATCACACAAAAGGCAGTGGAATTAGGGTTAAATCTTTACTTGAATTTACCTAACAATTGTCGAATTCTTAATACAGATGGTTAACAATGGAGTGAACCGAAAGTAAAGACATGAGCCAGCACGGCTTTTTTACATTTCGCAGGTGTTGGGAGGGATGGATATGTCTGATATAGAAAGTGTGGTTTTACGCACAAGACGTTTGGAAAAATTGCTTAGGCAGCAATATCGAGCGGATGGCAAAGGGCTGCATCAGCTAGTGACGAGCTGTGAAGAGCGTCTGCCTCATGACGTGGTTAGCAAGTTGCGTTATATCGCCACCATTCGCAATAAAATCGTTCATGAGGACGATTTTGAATTGGACGACAAGTCTGGTTTTTTACGTGCTTGCGATGAGTGTGAACAAGAACTCACACCACGCAGTAGCCGTTTTATCTGGCGCACAGCGATGTGGTTGATGGCCTTGATCACCTTAATTGCGATGGGCTTTTATTACGTGCACTGGGAGAAAGTGCTGCACATTCTCGCCAAATAATCGTATGGGGTAGTCGATGGACGCTTAAGCGAGCGGCTAGCCTGGCCATTCATCAAACAGAAACGAAAAAGGGACGCTGAAAGCGTCCCTTTTTTGATCTTGCGGCTTTGACTCAGTCAATACTAGTAAAGCATTGGCAGTGTCATTAGCCCTACTACTACGGCTATCATCACTAGACCTTGCTTCTGAGAAGATGAAATCATAACACTGCTCCTTTCAATAATTCTGTCGTTGGAAATAAGAATAGCACTGTTTTTGGCTTTTAGGCAATAATATTCTTTGATTCTTTCCATTTTATGACGTTTTCTAACGTTAATTTGATCTTAATGCCACAAAGAAACAGTGTATTTATTTTGTGTTAATTTTGTCCGCATGACGTTTTGTGATGTATATCCGAAATAAGGTGTTGTTTTTATTGAGTTAAATTGTGTTTACATGTTGCTCAATAAACCAAGGTGTACTTTTGAGGCTTTGGTGTTGTCACTGGTCTCTGTGAGGTTTGTTGTGATGTTCGGGCTAGGGTTTTTCGCCGCAGCTATCTTGAGGGGTGAGAAATTGGTCTGGGTTTTCTTGCTCAGTGATAGAAAATCGTTTTTTTTGTTAGGTTATTAGAAAGTTAACGTTTCTTATTGTCGATTATTTTTAGATTAATACTGTTTTAAAACAGTTAGTTATGGATGTGATAGGGCGCGAGTATGAAAGAAATATGTTGCCATGTTCAAGTAGAGCAGAAGAAATAGAAGCTCTATTATCCAATAGCAAGGTAAACGTTTGCTTTTTAAGTTCATGCTTTTGTCAGTAACAAGGCCTGTAAAGGCGTGAAATTTGCCAATGTCAAAACGAGAATGGTTTAGTTTAAGACAAGTCCAACTTTTACCCCTTACCACTGGACAGGATAAGTGAGCTTCATACACTGGGAGCGATAATAAGAACTGGGTATGTGTATGTGGAGTTGGCTGGCAGTCGCGCTTTCGGGCTTGCTGTATATTTTTGCGGATGAAAAAGGGGACAAGGTCAGAATGGTGCTGTTCAGTTTGCTGACGCATGCACTGTTGGCCACAATGATCTTGGCCACTGACCATTTGCAGTCCTATCAAATGTGGATGTTGCTCGGGCTTGGGGTGTTCGCGGTGAGCGACGCGATAGCGCAGTGGCAACAGCATACTAAATTGAGCTTTGTGGGCTTTATTATTGCTCAGCTGGTTTATAGTTGGGGGATGTGGGGCGTCGTGGACAGTCAGTTTGTGCTCTGGTTGCCTGCATTACTTCTTTGTATTGCTATCGTGACGTTTTTGCTACTTTTACCGCGTTTGGATTCATTTTTAATGCCAGTGGCATTCATGGGGCTATCTTTAGTGCACTTGCTTTGTGCTGCAGGAGAGGCGTGGCTCGTCGCCGGAACATCATCATCCACCCTAGGCTTTGCCGGGGGCTGGTATTGATGCTATCTGCACTGCTTTTGGCACTCGACCAGTATCACTTTCAATCTAGGCGAGCTCGTTATGCGGTATCTGGCAGTTACTATGCCGCGCAAAGTTTGCTGGTCGCTTCTGCTTTGTCTTTCGCGGTACAGTAACCGTCCTTATGTTTAAGCCAGAGCCTTTGCGATAGATCATCATGATGGGTAATAAACTGGGCTAGCATGGCGATCTGAACATTTAGTAAGGTATTCATCATGACAGCATCTGAGATTCACGCTCATAAAGTTCTTAATCTGTTGCGCGAGCAGCCGATGAGTCGAACGCAACTTGAGCAAACCGTTATTGAGCAGTTTGGCGCCAATGCCACTTTTCGCACTTGCAGTCGCGATGGTTTTGACCTTGACTCATTGTTAGCATTTTTTGTCGAAAAGCAAAAAGTGATTGAGAATGATGGACTGTGGAGCCTAAACATCGAGCGAGTCTGTTCTCACTAAACGATAAATAGCCTGCTATACTCCCAGAAAATTTCGTTAGCAGGCTGTAATCCATGGATATTCTTTCAGCGGCGACCATGTTATTCCTCATCATGGATCCGCTTGGCAACCTTCCCATCATTCTTTCAATACTCAAGCACATCGATCCTGAGCGTCGTCGCAAAATATTGATACGCGAGTTGTGCTTTGCTTTGCTCATTCTGCTTCTGTTCCTTTTTGCAGGCAAAAGTATACTTAGCTTCTTACACGTTGAGCCGGAAACGCTGAGCATTTCGGGCGGTATTATCTTGTTCATCATTGCGATTCGGATGATTTTCCCGCAGGCGGGCAGTGTGACAGGTTTAGCTGCAGGTGAAGAGCCATTCATTGTCCCTATGGCGATCCCTATGATTGCAGGGCCATCGGTGATTGCGTCCGTTTTACTGCTCTCAACACAAAATCCAGACAGCCTGGTTGAGCTGTCTGCTGCGGTGTTAATTGCTTGGGGCGCGACCTTCTTTATTTTGATGTTCTACAACTTCTTCCACAAACTGCTGGGAGAAAGGGGATTGAAAGCGGTCGAGCGCTTGATGGGCCTATTACTCGTGATGATTTCTACCCAAATGTTCCTAAACGGTGTGAAAAGCTACATGGGTTAATCGTGACACGTAAATAACAAAAAGAGCCGCATTCGCGGCTCTTTTTTATAGTTTGTTTGAGAAGGGGTCTACTTTTGCTCCTGGCTTTCGTCATCTTGCTCAGGCGCCGGTCCCATCATGTACTTTTGGCGGATATCCAGCAGCGCGAAAATACCAAACGCCAGTATTGAGTATTTCTCCCAAGTGCCGAGTTTGAGCTTGTCGCCGAACGCACCAATGAAAATTGCCATTTGAATACCGTGCATCATAAATAGGAATGCGGTCATGATGTACAGCGCGATCGCGCCCTTACCTGGAAATGGGTGGAAGATGTTTAAGATCAACACAAACCAAACAAATCCAAAGGCGATTTTTGCTAGCATTAATAGCGCTTTCATTGTGATTCCCTCTCAAATAATCGGTAGCTAACCTGACCCGCTGTTTTTTCTTTTAAGAGATCCCAGTGCTCTGGGATAGCGTCAAGCTGCAGTTCTTTTTCCGTTTCAATATAGATTAACGCATTGTCAGCGAGCCAGCCATTGCTCTCTAGACGTTCTATGACATCCGGTAGCAACCCTTTGCGAAAAGGCGGATCGATAAACACCAAATCTTGCGGTTGCCCAGCTTGAGACAAGAAACTCAGTGCATCACCGTGATGAGCTTTGATGTTGTCTGCTTTGACCAGTGCGATATTACTGACAATTTGCTTGTAGGCTTTGTCATTAAGCTCGATCATAGTGACTTGTTCAGCTTGTCTCGATGCGGCTTCAAAACCTAGACCGCCGGAACCGGCGAACAGATCGAGCACCTTGGCGTGCGGAACATCTTGAGCTAGCCAGTTAAATACCGTCTCTTTAACGCGATCGGTGGTGGGTCTGAGCCCTTCTGCATCGTGCACAGGGAGCTTGCGACCACGCCAAAGTCCGCTGATGATGCGAACACTGCCCATCTGGCTCGATGGTTTTTGTGATGGAGTTTGCTTGCGACGTCTAACCATAGATTTTTTGACCGCCAATAAAGTGATACTATAACGGGCTCATTAAAGAGCTTAAATTGATAAGTGACGAAGTGTACCAATCTCTGAGAAAAGTTTTCACTGCTTTGTCACAATTATTTTTGCAGCGCCAGACGTGAAATAGACGCGTCTTGGCAACGACGAATTTAAGACATTTGAAAAGACAGTATTCAGGATAGTTTCAGATGACAGAAAAGAAAAAGCGCGGACTCCTCTCTTGGCTCGGTTTTGGCGATGAAGAGCAAACTGAGCAAAAACAACAAGACACGTCTGCACAGACCGAATCAGAGCAGCCATCAGTAGAATCTGGTGATGAGCAGCAATCGCAAACTGACAAGGTTGAAGCCAGTGTTGAAGAGACGCTAGAACAGCAAGAAGAGCAAACTGCTCCAGAATCAGTAGAGCCAGACGTGGTTGCTGAGGATGAAACTCAAGATACTGAAAAAGCAGAAGCAGAAGCAGAAGCAGAAGCAGAAGCAGAAGCAGAAGCAGAAGCAGAAGCAGAAGAGCTTGTCGCTGCGCGCGTTCAAGAGCAAGAGAAGCCAACAGAAAGCTTCTTCGCACGTCTAAAGCGCAGCTTAAGTCGTACCAAAGCCAACATCGGTGCCGGTTTCTTTGGCCTATTCAAAGGCAAAGAAATTGACGATGAGCTGTTTGAAGAGCTTGAAGAGCAGCTATTAATTGCTGACGTGGGCATGAACACCACGGTAAAAATTATTGATAACCTTACAGAAAAAGCGTCTCGTGCCGATTTAAAAGATGGTGAAGCGTTATACGGCCTTCTTAAAGAGGAAATGGCGGAGATCCTAGTCCAGGTTGAAAAACCACTGGAAGTGGATACGACCAAAACGCCATTCGTGATCCTTATGGTGGGTGTCAATGGTGTCGGTAAGACGACGACTATCGGTAAGCTGGCGAAGCAATTCCAGGCTGAAGGCAAGAAAGTCATGCTGGCCGCAGGTGATACCTTCCGTGCGGCTGCCGTTGAGCAGCTTCAAGTATGGGGCGAGCGTAATGACGTTCCTGTGATTGCTCAGCATACTGGCGCGGATAGTGCCTCTGTTATTTACGATGCGATTGAAGCGGCGAAAGCTCGCGGCGTGGACGTAGTCATCGCCGATACCGCTGGCCGTTTGCAAAATAAAGCTAACCTTATGGAAGAGCTGCGTAAAATCGTACGCGTGATGAAGAAGATTGATGACTCGGCACCGCACGAAATCATGCTAACACTGGATGCAGGCACTGGCCAAAATGCCATTAGCCAAGCGAAACTGTTTAGTGATGTCGCGCCGCTGACTGGTATTACGCTCACCAAACTTGATGGTACAGCAAAAGGCGGGGTGATCTTTGCTCTTGCTGATCAATTCCAGATCCCAATCCGCTATATTGGTGTGGGTGAAGGGATTGATGATTTAAGGCCATTTGAGACGCAAGATTTTATCGACGCACTGTTTAGTCGCGAAGACTAGTCGATATAAATAATAGAAGGGGATGCATGGCATCCCTTTTCTGACCTAGGACGTCCAGATCAGAGGAATGATTCGGTGATCAAATTTGAACAAGTGAGTAAAGCCTATCGTGGGGGACGACAAGCACTGCAAAAAGTCGACTTCCACCTAAAACGCGGTGAAATGGCGTTTTTGGGCGGCCACTCGGGTGCAGGTAAGAGTACTCTATTAAAACTTATCTGTGCTATCGAGCGACCAACTGATGGTCGCATACTGTTTAACGATTATGACATTAGTCGACTGCCAGCAAAGGACATTCCTTTCTTGCGTCGTAATATCGGTATCGTGTTTCAAGATCACCGATTACTGATGGATCGCACCGTGTTTGACAACGTCGCCTTGCCGATGCGTATCGAGTCTATCTCCGAAAACGAAATCAAGCGCCGAGTGTCGGCGGCACTGGATAAAACAGGACTGCTCGACAAAATGAAGTGTTTGCCTAGCCAGCTCTCTGGTGGTGAACAGCAGCGTGTCGGTATCGCTCGTGCGGTGGTTAATCGACCTACCATGCTGCTTGCCGATGAGCCTACGGGTAACCTCGACCCAGAGCTGTCGAACAAAGTGTTGAAGCTGTTTGAAGAGTTCAACCGTGCCGGCGTCTCGATACTGCTGGCCACTCACGACATTAATTTGGTGCGCTCGCGCCCACAGTACCGCTACCTTGAGCTGAACCAAGGCTTTTTGAGTGAGGTGAGTGATGGCGTTTAAGCGTAAACAAAAACAGGTGAAGCACCGCCTGAAATCCGACGGCTTTTTTGCTGTGCATTGGCGCCAAGCGAAAAACTCGCTTATCGAGATGTGGCAGCGTCCGCTTGGCAATATCTTAACGCTAGCGGTGATTTCTATGGCGCTAACCATGCCCGCTTGTTTGTACCTGCTAGGAAAGAACGTTGCTGCTGTGACCTCTAATGTGGCCAGTCAGTCGCAAATTACTGCGTTCATTGATGTCGGTGTTGCCGATGCCAGAGTGCTAGTGCTCAAAGATGACATCGAAAGCTGGGATACGGTCAGCAAGGTTGAGTACATCACGCCGCAGCAAGGTCTGGCTGATTTGAGTGAACATTCCGGCCTTGATCAAGCATTAAGCCTCCTTGATGGTTATGCCTTACCAGGCGTATTAGTGATCATTCCTAGCGATGCAAGCGTAGAGACTGACCGAGAGTTGGTCTCGAAACTGCGCACTCGAGGTGACATTACCGATGTACGCCGCGATGAAGATTGGCTAGGTCGCTTCGATGCGATTAAGAATTTAGCCTCGACGCTGGTGGTGAGCTTGTCGGTGCTGATGCTGGTGTCAGTATTCCTGATCGTTGGCAACACGCTGCGCTTTAATGTGCTAGCTAATAAAGAAGCCATCCAGACCATGAAACTGATTGGCGCCACCGATGCTTTTATCTTAAGGCCTTATCTGTATTCAGGTATGTGGTTCGGTCTCATCGGTGCACTTGTCGCTTGGCTACTGACGGCTTTGCTCACGGTAATCATCAACAGCACTGTGACTGACTTGGCGATGATGTACGACAGTGATTTTCGCCTGCTAGGACTTAGCTGGGATGAGACGCTGCTTATCTTGATGCTTGGTCTGTTCCTCGGCACTGGAGCGGCGAGAATTTCTGCCAAGCGCCATTTAAAAGAAATTGAACCGGTTTAGAGAACTGCAGTCAAAATAATCGGTAACAAAGCGTGATAGGGGCTAGCGTCATAATCATGCCGGGATTCAACAAGATAGTGAGATTTATGTCTCATTAACAAGGTGTTCACCTATTAATGAGTGAAATTTAATCGGCAAATACACTTGTTTAGACCAATTGATTATGCATAATTACTAACCCCTTCTTGAATCTGCTACCGATTAGGTTCAGTATTGACAGGTTAAGAAGGTGTTAACCCTACTCGAGATAGATGAGGAAGTGAATGGCAAACCAAGCGTATCCAATGGCTTTAGTAACACAAGATAGCTTAGACAGCTACATCCGCTCAGTGAACGGCTACCCAATGCTGACCGCTGATGAGGAGCGTGAACTAGCAGAAAGATTGCATTATGACGGTGAGATTGATGCGGCGAAAGGGCTCATCTTGTCACACCTTCGCTTTGTTGTTCACGTCGCTCGTGGCTATTCAGGTTACGGTCTGCCTATGGCGGATCTCGTGCAAGAGGGCAACATTGGTCTGATGAAAGCGGTAAAACGCTTCAACCCAGAAGTTGGGGTAAGACTGGTGTCGTTCGCAGTACACTGGATAAAAGCTGAAATCCATGAGTACGTGTTGCGTAACTGGCGTATCGTTAAGATTGCGACCACAAAAGCGCAGCGCAAATTGTTCTTCAACCTGCGTAAGTCTAAAAAGCGCCTTGGTTGGTTTAACAACGGCGAAGTGGAAACCGTCGCGAAAGAGCTAGGTGTAGAGCCAGCTGAAGTACGCGAAATGGAATCCCGTTTGGCCGCGCAAGACTCAACGTTTGAAATGCCAAGCGATGACGATGAAGCGGGCACCACATACACAGCGCCAGCACTTTACCTAGAAGACAAAAGCTCAGATCTTGCTGAAGACTACGAAGCTCAAAACTGGGAAGCGCACACCAATAATCGTCTTGGCCATGCACTGGCGACACTGGATGAGCGCAGCCAACATATCGTTCGTTCTCGTTGGTTAGATGACAACAAGTCGACGCTGCAAGACCTAGCCGATAACTATGGTGTGTCTGCAGAGCGTATCCGTCAGCTAGAAAAGAATGCAATGAAGAAGCTCAAAGCCGCAGTTGGTGAGTTTTAATCACGTAGAGTTCGAATCACAGAGCATGACGCGCAGTTCAAATTTTAAAGGCCGAAGTCGAAAGACTTCGGCCTTTTTGATGGCTCGCGTTTGATCACCTCTCTACCACCTATCGTACTCAAAATCAGACCAAGCACATGATGTTGATCGCAATGGTGATCGACCGTCGTTTCTCTTGCCGATCATCGATCCGGATTTTGTTGTCATGGCTTGTGGATAAGTCTGTGACAAAATTATTTGCCAACTGTCAGAAAGCAGCGACAAATGGGGCATTTCGGTGCTTTTGGCCTTGGGGATACCTTTTGCCTTACCCACAGTTAGATCAAGATCATGCCCAGATATAGTGGATCAAAAGATCCAAAACCACTTTATCAACGCAATCCACAGAGTTACTCACAGCTGGTGAAAATATAGACTGGGGTGGATAACCCTAAAAGGTGTCGGTACTTTGTTAGCACTGAATAGTGCTATTATCGAAGCTAATAAAAACATGAAAAAAACGCATGGAATACGCTTAACTTTGATGTGGCGCCATGTGTGATGAAAGTAAAGGATTAGACTCTATGGAGCAGTTTCAACATATCGATGTGCAAGCGGCACATCAGCTACTACAAGACAACGAAGAAGCGAGGCTGGTGGACATTCGTGATATCCAAAGTTTCTCGGTTGCACATGCAGCCAGTGCTTACCATCTCACCAATGACAGCATCGTCGATTTCATGCAGCAAGTTGAGTTTGATGCACCCGTGTTAGTGATGTGCTATCACGCATTAGTAGCCAAGGTGCTGCTCAGTATTTGCTGAATCAAGGCTTTGAGCAGGTATATAGCGTGGATGGCGGCTTTGAAGCCTGGCACCGCGCCGCGCTGCCGACAGAAAGTCACAATTAACGAGGATAAACATGGTTAGACTTATCACCCTTCAGAACCCGAGAATGGGGCAGGCGTTTATTGACTATATGGCGTCAAGGCGCATTGATGTGCAGATGATGCCTGAGGGTGAGGGACAGTTTGCCTTGTGGTTGATGAACAGTGAAGACCAGCTTGAAGCCGAAGTCGAGCTCAAACAGTTTCTCGACAATCCCTTCGATGCTAAGTATCAAGCATCGTCTTGGGAGATGGCCGAAACGAGACACAACTCATTTCGCTATCAAACACCCAGCTTTATGTCGATGATCAAAGCCAAGGCGGGCGTGGTGACATTGGCCATTATGGTGATCTGCTCGGTTATCTTTATCCTGCAGCAACTTGGGCTAGGCAACGCGATTTTCGCGGCGCTGCATTTCCCTGCGTTTGACGGTCAGCAATGGCAAATCTGGCGTTGGTTCAGTCATGCGTTGCTGCACTTCTCGGCGATGCACATTATCTTTAACCTGTTGTGGTGGTGGCAGCTTGGTGGCGATATTGAGCAGCGTTTGGGTGCGAAAAAGTTACTTGAGATTTTCTTGTTGTCCGCCGCCGTCTCTGGCACTGGTCAATATTGGGTTGAGGGCGCTAACTTTGGCGGCTTGTCTGGTGTGGTGTATGCCTTAGTTGGCTATTTATGGATGCTCACCATTAAACGCCCAGACCTTGGGCTTGAGATCCAAAAGCCTATCGTCGGTTTTATGTTGGTGTGGCTGGTGCTCGGTTTCGTGCAGCCATTTATGGCGATCGCCAATATGGCGCATCTATCGGGATTGGCAGCGGGTGTGTTGCTTGGACTGATTGATTGCCGACGCCTCAAGCGATAAGTGGAGCATACAACTAAACGCTCAGCTCGTCGCGCTGAGCGGTTATTGGTAGAGGTACTTGGTGAAAAGCAGGTCTGCAATTACCGCCTTGCCCGTTTCTGCCAGCAATAGATTATTGAGGTTGCTCACTAGGGCTTGGCGAATTTCTTCTCTTCCTGCCAACGACTTAATCACATCGGCATTTTGTTTACCAAGCAGTTCGATCACCGCATCGCGGATCAGCGGTTGGTGATGTTCAATCACCGCCAAATCATTCACATCGGCCACCATGACATCGATACGCACTTGAACATAGCCGAGGCGCTTACCTTTAGTGTAAAAATTGGTGGTCAGTTCCGGCTCAAGGGTGAAATAGGCGAGGTTAGGCGCTGACTCTTGGGATGCCAATGTAGGCATAGCTGCAGTCAAGCCCATGATGAGGAAAAACTGGGTCAGGTAACGTTTACGCATATTTCTCTCTTTCAAACTCGATTTAGCCGATATTCCATGAGTCTAATTTTGTTACAATGACGTAATATCGCTGGAGTGAACGTGCTCTAACGATGGTACAATACGCCATCGAGATGAATAATGATTGTACGCGCTTAGCGCGTGTTATTGAATAGCAAAAATGAATGATTCCGCTGTCGACTATCTGAAAATATTACGCCAAGCTCAATGGCAATCCCCCGACGAGTTTCCCTCTCTCAATCGCCATGCGTTGCAGTGGCTGACGGAGCAGGGGTCGCTTTCTCACAAATTGGCCACACATTGTGACCATTTTTCTGTCGAGATAGTGCGCAGTGAGGCCAGCCCATCACAGGACATGCTGCAAGATGAAGTCGAGCTCCTTGACCATGAGGCATGCTGGCTACGCGAAGTAGTGCTCTATGGTGATGATATCCCATGGGTTATCGGTCGAACCCTCATGTCACTAGAGTCGATGGATCGCAGCCAATATGACATTTCCCAGCAAGGCACTGTGCCAATTGGGGTTACTGTGTTCTCAAGTGCTGATACCAAGCGTGATGCACTGCAAGTGGCAAAAATTGCGACGCCAAATGGCGAGCTGTTTGCTCGTCGCTCAAGATTGTGGGTGAAGGGACACCCTATTTTGGTTGCTGAGCTGTTTCTGCCTCAGTCGCCAATCTACCAACAGGAGAGTGGTCAATGACCTCAGCTATGACCTCAACTAAGGCGAAAGCCTACTGGCAATTGATGCGAATGGATAAGCCGATAGGTTCGCTGCTGCTGTTGTGGCCAACATTGTGGGCGCTGGTGATTGCCGCCGAGGGTATGCCGGATTTACTGGTGCTGGTGGTGTTTACCCTTGGGGTCGTGATGATGCGCAGCGCAGGTTGCGTGATCAATGACTTTGCGGATCGAAAGGTCGATGGTCATGTTGAGCGCACAAAAGGCCGGCCGCTGCCTTCTGGCATGGTATCCTCAAAAGAGGCCTTAGGTCTGTTTCTGTTTTTGGCATTGGCCTCTTTTGTATTAGTGCTGACCATGAATACCTTGACGATTCAACTGTCCTTTGTGGGTGTCGCGCTCGCCTTTATTTATCCGTTTATGAAGCGCTATACCCATTTGCCACAATTGTTCTTGGGTTTGGCGTTTAGCTGGTCTATCCCTATGGCTTTTGCTGCACAGGCCAACGCTCTGCCGCCAGTAGTGTGGTTCTTGTTTGTTATCAACGCGCTGTGGACGATAGCCTATGACACCCAATACGCGATGGTGGATAGAGAAGATGATCTAAAAATTGGTATCAAGTCGACGGCGATTTTGTTTGGTAAGCGCGACAAGCTGATCATTGGTGTGTTGCAACTTACAACGTTATTGATGCTGATGGGACTTGGCTATAGCTATCAGTTGGGTGCGAGTTTCAATTGGAGTCTTTTGGCAGTGAGTGCGCTGTTTGTGTATCAACAGTGGCTGATTCGCATCGTGAGCGCCCACTTTGCTTCCAAGCCTTCCTCAATAACAACTATGTAGGGATGGCGGTGACGGTTGGCTCCTGAGTGCTTCTTGCTTCATTAAATAGTGGCTTCAATAAACACGAGCTACAACGATTCAAAAATAGAAAATACAGATAACAAAAGGGCGCGTTCATCGTAATGAACGCGCCTTTTAAATTGGGGTTTAGCTTGCTAGGCACCTTCAGGCTCGTCGCTCGCATCCTCTAGCAAAGGCTCGCTTTGATGCACGCTCTCTTGGATGGTGAGGCGAACTTCTGGGTAAAGCAGACCGTACAGCAGGCTTGCTAGATTCTCGGTAGCAGCGATGTCGCAGTTGCCATCAATGTCGAGGTAGCCTTGCTCTTTTAGGGTGCTGAACAGGGCTGCAAATACGCCTTTATCAAAGAATTCTGGCGCGTTAATGCTGTGCAAACGACCAAGGCGCTGAGCGATGTCTTGGCTTTTCTGTTCAAGATCGCGTTTACCAAGCTCTGGGTAGCTGGCCAGTAGATTCAATGAAATCGCATAGCGCTGCAAGGTTTCTGAAATGGTTCGACCGAGTAGCATTAGCGTTTGCGTGTTCGATTGGTTCATCGACACCACGCCTTGCTCAACAATCACCAGCTCTTGCCTGGTCAGTTCAATAACAATGCTATCGACTACCGATTCTAGTTCGCTCTCTTCAATACTTAAGAACAGCTCTTTTTTTAGGAACGGGTACAGTTTGCGAACATTGTACTGAATTTGCTCAAGCGATAGCTTGTGTTGACGGATCAGCATCTGAGCGATGAGTGACGGCAGGGCAAACAAGTGAATGATGTTATTGCGATAATAGGTCATCAAGATCGACTGATGACGATCGAGCGAGATAATGTCGCCCAAGGTATCCGACTCAATCACAAATTTATCCAACGACTCAGCGTGTGCCACCAACTCTTCCGCAGAAGCATCTGGTAGCGTACATGTCTTCGAGTATGGCACCTGTTTTAGTAGCGATAGGTAACAATCAATTTGATTGACCAAGCTATCGCGAGATAAAGCTCGTTGACGTGAGGCCAACAGCGCAGTCGCACAGAGTGTTAGGGCGTTAGCTGCCGCTGCGTCGTTGATGTTGGTCATCATTTTGGTCGCAAGGTCGTTTACTGCAGGAACCAACCATTGAGGTTTGCTGGTGCCCATAGGGTCGATATCTTGCGTCCAGTTCGGCGCCGCTTCGTTTAAATATTGGTTGATTTGGATCGGCTCGCCAAAGTTCACGTAGCCTTGACCGAAGTTACGCAGTTTACGTAGCGTTTTCAGTACCTGACCAGCGTTTTTCTTTCTCTTTGCGTTTACCGCGCAGCTCTTTTGCGTAAGTGCTCACTTCCATGACGTGTTCATAACCAATGTAAACAGGCACTAACGTCACTGGGCGGTTAAGGCCGCGCAGCATGGCTTGGATGGTCATCGCCAGCATGCCCGTCTTAGCTTGCAGTAAGCGACCAGTACGTGAACGACCACCTTCACTGAAGTACTCGACTGAGTAGCCTTTGGCGAATAGCTCAGCGAGATACTCTCGGAAAATGGTTGAGTACAGTTTGTTGCCTTTGAAACTACGACGAATAAAGAACGCACCACCACGGCGGAAAATCGGACCTGCTGGGAAGAAGTTCAGGTTAATACCCGCGGCGATATGTGGTGGCACCATGCCTTCGTTGTATAGCACGTACGACAATAGCAGGTAATCCATATGGCTGCGGTGGCAAGGCACGTAGACAATCTCATGACCGTCTTGCGCCAGACGACGTACCGTCGAGGCATTGCTGACGTTGATGCCCTGATAGAGCTTGTTCCAAAGCCAAGTTAGGACATGGTCACCACTCTTCACCAGTTTGTAAGAGAAGTCCGCGGCGATCTCATCCATGATTTGCTGCGCTTCTTTACGCGCTTTTTCTTCTGGAACATTGTTGCTCTGCGCGTGATCTTTAATCGCTTGCTCAATCACCTGTGAGTTCAACAGGCGGTGGAATAACACTTGGCGGTTAGGCAGGTTGGGGCCTGACGCCGCTAATTTCTGGCGAGAGAAGTGGATACGAGCTACACGTGCCAGTTTATGGGCGATAGACTCATCTGTGCCGTGTGAGTCAGCCATATAGCGCAGCGAGACCACCGGGCTAAAGCGCACCATACAGTCGCGTCCTGAGGCCAATACAGCCTGGGTTTTCTGTAGGCCGTTCATTGGCTGTAAATAAGGTTTTGGCGTCTCTTCTTTGCCTGGTTTGCGTCCCCACAATACGGTGGTTGGGATTACTTGCACGTCGAGCGTTGGGTCTTTCTCGTGCTCTTTGAGTAAATCTGAGAACAGAGCAATGGATTCGCTAGGGACATGCTGGTCGCTATTAATCAAGGTTGGCCTTGATGCAATGAACACAAAGCGATTACGTTCTTCGCCATTAAGCACGATCGGCTCGAGTGGATCTGGCAGTCCTACCGCAATAGCTTGCTTTTGTAGAGTGAGCAGATCAACGTTAGAGCTGAAGGGCAGTGCATACACCACAGGCTTCGAGATATCGATGTTGTGGTCTTCGATGGGGTTAGATGGAATCGCCGTCCCTTTTACTAGCACCGACATGGGCAGTTTTATAAAGGAACGGAACAGTGATTGTCCTGAAGACATAAAGGTTCACAGCCTCAATTTGTTCAAAGAAACAATGCCGAGGAGCAAGCATGGTATTACCATGTTACAGATAAATCCTAGACATTAAATTTAACGCGCGCCAAGCATACCAGAAACTGGTCTTACCTTTTATTAAAAAAAGCACCTAGCCGTTGATTTAAGAATCACCACACCACTGTGATTAGTTATGGTGTCAACTTGCTAAAAAAACAACCAATTATCGTTGCAATTAGCTAATTACTGGATATACTCACAGTTAACTGTATAAACAGACAGGTGATGTATGAAGCCGCTAACGCCCCGACAACAGCAGGTTTTTGATCTAATCAAAGCCAAAATAGACGATGTAGGTATGCCACCTACGCGCGCCGAAATCGCCAAGGAACTTGGGTTCCGTTCAGCGAATGCGGCCGAAGAACACCTAAAAGCCCTCGCTCGTAAAAAAGCGATTGAAATTATCCCTGGCGCCTCGCGCGGGATCCGCATTTTGCTTGAGCAAGAGCCCGCGAACGAAGACCAAGGTTTGCCTCTTATTGGTCAAGTTGCAGCGGGTGAGCCGATTTTGGCTCAAGAGCACGTTGAAGCGCATTACCAAGTCGATCCGGGTATGTTTAAGCCTCAAGCGGACTTCTTACTTCGCGTTAACGGCGAGAGTATGAAAGACATCGGCATCATGGATGGCGATTTGCTAGCGGTGCACAAAACGCAAGATGTTCGCGATGGACAGGTCGTCGTAGCGCGCGTAGACGAAGACGTGACCGTGAAGCGTTTAGAGCGCAAAGGGGCAACCGTGCTACTGCATGCTGAAAATGAAGAGTTTTCGCCGATTGAAGTGGATCTGACTGCACAACACCTTGCGATTGAAGGTATTGCAGTGGGCATTATTCGCAACACAGATTGGATGTAATGTCTCGTGGCGGTGCGGTCATCCTTGGTCGTCCGCCGATTTTCCGCGATTAAATTGACTAAATTGTAGAAAAAATACCCATCTCTACTCCCCACAGTGCTCACTTTCTGGTATGTTTCGCACCCTTGTATTGATCAGGGTATCGCGAAGGAGAGGAATTGTGGAAGCTTGCCCACTGTGTTCGGGACAATCCGTCCACCATTATCATAGTGACAAAAAGCGTGATTACTTGCAGTGCACGCGTTGTGAGCTGGTGTTCGTGCCAAGAGCGCAGCGTCTAGATGCAGTGAGTGAAAAGGCGCACTATGACCTCCATAATAACGATCCCCAAGACCAAGGATACCGCCGCTTTTTGTCTCGATTGGCAGACCCAATTTTGCAGCGAATTGCGCCCGGTTCAAAAGGACTAGACTTTGGATGTGGTCCGGGTCCGACTCTGTCACTGATGCTCACTGAGCAAGGCCATGACATGGCCCTGTACGATCTGTACTATTATCCGGATAAATCCGTACTCGATATTAGTTACGATGTGGTGACCGCGACAGAGGTGATCGAGCACTTGTATGAGCCAAACCAGGTTTGGCAACAATGGTTATCGCTCATTAAGCCTGGAGGATGGTTAGGCTTAATGACAAAACTGGTCATCGATGTAGACGCATTTGCTAAATGGCACTACAAAAATGACCAGACACATGTTGTTTTCTTTAGTCGAGCCACGTTCTTGTACCTCGCAGAGCGAGACGGGCTAGATATAGAATTCATTGGTAATGATGTCATTTTACTGAGGAAGCTTACGTAATGAGTCGTAAGAAAAAAATCAAGAAAACCGGGTTCGAACCCAGAGCCGGTAG
>JYJJ01000054.1 GCA_003263775.1 Vibrio maritimus
ATTCGCTCAAATCGCACTACAAGTTGTTGCTGCTGAGTAATCTCAGTTGTAATGACACGAAAAAACACCAGCTTCGGCTGGTGTTTTTTTTGCTTATTTTCTATGAAGTTAAAATGCGACTTGCTTGTATCGAGGCTCTAGAAGGCGAAAAGCAAATTCACCGTAAAGATAGAGTCGCGCTTGCTCAAGGTAGGGCTAGGCACCTTGGTATGATATTTACTGTCATAGGCGAGTTTAAGAGCGATAGTCTCGGTAATATCGTTGGTGACGTTTACCTCGGTATCCATACGCGTGTTGCTTTGACCGGCAGTAACTGTGAGCTTGGTGGCGAACGTTAGGTTCTCCAATGGGTTCCACGAAAAATTAATGTTACCGCGGACAATGGGTTCTTTGACTATGTCCTTGAAGATGATTTCATCGTCATCAATCTCATCAACGTTGGGCTCTTGATAACGAAAACCGGGACCGAGTTCGGCCTCAAGTAGCAGTGAGTCGGTATTGTACAGCTGATAACCTAAACCGCCTGAAACAGTATGGTCTTCAAAGTACGAGCTGTAGCGGGAAGAAAACCCATTGTAGTTTCCGTATAGATAGGTTCTTGGACTTAACTTGTAGTCGGTTTGTAGCAAGTAGTTTTGCTGGTTCTTGTCTTCTTCCCCATTTTTGTACAGTTGATAGTACTTCCATTCACCATTGGTACGGTGTCTTCCTTCCGTGTATTCAGCCCCGACGCGAGCATTGAGTGACTGTGAATCGGTGTTACCAGTGTGCGCCTGGTAGCCAAATTCTACTTCGGTTTTTAGCGGGGAGGCAGAGTCTCTTCACTGTCACCAGAAGGCGTGAACTCTTCAGCATAGACAGCCGGCGATGCAAGCAGCACTAAACCAAATAACAACTTCTTGGACACGAAAACCTCATGGCATGGAGAAAAGGGCTGGGGATTATATGTGTGGCATATTCGTTCATCGTCAGCGATAGGTCAAATATTGATTCATGAACCATCGCTTTTGTCGCGTTTTCTTTACTTTAGCCGACACTGAGTTGTGTATATAATGGTGGGTCTTAGTGTGTTATCGAGTTAGGTCATGGCGGATAGTCGAAATCAGAAAAGTAAAGATGCTCAAGTGGACTCAGTGAAGGTGCCTCCTCACTCCCTTGAGGCTGAGCAATCAGTCTTAGGTGGTTTGCTGTTGGACAACCAACGTTGGGATACCGTGGCTGAAAAAGTCATTAGCAGCGATTTCTATAGCAGACCGCATCGTTTGATCTTCGAAGGTATTCAAGCCATTCTCGAAGAGAGTAACCCACTCGATTTAATCACGCTTTCCGAACATTTAGAGCTGCGCGAACAGCTCGATGATGTAGGTGGCTTTGCTACCTAGCAGACTTGGCGAAGAATACGCCGAGTGCCGCTAACATCAACGCTTATGCCGACATCGTTGCCGAGCGAGCGCTGGTGCGTAACCTAATTGGTGTTGCCAACGAGATCGCTGATGCGGGTTACGATCCACAAGGCCGCTCTTCAGAAGACTTGTTGGATTTAGCAGAAAGCAAAGTCTTTAAGATTGCTGAAGACCGCACCAACGAAAACGAAGGTCCTCAGAATGTTGATAACATTCTTGAGAAAACCCTAGAGCGTATTGAGATCCTCTACAAAACGCCGCAAGACGGTGTGACCGGTGTGACGACAGGCTTTAACGACCTCAATAAGAAAACTGCAGGCCTACAGGGCTCTGATTTGATTATTGTGGCGGCGCGTCCATCGATGGGTAAAACCACCTTCGCGATGAACCTATGTGAAAACGCAGCCATGGCCAGTGACAAGCCGGTACTTATCTTCTCGCTAGAGATGCCGTCTGAACAGCTGATGATGCGTATGCTTGCCTCCCTTTCTCGAGTCGACCAAACCAAAATCCGTACTGGTCAGCTTGATGATGAGGATTGGGCGAAAATCTCGACTACCATGGGCATGCTCATGGAAAAGAAAAACATGTTCATCGATGACAGCTCCGGCCTAACACCGACCGAAGTGCGCTCCCGTGCTCGTCGAATTGCCCGTGAGCATGGCGGCCTGAGCCTTATCATGATCGACTACCTTCAGTTGATGCGCGTTCCTTCACTTTCTGAAAACCGTACACTGGAAATCGCCGAGATTTCTCGCTCGTTAAAAGCTCTCGCCAAAGAGCTTAACGTGCCAGTAGTGGCGTTATCGCAGCTTAACCGTTCCTTGGAGCAGCGCGCTGATAAGCGACCAGTAAACTCGGACCTTCGTGAATCGGGCTCTATCGAGCAGGATGCCGACCTTATCATGTTCATCTATCGTGATGAGGTGTACCACCCAGACAGTGCTTTAAAAGGCATTGCCGAAATCATCATAGGTAAGCAGCGTAACGGTCCTATCGGTTCGGTTCGCTTAACCTTCCAAGGTCAGTTCTCTCGCTTTGATAACTACGCAGGTCCTGCGTTTGACGAAGAATAGTAGGATAGTTGCATGAGTTACATGAAAGCGGCGACGGCGCACATTAATTTAGAGGCGCTGGCGCACAATTTGGCGTGCATTAAGCAGCAAGCACCTGATAGTAAAATCATGGCGGTGGTGAAGGCGAATGGCTACGGTCATGGTCTTAGACATATCGCTAAGAATGCCAAAGGTGCTGATGCATTTGGTGTGGCGCGTATTGAAGAGGCGTTACAGCTAAGAGCCAGTGGCGTAGTGAAACCTATTCTGCTCTTAGAAGGCTTCTACTCGCCAAACGACTTACCTGTACTGGTGACCAACAACATTCAAACCGTTGTTCATTGCTATGAGCAGCTAGACGCGCTAGAACAAGTTGAGCTTGAAGGCCCGGTTGTGGTTTGGCTAAAAGTTGACAGCGGCATGCATCGCCTTGGCGTTCGCGAAGAGCAATATCAAGAGTTTGTCGAGCGTCTGCATCGCTGCGATAACGTGGCGAAACCGCTTCGTTATATGAGTCACTTTGGCTGTGCGGATGAGCTTGAAAATCCAATGACGAAGCAGCAAATTGAACTGTTTCTCTCGCTTACCGAAGGCTGCAATGGTGAACGCTCAATGGCGGCGTCTGCTGGCCTGCTAGAGTGGCAACCAAGCCAGCTCGACTGGGTTCGACCGGGCATCATCATGTATGGTGTGTCGCCATTTGGCGACAAAACGGCCGCTGAGATGGGCTTTAAGCCAGTGATGACCTTAAAGTCTCATTTGATAGCAGTACGTGACGTCAAACAAGGCGAGAGTGTCGGTTATGGCGCCACATGGACCAGTGAACGTGACACCAAAGTCGGCGTGATTGCGATTGGCTATGGCGATGGCTACCCACGAACGGCACCAAATGGTACGCCAGTACTGGTTAATGGCCGTAAAGTGCCGATAGCCGGTCGAGTATCGATGGACATGCTGACCGTTGACCTTGGCCCAGATGCTTTAGACCGAGTTGGTGATGAAGCTATTTTGTGGGGTGAAGATCTCCCTTCTGAAGAAGTCGCAGACCACATCGGCACCATCGCTTATGAGCTAGTGACCAAACTGACTTCACGTGTCGAGATGAGCTACAGCGATAACAGCTAGCTTATCTATTTACACCAGAAACTCACCACTGATTACATCGTCATCCCCGCCCTGGCGGGGATCTTCTTACCGCGTTCTGCGAACCAAGCTCTAACTTTTTCTCAAACCTGCCCTTGTAACGTCGCAATCACTCGACGCTCACCACCAAAATCTCGGTGCTCCCCCAAGTAAATGCCCTGCCACGTTCCTAAAGCTAATCGACCATTGCTGATCGGAATCGACACGCTCGCACCAAGCAATGAGCTTTTAATATGCGCAGGCATATCATCACTGCCTTCATAAGTATGACGGTAGTAAGGTGCATCTTCCGGCACATAACGATTGAAGTGACTCTCCATATCCGTGCGCACCGTCGGATCGGCATTTTCATTTAGGGTTAAACTTGCGGAAGTATGTTGAATGAAAAGATGTAGCAAACCTACAGAGTAGTCTCGAAGCTGTGGCAATTGTTGTTCAATTTCATCAGTGACTAAGTGAAAACCACGTTTTTTCGCGCTGAGGTAAAGGGTCTTTTGTTGCCACATAATCACTCCTCTGTATTATAGTGCTATGCATATATAAGGTGTTTACTAAATTTGTTTACATTGTGAACCGATACGTGACCTAACTCAAGGAGCGTACAGGCGCTCTGGTTCATAATTACGCCTGAAAATTTATTACTAAACAAAGCCTCGGCTTTGTGAACAACATACAAGATTGTAACGACGAGTGATCATCAAAGGCACTCGTCTGTATTTAGAATATACTGTTTATTATTCGCTAAACTGGGGTTCCTTTTCCTTGGGGGATTGGGAATAAAACCGACTAAAAATTGGGATAGAGACCATGTTGAAAAACATCAATCCAACGCAAACTGAAGCTTGGAAAGCACTGACAGCGCACTTTGAATCTGCGCAAGATATGGATTTAGCAGAGCTATTTGCACAAGACGCTGACCGCTTTGGCAAATTCTCTACACGCTTCGGCTCTGACATTCTTGTTGATTACTCAAAAAACCTAATCAACGAAGAAACAATGAACAACCTTTTTGCTCTAGCGAACGAGACTGAGCTTAAAGGCGCAATCAAAGCGATGTTTGCAGGCGATACCATCAACCAAACGGAAGGTCGTTCTGTTCTTCACGTTGCACTGCGTAACCGCAGCAACACGCCAATCATGGTAAACGGCGAAGATGTAATGCCAGCGGTAAACGCGGTACTAGAAAAGATGAAAGGCTTCTCTGAGCGCATCATCTCTGGTGACTGGAAAGGTTACACTGGCAAAGCTATTACTGACGTTGTGAACATCGGTATCGGTGGTTCTGACCTTGGTCCTTACATGGTGACTGAAGCGCTAGCGCCATACACAAACCACCTAAACATGCACTTCGTGTCTAACGTTGATGGTACTCACATCGCAGAGACTCTGAAGAAAGTTGATCCTGAAACAACGCTATTCTTGGTCGCTTCTAAGACATTCACCACTCAAGAAACCATGACAAACGCGCACTCTGCACGTGACTGGTTCCTAGCGTCTGCATCAGATGAAGCACACGTTGCTAAGCACTTCGCTGCGCTATCTACTAACGCAACTGCTGTTGCTGAGTTTGGTATCGACACAGACAACATGTTCGAATTCTGGGACTGGGTCGGCGGTCGTTACTCGCTATGGTCTGCAATCGGTCTTTCTATCATCCTAGCGGTTGGCTACGACAACTTTGTTGAGCTACTAGCGGGTGCTCACGAGATGGATAAGCACTTTGCTGAGACTGATCTAGAAAGCAACATCCCAGTACTGCTTGCTCTTATTGGTATTTGGTACAACAACTTCCACGGTGCTGAATCAGAAGCGATTCTACCGTACGACCAATACATGCACCGCTTCGCTGCGTACTTCCAGCAAGGCAACATGGAGTCAAACGGTAAGTTTACTGACCGTAACGGTGACGCAGTAGATTACCAAACGGGTCCAATCATCTGGGGTGAACCAGGCACTAACGGTCAACACGCGTTCTACCAGCTAATTCACCAAGGTACTAAGCTTATCCCTTGTGACTTTATCGCACCTGCGATCTCTCACAACCAAGTAAGCGACCACCACCAGAAGCTAATGTCTAACTTTTTTGCACAAACTGAAGCACTAGCGTTCGGTAAGTCAAAAGAGACAGTAGAAGCCGAGTTTGCAAAAGCAGGTAAGAGCGCGGAAGAAGTGAAAGATCTTGTACCATTCAAGATCTTTGAAGGTAACCGCCCAACGAACTCAATTCTAGTGAAGCAAATCACACCTCGTACTCTAGGTAACCTAATCGCGATGTACGAGCACAAGATCTTCACTCAAGGTGTTATCTGGAACATCTTCAGCTTTGACCAATGGGGTGTAGAGCTTGGTAAGCAACTTGCTAACCAAATCCTACCTGAGCTAGCTGACGGCAGCGAAATCTCGTCTCACGACAGTTCAACTAACGGTCTAATCAATGCATTTAAAGCGTTCAAAGCTTAATCATTGAAAATGCAAAACTGAAAAAGGTGCCGAATGGCACCTTTTTTATTTATTCTCGATTAGAGTGTTACTTCGCTTTGGGTAACACCACAACCTTAGTCTTCGCCCAGATATCGTGGAAGCCACGCTTTTGCGGGTCAATTGGCACTGCAAGGTTGGATAGACCAAATGCAGAGGTTGCGAGTCGAATCAGCGCCTGTGTGACGGTAATTCTGCCTCCTTCAAGGTTTTGCACTTCAATCTTCCAAGCTCGCATACCGAGCGTTTGGCCTGCTCTGGTCCAAAAGAACACGATGAAGTAGATCCAAACAAACGCGAGATACCCGGTGTACACAGGGCTCCAAAATGGGTGGCTGCCTAAGAAGTCGCTGGCATCGGCATATGGCGCGTAAGACATGAGTCCTGCGGCAACAAGCGCTTCCATAATTGCGACAACAACGCCGCCAGCCATCATCACTACTGCAAGAATAATCAAGCTATCGTAGAACAGTGCACCGAGCCTGCGAAAGAATCCTGCAGGTGGGAGAGATTGGGTTTCCATTGAGACAAACTTCCATAACTAAAACTTGCCACAGCATAGCGATTTCAATGCAAAGGGGAAAGCCTTGCCCATCGCATTGCTTCACATTGTGGTGAAAATAGCAGCAAACAATAGAATATTCAGCGTTTTGCTCTTGCGCGATCTAAATGCTTACGTATAATGCCAAACATCAAAGGACATCAGTCCAAGATGCCGGTGTGGTGAAATTGGTATACACGACGGATTCAAAATCCGTTGCCTTCGGGCGTGGCGGTTCAAGTCCGCCACCGGTACCATATTTAAACGATAAAGCCCCGACGAAAGTCGGGGCTTTGTTGTATCTGGAGTTTGTAAACTCAACATCGCTATTCTTCTGCCACCTGCTTTTTAAACGCCTTATCAAAAAACACTATCGCATTTTTACCCTGTGTCGCTGTGAAAGTGTGATTGCCATCGTGGGCGTACTCTTCATGAGGGATGTGACGTTTTTTCAGCTCGGCTGCAAGATACGCGCTGCCTTTCGGTATCCAAGGAAACTGATCGTTCATGCCGTATTCGATACGAATCGAGCTCAGTTTCTGCGGCTTTTTGATATAGTGCTCGAGCTTGTCAGGGATAGCACCAAATCCTGACTCCCACATCGCTTTGATTGCAGGGTCGTTCGCATCCCAGTCGTACCATTCGGCCTTGGCTTCGCTATTTTTAATGGGAGCGAAGGCTGCAGCATAGCCTTTTAGTACTCGATACCAGCGCATCGTTTGCCATTGGGTGACCGCGTCTGTTAATCCATTTTCATCAAACAATCCGGCGCTAAACGCATGCATATGTTGAAAGGTACCGGGGTGGCGCAGGGCGAGGTTGGTGGTAGCAAAGCCGCCCATCGAGAAACCTGCCAGTCCTCTATAATGCGCTTCGCTTAACGTCCGATAGTGGCTGTCGACATAATTGATGACGTCTTTGACTACAAAGTCCTCCCAGTTACCTGTCACGGCCGAGTTGACATAAAAGCTTCCGCCAAACTGATTGGCGCCATTAATGCCAACAATGATCATTTCTGTGAGCGTATTGTCTTGCGCTAAAAGAGACGGTAAGTGTTTGGCAATTCGGTCTGCTTCGCGCACTGAACCGTTGTAACCGTGAAGGTAGTAAACGACAGGATAGCGTTGATTGCTGGTGTGATAACTCGGTGGCAGGGCAATAAACAGTTGCTGGGTGTCGCTATTCTCTAGGTATCCCGATTGCAATGAAGGAGCTGGGATCTGAACGGTTTGTTTGAGTGGTGAGCTGGCTAAGGCTGGGGAACGGCCATAACTAAAATCAGGTAAGTAAGTGCGGCGCGGTAGAGTAGTATCACAAAAACTCCTTCAAATGATGTGGGTTGATGGTTTTTTGTACAACAATGCCGGCGCCTTAGGGGGATAAGATGCGAAATGGAACGTTTTTATGCGAGTGTGTTCATATTTAATTGTGTGAGTTTGATGAAACGGAGAGTTTAAAAATATCGCACCATATCGGATTCGCGCTTCGCTGTGTTTGTCTCAAACACAGCGAAGCGCTAGAATCTAGGTATCAGAGAGGAGAATGACTGTGGGCGCAAAATATACCTATCTCGCTTGGCAACAAACCAATTTAGAAGCGAGCCATAAGTTAGTATTGTTGAAGTTGGCTGACTTATGTGGACAGGATGGCTCCGTCGCTGTTGTGCTCTCAGAGATCGCTAAAGAGTGTTTGCTTGGAGAGTTTGGGCTTGCCGATGTACTCACGGCGTTGGCGCAAAAGGGCATGCTGCAAAAAGGTCAGGTGAGTTCAAATGGCCGAGAGCAAGTACATCACTTTACCCTATCGCTATCTGAGCCAAATAGCCTACCGGTGATTGAGACCAGTCGCGAGCATCAGTCGCAACCTACGCCTGTGGTGACAATACCTCAAGCATCCCCAGCGCCTCCTTGGACGTATCATCCGATGAACTTGTACAAAGTGCCAGTGGCGAACCGAGACAGCTTGTGGCAGCGGTTTATCCGCGAACGTGATGTACGTAATGTTAATGAAGTGCGTCGCGATTCAATGTTGCGAGACTGGCTGGAAATGATGAAAGGCTCTGGTGGTTTTGAGCAGTACTTTGAAGGTGAGTCGCAAGGGCGAAATGATCGAGTTCCAGCCACTCGCCAGCGCACGCAAACCCCTTCGAATGCCAAGTACATTTCAACTCATGATTTGCAAGAGAATGAAATTGCGGAGTGGGCAATGCAGTCTATCCTGCATTCAGGAATGACAGCCGATCCTCATCTGTTTTGGGAGAAGTTTGTTGTCTACTACAAAGCACGCGCCAACGAATTTTTGTCGGTCACGCAAATGCTGAATAAACTTCGATTGTGGATCGTTAACGAGAAACAAGCGGAAGACAGACGCAGACAAGCTGATGAAAGGCGTCGTCAGTCTTTCCAACAAAGCCAGAAAGCGGGTGAAGTAAGTCCGTCGGAAGAGTTTCGTGAATACTTGCGTGGGCAAGGTAAGAATCCGAATTTTTAGTATGATGATCCCGTTGTGGTCACTAAGGTAAAGGGTCAATATGAGTAGTGGCAAGAAGCCAAAAAACTTAGATTTTGGCGCCATGGAAAAGAAGCTCCGCGAAATGGGCGTCAGTGGCAACCTTGAGCATCTGAAATCTGCAAAATCAGAGCCTTCGGTGCAGGTGAGTAAGCCTTCAGAGCCTGCTACCTCGCCTAAGTCGGATGTTCCGAGCACTCAGGTGCGAGCGACTCCGTCTGTTGAGTCGCGTTCGGTGGTGAATGACACTCGTCCTATGCTACAAACCGATGGTGAGCCGGAGCGTCAGCCGAGTGATTGGTGTAACTACATTTTTGGTACTTTGCTGAGTATTTACGAGTCCACGTGGATAAAATCTTATGGCAGAAGGCCAACCGGTCGCTTCTTAGACTTCGCTGATAGCCTGACTGAAGCTGAGTTGATGCGAGTGATCCAGCACTGTCGTGAGCGCTTACAAGCAGGAGAAAGGTGGCCACCAATTATGGGTGAGCTTGCCCTGCTGAAAAGTCAGCTAACCGAATCTGAGTCGTTGGAAGCTCTAAACCGTGTAGTGACCAAAACGCCGAAGAACCAAATTGAAAAGTGGATCATGCAAAACAAAGGCTACGAGTTAAGACGTTTGCCTCAATCGATGATCGTTCGACGTTTTAAAGAGTTCTACCGTGAAGCAATGAGTCTGCAAGAAAAAGGCAAGTTGGTCACTGAGGCACCGAAAGCGTTGCCAAGTCAGTCGGTGAAGAATTTAGTGGATCTCAAACGCGAAGAGTACGAGCAGCAGCACGGTAAGGCTCTCGACCCGCGTATTCAAGCCATCCTTGACCGTAAAGCTTAACCAAATGTCGCGCTCGCTGTTGTAGCGAGCGTCTTACTTTATATCGTTCTGTTATATATCCCAATCACACTTTATTGATTAATGAGTGAATATTCGCCGTAAGTTCTTTAGAATCACCGCGTGTTTTTCAGCCAATTGCAGTATCGTTGTGGCAAGTATCAAAATTTCAGTGGATCGAATTCAGCCAGGTCTTCATATCAAGATCCCCCTCAAATGGAATGAACATCCCTTTCTATTCAACGTTTTCAAAATCAAATCTGATCAGCAGGTACAGGTGATCCGTCAACTAGGTGTGAAGTATGTCTATGTCACCCCTGAGCTTAGTGATGCTCTGCCGCTACCAGTACAACAAGCGCTAGCGCCCGCCGCGAACGATGAGGCTGCGCAATCGGAGTCTGATGCGCTTTGGCAAGAGAAGCAGCAACGCATCGAAGAGCTGTCGGCCTATCGCAGGAAAGTCTCTCGCTGTGAAAAAGAGTTTGATCGTTCATTGGCACGCATTCGCAACTTGATGACCAAGCTGAGAAGTCGTCCTGAGCAAGCGGCAAAAGAGGCAGCGCAACTGGTCGATGATATTGTTGAATCGCTGCTATCACAGGACGATGTGACCTTACACCTAATGGGCAGTAAGACGGAATTCGAAGATCTCTATTTCCATTGCTTAAACGTCTCGATTCTGGCGATGATGATCGCGAAAGCGAAAGGGCTTAAGGCAAACGAGATCAAAATGGTCGCGATGGCAGCGCTATTTCATGACATTGGTAAGGCAAAAATCCCGGCAGCCATACTGCGTAAGAGCACACCGTTGACCGAGCCTGAAAATAACTACCTTAAACTGCATACCAAATACGGCAGTGACATTGCGAGGGTGATAGATATCTTGCCAGAGAAGGTGATCACGGTTATCGAGCAACATCATGAACTTCTCGATGGTTCAGGTTATCCAAACGGCCTTAAAGGCGATGAGATTGATATGATCACTCAAATTGTCTCGGTAGCAAATGCGTTTGATAACTTGTGCCATCACCAAAATCCCGCAGAGAAGAAGATCCCATATACCGCGCTTTCTTACTTGTATAAGCACGCTAAATCACAGTACAACAATGAGAATTTGAACATTCTTATCAAGTACATGGGTGTCTACCCTCCAGGTACTATCGTGAAGTTGTCGAACGAGATGGTTGGCCTTGTAGTGTCCATCAACAGCGCGAGTTTACTCAGCCAAATGTGCTGCTTTACGATCCAAGCGTACCTAAACTGCAAGCTCCTATCATTGCGCTTGAAGACAAAGACTTGAAGGTAGAGTCGGTGATTCATCCTGAACGCTTACCTGAAGAGATCCGTGAATACTTAAATCCACGCGCTCGAGTGTCTTATTACTTTGATGACAACGCCAACTAGCGTTGCACTAGTTGGCGTATTTCATGTCACAGTACCCATTAGTTAGGGTAAACGGGTAAATACAGGCAGATTACTGTACGGGTGCAAACAGTGTGGGTTCAGCATTCGGTGTCCAGTTAGCTTGTGACACGTGCGCGGTAATGACTTGATATTTAACCCCGCTGTAAACCACGACATCACCAAGCGCATAGCTAACATTCAATTGCCAGTTGGTCGCTGGATCTGCGTTGTACCATAAGGTTGAATGCAGAGACGGTGCCCAATCATTTTGCGCAAAGTGATCTTTCTGAGCGACGTAAATGGTGCCTTGGTGGTTAACGTGATCACCCGCTTGATAGTGAGTATCTGGTGCCCAATCTTCGATGTAGTTATCTAAAGTATCAAATACATAACCTGCTTGTAGCGCTAGCTCTAGGAACTTGTCCAGTTTCGGGATATTTTTGGTTTCGCCCATCCCACGGTGACCATCTTCAAACAAAAACTCATGGGTCAGAACAATAACTTTGTCTTTATGAAGTGGGGTATCACAAGGGAAGTTTTGCGCTTTCGAGTTTACAGGCTCAATGGTGACCGGTGCGCAAGAGTTGATAGATGCTTCAACATACGCCAAGAATGGCTCCGGCTCGGTCAAGCTGTTCGCTGGCATCTCAATTCCCCAGTTCTCCGGTGCCCAGTCAAGATCCCAGCCGAAGAGTTGATAGCTATCGTTGGTGAGCATGTCTGATAAAGTCATCGCATTGCTGGAGCTGTTTGATGGGTTGTCTGGATCGCAGACATAGTTAGGATCCCATGGTAGATAATCATCAGAAGTCGCACAAAGGTCATCGGCTTTAAAGTTTTTAGCGACACGCCAGCCATTGGTGTACGGCAGGCGAGCGAATTGATCCGCGACATAATTAGGATAGCTAGTGATGTTCGGGATGTATTGTTCAAATTTCGCTAAGTTGAGCGGGAAGTAGGTGTAATCGTAAGCTGGATCGCGATAGGAATTGACGTTGTGCATGCCTGTTGCATTACACGCCGCCGCAGTATTTTCACCGTTAAGACCATCACAGTTGTGCACCATGTGATCATAGCTGTGGTTACCAACCATATGTCCAGTATTGAGTGCCAGTAGCAGTGCCTCTAGCGCACGATCTTCGTTTTCATCACCAATTCCATCTAAGTGCCAAGCATTGAAGAAGAACGATCCTTTCACATTGTGTTTATTGAGGGTTTCGATCACTTTGATCGACGCGTTAATAGGGCCATCATCAAATGTCAGATAGATGGTGGCTTTGGGCTCAGTCGCAGCAGCACTAAATGATAGAGGGATAAGTAAGCCACTGACGATGCTAGTGATTTTCTTCATAATAAGTCCTATAAGTGTGAGTTTTAATAATACTTCTTTCCAAAAATCGACTTTAATTTAACGAAAAAAATAAAACCGAATTAGTAGAGGTTTTATTTTTTGCGATCCATTTCAATTAAAAACGCAACCGGTTGCGCTTTAATGTTAATGTTCTTTTTGTTACCGTTGTTTTGTAACTGCTATGGAGGCTTTATGAAGAAAATATTACTTTGCTGTAGCGCTGGAATGTCGACCAGTATGCTAGTGAAAAAAATGGAACAATCGGCGGAATCTCGTGGTATTGAGTGTGAAATTCAAGCTAAGTCTGTATCAGATTTTAACGATGCGATTAGTGAGTACGATGTATGCCTACTGGGCCCTCAGGTTAGATTTCAGCTAGAAGAATTGAGAAAAGTGGCCACGGAGCATGGCAAGAATATTGATGCCATATCACCACAAGACTACGGAATGATGAAGGGTGCGGAAGTATTAGATCAAGCGCTTGCCCTAATAGATTAGTCAATTAATAACGTTAACGTGAAATAAAGGAATATGTTATGAAGCTTTATGATGCGATTATAAGTGTCGTCGAAAAGCACATCGCGCCAATAGCCACGAAAGTGGGTAATCAACCCCACGTTCGTGCAATGAGAGATGGTTTTATTGTCGCGATGCCATTTATTATTGTCGGTAGTTTTTTACTTGTTTTTGCTTTTCCCCCATTTTCGGAAGATACCACCAATAGTTTTGGTCGAGTTTGGTTAGATTTCGCTACCACTCATTTTGATACCATCATGATGCCATTCAGTATGTCGATGGGCATTATGACGATCTTTGTCTCCCTTGGGGTCGCTTATAGCCTCGCCAAATCTTATAAGATGGATGGGATCACCAGTGCTACTCTGTCTTTGATGAGCTTCTTGTTGGTCGCAGCCCCTGCGACAGACGGCGGTCTACCTACCGGTCATATGGGTGGTACTGGTATCTTTACTGCAGTGATCTGTGCATTTTTCGCGGTTGAACTTTATCGCTTCATGAAAAAGCACAATATTACCATTCGTATGCCAGAGCAGGTGCCACCTGCAATTGCGCGTTCTTTCGAAGTGTTACTGCCAGTCTTAGCTGTCTTCTTTACCTTGTACCCACTGAGCATCTTTGTTCAAACTCAATACGATATGCTGATCCCAGATGCGGTAATGGCGATGTTCAAGCCATTGGTGAGTGCGTCCAATACTTTGCCAGCCATTATTGGTGCATTGTTAGTTTGTCAGTTGCTTTGGTTTGCTGGCATTCACGGTGCGGCGATTGTGGTCGGTTTGCTATCACCAATCTTCCTAACCAACATCAGCGCCAACATTGACGCATTTGTGGCGGGCGAGCCGGTACAAAATATCTTTACTCAACCGTTCTGGGATTTCTACATCTTCATTGGTGGTTCTGGTGCAACGTTTGCACTTGTGTTGCTCATGATGTTCAGTCGTTCAATCCACTTAAAGAGCTTAGGTCGCATGAGTGTGGTGCCTGGTTTCTTCCAAATCAACGAGCCTGTGATCTTTGGTAGCCCAGTGGTGCTCAACCCGATTCTGTTTATTCCGTTTGTGTTTACACCAGTGATTAACGCGACGATTGCCTACTTTGCAGTGCATGCCGGTTTAGTTGGAATGGGTGTAGCGACAACCCCTTGGACGGCGCCAGCATTATTGGTGCATCTTGGGGATCAGGCTGGACACTATCACCAGTGCTGCTCGTTATTGCACTGTTGATTCTGGATTTATTCCTTTACTTACCGTTCTTCAAGATGTTTGAAAAACAATTGCTTGAGCAAGAGCAACCTAAACAAGAGAGCGAAGTGGCACAGCCAGGAAAAGCAGCAACCGCATAACGATTAGCAATATTGAGGAGAGTATCATGGACCAAGAATTGGTAGTGATGGAGATCATCTGCAACGCGGGTGAAGCAAGAAGTTTGTGTTTTGAAGCGCTGCAAGCGGCCAGAAAGCAAGATTTAGCCGCCGCAGAGGCATCATTAACACAGGCAAAAGAGTGCTTGAACAAAGCACACTTGATTCAGACTCAGCTTATCGAGCTAGATCAAGGCGAGGGTAAGGTACCCATGACGTTAGTGATGGTCCACGCCCAAGACCATTTGATGACTACCATTCTTGCCCATGAGCTCGCGACAGAGCTGGTGGAGTTAAGAAAAGCATTGGTAAAGGAGTGATCCTATGACAGCCCAATCCCTGAAAATAGCTGTTATCGGTGGCGGGAGCAGTTATACCCCGGAGCTAATAGAAGGCATATTACTGAGGCAAGACTCATTACCTGTTCGCGAAATCTGTTTAACTGATATCGAGGCGGGTAAAGAAAAGTTAGCGATTATAACTGCGCTAACCCAGCGTATGGTTGCCAAAGCGAAAGCTGATATCGTCGTCTCTCAAACCTTGGACAGAAGGCAGGCGATACAAGGGGCAGACTTTGTGATGACGCAGTTTCGTGTTGGTGGACTTAAAGCTCGCCAACGTGATGAAGCCATCCCACTGAAATATGATCGAATAGGACAAGAAACGACAGGGGCGGGTGGTTTTGCTAAAGCGCTTCGAACCATCCCTGTTGTTTTAGATATCTGTCGAGACATTGAAGAGCTCGCGCCTAATGCATGGATGCTAAATTTCACCAACCCTGCTGGCTTGGTTACCGAAGCCATTCATAAATACAGTAAAGTGAAGACCATTGGACTTTGTAATGTCCCAGTCTCAATGCAAATGATGGCGTCAGAAATGCTAGATTGCGAACCTAGCGCTTTGCAAATGAAGTATGCAGGCCTTAACCATCTTGTTTGGGTGACTAGTGCCTATCTTAATGGAAAAGAAGTCACTAAACAGCTGCTTGCAAAAGTGGGGACGGGCTAACTTCTCGATGAAAAATATTTTTGAGGAGCCTTGGGATCCTGATTTTCTTAATGCACTCGGTGTGATTCCTTGCCCGTATCACCGCTATTACTATCAAACTGAAGCCATGCTGGCAGAAGAAAAATTATCCTTTAAAGAAAAAGGCAGTCGCGCCACGCAAGTCATGGAAACCGAAGCTGCGCTGTTTGAACTTTATAAGCAAGCTTCGTTAGATAGCAAACCAAAAGAGCTCGAAGAGCGCGGTGGTGCTTACTACTCTGATGCATCATTAAATCTTGTGGATGCGATCTACAATAATCGCAATGATATCCACGTGGTCAACGTAGCGAATGCGGGCGTGATCAGTGTGTTGCCGGATGATGCGGTCATTGAGTGTTCCGCTGTGATTGGCAATAACGGTGCGACGCCTATAGCTGTGGATCCGCTCCCTCATTTTGTAGAGAGTTTGATTGCTCGGGTCAAAAGCTATGAGATGCTAACTGTGGAAGCGGCTGTGCATGGAGATAAGGAAAAAGCGCTGCTGGCATTGGCGACTCATCCTTTAGTTGGCGATATTCAAATCGCAAAATCGTTGCTTGGTGACCTGCTAGAGCAAAATAAGGATTATTTGCACAGTTTGTATCACAACAGGGAACGTAGGATTGAGTAATAACAGAGGGAAGTGGCATGAAGTTAATTTTTAATGCAGACGACTATGGGCTTTGCCAAGCGGTAAATCAAGGCATCATTGCAAGCCACCTTAACGGTGTCGTGACATCGACAACAATGATGGTTGGTATGCCGGGTGAACAAGATGCCTTAGAGCGTTTGGTTGCGGCACCTAATTTAAGTGTCGGTGTGCATTTACGTCTTACTGCGGGCAAACCGTTATCTTCACATTTCCCTGTTATCACGCCAGAAGGGAGCTTTCCTAAGTACGATGTGCTTATGACGAAGTTAGAGTCAAAACATGAGACGGCAATTTATGAAGAATTTCGAGCTCAAATAGAGCGCTTTTTAAGTTACGGCATTCCACTTAGTCATTTGGATAGTCATCATCATGTTCACCTTCATCCTATCGTCACCAAAGTGGTCGCTCGGTTGAGTCATGAGTTTGATGTTCCCTATCGCGCAACGCCTTCTTTAGCGGGCTATCAATTTAGTGACGGCTTTTACGATGGCAACATTTCGTTGGACTGGCTAAAAGCTCAGCTCACTGATTGGTTAAAACACTATGATGTTGTCGAGGTGATGTGCCATCCTGCCGTTGTCGATGATGAACTCGCTTCGATCAGTTCGTATCTAGACAAAAGGGAGTTAGAACTTGAAGTACTTAGCTCACAGGAGCTGAAACAATATTTAGAAAGCCATCAGATTGAATTAACCCATTACAGTGCTGTTATTTAGTCGATACTTTTATCGATAACCATGAGTGCGTTCCCAAAAATTCACCTTGCGCTCATGGTTACTTCTTTCCCTATCTCACTCGGTTTCGTAGTATTGAGTGCCGCGATTCATTTTCACAATTACCAAGGAAGCATAGTCAATGGCGAGTATTAAGGAAGTTGCTGCATTGGCGGGCGTCAACCGCTCAACCGTCTCACGCATTATTAACGGAGAGGGCAGTTTTCGATCTGATACAAAGCGAAGAGTCGAAGAGGCCATGGCGCAACTTGATTATCGTCCTAGTGCCATTGCCCGTTCTTTGGCAAAATCGCATTCGAACATGATTGGTTTAATGGTGACCTACTATACCGGCGGCTTTTTTGGTCAAATGATGAATCAAGTGCAATTGGAACTCGACGTGCAAAACAAGTTCCTGTTGACAGCGCAAGGACATCATAGTGCCGATGGTGAGAAGAAGGCGATAGAGAAGTTTAAAGACCTACGTTGTGATGGCTTTATACTGCATAGTCGCTACTTGAGTGATGAAGAGCTTATTGCCCTATCAAAAACCAAAACACCATTTGTGCTTCTTGACCGCTATATAGAAGAGATCAAACAGCAATGTGTGACTTTTGATCATCAAAAGGCTTCCGCATTGGCTACGAGTTATCTTCTAGAACGTGGCCATACCAACATAGGTTGTATCACAGGCCCCTAGGCAGAGTGAGTAGCCAGATTCGTTTGACGGGTTATAAGAATGCGATAGCCGAAAAAGGTATCGCGTTGAATCCAGATTACATTGTTGAAGGTGACTATGAGCTAGATAGCGGTTACGCAGCAATGGCTCAATTGATGAGCTTAGAGCAAAAGCCAACGGCATTGTTTTCAACCGGTGAAGAGATGACTCGTGGCATCATGAAATATTGCTACGAACATCAAATACGTTGCCCGGAGGATATCTCTATTATTAGCTACGACAGTGTGAATAGTTGTCGTGGCCTTTATCCGCAAGTCACCACGCTAGACTTTCCTATTAGTGATATGGCGCATGAAGCTGTGCTGCTGCTCAATGCTCAGCTTAAAGCTCAGAGCAGTGAACAAGGGCAACTAAGCGTTTCTCCACGAATTCAAGAAGGAAACAGTGTTATAAACCGCGCTTAAATGGAATTAAAAGGCGAATTTTGAACACTTCGACTGTTTTTTCATCAAAAGATCGTTTTTTTAGAAAAAGTTCTAAAAAACACTTGCCAATGAATCGGACA
>JYJJ01000055.1 GCA_003263775.1 Vibrio maritimus
ACTATTTAGCTGAATTAGGTAATAAAGCCCTTCCGTTTCGTCGTTTGCCAACGAATGCTATAGGTAAGATTTATAAGATAATTAGAAATGAGGATTAAATGAAAATATTAATCACTGGTGGCAGTGGCTTTATCGGTACGCGTTTAATAGATTTGCTGAAAAATAATGATGACATTAATATAACTAATTATGATAGTAACCCAAGTAATAGTCATCCTGAGTTTACGTCGATTGGTGATGTTCGTGATTTAGACAGTTTAATTGAAGTAAGTAGGGGGCTGATATTATTTACAATCTAGCTGCAGAGCATGCTGATAATGTTACGCCTTTGTCCTTATATCATGATGTTAATGTTGGTGGTGCAGAAAATGTAGTCCAGGCCGCTAAGGTAAATAACATTAAGAGAATCGTGTTCACTAGTTCAGTCGCCATCTATGGCTTAAATCGTGGGACACCAGATGAAGATATGGAACCCCAACCCTTTAATGAGTATGGTCGCACTAAACTTGAAGCAGAAAAGATCTTTAAGGCATGGCATGCAGAAACCCCCGATTCTACATTGGTAACAGTTCGTCCCGCTGTGGTCTTTGGTGAAAATAACCGCGGCAATGTATATAATTTAATAAATCAAGTCGTTTCTGGTCGTTTCCTAATGGTAGGTAATGGTGAAAATCGTAAGTCCATGGGCTATGTCGGCAATGTCGCAGAATTCTTGAAGCAGCAGCTATTAAAGGACACTGGTTACTACGTATATAATTATGCTGACAAACCTGATCTATCTTCCTCTGAAATTATTTCGATAGTTCGTGAAGAAATGAACATCTCTGCAAGTAATGTCAAGGTGCCATATGGTATTGGTCTCTTAGGTGGCTATGCGTTTGATGTATTATCAAATATTACAGGGAAAAAATTCCCCGTGAGCGCAGTGCGTATTCAAAAGTTCTGTGCAGATACAACGATCAATTCAAGTGTAGCTATGTCCTCTGGTTATACTCCTCCTTATTCGTTGGATGAAGGCTTGAGGCGCATGATTGCACACGAGTTCAAACAGTAATACTTCTCAGAACAGAGCCTTGTTAAAAAACTTTTGTAGCTTAAATCTAGATATTTATGAAAATAAACAGGACACCCATATATTTGACGCTCGAAAAATCACCAACTAGGCTTACTCTATCTGCATAAAGTTTACGCACTGGTGCTCAGAATGACTCAAGCGCGTTCAACTCAAATCTCTCTTCAAGACACGGCGCACTATCACTGTATTTTACGGTGTGTACGCCGTGCTTTTTTATGTGGCGAAGATGCTTACTCAGGTCAGAGTTTTGAACATCGTCGTGTGTGGATCGTTGAGCGCATGTGGTTGCTGAGTCAGGTGTTTGCAATCGATGTATGTGCTTATGCCATTATGTCCAACCACTATCATTTAGTGCTGCATATTAATACTGCTACAGCAGAGTCATGGACTGACGAGGAGGTCGCTCAGCACTGGACGACTTTATATAAAACACCACTGCTGGTCAGCCGGTGGCTTAATGGTGAACTGAAGTCCAAGGGCGAAATAAACAAAACCCTAGAGCTCATTGGTGAGTGGCGTGAACGATTGACCGATATCTCTTGGTTTATGCGTAACCTTAATGAGTATGTCGCCCGTGAGGCCAACAAAGAAGAGGGCTGCAAAGGCGCTTTTGGGAAGGTCGTTTTAAGTCTCAAGCCTTGTTAGATGAAAAAGCGCTGCTCAGCTGTATGGCGTATGTCGATTTGAATCCAGTTCGAGCCGATATAGCGCAATCCCTTGAAGAATCTGAATTTACCTCCATCTATGAACGGATCCATTCTATCGCCTGCCAGCATGACAAGGGTAAAGGTGAGATTGACTCACTACCTCGCAAGGGACTCGTTGGGTTTGTGGGTCATGAACGAGAAGCGCAGACTAGCTATAGTATCGAGTTTTCTCTATTGGATTACTTTGCATTGGTTGAAGAGTTGGGGCGCGTAATAAGGCCGAATAAGCGCGGGTATATTTGTTCTAGTAAAAATACTCTTCTAGAGCGGTTAGAGATGAACGCTGAAGAATGGCTCAGGCTTTCAGAAAGTTTTGGGGGTAAGTTTCGCTGTGCGGTGGGCTCGACTAAAGGGCTTGAGAGGTATGCATTGCACACCAAGCGAGCTTGGGTCTCGGGCAAAAGTCAGATGCTAGTGAGAGCGTGATATTGCTTGATTGATTTGTTCGTATAAGGCTCAATGTAGTATTGGATACTAGCAATGCATTGGACATGACTATGAATGCGAATCCAGACCGCTGGAAGCAACGACTGCAGAATTTGGCGAGAGCACAACAAAGGCTTAAAAGAGCGTGCGCCCAGGATAGCTACAATGAGTTGGAGCTGGCGGGTCTTGTGCAGACTTTTGAGTTTTCTTTCGAACTTACCTGGAAAACACTTAAAGACTTGCTTGAATTTGAGGGCTTTGACGTAGCTTCTCCAAGAAGTGTGTTCCGCACAGCATTGGAGGCGAAGCACCTGTCTTCTCAACAGTGCGAAACCATGCTAGAAGCGTTGATAAAGCACAACTTGTTGTCGCATACCTACGATGAGGAAAATGTTCTTGAGGCCCAGGCGCTAATTTTAGATACATTTTCACCTGTAATTGAGCAGATCACGCAGTACTTAGAGGCTAAACGTGATCAATAACGATATAGCATTACCTTCATTGATAGGGCTTAAACCTCATCACTACGAATTAATCACAGATGTCGTTTTGAATCATGAATTGGTTGCTCATGCTTAGATATTTGGGTCAAGAGCTTTGGGAACACACAAAGATAACTCTGATATCGATATTGCCATTGAAGGCAGTGCTATCACATTAAGTGTTTTCGCTGACTTGCATGACCAGTTAGAGCAATCCTCACTCCCATTTAAGGTTGATTTGGTCGTCAAGAATCGAATCACGTCGAGTGAGTTGCTCGCGCATATCGAAACTTATGGATACAAGCTGAAATAGCTTGCTCTCCGCTAGCAGGCATCATGTCCTTTCTATGAAAGCACTCTCTCAAGAGTGCCCCTTCACTCGCAAATACCACCTTATTTCTCGCTAATCTACGTGCTACTTCTTATGCTCGGTAAAGTCAAAAGGGCAAGGAGGCTGCATGTCTATTACTCCCCATCAACTACTCATTCAATCGGCGCGCTCGAATAAGGGGCGTGACCGATCAGCAAAGAGGCAGCACCCAAAAGAAGCTCGAACTCTCACGGATGGAGTGCAAGTAACCCACCATGGCGGTAAAGCAACAGTAACCGGGTCGTGCCATGAGGTGAACATACTGGGTGAGGCGTTACTCATTGATTGTGGTTTGTTCCAAGGCAATGATGCAGCGCAGGGATCGTTGGAGATTGAATTTAGAACTTCCCACATTCGAGCGTTAGTGCTTACTCACGCTCATATCGATCACATAGGGCGTTTGCCTTGGTTGATCGCCGCTGGGTTTCAAGGCCCTATTTATTGCACACATGCTACGGCTCTTCTTGTGCCGCTTATGTTAGATGATGGGTTAAGGCTACAACTGGATCTAACGCGCTTACAGCGAACGCGTATTTTGGAGCGAATTAAGCGCCAACTCAGGCCTGTCGACTATGGGGCTTGGATACCCGTTAAGTCTTTGGAACGCGGTTATTTCACTTATATCCGTTTTAGCCCGGCGGGACATATTTTGGGGAGTGCGTTTGTAGAGGTTAAGCTGCCTAACCAGGAGATTGTGGTGTTTTCTGGTGATCTTGGTCCTAAGGATACGCCATTACTGCCAGACCCCTTGCCTCCAAAGCGTGCTGATTATCTGTTTGTTGAGAGTACTTATGGCAACCGGCAGCATGAGAGCGTGGCTATGAGACGCGAGCGATTGCTTACTATCATTATAAAGAGTCTTAAAGATGGTGGGACGATCATTATTCCCGCTTTCAGCGTGGGACGAACTCAAGAGCTGTTGTATGACATTGAGTCTTTGCTGCATAAAAAGCAGCTATCGGAGTCACTACCGATCATCGTTGATTCTCCGATGGCGGCACAAATAACCAAAGCCTATCGCCAGTATCGAAAACTTTGGAGTCGTGAGGCGAAGCGTAAGCGAAATGCTGGCCGTTATCCATTGGGGTTTCGTCAGTGTGTCGTCATCGATAGTCACAAAGAGCATCAGTCACTAGTGAATCGCCTTGCTTCAACGGGTGAACCTGCGATAGTGATTGCTGCGTCTGGTATGTGTATGGGAGGAAGAGTGATGGATTACCTTCATGCATTATTACCCGATGTTCGCACGGATGTGATTTTCACTGGCTATCAAGCAAGCGGGACTTTGGGGCGTTCATTGCAAAAGGGGGTAGGCCATGTATGGATCGATAATTCCAAGGTGGAAGTGAGAGCGAGCGTTTACAGTATGTCGGGCTATTCGGCCCATGCGGACCAAAAGGATTTAACGGACTATATTGTCGGTTGTAAATCCCAGTTAAAGCAGCTGCATTTGATTCATGGCGATAGCAGAGCGAAACAGGCACTGGCTGAATGTGTGGGACCTCAACTGGCGCCTGAGACTCGTATTATTGATTAACAGACGGGTAGCGTATGTACCGCCTTAGTCTGGCATAGTGCGGCGCATCTCATCAGAACGCTTGAAAAACCAAAACAAGCCGACACAAGCAATCACAACTGCAAGTGCTGCAACAGTGTACTGAATATTGTTGGTTGTTAGCAGAACATCGAGTGCCATCATGGCCATGATAATGGTTATAAGTTCAATTGACCGTCCTGCGCCTCTGTTTTTGTGGCGGAATGACGCATAACGAAGTGTAAGTGCAAATGCCATTGGGAAATAGACTCCTACTGCCGGACTCTGCTACTGGTTCTTTAAGCAGTGTTTTTCTAGTATTCAAATCACATGGTGAGAATACGGCAGCAAGAATCGATACATGAGTCTTGGTCGCCAAAAGTGGAATGAACCTCTAAATTATAAGGTTATCAGTTAGAGGTTGTGCGCAAAATTTATCTGGATGAGGAGCGAGAACTATAGGTGGTTAAAAAACGAATGGTTTTCTGTGATGAGTGCAGCCTCTTACGCTCACAATGAAGGAGAAGCGTAGGAGGCTTTGAGCCTAATGCTTAATTTGAGCGTGTCTATTAGTCACTTGAGTGTGACGGTTTCCGGCTCGATGTCTTGGCCAAGTTTTGCTCGTACAAAACGTGTGATTCGCCAGATGTAAGACAGGCTAATCGCGTAGCCTACAAAACATGCAATAAACGTGTAGAACATAATCGGTTCTGGAATTTGCGCTATTTCGCCATATAAGCCGAAACCAGTCAGCATCGATGCAAGCAAGCAGATCGCAAAGAGTGTTTGTCTTGAACTTAGTCCTAAACGTTGGCAAATATGATGAAGGTGCTCTCGATCCGGGTGAAATGGTGAGTCGCCGCGTCGAATGCGGCGGATCATGATTGCCACCATATCCATTAATGGTAGCGCTATCAGCCAAAGTGCGGTCACTGGACGCATAATGACACCGGAGTCATCTTGACTGCTGCTCAAAAGTAGCCAAATGATGGTAAAGCCAATCATCATGCTTCCTGCATCACCCATGAATACCTTTCTTTTTCGACCCAATAAGCCAAGTTCATGCCTATATAAGGCAGAGCCGCCGCGATAAAGATGAGACAAAGCAGTCCAAGGCTAGAATGCCCCTCTTGGTACAATAGGAAAGCGAGGGCACTAAATGACACAATCGACAGCCCGCCGAGTAATCCATCTATTCCATCGACCATGTTAAACGCATTGATCGCACCAATTACACCTAAGACAGTGATCAGTGCAGCGAATCCGCCTAGGTTTGTGTGACCCAATCCAAACATGTTACCCAATGTATGTAGTTCCAGTTTTGCAAAATGCATCATGGCGAGTGACAGTAGAGCTTGGCAGAGCATGCGTGATTTGAAGCTAATATCGTACTTGTCATCTAGTGCGCCTAACATCGTTAGCGTGCAGATAGAGAAAAGAAACAGGCCCGCGTGAGCGATATCAATATCGAAAGCGAGTACAGTGAGAGTCACTGTAAAGCAAATAGAGATCCCACCGACAAGTGGTACAACGCCTTGGTGGTGTTTTCTTGCATTGGGTTTGTCAACTAGACCAATAGTTTTCGCCAATCGCCGTGCAAAAAATAGAGTAATGAAGGCGGTGACCGCCACAAAGCCGAGGAGCAATAGCATAAATCCCACTGAGTACTGTTCTGTAATTATTTGTATTCGAGGCCTTTTTTTGTGACCTGTGGCATAATACTACTGAATTTTTGGTTGCATATGAATGCTGTGTTGCATAAATTCGTGCGTATCTCGTTGGTTTTTTGATAAGTTTGATGCATATCACGAATTGTGAACTTAGTTTCAGTGTGTTTCTTTTGTGTGACTACCCCGCAGAGATCTGCTGAGGCTGCTTTTTCTTCATCAAGCGTATATATGCGGTGAGCCTGAAAATTTTTGATAGTATCAAGTAATAGCAACCAAATAGCACCAAGAACAGGTAGAGCATGGTTGACTCAGCTGCGCCGACAAGCTCACCGATGATGCCCAGGAAAGCAAATACAGTAGCGATAGCTGTGATGATCAGCAGTGTTTGTCTGGAGTTGAATCCAATGCGCTGAAAAATATGGTGAAGATGCCCTCGGTCAGGTGCCATTGGTGATTGCCCCTTTTTCATTCGCCTTGCCATAATGGCAACCATATCCATGAGTGGGACGCAATTAGCCATAATGCTGTAACCGGTCGCACCGAGTTGTTGAGGCCAGAGAGGAGAGATGACCCGAGGGTTGAGTTAGTGTGAAAAGCAGCCAAACCACGATAAAACCAATCATCATACTGCCCGCATCACCCATGAAGAGTCGATATTTGCTACCGAACAGGTTTAAGTTAAAAGCAAGATAGGGACCAATGGCGCACATTAGCAACAGGCACAACTGTAAGTGGGCGATATCGCCTTGCAAAGCAAATAGCAGGCTAAGCGCACTGAAAGTGACGCACGCTAAACTGCCCAGCAGGCCATCAACACCATCGACCATGTTGAACGCATTGATAGCGCCAATCACCGCAATAATAGTGAGCGGTAATGCAAGCCAATCAAACTTGACGTAGCCGAATCCAAAGGCATTACCAAAGGTCACTAATTGCACATCAGCCATCATAGCCACAATAGAGGCGATAAGTGCTTGTACAATCAATCGGCTGCGACAGCTCAAATTGTAGCGGTCATCGAGCATACCCAGTAAAACTAACGCGCCAATCGATACGACAAATACGTATTGGAAAGGGATGAAGTTAGGAATGAGTAACAGTGTCCCACACAATGAAATCGCAATAGATACGCCACCTACTAACGGTATTTGACCTGTGTGTCGTTTACGTGAATCCGGGTTATCTACTAAACCTAATAGAGGAGCGAGTTTATGCATGACGAGCAACACCACAAAGGTGCTCATCACAACACTGAACATGTGCCAAGCCATAACTATCCTAACTGTTTTTGCTGCTAAGTCGCGGGCAATGGTTATTTTTACTGCCAAACCTTGCCTATAAGAACTCAGTTATTTTCCTTATAAGCCTGAGTTCATATGATGATTCTGGGGTGGTCGCGATCCGTATTGATAGGTTATGACGTTCATACAAATATACAAGTAAGTGATATTATTAACTGTTGCAGTGCTCTCGTGATAAGTTTATGAAATGTAAGGGCTTGGTTAGTGGGGGCTGGCTAAGTTAGTTGTTACTTATTTTCGTTTGTTGTGATCATGTTCATATTAGGTGCAGTCGATATAGGGTGAAGATCGTAACTGTGTTGAATAACGAGATTGATAAACTCATCAGCTAAATTTTTAGCCATGTTATTTTTGTGTGGAGTCGCTATTATTTAGTCTACCCGTCGGAGCACTTCTATATTTTATCAAAGGGTGAATGGTGCTTTCTCCTTGTAAGGTCGAGTTGTTATAATATAAAAGTTTGCAAATGACACTTCAAAATTTACTTCTTATAGTGAGGAGCACTGCGCTTGCTTGATTGGTTAATGAGCCCTGCATTTCAGGTACTCTTTTTGTTCTTTTTAACCGTGTGCGGACTAATACGCTTTCAATCTCACTCTGAAAAAGTCTTCGGAGTGTTGCTGTTGGTGTTGCTGACGAGTTCGCTTGTAACGACAGAGCAGGTGATTCAGAGCTTCTCCAACAAAGGTTTGCTAACTTTAATGCTCTTGATGGTTTGTTCGGTGGCGCTCGAGAAAACTAAATTGTTACGCTTGATCACCAATTATGTCATTGGGAGCAGTTACCGCCTTACTTGGATACGGTTGTTTGGTCTAACGACCTTGTCGTCTGCGATATTGAACAATACAGCAGTTGTATCGACCATGTTGGCACCTATTCGCAATAATTCTTACCACAAAGCCAGTAAGCTGCTTTTGCCGCTCTCTTACGCTGCGATACTAGGGGGGACGTTAACCCTTGTAGGGACGTCTACTAACTTGATTGTGAATAGCTTGGTCATCGACTTTGGCTATCCTAGTTTGAAATTCTTTGATTTTACCGCAGTGGGCCTTTGCTTGGTATTTGGCTGCGGTATGCTGCTGTTCGTATTAAGTCCGCTCTTGCCAGAACGGGGCAAAAGCAGTGTTCAAATTCAGGATTATATTATCGATGCTGAAGTCTCAGCGAGCTCAGATTTAGTTGGAAAAACTGTTGAGCAAAATGGCCTTAGGCACCTTCAGTCATTGTTCTTGGTCGAAATATTACGAAAAGGACGCGTAATATCCCCTGTTACCCCTCAAGAGGTCATAGCTCCGAATGATCGTCTCTTGTTCAGTGGTGATGTAAAGAAGGTAACGACTCTAACCCAATTTGACGGACTTTCTCTGTTTGCGAGTAATAGCGGGTTGCCTTTGGATAACCTTTCTGAGGTGGTGCTAAGACCAGAGAGCCACTTAGTTGGTAAAACACTGAAGGATACGGGCTTTCGCGCGCTGTTTGATGCTGCGGTGGTGGCGATCAAGCGTGAGGGAGAAACATTGTCGTGCAAGTTGGGTGAAGTCTACCTGGAAGCGGGTGATTATCTGGTATTAGCGGTAGGCAAGGATTACGCTTCACGAAACAACATCAGAAAAAACTTTTATCTCCTGAATGAAGTTGAGACGGAGCACTGTCTTGAAGGCTGGAAAGAAAAGCTCGTAGTGGTTGGCTTTTTAGGGGCGATGTTATTGGCCGCGACGGGCGTGGTCTCTCTTTTTAAGGTTATGCTCATCTTACTTGGTGTTTTCTTATTATCAGGTTGTTTAAGTGCAAGTGAAGTACTGCAGCGATTACCTAAAAACATTTGGCTTATTATTTCATCCGCATTGTTATTGTCTCAAGCACTTACCCAAAGCGAAGCTTTAAGTGGTTTAGAAACAATCGTTCACTCTTATGACTATTTGTTCACTCCATTTACTGGTCTGGTTGTGGTCTATTTGTTAGCGTGGTTGATGACAGAGTTGGTCACAAACAACGCGGCAGCTGCGTTGGTTTTCCCGATCAGTATTGAGTTAGCAACAAGTGTATCCGCTAACCCCCAGGCGTATATCTTAGCGGTGGCGTTTGGTGCCAGTGCTAGCTTTATTAGCCGTATGGCTATCAAACTAACTTGATGGTCTTAAATGCGGGGCAGTATAAACTGCAAGATTTTGTGAAAGTAGGCGTACCGATGTGCCTGCTTTATGGCTTGATTGTGTTGGCCGCAATTCCAGCCTTTATTGGACTGTAAATCAAGGACTTTTTAGTAATGAACATCTCTCCAGAGCGTATGACTCACCTCAAGCAGCTTGAGGCTGAGTCGATATACATCATGCGCGAAGTAGCGGCTGAGTTCGATAACCCAGTAATGCTCTATTCGGTGGGTAAGGACTCATCAGTAATGCTACACCTAGCTCAAAAAGCATTTGCGCCTGGCACACCGCCGTTTCCACTTATGCATGTGGACACTACGTGGAAATTCAAAGAGATGATTGAGTTTCGTGACAAAATGGCAAAGAAGTTGGGCATGAAGTTGATAGTGCATCAAAACCCAGAAGGTTTGGAGATGAATATCAGTCCTTTTGTACATGGAAGCTCTGTACACACTGACATCATGAAAACCCAAGGCTTGAAACAAGCGCTGGACAAACATGGCTTTGATGCTGCGTTCGGTGGCGCTCGTCGAGATGAAGAAAAATCTCGCGCAAAAGAGCGCGTGTATTCATTTCGTGATGAACATCACCGATGGGATCCGAAAAATCAGCGCCCGGAGCTTTGGAATGTATACAACGGTAAGGTCAACAAGGGAGAAAGTATTCGAGTCTTCCCGCTGTCAAACTGGACCGAACTGGATATTTGGCAATATATCTATCTAGAGAATATTGAGATACCAGGACTCTACTTGGCGGCGAAGCGCCCTGTGGTTGAGCGTGATGGCATGCTCATTATGAAAGATGATGACCGCATGGAGCTTAAGGAAGGAGAAACGGTGGAAGAGAAAATGGTGCGTTTTCGTACTTTAGGTTGCTACCCACTCACAGGTGCCGTTGAGTCAGAGGCGACCACACTACCAGAAATCATCCAAGAGATGCTGTTGACGACAACGTCAGAGCGTCAAGGCCGAGCCATTGATCATGACAGCGCCGGCTCTATGGAGAAGAAAAAACGTGAAGGTTACTTTTAATTCATTATGACAACTCCTTATCAACGCAAAGAACACGACTCAGTATCGAAGGATCTGGTCTGGCACAATTCAACCGTAACTCATGCCGAACGAGTTACTTTAAAGCGGCAGAAGCCGGTTTGCCTATGGTTTACGGGGTTGAGTGGCTCAGGAAAATCTACCGTGGCAAATGCGGTTGAAAGTAAACTGCTTCAGATGGGTAAACACAGTTATCTTTTGGATGGCGATAACGTGCGCCACGGGCTGAACAAGGACTTGGGCTTTTCTGATGCAGATCGTGTTGAAAATATTCGCCGTGTAGGTGAAGTTGCCAAACTGTTTGTTGATTCCGGCGCTATCGTCATAACGGCCTTCATTTCGCCATTTGAGTCAGAACGCCAGCAGGTACGTGACTTGATGCAAGATGGAGAATTTCTTGAAGTGTTCGTGGATACGCCGCTTGACGTGTGTGAAGCTCGGGACCCGAAAGGGCTGTACAAGAAGGCGCGTTCGGGTGAGATCAAGCATTTCACTGGTATTGATTCTGAGTATCAAAAGCCGGTGCACCCCGACATTCATCTTAAAACTGAAAACCTCAGCATCGAAGCGTGTGCGGATTTTGTAGTTAGTGAGTTGGAGAACAAAGGTTACTTGCATTTAAGGGAAGAAACATAATGCATTACGACGTATTTAATGGTGATGCCGATGGCATTATTGCGCTGCTGCAACTTCGTTTTTCAGAACCGAAAGAGGCAGCGCTGATTACCGGTGTGAAGCGTGACATCAAATTACTCAGACGAGTGGATGTTGATAATGCCACCTCAGTAACTGTGCTGGATATTTCGATGGAGAAGAATCTGCCTGAACTTGGGAGCCTGCTTAAACAGGGCGTGTCAGTGTTTTACTGCGACCATCATCGCAGTGGTGAACTACCGCAATCAGACAAGCTAGAAGCATTAATAGATTTAGACGCCGAAGTATGCACTAGCTTATTGATTAACCAAAAACTCGGTGGCCAATACGCGAAATGGGCGGTGGCTGCGGCATTTGGTGATAATTTATTTACGCCAGCGCATAAGTTAGCCAAGGAAATCGGGCTCTCGGACAGCGAAACCGAATTCTTGAAAGAGCTTGGTACCTTAATTAACTATAACGGTTATGGTGCTTCATTGCAGGATCTGCATATTGAACCGGAAGAATTGTATCAGCAGCTAAGCAAGTTTGAAGATCCGCTAACCCTTTTGGACGATGTTGCTTCTCCCTACCACGTGCTTAAAAAAGGTTACGCCTTAGACCATGAGAAGGTCGTAAGTATCGCACCTTATTATATTGATTCGCAATGTAAAGTGTTTGAATTGCCATGCGAGGCTTGGGCACGACGTATCAGCGGTGTTTTTGGTAACGAGATTGCCAACCAAAGCCCTGAACTTGCCCATGGCGTGCTCACGCTAAATCCAAACCTACAAGATTACACCGTCAGTGTACGCGCACCGTTGAACAACCGAATCGGTGCCGATGAGATTTGTGCATCGTTCCCAACTGGTGGCGGACGCAGGGCGGCAGCGGGTATCAACCAATTGTCGAAAAGTGATGTAGATAAGTTTACTCAACTGCTGAGTGACTTTTACAAGCCGTCGAATACGTAGCGGAAGTGCGTAATTACGAATAGGCACACAACAGAATTTTTGTTTGGGCAGGCAAGCCCAAATAAGTCTAATTAGGATAATTTTTATGTCTCACAGCTCCGAGCTTATTGCTACCGATATCGAAGGATATTTGAAAGTTCATGAAAATAAAGACCTACTAAGGTTTTTGACTTGCGGCAATGTGGATGATGGTAAATCAACATTGATTGGTCGTCTGCTTTACGATTCAAAGTTAATTTATGAAGATCAGATGGCGGCGATTGAGAAAGACTCTCAAAAGTTTAACACGACCGATGAAGCGTTTGACCTGGCTTTGTTAGTGGACGGTCTTCAATCCGAGCGCGAGCAAGGTATTACGATTGATGTGGCCTACCGCTACTTCTCAACAGATAAACGAAAGTTCATCATTGCTGACACTCCTGGGCATGAGCAATACACCCGCAATATGGTGACGGGTGCATCTACGTGTGAATTGGCTATTGTGATGGTTGATGCTCGCTATGGTATTCAAACCCAAACTCGCCGTCACAGCTTTATCTGCAGCCTTCTAGGCATTAAGCACATCATTGTTGCAATTAACAAGATGGACTTAATGGAGTACAGCCAGAAGGTGTATCAAAAGATTAAAGCCGATTATCGCGAGATGGCGAAGAACTTCAACATCGACGATATTCGTTTTGTACCAATCTCGGCACTGAAAGGAGACAACGTAGTTTCTCCGAGTGAGAACATGGATTGGTACCCAGGCGCTACCTTGATGAAACTGCTTGAGACGGTGAAAATCGATCAAGACAAAGACTTGGACCATATGCGCTTTCCTGTGCAGTACGTGAACCGACCTAATCTAAACTTCCGTGGTTTTTGTGGTACGCTCGCGTCGGGCCTAGTGCAAGTGGGTGATGAAGTGACAGCTTTGCCATCTGGTAAACAGTCCCGCGTTAAATCTATCTATACCTATGACGGTGAGCTAAATACCGCTGGCCCTGGTCAAGCCATTACCATAACGCTAGAAGATGAAATTGATGTTTCTCGTGGTGATATGTTGGTGCACAGCGGCCATGAGCCAAGTGTGACCAATAAGGTAAGAGCGCATGTTGTTTGGATGGATGAGAATCCAATGCGCACGCATAAAGAGTACATATTTAAGTTCGCGACCAAATCTTGCTCAGGTAAAGTGGTGGCGATTCCACACAAGATTGACGTGAATACTCTCGAGCAACATGCAGAAAACAGTGAAACTCTTGAGCTAAATGAGATCGCACTCTCAGACATTACCTTAACGGATAAGATTGCAGTAGATAGATACATAAAGCTCCCTCAAACAGGATCGTTTGTGCTTATCGACCGCCATACTAATGTCACGGTTGGAGCGGGAATGGTTGAGGTCGTCATTGATGGTAATGAGAACGCGACAAGAGTGTACTCTCAAGCAGAAAAAGACTTGAATGCTTATGTGCGTAAGCACTTTCCAGAGTGGGGCTGTGCAGAGATCTAACGTGTAACCATGGCTACTTGAGGTCATTTTTCAAGAAAACAGGAACGTTGTGTATTTGGCGTCATCTAGATTTATCATGTGGGCCTACTCAACATTTATAATGTTTAACTCAGTTATGTTCTTCATACTCGAGCGACTTCAAGTTTAGCCTCTCCCAAAAACGGCGTACTATCATAGCTAACTGTTGCGTGTATGCTGTGCTGTATTTAGCCTTTTTCAATTCCCTTCAATAAGTTTTTAAACCATGATTCCCTAATGCTCTGCTTATACAGTAGAAGTAATTCTAACCCCTTGTTGTAAATCGATATACTGCAATCTCGATTCGCTTGATAAAAGATATCAGGCATCGGGTCATTTGATGTGCCTTATGGTCGTTGGTTGGTTATTTGTCACATCAATGTAAGCGAGTTCTCAAATGAGATGTTAGTCACATTTTTATAGGAGCGGTCAATGGATAAGAGGGGAATTATCTTTATCTCAAACCTGTTTTATTTAACAATACCGCCTGAAATGGAAGTCATAGGTGAATAAAGCATGCCAATGCCAGTAGCCTAGTAAGGAAAATCAAGCGATAGAGTGCACTTAGATGGATGGTTGCTTTTGAGCTTGAGACTATATCAGTCAGTTGCGTAATCCCAACCTCTAGTCATTCGAAAGCTCTAAGTAAGCGCCTCCTGTTTATCTGAGTCTGACGCTCTGATACATGGCTGCCTTGCGCCCTATCGCGGTTTAACCCGGTTTCCTATATAATCACAAAAATTTATCCTTGGGATAGTCACGCCACAAGGATTCACAATATAAGGCTTAGCTTTTGAGGGCTTGACTCAAGGGCGGTAGCGTATTCAATTCTAAGGAATATTTGATGAAACTACTTGTTACTGGTGGCGCTGGGTTTATTGGCTCTGCGGTTGTCCGTCATATTATCAATGACACTTCTGATGAGGTTGTTAATGTCGATTCTTTAACTTACGCAGGTAACCTAGAGTCGCTAGAAGACATTCAATCAAACGAACGCTATGCGTTTGAAAAAGTTGATATCTGTGACCGCGCAGCATTGGATCGTGTTTTCTCGGAACATAAGCCGGATGCGGTAATGCATTTGGCTGCGGAGTCCCACGTGGACCGTTCTATCGATGGCCCAGCTGCGTTTATTGAAACCAATATTGTAGGCACCTACACGTTGCTGGAAGCTTCTCGCGCTTACTGGAACACGCTTAGCCAAGAGCAGAAACAAGCGTTTCGTTTTCATCATATCTCGACTGATGAAGTATATGGCGATCTGGAAGGCACAGATGACCTGTTTACAGAAGAGACATCGTACGAACCTTCTTCTCCTTACTCTGCTTCAAAAGCATCGAGCGATCATTTAGTTCGAGCATGGTTGCGAACTTATGGCCTTCCAACAATCGTTACGAACTGTTCGAATAACTACGGTCCGTATCATTTCCCAGAAAAGCTTATTCCTTTGATGATTTTGAATGCTTTGGACGGAAAGCCACTTCCTGTCTACGGTGACGGCATGCAGATCCGTGACTGGTTGTTTGTGGAAGATCACGCTAGAGCACTATACAAAGTGGTTACAGAAGGTGTAGTGGGAGAAACCTACAATATAGGTGGCCACAACGAGAAGGCGAATATCGAAGTTGTTAAAACTATCTGTTCTCTGCTTGAAGAGCTGGTTCCAAACAAACCTGCGGGTGTGAACGCTTATGAAGAGCTTATCACTTACGTGACAGACCGCCCAGGACACGATGTGCGTTATGCCATTGATGCGTCGAAGATTGAGCGTGAGTTGGGCTGGAAGCCAGCAGAAACCTTCGAATCAGGCATTCGCAAAACGGTTGAGTGGTACTTGAATAACAAACCTTGGTGGAGCCGTGTGCTGGATGGCTCATACAGTCTAGAGCGCTTGGGAGCAGAGAAGTAATATGAAAGGTATTGTATTAGCTGGTGGGTCTGGTACCCGCCTATATCCGTTGACTCGTGGTACTTCGAAACAGCTACTTCCGATCTATGATAAGCCAATGGTTTATTACCCGATCTCTACATTGATGCTTGCGGGAATTCGCGATATCTTGATCATCACCACACCTGAAGATCAGGCGGGTTTCCAACGACTACTGGGTGATGGTAGTGATTATGGCATTAACCTAGAGTACGCCATTCAACCAAGCCCAGATGGCCTCGCTCAGGCATTTATTATTGGTGAAGAGTTCATTGGTGATGATTCAGTTTGTCTTGTACTAGGTGACAATATCTTTTACGGACAGGCATTTAGCAAGCAATTGCACAATGCTCGCAACTTAACAGAGCAGGGACTCGCTACAGTATTTGGCTATAAGGTAAAAGATCCAGAGCGTTTTGGTGTTGTGGAGTTCGACTCAGAGATGAAAGCGGTATCGATTGAGGAAAAACCAGTAGAGCCTAAATCTGACTATGCAGTCACAGGATTATACTTCTATGACAATCGTGTCGTTGAGATGGCGAAGCAAGTCAAACCATCTGAGCGAGGTGAGCTAGAGATCACTACGCTAAATGAGATGTACTTGAACGATGGTTCTTTGAATGTTGAGTTGTTAGGACGTGGTTTCGCTTGGCTGGATACCGGTACGCATGAAAGTCTTCATGAAGCTTCTTCATTTGTACAAACCATTGAGCATGTTCAGGGCCTGAAAGTTGCGTGTCTCGAGGAAATCGCATGGCAAAACGAATGGCTCTCTGATGAAGAACTTAGTGAAATCGCGAAACCGATGCTTAAGAATGAATATGGTCAGTATTTGATGCGATTAGTGGCAGATAAACGCAAGAGAGTAAATAAGTAATGAAAGTACTGATTACAGGTTGCCAAGGACAAGTTGGTCATTGTCTAGTTGAGCGTTTGAGCAAACGTTCTGACATTGAAGTCGTTGCCCACGACCGTGAGGTGCTAGATATTACTGACTTGGATCAAGTCAACGCTCTGATTGCCGACATAGCTCCAGAGGTAATCATCAATGCTGCTGCTCATACTGCGGTCGATAAAGCAGAAAGTGACATCGACCTCAGTTACGCCATTAATCGTGATGGTCCTAAATACCTTGCCATGGCTGCAGAAAGTGTCAATGCATTGTTATTGCACATATCAACGGACTATGTTTTTGATGGCGCAAAATCAGAACCTTATGTCGAAGATGACCAGACCGATCCTCAAGGGATTTACGGCAAGAGTAAACTAGCGGGTGAGCAAGCTGTTCAGGAGCATTGTTCTAAGTACGCTATCTTACGCACTGCTTGGGTATTTGGCGAACATGGGAACAACTTCGTTAAGACGATGTTGAGACTGGGTGCCGATAGACCAGAACTTGGAATCATTGGTGATCAATTCGGTGGTCCTACCTATGCGGGAGATATTGCAGATGCTCTTATTGAGATGATGGATAAGTTTGCAACGGTTGAGAACGACCCTTCTGGTGTCTATCACTTCTCAGGCTCTCCTCATGTTAGTTGGTATGAGTTTGCTTGTGAAATTTTCTCAGAAGCCAAAAAGCATGGTGTGTTAGACAGTGTACCAGTGGTCAATGAAATTACCGCTGACCAATACCCATTGCCAGCACCTCGTCCTGCAAACTCACGTCTAGACTGCAGTAAAATCCAGTCTGTATTTGGAATCACATCAAGTGATTGGAAACTGGCTCTGAATAATATCGCGGAATATAAGTAATGAAAGTAATTGACACTGCAATCCCAGAAGTAAAAATCATAGAACCTCAGGTATTTGGAGATGAGCGTGGTTTCTTCATGGAAACCTGGCAACAGAAGAAGTTTGAAGAGCTTGTTACCGGCAAGCCAACCACATTTGTTCAAGACAATCACTCTAAATCTAAGAAAGGTATTCTGAGAGGTTTGCATTACCAAACGGAAAACACCCAAGGTAAACTAGTTCGAGTGGTATCTGGTGAAGTTTTTGATGTAGTTGTTGATGTTAGAAAAAACTCACCGACATTTGGGCAATGGGTAGGAGAGTACTTATCTGCAGAAAATAAACGCCAACTGTGGGTCCCTGAAGGATTCGCTCATGGTTTTTATGTGACCAGTGAAATGGCGGAGTTTGTATATAAATGTACAGACTACTATAACCCAAGTGCAGAACACACGTTATTGTGGAACGATAATTCTATTAATATTGAATGGCCGATTGACGTTGAACCTATACTCTCTGACAAAGATTATGATGGAAAAAAACTATCTGATATCGTTTGTTTAACTGGTTATTAGAACTGTTAATCAAACCTTCAACAGGGTAATGCAAGCTTAAATACGTATAATTTAATGCGTTAAGTGTCAATTACGCTTTAATTTGTACCGACAACTGAAAGTTAACAGAGGTAATGTTGAAATACATCAGAGAGTTGTATCAGTTCTTGAAGCATATATTTGAATCAAGATCACTACTGATTACGCTAATATACAACAACTTCAAGCAGCAATATCTAGGTTCATATTTAGGCCTTTTATGGGCATTTGTACAACCTATGATATTTATCCTTGTTATATGGTTCGTTTTTGACGTAGGTTTTCGCTCTGGGCCGGTAGATAGTGGTGCGCCATTTTTCTTATGGCTTATTTGTGGAATGATACCTTGGTTTTTTATAGCTGATGCTGTTCAATCTGGTACGAGTGCAGTTACATCCAATCGATTCTTAGTCAAGAAGGTTTCTTTTAGAGTTGGGGTACTACCAATTGTACCGGTAGGCTCTGCTTTAATTATTCATGCTGTTCTATTTATGATGCTTATTCTGGCGTTTTTGTTATATGGATACAAGCCAAATAGATATTGGTTGCAAATTCCTTACTTTCTTTTTAGCTCGATTATGATTGTTCTTGGAATTTCTTGGTTAACATCGGCATTAAGAGTATTTGTCAAAGATATTGGAAATTTAGTCGGAGTCATATTGCAAATAGGCTTCTGGGCTACGCCAATATTTTGGGCGTCTAGCATAATACCTGAAAAGTACCGCTTCTTAGTGGATCTTAACCCTATGGCATATATTATCAATGGATATAGAGCTGCCCTCATAGACCAAGAGTGGTTTTTTGAGCGAGGGATGTTCGATACTTGCTATTTTTGGGGAGTCACTACAATCATACTTTTAGGAGGGCTAATCATCTTTAAACGTTTAAGACCTCATTTTGGGGACGTACTATAATGTCAAACAAAGTAGCAATAGAAGTACAGGAACTAACTAAGAAGTATAAACTGTACAGTCGGCCTATTGATAGATTGAAAGAGTCACTAAATCTATTTGGCAAAAAGTATCATACAGATTTTGCTGCTGTTAAAAATATTTCTTTTGATCTTAAAAAGGGAGAAACAGTAGGGATTATTGGCCGCAATGGTTCAGGCAAGTCCACTCTATTAAAGATGATCACCAATGTTCTTACGCCATCAAGTGGACGAGTTGTTGTCCATGGTCATATCTCGGCGATACTTGAGCTAGGTGCGGGGTTTAATCCCGAAATGACAGGTTTAGAGAATATATATTTAAATACCGCCATTAACGGTCTCTCAAAAAAACAGACTGACGATATAGTCGAAGACATTATAGAGTTTGCTGAATTGGGTGATTTTGTCCATCAACCTACGAAAATGTATAGTAGCGGTATGTCAGCTAGACTAGCATTTGCAGTAGCGATCAATATTAAGCCTGATATTCTAATCGTAGATGAAGCTTTGAGTGTAGGCGACGCTGCTTTTCAAAGAAAATGCTTTGCTAAGATGGAGGAGATTAGATCTAATGGTGCGACTATCTTATTTGTTTCCCATAGTGAGGCAAGTATTGTAAATCTCTGTAGTAGAGCTATTTGGTTGAGTAAAGGTGAGAAAGTACTGGATGGTGACCCTAAGCTGGTAACGGGTTTATACCTCAAGTATAGTAATGAAACAGTAATTAGTAAAAATGATCTACTCACAGAATATAATAAGCTTTCTAGTAACGAGAGAGTTAAAGAAACTCCGTTAAAAGACGAAAAGCATCAGCAAGAAGAAAAAGCAAAAAATAGTAATAAAAAGTTAGATTTAGCTAAAAGAAATAGTAATAGCTTAAAAGAATACTTTGACCCGAAATTGAAGCCGACTAGTACGATCAATTATGAATCATACGGAGCCATTATTGAAAGTCCCCAGATTTTGACTGTTGATGGTGAAAAGGTTAATAACTTGGTTCGAGGGGAGACATATCGTTATACCTACCGAGTTCGGTTTACAGAAAGTGTTAGAAATGTTCGATTTGGCATGTTAATCAAGACAGTCTCCGGTGTAGAACTAGGCGGTGCAACCTCTGATAAGGATGCTAGTAGGGGGTTAACTCTTGCCAATAAGGGTGACTGCATGCTTGTAGAGTATGAGTTCACCTGTATGTTAAATCATGGTTTGTATTTTACTAACGCAGGTGTACTAGGAAGTATCTCTGGTGATATTAAATACTTACATCGTATTGTTGACGCTTTGTGTTTTCGTGTAGTGGAGGATTCTACGGGTTATACAACAGGTACCGTAGATTTTTCATGTATCCCAAAAATATCTAACTAATCCTTTTGTAACGACAGTGACTCTTACATAAAGAAGCTGATTCTTTGTTAGCGGCAAAGCGTAATTTGGACGGACAGTAACCAGCGGCGTCCCACGGTTGTTTTATATGTTTATACCCAAAAAGATAGATGATAGCTCCAATAGAGACGATATCGCCGCTTAAATTCAAGAAGAATATCAGTTAGAACGAGAGAGCTGATGTATGCTTTTTGTAATACATTTTCTCAAAAAAATCAAGAGCTTGAGCGCTACTCGAGTCAAGCATCCTCATTTAAGGATAGAGGTCATGCTATGGCCTTCGAAAGGACAAACTACTTCGTTTGGAGCTGCCAAAATGTGAGAGCGTTTCTAACGGTGGCATCGAGCTTAAATGGACAAACTACGCAATGGTGAAACTACCAGACTGGGATTTTTGTAGGCGTTGAATAAGTGTATTTTCATGCGCATTGTCATTCAAAAGGCAAAACAGCTGGTTCAATTTGATTAACTTTGTATATGTTGTTCGCCTTCTATCATAGAAGTATTTACTTGTTATTAAAGTAAAAGGACATAGAACTCAATATCTTATTGTTGAAACGTTGAGCATTGCAAAACAAGTATGAGTGTAATAATGAAAAAAGAATGTATTTTAGTCCTTGGTATGCATAGAAGTGGAACATCCGCTTTAACTAAAGTGCTAAATATTCTTGGTGCGGAGTTGCCTTCGAAACTTCTACCTCCTGTAGAAAATAACAATGCATTGGGTTTTTTTGAACCCAAGGATATCTCAGCACTACATGATAACTTACTAGCCTCTGCCGATAGTGCGTGGGATGATATTAGACCGTTTCCACCGTCATGGTATAGTACAGATAACGCTAGCTATTATCAGAATGAAATTATAAAAATACTAGATCGTGATTTTAATTGCTCTGAATTGTTTGTTATTAAGGATCCAAGAGTTTGTCGTATCGTACCTTTTTGGAAAAGTTTACTAGAAAAGTATGACACTAAACCAAAATTTTTGTTAACGGTAAGAAACCCCTTAGAAGTGATACGTTCACTAGAAAACCGTGATGGCTTTTCCGCTAAAAAATCAGTCTTATTATGGTTGAATCACTTTATCGAAGCTGAACGCGAAACTCGTGGATTGGATAGAGCTTTTACAACGTACTTTCATCTCTTGGAGGACTGGAAATCAACTGTAGAAAACATATCAAACAATTTAGAGTTGACGCTACCTACAACCTCAACGGAAATCGATAAACAAGTTAATGAGTTTTTGTCTCCGGAACTCAGACACCATTCTTCTAGTTTAGAAGAGCTATTAAATGATGAAGCTTTGGTTTGTTGGGTGAAAGACGTTTATCAATGGGTAATCGATAAGGTAAATGGAAAGAACCCGTCCTCTAGAATACTTGATGACATTCTATCTGAAATGACAAACTCTGATGTAGCTTATGGTAGATTGTACAAAGATTTGGAAAGATCTCTTGCTCAAGCACTAGAACGCGAAAAAGCTCTGGAAGTAGAATTTTCAAGTTTAAAACATCATGAAACAATGATGTCGAAGCAGAACAAGTCTCTTCGGTTATCTGTTGAATTTTTGAACGAAAAAAAAGAAGAGATATTAACCAACAGTGAAACTTTAATTGCCAGTACAAATCAGCAAAAAAGCGATTTACAAGAAGACTTGAATCGCCTTTTCAATGAAGTAAAAAACTCGCAGTATAATAAGACGACAAAACCAGGCTCAAACGTTATTTTTAGTAAACTTGGTAAATTGCGGGAAACCTACACTCAAGCTAAGGTCAAGAAAACGATTGAGCAGACTGGGCGTTTTGACCGAGAATGGTATTTGAAACAATACCATGACGTTGAAATCTCAGGTTTAGACCCTCTTTCTCATTATTTAGAACATGGCGTGAGCGAAGGGCGAAATCCTAATGCATCATTCGATACATTGTGGTATCTAAAGCAAAATACAGATGTTCTCCTGTTGGGTATGAATCCTCTCTATCACTATATTGTTCATGGTGAGGCCGAAGGACGTCAACAAAATGAAAAAGCTACACTTCTATCTGACACAAATTTGATTGAGAGTTCTTGGTCTCGCTCTGAAGAGCACGAAAGTGATAACTCAAGTACAATACTACTTTGCGCACACTCTGTAGGTGGTACGCTATTTGGCGGGGAGCGCAGTTTCCTAGATATGGTCGAGGGGGCGAGTAATTTAGGTTATAACGTTGTAGTGACTCTACCGTCTAATAATAATCAAAGTTATTATGACGCTTTAAAAATACATGCTCAAAAAATTATAGTCTTTCCATACAGCTGGTGGTGTAAAGGAAGAGAAGTTGATGGAGATGTAGTAAGTTGCTTTCAACGGATAATTCAAGATAACAAGATAAATGTCGTACATGTTAATACAATAATGTTACGTGAACCTTTAGTCGCCGCTCGTAAATTATCAGTTCCATCAATTGCGCACGTTAGAGAGTTAATTTCATTTGACCCAGATCTTTGTCAATATATCGGAGAGTCGCCTGATATAATCAACGAACAAGTAAAAATGGCGGCAGATTATATATTTGCAAATTCGTTTACTACAGCAAAGTGTGTCTCAAAGCCTGAGGCGACTTTTGTCGTACCAAACACTGTTGATACAACTACTTATGACATGGAAAATATCATAGATCCTAATGATATTACCGTGGCATTAATTAGCAGTAACATTCCTAAAAAAGGTGTCACTGATTTTATTGATATTGCCAAACAGTTAAAACATCTACAAAATGTTCGTTTCCTATTAGTTGGGCCCGTGAATGACTATATTTATGAGTTGATTCAAGAGCAATTAGAAGGTCGATTACCAAACAACATTGAGTTCACGGGGTATTTTGATAGTCCAGTTGATGCAATTGCTAAGGCAAATATAGTTTTGAATTTGTCAGCTTTTCAAGAATCTTTTGGACGAACAGTCGCAGAAGCAATGGCATCTAGGCGTCCTGTTCTCGCCTATGATTGGGGGGCGCTATCGGAACTAATAGAAGACGGGGAAACAGGCTATTTAGTGCCTTTTAAGGATAATCAAGCAGTCGCAGAAAAACTTGAGAGTTTATGCAATAGTCCGCAGGCAATTGCAGAGATGGGGGAAAAAGGTCGTAAGGCGGTTTTGGAAAAATTCGATACAAGCGCCTATTCTAGAAGAGTTGACTTAGCTTACTCTATGATCCTCAATCAGAATTTCAACAAAAGTAGTTTTGTAAGTTCTCCTAGTAAAGGTGTACCAATAGATTTAGACCAACATAGTGTTAAAGTGTCAGTAATTGTACCTAATTACAACTACTCCAAATACTTAAAAGAACGTCTCTATAGTGTTCTAAATCAAACATGCAAACCGATGGAAATTATCTTTCTTGATGATGCCTCTTCTGATGATAGTGTAGAAGTAGCAAAATCTATTCTTTCAGAATCGGGAATTAAGAGCACTATAATAAAGAACGACGTAAATAGAGGTGTATTTAAACAATGGTTGGCAGGTGTAGAGAAGGCGAAAGGAAACTATATATGGATAGCAGAAGCTGACGACGTTGCTGATGTTGATTTTCTCAAGGAATTAGTTTCGCGTGTAAAGCAAGAGAAAAGCGTATTAGCATATTGTCAATCAAAGGTGATAGATGAAAATGGAGAGGTTGTTAGGGAGGCGAACTATCATCATACAGATGATTTGAGCTTAACTCGCTGGAAGGATGATTATAGTGAAATTGGCTTGAGAGAGGTCGTCGATCACTTAGCTATAGAAATACGATACCCAACGCCAGCGCCTGTATTATTAGCAAAAATGCACTTTTAGACAATCTTTCCGTGGTAGATGGGTTTAAATATTGTGGTGATTGGATTTTGTATTGCTCTTTACTACAGAGCGGAAATATATCTTACTGTAAAAAAACTCTAAATTCATTTCGCAGACACCAGCAAAGTGTGACTAGAAGTCAAGGCCACAACTTAGCTTATTTGCAAGAGCTACTTAATGTTAGGTTATTTATCACACAAAATTTCCCGATCTGTCAAAAGCAGATTAGCCTTATGGATGAGTTTCTAGACAGAGACTATAAAATTGAAGGGTTAACTAAGAATTCGACGTCAGAAAAAGCGAAATTAGTACTTGAAGCTGCTTCTAGTAATACAGTCTCTCGCAAGAGATTTGTCTTTATTACTACTAACAACGGTTCTCACAATGGAGGTAGCGAAGTTTTATGGATTGAAGCGGTATTTAGACTCAGAGAGCTTGGACATGATGTTATTGTAATCATTAAAAAGTGGCTACCGTATCCGTTATTCTTCAGTAAGTTTGCCGAAGCCGGAGTTAAAGTCTATTTTAAAGAGTCACTGAAGTTTGAATCTGTCGTTGACTTTTCACCAGACCACGTTGTGATATCTACAGGTTGTCAGGACGAAGGTGTAGAATGGTATGAGCAATGTAAAGAAAATTCTATACAATACTCAATCATTAACCAGTTGACAAAAGAAGTGTCTGTATGGCCAATTAATGCAAAGAATAATGGCAGAGTGAAAGATGGATATCAATCGGCAGAAAAGGTGTTCTTTACTTGTCATAACAATCATCAGGTGATGGAGTCAAGATTAAACAGCAAAATTAATAATTATGACATTCATTTCAACCCTTTTCACATGGATAGAGATATTTCTCTCCCATTTCCCCCTACGGAAACGACTTTAAAAATCGCAGTCCCTGCGAGACTACTGACTATCCATAAAGGTCAAGATATAATAATAGAATTGCTTGCCCAAAAGAAGTGGAAAGATAGGAAATTAGAGGTAACATTCTATGGTGATGGTCCCGACAAAGAAAAACTCGCTGATATGGCGAATAAATTAGATGTAACTAATGTTTTCTTTGTTGATAGAGTTAATGATATTAGCAAGATATGGGCTGAAAATCACATAATATTGCTTGCATCAAAAATGGAAGGATTGCCTATCGTCTTGGTCGGAGCAATGATGTGTGGGAGAACTGCTGTAGTCACTGATATCGGTGGGCATGCTGAATTGATTGACGATAATGTTAATGGATTTGTTGCACATGGTACTTCGGTGCATGCCTTGGATGAAGCTTTAGAAAGAGCTTATCAACGCAAGCACGAAGTTGAAGAGTTGGGTAAACTCGCAAGGAAAAAAGTTCTTAGCTATCTACCGGAAGATCCAGTTCAAGATTATGTAAATAAGCTTCTTAGCCTCATAAAAACTCAATAAAGTTAAAGTTAAGATTTACTTGAAATGCTTTGTTTTAACAGAAGCATTTCAAGTTTTCTTTTTCTATAAATCGAAACATGGAAAATTAGATGCTGTTTAGCACGTATGAGTTCTTTCTAATATTTCTTCCGATAGTATTTAGTGTATACTTTTTTCTGACTTCTAAGCGACTGATTATTGGGTCAAAAGTTTGGTTGGTAGTAAGTAGCCTTTTCTTTTACAGTTGGTGGAATATTAATTATCTACCTTTACTTTTGATTAGCGTTTTCGTTAATTATGGAATCGGTACTTCCCTAATCGATAGTAACGATGAAGGTTTATCAAGCAGAAAGAAAACACCAAGCAAGTATGTTTTATTGGTAGTTGGAATAGTTTTTAATTTATTTTTCTTGGGCTACTTCAAGTATACAGATTTCTTGATAGAAAACTTTAATGGTGTGTTTGGTACTAATGTACCATTACCTAATATAGTACTGCCCCTAGCGATAAGCTTCTTTACTTTTCAGCAAATAGCGTATTTAGTTGATAGTTATCGTTCTGAAACTAAAGAATATGACTTATTAAGCTATATGCTTTTTGTGACTTTCTTTCCGCAACTAATAGCCGGCCCGATCGTACATCATAAGGAAATGATGCCTCAGTTTAGCAATGTTAAGAATATGGCTAAACAATACCGTAACATACTTTTAGGGCTGTCTATCTTTACGGTTGGTTTGTTTAAAAAAGTAGTCATAGCTGACTCCTTTTCTATATGGGCCACACAAGGTTTTGATCACTCGAAAGATCTGGATTTTTATGATGCTTGGTTTACTAGTCTAAGCTATAGCATGCAATTGTATTTTGATTTTAGTGGTTATGTAGAGATGGCAATAGGTGCCGCTTTGCTGTTTAATATCCGACTTCCATTCAACTTTAACTCACCTTACAAAGCTACGGATATTCAAGACTTTTGGCGAAGATGGCATATTACGCTAAGCCGATTTTTGCGTGACTATGTTTATATTCCGCTAGGAGGCAACAGAAGTAGTACTATCCTTACTTATAGAAACTTGTTCTTGACCTTTTTAATAGGCGGGTTTTGGCACGGAGCGGGATGGGGTTTTGTTATTTGGGGCGCGCTACATGGGCTTGCAGTTGTTTCAAACAGGCTTTGGCGAACGCTAGGGATAAAACTCAATTCATTTTTTGCATGGTTTGTAACATTTAACTTTGTAAATGTGGCTTGGATTTTTTTTAGAGCTCGAGAACTAGAGGATGCTTTGAAAGTTATAAGTGGAATGCTTAGCTTTGATGAACTAATTCCTTTATTTAAAACTACTTTTGGTACCGTACCCGAAATTGAAGTGTTCATGCTACTAATCTCCACTGCTTTTCTTCTGTATTGTGGCGATATTAGGAGTTTTAACTCTAATTTAGTGCGTAAAAAATATGCTGTTCTTGTTTTATCTATGTTGTTGTTCGTTTGCATTCTAAAAATAAATTCAAGTGCTGTCAGTGAGTTTCTCTATTTTGAGTTTTAGTAATATGTTGCCAAAAAAATCGATATTTTTGCTTGTCGGAATTACTACGTCAATGTTGCTCTTGACGTTGACTTTCGTTGTTCTTGTAGATCCTTACGGTATTTTTGATAACAGTAGTTTTCAAAAACAAAAGTGGAAGCCTGAACAAGTAAACAAAACAAGGTACGCGAAGGCGTTATCAGTATTATACAAACAACCCAATGCGATAATATTGGGAAACAGCCGTACTGAATATGGGTTAGATCCTAGCCATGAATATTTTGAAGGACTAAAGACCTATAATCTTGCATTCAGCTCTCAATCGATATATGAAAGCTACCGTTATCTTGTTCACGCCAATGAGGTTCGAAAATTAGAGAAAGTCTTGATTGCGATTGATTTCGACTCATTTAATACAGGGACAAAGACCGGTTATAGTGATGAGTACCTTTGCAATGAGGATAAACTGTGCTTTCCCTATTTTCGTCTGTTGAAGGACCTTGTCTCATTTGAGTCTATTAAGGCGTCTCTAACTACGATTTTCAATACCAATGTCACCAGGTATCTACATCTTGATAACGGTCTAAGAGATCCTAATCATAATAACTACTTTATAAACAAAGAAGGCGGCTATCGTAATGCTTTTCGAATTTTCGAAAATCATGTGATTAACGACTACGATATTGGAATCGCTAAAATTGATAAGCATGCACTAGAAGTTTTGGAAAATATTCTATCTTACACCCATGAAAACAACATCGAAGTGGTAATTTTGTTTAGTCCTGCACACGTGCGACTGTGGGAGCTATTGGATGCATCCAAAAAGGTGGGTTTAATGTTTGGCTAGAATGGAAAAGAACCATTATGGATCTGAACTTGAAAGTTGCTGGAAAATTCAATAAACCTCCGTTTGAATTGTGGGACTTCGCAACTTATAGTCGCTATACTATGGAGGCTTTTCCTTCCAACGACGAAGATACAATGAATTATCATTGGGAGACTAGTCACTATAAGAAGGAGTTAGGTGACCTGGTCTTAAAATCCATTTCTGAGTCTAGTCAAGATTTCGGTCAGATTTTGACTGCTCAAAATATCAACAATCACTTGGCCTCACAAGTGAACGCTCGTCTTTCATGGTCTAAAGCTGACTTCGATATTAGAGATTTTCAAAAAACAGGATTTACATTGGTTAATGATATCCTGATTGACGATGAAATATACTTTCCCAAAATATCTAGCGTGAGATACAGAAATGTAAATGAGGTCGATTCTGGTAAAGCGTTAGAAGTAACTGGTAGTGATGCTTACATTATTTATGATTTTGATGATGTAGTAAATGGTGACCTTGTCGACTACGTTGGAATGAATTTTTCATGTGTTGAGAGAAAGGGAAAAGCATCAAAAATCCAAATGTTTTGGTGGGATAATAGCCAACAATGGTTCTCGGAAAAATTCAGTGTTACAAGTTCTATCGAAGACGGATTATCGATTATCAACCTAGACAACGATAAAAACTGGAATTCATCAACTTCAATACGTTCTATTCGTATAGATGTGCCTAATAGAACCGTGTGTGGAAAAGTTAAATTAGAAGGTTTGTTTTATGGCAGTAAAGCGCATTGATATACATTATATGATTGCTCGATTAACCGAACGTAGAAAGAATGCTTTTCTTGGTATAGTTGTAGTGTCTATGCTCATGTTTAGCTTGATCATTATGTCTTACGGGTTTAACTATCCGATCATAGATATGTTTGGTTTTCGGCAAGCACAGACAGCTATAACGTCTTATTGGTTTGTCGAAGAAGGATTTAAGATTGACTATATAACCCCTATACTAGGGGCGCCTTGGAGTATTCCGTTCGAATTTCCTGTATATCAATACATAGTGTCAGGTTTACACGAGGTAAGCGGATTAGGACTAGATCAGTCTGGTCGTGTAATCAATATTTTGTTTTTTTACATAAGTTCAGGAATGACTTATCAAGTGCTCAGAGCGTTGAGATTTTCGGTAGCACAATCATTAGTTCCAGTATTACTTATCTTAGCGAGCCCATTTTATCTATTTTGGTCTCGGTCATTTATGATTGAGTCAACTGCATTGGCATTTGGACTCGCATCAATTTTTCTTTTGATCAGAAGTATAGATGAAGAGAAGATAAGCTATCTCTTTTTGGCGACCGCATCGGGCATGCTGTCCTCTCTTACTAAAATCACAACTTTCGGAATATGCCTTACTTTCATGTCTTTAGTATTCTTAATGCTGTCTTATGAGAAGTACAAGGGATACAGGGGAGTGTCTTATAGAAAATTGCTTGGTTTCTCTGCCATCGTAGCATTTGTACCAGTCATAGTGGCCATCTTTTGGAACAATCACGCTGATTTTTTAAAATCTCAGAATTCTATGGCGACGTTTATTCTATCCGGAAGCTTGTCTAGTTGGAACTTTGGAACTCTAGAAACTAAGCTAGCGTTGAAAACTTGGCTTTCTGTTCTATCGCGAAGTGAATTGATAATAGGGTCTATAGGATTCGTTGCAATTGGTTTGGTTTCACTTATTTCAAGAAAGGCGTTTTTGCTTGGCGCAGCGGCACTCGTGTCATTCTTAATTGGCCCAGCGGTATTTACAAACCTTTACGTTGTACATGAGTACTACTTTTATGCAAATGGACTGTTTCTCTTGTTGTTTGTAAGTAGCGGTATAATCGCTCTCTTGGAACGTCGTCATTTTCTAGCGTCAGCCCTAGTTATGCTTTTGGTCTTATCTACAATGTACTACAAGTATTATGAAACATATCCTAAATGGATAAAACATTCTCCTCACAGCTCATATGTAAAGACGGGCTTGGCGATTAATGAGCTTACTAAGAAATCTGATGTTGTCCTGATATACGGGAGTGACTGGGACTCATCTATCCCTTACTACGCAGAGCGTAAGTCGATAATGGACCGTGCAATGTATAAACTAGATAGTAAGGAAATGCAGACATCACTTACAAGAATTGGTTACGAGAACATTGGTGCGGTAGTACTATGTGACTACAGAAAAAATACCGTTTTTGACGAATCCTTTAGACAAAGTCGTGTCGAATTTTTTGAGTTAAATGTTGAGCCAGTAAGGGTAGGTCAGTGTGACATTTACCATAGAAACACTAATAAACAGTGAATGATAGAGTATTATGCATACTAGTGTTAATAAAGTAATTGTAACTGTCACAATGAATGAAGAAGGCATGGATTAATGAAAGTAGCAATTCTAGGCGGCGGTGGATTTATCGGCTCTGCGATCGCGGATCGTTTACTAAGAGACGGCCATGAACTGCGTATATTTGTACGTGCTAGACATCAGCCATATCGTCAGTTTCGGAGTGATGAAAAGGTTGAATGGTTTACTGGCGACATTACATGCGCTTTTGATGTAAAGAAGGCAATTGATGGTGTTGACGTCGTAATACATTTAGTATCAACGACTCTCCCGAAAAGTTCTAATAATGACCCGATTTATGATGTGCAGAGTAACATTGTATCAACACTCCAAGTTCTTGATGCAATGGTGGAAAATAATATAAAGAAGATCATATTTATTTCGTCAGGCGGAACGGTCTATGGAGAACCAGAGTATCTTCCAATTGATGAGCGTCACCCCACTGAGCCTCGAGTTTCTTATGGCATAACGAAGTTGGCAATTGAAAAGTACTTGCTAATGTATCAAAAAAAGCATGGTATTAAGGTCAACATTCTTCGTGTGACGAACCCCTATGGTGAGAGGCAAAGAGTAGATACTGCTCAAGGTGCTATAGGAGTATTTTTATCTCAATCGTTGCGCAATCAACCCATAGAAATTTGGGGAGACGGAGAAGTTGTTCGCGATTACGTCTACGTTAACGATGTAGCTGATGCGTTTGCATGTTCTATTAAGTATGAGGGAGATCACTCTGTATTCAATATTAGCTCCGGTGTTGGTACTAGTTTGAACGAACTTATCTTACTTATAGAAAAGACACTGGGACGTACAATTGATAAGGTTTACCGACCTGGCAGAGCATTTGATGTTCCAGTTAGTGTATTAGATAACTCTCTAGCATTTGACGAATTGGGATGGCAGCCAAAAGTTGATATTGATTACGGTATTGCCAAAACAGCTATGTGGCTTGAGAGTGAACTAAAACTATGAGCCCGCCGGTGTGTCATCTAATCTAAGTGTCTTTGGGATGGAGAGATTTGATTGACTAAGATATGTATGACATGTTTGTGGATAGAAGTATAACCAGTGGTGTGATTGGTTAAGTCAAATGAAATTTTAATTTAGTAATTACTATTATAAATAGTGAAATCACTTGGTTAGGAATTATTGTGTCAGAAATTGAACGTTTAAAGAAAGAACTTGAAGTTACAAAAAAAGAGCTGCAAGAGAAGAGTAAAGAAGTAACCACGATGAAACATTCCCTCTCTTGGAAAATAACAAAGCCTATGAGAGCTATAATGATGATTTATCGCGGAGATTCCAAGGGCGTAAAGAATGGAATATTCCATAGGTTCCCAGCTCTAGCCTTTGCGTTTAATTCTGAGCGAGGAGGGATCTTTGCTAGATTACGGCGAGGGTTGAACATTCTATTCACGAAAGGACCTAGGGCTTTTATAGAGAAAACTCGACAAGGTGTTTTAGCAAATACAGCTGGATTGGATTCCTCCATGAACTATCGTATTTGGCTAGAACACCACAATACTCAAGAACAAGAAGATGCGAAAAGTATTATAAATACCTTGGAGTTTATGGAGCAGCCACTTATATCCATTGTGGTTCCTACTTATAATACTGAAGAAAAGCACTTACGTTCATGCATAGACTCGGTAATCAATCAGTCTTATCAGAATTGGGAATTATGTATTGCTGACGATGCATCACCTAATCCTTGTGTAGAAAAGGTATTAAAAGAATACCACGCAAAAGATAAACGAATCAAAATCACATTTCGTAGAGAGAATGGACACATATCAGCATGTTCAAATAGTGCATTAGAGCTAGCAAGCGGTGGATGGGTCGCATTACTCGATCACGATGATGAGTTACATCAGGATGCTTTGATCTATGTTGTAAACGCAATAAATAGCAAAAATAAAGTAGAGTTTATCTACAGTGATGAGGATAAAATAGATGAGGATGGCCTTCGAGAAGACCCTCACTTTAAACCCGACTGGAATTTGGATTTACTCTATAGCCAAAATTATGTTTCTCATCTAGGTGTTTATAGAACTGAAATAGTCAAAAAGATCGGAGGTTTCCGAGTCGGGTATGAAGGGAGTCAAGATTTTGATTTATTACTACGCTATTCTAGGGAAATTGATCATAGTAATATAGTGCATATACCTAAAGTGCTTTATCACTGGAGAATGTTAGAGGGTTCTACCGCTCTAGGTTCGGGAGAAAAGTCCTATACAACTGAGGCAGGAATTCGGGCATTAAAAGACCATTTTAAAGTCTTAGAAACCGAAGTGGCTATTGAGCGTGGAATGGCCGACAATATATACAGATTGACTTGGCCTTCGATAAATGAGGACGGCAGTGAACCTCTCGTTTCACTAATCATCCCTACTTATAATGGATACCATATTACTAAACAAGCCATCGACTCTATTCTGGAAAAGACTTCATACTCAAATTATGAAATATTATTAGTTGATAATAATTCGGATGATCCTGTTGCTCTGAAATATTTTGATGAAATCGAAAGGAATGAGAAAGTGTCGGTTCTTCGCTACCCTCACCCTTTTAATTATTCAGCCATCAACAACTTTGCTGCGAAACATGCTAAGGGTGAAGTTTTAGGTCTGATTAATAATGACATTGAAGTTATTAACGCAACTTGGCTTACGGAAATGGTTTCTCATGCACTTCGCGACGACATTGGTTGTGTCGGTGCGATGCTCTACTATCCAAATAATACTATTCAACATGCAGGAGTTATTCTTGGTCTCGGTGGCGTTGCTTGTCATTCACACAAAGAGTTTCCTCGCGAACATCCCGGGTACTTCAGACGGTTACAATCGGTTCAAAACTATTCCGCAGTTACAGCAGCTTGCTTGCTAGTTAAAAAGACCATCTTCGAACAAGTAGATGGGCTAAATGAGCAAGACTTAACAGTGGCATTTAATGATGTCGACTTTTGCTTAAAAGTACAGTCTGCAGGGTATAGAAATCTTTGGACTCCGTATGCCGAGCTTTATCACCATGAGTCAATTAGTCGTGGGGCAGAAGATAACCCTGAAAAACTTGCTCGTTTTAATAAAGAGATAGACTATATGGTTGGACATTGGAAAACAGATGAGATATTTGATTTTTCATATAACCCTAACCTTACAATTACTAAGGAAGATTTTGGTTTAGCTTGGCCCACAAGGTTTAAAGTAGATAAAAAATAACTCAATATACTAACTATGTTTGGGATGAAAGATTGATGAATAACAATAAGCCGTTGGTTGTAGACTTAGACGGCACTTTAATTAAAACCGATATTCTGGTCGAATCATTAATGAAATATTTTATGGTCAACCCATTTAATATACTGAGATTTATCTTTCTCTTGTTCAAAGGAAAGAGTCGATTAAAATCAGAAGTGTCACGTGTAGTAGATATAGATGTTTCGCTTCTTCCTTACGATAATGCTGTAATTGATTATATAAAGAGAGAAAGGTTACATGGTCGTAAGGTAGTTTTGGCAACTGCAACAAATATTAAGTATGCAGAAGAAATAGCCAGTCATTTGGATGTATTCGACGATGTTATTGCTAGTGGTGAATCTATTAACATGGCATCGAAAAATAAGGCCAATGAGTTAACTAAACGCTATGGGGATACTGGTTTCGACTATATGGGTAATTCGATGGACGATATTTCTGTTTGGGAAAAGTCAAGCAAAGCTATCGTTGTTAATCCGGATCATGGTGTTCTCAAGAAAGCAAATAAGTTAGGTAATGTAACTGCAGTTATTGAAAATAAGCCGCCTTTTTTTAAAACTTTAGTTAAAGCGTTACGCGTACATCAATGGACGAAAAACGTACTCATTTTTGTTCCACTGTCTGCAGCTCATGGGTTATCAGACTTCAGCCAGCTCGCTACGGCTTTTTGTTGCATTTTTGATGTTTAGCTTCTGCGCATCAACTGTTTATCTTTTGAATGATTTGCTTGATTTAGAAGATGACCGCCACCATAAAACGAAAGAGAAATCGCCCTTTTGCAAGCGGTTCACTTGATGTTCGCATTGGGCTACTTCTTTTCCCTACTTTGTTAGTTTCAGTATTTCTTGTCACACTTTTCGTTCTGCCTATTGAGTTTCTAGGGGTACTAGTTGTTTACTACATTGTTACTTTGCTGTACTCATTTAAGCTGAAACGAATGGTAATGGTCGATGTGATCACATTGGCAATTCTCTATACAATAAGAATAGTAGCCGGTGGAGTGGTGCTTGGGTTAGATCTTACATTCTGGTTGCTCGCTTTTTCAATGTTCATTTTTCTTAGTTTGGCCATGGTTAAACGATACGCCGAACTCTACGAGGCAAGAGAGGCTGGTTTGAAAGCGACTCGTGGAAGAGGTTATCACCCATCTGACGTTGAAATTATTTCTTCTCTAGGAACAGCTTCGGGATATCTATCAGTTTTAGTTTTGTCATTATATATAAATGAAACGAGTACTGCCGCTATGTACCACCACCCTATGTTGATTTGGTTAGCGGTTCCATTATTACTGTACTGGATCAGCAGAACATGGATGATCACTCACCGCGGTCTTATGCATGATGACCCGGTCGTATTCGCAATGAAAGATCGCGTAAGCCAAGTTGTTGGCATTCTCTTTATTTCTATTTTTTGGTTGGCTATATGACAAAAACTACTTCTTGGGGTAGGTATCCCAAGTACCTACAAACAGTAAATGTTGCTAATTGGTCTAATCAGGTCGAGACACTCTCAGCAAAGCTACCAAATGGCTTTCTACCATTTGGTAATGGTCGTAGTTACGGAGATAGCTGCCTAGCTAGTAACGATCAAGTTCTAAGTACCCGTTTGCTGAATCGTTTTATATCTGCTGATTGGCAAACCGGTGTGGTAAGAGCAGAAGCAGGTGTATTGTTGAGTGATGTGCTAGAACAGTCCGTTACTCGTGGATGGTTTTTGGCATCTACTCCGGGTACAAAAATGATCACACTTGGCGGGGCTGTGGCTAACGATGTTCATGGTAAGAATCATCATGTCGCAGGAACTTTCGGGCGGCATGTGCGTAAGTTTTCCCTTTACCGGTCTGATATTGGGATAGTCGAATGCTCGAGAGATGAGAACAGTGAACTATTCCACGCAACTATCGCGGGACTCGGTTTAACAGGCACTATATTGTGGGTTGAAATTCAGTTAAAAAGTATACAGTCGAGTTTGATTGATAGTCAGAATATTAAGTTCTCAAATTTGGATGAGTTCTTTACGCTATCAAGAGAAATCGATAAGGATTTTGACTACACAGTTGCCTGGATTGATTGTATATCTTCGGGTAAAAATCTTGGTCGTGGTATCTACATGGTAGGCAATCACGCGGATAACGGAACACTAGCGTTGCCAAAAAGTACAAAATTAATTGTGCCCGTAGATTTACCTTTTTCAATGGTAAACAGATTGACGTTAAAATCATTCAATACACTTTATTACAACAAACAGATCCGCCCCAAAAGCGTTCAGACTATTAGCTATGAACCTTTCTTTTATCCTTTAGATTCGATTTTAGAATGGAATAGAATCTACGGACGATCAGGGTTTCAACAGTATCAATGTGTTATACCTGAAGGTAATGCACAAGAAGTCATGAAAACAATATTGTCAACAATATCAAAGCGGAATATGGGGTCTTTTCTTGCGGTATTGAAACGTTGCAGTGATATCTCATCCCCAGGTTTGCTTTCCTTTCCTATGGAAGGTGCAACACTAGCTTTGGACTTCCCTCAAGTGGAAGGAAAGACAGATGAATTATTCGATGCACTAGATGCGATAGTCATGGAAGCCGGAGGTAGATTGTATCCGGCAAAAGATGCACATATGAGTAGTCGCTTCTTCCAGCAGGCCTATCCACAATGGGAAGCGGTAGAGAAACTAAGAGACCCAAAAATAATGTCCAGGTTTTGGCAGAGAGTAACAAGATAATGAAAAAAGTATTAATAGTGGGCGCGACATCTGCTATGGCTATTGCGGTCGCGAGAAAGTTTGCCCAGAAGGGCGATCGTTTATTTCTAGTTGGGCGAGACAAAGATAAATTATCAGCAAGTGCAAACGATCTTCTGGTTAGAGGTGCTGATAAAGTTATGACGTTCGAGATGGATGCAAACGATTTAGAAATCCATAGAGATATGTTGAAACAAGCACAGACAGATTTAGAAGGTTTAGATACAGTGCTAATTGCCCATGGAACTTTACCTGATCAAAAATCTTGCGAACAGAATGTACAACAAATGCTACATGAGTTTATGACCAATGGTACTAGCACAATTGCGCTATTGAGCGAAGTCGCAAACATCTTTGAACAACAGAAAATGGGCACTATTGGCGTAATTTCATCTGTTGCAGGAGATAGAGGTCGCCCTTCTAACTATGTATATGGCGCTGCAAAATCTGCTGTAAGTACATTTATGGAAGGGCTAAGGGCACGGATGTTCAAAGTTGGTGTACATGTATTAGATATTCGCCCAGGGTTCGTAGATACACCGATGACGCAAGGGTTAAACTTACCTGGTATGCTTACCGTTTCACCTGATACGGTGGCAAATGATATATATAGAGCGTTTGAGAAAAAAAAGAATGTAATTTATACCCCCTCGTTTTGGCGTTATATTATGCTAGTCATTAAATCGATTCCTTCTATTATCTTCAAGCGACTGTCTCTATAAGTCTTATCCAATGATTTCCACTCCACTGATTAGTTAGGTTATCATTTCTGTGGAGTGGATAAGATCGACAAAAAATCTTAAAAATAATGGACAAAAAAAAGAGTCTTCACCTTTATCACCTTATTTCTATTGTAGGGTTCCTAGTATTCATTACCACGCTGTATGGCGTGTTCAATAGTTACTCCCCTGTTCCATACTGGGATCAGTGGGATGGTTACCTGAATTTTTACATCAAACTATTAGAAGGGGATTCATTAGCTTGGTGGAAGCAGCACAATGAACACAGAATAGTGTTCTCTCGATTGTTATTTTGGTTGGATATTAAGTACTTTTCTGGGAAGAGTTACTTTTTGCTTTTATGTAACATTGTACTGCAGTGTGTTAACTTGCTTATGATTTTTTATGTCTCAAAAAATGCATATAAGCATGATAGAGCATCTAATCTTTTTATCTTTGGCGTGATATCAACAGGTCTTTTTGCATGGGGACAGCATGAAAACTTTACCTGGGGGTTTCAGAGCCAGTTTTTAGCTGTGTATACATTTTCATTAGCGGCTTTTATTTGCATTGTAACTACTAAAAATAGTCAGTATAAAACATTACTACTTATATCTTCATGTGTATTTGCGGTTGGTTCTACAATATCGATGGCGAATGGGCTTTTAGTTTTTCCACTGCTTGTTTTGTTAGTCTTACTGTTGCGCTTACCTTGGGCTTATGTTCTTGTAGTATCACTTGTGGGAACAGTGAGTTATATCTTATATTTCCAAGATTATGTATCACCATCTGGCCATTCATCGGTAAGCAATAGTCTTGTTAATCATCCTGTCGAAGTTTTTGAATATCTGCTTTTATATATTGGTTCACCATTCTATGTTTTGTCAGGGTCAAAGCTAGTTGGACAGATTAGTGGTGGTGTTCTTATATTCTCTAGTGGCCTCTTCGGCATAGGCTACTTTAGAAACGGTAAAAAAAATCATTATAGACTAGTATTGCTTATCTTTATACTCTTTATCGGTGGAACCGCTTTGGCAACCGCTGCTGGGCGAATTAACTTCGGTTTGGGAACAGCATTATCTAGCCGCTATATGACGCCAGCATACCTAGCATGGGTCTGCTTTTCTATTTTGATGATTGGATTTTTCAATTCGAATAAAATAAATAGAACGATGCTTTTCTTTTGCGTGACAATAGTTTTGTCTGGTACGCTAATTAAGCAGAAAAACGTATTCAATGATTTCTCAGAATTAAAGTTTAGACGGAATATGGCCATTTCTTCTCTTTATGCGGGTGCTAAGGATGACGCTTACCTTAGTTATATATACCCTAACAGTGAAAGATTAATCGCAGTAGCTTCTAAAGCAAAAGAACATAAACTATCAGTTCTTTCTGAGCCACTATTCAATGTAGACTCAGCTGTTGATTTCGATAATATAACTACAGTTTGCAAGGGAAATCATGAAGAGCTTGTCGTTGTTGACAATCATTACTATCGTGCTAATGGTTGGAGTTTTGATGATGCTACTCCTAATAAGGTTGTTTTTTCTGATACTGAAGGAAAGATCGTCGGAACAGGCATTGTTGGTCAACCAAGGCCAGATGTTACAGTTGTAATAGATGAGAGAGCCATAAACTCTGGTTGGCAAGGTTATATACCTATCGGATCCGGCAAAATTACTGCTTATGCAGTTTATGATAATAGCCTATGTAAAATCCCAGGAGGCCCTTTTGATGCTTACTAACTCCCAATTTATCCAAGGTGAGTCATCCCAGCATCAATGAGAATTATGCTATCTTACATGCAAGTCACTCTTATACGATTTTTGGGCTGCTAGTTGATGATAGGGTGCTCGTATGTTGGATAATACTGATACGAGATACATATAAAATAAAGCCTACGGAGAAATAAGCTTAATTTCATAGGCTTTTAAAATAGTATAATGTAAATAGGAATGAACATGAAAATATTACTACCTGGAGGAGCTGGCCTGTTAGGGCAGAACCTCATAGTCCGTTTAAAAGAGAAAGGCTACAGTGATATTGTTGTACTTGACAAACATAGAACCAATCTTGATATTCTAAAAAAAATGCATCCTGATATTACTGCAGAATATGCAGATCTTGCTGTTAAAGGTGACTGGGATAAACACTTTGAAGGAGCTAGCAGCGTAGTCATGCTACAAGCACAAATAGGAGCGAAAGAGGCCGATCTATTTATTCGTAATAATATAACCTCAACCAAAAATGTGCTTGATGCGATTCATAACTATAAGATTGGACACACGGTACATATTAGTTCTTCAGTTGTGGAGTCTGTCGCAAATGATGATTATACCAATACCAAGAAAGAACAAGAGAAAATGGTTCTTGATAGTGGAATTGAATGTGTGGTTCTACGTCCAACATTAATGTTTGGTTGGTTTGATCGAAAGCATTTAGGCTGGTTATCTAGATTCATGCAAAAAGTACCCGTATTTCCTATTCCGGGGAATGGAAAATATATGAGACAACCACTTTATGTGGGTGATTTTGCGAACGTAATTATTAGCTGTATTGAAAATCGACGAGTTGGTGGTGTCTATAATATAACTGGCCTTGAGCAAGTCGATTATATAGATATCATCCGCAGTATAAAAAGAGCTATTAGGTCCAAAACCGTTATTATGACCATTCCTTTTAAGCTGTTTTCGGTTTTGTTGAAGATATGGGCAATTTTTGATAAAAACCCACCATTCACTGCAGACCAGCTGGACGCTCTTGTCGCTTGTGATGAGTTTGAAGTTATAGATTGGGAAGGTGAGTTTGGTGTTAAAGCGACGAGATTTGATGATGCGGTCGACGAAACCTTTTGCCATAAAAAGTACAGCAAAATTGAATTGGAATTCTAAATGAGTAAAAAACGAGTAGCGGTAATGGGTGCGGGGCCGATGGGATTGGCTGTTGCTTATCAGTTGGTAAAGGACGGGCATGATGTAACCGTCTTTGAAGCCGATGACAGAGTTGGGGGATGACGGCTTCATTTGACTTTGGAGGCTTAAATATAGAAAGATATTATCACTTCATTTGCGCCAACGATCAGCCTCACTTTGATATGATTTCTGAAATGGGATTGAACGAAAAGCTAAAGTGGACCAAAACAAAAATGGGCTACTACTATCAAGGGGAGCTATTTCCTTGGGGAAATCCAATCGCGTTGCTAAAGTTTCCTAAGTTAGGCTTTGTATCTAAGATCCGTTATGGTCTTCACGCTTTTCTATCTACTAAACGTTCTGATTGGTCAAAGCTTGATCAGGTTGAAGCGTCAACCTGGATCAAAAAATGGATTGGTTCAGAGGCTTATGACGTTATGTGGAAGAGCTTATTCGATTTAAAGTTCTATAACTATGCGAATAATTTGTCTGCTGCGTGGATTTGGACACGGATCAAAAGAATCGGTAACTCGCGATATAGTATGATGGAGGAAAAGCTTGGCTACCTCGAAGGCGGCTCAGAAGTTCTATTGATTGCAATGAAAGAGAGAATTGAAGCCTTAGGGGGTAAGGTAGAGCTCTCATCACCTGTTCAGAAGGTAAACATTGATGGCGGTAAAGTAACCGGCATAGAAGTTAATGGGCAAGTACATAATTTTGACAATGTAGTTAGCACAGTACCAGCACCTTATATTCCTAAATTGATTCCAGATTTACCTCTAGAAGAACTACAGAAGTTCAAACAACTAAAAAACATAGCAGTTGTTTGTGTTATAGCAAAGTTAAAAAAGGCGGTAACTCAGAACTTCTGGTTAAATATTAATGATAAGCGAATGGATATACCTGGTATCGTTGAGTACAGCAATCTTAATCCACTAGATGATCATGTTGTATATGTTCCGTACTATATGCCAGCAGAGCACGATAAATACGCGGAACCTGATGAAAACTTCATTCAGAAAGTAAAATCATATTTGATGACGATTAACCCAGAAATTACAGAAGACGATTTCATAGACATTCATGCTAGTCGTTATCGTTATGCGCAACCAATCTGCGAGCCTGGCTTTTTGAAAACCCTCCCCCTTTTGACTTACCAGTAGAAGGGCTATATGTCGCAGATACCTCTTATTACTATCCGGAAGATCGTGGAGTCTCTGAGGGTATTCGATTTGGTAAAGAAATTGCTATTACAGTAGGTAGTAGATAAATGCCAAAGACCTTTGTTTCGAAACAGTTTTTAGCGTTTCTTTGCACTGGTGGATTTGCTGCGGCTGTCAATTTTGGCAGCCGCATCTTTTTCAACCAGTTTATGAGCTTTTCTAGTGCGATAGTTTTAGCCTATATTATGGGTATGATTACTGCTTTCATTTTAGCAAAGCTCTTTGTGTTTAAAGAGTCTAGACATTCTTCTGCTAAATCTGCATTTTATTTTGTAATAGTTAACTTAGCTGCAATTGCTCAAACATGGATTGTGAGTGTAGTGTTGGCTTTCAATATCCTTCCTTCCTTAGGGGTTTCATTATATGTAGAAGAAACGGCTCATTTTGTGGGCGTTGTTGTACCTGTATTTACGAGCTTCCTTGGGCATAAATACTTGTCGTTTAGAGCTTAGTTAAATGGGGCATGATTTGGCTAAAAAGCGTTCTTTTTGTTTTCAGTTTTTGTTTGATTTCCTTTACCTATATTTTTGGGGTTGTTCTGCTTGATGAGAAATTGAGTTTTGACATTTTAGATGCTATCCAAATGATAGACGTCATTTCAATATTATCTCTGTTTATGGTTAGTATTTTCCTACGGTATCTCCGTTGGCATTTCTTGATGGTAGGTCATGGTATCCATCACAACTTAGTTAAAGGTTTTTTCTTCTACGTGGCAGGTTTTGCCTATACAGCAAGCCCTGGTAAAATAGGTGAGCTATCCAGGATTATACATTACCGAACTATTGGCACCTCTTCTGATATTGTTATATCTTGCTTTATAATGGAGCGTTTTTTCGATCTAGTCGTAGTCTTATTATTGTCTTCAGTCATTTTTATTACTTTCCCTGATTTACAGTTTGTTGCTTTTGTTATAATGCTCTCTGTAGGCGCGATCTTTTCTTTTCGTTGTAAATCTACGTGCGAGTAAAAAGATATGTAGGAAATTGGTTAAGATAAAGCGCTTCAGAATTTCAAGGCTTTCATGTTTGATCTATAAGGTATTGGTAAACCTAAATAGCAGGGTTGGCTTCCGAACTAGTAGTTTATGTCTTTCACTCGGAGTTGCGGCCTGGAGTTGCACGTCGATTATCCTGGTTTATTCTTGCTATATGTTTGATATTAACTTGCCTCTTTTTCAATTGTTTTCGGTTTACCCTGCTGCAATGTTGTCAGGTGCTATTTCTTTTATTCCAGGAGGAGTTGGGGCAACAGAAGCCGTTATTGTTTTCATCTTAAACCAATTCGGTACGTCAATCTCGTTAGCATCAACAATTGCCTTGATAGTTAGGTTTTCAACTTTGTGGTTGGCTATGTTTCTCGGTGTGTTATGTACTATCATTTCAAGTGTATGCATTGTTAAAACTAATAACTCGAGATATCATTAGGTTCTCCCATTTTCGTCTTAATCTTAGGGCACTTTCATTCAATGGCACTACACAGACATAATGTCGCAGCAATTATTGTGACGTATAAGCCTGAAGAGCGAGCACTTCTCAAACTAGTGGATCGGTTATCGCAGCAGGTTTCTAGGATTTATATTGTTGATAATGCATCTTCGATGGAGCTTGGTCTTTTTAGAGACGATGTTTCTTTGACGGAATTACCAAGTAATATGGGCATCGCCTATGCTCAAAATTTCGGTCTGAGGAAAGCTACAGCAGAAGGGTTTACGGATTTTGTATTATTTGATCAGGATAGTTTACCCTCTGAAACAATGGTTTTTGATCTCCTGCAAACAAGACGACAGGCCGCTAGCGTCGGAATACGAGTTGCTGCAGTTGGGCCAGTGCACATTGATCAAGATAGTTTTTCAGAAAACATCTTCATTGACACATTAAATGGTAGGGTTGACAAATTACAACCGCAGGCTTTACGTGAAGCAGGTAGGAGCTTTGCCAGGTGTGATTTTCTTATAGCATCTGGATGTTTACTGTCTATTAAGGCTTTAGAAGCTATAGGTTATATGGAAGATGAGCTGTTTATCGATTGCGTAGATATAGAGTGGGGCTTTCGTGCTAAGTCGATTGGATGGCATTGCATTGCTTCCTTTAATGCTCAAATGTTTCACAAGATTGGAGAGGCTCCGTTAAAACTACTTGGAAGAAGTATTACTACACACACACCATTGCGGCACTACTACTTTTATAGAAACTTCTACCAGCTAGTTAAAAGGGCTTATATACCAAGTTGTTGGAAATGGCACACACTAGCTAAATCTTGTATTCAAGCTGTAATTTTTTCATTGTTCCTTGCTCCTAGGTTCGAACAGTTAAAATACATTTTGAAAGGTATCTTCCATGGTTTAGTAAGTAAAAGTGGTAAATATGAATAAGACACTGGTTTACGTGATTAACGTTGATTGGTACTTTCGCTTACATTGGTTAGAAAGGGCTGAGTACTTTCAATCTTTAGGCTACAGTATTCACATTATTAGTAATTTTACTGACGCGGCAATACTAGATGAATTACAATCTAGAGGGTTTGTTTGTCATGAGCTTTCGGTAAAGCGTAAGAGTATTAATTTAGTAAGAGAACTGAAAGGTATTTATAAGCTTAAAGAATTAATAGGCTCAATTAACCCAGATTTAATTCACTGTGTGACTATCAAACCTAATGTCTATGGAGGTCTAGTTAATCGATTTTTTTTCGATAGACCTATCATTTACAGTGTTACAGGTCTAGGAGCTGTTTTTAGTTCTACTTCATTAAAGTTTGTTCTTTTGAGAGGTTTTGTAACAGTTCTACTAAGGCTGATTTCAACCAGAAAATCACGGTTTGTTTTTGAGAATAGTGAAGATTATAATTTATTCACGGATATTGGTATCCTGAAATACTCAAATGGCACCGTAATTAAAGGAGCGGGTATCGACTTAACTCGTTTTGGGCCTTCTTCTCCTCCAATAAATAAAAGTGTGCTCTTTGCGGCTCGCCTTCTTAAAGACAAAGGGCTTCACTGCCTGGTTGATGCTAAAAATATTTTAGCGAAGCGAGGTGTCGATTTTACTCTCAATGTAGCAGGAATCGTAGATAGCGATGTATCCTCCGCGATACCTTTGTGTCAGATCGAGCAGTGGTCTAGCGACGGCACGATTAATTGGCTCGGTAATGTACAGGATATGCCAAGATTAATTGGAAATAACGATATTGTTTGCCTGCCGACAACGTATGGTGAGGGTGTACCACGAATTTTGATTGAAGCGGCCTCTTGTCAGCGAGCCATTGTCACAACCAATGTTCAAGGTTGTAGGGAAATTGTAGCGCATGGGAAAAATGGTTTGCTCGCTGAACCAGGGGACACCGTTTCTCTTGCGGACAATCTGCAAAAATTACTTTTAGATAGAAATAAGCTGATTGATTTTGGGAGCTGTGGTAGGAAAAAAGTTGAAAGAGAGTTCTCGCAAGAGATGGTGTTTGAAAGAACTCAACAAGTGTACAACGATCTACTCGGTTTATAGAGGCTTTTGAAGTTGATATCCAGTAGGTGCATTCAGCAACAACCGCGTAATGCAATCTTCATCGAAATTATGACAGCAGTCATCAAGCTCGGATAAGAGAGACTCCATTAGATTCCAGGTTAGCTTTTCCTCTCTAGCGGTCATTATTTTGTTATGACCGCTACCTTCCACATTGTCGCCAATCAGGAGTTCCTCATATAGCTTCTCGCCAGGACGCAAACCAGTAAACTTAATAGTGATGTCACCTTCCTGACCGCATTCATCAATCTGCTCTCTCATACCCATCAAGTGTATCATTCGTTTGGCGAGATCCAGAATTCTCACTGGATCTCCCATATCCAAGACAAAAACTTGCCCATTATGGCCCATAGCCCCCGCTTGAATGACTAACTGAGCGGCCTCGGGAATCAACATAAAGTAACGAATAATATCAGGGTGGGTCACAGTGACAGGCCCTCCTTGACGGATTTGTTGTTTAAACAGAGGTACTACTGATCCCGATGAGCCGAGTACGTTTCCAAAGCGAACCATGGTGAAGGTGGTGCCATGTTGTTTGTCTGCAAGTGCTTGGAGGACCAATTCTGCCATGCGCTTGGTTGCACCCATAACATTGGTTGGTCTGACCGCTTTGTCTGTAGAGATCAATGTAAAGTTTTGTACCTTACAGTTAATCGCCGCTTGCGCGCAGTATAGGGTGCCAAAGACGTTATTGCGCACCCCTTCTACTATATTGCTTTCCACCAGTGGTACGTGTTTATAGGCAGCAGCGTGAAAAACGGTGTTGACGCCGTGCGCAACCATGGTTTTTTCTAGACGGTTTTGACGCTGAACTGAGCCCAATACGGGAGTGATAACCACATTCATGTTAAGCCTGTTCTTAATGGCAGAGAGCTCCTGATCAATCTTGTACAAGTTGTATTCGTTGAGCTCAAAAAGAACCAGGGATTTCGGCTTTAGGCGCAGGATTTGACGGCAAAGCTCCGAACCAATGGAGCCTCCGGCTCCGGTTACCATCACGCTTGCTCCTTCAATATTCTTAGCCATAAGTGCCATGTCTGGTTCTACGGCTTCACGACCTAATAGGTCGGCAATATCCAGTTCTTTGACTTCAGTAGATTCTGCTTTGCCCAGAGCTATGTCCTCTACCGAGGGACTGATAATATTTCTACAGGCCAATGTGATAGTTTTTCTAGTAGGCGCAGCCTTTCACCTTTGGAAATATTATTGACCGCAAGGAGAACCTTTTTGGGGCTGTAAAGACTATCTAGCTCGTGAAATTCTGAGCTTGGGTAAACACGTATACCAAAAAAGATTTGTCCGATTTTTGCAGGGTCATCGTCAAGAATCGCTACCGGGTGGTATTCCTCGCCTTGAATCAATGCGTAGGTAAGATCTCGGCCCGCGGAGCCCGCTCCATAAATGAAGACATTAGCTTTTTTCCGTTTGTACAGTTGGTAGTACACGGATCGAATCAATACCCTTGGGAAACCTAGTGTGAGTATGGCTAGGCCAGCATAAATAAACGGGACGCTTCGTGGAATAAACGTGTGAAAAAAGAAGCCAGACAAAGCGAGTGTGATAGCAGAAAAGAATACCGCTAGAAAAATATGACTTAATGCAGGGAGCATCATGTAGCGCAATACCGCGCGATACATTCCTAACTTGATAAAGCAGCCAATAGTAACAACGATAGTAGACAGTAGGGTCAGTGCTTCTCGAAAATCCAGGTCAAACGTATACACATTGAGACGTAAAGCAATCGCAAGATACAAAGAGAAAGCGATAGCAACCACGTCGTATGTAATTGTAATTGTTCGCTTTAGTCTTCTATCCGCAGATAGCAAGAAGTTAAAGGGAGTGTGAGATAGCATGTGTAACCTAGAAGCAACTGTGTTTATGGGTATTGTTTTCTTCTGATTTTACCCTTAGTTGGCAAGGCTGGCTAGTTTCCTAGGGGGCGGCGAGGTTTGTGAGCGACAAGATTTATGAGATGACTCACAACGGCCATAGCATTCTGGAAAAAGATTTGGCAGATTTTACCCGCGTTTTTTTGCATAATGGGGCCCGACATAGACGCAATAATAGAGATACGAGTGGACAAAGTAGCGGTAACAGGGACAACTGGATTTTTGGGTAAGGCGTTGGTTCAACAGCTTGAAAGAAATCAGCCGGTTGAAGTGTTCTCAATGTGCAGAAAAGTCTCTCATGAATCAGAGATAAACTTGGATCTCTCGAAGCCTTTTGATGTCGTGCAAGAGCTTAGTAAGCGGCAGGTTGAAGTGGTTATTCACTGTGCTGCGCGTGCTCATATTCTTAATGATGAGGCGAGTAGCCCGCTAGAGGAATATCGCAAAGTTAACACCACTGCTACCATTGAGTTGGCAAAGCAGGCGGTAGCAGCGGGCGTTAAACGCTTTATTTTTATTAGTAGCGCAAAAGTGAATGGTGAGATGAGTGCAGCCGGTTATGCGCTTAATGAAAATGTCATCAAAGTACCCACTGATCATTACGCGTTAAGTAAGTACGAAGCTGAGCTGGCGCTGATTCAAATCAGTGAAGAGTCTGGCATGGAAGTGGTCATAATCCGACCGCCATTAGTCTATGGTGCGGAGGTGAAAGCGAATTTTGCGGCTTTGATGAAGCTAAGTCGACTCGGTTTACCTCTGCCTTTCGGGGCGATAAACAATGAACGTTCCCTTATTTCGATAGACAACCTGTGCGATGCGATCAGTCTCTGTATCGCGCATCCTTTGGCTGCAAACCAAACGTTTTTGGTCTCTGATGATGAAGATGTATCAACCACGCAATTGTTAAGAGCGTTGGTTAAGGCTTATGAATCTCGAACTTTGTTAGTGCCCGTTCCGGTAAAACTACTCAAAGTACTACTGCAATTGGTGGGTAAACCAATGATAGCTGAGCGCTTGTTTAGTAATCTTCAGTTTGATATTCGCCATATAAAACAAACGTTAAATTGGGTTCCTCCTTATTCATTTGAACAGGGAATTGCCAAAACGGTAAAGGATAGTAACAAAAAATGAATTCACCTCTAATCAGACTTATCGATATCAGTTTCGCTATTATAGGCTTGTGTCTACTTTGGCCAGTGATGGCTGTCGTGTATGTGTTAGGAAGGTTTGAAAGTGATTCTCCTATTTTCAGTCAAACCCGAGTAGGTCGACGCGGCGAGGCATTCACTTTATATAAGTTTCGCACTATGGCTGTGACGACCCAATCAGTGGCTACCCACATGGTTGACGCGCAATCTGTCACCAAACTAGGGGCATTTCTTAGAAAGAGCAAGTTGGATGAATTACCGCAATTGGTCAATGTCCTTAAAGGAGAGATGAGCTTTGTGGGGCCGAGACCGTGTTTGTTTAACCAGAAAGAGCTGATTGAAGAGCGACAAAAGCTGGGTGTGGATACTGTTTTACCCGGAATAACGGGACTTGCTCAAGTAAATGGTATCGATATGTCCGAGCCGAAGAAGCTGGCACAAGTAGACGCGAGAATGATAAGTAACCACTCACTATCTCAGTATATTCGGCTCATTATTGCTACTGCAGTTGGTAAAGGAGCGGGAGATCGCATACGTTAGTTGGGTCAGTCAATCACTTTAGTGTCATCAAATGCAAGCGTGTTAGGTTGCCAGTTTGAATGGCTGTCTGTAGACTTTTGACAAATTATCTAAATTCGAGATTTAATATGAAAATTGCAATTGCTGGCACAGGCTATGTAGGTCTTTCGAATGCGATGTTGCTGGCTCAGAATCATGAGGTAGTAGCGGTCGACATCAATGCGGAAAAAGTAGAGATGCTGTGCAACGGGCAATCACCGATTGTCGATAGCGAAATTGAAGCGTTTCTAAAGCGTGACGATCTCAACTTCACTGCTACGCTGGACAAAGAGTTAGCGTATCGCGGTGCTGACTACGTGATTGTAGCAACGCCGACCGATTATGACCCTCAGACCAACTACTTTAATACGGGTTCTGTTGAGGCAGTCATTAAAGATGTGATCGCGGTAAACCCGGATGCAGTGATTGTTATTAAATCAACCATTCCGGTAGGCTACACGGTTCGCGTTCGTGAAGAGCTTGGCACCGAAAATGTGTTCTTCTCTCCTGAATTTTTACGTGAAGGCAGTGCTCTGTATGACAACCTTAATCCATCGCGCATCATTATTGGTGAACGCAGTGAGCGCGCCAAGGTGTTTGGTGACTTGTTGGTAGAGGGCGCACAGAAAGAAAACATCGATGTACTGTATACCGACTCGACGGAAGCTGAGGCGGTGAAGCTGTTCTCTAACACCTATCTAGCGATGCGTGTGGCGTATTTTAACGAGTTAGACTCTTACGCTGAAGCCTTGGGGCTGGATACGCGTCAAATCATTGAAGGTGTGGCACTGGACCCTCGTATCGGTGGTCACTACTGCAATCCATCGTTTGGTTATGGCGGTTACTGTTTGCCAAAAGACACCAAGCAGCTTTTAGCGAACTATCAAGAAGTACCGAACAACATTATCGGCGCCATCGTGGATGCGAACCGTACGCGTAAGGATTTTATTGCTGAGTCGATTATGAAGCGCAACCCAAAGGTTGTCGGTGTGTATCGTTTGATCATGAAGTCGGGTTCGGATAACTTCCGAGCATCGAGTATTCAGGGCATTATGAAACGTTTGAAAGCCAAGGGTATTGAGGTCATCGTGTATGAACCTGTTCTCAAAGAAGAGCATTTCTTCCATTCGCGCGTTATCCAAGATGTGGATGCTTTTAAACAAGAAGCTGACTTGATTATCTCTAATCGCATGCTGCCTGAGTTGGAAGATGTCGCGGATAAGGTTTATACGCGTGACTTGTTTGGTAATGACTAGGTTCTTTGTGGAGTCAGTTCGTTAGCATTTAAAGCGATAGATACAAAAAACGGGAGCAGTGATGCTCCCGTTTTTTGTTCATGTCTTGTTTACCGTGGTGATTGAATCACTCTTCGGTTTCTTCAGTCTCTTCGTCTTCAAAGCTCACATCAAGTGGCTCTTGTGACAAGATGATCCCTGTGTTGTCGGCATACACATAATCTTCAGGCAAGAAAGTCACGCCGCCAAAGTTGACTGGCACATCCACTTCCCCGACATCTGATTGCGCGGCACCGACAGGAATAGAGGCTAGTGCTTGAATGCCCAAATTCATGTCTTCAAGCTCATCAACTTCGCGAATACAGCCATAGACAATAATGCCTTCCCACTCGTTGTCCTCTGCCAATTGAGCGATTTCCGCATCAATAAGGGCTTTTCGCAGTGAACCACCGCCATCAATCAGCAGAACACGACCCACGCCGTCTTGCTCTAAAATGTCACGGATTACACCGTTATCTTCAAAGCATTTTACGGAGGTCACTTGACCTGCAAATGAGGCTCTGCCGCCAAAATTGCTAAACATTGGCTCGACAACATCTACTTGATCTAGGTAGATATCACATAGGGCTGAAGTACTGTATTCCATGGCGGCTCTTCTATGCAGTTTTCAAAAAGGGATAAATCGAGTATATCGGTTGAATAGGTCAATGCAATGACAAGGCTCAATTAAGTGATCAGAGTTTGAGCTATAACCACACCAGAAAACAAGATGTTGGTGACTAATGAGCACTTAACCACGATAGGCATCATTGGGGCGATCTGCGCTGGCTGTGTGGTCTGCCATACCGCGGTACCGTGTTTGATGACAACCACTAGACTCAGTACAAAAGGCAGACTTATCCAAATTGGTGACTGCTGGACTGACAGATACATCGCAAACGCGCTCACAGCGACAGCGAGTAGGGCAAAATGATACAACTTGGCCTTGCGCTCACCAAGACGCACTGCAACGGTACGTTTACCGCATGCGCTGTCGTTTTCGATGTCGCGCATGTTGTTGACGTTAAGTACTGCAACGGCGAGTAAGCCACAACCAATGGCTGGCAAAAAGAGCAGCGTGTCTAGGTGGCCGGTATGAAGGAAATAAGTTCCAGAGACACCAAGTAAACCAAAGAATATAAACACTGAAATGTCACCAAGTCCTACATAGCCATAAGGTTTATTACCAACGGTGTAGGCGATAGCGGCGGCAATAGCGAGCACGCCTAGACCGATAAAGGCGAGGATGTTTTGCAGCGATTCAAGGGCGTGTAGCACCAAAAATAACCCGGAAGCGACCGTCAGCACCACATTCAGAATGATGGCTTTTTTCATTTCTAGCTGAGTAACCTCTCCCGACTGAATGGCGCGCATCGGCCCCAGCCGGTTTTCATTGTCGGTGCCTTTCACTGCATCGCCGTAGTCATTAGCGAGGTTAGATAGGATTTGTAGCAAAGTTGCCGTCAGCAGCGCGAGCAGTGCAACACTCCATGACATCTCGCCTTTGGAAAAGGCAAGGGCACTGCCGGTGATGATAGAAACCAGCGCCAGGGGCAATGTTTTAGGTCTTGCGGCATCGAGCCAAATACGAAAAGAAGAAGTCATGATTACGCTACGAATTAACTGTTTAAAGTAAGTATACGGCAAAATGGGAAGTGGCTAAATACACACGCAACTTATGGTCTTAGTATGGGATTAGTATGATATTGGGGGATGTGTGAAGTGCGCTGAAAATCGCCATGGTCAAGCGGTATAGCATGTGGCGCCTGGCTAGGAGAAAACGAGAACATAATGAACGCAAAAAAAACTAAAAAACCGTGCGTCTACATTACCACCTCGAAAGGGCGTGGCGTGGTTTATATCGGTGTGACATCCAACCTTTCGAAGCGCATTTGGAAACACAAACACGGTGTGACGGAAGGCATCGTCAAGAAGTATCAAGTTAATCAGCTTGTACATTATGAGTGGTATGAAACGATGGAGGAGGCAGCCTCAAGAGAGTTGCAATTGCGCCAGTGGAAACGGGCTTGGAAGAATGACTTGGTAACGACGAATAATCCTTACTGGAAGGATTTAAGTCACGAGCTTTGGTGAATAAAAAAACGGCACGATGAGTGCCGTTTTTTAGCTGTTAAGGAGAAATTAAAGAATAAAGCGACTCAAATCTTCATCTTCAACAAACTCACCTAACTTCGATTTCACGTAGCCTGAGTCAATCACCAGTTTAGAACCAGGTTTGTCGGTCGCTTCAAATGAAATCTCATCCATTAGACGCTCCATCACAGTATGAAGGCGACGCGCACCGATGTTCTCGGTCGTTTCGTTCACTGTCCACGCTGCATCCGCGATCTGTTGGATGCCGTCGGTGGTAAACTCAACATCGACTTCTTCCGTTTTCATCAGCGCGATGTATTGCTCTGTCAGTGAGGCTTTTGGCTCGGTTAGGATGCGTTTAAAGTCATCGCTGCTTAGCGCTTCTAGCTCTACACGAATTGGCAGGCGGCCTTGTAGCTCCGGAATAAGATCGGATGGCTTAGCCACTTGGAACGCACCAGAGGTAATAAACAGGATGTGGTCTGTTTTCACCATGCCGTGTTTGGTTGAAACGGTGCTGCCTTCAATCAGTGGCAGTAGATCGCGCTGTACACCTTCACGTGATACATCTGGGCCTGATGCTTCACCACGCTTACAGATTTTATCGATCTCATCGATAAACACGATACCGTTGTTTTCAACGTTGTAGATCGCTTGCTCTTTTAGCTCTTCTTGATTGACCAGCTTCGCAGCTTCTTCTTCGACAAGGGCTTTGAAAGCATCTTTGATTTTTAGCTTGCGCTTCTTCTTGGTGTCACCACCAAGGTTTTGGAACATGCTTTGCAGCTGGTTTGTCATCTCTTCCATACCAGGAGGCGCCATGATCTCTACGCCCATTTGAGGTGCGGCGGTTTCGATGTCGATTTCTTTGTCATCAAGCTTGCCTTCGCGCAACTTCTTGCGGAAGATTTGGCGAGTGTTAGAAGAAGAGTCATCTGGTTGCTCGTTTTGACCCCAAGCATCACGTGCTGGTGGTAGTAGGGCATCAAGAATACGTTCTTCCGCTTGCTCTTCGGCGCGGAATTTCACTTTTTCCATCGCTTGCTGGTGGGTCATCTTGATCGCCACATCTGTGAGGTCACGGATGATGGTTTCTACTTCTTTACCCACGTAGCCGACTTCGGTGAACTTGGTGGCTTCGACTTTGATAAACGGAGCATTAGCTAGTTTCGCTAGGCGGCGTGCAATCTCGGTTTTACCCACACCCGTTGGACCGATCATTAAGATATTCTTTGGTGACACTTCTACACGCAAGCTCTCTTCAAGCTGCATGCGACGCCAGCGGTTACGCAGTGCGATAGCAACAGAGCGCTTAGCTTTGTCTTGGCCAATGATATGGCGGTTTAACTCATGAACAATCTCGCGAGGGGTCATCTCAGACATAATTAATTCCTTACAAAAAATCAGACACTATTTGGTTTTTGGAACGCGCGAATCACGCGTCGCTTTCTAGTTCTTCAATAGTGTGGTGATGGTTGGTGAACACACAAATATCGCCAGCAATCTTAAGTGCTTTCTCTGCGATCTCGCGCGCGTCTAATTCAGTGTTTTCAAGCAGTGCAGTCGCAGCTGCTTGCGCAAAGTTACCACCTGAGCCAATGGCAATCAGGTCATTCTCTGGCTGAACCACGTCACCGTTACCGGTGATAATCAGTGAAGCGGTTTCATCCGCTACCGCTAATAGCGCTTCTAGTTTGCGAAGTGCACGGTCGCTACGCCAGTCTTTAGCAAGTTCAACCGCCGCTTTGGTTAGGTGGCCTTGGTGCATTTGCAGCTTGCTTTCAAAACGCTCAAACAGAGTAAACGCATCAGCCGTACCGCCAGCAAAACCTGCGAGTACTTGGTTGTTGTAGAGTCTACGAACCTTGCGGGCATTGCCTTTCATTACGGTGTTGCCTAGGGATACTTGTCCATCACCCGCGATCACGACTTTGTTGTTACGACGTACAGATACAATAGTAGTCACGACGTTTGCCTCTTATTGGTTTTAATTTGGTTATGGAATGGATATGTGGACGCGAGGAATGGAATTCAAGGGAGGGAAGAGCGGTTTAAGAGCGGGACTATGGCCCTGTGGCCTGAGGGGAACGAGCAGTGTATTAAACTAGATAGTTTTGAGGCCCTATGGTTTTGTAGACCATAGGACCATAGGACCATAGGACCATAGGACCATAGGACCATAGGACCATAGGACCATAGGACCATAGGACCCCAAAAACCTACTGCGCTTCCTTCCAAATAGCACAAGGCTCGATCTTAGCGCGCTGCAACTTATGCTTATCACGCTCAGCATCGCGTTTCAGCTTGTATGGACCCAGTACGACTCTAAACCAGCTGCTGTTTTCTTTCTTGCGAATTTGGCTTGAGATTCCTTGGAAGGCAATGTCCAACTTACGAGCTTCCGCTTGTGCTAGCGTTTTGTAGGCGCCGCACTGCATGATGTAAGGGATTTTAGAAACCACTTGCTCTTTGGCTTTCACCTCAACCTCACGCTTTGGTAAGGTTTCCACGTAGTCCCACTTTTCTTCAGGTGGTGGTGGGATTGGTTTCGCCGGCTTAGGTTTCGGCTTTGGTGCTGGTTTGGTGGCCACAGGAGCGGGTTTGGCTGGCTCAGGGTCGTTACTTAGTAGGTACAACCCGTAACCAAAGCCACTGGCGAGCAAAATCGCTAGCAAGCCACTGCGCCAGGGTTTCTTACCGGAAGTTTTCTTTTTTGCAGGGCGACGGCTGGTGCCTTTGCCCCGTCTTACATAGTCTCGGTTTGCCACTTAGATTGGTTCTGATTGAAATAACTCACTGACCTCATGGTAAATACCGCAAGGTCAAGTTGCAAGTCAGTATCGTGCCAACTATAAGATTCTTGGAGGAGCCGCACTGTCGCGGATCACAAGTTCGGTATCCAATAAGCGAGAGCCTGCACGAACGTCTGCGCCTTTGAGTACTTCAAGCATCATATACATCGCTTGGCGGCCAATCTCATAGCGCGGCTGAGAGACGGTGGTTAGCGGCGGATCGCAGTATTGAGCAAATTGAATATCATCAAAACCCACTACCGATAAGTCTTGAGGGACTCGCAATCCGAGCTTCTTCGCTTCCTGCATTGCGCCAATCGCCATCACGTCGTTGTGACAGAATATTGCAGTCGGCGGCTCAGGTAGAGCGAGTAGGGTACGAACCAATCGCGCGCCCGCTTCAAATGTGAAGTCACCTTTGACTGTGTAGGCTGGATTCATCGGCAGGCCCGCTCGGCGCAGCGCTTGCTGATAGCCTTGCTGTCTAAAGCGACACAAAAACGCGGTGTCAGGACCGGCGATTTGTGCAATGCGCTTATGACCTAAATTAGAAAGGTAGTTAACGGCCTCAAATGCTGAGGTGAGGTTATCAATATGAACCGTTGGTAGCTCAAGCTCTGGTGCAAATTCGCACGCCATCACAATGGGTGGCAGGTTTTTTTGCTCTGGCTTACTGATATCAAACGGAAGGTCCGTGCCGAGTAGCAGCATTCCATCAGCTTGTTTGGTAAACACGAGATTTACAAATGAGGTTTCACGTTTTTTCGACTGACCACTGTCGCCCAGTAACACCAGGTAACCATGTTCCATTGCGGCATCTTCAATACCACGAATGATCTCGGAAAAATACGGGTCGCAAATGTCGGGTACAATCGTCACTATGGTTTTGGATTCATTTCTGCGAAGATTGCGTGCGAGTGAATTGGGAGAATAACCAGCTTCCAAAACAGCATCTTCAACACGTTTACGCGTAGAAGATGACACTTTTTCTGGGTTCATCAAAGCTCTCGAAACCGTAGCCGTTGAGACGCCTGCAAGCTGGGCAACATCCTTCATTGTCGCCATAAACGTGTGTCCTCTCTCTGTATGTCTGAACCTATCGGGAAGTTCTATTATTTATTGTTATCTTTCCCTGTAGGTTATTCCTGTGTTAAATGATTAATTTATCTAGTAAATAGACTTATAAGATCTATTTTTACAATCATGAACCAATACTAAATATTATTCATTTCTCGAATGAAAGTTACGGCCTGATTAACAGATTTTGCAAAACAATTGTGAAGCATATCACAAGTAGCACCGCTTATGGTTTTGTCATTAACCATTTTGCCCGGTGCCTTAGCCCTAGCATTGGTTGAGAATTCACATCTAGCTGAGGTCTTGTGGCTCAACATCGAGTGACCAGCGCACTTTTTTTGCTAAAGGCAACTGAGCAATGACAGGTTTAGCCGCGCTGATGATCTTCTGCATTTGTGGTCGACTCGGCACTTGCAGCACTAATTGCCAGCGCGCTTTTCCGGCGCGTTTTGCTATTGGGGCAGGGGTTGGGCCAAGTACCATGCACGCGTTATCAAATAGCGGATGTGCTTCCAATGAGTAGCGTACTTGCCTTAAGAAGTTCTCGACATCGTTACTGTTGTTGGCTTCGGCGCGAACCAAAGTCAAAAAGCTAAATGGTGGCAACTTGGCTAGTTTACGTTCTTCAATCACCGTTTCCGCAAAGTGTCGGTAGTCTTTATGCAGCAAGCTTTGCAGCAATGGATGTTCTGGGTGGTGAGTTTGTAGCAGTACTTCGCCTGGCTTGCTGGCGCGACCTGCGCGACCTGCGACTTGGATAAAGAGTTGTGCCAGCCTTTCCGAGGCTCGGAAGTCACTGCTGTACAGCGAACCATCGACATCCAACAGCGCCACAAGCGTCACATTAGGGAAGTGGTGCCCTTTAGCGAGCATTTGGGTACCAATCAAGATTTGATACTCATTCTTCTTGATAGCGTCTAATGCGGCCTCTAGGCTGCCTTTGCGCCTAGTGCTGTCACGGTCGATACGAATGGTATTGTATTCGGGAAATAAGCTCTCTAGCTGCGCCTCTAATTGCTCAGTCCCCACGCCCACAGTGACCAATTGATGCGATCCGCAGCCTTCACACTGATGAACGATAGGGCGCTGCGAGCCACAATGGTGGCAGCGAATTTCATTGCTTGATTGGTGATAGGTGTAGTACGCATCGCAGCGGTGACACTCTGCTGTCCAGCCACATTCGTGGCACATCAGAGCAGGGCTAAATCCACGGCGGTTGAGGAATAGCATTACCTGATTGCCCGCCTCTAAATGGCGGCGCAGCTCTGCGATAAGTGGTGCCGAGAGTCCAGCTTCGAGAAACTGACCTTTGACATCAATCACCTTGTTTGTGGTCGGAACGGCGAGTCCTGCGCGCTGACTGAGGATCAAATGATGATACTTTCCAGCGAGTGCGTTTTGCAGCGTTTCGATACACGGCGTTGCAGAGCCCAAAATGATAGGGATCTGCTCTTTGTTCGCTCGCATCACTGCTACGTCGCGAGCATGATAACGAAGGCTATCTTGCTGTTTGTAGGACGTATCGTGCTCTTCATCGACAATAATGATACCGAGATCGGCAAACGGTGTTAGCAGTGCCGAGCGAGTGCCGATAACAATGCCAGCGACCTTATCACGTGCACTTAACCAAGCGTTGAGACGCTCAGTGTCATTGAGTCCGGAGTGGATGACCTCAATAGGCACATTAAAGCGTTTACGAAAGCGGTTGATAGTCTGTGGCGTGAGACCGATTTCCGGCACGAGAACCAAAGCTTGCTGGCCACGCTCTAATACGGGCTTAATCATTTGTAGGTAAACTTCGGTCTTACCTGAGCCTGTCACCCCTTCAAGTAGATAGCAACCAAATTCGGCCTGGCTATTCACGGAAGCGATAGCCACTGCCTGCTCGGCATTTAGGCGAAGATCGAGCGGATCGTTGCAGATCGCCTCTGGCCAAGTGGCGGACTGCGTCTGCTTCTCTATGGATGTGATCCAGCCTTTCTCTGTCAAAGTCTTGAGTACGGTCGTGCTGATATCATTATCGACAAAGGCTTGATGTGAGCATGGGCCTGATTCGAGCATACTCATGACCTTGGCTTGCTTTACCGCGCGACCAAACCCAGAGATGAGCTGATTTTTACCCGACTCCGTGATGTGCCATTCAACAGTCGCCGCAAACTCTGCGGGTTTCCCTTTGCGCAGCGCTGCGGGTAGGGCATTACTTAACGTGTCCCCTAGCGGATACTGGTAATAAAGGCTGCACCATGAGATAAGCTCGAACAGCGGTTTAGACCAGACAGGTGAGCTGTCGAGCGCTGCTTTTATTGGTTTAAGTTTTTCTATCGGGAATTCAGATTCGTGGCTGAACGCTATCACAATACCGACCAAGGTCTTTGGTCCAAAAGGGACAGACACGCGTCCGCCAACCACAGGAAATAGGTGGGCCGGAACTAGGTAGTCGAACTGTTTGTCGAGTGGCACAGGTAAAGCCACACGAGCGACATTTGGGCGCATAATGAGGTCGATATTGATAAAGTAGAGGTCTATTCTAACGGTATGGGCTGCCTTGTATAGACTGCGTAATCAATTTATCGGCTAGGGTGCACCGAAGGTGGCGAAAAAAGTCGCAATTTTAGTTGATTCCCATGGCACTATTCATTACTATACTGCGCCTTGATGGCATGGCTTCTTGCTTTCTTGTTAAAGTGTGAAGCGATGGTATCGACTATTTATTAACTACGTGTGGTGTCCGGCTTAGAATCGGATGGCGACACGGCCTAAATTATTGAGGTTTCCCATGAAAGCTGGTATCCACCCAGAATACAAAGCTGTAACAGCAACTTGCTCTTGCGGCAACACATTCGAATTCAACTCTACTCTAGGTAAAGATTCTATCCACCTAGACGTATGTGACAAGTGCCACCCATTCTACACTGGTAAGCAACGTATCGTTGATACTGGCGGCCGTGTTGATCGCTTCAACAAGCGTTTCGGTGCTCTATCTAGCAAGAAGTAATTATTACTTTTGCAGATTAAAAAAGGACGCTTCGGCGTCCTTTTTGCGTTTTTAGGGCAACAGTAGCGTCCATTTTATGTGTCAATCTCAGTCCTTTGATTTTGGTACTCACTTCCAATTTTTTCCTGCTTTCATTTCGTCCATCCATTCAAAACCGTGATGAACTCGCGTAGTATTGTTTTTGCAAGGTATAACTTTGCCAGAGTATTGAACATCTGAGATACCTCCTCTCCGTTCAAATGTACCCACTCTGTGTATGTAACCCTTTAGAAGCAAAGCTAATAAAAATTAACGGGTTTATACTCATAAAAAACAATACCATTCAGTCTCAAAAATGCAGGATCGCTAACCATGTCCGATGATCATCAAATCGACGAATTTCGCCAACAAGCGCTTGATTACCATGCCAACCCCGTCCCTGGAAAAATTGAAATAGCGTTAACTAAACCCGCTAACTCTGCTGCCGACCTAGCATTGGCCTATAGCCAGGTGTGGCTGAGCCAGTACGTGAAATCGCGCAAAATGCTGAGAACGTTTATAAGTACACCGCAAAGGGCAATATGGTTGCGGTGATCTCTAACGGCACCGCTATTTTAGGTCTCGGTAACCTAGGGCCAATGGCCTCTAAACCCGTAATGGAAGGTAAGGCTCTGCTGTTTAAGCGTTTTGCAGGCCTGGATTCTATTGATATCGAAGTCAAACACCGCACTATCGATGAGTTTGTTGACACGGTTGCTAACATCTCAGATACGTTTGGCGGTATTAACCTAGAAGATATTAAAGCGCCGGACTGTTTCGAAATTGAGCGTCGTCTAATCGAGCGCTGTGATGTGCCTGTATTCCACGATGACCAACACGGTACTGCTATTGTTACCGCTGCAGGCATGCTCAATGCGATTGAGCTGCAGGGTAAAGATCTTAAAGAAGCAACGATTGTCTGCCTAGGAGCAGGTGCAGCGGCGATCGCTTGTATGGAGCTTTTGATCAAATGTGGCGCAATGCGCGAAAAGATCTACATGCTGGATCGTAAAGGCGTGATCCACACGCGTCGTGATGATCTTAACGAGTACAAAGAGCTGTTTGCCAACAACACCGACAAGCGCACGCTAGAAGATGTGATTGAAGGTGCAGACTTATTCCTTGGTGTATCGGGCCCTGATTTGTTGCCACCAGAAGCACTTAAGTTGATGGCAGACAAGCCAATTGTGTTTGCTTGTTCAAACCCAGATCCTGAGATCAAACCGGAGCTAGCGCACCAGGTTCGTGATGATCTGATTATGGGTACGGGTCGTTCAGACTATCCAAACCAAGTAAACAACGTACTGTGTTTCCCGTTCATCTTCCGTGGCGCACTAGATGTGCGTGCAAGCGAGATTAACGATGAGATGAAATTAGCAGCGGTAGAAGCGATTCGTGAACTAGCGAAAGAGCCGGTACCACAAGACGTACTGGATGCTGCCGGTGTTGAAGCGCTGACCTTTGGTAAAGATTACATCATTCCAAAACCGATGGATCCGCGTTTGCTGCCGCGTGTAGCTAAAGCAGTCGCGAAAGCGGCGGTTGAATCGGGTGTAGCTCGTATCGAGTTGCCTGAAAGCTATATGGATTAAAAGATGGGAAAAGCGGTCCTATGGTCCTAGGCCCTAGGGAACAGCTTTTTAACTTCTAAAGAAATAAAAAAAGCGCATTGGACAAAGAACCAATGCGCTTTTTTACGACTTTACCATAGGACCATAGGACCATAGGACCGCTCTTAATCTTTACTCTTCATCAAACGCTTCAAACTCAATCCCCATCGCTGTCATCAGCTCTTTCGCTTCTGTTGGGATATCGTCTGGACGGTCTTTTCTCAAGTCTTCGTCGGTTGGAAGCGGCTGACCTGTGTAGGCGTGCAAGAACGCTTCGCACAATAGCTCACTGTTGGTTGCATGGCGTAGGTTATTGATTTGGCGACGAGTACGCTCATCGGTCAATACCTTTAGCACCTTCAGCGGGATAGACACTGTGATTTTTTTTACCTGCTCGCTTTTTTTACCGTGCTCCGCATATGGGCTAATGTATTCACCATTCCAATCTGCCATTACACACCTTCGCTCTGTTAATCATAAATAGTAGTAATAAGTATGCTGCAATTTTAGCGGGATTTACCGCCATAAGCAAAGACATATAGACGTCTAGAAGTGTTGACGTCTCACATTTTGGAAAGTAAAGTGGGGCAACGAATGTGGACATTTATTTTAATGCAATGTTAATTCTTTAACGTTTGTGGCGTTTGCCGGTTCCCATATTACCGGTAAAAGTAGACACTGTGGCTCTAGCCATGCGATCTGAGAAAGGAAGTTTCTATGAGCAATCGGAAGCCAGCGACAATAGCCGTACGTACTGGTATCGAATCGGATACCCAGCATCACGCTGTGGTGCCACCTATTTATCTTTCTACTAACTACGGATTCCCTGCGTTTGGGGAAGTGCCGACTTACGATTACACCCGCTCAGGAAACCCAAACCGAGGTTTACTAGAAACCGCTCTGTACGAGCTGGAATCAGGTAAAGGTGCGGTAGTGACTAACTGTGGTACCTCTGCCCTTAACCTCTGGGTTTCGGCTTTCTTAGGTCCAGAAGACACCATTATTGCTCCTCACGACTGTTATGGCGGTACTTACCGTTTATTTAACACGCGTGCACAAAAAGGGGATTTCAAGGTTCAGTTTGTTGATCAAAGCGATGAGCAAGCTTTTGATGCGGCACTTGAGAAAAAACCGAAACTTATCCTACTTGAAACTCCGTCCAACCCGCTAGTGCGCGTCGTTGATATCGCAGCCGTGTGTGAAAAAGCTAAGAAAGTGGGCGCGCTAGTGGCGGTAGACAATACCTTTTTGACACCGGTGTACCAAAAGCCTCTTGAGTTGGGTGCTGACTTTGTAATCCACTCCACCACTAAGTATATCAACGGTCACTCTGATGTGATTGGCGGTGTGGTGATCACCAAAACGGAAGAGCACGCAGAAGAGCTCGCATGGTGGGGCAACTGTATCGGCGCGACGGGCACGCCATTTGATAGTTACATGACGCTGCGCGGTATTCGCACCCTTGGCGCTCGCATGCGTGTTCATGAAGAAAGCTCACAACAGATCCTAGATTTTCTTAAGCCGCAACCATTGGTGAAAGTGATTTATCACCCGAGCTTGCCAGAGCATCCGGGTCATGAGATTGCTAAAAAACAGCAGTCTGGCTTTGGCTCTATGTTGAGCTTTGAGTTCGCAGGTAGCTTTGAGCAACTGAAATATTTTGTCGGTGAGCTAGAGTTATTCTCGCTCGCGGAATCATTGGGCGGTGTAGAAAGTCTGATTTGCCACCCTGCATCTATGACACACCGTGCGATGGGTGAAGAGGCATTGGCAGAAGCCGGCGTATCTCAGCAGCTACTTCGTCTCTCTGTTGGCCTGGAAGATGCGCAAGATCTGATTGATGACCTTGCTCAGGCATTTGAGAAAGCATCTGCGTTTGGAGGATAAGCCGGCATGAGTCAAAGCAGTACCCTAAGCAGCGCCTTAGGCGGAAAGAGTAACAAGCAGTTGCACAAATTTGGCGGCAGCAGCTTAGCCGATCCTGAGTGTTATCGTCGTGTCGTCTCTATTTTAAAAGACTACTCCAATGAGGAAGATCTCATTGTGGTCTCGGCAGCGGGTAAAACCACCAACCGTCTTATCGAATTTCTCGATGCACTGAATAAAGATGGGCGCATTGCCCATGAACACCTTCAAGCACTGCGTCAATTTCAGATTGAGCTGGTGGAATCGCTGTTAACGGGTGAAGAAGCTGAAAGCCTTGTCTCTCAGCTGAAAGATGAATTCAGTACGCTGGGTGAGCTTAGCTATCCACTGACGGATGCCGAGCGCGCAGCTGTGCTGGGTCATGGTGAAGTGTGGTCTTCACGCCTTTTAGCGGCACTGCTTAGACAGAGTGAGCTCCCAGCAGTCGCACAAGATGCCAGAGCATTTCTGCGCGCTGAGTTTGGTACTCAGCCTGAGGTCGATCGCGCTAAATCGTATCCGTTGATTAAAGAAGTATTGGCGCAGCATGCGCATCACCGTGTGGTGATTACCGGTTTCATGGCGCAAAGTGAATGCGGTGAAACTGTGCTACTCGGTCGCAATGGCTCTGACTATTCCGCGACTGTGATTGGCGCATTGGCTGAAGTTTCTTGCGTGACGATTTGGAGCGATGTCGCAGGCGTATACAGCGCTGACCCACGTGTGGTTAATGATGCCTGCTTGTTGCCACTATTGCGATTGGATGAAGCCAGCGAGTTGGCGCGGTTAGCCGCCCCTGTACTTCACAGTCGTACACTCCAGCCTGTGGCACAAAGTGCCATGGATTTGAGTCTTCGCTGCAGTTATCAGCCGGAGTCGGGCTCAACGCGTATTGAGCGTGTGCTGGCCTCTGGACGTGGTGCAAAGATTATCACCTCGCTTGATGAAGTATTACTGATTGAGCTGGCTTTCGCTGCTGGTCATGACTTTGAGCGAGCTCAAACGGAAGTACTTAACGGTCTGAAGCGCGCACAATTGGCGCCGTTGGCGTTTGAAGCGCAAGCTGACCAACATCGACTCCGTCTTGCTTACACCGCTGAGATTGCCTCTGGTGCTCTCACTGAACTGCAAGATCTCGCGATTGAAGCCGAGATAAAACTTAAAGAAGGTTACTCCATGTTGGCCGCTGTTGGCGCTGGTGTGACTAAAAACGCCAACCATTGCTTTGGTTTTTATCAGCAGCTAAAACATGCCCCTGTAGAGTTTTTCTCAGAAGCCGAGTCGCAATTGAGTCTTGCCGCTGTACTACGCAAATCAGACATTCAGCCGCTAGTGAAATCGGTACACACACAACTATTCCAAGCGCAAAAGCGCGTTGCGGTAGCGCTGTGTGGCAAAGGTAACATTGGCTCAAGCTGGTTAGAGCTGTTCAAAGAGCAGAAAAGCGAGCTTGAGAAGCGTCGCGGCATGAGTTTCAACCTAGTAGCAGTTATTGACAGTCAGACCTATTGGTTTGATGAAGAGGGTATCGACGAGCAGCAGGTACTTGCACGCTACGAAGATGAAGCGATTGAATACCAAGGTGACATCTGGCTGCAACGTTTAGCTGGACTTCAAGGCTATGATGAAGGTGTAGTGTTAGATGTGACAGCGAGCGCGGCACTAGCTGAAAGATATGTGAGTATTGCAGAGCATGGCCTGCACCTTATCTCAGCAAACAAAGTTGCCGGCTCAGCACCAAGCAATGATTACCATGCGGTGCAAGATGCGTTCTCAAAAACCGGTCGTCACTGGCTTTATAACGCCACTGTGGGCGCAGGGTTACCCATAAACCATACCGTTCGCGATCTGCGTGAAAGCGGCGATGACATTGTTGCGCTATCGGGTATCTTCTCTGGCACCTTGTCTTGGTTGTTCCAGCAGTTTGATGGCACAGTACCTTTTGCCGAGCTAGTAGATCTAGCATGGCAGCAGGGCTTAACCGAGCCTGATCCGCGCTCAGACCTTGATGGTTCTGATGTGATGCGCAAGCTGGTTATCTTAGCGCGCGAGTCGGGATTGGATATTGAACCTGACGCGGTTGAAGTGGAGTCTTTAGTTCCTGAAGAGCTTGCTGAGTTATCGCTTGAAGGATTCTTTGAACAAGCTTCCTTGTTAAGTGAAATTCTACAAGAACGCTTAGAGAAAGCTCAGCGTGAAGAGAAGGTGTTGCGTTACGTTGCTCGTCTTGATAGACAGGGTAAAGCGCGAGTAGGAATTGAAGCGCTATCGAAAGAGCATGCGCTGGCGAATCTTCTGCCTTGTGACAATATCTTTGCGATAGAGAGCAAGTGGTATAAAGATAACCCGTTGGTGATTCGTGGCCCTGGTGCGGGTCGTGAAGTGACGGCTGGGGCGATTCAGTCGGATTTGAATTTGATGTCGAGCTTCTTCTAAACAAAAACAGGAAACGAGAAATCGTTTCCCTGTTTTTGTTTGTGATCTTCAATTTCCCTAACTCACCACATGAAAAAAATTCATAATCCCTCTATTGACTTTAAAACCTATTCATTTCATTCTGTAGACATATAGACGTCTAAACGTCAAAAATTAAAAATCATCATTTAAAGACAGACAGGTTTTATCTGAGATTGGATGGGATAACCAATCTTGGTGATTAGGGAGAGGACCATGGGATACACACACGCAGGCCACATCGATGCTTTGAACCAGAATATTGCTGAGCTTTCGGACAATATTAATGTTTCATTCGAGTTCTTTCCGCCGAGCACGCCGACAATGGAAGAGACGCTGTGGAAATCGGTTCACCGCCTAAAAACACTTAAGCCTAAGTTTGTTTCTGTGACGTACGGTGCTAACTCTGGTGAGCGTGATCGTACCCACTCTATCATCAAAGAAATCAAATCAGAGACTGGTCTTGTGGCAGCGCCGCACCTAACGTGTATTGATGCGTCTCGTGATGAGCTTATCGATATTGCAGAAGATTACTGGGCGAACGGCATCAAGAACATCGTTGCGCTGCGTGGTGATATTCCAGAAGGTGGCGGTCAGCCTGATATGTATGCGTCTGATTTGGTGGAGCTACTAAAATCTCGCCATGATTTTGATATCTCAGTCGCAGCCTTCCCAGAAGTTCACCCAGAAGCGAAAAGCGCTCAGGCGGATCTTCTTAACCTAAAACGTAAAGTCGATGCTGGTGCTAACCGTGCGATTACGCAGTTCTTCTTTGATGTTGAAAGCTACCTGCGTTTTCGTGACCGCTGTGTGGCGGCAGGTATTGATGTGGAGATTGTTCCGGGTATTCTGCCTGTAACTAACTTTAAGCAAGCGTCGCGCTTTGCAGCCATGAACAAGGTGAAAGTGCCGGGTTGGATGCAAAAGCAGTTTGAAGGTCTAGATGATGACCTAATGACCCGCCAATTGGTGGGTGCGAGCCAAGCTATCGACATGGTTCGTGTACTTAGCCGTGAAGGTGTGAAGGATTTCCACTTCTACACACTAAACCGCGCAGAGATGACTTACGCACTGTGCCATACGCTCGGTGTTCGTCCAGAAGCATAAATGCTTATTCAATGACAAATAAAAAACGCCAATCTGAAAAGGTTGGCGTTTTTTTATGCGTTAACTCAGAACTGGATTACGCCAGCGCTTCTAGTTCCGCGAGTGCTTCTTCTGCCCAGTCTAACCATGCTTGACGTGCAAGTAGGTTACGGCGAAGAGTTAGGCGCTCGAGGCGCGCGTGTTTCTCAAGCGTGCTTGGTGTTGCGTAGTAAGCCGCTTCAATTTCACGGTAGTGTGCAACCAGCTTTTTCGACTCTTCGATAAGCTCTTCAAGTTGGATGCGGAACGCAGCAGAAGGCTGAACGGCACAAGCTGCCAGTTTCGCTGAGAACTCATCACGAACGGTTGGGTGTACAGTTGGTTGCTCAAACCACTCGCCAAGCGCGCTGCGGCCGGCATCTGTGATTGAGTAAACTTTACGATCCGGTTTGCCTTCTTGAGGTTCAAGTTTACAAGTAACTAGGGCTTTGTCCGCCATCTTGTTCAGTTCGCGGTAGACCTGTTGGTGGCTTGCTTTCCAGAAGTAACCGATGCTAGCAGAAAATTCCTTAGTAATGTCGTAGCCCGTTGCGTCACGAGTGCTTAGGACAGTAAGGATAACGTGTGGTAGTGACATGTCTTAAATCCAAATGGTCAAAATCTTAGTAATAGTTATGTTGTTCTTTTAAGTGCGTTTGTGGTTGAACGATTACACCATGCAAGCGCCTTGGAATCTTGGTTGATTCCAGGAAACTCGCGCAAAGAACAGTGCACCTCGCCAAAGCGGGTACCAATAACCGTGTTTAAAGCCTTTGTCACCTAGACAGCCACATGAACATGTGACCAACGCCGTCGACGTCGTAATTTTATTTTTATCGAACAGCGGAATGTAATTATATCTGAATTATATAAGCAAAAAGTGGAATAGAATGCGATACCACTTCAAAAAACTAACAAAACTCTCAGTAAGTATGCCAGTAAAAATAAAAGGCCGCAACTTGCGACCTTTTGTCTCTTTTGTAAAATAATATATCGTTTAGCCGGTATTTCGCATACCAGCAGCGATGCCTGCAATGGTCACCATGAGTGCTTCTTCTAGCTCAGACTCTGTTTCTTCACTCTGACGAGTACGATACAGAAGCTCAGCTTGCAGCATGTTGAGTGGCTCAACATAGATGTTACGTAGGCGAATTGACTCTTGTCCCCAAGGATCGCTTTGCATTAGGTGGTTGTGGTTTTCTACGTTCAGTACCGCAACGATGTCTTTTTGCAATTGACCACGCAGTTTGTCGCCGAGAGGCAACAGCTCTGGATCCGCAAGACGTTTATCGTAGTAGCGAGAGATTTCCATATTACACTTGGTGTAAACCATCTCTAGCATACCTAGACGCGTTGAGAAGAATGGCCATTCGCGACACATCTCTTCTAGCAGCGCTTGGTGGCCCTTGTCGATAGAGTATTGAATCGCTTCACCAGCACCCAGCCATGCAGGCAGTACTAGGCGGTTTTGACTCCATGAGAAAATCCATGGAATTGCACGTAGGCTTTCAACGCCGCCATTTGGGTTACGTTTTGCAGGGCGAGAACCAAGAGGCAGTTTGCCTAGCTCTAGTTCAGGCGTTGCCTGGCGGAAGTATGGGACAAAGTCTGGCTCGCCACGAACCACTTTACGGTAAGCATCGCAAGAGACTTGAGATAGAACTTCCATTAGGTCGCGCCAATCTTGCTTCGGCTCTGGTGGCGGCATTAGGTTTGCCTCCAGAATCGCACTTGCGTATAGGTTGAAGCTGTTGACTGCAATTTCTGGTAGACCAAGCTTAAAGCGGATCATCTCGCCTTGCTCGGTCACACGTAGGCCGCCTTTAAGGCTCTTCGGTGGCTGAGAAAGCAGTGCCGCGTGCGCTGGCGCACCACCACGACCAATGGTACCGCCACGGCCGTGGAACAGCGTGATGTCGATGCCTGCTTCTTCGCCAACAGCGACCAGTTTTTCCATCGCGCTGTACTGAGCCCAACCCGCAGCCATTACGCCGGCGTCTTTTGCTGAGTCAGAATAGCCAATCATCACCATTTGATGGTTTTGGATATAGCCACGATACCAGTCGATATCGAATAGCTGCTTCATGACCGCTTCTGAGTTGTTCAGGTCATCAAGGGTTTCAAACAGTGGGCAAACGTCCATACGGAACTTACAGCCACACTCTTGAAGGATAAGATGAACAGCTAGAACGTCCGACGCTGTGCGTGCCATAGAAATCACATAGGCACCAAATGCTTCACGAGATTGTGATGCAATCACTCGGCAAGTATCGAGAACTTCTTGCACTGGCTCTGAAGGCTCCCAGTCACGTGGTAGCAATGGGCGCTTCGAGCTTAGCTCGTTAATTAGGAAAGAAACCTTGTCTTGTTCGCTCCACTGGTCGTAGTCGCCGAGACCTAGGTGACGCGTTAGCTCAGAAATTACATCTGAATGACGAGTGCTTTCTTGGCGAATATCGAGACGTACTAGATGAACACCGAATGCCTTCACGCGGCGAAGTGTGTCGAGCAGTGAACCGTCGGCGATGATTGCCATACCACTTTCACGAAGAGACTTGTAGCAAGCCATGAGCGGCTCCCAAAGCTGGGAGATGTCTTCAAGGATTGGCTTGTTTGGCACATCTTGATGGTTAATTTGCGCTTCAAGTACTTCCATGGTGTTCACTAGAAGCTTGCGAACCGGTTTTAGGATAGCGCGGTACGGTTCGTGTGCATCGCCCGCAAGATCGCGAACCTGATCGTTGCAATTCACCATAGAGAGCTCAGTGATGAGCTCTTGGAAATCTTTTAGGTAAAGCTCAGCCGCTTTCCAGCGTGACAGTAGCATGACTTCACGCGTAATTTTGTGTGTGACAAATGGGTTACCGTCGCGGTCACCGCCCATCCAAGATGAGAAGTGTACTGGGCGCGCATCAATAGGCAGCCCTTCGTCTAGGTAGCCTTTTAGGCGCTCGTCAAAATCACGTAAGAACTCAGGAACCGCATCCCATAGTGAGTTCTCAACGACAGCAAAGCCCCATTTTGCTTCGTCAAGTGGCGTTGGTCGTTGCTGACGGATCACATCTGAGTGCCAGCTTTGTGAGATGAGCTGCTCTAGACGACGCTCGGTTTTTTTGCGCTCTTTATCAGACAGCTCGTTAAGCTCTAGCTTAGAGAGACACTCGTTGATTTTGACCAGCTTGTTGATCATGGTGCGGCGAGTGATTTCTGTTGGGTGAGCGGTCAGCACAAGCTCGATGTTGAGGTCGCGAACGGCCTGAACCGTGTCGAACTTGCTGACATCTTGCTGGCTAAGCTTAGAAAACAGTGTATAGATTGGGTCTGGCTCACAGACATCGGCTTCGCAGCTGCGCGAGATCGTGTGGTATTGATCAGCGATGTTGGTGAGGTTTAGGAACTGGTTAAATGCGCGAGCGACTGGAGTAAGTTGCTCATTTGGCAGGCTTTTAATCTCTTCAATGAGAATGTCACGATCGGCTTCATTGCCTGCGCGTACTACGGATTTAGAAAGCTTACGAATCTTCTCTACTTTCTCTAGGATCTCGTCTCCATGCGCTTCCCTGATGGTGTTACCCAACAGGTGCCCTAGCATCCTAACATTGCTCTTCAATGGGGCATATTTTTCGTTCATAGTCGTCCTGCCTTGTAATTTAACTACATCCGTTATTCCTTATCAGCCTCACAATCTAGCGAAAAATGTTAGTGCGAGTCAAATAAAGTAAACCAAGTTTGCATTTATCGTGCTGGCACGAAAAACGCACACTTGGTCGAGTTAAAAGGTTGAATTGTTGAAAATTTATTACAGAATATCGTTTATTCGAAGCAATACTGCTTCATTGCTTTGGCTAAGATATCGATGGTCGGGTCAATAAAATCAAAGCTCAAAAACTCATCAGGCTGGTGAGCTTGGTCTATTGAACCAGGGCCGAGCACCAAGGTAGGGCACAGCTGCTGCAAAAATGGTGCTTCGGTACAATAGTTGACCGTTTCTGATGGGGTTTCACACAATGTTTCCATTCCACCAACAAATGGGTGTTTATGGTCGCACTCATAGCCAGGAATTGGCTCGTGTAGGGCGGTAATCGTTAATCGTCCCGGCCATTTTGCCTCAACTTCTTTGAGCGCATCACGCAACAGGTTATCCAAGCCATCTAAGCTGATGCCCGGCAGTGGTCTGACATCGTAATGCAGTTCACAACAGCCACAAATACGGTTTGCACTGTCACCGCCGTGAATATGACCAAGGTTAAGGGTAGGGCTAGGGATAGCGAAGCCAGGGTGGTGATACTCTTTTACTAGTTTGTCGCGCAGCTTCATCATCGCGTACATGACTTCATGCATGATTTCGATGGCATTAACGCCCAATGCTGGATCTGAAGAGTGGCCAGATTTGCCCGTCACTCGAATCGCGTTGGCCACATGGCCTTTATGGCCACGAATAGGCACTAGACTGGTGGGTTCGCCAATAATGCAGTAATCCGGTTTGAATGGCGCGTTGTCGGTAAAGTGCCTTGCGCCCAGCATGGTGGTTTCTTCATCACAGGTCGCCAACACGTAAAGTGGTTTGGTTTGCTTGCTCCAATCGATTTTCTTGACGGCTTCGTAGATAAACGCGAAGAAGCCTTTCATATCTGCGGTGCCCAAGCCGTAGAAGCGGTTGTTGGCTTCGGTCAGATCGTGCGGATTGAAACTCCAGCGACCTTCATCAAATGGCACGGTATCACTGTGACCTGCCAATAGTAGACCGCCTACGCCTTGTCCTTTCTTGGCAATCATATTGAACTTGTTCGGTTCAACCTCGATGACCTCAACCTCAAAACCTAGGTCTTTCATCCATGTCGCCAGCTTTTCGATCACTTTCTCGTTGCCATGATCCCAGCTTGGGTCCGTGGAGCTAATCGAAGGTGTGCTGATCAGGCCTTTGTAGACCTCTAAAAAACTAGGTAATTGCATATTATCTTCGCTTCTACTGTTGACAGATTAATCTTAAGACTGTAAAACACATATTAAATCAAAATAAATGAATAAAAAATCAATTAATGGCATTTTTACTATATTTATAATCATTAATTGCAGTTTTTACTAACAACGTTAAATCGACTTACTTACGGAATCAGAGTCATGCTAAAAACCACTATTATTGGCGCATCAGGATACACAGGAGCGGAACTGGCTCTCATGGTGACCAAACACCCAGAGCTCACGCTATCAGGTTTGTACGTGTCCGCCAATAGTGTCGATGCAGGCAAACCGATTTCTCAGTTGCACGGTAAGTTGGCAGGCTTAGTTGAAATGCCAGTGCAGCCGCTGGTCGATGTGCAAAAAGCGGCAAGCGAATGTGACATCGTATTTTTGGCAACAGCCCACGAAGTGAGCCACGACTTGGCGCCGGTTTTTTTGGCACAAGGTTGCCAAGTGTTTGACCTATCAGGCGCTTACCGCGTGAAAGCCGATGACTTTTATACCACCTTCTACGGCTTTGAGCATCAGCACGAAAACTGGTTGGACAAGGCGGTGTATGGCCTCGCAGAGTGGAACGCAAAAGAGATTGAAAGCGCGCAGCTCGTGGCAGTACCGGGTTGCTACCCAACCGCTTCGCAGCTGGCGATTAAACCGCTACTTGAAGCTGGTCTTGTCGATAGCACCATGTGGCCTGTTATCAACGCAACCAGCGGTGTCTCTGGCGCAGGACGTAAAGCATCGATGACCAACAGCTTTTGCGAGGTCAGCCTTCAGCCATACGGCATTTTTAATCACAGACACCAACCTGAGATTGCAACGCATTTAGGTTGTGATGTGATTTTTACTCCGCACCTGGGCAATTTTAAGCGCGGTATCTTGGCGACCATCACCATGAAGCTCAGCGACGGTGTGACTGCTGAGCAGGTTGCATCAGCATTTTCGACCGCCTACGAAGGCAAACCAGGCGTACGCGTCAAAGGGGAAACTATCCCAAGAATTCAAGATGTTGAGAACACACCGTTCTGCGATATCGGTTATAAGGTTCAAGGCCAACACATCATCGTAGTGTCGGCGATTGATAACCTGCTAAAAGGTGCATCGAGTCAAGCGATGCAGTGTTTGAACATCAAAAATCAGTTTGCACAGCTAACCGCGTTGGTTTAGTCGAGGAGAGCAGCATGAGTCAGCAAAATACACCATTAGTGATCAAGTTAGGCGGCGCGGCACTGTCGTGCTCAGATACGCTTGGACAACTATTTAAGGCTATCTCTGATTACAGCCAGCAAGCGCAGCGAAGCATCGTAATTGTTCACGGTGGCGGTTATCTCGTAGACGACCTAATGAAGAAGCTCGACATTCCGACTGTTAAGAAGCAAGGTTTGCGTGTGACACCTTATGATCAGATCCCTTTGATTGCGGGCGCGCTAGCGGGCACAGCAAACAAGCTACTACAAGGCGATGCGATTAAAGCGGGTCTTAATGCGGTAGGTTTGAGTCTTGCTGACGGTGGTCTTTGTGAAGTGACTGAGCTAGACCCAGAGCTTGGTGCCGTAGGCGATGCTAAGCCAGGTAACCCAGCTGTTCTACAAGCGATTTTAGCAGCAGGCGCATTGCCAATCATTAGCTCAATCGGTCTAGATAGCCAGGGTCAGCTAATGAACGTTAATGCCGACCAAGCGGCCGTGGCAGTGGCTGGCGCATTGGATGCAGAATTAGTGCTGCTATCTGATGTGAGTGGCGTGCTGGATGGCAAAGGTCATCTGCTACCAAGTCTGACTAAGCAAGAAGCGGATGCGCTGATTGAAGGCAAAGTGATTACCGATGGCATGATTGTTAAGGTACAAGCCGCACTGGAAGCGGCCAATGACCTAGGTCGCCCAATTGAAGTGGCGACATGGCGATACCCAGAAAAATTAGTCGAATTGTTTGCAGGTCAGAGTATCGGCACACAGTTCGTCCCAAACTGAATTATCAAATTTACGATTAACGAATTTAAAGTGAAGTAACCCGAGAAGCTGACCGCCAAAATCAGGCTCGGACAAGGAGAGAGACATGAGTAAACCATCTGTAAAAAAAGTTGTTGTTGCCTACTCTGGCGGTCTAGATACGTCAGTGATCATCCCATGGCTAAAAGAGAACTACGACTGTGAAGTTGTGGCGTTCGTTGCCGATGTTGGTCAGGGTGAAGAAGAACTTGTAGGTATCGAAGAAAAAGCGAAGGCATCTGGCGCATCTGAGTGCTACATCGCTGACCTGAAAGAAGAAATGGTCGCTGACTACATCTTCCCAACGCTAAAAACGGGTGCGTACTACGAAGGTAAGTACCTGCTAGGTACATCAATGGCGCGTCCGATTATTGCTAAGGCTCAAGTAGAAGTCGCGCGTAAAGTCGGTGCTGATGCTCTGTGCCACGGCTGTACAGGTAAGGGTAATGACCAAGTACGTTTCGAGGGTGCATTTGCAGCCTTAGCCCCAGACCTAACCGTGATTGCGCCTTGGCGTGAGTGGGATCTCGTTAGCCGTGAAGAGTGCCTAGATTACCTAGCGGAGCGTAACATCCCTTGTACCGCTTCACTAACTAAGATCTATTCACGTGATGCAAACGCATGGCACATCTCTACAGAAGGCGGCGTTCTGGAAGATACATGGAATGCGCCAAACGATGATTGCTGGGCGTGGACAGTGGATCCTGAGCAAGCACCTGATCAAGCAGAATACGTAACGCTAGAAGTAGCAAAAGGCGAAGTGGTTGCCGTTGACGGTGAGAAAATGACGCCATACAACGCTCTGGTTTACCTAAACGAGAAAGGCGTGAAGCACGGCGTTGGTCGTATCGACATCGTTGAAAACCGTCTTGTCGGTATGAAGTCTCGTGGCTGCTACGAAACTCCAGGGGGCACGATCATGATGGAAGCACTGCGTGCGGTTGAGCAGCTAGTGCTGGACAAAACATCGTTTGAGTTCCGTGAAGAGCTAGGCGTGAAAGCCTCACACCTTGTTTATGACGGTCGTTGGTTCACACCTCTTTGTAAGTCTATCTTGGCAGCGTCGGAAGAGCTGGCACAAGACGTGAACGGCGAAGTTGTGGTTAAGCTATACAAAGGTCAAGCGATTGTGACTCAGAAACGCAGCGTAAACAGCCTATACTCAGAAGAGTTCGCAACGTTCGGTGAAGATGAAGTGTACGACCAAAGCCACGCTGAAGGCTTCATCCGCCTTTACTCGCTATCAAGCCGTATCAGAGCGTTGAACGAAGCAAAGAAAAAATAATTTAGCTTAGTCATACTGATTGAAATCTAGAAACCCATTTGTTATCAAATGGGTTTCTTTTTATCTGGACGATAAAAATGGGCGACAAAAGCTGAATAGCATTAATTTGAATATTTATGTGAAATAAATGAATTTTTACTTTATTTTTAATTCGGTTTGTCGTACCTTGAACCCTATCAACAAAGACACTGAGTTGCATTTAATTCACTCAGCGAGAATAGCGGTTTATTCTTACAATAAGTAACCACAGAAGCAGCGACGCAGACTGAGCAGTTAGGAGAGACACGATGGCATTATGGGGCGGAAGATTTACCCAAGCAGCAGATACGAGATTCAAAGACTTTAATGATTCATTGCGCTTTGACTACCGACTTGCTGAGCAAGACATTGTTGGCTCAATTGCTTGGTCAAAGGCGTTGGTTTCGGTCGGCGTTCTGACTGAAGATGAACAGCAGAAGCTAGAGCTAGCACTTAACGAGCTTAAACTCGAAGTGATGGAGAATCCAAAGCAGATCCTAAGATCGGATGCGGAAGATATCCACAGCTGGGTTGAACAACAGCTGATTGGCAAAGTGGGCGACTTAGGTAAGAAGCTACACACTGGCCGTTCTCGTAACGACCAAGTGGCGACTGACCTAAAACTTTGGTGTCGTCAGCAAGGTCAGCAACTTCTGCTGGGTCTCGATAGACTGCAATCGCAAATGGTTGAGGTCGCAAGAGCGCACCAAGATACCGTTCTGCCTGGTTATACCCACCTTCAGCGGGCTCAGCCAGTGACGTTTGCTCACTGGTGCTTAGCGTACGTTGAGATGTTTGAGCGTGATTACTCTCGTTTGGATGACGCCATTAAGCGTTTAGATACCTGTCCACTGGGCTCAGGTGCGCTAGCGGGTACGGCTTACCCAATGGATCGTGAGCAGCTTGCTCATAACCTAGGTTTCAGAAGAGCGACACGCAACAGCTTGGACTCGGTATCCGATCGTGACCACGTGATGGAGCTGATGTCTATCGCCTCTATCTCTATGCTGCACCTATCGCGTCTGGCTGAAGATATGATCTTCTACAACTCAGGTGAGTCGAACTTTATTGAACTTGCGGATACCGTGACGTCTGGTTCTTCTCTGATGCCTCAGAAAAAGAATCCAGATGCTCTAGAGCTTATCCGTGGTAAAACCGGTCGTGTTTATGGCTCGCTAGCTAGCATGATGATGACAGTGAAAGCCCTGCCACTTGCCTACAACAAAGATATGCAAGAAGACAAAGAAGGTCTATTCGATGCGCTCGATACTTGGAGTGACTGTATGGAAATGGCCGCGCTCTGTTTCGATGGTATCAAGGTAAACGGCGAGCGTACGCTAGAAGCGGCGAAGCAAGGCTACGCAAACTCTACCGAGCTTGCAGACTACCTAGTTGCTAAAGGTATTCCATTCCGTGAAGCCCACCATATCGTAGGTGTTGCGGTAGTGAGCGCGATTGCCAAAGGCTGTGCACTCGAAGAGCTCTCCATTGAGGAGCTCAAAGAGTTCTCGGCAGTGATTGAGAATGATGTTTACGACATTCTGACCATTGAAAGCTGTCTAGAGAAGCGTAATGCTCTTGGTGGTGTGGCGCCGCAGCAAGTCGCTTATGCGGTAGACCAAGCTGAGAAACGTCTCACAGCGCGTGATAACTCAGCGGTGAAAGTGCGCTCTGCTCGTCTGACGGATATCGATGCGCTAGAGAGCATGGTCGCTTACTGGGCGAACCTGGGTGAAAACCTACCTCGTAGCCGCAATGAACTGGTGCGTGATATTGGCTCATTCGCCGTCGCAGAACATCATGGTGAGGTTACTGGTTGTGCGTCGCTCTATGTGTATGACTCAGGACTGGCTGAGATCCGCTCTCTAGGTGTTGAAGCGGGCTGGCAAGGTCAAGGGCAGGGCACGGCGATTGTTCAACACTTGGTAGAGAAAGCGCGTAAGATGGCAATTAAGAAAGTGTTCGTTCTGACTCGTACGCCAGAGTTCTTTATGAAGCACGACTTCATCCCAACATCGAAGACGCTGCTGCCTGAGAAAGTTCTGAAAGACTGTGACCAATGTCCACGACAGCATGCTTGTGATGAGGTAGCGTTGGAAGTGAACTTGGTAGAGCAAATTATTGCCAAGATGAACGTTGCGTAACGTATTGAAAAATAAAGCAGTAACGAAAAGATCGGAAAAATTTTAAAAAAAGATCATTTTTCTGGGAACAAACAAGAAAAGGCACGGTCTATTAAAGTACCACTGCTTTTTCTTAGAAGAATCTAAGAAGGCCCCGAGTCAAGGTTGACTACGGGGCTTTTTTCTTTTTAGCGCTTTTCAAAGTTCTCTCCTTCTCAATCTAACCCTCTCATTTTCTATTAATCTAATATTTCTGTTTTGCCTGCAGCGGAGAAAAACTTCGGTTCGCCAAGCATGTCACAATGTTCGCGTGTTGCTTGTCCCTGGTATCCGATAGAATAGGCCTTCCTGTTTCAGCCCTATCGTTCGGATAGCCAAATAAAAGAGCAATAACATTATGATTGAACGCCTTCATACCAAAGAGCGCATGAGCCGCATCGTTAAGCACAATGGCACCATCTACCTTTGTGGCCAGGTGTGCGCAGATGCCACGAAAGACATTACTGAACAGACGCAAACCATGCTTGATAAGGTCGAGGCTCTGCTACTTGAAGCGGGCAGCGACAAAGAACACATGCTGTCAGCGACCATCTATCTTAAAGACATGCAAGATTTCCAAGCAATGAACGCAGTATGGGACGCATGGGTACCAGCAGGCCATGCGCCAGCTCGTGCTTGTGTGACTGGAGATATGGCCCGTGAAGCCTTGCTGGTGGAGATCTCTGTTATCGCTGCTGAAAAATAATTGACATAATGTGCCCGAGTACAAAGTGTATTCGGGTATAAATCTTTGTGATTAGTTGACTAGGCTTGTTACGATTGATTGAGTAACTCAAGCATTTTATATCGATTGGCAGTCGGCTTTTCATCTAGATAAACGTAGAGTAATTGCCTCACATCCTTCTCAGTCAGAGGGTCATTTAAACTAGGGTCAGCACCGCGAGAAAGTAGCCATTCAAACATGGTGAGGTTATCTTGTATAACAGCACTAACTAGGGGTAATGCCTGGTTACTAGTTACAAAGTTGATGTCATAGTTGCTGTCTAGTAGAGATTGAATCAACTCATATTTATGGAAAGTGCCCTCAGTATTTAAAAGAGTAGTCAATCCAAAGTCCCTTGCTACGATTTCAATAAGTTCATTCGATGGCCCTATGTACTCGAAGTATGCCAAGCATTGGTCGCGATTGAACACCTTCATTTCAACCCCAGAAGCACACCACATTACACGCTCTTCTGAAGGCAGAATTACAATCGTTATAGCCACTACTACAAAAAAGAGAAAAAACTTTTTTTTCATACATTTATCCAAAGTCTTTCTAGAGGTTTTGTATTTGCGTAGTGAGGAATAATGAGAGGTTTGTTTTTTGCAATGCCGTCCAGACACATAGAAAAGTAGGACTTAAAGCGCGACTCTAACGTCCTAATAACAAACTCATATATCTTAACTTTACGTAGATCTTTTTGAGTAGCATATCGATAAAAGTGGGGAGCTAGATTTGTAATGAGCTTTTCTATAATTTTATGAAGAGGCAATGTAGGGTTGATTGTTGACTCATAAATGGCAAGCATAAATCCAATGTTATAAGTCGCATCAATGGCCTCAAGCAACAGGCTTTGAGCAAATCCCCGATAAAAATCGGTTACTACTAGATCGTTAATGTCACTCTTAAGTGAGGGAAAGAACAGAGCAAGAATTTCTTTAGTTTCTTGTTCTGTGAATAGTAGTTCCTGCTCCTTGAACGTCTTCAGCTTCATTTTTTCCTCTCGAGATTGCCTTAGCTTGTCGACTGCACGCTACCTAACGTCAAATAAATTGTCGATTCGCTGTGGGGGATTGCGAGTGGATGCTGTTAAGAATGTAATTGATAAAGAGAATAGGTTGGTTTGTTGTGAGCGTCATAGGAATGGAAGTAGAGCTAGGGTATTACTACCCTAGCTCTAATTATTATGCCAAATAGGCTTCAAGCTCTTCACTACCACCAATATGCTTACCACCGATAAACACTTGCGGTACAGTTGTGCGACCACTTACGGCACGCAAAGTCACTGTCGTGGCGTCTTTACCTAGTACGATTTCTTCATACTGAAGGTTGTGGTCAATCAGGTTTTGCTTCGCTTTCATGCAGAATGGGCAACCTGGCTTAGAGAATACTGTGATGGATTCTTGAGTCTTGTAGCTTGGCGCGATGTAGTTCAGCATCGTATCTGCATCAGAAACCTTGAACGGGTCGCCTGGCTCGTTTGGCTCGATAAACATCTTCTCTACTACGCCGTTTTTCACCAGCATGCTGTAGCGCCATGAGCGTTTGCCAAAGCCTAGGTCGTTTTTCTCAACTAGCATACCCATGCCGTCTGTGAAGTCGCCGTTACCATCTGGAATGAAGGTAATGTTTTCTGCTTCTTGATCTGACTTCCATGCGTTCATAACGAAGGTGTCGTTTACTGATACACATAGGATTTCATCTACACCGTGATCTTTGAACACAGGGAACAGCTCGTTGTAGCGCGGTAAGTGGCTTGAAGAGCATGTTGGCGTAAATGCACCTGGTAGACTGAACACAATCACGGTCTTGTCTTTGAACAGCTCATCTGTTGTTACGTTGACCCACGCATCACCCTGACGAGTTGGGAATGTCACTTGAGGTACTGCTTGGCCTTCTTTAGATGCAAACATACTTATGTCCTTCTGGATAATTAAATTCTTGTGAGTCTAGCGTTGCTAACAGAGAGTAGCGTTTATTGCTTTGCTTCGTTGGGACTATTATCAAAAAAATGGTTTGATAGTTCTAATCGTTTATTGTTATGGTATCGATAGTCAAATTCTATCGGAGCATGCGATGAACATTCGTGATTTTGAATACCTAGTGGCCCTGGCTGAGCACAAACATTTTCGTAAAGCAGCAGAAGCTTGCTTTGTTAGTCAGCCGACACTAAGTGGTCAGATCCGCAAACTGGAAGACGAGATTGGTACCTCTCTGTTAGAGCGCAGCAGTCGCCGAGTACTGTTTACGGATGCCGGCTTGCAGCTGGTTGAGCAAGCAAAGCGCATCCTCAAGGAAGTTAAGACGTTTCGTGAGATGGCTGCGGGGCAAAGTGGTGAGATGATGGGACCGATGCATATTGGCTTTATTCCCACGGTAGGTCCATATCTACTTCCTCGTATTGTGCCAAAGCTAAAAGAGTCATTCCCCGACCTTGAACTTTTCCTGCATGAGGCTCAAACGCATCAATTGGTTAGACAGTTGGAAGAAGGGAAACTCGATTGTTTAGTGCTGGCGTCAGTCCCAGAAACTGCACCGTTTAAAGAAATTGAAGTCTTTAATGAGCCGATGAGTATTGCGGTGCCATGCGACCATGCTTGGGCAAAACGCGATGAGATAGAGATGGATGAGCTAAAAGGGCAAACCGTGCTGTCACTCGGTGACGGACACTGTCTGCGCGACCAAGCCCTTGGCTTCTGTTTTGCTGCTGGTGCGAGAGATGATGAACGATTTAAAGCAACTAGCTTAGAGACGTTGCGTAACATGGTGGCCGCAGGAGCAGGCATTACCTTGCTGCCTGAGCTGTCTCTGCCTAAAGAGAAAGAAAAGGATGGCGTGTGCTACGTGACCGCTGTGAATCCGACGCCGTCTCGCAGTATTGTTCTAGCCTATCGCCCAGGCTCGCCGCTGCGTGCGCGTTTTGAGAAATTGGCAGAGTCGATCAGTCGTTATCTTAGTGCTTAGTGCTGAAATTCAGATGATAAAAAAGGGGCTTAGCGCCCCTTTTTACTTGTTAAGTCCAATCTAGAACAGACTTTCACCGCCAGACTCATCACTAGAGTACAAGGTGTCCGTTAGGCTTTCCTGTACGTACTCAGTTGGTTCAGTTCCAATCTTGAAGTATTCAAACATGGTTGAACCATCGGTCTTATTGGTAAGAAGACCCGAATCTCGGTCGATACGCACGCGAGTGATATCATTTGGTACTTGTTTAGCGACCACTTCGTGACCTTCAAGCGCCATACCCATGAAGTCCACCCACGCAGGTTGAGCGGTTTTTGCACCTGCCTCAGCGCCGGTGATTTGGTCTTTACCTAAGTTTGCGTTTGCCGTTGTGCGGCCAAGCTTTCTTTGGTGGTCATCAAAACCAACCCAAGCAGTTGCGACGATACCCGGACCATAACCGTTGTACCACGCGTCTTTAGAGTCGTTGGTGGTACCCGTTTTACCGCCTACATCGCGACGTTTAAGCTTTTGAGCACGCCAGCCAGTACCGTTCCAACCAGTGCCTTCACGCCAGTTACCACCGCCCCAAACGTTGCTGTAGAGCATTTCACGCGTTAGGAACGCGGTTTGCTCTGAAATCACTTTTGGTGCGTAGCGCGGTTCGTCGGTTTCCGTTAGGTCTTCTTCGTTAAATTGCGCGATATCCAGTGGCTCAATTTCAGACGCATTAGTTGCTTCTTCAATGCTTGGTGCTGCATCTTCTGTTGCTGCTTTGGCAAACTTAGGGGCCTGCATATCAGGACAGTTCTGATGACACACGACTTTCGGGTTCGCTTCAAACTCAACTTTGCCGAATGGGTCTTCAACTTTGCTGATATAGAATGGCTCTACATAGTATCCGCCGTTAGCAAACACAGAGAAACCTTGCGCCATTTGAACCGGTGTCAAACTGCCAGCACCAAGAGCAATCGTCTCAGAGCGAGGCAATTTAGACTTGTCAAAACCGAATCGAGTTAGGTAATCACGAGTCTCATCTAGACCCACCTCACGAAGAACACGCACCGCCATGACGTTTTTAGACTGTGCTAGACCGATACGAAGACGTGTTGGACCAGTGTAGGTTGGTGGCGAGTTTTTAGGACGCCATGCAGTGCCTGCACTCTTATCCCACTTATTGATCGGTGCATCGTTTACAAGACTAGCCAGCGTCATGTCTTTATCCAGTGCGGCAGCGTAGATAAACGGTTTAATGCTCGAACCTACCTGTCTTACCGATTGCGTTGCACGGTTAAACTTACTGTGTACGAAGTTAAAACCGCCCACGAGGGACAGTACTGCGCCGTTTTCTGGGTTGATAGCAACAAATGCTGTATTGGCATTCGGCACTTGGCTTAGACGCCACGTGATAGCCGTTGGCTCAGATACTTGGTCGTCTTCAGTTTGCGCTTCTTTTTCCTCGGGAGATACATCTGGGGTGATACTGAGGTCTGCAGCGCGAACCCAAATTTGCTCACCCACCGCGACGACATCGCTTGGTGCTTTTGGTGCAGCCCCTTGACGATCATCGGTGCGGAACTTACGAGCCCAGTTCATGTTTTCCCAGCTAACCGTCTGCTCGCCGTAGCTTTTAACATAAACGGTTGCAGATTTATCAGCTACTTTAGTCACCACTGCAGGACGAAGTTCACCATAGGTTGGCTGGCGACGTAGGTGCTTGGCAATTTCTTCGCTGGTCATTGCGGTTTGACCTGCTTTCCACAGCACTTTTTCTGCGCCGCGGTAACCGTGTCGCTCGTCGTAGCTAAGAAGGTTTTTAATTGCCGCGATGTGACCTGCTTTTTGCAGTTTCGAGTCAATCGTGGTGGTGATACGCATGCCTGATTCGTACGCTTCTTCACCGTAACGACTCACCATCCAAGCGCGTGCAATTTCTGCTACATACGGAGCACTTAGCTCGATCTCAGCACCATGGTATTGAGAGATAATTGGCTCCGCACGGGCTTCATCAAATTCAGCTTGAGTGATGTATTTTTCAGACAGCATGCGTGACAGCACGACGTTACGACGCTGAGTAGCACGCTCCACTGAGTAGATAGGGTTCATGGTCGATGGCGCTTTAGGAAGGCCTGCCAATACTGCAATCTCACTGAGGGTGAGTTGATCAAGGTTACGACCGAAGTACGCCTGTGCTGCCGCGCCAAAACCGTATGAGCGGTAGCCCAAGAAGATTTTGTTAACGTACAGCTCCATGATTTCTTGTTTGCTAAGAAGTTGCTCGATGTGCACGGCGATGAAGATTTCTTTCACCTTACGCATGATTTTCTTCTCGTTCGACAAGAAGAAGTTACGAGCCAGCTGCTGGGTGATGGTACTCGCACCTTGCGAGGCACTACCGGACGCGATAACGGCCACAGCTGCACGCGTAATACCGATTGGGTCAAAACCAAAGTGGTCGTAGTAGCGGCTATCTTCTGTCGCAATCAGAGCTTCGATAAGTTCTTGTGGGATCTCATCGTAAGATATTGGAATTCTGCGCTTTTCGCCGAATTGTGCGATCAGCTTCCCATCTTGGCTGAACACCTGCATCGGTGTTTGTAGTTGGACGTCTTTAAGAGTCGCGACATCAGGTAACTCAGGTTTTACGTAGTAGTAAAACCCAAAAATTGTACCGACTCCAAGGAGTATGCAAATGAATGCAAGAACCAACAGTCTCTTTATGAACTTCACCGAGAATTTCCTAATTAATTGGGGTTACGAGTAGGTAATTACTTGTAGGCTAGGACAAAAATATACCTATAGGGTTAATTAACGCTTATTTGAGCGTCGATCTCAACCTTTTCACGTTGTTTATGTATTTGTTGAGGTTATTTTTCATGGCAAGAAAATGGATCACCGGGATAGATATTGGTCATCACAGTACCAAAGCCGTTGTCTTGGTTTGTGATGGGGCAGATATCTCCTTGGTTAACCATCTGGAGCTTAAAGGATGTGATGCTATTTTCTCCGATCCCCACGCCCTTAAACATCAAGATAGTGTTAAGAAACTTAAAATTCTGCGAAAGATTGCGCCGTTATTTCGCAATAGTGCCGCTATTGTGTTGCCAGAAAGTGCGGTGATCAGCAAAGTCGTCACACTTGAGGCGGGTCTAGAGGGGCAGGAGCAGGAGCTTGCCATTGAGCAAGCGATGAATCATCAGACGCCTTACCCAATGGATGACATTGCTTTGGATTTTATTAAAGAGACCGAAGAGGACAATGTCGCGGTAGAGGCGTATCGAGTGCATGTGACTAAACAATCGATCGTCGATAACTGGTCTCACGTGGTCACTAAGCTTGGTTTTCGCCCTACGTTAATGGACACCAACAATGGAGCATTGCGCGGTGTCCAGAGCTGGGTTTGTGCTCACACGCCATCGTTGGCAAATCATGCGGTGCTGGATCTTGGCTGCGTACAAGCGACACTACTTCCACCGCCTGCGCTTTCCCCTGAGCTGGCAAAATCATGGGTACTGGAGCCCATCCCCGAACTACAAAATCGAGCAGAAAGTCAGTTCAAGTCGCTATCTGAAGTGGTGTTTGAGTCGGTGGCTGGGCGGGTCGCTTCTCAACTGCAATTGTATCGTTCGGTGGCCGGACAAGAGGCTATTGATGGGGTCATTTTGATGGGAGGACACGCGCAGCAAGAGGGCGTGATCGATAGCGTCACTAAGACTTTGTCTTGTCCAATCTCCTGCATTGATTTACAGCGATTATCGACAAGTAAGACCAAATCATCCCAATCTTTGTCACCCTGCTACGCCTCTGCGGTTGGGGTCGCAATCAATGGTCTGAATTGGCTTAAGAGACATTGATATGAAGATAATCAACCTATTGCCCTGGCGAGAAGCCAAGCGCAAGCTGCATCAACAGCGTTTTATCGCGATGCTTGTCGCGGCGCTGCTCTTTGGTTATTCGACGTCACACCTATTGAATCTGAAGCTCGCGGGTGAGGTCGGCACTCAACAACAGCGAGTGGCTTATCTGCAAGGCGAAATTGATGACTATCGACGTCAAATCCGCGCATTGTCGTCGACCAAAAGTGAACAGCAGTCTCTAGAAGCCCGCCTTGACTACGTTGATGGGCTGCAGCAACAGCGCAACAAGACAACAGCGGTGATGAATTTACTGCCGACACTGATTCCTTCTCAAGTCTATGTAGACAAGATCCGTATGCAAGGTGAACAGTTTAAGGTCAGCGGCATTGGGGAAAGTACCGCCTTCCTCGCTCAAATGTTGGATAGATTTGAGCAATCAACGATGGTCAACAACGTAGTGCTTCACTCTATTGTTCATGACCGCGAACGCTTTGGTAATAAATATCAAGCGTTTGAGTTGTCGTTTGCCATTGATGGTGCTGCGCTACTTGCCAATCCGGCCAAACAACTGCAATCAGGGGTGAACTAATGTCACTCGACCTTGAACTTGATGAATTGAGCAGTTGGCCGTTGATTCCACAGCTTGTCGTGGTCGGTATTGTGTTTGTGATGGCGGCACTGGTCAGTGGATGGCTTTTGGTGAAACCCAGCCTTGAAGACCTCGATTACTACAAACAGCAAGAAACTCAATTGAAGCAAGAGCTACAGGTTGTCGCTCGCAAGGCCGCTATGTTGCCTGTGATGTCAGCGCATCTTAGCGATCTTTCTGACCATTACGACAGGCTTTTGCGTCAATTGCCTGCTCAGCAAGAGTTAGCAAGCTTGCTCGCAGACATCAACGAGCAAGGCCTCAATAACCACCTTACGTTCACTCGCATTAATTGGGGGAAGCGTCAGCCGCAGAAATTTCTATTAAAACTCCCTTTAGATATCGAGCTAACCGGAAGTTATGACGATATCGGCCGCTATGCACAAGCAATCGCTGAGCTGCCTCGCATTGTATTAATTGAAAATGCTGAATGGCAGAGAGTTAGTTTGGAAAGCAGCACACTGCACTTTCGAGTCAATGCGACTACCTACCAGTTTATTGCGGAGGCGGAAGGTGAAAAATAGCACTTTAGCCATATTGATAACTATGGGTTTATTTGGTTGCAATGCCAATCAGGATTCATTGCAACAGTTTGTTTTAAATGCAGAATCGAGCGCTGAGCCGCAAAAGATGGCGGCGCGATTGATTCAGTCTTCTGAGGTAGTACTCTTCCAAGAGTCGAGCAGTCAATCGCCTTTCGGTTTGCCGAAAATGGCAACCCAGCAGAGCCCTGAGCGCGGGCAAGGCTGCTGGCAACCGAAGACCAGAACCAAGCAAGGATTAGAGCTTTATCGAATTAGCGAGCTACAGGTCAAAGGGATTATGAGTAAAAACGGCAAGATGACTGGCTTGGTGATGTTGCCTAATCGACGTGTAGTGAAAGTGGAAGAGGGGCATTTTCTTGGCGAGAACAACGGCCAAATTAAACAAATAACCGAAAATGCGCTGATTGTAGGCGAGACCTTGTCCGATGGATTGGGATGCTGGTACCAAAGGCAAATAAAGCTGGCATTGAAGTAATGGAGAAACACGTGCAACGTATAGTGGTGCAAGTCATCAATTTTTTTATCTGTGGTCTTGCATTGAGTATTGGCTTGCTGACAAGTCGTGAGCTTGCGGCTAATGAGATTACCAACGTCTCATTTCAGCTCAACGAGCAGCGTCAGGGAGTGTTGATGGTTGCTCTGTCTGAGCAGGGCAGTGCTGTCGATGTCAGTAGCAACGATAATGGGTTGACCATTATGCTTCGGCAAACAAAAGTGACGCCTGAGCATTTGTCTATTTATGATGTGACCGACTTTGCCACACCCGTCACCACCATTGAACTTTTTGATGAGTCGCCTCATGTGCGCTTAGCCGTAAAAACCAAACAAGCGGTTGATTACCAATACGTGGTAGCTGATGAGCAGCTTCGCGTTACCTTTGTTGAGCTTAGCCAAGCTCGCGCTGACGAGAAGGCATTAGAGTCGCGCAACAAAGGTCAACTTACCTCGATCAATTTTCAAGATATGCCAGTCCGCAATGTGCTGCAGCTACTCGCTGACTACAATGATTTCAACTTGGTTGTCTCGGATACGGTGCAGGGCAATTTGACGCTGCGTCTTGATAGTGTGCCGTGGACGGATGTACTCGATATTATCCTGCGCGTTAAAGGCCTGGATAAACGAGTCAAAGGGGATGTCGTGCTGGTGGCGCCAAAGGCAGAGCTCGACCGACAGGAAAAGCTTGAACTAGAGCGTCATCAACTGACCGAAAAAATCGGTAAACTTGAGTCCGAAATCATCAAGATTAATTACGCCAAAGCTTCTGAAATGGCTGCCATGATAGGGGGTAATGAGACCCTTAGCATGCTATCTGAGCGCGGCTCTGTGACGGTTGATGAACGCACCAATTCACTATTGCTTCGCGATCTTCCTGACAATATAGGAGTGATTAAAAGTATTATTGCTGAGCTCGACATACCCGTAAAGCAGGTTCAGATTGAAGCGCGAGTGGTGACGATTAGAGAAGGTAACATCGAAGAATTAGGGATCCGCTGGGGAGTGAGTTCAACTAATGGCACCACGACGGTTGGTGGTTCCATAGAAAGCAACCTGGTTGCCGCAGGCAGTGGCAGTGAACTTGAGATAGATGACTTTTTGAACGTTAATTTACCCGCGCTATCTGATAATGCATCAAGCATTGCTTTTCAAGTGGCGAGTCTTGGGACTAACACCTTGCTCGACCTTGAACTTTCAGCACTGCAAAATGAGTCAAAAGCCGAAATCATTTCTAGCCCCAGGCTGATCACTACCAATAAAAAGTCGGCATACATAGAGCAAGGTACTGAAATCCCTTATCTCAAATCCACATCAAGTGGCGCTACAGCAGTGGAATTCAAAAAGGCGGTGCTGTCACTGACGGTCACACCGCAAATTACTCCAGACAATCGACTGATTCTTGACCTGGATGTTACCCAAGATCAGGTTGGTGAGGTATTGAAAACACTAGAAGGAGAAACCGTCGCGATTGATACTCAGCGCATAGGCACACAGGTTCTAGTGAACAATGGTGAGACTGTCGTGCTAGGCGGAATTTACCAACACACCTTTTCCAATAAAATCGATAAAGTGCCACTTTTAGGTGATATTCCTGGCTTGGGCGCTTTATTTCGACGAACCTATGAAAATATCGGCAAGAGTGAGCTACTAATCTTTGTGACGCCGAAGATTATTACGCCAACGCCAGCACTCACAGAGCTTGGTAACCCTTTGTAAATTGGTCATTAATTGAAAAGGATTAAAAATAAAGTTGCATTAAAGCCACCTTGCCTTGATAATTTCGGGTCTTATCACGACTTATCTGTGAGGAATCGGTGCCACAAGCCCTTTTTTCCGAGGTTCCTTTTCGGTCTTTTCTTGTGGCGATGTCATTGAATTAACGTTGTAAATTAATGCTGAACATGGCTGAGAAACGTAATATTTTTCTTGTTGGCCCTATGGGTGCCGGCAAAAGTACAATCGGTAGACACCTAGCTCAACAACTTCATATGGAGTTTGTTGATTCTGATACCGTAATTGAAGAGCGCACTGGCGCAGACATCGCATGGGTGTTTGACGTTGAAGGTGAAGAAGGTTTCCGCAAGCGCGAAGAAACTGTCATTAACGATCTAACCGAGCAGCAAGGTATCGTACTTGCGACCGGTGGTGGTTCTGTGAAGAGCAAAGACAACCGTAACCGCTTGTCGGCTCGTGGTATCGTTGTTTACTTAGAAACCACAATCGAAAAACAACTTGCTCGCACTAACCGCGACAAGAAGCGTCCATTACTTCAAACGGATAACCCGCGCGAAGTGCTAGAGAGCCTAGCGGACGAGCGCAATGATCTTTACAAAGAAGTGGCGGACTATGTGGTTCGTACTGACGATCAAAGTGCAAAAGTGGTAGCCAACCAAATCGTAAAAATGCTAGAAGAAGGTTAATCGAAACCTTTTTCATTAGGAGAGCAAACCATGGAACGGATTACGGTCGAGCTTGGTGAGCGCAGCTACCCAATTTCAATTGGTGCCGGGTTATTTGATGACTCGGCTCAATTTGCCCAAATTCCCGACGGAAAATCAGTCGTGGTGATCACCAACACCACAGTATCCCCTCTTTATGCTCAAGTGATTCTTGAACAGTTGGAAAGCAAAGGTTGCAAAACCTCATTGCTTGAACTGCCAGACGGTGAGCAATACAAAACTCTTGATACCTTTAACACGGTTCAAACCCATCTGCTCTCAGGCAACTACGGTCGCGATGTCGTTGTAGTGGCACTCGGCGGTGGCGTGATTGGCGATCTTGTCGGTTTTTCGGCGGCTTGCTATCAACGCGGTGTTGATTTTGTGCAGATCCCAACCACCTTGTTATCGCAAGTGGACTCATCGGTTGGCGGTAAAACAGCGGTGAACCATGAGCTGGGTAAAAACATGATCGGTGCTTTTTATCAGCCTCAAGCGGTGATTATTGATACCAACTGTTTGCGTACGTTACCTGAGCGTGAATTCGCTGCGGGTATGGCTGAGGTGATCAAGTATGGCATCATTTACGACGAGTCGTTCTTTGAGTGGTTAGAGGAAAACCTCGATAAACTCTACGCACTTGATCAGCAAGCGTTAACTTATGCGATTGCGCGATGCTGTCAGATCAAAGCCGAAGTCGTTGCACAAGACGAGAAAGAATCGGGTATTCGTGCGTTATTGAATCTAGGTCATACATTTGGTCATGCTATCGAAGCGGAACTAGGGTATGGTAAATGGCTACACGGAGAGGCTGTATCTTCTGGCACCGCGATGGCGGCCCATACCGCTCAGCTGCTTGGTGATATCACGCCAGAGCAAGTCACTCGCATTATTGCTTTGCTAGAGCGAGCAAAACTGCCCGTACATACGCCTGAGTCAATGAGCTTTGATGATTTCATCAAGCACATGATGCGCGACAAAAAGGTGCTATCGGGCAAGTTGCGTTTGGTGCTGCCAACCTCTATCGGCAACGCGCAAGTGGTCTCTGATGTACCAAGTGATCTGATTGAGCAAGCGATTGATTTATGTCGCAAGTAGCCAATACTTAACGATAGAGTGTTGAGGTTAGGCGACATCCGCGAATAGAATAAGAGGCTCCAGTTGGAGCCTTTTTTAGTTTGGATTGGTGGTAGAAAACCGGGATGAGTTTGTCCTATGAACTGCGAGTGCTAGAGCTCGATTCACAAACCCAGCTGCTTGAAAGAGTGCAGCTGCTGACGCAATTTGCTGCAAATTTTGTGGTCGTCAAAGGTGAAGCGGGAGCCGGGAAAACCTGGCTTGCTCATCGCTATCTCGAAGCGTGGTCTTATGATAAAAACCAGTCGTTGGTGACCTGTCTGCCTAACCAGGAGGATGAGGTCAATCGCGGTAATATTCTGAGGCAGCTATTCCCTCATCAAATGTACAGCACCACCGATTCACTCAATGACAGTATCGAGCGCATTTTAGATGGTGAAGCGTGCAACATCGTCATTGTGGTCGATAATGCCCACCATGCTTCTCAAGCACTACTGGCTGAACTATGGCTACTGTATAGCGCTGCGCTTTCCACACCTAAGCAAAACATTAGTGTGGTGCTGTTTACTGCGAGTGAATCCGTATCGACTAAGCTTGCTAGGTTGAGTCATGGGCTGGATATCAAGCCGGTTGAGCTGGATATCGATGAATTACCAGAGGAAGAGGCTGAACGTTTTTTTGAGAGTTTGGTTCTACGCTATCTCGATGAAAGCGTTGAAAAAAGAATCAAAAGCGCGTTTACTAATACCAGACCACTTCCGGGAGAGATTTTGGCGCTAGGAGAGCACAAAGTGGAAAAGAAAGTGATTATTCGTACATTAGTGGCTCGCCTGCGAAGATTGCCGTCACCGTTGCCGTTATTCTGTTGCTGTTGTTCTTGGGCTATCGCTGGCTACTGCAAGCGCCGAAGCCAAGTATTGCGCCAGTCGAAACGGCGAGTGAACAGACCGTGATCCCGACCTTAGAGCAGCCAGCAGATGTTGCAAGTGAAGAGCAAGCTCAAAAAGCCAATCAAGAGATGCCGTCGGATCTGACCGCTACGGATGATTCCGAGGCATTACCTCCGTCGGTGACGACAGAAACCGCCAGCGTGGGCGTCGCGGAAACCGGTGAACGTGTCGTGATCACTTCAGATGTGGTTGATGCTTTGCTAGAAGATAAAACCGACATTGCCGCGCAGCAGGCGAAAGAAATCCAGCAAGCGGTAGATAGTGCAAAAACCACGAGCAATATTCAGCCAGTGGCCATTGAGCCTCCACCAGAGGTGGTGATTGATGATGGTGTAACAGAAGCGCTGCAAACGCCTATTACTTTCTCTTTTGCGAGAGACCAACTGAATGCCTTAGCCTCGAACAGCTACACGCTACAGATTGCGGCAATGACAGAGCTGGAAGATGTGCAGCTATTTTTGAACCAGCATAGTTTTGATAAGCCGGTGCGCATTTATCCAACGCTACGTGGCGAGGAAAAGTGGTATATCGTCACTTACGACAATTACGCGACGATTCAGCAAGCACGTGATGCCGCAGAGAAGCTTCCTGCAGAGCTACAGTCACTTGGCCCATGGCCAAAAGCGCTGAGCCAAGTGAAGCGTGAAATTGCTCGCTGGATAGAATAAGCTTTCGACCTAGTCGCCTGTGAGCGAGTTAACGGCGACTCAGTCAACATTTACACCAAGCGCTGTTGACCTTTCTACCAGAAAGGTCAACATAACAATTTGAATTATGATATATTCCCCAGCCTTAATTTTTGGGGTGGCAGTAAATAGAGCAAGTAATGAAGAAGCAACGTGCCTTTCTTAAGTGGGCTGGTGGAAAATATGGCTTGGTTGAAGACATTGAAAAGCATCTGCCAGACGCTAGAAAACTGGTAGAACCCTTCGTTGGTGCAGGCTCTGTTTTTCTCAATACGGATTATGAGCAATACCTGCTCGCCGATATTAACCCTGATCTGATTAATCTTTACAACCTGCTCAAGACGCAGCCAGAGCAATACATTGCTGAGGCAAAACGTCTTTTCACCCCAGAGCACAATCGTAAAGAAGTCTATCTCGATATTCGTGCTCAGTTTAACCAAACCGACGACATCATGTTTCGTTCGGTCGCGTTTTTGTACATGAACCGTTTTGGTTTTAACGGCTTATGTCGTTATAACAAAAAGGGTGGCTTTAACGTGCCGTTTGGCTCATACAAAAAGCCATACTTCCCTGAGAACGAAATGGAGTTCTTTGCAGAAAAAGCGAAGAAAGCCACGTTTGTCTGTGAGGGTTACCCTGAGACATTTAAGCGCGCTCGCAAAGGCAGCGTGATTTACTGCGATCCTCCGTACGCTCCGCTTTCAAACACGGCCAATTTTACCTCCTATGCAGGTAATGGTTTTACTTTGGACGATCAGGCTGCACTTGCCGATGTGGCTGAGCATGCGGCGTTTGATCGTGGTATTCCAGTACTGATCTCTAACCACGACACCACGCTGACGCGCCGCTTGTATCATGGAGCCCAACTCAACGTGGTTAAAGTGAAGCGAACCATCAGCCGCAATGGCGCGGGTCGCAATAAAGTCGATGAATTGTTGGCATTATTTGAACCACGAGATCAATAACTCCTAGCCTAGGGCTAGGATTTACCCCCTTGCTTCGGTAGAATTGCGCGCACTGTTACTGTTATGTAAAGACTCGCTTGCAATCCATTTCACTGAGGTTAGGTATGAAAGACTTTCTTATTGCTCCATCCATTCTCTCTGCAGACTTTGCTCGTTTGGGTGAGGATGTCGAAAAAGTACTCGCTGCGGGTGCTGACGTCGTTCACTTCGATGTGATGGATAATCACTATGTGCCTAACCTAACGTTCGGTGCGCCAATCTGTAAAGCGTTACGCGATTACGGCATTACTGCTCCTATTGATGTTCACCTAATGGTGAAACCTGTCGACAGCATCGTACCTGACTTCGCGAAAGCAGGTGCAAGCATGATCACTTTCCACGTCGAAGCCTCTGAACACATCGACCGTACTCTTCAGCTTATTAAAGAGCACGGCTGTCAGGCGGGTGTGGTACTAAACCCTGCAACACCGCTTTCTTGCCTTGATTACATCATGGATAAGGTTGACCTGATTCTTCTGATGTCGGTGAACCCTGGCTTTGGTGGTCAGTCATTTATCCCTTCAACGCTGGATAAGCTGCGCGAAGTTCGTAAGCGTATCGATGCATCAGGTCGTAACATTCGTTTAGAGATTGATGGTGGCGTTAAGGTTGACAACATCCGCGAAATCGCTGAAGCGGGTGCGGACATGTTTGTTGCGGGCAGCGCTATTTTCAATCGTCCTGATTACAAAGAGGTGATTGATGAGATGCGTGCTGAACTTGCAAAAGTAGAAAGCAAGTAACGGGCAGGCATGATGAGCGCAATTAAACTGGTTGTATTCGATCTCGATGGTACGCTGCTTGATAGCGTGCCTGATTTAGCACTTGCTGCTGACCAAGCGGTTCAAGAGCTTGGTTACCCAGCCGTAACCGAAGAGCAAGTTCGCGATTATGTTGGCAATGGTGCTGACATCTTGATAGGTCGTTCGCTGAGCCAGAGCATCAATGTTGATCCGAGCTTATCGCCAGAACTGCTCGCGAAAGCGCGTGTTCTGTTTGATGATTTCTATAAAGCGAGTGGTCACAAACTTAGCCACCTTTATCCAGCGGTACATCAAACGCTGGATACTTTGGTAGCCAACGGCATCACTGTCGCTCTTCTGACGAATAAGCCATCGAAGTTTGTTCCAGAACTACTAGAGCAGCACAAGCTGGATAAATACTTTAAGCATGTGTTGGGTGGCGACGCGTTTGAAAAGCGCAAGCCCGATCCGATTGCTCTGCACTGGTTGATGGAGCAAGAACAAGTGTCGGCGGATCAGGTGCTGATGGTCGGCGATTCAAAGAATGACATTCTTGCTGCGCGCAACGCGGGCTGTCACGCATTTGGTTTGACCTATGGTTACAACCACGGTGAGCCAATTGCCAATGCCAAACCTGATTTTGTCGCTGACATTGTGTCGGACGTGCTAAAAGCGGTCGGTATCGACGCTTAACTTCCGCAAAATGCCGCGAAGCCAGTGACTTTAGGTCTTCTACTTATAAAACACTGGCAAAATACTCGCCAATGAGTACACTGCTAAAACCGCGTTAAAATAACGCGGTTTTTCATTCTCCTAAATTATCTCGTCAAGAAGTCGAAGGAATCATAATCATGAGCAAACCCATTGTATTAAGTGGTGTTCAGCCGTCAGGTGAACTAAGTATCGGTAACTACTTGGGTGCTCTACGTCAATGGCAACAAATGCAAGACGACTATGACTGCCAGTACTGCGTTGTTGACCTTCATGCCATCACGGTTCGCCAAGATCCGAAAGCGCTGCATGAAGCAACTCTAGACGCACTAGCAATCTGCCTTGCGGTTGGTGTTGATCCAAAGAAGAGCACGCTATTTGTTCAGTCACACGTACCAGAGCATGCTCAACTTGGTTGGCTTCTTAACTGCTACACCCAAATGGTGAACTGAATCGTATGACTCAGTTTAAAGACAAATCTCAGCGCTATGCGAACGATGTTAACGTTGGTCTATACGACTACCCTGTGCTGATGGCTGCGGATATCCTGCTATACGGTGCGCATCAAGTGCCAGTAGGTAGTGACCAGAAGCAGCACCTTGAGCTAGCGCGTGACATCGCGACTCGCTTTAACAACATCTACAGCCCTGAATCGCCAATCTTTGAAGTGCCAGAGCCGTACATTCCGACTGTGAATGCACGCGTAATGAGCCTGCAAGATGCGACTAAGAAGATGTCTAAGTCGGACGATAACCGTAAAAACGTGATCACGCTGCTAGAAGAGCCAAAGTCGATTCTTAAGAAGATCAACAAAGCACAAACAGACACAGAGACTCCACCACGCATTGCCCATGATTGGGACAACAAAGCAGGTATCTCTAACCTAATGGGTCTGTACTCTGCTGCGACTGGTAAATCATTTGAAGAGATTGAAGCGCAATACGCAGGCGTTGAAATGTACGGTCCATTTAAGAAAGATGTCGGTGAAGCACTCGTCGCTATGCTTGAGCCAATCCAATCTGAGTACCGTCGTATTCGTGAAGACCGTGCATACATGGATGACGTGATGCGCCAAGGCGCTGAAAAAGCTTCCGCTCGCGCAGCAGAGATGCTAGCGAAAGCGTACAAAGCGGTTGGTTTTGTGGCGCGTCCATAGGCATAGCTTGCTTAACTATTGATAATTAAATCATTGAATTAAAAGCCCCTTGGTTTGCCAAGGGGCTTTTTTCTTGCGTATTCACTTATCCTGTTGATTGTTTGGCACAGGTGGCAAACTTGGTACTTTAAATTTGATCGATATCTCAGTTAACTGAATGTTCATTATTCATTTGCAATAAAAATGACAACACTCGTCTCGAAAATAGCAAGCTTATATACAACAACGTGCAATCATGGCAACGGACAGATTGCCATTCAATTCGAGGTGAATGATGACACGCACAAACAAAAAGCAGTGGTTGGCGTTAGCTGTCTCATCCGCATTAGCGGCTGGAGCAAACGCCGAAATTTTTATTTCGCAGTATGTTGAAGGTGGTGGCTTTAACAAAGCCGTTGAGATAGCGAACTCAGGTGATAGTGATGTCACTTTGACAGGCTATCAACTGGCGAAGTCACCGAATGGTGATGGTACCTGGGATTCGCTCGACCTCTCTAGCTATACCATTCCGGCGCATTCGGTATTGGTGTTTGCAAACTCCAAGGCGAATGAGGCAGTGCTGGCGCTGACGTCGGTTGCAACAACTCATCAAGCGCTGAATTTTAATGGCGATGACCCTATTGCTCTGTTGGATAGCAATGGGCAAGTGCTGGACATGGTTGGGGCGATGGGCGAGACCTTCGGCAAAGATAAAACCTTAGTTCGCTACCAAAATGCCTATCAGCCATCGAGTGTCTACCTTGCGCAGCATGGGCAACGTTGGCAAAAGATGACCTTACTGGATTGGGGGAGCTCGAAGCACTTGAGCCTCCGCAAGCTTTCCAGTGTCTCGATAGTGGTAATGACCCGGTATTCACCGCGATTCAGGCGATTCAAGGAGAGGGGAGTAGCTCGCCATACATCGATGGCTACCCTTATATCACTGATGAGCAGTTCTTTGTTCAAGGTGTGGTATCCGCAGTCAGCACGGGCATTAACCAAGGTTTCTACTTGCAGGCACTAGAAGATGATCATAACCCGCTGACATCAAATGGCTTGTATGTTTACACCCAGTCTAATCCAAGCCTTGCGGCTGGAGATGTGGTGTGTGTTCGTGGGCAAATCCAAGAGTTTTATGGTCAAACACAGCTAAAACTTAATGAGCAAGATTGGGTAAAACAGGGCGAGCAGACAGCGCCTGTAGCGACACAGGTTGAGGTGTTGGCATCCGATGAGAACTTTGAGCAAACCCTTGAGCGCTACGAGGGAATGCTGGTGAATTTGCCACAAGCCCTCGATATGCGCGTCAGCCGCACTTTTGGTTATGACTATTCTGCTCGACGCAATAACATGGTGCTTGCCCACGAGAGGGTGAATCTGCATCCAAACCAAAAATACGCAGCTGGATCGGATGCAGCCAAAGCACAGAGTGAAGATAACTTACTACGCCGTCTATTCGTAGAGTCATCGACGCCAGCCGCCAATGGTGTGGTGCCTTACTACCCTGAATTTGGTCGCAGCGATGTGGACCAAGATGGTAGCACCGAAGACTACATTCGTATCAACGATACGCTGTTTGGCATTGAGGGTGTGATTGGCTACAGCTATGGCGACTATCGCTTGTTCGTGACCAATACCATCGCTAAAGATAATTTTGTTCGCAATACGCCGCGTACCGAGCAGCCTAATCTTGCCGAGCAACCATGGAATAAAAAGGATTTGCGCGTTGCGACCTTTAATGTACTCAACTATTTCACCTCGCCATTTGGTGGGGACGAGAACCGTTTCGGAAGTAATCGCGGGGCGAGCAATCTAGGTGAGTTCGAGGTACAGCAAGAGAAAATCCTACAAGCTCTGCTGCGTTTAGATGCCGATATCATTGGGTTGATGGAAATTGAGAATAATGGATTTGGTGATAATGGCGCCATCGCTCAGTTGGTGAATGAGCTGAATGCGCGAGTGGATAATCGCAAACAGCGCTATGAGTTTGTGTCTGTCGACAGTAATCAAGATGGTGTAATTGACGCGTTAGATGCTGTGGGTAGCGATGCGATTACTACGGGTGTTATCTATCGCTCAAGCAAGGTAAAACTCAAGCAAGTCAACGTGATAGAGATGCCGCGCCAAGTCGCTCCGGAGGTTCTGGATGATAATGGCAAAGTGATTGAAGATGGTAAGAACTATCAGCGTAATACCCTAGCACCAACCTTTAAGGTGAAGGGTGGCAAAGAGAAGCTGACCGTAGCGGTGAATCACTTTAAGTCGAAAGGCTCAAAATGTTGGGAAGATGCGGCACCCGAGTCTGAGGGTGGGCAAGGTGGTCAAGATGTTGACCAGCAAGGCTCATGTGAGGCGTTCCGCGTAGCGGCAGCAGTGGCGTTGGGTGATGCGCTTGCTCAGATCAAGGGGCATAAGGTGGTGTTAGGTGATTTCAATGCCTACGGCAAAGAAGACCCATTGCTGATACTGACAGACTACACCGCTGAGCGATATGGTAAAGTCATTCGCGCTGCTCGCAATACCTTCATTGGAGAGGATGAACAGTTCGGTGATCAGGGCGCAGTTATCGACCACAACTATGGTTTTATCAATGTGCTAGGTGAGATGCATCCTGACGGTTGGAGCTATTCTTACAATGATGAAGTGGGCGCGCTAGACCATATCCTCATTAGCCCGAGCTTATCGAAGCGCGTGGTAGATGCGACTGAATGGCACATCAATGCGCGGAATCGACCTTGTTTGATTATAACGATGAGTACAAAGGCGATCTGCCTAAGTACCAAGATCATTACCGCTCGTCAGATCATGATCCTGCTGTCATTGATCTCAACATAAACGGCGGTTCTGTTGGCGTCTTTGCTTTATCAGTGCTTGGCCTTATGGGATGGCGTCGTCGCCAGGTAAGTTGCTAACGTTTCCCAATCAAATTTAAAGCTACGCGGTGGGGCATTACGTCTCGCCGCGGTTTTCTTCCCATTTTTTCTTGCCTTTCTGTCGCCATGTTGCAAAATACCGCCTTATTTTCTGCAAACTCAATGTGACCGCAAGCGCTATGCTACTCATCATCGATAACTACGACTCCTTTACCTTTAACCTGTTTCAGTACTTCTCTGAACTGGGCGCTGAGGTGAAAGTGGTGCGCAATGATGAGATTGATATTGCAGGTATTGAGGCATTAAATCCTACCCACTTGGTGATTTCCCCGGGTCCTTGTACACCCAATGAAGCCGGTATCTCGCTCGAGGTGATCAAACACTTTGCTGGCAAATTACCACTGCTTGGTGTCTGCTTAGGTCATCAGGCGATTGCTCAGGTGTTTGGCGGCGAAGTCGTGCGCGCAAGGCAGGTGATGCATGGTAAGACGTCACCGATTCGTCATACCAACCAGAGTGTGTTCACTGGGCTCAACAATCCCCTTACCGTGACTCGCTATCACTCGCTTATTGTCGCTCGCGACAGTCTACCTGACTGCTTTGAGGTGACCGCATGGACCGAGCTTGAAAATGGTGAATTTGACGAAATCATGGGGTATCGTCACAAGAGTCTCAACATCCACGCAGTACAATTCCACCCAGAATCCATCAAGACTGAGCAAGGTCACGAGCTTTTGCGTAACTTCCTGTTGCAGAAATAGTCGATCTAGATCACTCTTTTTTGTTTTCTTATCTTTCATAAGTTTAACTTATGGCTTTGCAAATTTATTCGCTTTTACTGATGTGAAGCGAGCGAACACCTTACCTGAGCAGTTTCTTCGCCTCTTCGTCAAAAAACACTTCATTCAAATTCATTTATGATGCATAAATACTCATAAGGCGATATTGAATCCGGCGCAAAGTGCGCCTAAAAAGATTTTTTCACTATTGCTATGGTTAAATAAATGTAAATACAATGCTGCATCTGTGGAAAGTCGATAGAAAATGTTCTGTCGCCAACGGAAAGAGAAGGTTCCCCTATAGCCGCCTTGTTGAAGGCCAACCTCTTTTCGCCCACACGCAGTAATAAGAAGGAATGTGTTATGACAACGGAAAAAGCGGTAACTCGTGAGTGGTTCGATGAGGTAATGGTACCTTGTTATAACCCGATGGAGATGATTCCAGTTAAGGGCGAGGGTGCACGTGTTTGGGATCAGCAAGGTAACGAGTATATCGACTTTGCTGGTGGTATTGCGGTGAGCTGTCTAGGTCATTGCCACCCTGCTATGGTGAATGCGGTTACTGAGCAAGCCAACAAAATTTGGCACCTAAGTAATGTAATGACCAATGAGCCAGCACTGCGTCTGGCGAAAAAACTCACCGAAGTGAGCTTTGCTGAGCGCGTGTTCTTTGCCAACTCAGGTGCCGAAGCAAACGAGGCAGCGCTCAAGCTTGCTCGTCGCTGGGCAGCGGATGTACATGGTACTGAAAAGTCAGAAATTATTGCCTTCAACCAAGGCTTCCACGGTCGTACCTTCTTTACGGTAACTGTGGGTGGTCAAGCAGCCTACTCCGATGGCTTTGGTCCTAAGCCAGGTGACGTAACACACATCCCTTACAACGATATCGCTGCGCTTGAAGCGCAAATGTCTGAGAAAACCTGTGCTGTCATGATGGAGCCGCTACAAGGTGAAGGCGGTATTGTTTCTCCGCAACCTGAATTTGTTCAGGCCGTTCGCGAGCTTTGTGACAAGTACAATGCGCTGCTTATCTTTGATGAAGTGCAAACAGGTAACGGTCGTACCGGTAACTTCTATGCTTACCAAGGTCTTGGTATTACGCCTGACATTCTAAGCACGGCTAAATCATTAGGCGGCGGTTTCCCTATCGGCGCCATGCTAACCACAGAAAAACTGGCCGCTCACATGAAGGTGGGAACACATGGCTCGACTTATGGTGGTAACCCACTAGCGTGTGCGGTAGCAGAAGCGGTTGTTGATGTGGTGTCTCGTCAAGATGTACTTGAAGGCGTCGCTGAGCGTGAAGCTTGGTTCCGTGAAGGTCTTGAGAAGATCAATGCGAAGTACGGCCTATTCAGCGAAATTCGCGGCAAAGGCTTGCTGCTTGCGCTGCGCTTAATGAAGAGTGGCAAGGCCGTGCTCGTGATGTATTGGTTGCCGCGGGTCAACAAGGCTTGATGGTGCTTGTTGCTGGTGCCAACGTTGTACGCTTTACGCCTTCACTGGTCATCACTCAGCAAGAAGTTGAAGAAGGATTAGCTAAACTAGACAAAGCTATTAGCACGCTAGTTTAAGCAGACAGCCGATAAGTCGGCTTTTAGATACTCTCTCGGATTTGGATGTTCCGAGAGAGTTTGCGTCAGGAGGGATTATTGATGCTTGTTGTTCGTCCTATCACTATGTCTGACTACGATGCGCTGCACACTTGCGCTGTAGAATCAGGCCACGGTTTTACTTCTCTTCCTGTTAATGAAGAGCTTCTGACAAACCGAATTACCCACTCTGAATACAGCTTTGCTAAGCATGATGTCACAGCGCCTACCGACGAAGGTTATCTGATGGTTGGCTTTGACACCGAAACTGGCGAAGTTGCAGGGACAACGGGTATTGAAGGTGCAATTGGTTGGGATGTTCCTTTCTACTCTTATCACATTAGTACCGTGGTGCACTCATCGCCAAAGCTGAACGTCAACAATGTTGTGAAGCTTTTGACGTTTGGCAACAACTACACTGGCTGTAGTGAAATCTGTACCTTGTTCCTGCGTCCGGAGTTTCGAGGTGGCCTGAATGGTCGCCTAATGTCGAAGTGTCGCTTCTTAATGATGGCAGAGCACCCTGAGCGCTTCTCAAAAACCATCTTTGCAGAAATGCGCGGTGTATCGGATGCCGAAGGCAATTCTCCGTTCTGGAAGTGGTTACAAGAACACTTCTTCTCTATTGACTTCACGATGGCCGATTATCTAACAGGTATCGGGAAAAAAGGCTTTATTGCCGATTTAATGCCAAAACTACCTATTTACATCAATCTGCTGAGTAAAGAGGCGCAAGCGGTGATCGGTCAAGTGCATGAAAACACGCGCCCTGCATTAAAACTTCTTGAGAGAGAAGGGTTTACTTGTCGCAACTATGTCGACATTTTCGATGCAGGTCCAACGGTTGAATGCGATCTTCGTAATATCCAAGCGGTACGAGACTCATTCCGTGCCAAGGTATCAGTCTCTGAGCACACCAGTTCACAAGACTACCTGATTGCTAATACTTCTTTTGAGCACTTCCGTGCGACGGCGGCTAAAGCGGCGTTTGACGCTGAGTCTGGAACCGTATTGCTGTCTCCTGAGGCGGCGGATGCACTGAATGTTGCTGATGGCGACATGGTTCGCATGCTGGCTCAATAAGCGACATTACTCGTCTCTACAAGCAATAAGATGGCCGCTCACAGCGGCCACATTTAAAAGACCAAAGGAACTTCACTATGTCTCAACAAACTCAATGGATCTCGGGCAACTGGGTAGCGGGTCTCGGTGACGCATTTCAGTCACTGTCACCCTACGACAATAATATTATCTGGGAAGGCCAATCAGCGACGCCTGAGCAAGTCGAGCTGGCGGTATCTTCTGCTCGTAAAGCGTTTGTTGAGTGGAAAAAAAGACCGTTCGCGGAACGTGAGGCTATTGTGCTGGCGTTTGCGACAAGGTTAAAGAGCGTAGTGAAGAGATTGCCATTGCGATTGCCAAAGAAACCGGCAAGCCGTTATGGGAGACCCGTACTGAAGCGGGTGCGATGGCAGGCAAGATTGCCATTTCTATTCGTGCCTACCACCAACGCACAGGCGAGAGCCAACGCGAAGCCGCTGGCAACCAAATTGTCCTCCGTCACAGGCCCCTTGGTGTTATGGCAGTGTTTGGCCCTTATAACTTCCCTGGTCACTTGCCGAATGGTCATATCGTACCGGCCTTATTGGCAGGGAACACGGTAGTCTTTAAACCTTCAGAGCAAACCCCGCTGGTTGGTGAAATCGCGATGAAGATTTGGGAAGAAGTGGGACTGCCTGCTGGTGTCATTAACCTCGTTCAAGGTGGTAAAGAAACCGGTATTGCTCTTGCTGATTCAAAGGGTATAGATGGTGTGCTGTTTACGGGTAGTGCCAACACAGGTCATATCCTACATCGTCAATTTGCCGGTCAACCTGGCAAAATGCTGGCCCTTGAGATGGGCGGTAACAACCCACTTGTTGTCAGTGAAGCATTTGGTGATGTGGATGCCGCGGTGTACACCATTTTGCAATCGGCCTATATCAGTGCTGGGCAGCGTTGTACCTGCGCACGACGCTTTATGTGCCATTTGGTGAAAAAGGTGATCAATTAGTAGAAAGCTTAGTGTCAGCCATTAATAAGATCCGTATTGATGAGCCGTTTGCAGAGCCTGCGCCATTTATGGGACCGCAAATTTCAGAGCAGGCCGCTAATCATATTATTGCAGCGCAAGCTGAACTGGTGAAGCTAGGCGGTAAGAGCTTAGTCGAAGCAAAACGCTTGAATGCGGCGTTTGTGACGCCAGCACTACTAGATGCGACAGATATCGCTGAGCTGCCTGATGAAGAGTACTTTGGACCATTACTGCAACTGGTGCGCTACGAGACCCTGGAGCAAGCGGTTGAGCTGGCAAACGACACTCGATTTGGTCTCTCGGCAGGTCTTATCTCTGAGCGTGATGAGGAGTGGCAATATTTCACAGACCACATCCGAGCAGGCATTGTAAACCGTAACCGTCAGCTCACAGGTGCGAGCGGTGATGCGCCGTTTGGCGGCCCAGGTGCTTCTGGCAACCTTCGCCCAAGTGCGTTCTACGCCGCAGATTACTGTGCTTACCCTATGGCATCAATGGAAGGCGACAACACCGTTCTTCCTGCGACCTTGAGCCCTGGCATCGAACTATAAGGAGCAGGCTATGACTGTTGACGCGTTATTTGGCCACTTGTGGCAAGACTACATTACTCGCTTATGTCCTTCAGCTCACAAGGTTCATGACTTACTGAGGGAAGATGAGTTGCTCATCAATGACCACATTGCACTGCGAACCTTTAATGTTGCGCCTCTGGGTATCGACACGCTGGCTAAGCCGTTTTTAGATCTTGGTTACGAGGTGAGTGGTCATTACGACTTTGAAGCCAAAAAGTTGACCGCGATACACCTAGAACATAGCAACGCTTTGCTTCCTAAGGTGTTTATCAGCGAATTACGAGTGGAAGAGTGCTCTCAATCGCTACAAGATATCGTGGCTAAGCTAGTGGCGCAGGTGGACAGCGCTAAACTTTCCTCTGCTGAGTTTTTATATAGCGGCCGCTTGTGGGACCTGAGCTATCAAGACTTCCAAACGCTGGCGCAAGAAAGCGAGTATGCTTCATGGCTTGCTGCTCACGGTTATGGTGCGAATCACTTTACAGTGAGTGTGAATCAGCTTGATCGTTTTGCCGAAGTAGTAGAGGTCAATCAGCATCTTCGTGACGCTGGGTTTGCAATTAATGAATCTGGTGGGGAAGTAAAAGGCTCACCAGAAGTGCTGCTAGAACAATCTTCGACCATGGCGGACAAAGTGTCTGTGGCATTTACTGATGGTGGCCAAGTGATACCGGGCGGATTCTATGAGTTTGCCAAGCGTTATCAGCTGGCCGATGGCAGTTACTACCAAGGCTTTGTTGCCGCATCCGCGGACAAGATCTTTGAGAGTACGCATCAATAGTTCCCAAAAATAAAAAGCCCAAAAAGCCCCAAAAACAAAAAAGCCACCGGAAGGTGGCTTTTTAAATCTTGCTAAGCGTTATTAACGAGTACCGTAAACAACGATAGTCTTACCGTGGGCAGAAATTAGGTTCTGCTCTTCTAGCATCTTAAGAATACGACCTACTGTCTCACGAGAACAACCAACGATTTGGCCAATCTCTTGACGAGTGATCTTGATTTGCATGCCGTCTGGGTGAGTCATTGCATCAGGTTGTTTCGCTAGGTTAAGTAGCGTCTGTGCAATACGGCCCGTTACGTCTAGGAACGCTAGGTCACCTACTTTTTGGCTAGTCACTTGTAGACGACTTGCCATCTGAGCAGATAAGCGCATTAGAATGTCTGGATTAACTTGGATAAGCTGACGGAACTTCTTGAATGAGATTTCCGCAACTTCACAAGGTGATTTTGCTCGTACCCATGCCGTACGTTCTTGGTCCTCTTCGAACAAGCCAAGTTCACCGATGAAGTCACCTTGGTTTAGGTAAGACAAGATCATCTCTTTGCCTTCTTCATCTTTAATCAGTACCGCTACAGAGCCTTTGACGATGTAGTAAAGCGTTTCTGCTTTCTCGCCCGCGTGAATAAGCGTGCTCTTTGATGGGTACTTGTGAATGTGGCAGTGTGAAAGGAACCACTCTAACGTTGGGTCGGTTTGAGGTTTACCTAGAACCATATATCTTACTTCCTCTGCAGGGTATGCTTGCTGCTTTCCATATTTGTTAGCAAGCCCGTTGGTTAAGACCTACTAGCATAAAAGCACTTTGAAGATGGCGCAAGCGATCTTCTGTTTCCTAGAAATAGTATCCTTTTTTGCGCTGCTTTTCTTGATTTTAATCGTGTCAAAAGCGTATTTATCTATACAAAACTGTGCACATGATCACGATACAAAAAAACAGGCTGATTTGGCTCACAATTCCTAACCTATTTTTCCCGTTTCTATAAGTTGCTGAAGTATTGGTCTGACGATTAGCTCCATCGCAAAACTCATCTTACCCCCGGTACGACAATGGTGTTGTGACGCGACATGAACGAACCATCAATCATTGCTAATAGGTACGGGAAGTCGACATTCTTGATACCACGCAAGCGAATCACGACAAAACTCTCATCCAAACTCGGAATGCCTTTAGCATTGAGCGGGTTTGAGGTGTCCACGGTTGGGACGCGCTGGAAGTTAATGTGGGTGCGCGAAAATTGCGGTGTAATGTAGCTTAAGTAGTCGTCCATCGAGCGAACAATTGAGTCAGTGACCGCTTCTCGAGAGTGACCGCGATCGCGGGTGTCTCGGACGAACTTTTGGATCCACTCGAGGTTAACAATGGGTACCATGCCGATAAGCAGGTCAACGTGCTGAGCAGCATTGACATCACCGTCGACAACGCCGCCATGTAGACCCTCGTAAAACAGCACATCGCTATTCTCTGGTAGGTCTTGCCACGGGGTGAAGGTGCCTGGCATTTGGTTATAAGGCACAGCCTCATCGAAGGTGTGCAGGTAGCGGCGGAACTGGCCAGTACCATTTTGCCCATAGTTGCGAAAAAACTCTTCAAGGGCAGGGAAATCATTTGCTTGCGGGCCGAAGTAGCTGATGTGTTTGCCTTGCTCTTTGGCTTTGCGGATCTCGATATCCATCTCTGGACGAGTAAAACGGTGAAAGCTATCACCTTCAATAAATGCAGGCTTGACGCTCATCATGTTGAACATCTTGCGAAATGCTTCTGACGTTGTGGTGGTTCCAGCTCCAGAGGAGCCCGTTACAGCAATGATCGGGTGTTTTGCTGACATAACACTTCCTGTGTATTTGTAATTGTCGTTATAAATTTGCTAACTCACATAAGGAGTTAGACCTTGTAGGCCAATTTCAGTTCAATAGCCTTTCAATATAGCAGCTACTTGCGCAGCTACCGAAAAATTACAGCGAGCGACGCGATTTAATGTCGACGGTTTCGTGCAGTTCAGAGAAAACGATAACGGCTTCGCCGCTTTCGAGCTGGCTACGAACATGGCGAACCTTGTCATCTAGCGACACTTCCGACTCACCATAGTCGGTGCCTTCGCGCAGCACGAACTCTTTAATAAGATTATCCAGCGTGTCTGCGTCAATTTGTTGCCATGGGATGATCATAAATACCTCTTAATTCTATGACCGCAGGATTATACCACTGCGGATTCACAAAGGGAGCTATCGCTGTTTTTGGCTAGTCAATAAAGTGCCGGTAGTAGCTTGGTAGGCTCTCTTCTAACCAAAAGCGCGGGCGTCGCAAACTCCCCGTCATGAACCCCACGTGACCACCGCGGTCAAGCAGTTGGTAATTGATATGGCTTGGGAGGCTAAAGGTTGGAATGACCTCGTGTGTCATAAAGGGGTCATCCTTGGCATGAATAAATCGGGTCGGTACCGTGATCTCTCGTAGGCGAGGCAGTCCGGAGCAGCGTTGATAGTAGTCGTCGGCGTCTTTAAATCCATGCAGCGGCGCCGTGATTAAATCATCGAACTCGTACAGTTTTTTCATGCTTTTAATGCGCTCTTCGGTCAGTCCGAGTACTTCGCTTAGCAGATGAAGTTTGTTGAGCGCGTTCTTTTTCATAGAACTGAGCAGGTAAGAGCGATAGACCTTAGAGAAGCCTTGCTCAATACGTCTCGCACACGCTGCCAGGTCGAGTGGCGCAGAGATGACTGTGGCGCCATCGAGCTTAGTATCATCGCCGTAGTGAGCGAGATAGTTGGTCAGCATATTGCCGCCAAGGGAAATGCCTACGGCAACCTTTTTACTGTTTGGGTAACGATGATCCAAAAGCTCAATGAACTGTCTAGCGTCTCCAATTTCACCAGAATGGTAAGCTCTGGCCAGTCGATTTGGGTTTGGTCCACAGCCGCGAAAATGCATCATGACCGACAGCAGCCTTGCTTGGCAAAGGCGTGCATCAGCCCGTTAGCATAAGGGCTGTGAAAGCAGCCTCTAAACCATGGAACAGAATGAACACGGGTTTGCCTTGGGCACTTTGACCATATGGGTCTTCACTCCACGCGAGCTCGACAAAGTCCCATCTGGGGTGTCCAGGGTTTCCCATATTGGCTCGAATAGCGCTTTGCGCCGCACAAAACGTGGGATCAGTGTTTGGATGTGTGGATTGGCGAGCCTTTGGCGGCGGTAAAATGTTTGCTGCTCATAACGTAAATTCACTGACGGGATTGGATTGCAATAGTGCTTTTAGAGTATCTACGCCTAATTGTAGCTGCTCGATCGTTTGTGGCGAGCTCAGTGAAAGACGCACCGCAGGCGCTACCGAGCCACCAGGAGGAGCAAATAGCTCGCCCGATTTGACGATAACCCCTTGCTCTGCCGCTCTACTAACGAATTCACTTAGTCGCCAGTGCTCAGGCAGGGTTAGCCAGACGTGAAAACCGCCTTGCTGATAACGAAGGTCAAACTCGCCTAGAGTGTCTACCGCGATGGCAATACGCTTTTTCATTTCGTTATGGATGATGGTGAGGTTTCGCTCGGCATCGCCTGAGGTCAGCATTTCACAAGTGAGTGCTGTGAGCAGCGGGCTTATCATCCAGCTGTGGTTTTGCAGTGTCATCACCAGATGCTGATGAAGCTTTTCTGGAGCGCTCATATAGCCCACTCGCAGACCCGGTGCGAGACATTTGGAGAAAGCACCAATATGGATAACACGCTCAGGCGCGAAGTTCACCATAGGCGCAGGGGCTTTTTCTAGCAGCAGACCGTTTATCTCATCTTCAATCACGTAAACATCATTGGACTCACAGATACGCAAGATATCGCGGCGGCGCTCTTCAGGCATAATCGCAGTGGTAGGATTTTGCAGCGTTGGTGTTAAGTAGATAAATCGCGGCGAGTAGCGCTGGCAGCATACCTCCAACGACTCTGGTGTTATGCCAAACTCATCCATATCCACACCTTTGAGCGTCAACTGATTCTGGCGCGCCAAACTAATCACACCCGGTAGGTGTACTTTTCTACCAAGACGGTATCGCCTGCGCGAGTGAAGGTGTCGAGCACCATCTGAATCGCATGCTGCGCGCCTGAACTAAACAGCATCCTATGTGCGGGTAATTTGATGCCTTTGTCATTGAGCCAATTGGCGACGATGCTGCGGTGTGCATCAAGTCCAGCGGGTGGCTGATAGAGCATCAATTGGTTGAGGTGAGAGTTTGAGCTTGAGATGCGCTGCATGGCTTGTTTCAACATATCGCCTCTGTCGAGCTGAGGCGGAATGTTATAGCCAAAGTTCATTTCGCCTTGTGCCACTGTGCTTTGCTCGAACACCCAGCTTGGTTTACTGGTATCGGAGACATAGGTGCCAGCCCCCACTTTTGCCTCTACTAAGCCTCTTCGTTCTACCTCCGCATAGGCTCGAGTAATAGTACCGACCGTGACACCGAGCTTGTCTGCTAGCCAGCGGTGAGTGGGTAGTTTACTGTTTGCCTTGAGATCGCCATCTTCGATCATTGTGGCGATCTGATCGGCGATCTGTTTGTAGATCGGCGCTGGATCTTGCTTGAATACTGTAATTGTCTCGATTGTCATGGTGACAATAAACCCTTTGCGTGTGGTTTCTGGCTTTGATAGGGTTATTTTGTGCTCGCATTAACAATAAATCAACGTATTTATGAGAATTGTACCGATACAATTCTCATTGTAGAGGGAGAAGAGGGATGGATTGGTCATTTTTGCTATCAGTGGCATTGTTTGCCGTGGTCATGACGGGGACGCCGGGTCCTAATAACGTCATGCTAACAGCGTCGGGTGCTAACTTTGGCTATGTTAGATCGATCCCGCACTTTCTTGGGATTGGTCTCGGTCTGATCAGCTTGATCTTATTGAATGGTGCTGGTCTCGGCGTGATCTTCCAGACTTATCCGATGGTTCAGGAAGTTCTCAAATGGCTGGGCAGCGCCTATTTGCTGTATTTGGCTTGGCGAATTCTCACCGCTGGGATCAACAAGGGAGAATCGGATAGCAAAGCAAAACCGATGACTTGCTTTGAAGCCATGACGTTTCAATACCTAAACCCTAAAGCTTGGGTGATGTCGGTAACCGCCGTGAGTTCGTTTGCATTGAGCGGTGACTACTATTGGTGGTCGCTGGTGGGGATATCGGTGATCTTTTTGCTGGTTCAGATACAAACGTCGTCGGTATGGGTTGGCTTTGGCACCTTTATTCGCCGCTGGCTGGCAACACCGACTGCATGGCGCCGCTTTAACTCCAGCATGGCACTGCTTACAGCTTCATGTGTGGTGTTTATTTGGTAGCGAGTTCGCTGACTGGCTTGGCAAAGATAAGCCCTAGATGCTCAGCGCCAAGTTGGCGACAGTAGCCAAGCACCAGTGGTTCATCCTGTTTGGGACTGAGCGTTAATGCATTAATGCAATCAACAAGGTCGGATTGCTGCTGCTTTTCAAGGCTGAGTTCAAATTCAAGCGCTTCACGATAGAGACTATCAACCACACTGTGCTTGAGCTGACGGCGAATGTCGCGAAATTGATGCAGCAGTTTTTCTGTACGGCCGAGGCAGGATTGGACGTGATGCCAATCCTCAGCATTGAAGCGAAGTGCTTGTTCGTCTAGGCACTTCAGTAGCAACAGTAAATTGACGTTGCCGTGGTAGTGATTTTGCAGATTTAAGCACGCCTCTTTTACCTCACGCACCCCGTAGTACTGCAGGCTAAACTGCCATAGGTGCTCTAGAGTGAGATTCGAAGATGCGTGCTCGCGGGTCATGACTGATTGAATTCCTGTTCCATCTGCTCAAGAACTTCTTGCTGCGCCATCCAGTCCATCTCGACTTCTTCAAGTTCGGATTTACTGGAGGCTTGCTTGGCAAGTACTTCATTAAGTTTAGCTTTATTTTCCGCATCATACAGAGAAGTATCAGACAACTGCTCTTCTGCCTCAGCGATGAGGGCGGATAACTTATCCATTTTTTCTTCAAGCTTTGTCAGTGTTTTGCGAATTGGCGCGGTTTGCTTGCGAAACTCGGCGTCTTTGCGTTTTTGCTCTTTCTTCGCCGCTGCACTGTTATTTGAGGTTTTGTCTGGCTCATTGGCTTGAGCCTCTTTACGCTCAAGCTTTTGCTGCTCTGTCAGCCATTTATAGTAGTCAACCAAGTCGCCATTAAATGGCGCTACCTGACGATCGTGCACTAGGTATAAGTCATCGGTGGTGGCGCGCAGTAAGTAGCGATCGTGACTGACGATGACCATGGCACCCTCAAAGGTTTGCAGTGCAAGCGTTAAGGCTTGACGCATATCCAGATCAAGGTGGTTGGTCGGTTCATCGAGCAGCAATAGGTTTGGCTTTTGCCAAACGACGAGCGCTAATACCAGTCTGGCTTTCTCACCACCGGAGAACGGCGCGACTTTCTCAAGTGCTTTATCGCCTTGGAAACCAAAGCTACCCAAGTAATCACGAAGCTGCTGCTCTGTGTGCTGCGGTGCAATTTGCATCATGTGTTGCAGCGGGGTCTCTTCTGGGTGCAGGGTTTCTAGTTGGTGCTGGGCAAAGTAACCAATCTTAACGCCTTGAGAGTAATTAAGATCGCCCCCTTTGGCACCAAGCTCGCCTGACAGCAGTTTGATCAGCGTGGATTTACCTGCGCCATTACGGCCCAAAAGTCCGATTCGGCTACCTGGAACCAGGTTTAGACGGATCTTCTCAAGAATAATGTTGTCATCGTAACCCGCCGAAACGTCATCCATCATGATGATTGGATTTGGCAGTGCCGCAGGCTCTCTGAACTCGAAGCTAAATGGGTTATCAAACTGAGCTGGGAGTACTTTTTCCATACGTTCTAGTGCTTTGATACGGCTTTGTGCTTGGCGTGCTTTCGATGCTTTATAGCGGAAGCGGTCGATGTACTTCTGCATATGCGACATCTGCTTTTGCTGCTTCTGGTATTGAGCTTGTTGCAAGATGAGCTTTTGCGCGCGCTGCTCTTCAAACGAGGAGTAGTTACCCGTGTACTCGTTCAGCAGTTGATTCTCGATATGGATGATGCGGCCGACGATTGGATCGAGGAAATCTCGGTCGTGCGAGATCAAGACAAGTGTGCCAGGGTAACTTTGCAGCCAGCGCTCAAGCCACATTACGGCGTCCAAGTCCAAGTGGTTGGTCGGCTCATCGAGCAGCAGCAGATCTGAGCGGCACAGTAGCGCCTGCGCGAGGTTAAGGCGCATACGCCAACCACCCGAGAACTGGGTCAGATTCCAGGTCATCTGCTCTTGGCTAAAACCAAGACCATCTAAAAGTTCAGCCGCGCGAGCTCGGATGCTATAGCCGCCAATGACTTCGATTTTGCCATGCAGCTCAGCAACCAGAGTGCCGTTGTCTTGCTGCTCAGCATCGACCAGCTTTTGTTCCAGTGCGCGAAACTCACGATCGCCATCAATCACGTATTCAATAGCGGTGCGTTCTAACGCAGGGGTTTCCTGTGCGACCCAAGCTAGCTCCCAATGGGATGGCTGGCTAAATGAGCCTGCATCAATAGAGAGTTCGTCTTTGAGCAGCGCAAATAGGGTGGATTTACCACAACCGTTTTTGCCGACTAGACCCACTTTGTCACCAGGGTGAATGGTGGCTGAGGCTTGGTCGAGCAGTGGTTTACCGCCGCGAAGCAATTGAATATCAGAGAAGGTGATCATAAGGAAACAACTAGCTAGTGATTGAAATTTCGACCCACGAATACTATGAGGAAAGCAGTGAAATGTCGATCATTATCCCTTGGGATAAGGCATAAATAGCAGGGCAATCAGGGGCAAACTTACCTGCACGAACGGTGAAGTTTGGTATATGATGGAACAAACTGATAACAAAAACAGAATGATTTCAATAACAATCATCACTGTCTACCCTTAAAGATTAGGGTAAACAAGAGTGGCTGACTCTCAAAGTTGTTAGAGAGCAGTTTACGAAGCCGTAACTATGGAGATGGTTTTCACGGAATGACGTCAGAATTACAACACTCAAACCAATCCCCAAAAGTTCTGGTGATCTATGCGCACCCAGAGCCACAAAACTCTATCGCCAATCAGGTGATGCTCAAGAAAATCCAGTCACTGGATAATGTCACCCTGCGTGATTTGTATGCCTTGTACCCTGATTTCTTTATTGACGTCAATGCTGAGCATCAGATGCTACTCGATCACGATGTGATTGTGTTTCAGCATCCACTTTATATGTATTCCTGCCCATCGCTGCTCAAAGAGTGGATTGACCGAGTGCTGGGTAAAGGCTTTGCGTTTGGTGATGATTGTGCGTTAGAAGGTAAGTATTGGCGCAGCGTGATCACGACAGGTGGTAAAGAATCGGCCTTTAGCAATCTGGTTATAACAAGTACCCACTTGAGCAAATATTGCAGCCATTTGAGCTCAGTGCAGCCCTGTGCAAAATGCACTGGATGGAGCCTTTGGTTCTCTACTGGTCACGCCGTGTGGATGATATGGATCGCTATCAGCATGCTGAGCTCTACAGGCAGTGGCTGATGCATCCCTTTGATGAGTCATTGATGATGTCATCACTTACTGCAAAGGAGGCGGCTGATGGCAATGGCGAATGATTTCTTACAGAGTGGCGTGATATTTCTCTCTGCAGCGGTGGTGGCCGTGCCAATTGCTCAGCGCTTTGGCCTTGGTAGTGTGCTTGGCTATTTGTTGGCGGGTGTAGCGATTGGTCCTTGGGGGTTAGGTCTTATCAGCGATGTCGATGAGATCCTTCACTTTGCTGAATTTGGCGTGGTGTTGCTGCTGTTCTTAATTGGTCTCGAGCTAAACCCCAAAAAGCTTTGGCAAATGCGGGTGCCGATACTTGGTCTCGGTGGAGCGCAGGTACTAGTGACGACTTTGGTGTTATCGGCCATCGCCTCACTGTTTGGCCTGACTTGGCAAACAAGCTTGGCGATAGGGATGGCTTTGGCGCTCTCCTCTACTGCGATTGCATTGCGAGTGATAGAAGAGCAAGGATTAGCAGGCGGAGAAACAGGGCAATCAGGCTTTGCGGTATTGCTGTTTCAAGACATCGCCGTGATCCCTATGTTGGCGCTGCTTCCCGTACTGGCGGGCAATACAGCGGGCAACTGGGGTGACATCCTTTGGATGCTCGCCGGCGTACTTGGACTACTCATCGGTGGCCACTATTTAATTCGACCATTATTTCGCTATGTCGTGATGAGCGGTGTGCGAGAATTATTTACGGTGGCGGCGCTACTACTGGTGATCGGTATTGCGGCCTTTATGCAAAAGCTGGGTCTATCGATGGCACTTGGCACCTTCTTGGCAGGAGTGTTATTGGCCGAAAGTGAATACCGTCATGAGCTTGAGATAGCCATTGAACCGTTTAAAGGTCTATTGCTTGGTTTGTTCTTTATTGCGGTAGGAATGGCGGTTAATTTAGGGCTTTTGGTCTCCGAGCCACTTAAGGTACTACTGGCTGTGGTGTCGCTGGTTGTCATCAAAGGCTTGATACTTTACGTGTTGGCGCGCCTATTCGGTATTCGCCCGAAAGCGCGCAGTAAGATGGCGGCGATATTGAGCCAGGGTGGTGAGTTTGCGTTCGTGATCTTTACCGCTGCGAGCGCACAGGGTTTGTTACCTGCTGAAGAGTCCGCTTTCCTATTGGTGGTGGTGAGTTTGTCCATGGTAACGACACCGCTGCTATTGATGGGGCAGAAAAAGTGGTTTGAAAAATCTTTGAATCAAGAGCAGGAAACCACGATTAAAACCGACGTCGAAGACAGGCAACCACGGGTCATTATTGCTGGCTTTGGTCGCTTCGGACAAATTGTTGGCCGTTTGATGTACGCCAATAAGGTCAAAATCACCGTACTAGAGAGTGATGCAAGCCAAATTCATCTGCTGCGAAAGTATGGTTACAAGGTGTTTTATGGTGATGCGACTCAGCTTGATTTGTTGAGAGCGGCGGGTGCCCACAAAGCAGAAGCCATTATCGTCTGTACCGATTCTCCGGAAGAGATCATGGAAGTGGTGGATATGTGCCACAAGCACTTCCCGTCACTCAAGGTGTTAGCGCGTGCTCGAAGCCGTGTGGAGGCGTACCAGTTAATGAACCATGGAGTGGATCGCTATTCTCGAGAGACCTTCTTGGGGGCGCTTGACCTAGGTCGTCAAGCTCTTATTGAACTGGGTTTTCACCCTTATGAGGCCAAACGCGCAGAAGCGCATTTTAAAAAGTTGGATAATGCCATGCTCAAAGAGCTGCTGCCGCAACACAGTGAAGATAAACAGCTGGCTCAGCGCTCAAAAGAAGCTCGTAAAGAGCTCGAAGAGATCTTTGGCCGTGAAATGGAAAAAGACCGCCAGTCCCGAAATTTTTGGGATTAGGCAAGTAAGGTCATCTGGATAGTAGGAAGTAACATGAGCAGTACCAAGAAACGTTTTATCGCAGGGGCAAGCTGTCCGAAATGTTCTACGCAAGACAGTTTGCGCTGGTGGATAGAGAATAATGTTGAATGGGTGGAGTGTGTGGATTGCGAGTTCACCGAGCAGCGAACCCCTAAAGCTGTAGAAAAATCTGAACGAGGTGATGAAGAATTAATCGGTATTTTTAAGCCGGAATGATTGAGTTTCTATTTTCTATCCCCATAATATGCTCACACGCCGCTTAACGGCGGCATTGTTTTAATAAGACTGAGTGGTTCTCGTAGCTGTGCAGTCTTAGTGCCAATCCTTTGGAGTATCCATGAAAATTGCTAAGAACGCAGTAGTAAGCCTAGCGTACCAAGTAAAAACTGAAGACGGTGTTGTTGTTGATCAATCAACAGTCGACGCACCTCTAGATTACCTACACGGCCACAACAACCTTATCACTGGCCTAGAAAAGGAACTTGAAGGCAAAGAAGCGGGCGACAAGTTCACTGCGACTGTTTCTCCAGAAGATGCGTACGGCGAGCACAATGACGCGCTAGTTCAGCGTGTGCCAGCAAACGTATTCCAAGGCGTTGACACAATTGAAGTAGGTATGCGTTTCCTAGCGGATACAGACCAAGGTCCAATCCCTGTAGAAGTAACAGAAGTTGATGGCGACGAAGTTGTGGTTGATGGTAACCACATGCTAGCTGGCCAAACACTAACGTTTGACGTTGAAGTGGTAGCACTTCGTGAAGCAACAGCAGAAGAGATCGAGCACGGTCACATTCACCAAGGTGGCGGTAGCTGCTGTGGTGGTGAAGGTCACGGTGAAGAAGACGGCTGTTGTGGTGGCGAAGGCCACGGTGAGAAGAAAGAAGACGGTTGCTGCGGTGGCGGCGGTTGTGGTTCTCACTAATCGTACGCTTTTCAAAGGCCTCCCAGTGGGAGGCCTTTGTCGTTTATAGTACTTGTAAAATATAACGAAGAAATAAGGAAGTGATGTATGACCCAGCCTTTTGCTATCGCGATTCATGGTGTGCCGGCACCATTCTTAAAACGCAGATGAGTGACGAGTTAAAGCAACAGATACTTGATGCGCTAACCAAGTCAGTGAAAGCGGGTGCTGCGGTATTAGAAGCCGGTGGTGATGCTCTTGATGCGGCAGTGGCGGCCGTACAGGTTATGGAAGATTCGCCACACTTCAACGCCGGCAAAGGCTCAGTGTTGACTCACAACGAGATGGTCGAGATGGATGCCTCTGTGATGCACGGCGCTCAGCAAGATGCGGGGGCAGTAGCAGGTGTTAGGCATATCAAAAACCCGATAACACTCGCTCGAGATGTGATGCGCGGCAGTGACCATGTGCTCTTGATTGGTGAGGGAGCTGAAAAGTTTGCCTTTGAGCAAGGTCATGACTACACCGAACAAGATTACTTCTTTACTGAGCGACGCTATGAGCAGCTTCAATCGATGAAAGAAAAAGGGTTGTTTGCGTTATCGGAATCCAAATACCCCGACGATAAAAAGTACGGCACGGTAGGTGCCGTCGCGCTGGACAAACAAGGTAACCTAGCCGCAGCCACCAGTACTGGTGGCGTAACCAACAAAAAATATGGCCGTGTTGGCGACACCGCCATCATAGGTGCGGGCACTTATGCAGAGAACAATAACGTCGCCGTATCGACCACAGGCATGGGTGAGTACTTTATTCGCAAAACCGTCGCTATTGATGTCGCGGCGCGCATGCGTTATCTCAAAGAAGACGTACACACTGCTTCAGAAAGCGTGATACAAGGCGAACTCAAACAGATGGGCGGAGAGGGCGGCCTTATCGCCATCGACGCAACCGGCGACATTCATTTCGCAATGAACAGCTCGGGAATGTACCGAGCATCGATTGATTCGGCAGGTGTGCTCACCGTTAAAATTTACGCCGACGAGTAAACGCTTTTTAGATTTCTGGTTTTCTGGTCCAAGAACCAAGAACCAAGAACCAAGAACCAAGGACCGAGAACCAATCCCCCGCTCTTCAAAATCGCTTGCTTATTATTCGCCCTTTCTGTAACATTCGCGGTCCTTAATTCTCGGTCTTTTTTATTAGTTCCTTGCTTCCTCTGGATGACCGAGCCAAACGTGGAAGCTAATAATCCGTAAGGAGCAACCAATGCGTCATT
>JYJJ01000056.1 GCA_003263775.1 Vibrio maritimus
TAGGTCTATATTTTTAAAGAACATTTTCTAACTTTCGAACCGCTCTGCGTCTCGTCGTTAGGGGTGCGTATCTTACGCTTCCCATTTTGAGAGTCAAGCGTTTTTTCAAACTTTCTTTTCTCTCTCAACCGACTCCGCTTTGTGACTTTCGTCTCACTCCGTGTCGGTGAGGCGGCATTATAGAGATCGCAGCATCGATGACAACCCTTTTTTTGAAATTATTTTCCGTTCGTTCAAAAAGCCATCAAGGGCAGTGTTTTTCGATAAAAATTCAACATTTGAAATACATCACACCAAATAATTGGAAAAATAACGCTCAACTACGTAATATTCCTGTATCTATTTGTTAACGATAGATGCCATTATTCGTCAATAAGAAAAGTAGTACTTTAATATGGACTCCAATAAATCTCTTTTTCTAGTAATAGCGATCGCTATTTTGGGCGGTATTGTTTTTTCTCAGTTCGCCGACATCTCACCGGCTGTTGCTTTTGTGCTTGGTGTAGTAGCTACATTTTTCGTTGTTAAGTTTTCTTCTGCTGCTCCAACCGTTTCGAAAGACAGTTCTCAATCAACAAAAACACTGTACGTAGGTAACCTACCTTATAAAGCTAACGAATCTCACGTTAAGGATCTGTTCGCTGAATATGGGGAAGTATTTGCGGTAAGACTAATGAAGGATAAACGCACAGGTAAGCGTCGTGGATTTGGTTTCGTCGTCATGGCGAGCTCCGATGCCAAGGGGGCAATCGAAGCGCTCAACGAAAAGGACTATATGCAAAGAACCTTAAAGGTTCGCATTGCTAATGACCCTAAGCATCCTGAATCTGCATCAATTGAACAGGACTAAAGCCGAGATCGTCTAAGGCTTTATTAAGTGCTTCTTCTTGTATAGGGGAAGCACTGCTAAACACCTCTTTACTCCCTAAACCCTCTTTAGTGCCACACTCCGTTAATAAACTCACGACTCTACGGGCAATCGCTGTACCTGAGTCAATCAATTCGACACCTTTACCAAGCACTTGCGATATCTCTTCTCGAATCAACGGAAAATGAGTACACCCTAATACCGCTACATCAATCACGTCTACGAGTGGCTCTAGGATCTGATGCAATTGCATCATGTCAATGGGTTGCCCTCTCAGCTTTTGCTCAGCCATATCCACCAGCTGACTACTGCCAAGCAGCTTTACATCTTTATCATCAGCAAAGTCTCGGATCAGATCATGCGTATACTGACGAGTGATGGTGGCAGGTGTGGCAATTAAACCGACGGCTTTTTGTGAAAGCAGAGAAGCGGGTTTGATTGCTGGTACGACACCGACAACCGGAATAGACAACACTTCTCTTAGATGAGGTAACACGATGGTGCTCGCAGTATTGCAAGCGATAACGACGATATCAATGCGCTGGCGCTGCATCATCTGTTGGATGAGACGACAGGTACGATCAACGAGTGTGTCCGGCGCAAGTTCACCATAAGGGTACGCTTCGTTGTCGAATAAATAGAAGTAGTTTGCACACGGCAGCAAGTTCGCTATCTCTTTATATACAGAGAGACCACCTACTCCAGAGTCAAATATCAAAATGTTATGTCTATTCATCGCGTATTACACCGACGGTTGTCGTTATCTATTCGCCGACATGATACTCACTACTGGTTAAGCGGTAAACCTATCTACTCTCGACGCCTACTTCACTTTGTACCTTAGATGGCTGAATCGATCAGCGGTTTCTATCGAAAAGGGTTCAATCTCTATGGGATGGCTAAAGTACTTTGAATTACACACTAAGGTGTGGAACTCGCCATCTTCGCCACATGGATCAACATTGTTTGGTAGCTCCGTGATGAGGCAATTGGTATAACGCTCACCGCATAAAGACTCTGGTAATACTTGCCTGTCTATTGTCACCAATACTGTATCAATCCCTCTTGCTATTATTTCTTGAGCGAGATCTTGGCTATTTTCACCAACCAAAGGAAAAACCGCTTCCAGCCCAGCGGGCTCTACGTAGCTTTTTCGATACTCGACGATGCCATTGCAGAACATGTCCCCGAAGCGATGCCGTCAACATTTAGTCCTGATGACTTCACGCCGTCTATAACTAGCGACTGGTAGATGTCATTTGCCGGGAACACCTCTGGCAACTCAATAGACACTAGGGGCATACCTAGTCTATCAGCTTGCATCTGAACAACTTCAATAGGCGTGACTTGAAAAGGCACCTCACCATTTACGTGGGTGGTGTAGAGGCCGACGACATTGTATTCCGACGACTCCATAAGACGCTCAAAGGTTAATGTGGAATCTTTACCTGATGACCAGCTGATAATGATGTTTTTCATGGGAACACCCTGAATATGAAAATAAACAAAGCCACTCCCTAGAGTGGCTTCGATATAGAGAAGTTAACTAGCTATTAAAAGTTTACTGTTGCCAACGCGAAGAAAGTACGACCCGGCGAGCGATAACCTTTAGCCGTTTCGTACTCCTCATCAAGCAGGTTATCTACTCTTGCTCTCAAGGCAACATTGTCAGCTACCCAGTAAGAGACTGCGGCATCCCACAAACTCGTAGCAGGCAGATAGTCGTCAGCGGTTGGATTAGCTGTCGGTAAGTCGAGGCGCTTACCTGTATAGAGATAGGTAAGAGACAGATCAAAGTCACCTATGTTTGCTTCACCAATCCACTTGTAGTTCTCTTTGGCTCGTCGAGCTAGCTGAGTACCGTTATCATCTTTATGATCTTTGTACTCAGCAATCACGGTATGATGAACTAGCCCCGTGCTAAATCGCCCTTCTAGCTCCACTCCCTTGATATCTGCATCAACGTTATAGGTTTTGCCCCATGGGTCTCCTGGTACTGAATACCAGATGTTTAGATTGTCGACCTTATTGTGATAAGCCGATAATTTCCAATCTAAAAAGCCACTCAAACCAGCAAGTCCAACTTCAAGGTTGCGCGAGTCTTCTGGTTGAAGATCCGGATTAGTGGTCAGACTGTTATAACTTGGCGCTTTAAACGCCGTACCAGCCATCGCATAAGCACGGTAGTTTGGAATAAAGCGATATTGACCACCCAATGACCACGTTGTGTAGTTGTCATATTTATCATGTTTATCGTGTCTTACGTTTGCTTCGGCAGAAAACTTGTCATAATCCGCTCTACCAGATACATAAGCGCCAATATTCTCGCGGCTTTCTCCCGCTAGTTGATGCGCACTCCCCCAGCTCTTGGCATCATCAGCAAGTTCCTCTTTACGGTAATCCAGACCACCACCGACCGAATACTGTGAGTTAATCTGATATAGATTCGACCATTGCGCATTTAACGCATTAGTATCAACAACTGTATCAGCATTGCTCTCGCCAACAGATTGCAGGAAGTCCTTTTTCTCAACTTGGGCATAGCTTAACGTCACAAATGATTTATACGCTTGGCTTTGATAGTCAATACGACCCGCTAGATTCTGATTATCAACCACCCCATTCTTCTTCGCACCTCCAGAATTGTATTCTGTCAGGCTATCGAACCAACGATAATCTAGCAGTGCACTCCAATTGCTGTTGAAGTCATGTTTATAACCAAGGTGCAAGTTTCGATTTTCATAACCATAGTTGGTGCCATCTTGCACGGCTTTAAAATCATAACCATCCGTTTTCTCATAGCCACCTGCTACTTGAATATGGCCATTTTCATTAAGCTTTGTCTTCGCAGTAAAGTTGGCCTCTCGACCATCATGACTCGATGCACCTACATTGATTTGTTTGCGCTCTTGGCCATTATTAGTACGAGTGATGATATTGATTACACCACCAATAGCGTCCGAGCCATAAATTGATGCGCTCGGCCCACGAATCACTTCCACTTGTTCAACTAGACCAATTGGAAAATGGTTGATGGATAATCCAGTGGTATCGCTGCTGTATCGAACACCATCAACCAACACTAAGGTTTGATTACTGTTGGTACCACGCAGGAAAATAGACGTTGATTGACCTCGTCCACCGTTTTGCACCACTTCGACACCAGGAAGCCGACGCAGTACGTCCGACAAACTCTTTGCCTGAGATACCTCAATTTCTTGACGAGTCACAACGCTCATTGGAGCGATGACTTTGTCTTCCGGTTGTTCGAAACGATTGGCGGTGACCACCATTGTTTCTTTGGTTTGCGTTTCCGCAGAGCTTTCTTGAGCCAGTGAAAAAGAAGCATAAGAAGAGAGCGATGCAGCCACTGCTATCGCCAAACATGATTTGTTCATTTGTTGTGTTGTCCTAAATCGCGTAAGTCCTACCTACTCGAGCAATCCTTTTTTCGCATCGAGTTGGCTGCTGGCAGGTATTCGGACTTAAGAGCACGAAACCATATTGGTTTCACCTACTGCCTCGACTTCCCGTTTTATCTCAAACAGTGTCTTTGTGAGGGGTTGTTCTCTCTTACCGCTGCGCGTCAGTTCTGGATTTTCACCAGATTCCCTTTTCAGTGAGATATCCATCTGATTCTCACACCAGCTAGGGGGCATGGTATTAACTGATTGATTATTTGTCCATAACGGATTGAACTAAGCTATAAGAGCGCAGAGATAATGCGAGACAATTCTGGGAAAAACTGGACAACGACGGGAGATTGAATAAAATCTGCCCTCCTTAACACAACTCATTACCGACGATAGGCAACCACCATGGCAAATCTCGACTTCACACCAGAAGGCTATCAAATCCAGCTTGAAGAAAAATCTCAACGTTTGATCGATATGATGGCGCCGTATTCTGCTCCTGAACTCGAAGTATTTACTTCTCCAGAAAAGCACTATCGTATGCGTGCTGAATTCCGCGTTTGGCATGAAGGCGCCGACATGTACTACATCATGTTCAACCAAGAAACGCGTGAAAAGTACCGTGTTGATCAATTCCCTGCGGCGAGCCGTCTTATCAACGACCTAATGCCACTGCTGATGGACGCGATGAAAGGCAATGAGGTATTACGAAAGAAACTGTTCCAAGTTGATTTTCTATCGACGATGAGCGGCGAAATCTTGGTGTCTCTGCTGTATCACCGTCAACTGGATGATGCGTGGAAGGAACAAGCACAAGCACTGAAACAGCAGCTCAATGATGAAGGCTTTAAGCTGAACCTAATTGGTCGTGCACGTAAGATGAAAATCGTCATGGATCAAGACTATGTGGTGGAAACTCTGCATGTTAACGGTCAGCCATATCACTACCAGCAAGTGGAAAACAGCTTCACACAACCAAATGGTCCAGTGGCTCAAAAAATGTTGGAATGGGCGGTTGATTGTACCCAAGACAGCAAAGGAGATTTGCTAGAGCTTTACTGTGGTAACGGTAACTTCTCATTGGCATTGGCGCAAAACTTCGAGCGCGTACTTGCAACAGAATTAGCGAAGCCTTCGGTAGAATCGGCGCAATACAACATTGCAGCGAACAAGATTGAAAACGTTCAAATCATTCGCATGTCAGCAGAAGAGTTCACAGAGGCGATGGAAGGCAAACGTGAATTCCGACGCTTGCAGCAGCAGAACGTTGACCTTAAGAGCTACAACTGCAACACGATTTTCGTTGACCCACCACGTGCCGGTATGGATATCGATACCTGTAAAATGGTTCAAGGTTACGAGCGCATTCTGTATATCTCGTGCAACCCTGAGACCTTGAAAGACAACTTAGACGTTCTAGGTGAAACGCACCACATTACGCGATTTGCTCTATTCGATCAGTTCCCGTTCACTCATCACATCGAAGCGGGTGTACTGCTTGAGCGCAAAGCCTAATAAGTCGAAAACAAAAAACGAGCCAGCAGGCTCGTTTTTTTATGCTCTCGCTCTACGAATAGAGGCTTTAGAGTTAGGCTTCCTTAAGGATATAACCCATCTTTTTGCCAATCCAGAATAGCAGCACCAAGACCACCATGATGGCGATAAAGTTAGAGCCCGCTTCAGGTACTGCGCTTTGGTAAACGCAGAGTGACCAAATGCACCCACAAAGAATGCCGCTAGGCAACCATAGGGAAGTCTTCTGGGATTGGGTTTCTAAGATATTCTTGGTACAGAGCCTGAACTGACAGCACAAGCGCAATCAGTGGAAAAATAGAGAATGTCACTTCGCTGATGGTGAGCCAAGACAACATTGCATTACCACACATACCTGCGATCAGAGCAAGTACGAGCGTTTTTTTGCCGCTTTCGCGGTTTTCGGAGGACACTTCATTGGACATTAGTTGGACCCTTCTTTTTGACGGTTTCTTTCACGTTCTTTGCGATACCAGTGTGCACCCTTGGCCACTATCCTTAGTTGGACAATCAGCCTCTCGGCCAGTTCATATCTTTCTTTCTTGCTAAGGTCTAACGCCTCAGCACCTGAACTGAACACGAGAATGACAGAAGCTTCCGCTTGGGCAAATGCTTCGTCACGGTCCATACCTGTGCTAACCAGATATTCAGTTAGCTCAGCCGAAAAGTGTTGGATCTCTCGAGCCACCGCGGCACGAAAGTCAAAAGAGGTACCAGAACGCTCCCTTAATAATAGGCGGAACACGTTGGGACTGCTTTCAATGAACTCCATAAACGTTTCGACTGAAGTACGGATCACACTGCCTTCTTTGACAATACGTTGGCGCGCTTGTCGCATTAACTGCCTTAGCAGCAAGCCTCCTTCATCTACCATGGTCAGCCCCAATTCATCCATATCTTTAAAATGACGATAGAAAGAAGTTGGAGCAATACCGGCTTCGCGCGCGACTTCGCGCAAGCTCAAGTTCGAAAAGCTGCGATCGGCACTAAGCTGGCTAAAAGCAGCATCGATCAATGAACGACGCGTTTTTTCTTTTTGTTGTGCACGAATACCCATTGATTTCATGTTTAACCTAGGTGCTCTTGTTGGTTACCATCGATGACGGTAATTGAGGGAGTGGAGGTAATATAGCGCGAATAGTCACTTTGTATAAGTGTATGGCTGGCGATTTTGCTAAAAAACCTGTACGCATCTCACTTCATTTACTCAGCATTATACTTGAACAAGTTTCATTATTTTGCATACATCAAACGTTTATCCGATGCTAACTCTCGATAAAACTGCGTGATCTTTCACACTCTATTCACGCAGTCATATTTACCAACGTTAATAATCCGTTAAAATCTCGCCATTGCTAGTCTATGAATTGCACTCATCACTCCTAGTCTACTGTTGCTATTAAAGTTAAACGTTTGGCAGGGAGTGTGAGGAACTACGAGGATACTATATGAGTCGCGCTAAACATTTTGATGCTATCGTAATCGGCAGTGGCCAGGTGGTGAAGGAGCTGCGATGGGGCTAACCAAAGCTGGCCTCAACGTTGCGATCATCGAAAAAGAGAGCAGCGTCGGTGGCGGTTGTACCCACTGGGGTACCATACCTTCAAAAGCACTGCGTCATGCGGTCAGCCGTATCATTGAGTTCAACAGCAACCCACTGTTTTGCGGTAACAATACGAGCCTGCATTCGACGTTTTCCAATATTTTGGGACACGCGAAAACCGTTATCGATAAGCAAACCCGGCTGCGCCAAGGCTTCTATGACCGAAATGAGTGTACCTTGCTATACGGAACGGCTCGCTTTGTCGATACTCACAGCCTAGAGGTCACTAAGTCCGATGGTACTATCGATACCTATACCGCTGACAAGTTTGTGATTGCAACGGGTTCAAGACCGTATCGCCCTGCTGATGTCGACTTCAATCACCCACGTATTTACGACAGCGATTCGATTCTTTCTCTTGAGCACGACCCTAGACACATCATTATTTACGGTGCCGGCGTCATTGGTTGTGAGTATGCGTCTATCTTCCGTGGTTTGGATGTAAAAACTGACCTCATTAACACCCGAGAGCGCCTACTGGCGTTTCTAGATAACGAGATGTCAGACTCTCTGTCCTATCACTTCTGGAATAGCGGCATGATGATCCGCAACGATGAGACTTACGCCAAGATTGAAGGCACCGAAGACGGTGTCATCATCCATCTTAATTCTGGTAAGAAAATGCGCGCGGATTGCTTGCTGTATGCCAACGGCCGAACGGGTAACACCGACGCACTCAATCTGGATGCTGTTGGACTAGTCGCGGATTCTCGCGGACAGCTTAAAGTCGACACCAACTACCAAACCGATATTGACCATGTCTATGCCGTCGGGGATGTGATTGGCTATCCGAGCTTAGCAAGTGCGGCCTACGACCAAGGTCGATTCGTAGCCCAAGCCATTACCCAAGGAGAAGCCGAAGGCAAGCTGATTGAAGACATTCCGACAGGTATTTACACCATCCCAGAAATCAGCTCGGTGGGTAAAACCGAGCAAGAACTGACGGAAGCCAAGATCCCTTACGAAGTAGGACGCTCATCATTCAAACACCTTGCCCGAGCACAGATCGCAGGTAAAGATGTGGGAAGTTTGAAAATACTCTTCCACCGCGAGACCAAAGAAATCCTGGGCATTCACTGTTTTGGAGAGCGTGCGGCAGAAATCATTCACATCGGCCAAGCCATCATGGAGCAAAAAGGCGAAGCGAATACCATCGAGTACTTCGTTAACACCACCTTTAACTACCCGACAATGGCAGAAGCTTACCGTGTTGCAGCGCTCAATGGTTTGAACCGTCTGTTCTAACCCAATTGCAATGCATCGCACTTTAGACCGATACAACAAAGGCGACATCATGTCGCCTTTGTTTTTCCTTTTACACGGATGAATCGCTAAGCCAGCAAAAACTGACCACGACGCCACTGGTAGATAAATATCACCGCCAATCCCAAACCTCGAATGCCCATAAAGCTGAGCATCGCGAACCAAAGGGCATGATTTCCCAAGCTACTGGCAGCAAAGAACAAAGCAAAGAAACTGCAAGTAGCGACAAACATACTATTGCGCATATCTTTGCCTTTGGTCGCGCCCACAAAAATACCATCAAATAGAAAACACCACATGGACACCAGCGGCATAGCAACCAACCACGGTAAGAAGATTTCCGCTTGCGTCTGCACTGCGGCGATGGAGGTGATCATCGCAATCAAATGACTCCCCCAACCTGCAAATACCAGTGTCAGCAACACACAAATAACCGCACTCCAGAAAAAAGTCACCACGAGCGAATCAATGAGTTGACTGCGACTCTTAGCACCTATTGCTTTGCCTACCATGGCTTCCATGGCATAGGCAAAACCATCCATGCCATAAGAAATGAGCATCAAGAAACTCATCAATACTGCATTCGCCGCGACGATATCATCTCCAAATGCCGCGCCTTGGAACGTCATAAAACTAAAGGTGGCTTGCAAACATAATGAGCGAAGAAAGATGTCACGATTAAGCTTCACAAAACGTCCAATATCCTGGCTCACATCAGAAGCTAATTGCAGCACATTAGGCAGGGCTCGCTGACGCCAAGTGCGCGCGGCACACCATAGGCCAAATGCACAACCAGAGTAATCAGCAATGACCGAGGCCAAGGCTGCACCTTCGACTTTCCACCCCAATCCAATCACAAACAGGACATCAAGACCAATGTTAACCAAGTTAGTAATGATCACCATCCACATTGGCGCTTTCGCGTTTTGTGTTCCTAGCAACCAGCCAAGAAGCACAAAATTCATCAATGCTGCTGGCGCACTCCAAGCTCTGATCGCAAAGTACTGATAGCCATAATGTTTCACTTCTTCACTGGCTGAGCTAAACGAAAAAATCAAATCGGCGAGAGAGGTATGCACGAGTAAAAACAGCGCAGCAAACCCCAATGCCATTAGGCTCCCCTGTAAAAATACCAGCGCAAGCTGCCGCGTATCATTGGCGCCAAAGCTTTGTGCGGCGAGGCCTGTGGTCGACATTCTCAAGAAGCCGAGCAACCAAAAGGTGACACTTATCATGGTACTGCCAAGCGCAACGCCGCCTAAAAACCAGGCATGTTCTAGATGGCCTATTACAGCGGCGTCAACCAGTCCTAGTAGCGGGACTGTAATGTTGGAGAGCACCATTGGAATAGCCAATAGCAAGACTCTGCGGTGCAAAGGCAAATCAGACAGAATGGCAATTGATTGTTGAAACACGAACACTCCAGCACGTCGGGGCTCCACTAAAAGTGCTTTAGTGGAGAAGATACCTGAAGCGATATAGTAACGTTATTTACAGGCGAGCACCGCAACTACCATTCAATATTAACGATGTTCGGCGTAAGACGATGTCGATAGATGGGCAGTTTTGCCACCACACGCTGCCAACGAGACCACCGTTGACAATGCTTATCGATGGGTGAATCTATCGAGACTCTGTATGTCCACGGTAGCCAGTGAAGCAGCTTATCAAGCGGCTTTCGCATGCCATGTTGATAGCGCTCGCAGCCCATCTTTTGTCCGAGATGACTCGCAGTGAGATCACCTGCCAGCACCAAGCAGGCTTTGGCGTGTTGAAAGTGACAACCGATGGCTTGTACAAAGTGCGCTATTCGTGATTCGGTTTGCTCTAGTAGAGCGTGTTCACACACAACAAAAATCGGTTTGTCCGCAGGAATCAATAGTGTCGACAACCAGCTCATATCATCAATCGAACCACAGATGAGTGAGTAGCGCTCACTTTTGTGAAACAGCCTTTGGCGCCAAACCAAATGCTCATTGGTATCCACTTCCAGCCAGTGACAGCGGCCATTATCTAAACGGTAGAAACGGGTATCAAGGCGCGCGCGACATTAATGACCCAACTATCTGGGTTAGTCTCAAGAAATCGCTTAACTTGCAAATCGCAAAGCTGAGTTAGGGTGGCGTGAAGTAACTGGCTTTGGTCAACATTACCCGTGAGGCAATCCGGCGCAAGTTGGCAACGGCGACAGGCATGGGCAGCGATGGGGTCATAGATGATGCCATCATCCAGCAAACTTTCACGACTGCGAAACCACAGCGGCTTGAGCAGTTTACTCGGTACATCTAAGGGAATGCTTTGACGATTGTTTCGATTGTCCATACTGCCTCCATGCATAGAGGTACAGATGATAATCGCTCTCAACAATCATTTCAAGATAAATGATATTGGTTATCATTTACATGGTGATTTCAGACGTAAAAAAAGCGACAGGCGGACCTGTCGCTTTCCATCACCATAGGGGGTGAAATTGTTGGCACTCTTTGAATGCCTCACAAATATCCATTTGTTATTTGTGCTTCCACTGCTAATTCTTGTTTGTCATCGTCCTGATGCGTTTTCACGATCCCTGGCAAAACCTTTTGCTCGAGTTCTTCCTAAACCCTGTCCATTTGTTTTCTCATCCTGAGAATAGTCGACCATCCGTATCTGCTCACACTCCGAGTCTGAGCGATGTCCTTATTATTATTTTTGGCAATCCTCGCCAAACATCCTTGAAGACCTTCTTGGTCTGAAATCCTTGTGTCAGCATCCTGTCGACAAGGAACAATTTACCTGACTCAGAATGGAAGACAACCTAGCACAACCTTTTTTCTAGTTCGCAACAACACACAAACAATTAAAATGATATAAATCATCACCTTAACCATCAATGACGGCACTTTTTCGCTAACAAGTATGGCAAATATCTCACAAAGCATCTGGATAACTCGCCAATCACGCTCAAACGACATCAAGATCGAAGTGAGATCTGAATCACCCAATGCGCGATACCAGTACCAACAGATATGCCAAAAACAACGCTACCCGAGCACCAAAAACAACAATGCCCCTTCATCAGAAGAGGCATTGCAAGCTCGGTTTGGCGTTAAAGAAACCAGTGTTTAGACATTAAACAAACTAGTTAGGCTGCTAGTTTTTGTAACGCGGTTCGGTTTAGTGAAGACCGCCCACGTATTTAGAAAGAACGTCGATGTCTTCGTCGTTCAGCTTTTTGGCGATATCACGCATCATAGCGTTCATGTCGTTGGCACGATCGCCGCTGCGGAATTTCTCTAGCTGTGATTTCACATACTCAGCATGCTGACCAGAGATTTTTGGGAATCCTGATAGCTCAGTACCGTTACCACGTGGACCATGACAGGCGATACACGCGGTAATTCCACGCTCAGCGTCACCAGCGGTGTAAAGAACTTTACCCACTTCAACCACATTTTCAGGAGTACTATTGGCTGCGATTGGCATAGACGCATAGTAAGCTGCAAGATCCGCCATATCTTCCTCAGATAGTGGCATTGCCATACCACTCATCACAGGATCATAACGACCTTGCTTACCACCACTTGTCATACCAAGTTTTAGGTCTTTCAGTTGTTTTTCAATATATTTTGCGTGCTGTCCTGCGATGCTTGGGTACATCGTTAGCAGACTGTTACCGTCCGCTCCATGACACGCTACACACGTTTGGGATTTTGCTTTACCAGCTTCAATATCGCCTTGGGCCCATACTGAGCAGCTGACTACAAGACTCAAGATTAGCGCTAATTTTTTCATGACATTCCATTATAATTATCAAGCTTCCAGTACCACTATACGCCTCGCAAAACCCTACAGATTGGTGTCAAAGGGACAAAATAAGGTAACGCGGGCAATTAATACCGATCATGGTACAATGTGTGGCCATATGCCGAGCACGGTTATTTTACACAATTTCACAAAAAAGTAATCAATCGACTACACAAAGTCGAGATGGAGTTAACAGTGAGCGTAAAAATTCATTATCAAAACACGCATTTCATTACAAGTGCACCCGATATTCGTCACTTGCCAGAGGATGAAGGGATCGAAATTGCGTTTGCAGGACGCTCCAATGCAGGTAAATCCAGTTCACTGAACCGCCTTACTAACCAAAGAGCACTGGCGAAAACCAGTAAAACACCAGGCCGTACCCAGTTGATTAACCTTTTCAAGGTTGATGAAGGTTGTCACATCGTTGACTTGCCTGGATACGGCTTTGCTCAAGTTCCACTTGAGATGAAAAAGAAATGGCAAAAATCGCTAGGCGAATATTTGCAGAAACGTCGCTGCCTGAAAGGCTTAGTGGTATTGATGGACATTCGTCACCCAATGAAAGACCTTGACCAGCAGTTAATTGAATGGGCTGTTGAGTCTGGTATTCCAGTTCAGGTTCTTCTGACAAAAGCAGACAAGCTGAAAAGTGGTGCTCGCAAAGCACAAGTGCTGAAGATCCGTGAAGCAGCACTGGCATTTGGCGGTGATGTGCAAGTCGACCCGTTTTCGTCACTAAAAGGCATTGGTGTTGATCAATTACGAAATAAACTCGACACCTGGTTTGCCCCTGCGTTTGCACACCTTGAGGAAGCTGACGAATTAGGAGATGGTGAGCAGGACGCTTAACTGTCTTTGGTGGTAAAAACACTCTTTCGGTAGTAAAACACCATCCTACAGAAACAAAACGCCCCGCCTTCCTGGCAGGGCAATGGGAGAGAGAAGATTTAGTATTATTGTTTGTTTCAAGCATCTATGAAGCTTTCAAACAATGCAATCACCAGCCATACAAAGTGTGAGCTAGTCTTCTCTTACCATCCCACTTTCCACAATACTCACACCCCAATAAAGTCTTATATTTCAGACAGTAAAACTCTGTTCACTCGCTGTCTCTCTACGCTTGATTCTAGTTGAGAATTATACAAAGTGTGAAGGTCGTTTAATTACAGAATTTGGTAATCGAATGTCGTAATGACGAGGAGAGAAAAGTGACAATGGGCACGTTAAAAAATTTTCTTTGCCACAAGAAAAAACGCCCCAGTCAAATACTGACTGGGGCGGCTGAATCAGCCTAATCCAATAACGTGAAACAAAAGGTCTGAAAGATAGAACATCTTACCTCTGTACCCTACGCGTTCTAATGTACAACAAGTGATCAGGAAATGAAACTATTTTTGTAGTTTTTTTTCATGAAGTTTTTGTTAATAGACATAAGTTGCTTAGATGCATGAACTTTTTTAACATCGAAAAAAAGCCAGCGACTGTGCGCTGGCTCATGTTAATTTAATAATTTAGCTCAAATAATGACTAGTGAGCCTGATCCCAGTTGTCTCCGTGACCTGCATCGGCAACAAGTGGTACAGCTAATTCTGCTGCAGATTCCATCAGTTTTTGTACTTTACTTTCAATTTCGCCTAAAGATGACGATTCCACTTCAAAAACCAGTTCATCGTGCACTTGCATCAGTAGTTTAACTTTGCCATCACCTTCGGCTTGGATCCATTCATCCACCAACAGCATCGCTTTCTTAATGATGTCAGCAGCAGTACCTTGCATTGGCGCGTTGATTGCTGCACGCTCCGCTGCTTTGCGACGCATGCCATTACGAGACTTAATCTCAGGTAGGTGCAGTCTGCGACCAAAGATGGTTTCGACATAGCCTTTTTCAGTCGCTAACGCACGCGTGTCTTCCATATATTGCATCACACCTGGGTAGCGCTCGAAATAGGTATCCATATATTGCTGCGCTTCACCACGAGGAATGCCGAGCTGCTTAGACAGACCGAACGCACTCATGCCATAGATAAGACCGAAGTTAACCGCTTTGGCACGGCGACGCTGTTCACTAGTTACTTGGTCGATGTCGACACCAATGATCTCCGCCGCTGTCGCAGCGTGGATATCTTTACCTTGTCTAAACGCATCCAGTAGTGCTTTATCACCTGATAGGTGTGCCATGATACGAAGTTCAATCTGAGAGTAATCCACCGCAAGGATCTTCCAGCCATGTGGAGCAACAAACGCCTGACGAATGCGTCGGCCTTCATCGTTACGGATAGGAATGTTCTGTAAGTTTGGATCGGTCGATGACAAACGACCAGTTGCAGTGACAGCCTGATGATAAGACGTGTGTACTCGACCCGTTTCTGGGTTGATCATCTTCGGCAGCTTATCTGTGTAGGTGGATTTGAGTTTCGCTAGGCCGCGATACTCCAAAATCAACTTCGGCAGTGGGTAATCCAACGCAACTCTTGCAGCACCTCTTCATTGGTAGAAGGTGCGCCAGAGGGTGTTTTCTTGAGTACTGGCAAGCCCATTTTCTCAAAGAAGATCGCTTGTAGCTGTTTCGGTGAGCTCAAGTTGAACTCTTCTCCAGCAATCTCATAAGCTTTCTGCTCTAGCTCATCTAGACGCGCAGCGATCTCTTGAGATTGAGCACCCAACAGCATGTCGTCAATCAACACACCAGTGCGCTCGATGCGAGATAACACAGGCACTAATGGCACTTCGATTTCTTGATAAACGCGGTTCAGGGCGTCGTTTTTCTCAAGCTCTGCATTAATACGCTGATGAAGGCGCAAAGTCACATCCGCATCTTCTGCCGCGTATGGCGCAGCCTGATCCATCTCGATTTGGTTGAAAGTCAGTTGCGACTTGCCTTTACCGGCAATTTGCTCGAATGAGATGCAGCTATGCTGCAAAAAGCGCAGCGCCAAGCTGTCCATATCGTGCTTACCGCCGACACTGTTGTAGACGTAAGAAGCGAGCATGGTGTCGTATTTGATGCCCTTCAGCTCAATACCATAGCGTGCAATCACACTAGCATCGTACTTAAGGTTTTGACCGACTTTCACTACGTTGTCGTCTTCAAGCAACGGCTTTAATTGTTCAAGAACCCAATCACGGTCAAGCTGCTCTGGTGCGCCCATGTAGTCGTGCGCAACAGGCAGATAAGCGGCCACGCCTTCTTCGGTCGCAAACGACAGACCGATAAGATTCGCTACCATATAATCCAAACTGTCCGTCTCAGTATCGAACGCAATCACTGAAGCCGCTTTTAGCTTCTCTAGCCATTCAGCAAACTGCTCTTCGGTTAGGATGGTTTCGTACTGGCTGCGGTCAATTTTCACGGCTGATGTGTCCATCGCAGGTGCATCGTCATCGCTAGAAATGCGTTTTGCTGCACTCTCTACGGCTTGCACCTCGCCCGTACCACCTTCAAGAAGCTCATTGAGCCAAGATTTAAAGGTCAGTTGGCCGTACAGCTTGGTCAGCTCATCAACGTTTGGTGTCTCTTTCAGCAGAGATTCAGGGGTACAATCGAGTTCCACATCCAGTTTGATGGTCGCAAGATCGTAAGAAAGCAGTGCATTTTCTTTGTTCTCAGTCAGCTTCTTAGCCATGGTTTTTGAACCACGGAAGCCAAGAGGGGCGATATCGTCGAGTCTATCGTAAAGGTCTTTAATGCCACCGATGCCTTGCAATAGTGCTGTTGCTGTTTTGTCACCTACACCAGGTACACCAGGGATGTTATCCACTTTATCGCCCATCAGTGCGAGGTAGTCGATAATAAGCTCAGGTGGAATACCAAACTTATCCACTACGCCTGCTCTGTCCATCACCACATTGGTCATGGTGTTGATAAGGGTAACGTTATCATCAACCAGTTGAGCCATATCTTTATCGCCCGTGCTGATCAATACCGGCATACCCGCTTGTGATGCTTGATGCGCCAAAGTACCAATGACATCATCCGCTTCCACGCCCGGCACACAGATAAGCGGTAAACCCATCGCACGAATCACGTTATGCAAAGGTTCAATTTGGCAGCGAAGATCATCCGGCATAGGAGGACGGTTTGCCTTGTACTCTGGGTACATATCATCACGGAATGTTTTGCCCTTGGCATCAAATACCACCGCAATACGATCAGAGGCAAACTGACGCATCATGCTTCGTAGCATGTTAACAACACCGTAAACCGCATTGGTTGGAATTTCGCCATTGCTCATCGTTTCTGGATAAGCATGAAATGCTCGATAGAGATAAGAAGAACCATCGATAAGGATCAATGGGTTGTCTGGTATTTGCGCCATGTTTAGTTGTCCAAAATTTTTGGTAGTGATCTATAAGGATGCCATGACTCGCAGCGCGATGCTACGCTCTTTCACTGTCTATATACACAGTTACCAAATTAAACTGCGTTCTTGCACCCCTCAGCCTGTGGATAAATCTGTTTATAGAGTTGTTTTAACAAATGATAAAGTTATTCAAGGCTATCAGAAAACAAATATAAACCACTGTAATTAAAGCATTAAATATCAGATCCCCCACCCTTACCATGATCCTTCTCGGATCATGCCATGTGGAAAACCTAATTTTGCGTTTAATGTCAGCGATAGGATTATATTCTAGTCAGAGTGTGCAATTAATCTGCAAAGAGTAGATAGAAAAAAAGCGACACCAAAGGTGTCGCCTAGCAATAATTTAAGGAGGTTATCTCGTTTAACGAGTACGGCTAACCAACTAAAAGCTATAAATACACTGGAAGCAATGTGAGCAATGTCGTGTCAAAAAAGAACCGATTAAGTGAACTGAGCCATGTCGCTAGTTGTTTAACCTTTTCCCTTAGGACGAGTTAATAGTAATCATTCTCATTTAATGCGTCAACCACTAATTGAGAATATTTATCATTTAATTTCTGACCACAAAAAAGCCGGCGTAGTGCCGGCTTCTCATGTCGCGGTGTTTATTAATCTTGTTGGCTATCTTGTGCCAACCACTCCGCCACATCTTTCGCGAAGTAAGTCAGGATGCCATCCGCACCAGCGCGCTTAAAGCACAACAATGATTCAAGTACCGTTTCACGCTCCTTGAGCCAACCATTTTGAATCGCGGCTTTATGCATTGCATACTCACCAGAGACTTGATAAGCGAACGTCGGCACCTGAAGCTCGCTCTTCACGCGACGCACGACATCTAGGTATGGCATACCTGGCTTGACCATCACCATGTCAGCACCTTCATTGATGTCCATCGCCACTTCGTGCAAGGCTTCATCACTGTTAGCAGGGTCCATCTGGTAATTTTTCTTGTCGCCCCCCTTAAGGTTAGATGCCGAACCGACCGCATCTCGGAATGGGCCATAGTAGTTTGATGCGTATTTCGCCGAGTAAGCCATGATCTGTGTGTGTACATGACCCGCTTCTTCTAGCGCTTCACGAATACGGCCAATACGACCATCCATCATATCCGACGGAGCAACAACATCCGCACCCGCCTCGGCATGGGACAAGGCTTGTTTGATTAGTACTTCAGTGGTTTCATCATTTTGAACGTAACCATCCTCATCGATAATACCGTCTTGACCATGAGTCGTGAATGGATCTAACGCTACGTCTGTGATCACACCCATTTGTGGCACATTTTCCTTTAGCGAGCGCACAGCGCGCTGCACCAAGCCTTCTGGGTTATAGGCTTCTGCCGCACAGAGACTTTTTGCATCTTGGTTAACCACTGGGAACAGCGCAATGGCCGGTACGCCCAGTTTTGCTAGATATTCGGCTTCTTCTAGCATCAAATCAATAGAAAGACGCTCAACCCCAGGCATAGACTCCACTGATTCGCGGCGATTTTTGCCCATTAGAATGAACATTGGGTAGATCAAGTCATCCACCGACACCTTGTTCTCTGCCATTAAACGTCGGCTGAAGTCATGTTTGCGCATACGGCGCATACGGCGTGCTGGAAATTGACCTTGAATCGATACAGACACCTTTCTCTCCTTGTCTGGAAAAATGCGAAAATCAAGCATATCACTCTCGCATGTTCATGCTAGTAGTAAAATTGGAAAATGCTAAACCACAAACGATATACTGAGGATATTACTCACCAAATTTAGTTAGCCATGATAGATACACACGCCCATATTTACGCCGCCGAATTCGACCAAGACCGCGATGAAGTGGTACAGCGCGCACTTGATGCCGGTATTGAGCACATTTTACTGCCGAACATCGATCTCGACTCCATAGAGCCTATGCTGGCGACTGAAGCGGCTTATCCACAAGTATGCCGCTCAATGATGGGTCTGCATCCATGCTATGTAGATGCTAATGTCGATCAAACGCTCGACACCATTCATTCTTGGTTCGACAAGCATAACTTTATTGCTGTAGGTGAAATTGGTATCGACTTGTACTGGGATAAAACCTATCGCAAAGAACAAGAGTACGCCTTCATCACTCAGTTGAAGTGGGCCAAAGAGATGAACCTACCAGTGGTGATCCACACTCGAGATTCGATTGAAGAGACATTAGCTCTGCTTAAATCCGAGCAAAATGGCGACTTGCGCGGCGTGTTTCACTGCTTCGGCGGCTCAATTGAAGAAGCGAAAGCCATTAACGATCTTGGCTTTCACCTCGGCCTTGGCGGCGTCTCTACCTTTAAAAACTCGGGCATGGACAAGGTGATTCCACAGCTAGATTTGAGCAAAGTGATTCTAGAAACCGACTGCCCTTACCTAGCACCGGTACCACATCGTGGGAAACGCAATGAGCCAGCGTATACTGATCTGGTGCTAAAACGCGTAGCAGACCTCACCGAATTAAGTAGTAAAAAAGTGGCACAGATAACAACAAACAATGCAAAATCACTGTTTTCATTGTAGTTTTTCATAATTTATTACTCATTCCGTGACAGAGATCTAGTTTGGTGTACACAAGATAACGTCAAGTTAACGTAGAATATGCATCACTTTTATATGCCACCACCGACAAAGGAAGTGTGGCAAAGATCACGCAGTTCTGTCTCGGAGGTGGAGTATGTGTCAACATGGAAATCTATTGCAACGTCAGCATCGCACATTTTGGCAAAAGCTAATGGGCGTGAAAGAAGTGTATGTATGCTCTAATTGCGGTTACGTTCTGAAAATCCGCTAACCTTAAAGCTCAGTTGTCAGAAAGAAAAAGCCAATATTGCTGCAACCAAGAATGCCACAACAAAGAATACAGATATAAAAATAGCGGCCTAAGCCGCTATTTTTATATCTAAGATGATGTCATCAATTCATCACAAGCTTTACTCTTGCTCAGCCTCTTCGCTGTCATCTGGCTTACGCGTATAGAAACGCGCAAAGAACAGTCCCACTTCAAACAGCAAACACATAGGAATCGCGAGCAGAGTTTGTGAAATCATATCCGGTGGAGTGAGGAGCATCCCCACGATAAACGCCCCGACTACGATATACGGACGCTTCTGCTTCAAGCTTTCAACATCCGTCGCCCCAGTCCAACACAGCAAGATAATGGCCACCGGCACTTCAAACGCAATACCGAACGCTAAAAATAGCGCCAATACAAAGTCCAGATAACTGGAAATATCGGTGGCGAACTCTACGCCACCAAGCGATATCGCAGTGAAAAAGCCAAACACCAACGGAAACACCACAAAGTACGCGAACGCTACACCGCAATAAAACAGCAGTGAGCTCGAGAACATCAATGGCATGACCAACTTTTTCTCATGCTTGTACAAACCCGGTGCGACAAATGCCCATACCTGATAAAGAATATAAGGCACGGCAACAAACACCGATGCAATCAAAGTAAGTTTAAGCGGAGTAAAGAATGGCGATGCGACATCGGTGGCGATCATGGTCGCCCCTCTGGCAATCTTTCTACCAAAGGCTTAGAAACGAAATCGTAAATATTGCCAGAGAAATAGACCAAGGCTAAGAACACCACCAACACTGCGACAATCGCACGCAATAGTCGGTTACGAAGCTCTAACAGATGGCTAATCAAAGGCTGTGTCTGTTCGACGGAAGACATGAAAACCTCGAATAAAATACCGTGAAGATGGGCAAACTAGCGGCCTATCCACGGGAGACATATATACAGACAAGGGCTGATGCTCAGCCCTTGTTTAGATCTTTTTCTGGAGACTCATTCTCGGCAGGCTTGGCAGGCTTGGCAGGCTCTGGTTGCACCGTCTCTTGTGGACGGGAATCAGATTCTGCAGTTGTCGCCTTGTCACTTGCATAAGGACGGGTGACTTCTTTTGCCGCCTGCTTCAATTCTTCTACCGAACTTTTCAGTTCCGGTGAGAGGTCTTCCATGCCCATTTTCTCAGCTTTTCGCAGGTTCTCTTGAAGCTCTTGAACTTTAAGCTCATGCGACAGCTCGTCTTTGACGTTGTTCGCCATCGCTTTTGCTGAGCTGATAAAACGAGAAACACTTCGGATAGCCGTTGGTAGGCGCTCTGGTCCCAGAACCACCAAACCAACTACAGAGATGAGTACCAGTTCCCAAAAACCGATATCAAACACGAATTATGCCTGCTCTTTGTCTTTCTTTGTTTCAGTAGATGCGTCTGTTTTTTGTTGCTCAATGTTCTTTGGTTCAAAATCTGCATCTTTGTCGTCAGATTTTTTTGCCGTTGGCTCATCTTCGCTCATGGCTTTCTTAAAGCCTTTTACAGCACCACCTAGGTCGCCGCCAATACCACGCAGTTTCTTGGTTCCAAATAGCAGAATCACAATCACTGCAATGATAAGAAGTTGCCAAATACTAATACCGCCCATTCTTTCTACCTCGGGTCTTGATTAACAAACAAATGATTTAATACGAGTTTATCGCTTAACGCCTGTAAGTACGCCAACTGAACAACCAAAATGTGATACCAGCAACGCCAGATGCGACTGACAGCTGATCGTAAGGTCCTTCAAGTAGTATGGCGGAGCATACGATTAAAGTTGCGCCAACGCCAAACAAAAATTTACCGGTTCCATGTTGCCGTTTTGTTTCACGGTATCCTTGATACAAGGTATCTATGCGTTGATTCATCGCTTTACCTTGTTTCAGGCTATCGTACAGCAACTCTGGAAGTTCCGGCAATTTTTCTGCCCAAAACGGCGCGCGATCTTTGATACCGTTAATAACTGCCTGCGGTCCAACTTGATTCATCATCCAGTTTTCAAGAAACGGCTTCGCCGTCTCCCATAAGTCTAGCTGTGGATAAAGCTGTCTGCCGAGCCCTTCAACATAAAGCAAAGTCTTCTGTAGCAATACCAACTGTGGCTGCACTTCCATATTGAAGCGGCGCGCGGTATTGAACAGGTTCAATAGCACGTGGCCAAAGGAAATTTCACACAGTGGCTTGGCAAAAATCGGCTCACACACCATGCGAATCGCAAACTCGAATTCGTCGACGTTAGTATCGCGTGGTACCCAACCAGAATCTACGTGAAGCTCGGCCACCTTACGATAGTCACGATTAAAGAAGGCTAGGAAGTTCTCCGCTAGGTATCGTTTGTCTTCGCTGTTAAGCGTTCCGACAATGCCGCAATCGAGACCAATCCACAGCGGATTCTCTGGGTGCTCATAACTAACAAATACGTTGCCCGGATGCATGTCGGCATGGAAAAAGCTATCGCGAAATACCTGGGTAAAGAACACGCTCACACCACGCTCTGCCAGTAGCTTCATGTTGGTGCCATTGGCTTCTAGCGTTGGGATATCGGAAACCTGAATACCATAGATGCGCTCAGAGACCATCAAGCTTTCACTGCTAAAGTCCGGAAGCACCTCTGGCACATACAGCTCTTCGCTGCCTTCGAAATTGCGGCGCAGCTGAATCGCGTTGGCCGCCTCTCGGCGCAGATCGAGTTCGTCAAGCAAGGTCTTTTCATACTCACGAACGACCTCGACTGGCTTCAATCTACGAGCATCAGGCAGTGCCTTCGATACAATGCGCGCCATGCGATACATGAGTTTTAGGTCGGCATCGATCACCGGACGAATATCCGGGCGGATCACCTTAAGTACCACCTCTTGGCCGGTCGATTTCAGCTTAGCGGTATGTACCTGAGCGATGGACGCAGACGCCAGTGGCTGGATATCAAAATCGTCAAACCAGTTTTCAATCGGTCCACCGAGTGCCAATTCCATTTGCGACTTAGCCAGCTCACCGTCAAACGGAGAGACTTGGTCTTGTAGCAGCGCCAGCTGGTCGGCAATGTGTGGAGGAAACAGATCGCGACGCGTCGACATCATCTGACCAAACTTGATCCACACCGGACCGAGTTCTTGCAGTGCCAATCGCAAGCGCTCTCCTAACGGCTTTTCTGGATGCTTGTTCTTCATCCAAAACAGCGAACGTCTGGCAAGCAGCGGTGCTTTAGTCAATTGGTGCGTCGGCATCAGTTCATCAAGGCCATACTCAAGTTGTACCTTGATGATGTGATAAAGACGTTTTATTTCACTCGGAGTCATACACGCTCCGAGTCGGTATTGTTGCTGTCGGCGGCTTCTAACAGCGCATCAAGACGAGCATTGAGTCGCTCAGCTTGGCTGCGCACGTCGTCGACATCGTCGCAAAACGCTGCAATCGCTAATGGTGGCGGAGCAATCTTCCACTCTTCGGTCAGCACTTGACCGAAATGGTCTTGATGTTTCGCCGCCTGTGACGCGATAAAACCAAACAGGTTTTTCGCCCCTTGCACTGCGGTATGTGCAACCACATCACCGGTCACGCGTGACAGCCACTCTTCAATGTCTGGCTTGCAGTCGGTCAACAATGCGGAGAATTTTTGTGCTAACTGAATATCACCTTCCAGCTCCAGCTTATCTTGTTTAATAAGCTTGGTGATGTTGGCTTGCTCTTTGAGCTCTGGCAAAACAGAAAGGTTCAGTGACAGATAGCAATCTGGTTCACCTTCGTAATTAGCCAGCACATCAAGTTGATGACTAAACACAAAGGTCAGTGATTTGTTGAATTCACGCAGGTGAACTTGAATCACCTGCCTTTAAGGCGAGTGACACGGCTAACCAGCGCATCGTCATCGTTGATCAACGTATTGAGTGTGGTTTCCACCACCGCGGTCACTAATGGGTCAAATGGCATGACTCAATCCTTAGAATTTGTATCCACGGTGCAGGGCTACAATGCCACCGGTTAGGTTGTAGTACTTGGTTTGCTCAAAGCCCGCCTCTTGCATCATGCCTTCCAGCGTGTCTTGATCTGGGTGCATGCGGATTGATTCCGCAAGATAGCGATAGCTTTCTGCATCATTTGCCACCAGCTCACCCATTTTTGGCAGTAGGTGGAATGAGTACGCGTCATACACTTTCGACAGTGGCTCAACGATCGGTTTGGAGAATTCCAACACCAATAGACGACCGCCCGGCTTCAATACGCGGAACATAGAGCGCAGAGCTTTGTCTTTGTCGGTTACATTGCGTAGGCAAAAACTGATAGTAATACAGTCGAAGTAATTGTCTGGGAATGGCAGCTCTTCGGCGTTTGCTTGCACGTAGTGCACATTGCCAACGATGCCAGTGTCACGCAGCTTGTCGCGACCGACATTGAGCATTGAGTTGTTGATGTCGGCAAGTACACATGGCCTTTATCGCCAACAATACGAGAGAACTTTGCCGTCAAATCACCCGTACCGCCACCTAGGTCAAGAATGCGCTGACCCGGTCTTGCACCACTGCAATCAATAGTGAAGCGTTTCCATAAACGGTGGACACCGCCCGACATTAGGTCGTTCATGATGTCGTATTTCGCCGCTACCGAGTGGAACACTTCCGCAACGCGCGTCACTTTTTCTTGTTTCGCGACTGTTTCAAAGCCGAAGTGCGTGGTGTCGTCTTGTTGATTTAGCTGATTCGATTGCACAGTACTTTCCGTCATTATTCTTCCTCTTGGGCAGCGTTACGTCTCTGTCGCCGCAAGCGGTCAGTTTACTTTATCCATGTCTGGTTGTCTTTCCACCAGTGCATCATTTTGTGCGATTTCTGTGAGCGAAGGAGAAATCGAGCGTTTTACCTCTACGCCAAGCTGTTTAAAGCTTTCTGCCTGACGAATCGCATTGCCGCGTCCGGTGGCTAACTTATTCATCGCACCTTGGTAGCTTTGGTTGGCTTTATCAAGAGCACCGCCCAGTCCTTCCATGTCATCAACAAACAGTCTTAGCTTGTCGTATAACTTGCTAGCCTTGTCGGCAATGACTTGAGCGTTTTGATTCTGTCGGTCGTTGCGCCATAGATTATCAATGGTGCGCAGCGCCACCAACAGTGTGGTTGGGCTGACAAGAATGATGTTGCTCTCCATCGCTTCTTTCACCAAGCTTGGGTCGGCCTGAATCGCGACCTGAAACGCAGGTTCCACAGGAATAAACATAAGTACGTAATCCAGCGAGCGAATACCTTTAAGCTGGTGATAATCTTTTTGAGACAAGCCACGAATGTGATTACGCAGCGCCAGTAAGTGGTCACTTAGGGCACGGTCGCGCTCGGCATCGGTTTCTGCATTGAAGTAACGTTCATAGGCCACCAGCACCATTTTCGAATCAATTACCACCTGCTTCTCTTGAGGTAAGTGAACAATCACATCGGGCTGGTAACGCTTGCCCGCTTCATTTTGCAGGCTCACTTGGGTTTGATACTCATGGCCTTCACGCAATCCCGATTCCGCAAGTACGCGCGCGAGTACCACCTCACCCCAGTTACCTTGCTGCTTGTTGTCCCCTTTCAGTGCCTGAGTCAGGTTCATCGCTTCTTTGGTCATCTGATCGTTCAGGCGCTGCAGGTTCTTAAGTTCATGCACTAAGGTGTGGCGCTCTTTGGCTTCTTGGCTAAAGCTGTCGTTTACCTGCTTCTTAAAGCCTTCAAGCTGCTCTTTGAGAGGCGTTAAAATGCCTTCCAAGCTCTGACGATTTTGCACGTCGACTTTAGCGGTTTTTGCTTCAAACACCTGATTAGCAAGGCGTTCAAACTGCTCCTTTAGGCGTAGCTCGGATTGCTGCAACAGCTCTAATTTCTCGCTGTCCGAGCGCTGCTGCTGTTGATAGGTAGCAAGCTGCTCTCGCAATTGGGCTTCCGATTGGGCGCGCTGCTGCTTCACTTGCTCAAGCTCGCTGGCGTATTGCTGACGCTCTTGCTTCACGGCATCGAAATAACGCAGCTTCTCCATCGCTGCCATGACCTTACCGTGGGCTTGCTTCAGTTCAAACGCCGACTTATCTCGCTCATCATCGAGCTCATCAAGCTCTTGTTTTGCTTCTTGTAATTCGGTTTTCAGACGCTCTATCTGCTGCTCTAACGCTGAAGCTTCTAACTCCGCTTTGTGCTCTGCTAAAGCTTGCAACTGACGAGATTTAAAATGCAGTACTGCGGCGGCGGAAAAACCGACCACTGAACCTAGTGAAGTGATTGAAAGTAGGAGGGTTTGATTATCAATGATCCATTGCATGCTTTGCTTGCCATCAGCCGAAACTCTTACGCTAATGGTAATTTATACTGGATAAATGTCCAGATATTTACAGGTCACGACGCTTGAAACGAGCGTTGATAATGTCTTCGATAAGCTTTTGCTCACGCTTAGCTTTTTCGTAATTCTGTTTTTTGTTCCAGCGCTCAAGTACCTGCTCCAAGCCCTGTACTCGCGCCGCTTTTTGCTGAAGCTGTTTTTGAACCGACTGACACTGAGCTTCCATTACGGCCTGCTCTTGCTGATGGTGAAGTAGCATTTTTTGCAGCATTTGATCGGCTAGGTTGAGGTTCATCAGACCCACACTGCAGGTTTTGGTCGCCCCTTGGAAGTTGCGTGCTTTAAGCTCAGATAGTGCTGCGAGCTGCTGACTTAGGTGTTCACTTTGATGACGCATCGACTCTAGCTGAGCGCCAATTTGATCACGTCTTAGCTCTTCTACTTGGGTCATTTTGCCGACAGCGCGAATCTTACTTTCCACTCTTCCCTTCCTTAGCCTAGGTTGTTATTCCCTTAACGAGTGATTCCAATCAAGCACTCGGCTGAGTCTGAAACAGCGTCGCGAGCTCAGTCAAACTACTGGTAAGATTCACCGCTTCGTTGGCGTCTTGCAGTAGATAACCTTTGAGCTGAGGATGCATCGCTACCGCGCGGTCTAGTTCTGGATCTTGCCCCGGTTGATATCCGCCAAGTGGTAGCAGTTCTTTGACCTGCAGATAGCTCGAGTAAAGCTGCCTGAATTGATTCGCAATGGTGGAATGTGCTTGCGGGGTACAACCCGACATACAGCGGCTGATAGAAGCATTAATATCAATCGCCGGATAATGACCTTGCTCCGCGAGCTGACGAGAAAGCACCACATGACCATCGAGGATTGCGCGTGCCGAATCGACCACAGGATCTTGCTGGTCGTCGCCTTCTGCCAACACGGTATAAATAGCGGTTAAACTGCCATCGGGGTGTTCACTGTTACCAGCACGCTCCAATAGCTGTGGCAAGACACTGAACACCGAAGGCGGGTATCCTCGTGAAGCCGGCGGCTCGCCCAGTGCGAGCGCGATTTCGCGCTGCGCCATGGCATAGCGGGTGAGTGAATCCATCAGCAGCAACACGTCGTTGCCTTTATCTCGAAAATACTCCGCAACGCGATGACAAAGTAGGGTCGCTCGCAGTCTCATAAGCGGTGATTCATCAGCAGGAGCGGCAATGATGATCGCTTTGCGGCGCATCTCTTCGGTGAGATTGCGCTCAATAAATTCACGTACCTCACGGCCACGTTCACCAATGAGTCCAACCACAATAACATCCGCTTCGGTGTTTTGAGTAATCATCCCCATCAAGACACTTTTACCAACGCCACTGCCCGCCATTAAACCAATGCGCTGACCTTTACCCACGGTTAGCAAACCGTTTATGGCGCGCACGCCGACATCGAGCGGTGTATCCACCGGGCGTCTTTTGAGTGGGTTGATGGGATTCGGCTCCAACGATACTCGCTCGCCGCCTTTGAGTTTCACGCCATCATCAAGCGCTTCACCCAATCCGTTCACCACTCGGCCTAACCAGTGATTTCCGAGGTTGACCGAGCTATCGCCATCGAGCGGCACCACTTTGGCACCAGCAAACAGCCCGCCCAGTCTGCGCACAGGCATGAGATATGCAATATTGTGGTCAAAACCCACTACCTGAGCTTCAATCATGTCGCCTTCGTCGGTTTCTACCAAGCAGCGCTGCTCAAGCTTAAATCGGCAACCGACGCTTGTAGCATCAGGCCATTCACTTTTACCAAACGCCCTGTCACTCGCGCGACGGGAATGGTGCTCAGCGAGGCAATCGCATCGTGTAAGCGGTCGTTAAGAAGCGGCGAGACGTTAGACATCGCGTTCCTCAGCGTCATTGGCAATCACTTCATCCAGTAGATGCTCTTTTACGGCATCCATGCAGGTCTCTAGGCGAGAGTCGCAACTGGCATCGGCTTCTGCCTCATCGGTGACCAGATGACAGCCACCTACAGGAAGCTCAGCTTTCGCAACCAGCTTCCAACCCGCGGCAAGTTCTGGATTGATATCGGTAATACGCTCTAGGTCTTGAGGGTTTAGGAACACAGTGACCTTTTCCGATTTACCCGGCATCGCTTCAAGCGTTTCATCGACTAGGGCAAGGATTTGCTGCGGCATTAGCGTCAGTTCAGCACGGATGACTTGCTGGGCAACCTTTTGCACCAACTCACAAATCACATGCCGTTGCTGCTGCTCTTTCTCTTCCTGCCAGCGCGAGAGCGCCACATAAATATCGTTCACCGGTTTGACGGCGTCCAAGTAGGTCTGCTTACCAGATTGCTCTCCTGAAACAAAGCCTTGCTGAAAGCCTTCTTTTTGGCCTTCAGTTATCCCTTGCTGCTTACCTTGTTCAACGCCTTGGTTAAAACCTTCGCGATGGCCGCGCTCAAGACCTTGTTGAAAGCCCTCTTCCAGACGCTGCTGAATATCCATTTGCGTCGGTGCGTCATCCCAGTTGAGATCTGCCGCCAGTTCTTCACTGGCAGAAGGCTGGGCAACAGGCGGAAAACGGTGTTGACGGTAGCCTGTTGCTGGCAATGTGAATACTTTGCTGCGCGTCATGATTACTCCACCGTCTGCTCTTGATACAGAGTGAGTTCAATCTCACCAGCTTCCGACATCTCTTTGATGATTTGCATGATCTCATTGCGAGCACGCTCCACCGTACTCAGCGGTACGGCACCGCGCAATTGCATGTCATCCTCTAGCGCTTTGACCATACGCTGCGGCATCGAGGCTTTGATCGCTTGCTGCAAGGTAATTTCCGCGCCTTTCAGTGCGACAGACCAAAGCTCAACAGGCACCTGTTGTACCAAGGCATCCATAGTGTCTTCACGCTGCCTGCCAAGCACCATAAAGTCGAACATGTTCTCTTCAATTTCGCTCACCACCTTCTCATCATGCAGCTTGAGCATTTCCATCAACATAGCGCGGTCGCCAGAGAAGCGATTAATGATATCGGCCACCTGCTTCACGCCAGACATCGGCGCACTTTGACTTACCGAGACTTGCTCGATGCAGCGCTCAATCAGCTCATTCAGATCGCCCACCACTTGGTGGTCAATATCTTGCAATGTGGCAATGCGATACAGCAGCTCATCATGGTAGTCCGATGGCAAGTGGTTCAGCACTTGCGATGAGGTTTCTGGTGGTAAGTAAGCTAAGAAAATCGCCTGCATTTGCGGGTGTTCACTGGCAACAAAGCGCGCCAGTACTTCAGCTTCGACCCATTGCAATCTTTGCATGTTGTTGCGAATTTCATCGCCGTATAGGTTATTCAGAAGGCCTTTGGCTAAATCGTTACCCAGTGCTTTGCGCAACGTATTCGACAAGTATTCTTTCGATGCACCGCGAATACCACTGTGCTGCCTAAAGTCGTCAAAGAAGTGCTGGATAACATTTTTCGCACTGTCACTCTTGATGCCACTGAGCTTTGCCATGGCTTTGGTGACGCGCTGAGTTTCATCACGAGAGAAGTGACGCAATACCTGTGCGGCGGCATCTTCTCCCATGCCGAGCAGCACCAATGCCGTGCGTTCGACGTGACTAAGCGTTGCTGGCGTTGACTGTGCTGTTTTCATTGACGTTTACCCATTGTTTAAGGACTTCGGCCACGCGCTCCGGCTCTTCGGTCGCGATAAGTTGTAGATGTTTCAATTGCAGTTCAAGCGGTGATCCCGGTGGTGGCAACATATCGCTGCTCGCATCCAGTCCAGACGATGTCGATTCAATTCCGCGCTCCGTTAGCTTGCGGTTGAGACGTTCTTCGCGCTCACGCTCTTCGCGAGTTTGAATGTTTTCTTGGTACTCTTCTTCTTGAGGCTCAGCGAACTCCAGTTCATGGCCACGCTTGTCCGCACCTGTTAAATGCATGATCAGTGGACGCAACACAAAGAAGATCATTGCCATGCCAAGCATGCCGCCAATCACATAGCGAAGCGGCTGCTGAACCGTCGGATCTTGCCACCACGGCATCGCTGGCGGCGCCTCAATCTCGATTGGCGTGAAGTTAAAGCTCATCAAACTCAAACTATCGCCACGCTCGGTAGAGATGCCCACTGCATCGGTGATCATGGTAGAGATTTGTGCACGCTCAGCCGGTGTCCACGCCGTACCATTTGGTGCCGCGGTTTCGTTAAGTAGAACAGAAACACTTAACTTATCGATTTGACCTTGCTGGTACTGAGTACGACGAACGCTACTACCCACCGCATACTGACGGTTCAGCTCACTACGTGCGTTGGTATTTTGACTGTCGTTGGTTGGCACCTCACCCGTGACTGGCGGTTGGTTACTCAAAGAGCCAGGGATACCGAGAGCAATCTTATCGACCGTGTTGTTCTGGATGCTGTGCTCGTTACGTACCACCGGGTTGGAATCGAGAATTTCTTGAGTCTCTTCGACTTGGCTGAAATCCATATCCGCCGCTACTTGAACACGGAAGTTACTTGGTCCAACAATCGGCGTTAGCATGTCTGCGGCGCGCTGGATGATCTGCTTCTCAACGTTCTTTTGATACTCCAGATATTTCGCATTCACCTTGCCGGTTGCCGCCGAAGCAACATCGGCACTGAGCAAACGGCCGTATTGGTCAATGACCGATACCGATTCAGACTTCATACCGGTGACACTGCCCACGACCAAGTTAATGATCGCTTCCACTTGATCCGGCTTGAGATCTTCACCCGGTTTTAGCTCAATCATCACCGACGCCGAAGGATCTTCACCTTGTTGGCGCACAAACAGGGTTTGTCTTGGAATGGCTAAATGCACACGAGCATTGGAAATGGCATTAAGAGAAATAATGGTGCGAACCAACTCCCCTTCCAAGCCATGACGATAGCGCGCGTTTTCCATAAATTGGCTGGTACCCAGTGAACTGTCTTCTTTGAGAGAATCCAGACCGGTTGGCAACTGAGCCTTAACGCCTTTTGCGGCCAGTAGCATGCGAATCTTCGCCACTTGCCCTTCAGCAACAAGCACTTGGCCATTTTGCTCTTGAAGACGATACGCAATGCCTTCCGACTCCAACACCGAGACAATTTCGCCAATGTCAAAACGCTCTTGCTGGCTATATAGCGGACGATAGCTTTGCGATGAGCTCCATAACGCGACCACAATGATCGCAGCTACAATTGCCGCCAACACAGCAGACAATACGAGGTTGCGCTGTGAGCTCGACCACAGCTTTTTCAATCTGGCTTGAACGTCATCTGTTTTGGATGCCGACTTAGGCGCGACATCGATAGAGCCCGGCATGGTCGCCGTTTGAGGTGCTAATTCAGACATAGGTTACACCGGCATCTTCATGACATCTTCAAATGACGCCACGACCTTGTTGCGAACCTGCATCAATGCTGAGAACGACAAGCTGGCTTTTTGACTGGCAATCATCGCGCCCACCAAGTCATCACTTTGACCGGTTTCCACCGCCGTCATTTTCTTCGATGCCAGCGATTGGTGTTCATTGACCATATCGAGGACATTTTTCATCGCCCCAGAAAACGCCAACGGTTGATTGACCTTTTGCGTGTCCATTGGATTGTTGGTTACCATAAAGTCCGGTTGAACTTGCTGCTGCATCGCTTGCATCTTAGTCAGCATCAACTGCTCTGCGGATACGGCATTATTGATAGGTTGCATCGCCATCTAATTTCTCCTTTATGCAGCCGAGCCGATGGCTGACTGTAAATCAATTCCTTGCTCGCGCATCGCGGCTAGCTTGTAGCGCAGTGCACGTGTGGTTACCCCAAGCGCATCCGCCGTTTTGGTGCGGTTACCGCCAAATTGGCGCAACTTTTCGAGAATAAACTGGAACTCGGCCTGCTTTTTCACTTCCACATGCCCCATACCTTGTTTTCCCATCCCTTGATGGATAGCCGCGCTCGCCGCTGGCAGTTCGACTGGCAGCATCAAATCGTGCGCAGTGATGTAGTCGCCGTGGCGCATGACTAAGGCGCGCTGAATGACGTTTTCAAGCTCACGGATATTACCCGGCCAATGGTAGTGACACAGCGCTTGCTCGGCATCCGCCGATAAATGGCAATTGCTATGCTCTTTGTATTTATTGATGAAGAATTGGCTGATCGGCAAAATGTCTTCTTTGCGATCGCGCAGTGGTGGCCAATGAAGTGGCAGCACATCTAGACGGTAATAGAGATCTTCTCGGAACTGACCTTTACGCACTTCCTCACGCAAGTCTTTGTTGGTCGCGGCAATCACTCGAATATCCAAAGCGATCGCTTTATGGCTGCCAACACGCTCAACCTCTCGCTCTTGAAGCACACGCAGTAACTTAGCTTGTACTGCTGGTGACATCTCACCAATTTCATCAAGCAAGATGGTGCCGCCATTGGCCTCTTCAAACTTACCCGATTGAGAGCCTGTCGCTCCGGTAAAGGCACCTTTAACGTGACCAAACAGCACGGCTTCGAGCATCGATTCTGGGATTGCCGCACAGTTCACCGCGACAAAAGGCTGATTGCTGCGTGGGGATTGATCGTGAACATAGCGAGCCAATACTTCTTTACCGGTACCCGATTCACCCGTAATCAATACGCTAGCGCTCGTGCAAGCGGCACGATGCGCCAGTTGCAATACTTGTTTACTGCGCCATGATTCCGCCACGATGTTTGCCATCGGTTTTTCCAGCGCTTCCACGCGCTGAATTAGGCTCAGTAGCTGCGCGCCTTCAAATGGTCGCAATAGGTAATCCGTCGCACCTGCTTTCATTGCTTCGGCCGCCAAGATCCCCTGGTCTTGTTCAACAATGGCAATCGCCACACCCGGATTGGATTTACGTTGATGACAAGCAATCCATTCACGAACACTCATGTCCGGCAGCGCTGAGCTGATTAAGCTGATGGTGGCTTTATCTTGGAGCAGTGCCGCACGCCCTGTTTTCACATGCGTCACGCTAAAGCCCTGCTCTGTCAGCAAGTCGATTATCGGCGCGGCATTGATGTCGCAAGGCTCAACGAAGAGAATATCCTTATGCATTAGCTGAGTTGGCATTTATTGCACCTCTGTCTTCTGATCCATTGAAGACGCTGATTGTGAAGAATCGTGTCTGACTACGCGTACGGTGACGCGACGGTTTTTTGCTTGGCCAAATTCGGTATCGTTGGTGCTCACTGGGTAACGAGCGCCATGGGCACGGACTTCGATAAGCGACTTCGGTGCGCCAAGCTCCATCAAGGTACTGGCCACATCATCAGCTCGCACACGAGACATCTGTAAATTACTCGTGGTACTGCCTACATTGTCGGTATGACCATCGACCAGCACTTTAGACACGCTATGGTCTGCATTGAGGTAGCTCACTAGCGACTCCAAGGTACGACGCTGTTCGGTCGACACCACACGTTGGCCAAATTCAAAGTTCAGCACAACGTCGCGTGCTTGCTGATAGCTCATTTCTGGGAGCGCAATACGGCAGGCGTTGAATCGGACAAACGCAGACTCAATGCGAGTCGATGGCAATACGTAGGCGTCGCTGTGTGTATGAGCATCCGACATCGCGCTCACTCGAACCCAAGCAGCTTTGCTCATGGCACCGAGCAGTGGCTCAATGCCGACATCGAAGATCGCATAGCCCTTGGTGGTTTTTGCCGCTCTGTCGACCATACTGTGCAGTGCCGGTGTTTGCCAAGGCGCAGTCAGCTGAAATAGCTCGGCTTGTTGAATAGGTTTATTAGGTAAATAAAGAACAGCGGAAAGCGGATTATTTGGTTCCGCGTGGAAGTAAAACTTCCCCATATTATTTGGCAGTTGATGTTCAAGCTGACAGTCAAATTCACCTTCTTTGGCCTGCCAATTAACCAAATCCATAGGTATATTAACGTCAGCGCCAAATGAGAGGTTAGTCCCAAAAACAAAGCTGCTAGAAACAAGTAACACAAACAATTTATTAACAAGTTTAGTTTGGAACTGTATTTTACAATCCTTTGACCAAGAAAAACTGGTCGATAATAAAGGAATTCTATTTTTCCCTGCCCGAGAATTCATATTGCCATCCATCTAATGTTTATGTTGCTGACATATACAAACCTAGTGTCATATAAGCCACATCGCTTGAAAGACATCAACCAAGTGCTTATAAAACATAAATTTAGGTAAATTACTCATTCTGACACTGATAGCCCATGCGGTGTACAGGCTATTTATCTGGCGAATTAAACGCCTAGATATAATTATTATTCGATTAAGCTACCTGCATTTATTTTATATTTAAAGATGGTTTATTAAGTGATAACAAACATATGAACCAAGTTCACAGATTTACATTCAAGGGCTAAAAACAACTAAAAAAACCAGAGTAGACTGACGAAAAATGACATTGTTAGCGCCAATTAGCGTGTCATTTACAACAGGTAAATCAGTCAAGAGATTTAAGATGAATATGGATGAACAAATTGTAACCGAACCAGATTTGGTTCAAGCACTAAATGTTGAATTATTAGGCAAGCCTATTCATATCATCAAAAATAAGCTTGAGTCGATTATTAATAGCTCACAGCAATATTTAACCAACGAACTTCAAGCTTGGTTAAAAACGCCTAGCATTCATGTCGAACTGACTGACATTCAGCTCAGTACGCTAGGTGCAAATCTACTTGATAGTCGCAACTGCGCAGCGCAAAAGCACGCCACTCAAGGCGCGTTGTATGTCTCTGTTGAGCCCATGATGCTCATGAGACTCTCCGATGAATTCTACGGCGCAGGCATCGAGCGCAGCCAAGCGGAACTCACCAACAGCGATGTTCGTTTGCTTCAACGTATCAGCAAACATGTAGCAAGCTGGATTGCCCCAAATGACACTTGGCAAACGCAAGAACTCGAGACCCTAACCGGGATTGGCATTGTCGCCACCCTAACGATTCAGATGCAAGATAAGCAGGCGCCCCTCACCATGGTGTTGGATAGCGATCTGATTCAGACCTTGGTCAGCGAGCTTGAGCTTACGGCCAACCCAGAGCTTGCCAGCGAATTCTGTCAGGCACTGCACACCACGCCAGTCAAATTGAATGTGCAACTTAGCAAGAATGTCATGCCACTGACCGAGGTTCTCGATCTCAAACCAGACGACATTCTACCTATCGAATTACTTAACCACGCCCCAGTTAACATCGGCAAACAAACGCTGTTTACAGGTCGTGTCGCCGAACAAGACGGCCAACTGGTACTGATTTTAAACGAAGATAAGGAAACCCACCGATGAGCGAATCGCTAGATCAGACGGCTTTCGATAGCAACGATTTACAGTTCGATGATTTTGAACTGGAAGATTTCGATACCGATACGCCGGTTGCTGCCGCGCCAAACACCGCGACACGCAATCTGGATTTTTTCAAAAACATTCCTGTTACCGTAACGCTGGAAGTCGCCAGCAAAGAGATTGCCCTTGGCGATCTAATGACGGCGGGAGAAGGCAGCATTATTGAGCTAGATAAGCTCAACGGCGAACCACTGGATGTGAAAGTGAATGGCTCTCTGATGGGACACGCGGAAGTTGTGGTCGTCAATGATAAGTATGGCCTACGCCTTATCGACGTGGTGGAATCCGCGCTCACCTCCATGGGTAAGTAACCGAGCATGTTGAGCTTAAGCACTCAGACAATTCCTACACTGAGATGGCGCACACTCGCCTCGCTCTGTGTGGTTGGCGTGCTGCTATTACTCAGTAGCCAGCCAGCTTGGGCTGAGAATGGACTGACTTTTTTGACTGTCAACGATGGTCAGTCGGAACAAGAGTACAGCGTTAAGCTGCAGATTTTGCTACTGATGACAGCGCTGAGCTTTTTGCCGGCGTTCTTGCTGATGGCCACCAGCTTCACGCGCATCATTGTTGTGCTGGCAATCTTGCGTCAAGCCCTCGGCTTGCAGCAAAGCCCGCCTAACCGAGTGCTAATTGGTATTGCCCTGTGTTTGAGTATTCTCATCATGCGCCCAGTCTGGAGCGATGTGTATGAGAATGCGTTTTTGCCCTACGACCAGGGTGAAATCACTTTGATGCAAGCGTTCTCAACCGCAGAAAAGCCGGTTCGTCACTTTATGTTGGCGCAGACCCAGCGTAACTCGCTGGAGCAAATGCTGCGCATTGCCAACGAGCCTGTTGATTCTGATGTGGAAGAAATCTCGTTTGCGATTGTGCTGCCTGCGTTTGTTATCAGTGAGCTAAAAACCGCATTTCAAATTGGTTTTATGCTGTTTATTCCTTTTTTGATCATCGACTTAGTGGTAGCAAGTGTCTTGATGGCCATGGGTATGATGATGCTGTCGCCACTGATTGTGTCACTGCCATTTAAGTTGGTGGTGTTCGTATTGGTCGATGGCTGGGCGATGACGGTAGGCACACTTTCTGCCAGTTTTAGTACCGGGTAAGGACACGCTATGACCCCAGAAATGACTGTCGCGCTGTTCTCTAACGCCGTTTGGCTCATCATCACGATGGTGATGGTACTCGTGGTACCCGGGCTCTTGGTTGGTTTAGTGATTGCGGTGTTTCAGGCCGCAACACAAATCCAAGAACAAACATTGAGCTTTCTCCCTAAGCTTTTGGCTACCTTGCTGATGGTGATCTTCGCCGGTCACTGGATGCTGAGAAAACTGATGGAATTATTCGACTACTTGTTCCACAACATTCCAGGGATGATTGGTTGATGCAAATTACGTTCGCCGAAATTTCACAATGGCTCGGCCAATTATGGTGGCCCTTTTTCAGGATTGGGGCCGCTTTTTTGGCCATGCCATTTTTCGGCGACGCGTTAATTCCGGTTTGGGTACGAGCGCTGCTCGCCCTATCGATTGTGGTGATCACCGCACCACTGATGCCAGCGATGCCCACTGTCGACTTATTTTCGATGACGTCGCTGTTTCTCGCCTTTGAGCAAGCCATGTGGGGCGTGTTCTTCGGCTTATCCTGCATCTGTTTTTCAATATCTTCACCATGCTGGGACAGATAGTGTCACTGCAAATGGGTCTCGGCATGGCCATTATGAACGATCCGGTCAATGGTCTATCGGTCGCCATTCTCGGTCGCATCTTTTTGCTGCTCTGTACCTTGCTGTTTCTGGCGCTTGAAGGACATCTGCTAGTCATCGACATTCTGGTGCAAAGCTTTGTCGTTTGGCCGGTAGGTTCAGGGTTATCGGTGTTCTCACTCGATAGTTTGGTCTCGCTATTTGGCTGGATGTTCGCGTCAGCTTTGGCACTGGCGCTACCGGCGATTGTGTCTATGCTGCTTGCCAACATCAGTTTTGGTGTGATGAACCGCGCCGCACCAAGTTTGAACGTCTACGCGCTTGGCTTTCCTATGACCATGCTACTGGGTCTATTTAGTATTTTGATCACGGTGAGCGGTATCCCAAGTCGCTATACCGCGCTGGTGCACGAGACGCTGTCTTACCTCAACCTGTTTATGGTGGGCGGCGCATGAGTGAGCAGTCGAGTCAGGACAAAACCGAGAAAGCCTCGCCCCAGAAAGTCAAAAAGGCGAGGCAAGAAGGCCAAATACCCCGCGCCAAAGAATTCACTACAGCCGTGCTGTTTTTGATTGTGGCGATGTTTTTCTACAGCCAACTGCATTGGATTTGGGAGCACATCTCTGGGGTGTTTCACTTCAATATGTCGCTAACGCGCCACGATTTAGAAAACCCGCAACAAATGTTGGAACAGCTTGGGCAAAGTCTGGCGATCATCATTGAGCTGCTGCTACCGCTGTTTGCCGTCATCATTATTGCCTCCGTTGGCAGCAGTCTAATTTTAGGCGGTTGGATGTTTCGACCTGCCAATATTCAGCCAAAGCTGAGTAAGCTCAATCCGTTATCTGGCATCAAGCGCATGTTCTCTTCGCGCTCTGTGGTTGAGCTCATTAAGTCCTCTCTCAAAGTCGCGGTGATTTTTGCTCTGCTTTACACCTATCTCGACAGCAACTTTTCACAGTTGCTCGGGATGCAAAAGCTGACATTGAATCAGGCATTACCCTAGTTATGACCATCTTGTTTGAAGGCTTGCTCCTGATGGGTGTAGCCCTGCTGATTTTCGGGGTGATTGATATCCCCTACCAGCGTTACGAGCACCTAAAGCAGCTCAAAATGACCAAGCAAGAGCTCAAAGAAGAGTACAAGAACAACGAAGGCCGCCCCGAGGTGAAACAGCGCATTCGCCAAATCCAACAGCAGTTCGCTCGTCGCAAGATCGACCAAGCAGTGCCAAAAGCCGATGTGGTGATCACAACCCGACTCACTACGCGGTCGCTCTCAAGTACGACACTGATTTATCAGAAGCGCCATTTGTGGTCGCCAAAGGCATCGATGAAACTGCGATGCACATTCAACGCATTGCCAGAGAAAACAACGTGGAGGTGCTTAACTCACCGCCACTCACCCGTGCTATTTACCATACCACTGCGATAGAACAAGCCATACCTAGCCAACTCTATATCGCCGTGGCACACATACTGACCTACGTCATGCAGCTCAAAGCATTTCGTCGCGGCAGCGGTAAAAAACCGATGCCGCTACCGTCGTTTACTATCCCTAAGCACTTGCAGCATTAATCTGCTTAGCGCACTCGAAACAACAAAGGAACACATATGTTGAATCGTCTTCATCAACTTAGACGCTCAGGAAAAGGATACATCGGCATTCCCATTGTTCTGCTGATGATTTTGGCCATGGTGATTTTGCCATTGCCACCTTTGTTGCTGGATGCGCTGTTTACTTTCAACATCGTATTGGCAATTTTGGTGCTGCTTGTCAGTACCACGGCGAAACGTCCACTCGACTTCTCGGTGTTCCCGACCATCTTGCTGATCGCTACTTTAATGCGTTTGACGCTCAACGTGGCCTCAACCCGTATTGTCTTGCTTGAGGGTCACAATGGTGGCGATGCCGCGGGTAAGGTGATTCAAGCGTTTGGTGAAGTGGTGATCGGCGGCAACTATGTGGTCGGTATGGTGATTTTCGTCATCTTGATGATCATTAACTTTGTGGTGATCACCAAAGGTGGTGAGCGTATTTCTGAGGTATCGGCACGCTTTACCCTTGATGCCCTGCCGGGTAAACAGATGGCGATCGATGCGGACTTGAACGCGGGTCTTATCGACCAAGAGGCCGCACGTACCCGACGTAAAGAAGTGGCCAACGAAGCCGATTTCCACGGTTCGATGGATGGTGCGTCCAAGTTTGTGCGCGGCGATGCGGTAGCGGGTTTGATGATCCTGTTCATCAACATCATTGGCGGTATCAGCATTGGTGTCTTTGAACACGGACTGCCAGCATCAGAAGCGTTTAAAACCTACGCCCTGCTGACCATCGGTGATGGCTTGGTAGCACAAATCCCATCGCTGCTACTTGCGACCGCAGCTGCCATTATTGTGACGCGCATTAATGATAGCGACAGCGACATGGCCGACACCATGCAAAAGCAGCTGTTGGCAACACCCGCGACGCTGTACACCGTTTCGGCGATCATGCTGATTATTGGCCTTGTTCCTGGCATGCCTCACCTGGCCTTTTTTACCTTCGCCGCCGTTTTAGCCTTTGCGGGCTGGAAGCAATCCAAAGCACCTAGTGATGATCCGCAGCTAGACGAAGTCGAAGCCATCAGTCATGCGATGCAAAACGACAATGAACTGCCGCTCTCTTGGGATGATATTCCCCATGTGCAAAGTTTGTCGCTCGCGCTCGGTTATCGTCTGGTACACCTGGTGAACAAAGAGCAAGGCGCGCCAGTGCTGCAGCGTATTCGCGGGGTAAGAAAAAACCTTTCAGAGCAAGTGGGCTTTTTGCTGCCAGAAGTCCGCATTCGCGACAACCTAAGCCTAAAACCCAACCAGTACACCATTGCACTTAACGGTGAGATCATCGAAGAAGGCTTTATCGAGCCAGACCGTCTAATGGCAATCGCTGTGGGCGAAACCTATGGCGAAGTCGACGGTATCTTAGGTAGTGATCCTGCTTATCACCTGCCTGCGGTTTGGATTGAGCACAACGACAAAGCCAAAGCGCTCAACATGGGTTATCAAGTGGTGGACGACGCCACCGTGATTGCGACCCACATCAGCAAAGTGATGAAGTCTCATCTAGCGGAGCTATTTACTCACGACGATGTCGACGCGATGAACCTGCGTTTAACCCAACAAGCGCCCAAGCTTGCCGAAGCACTCGGTGCAGCTTTAAACCCAGCACAGCAGTTAAAGGTGTACAGGCAACTGCTGCTCGATCAGGTGCCGCTAAAAGACATTCGCACCATTGCCAACACCATGTTGGAGTCGGCAGAGAATACCAAAGAGCCGATCCTGCTTGCCTCGGACGTGCGTTGTGCATTGCGCCGCACTCTGGTTAACCTCGTCGCAGGCCAGCGCAAAGAGCTCAACGTATACGCCCTTTCCGATGAGTTAGAACAAATGCTTATGCAATCACTGCATCAAGCGCAAGCGAATGGTAACGTGATTCTGGATAGCTTCCCGATTGAACCGAATATTTTGAGTCAGTTCCAACAGAATCTGCCTCTAATACAACAGCAGCTAAAGCAGCAAGGATTGGCACCAATACTCTTGGTGATGCCGCAGCTAAGGCCGCTGATTGCGCGCTATGCCCGCACCTTCTCACAGGGATTGGCCGTGTTGTCATACAACGAAATCCCTGAAAGCAAACAAATCAACGTGGTAGGAAACCTTGGATAATTTAAGTAGCTATAGGGCCCAGTTCCTCTTCGTGCTGCGCATGATAGAGGACAATGCGGTCACCGACGACGATCATAAACTTGCCGAGCTCATGGCCGCCGATGAGGTGTGTCATGCGTGCCAACCTATTCGGTATTGCAGCAGTGACGAAATAGAGTATCAATACATCACCTTGCGTTATGGTGACAAGAAAGACCTTAGCGTTTTCGCACTCGACATATCCGATACAGTGCGCGCGGCGCTCGACCTGTTCGCCTTATATCTGGCGGTTAGACAAACTCAATTTGAGCTCGAGACCTTTCACCCGGATCTACTCAACAACTTAGTGTTTTCCATGAACGCCTGCACCTTGCTGCGTCCAGAAGGAAAACACTTTATCGACCAGCTAGGCCAACACTTCAAACAGCCGATGTCGATGTTGATCCCGAGCCTATACCTCACACCAGGTGAAGCCAGCAATCCTGCCACAAAAGCCATGCTGGAGCGACTTGAAGATCGCTTCCACAAAGTTTGTTTTGATGTGCACTTACCTATCACTGATTTAGAGTACCTAACGCCGTTTGACCCACAAACGATAAAGATCTCTAATTCACTCGATAGCCAAGATGAAAAGCGCGCGCTACTGCCAGTGATCCGCTACATCAAGCGCCGCAAAGCGACCTTAGTGGCCGGTCGCGTCACCAGCCAAAATACCTTGTCGCAATATAAGATGCTTGGCGCCAAATACTATTTTGGCTATGTATCCGACGTGCCTATTCCCGTGCACTTCAAAGGCTTTGAAGACCCCAAAGCAGAGATGCGTAAAAAACAGCGTGAGCGCGCCAAGGCCGAACAGTTCGCCGATCAACAAATCGAAGCCCAAAACCAACTCGCGCAAGAACAAGCCGAACGCGACCAACAACAAGCGCTGCTTGATGCCAGCATCGACAATATGTATCAGTCGGCAAAGACCGAGTTTGTGGATGAAGAGATTGAGGCGATTGTTAGACAGGTAGAAGAAAAGAATGGATAAAGACGGGTAAGAGCGGCCCTAGGTCCTTGGTGGTAGGAGCCCCAAGGACCAAGGACCAAGGACCAAGGACCAAGGACCAAAAACCCTAAAATACCTGAACCAACATCACAACTTTCCCACTACTTTTCAATTTCTTAGCTTTTTTTCTTATTTCTAATTAATTTTCAAAATCAACCAACCGCCTCTAGTTAGTGAGCGGGGCGATAGTCCACATTGAGACAAATCTAGGAGAATTCACAATGGCTCTATCAATGCACACTAACTACGCTTCGCTAGTTACTCAAGGAAACCTAAACAAATCTAACGACCTACTTAACACTGCAATGGAGCGTCTAAGTACTGGTCTTCGAATTAACTCAGCATCTGACGATGCAGCGGGTCTAACTATCGCGAACAAGCTAGAAGCACAAACTCGCGGTATGGGTGTTGCAATGCGTAACTCTCAAGATGCTATCTCAATGCTACAAACTGCTGATGGCGCGCTAGAAGAACTTACAAACATTGCTTACCGCATGAAAGATCTAGCTACGCAAGGTGCGAACGGCACTAACGGTACAAATGAACTAGCAGCCTTGGATGCGGAATACCAAGAACTAATCACTGAAGCAGGTCGAATTCTAACTGACACTTCATATGGTTCTGGAGAGAAACTTCTACAAGGTGGGAAAATGGCTGCGGCAGTTACATTCCAAATTGGTGCATCTTCAGCTGAAACATTGACTGTGGACGTTGGCACAGACTTGACTGCTCTCGACTTTTCAACAGTAACTGCTCTTACTACCAATGGTGACGCAAATACAGCTATTGGCGAAATTGAAGCTCTATTCGATTCGGTAAGTTCAGTTCGCTCAACATTAGGTGCAAACATCAACCGCCTAGATCACACAATCAACAACCTACAAAGCATTTCTGAAAACACAGCTGCTGCGAAAGGTCGTATTACTGACGCTGATTACGCGGTTGAATCTGCAAACATGACTAAGCAACAAATGCTAATGCAAGCTGGTACACAAATGCTGGCAACAAGTAAGCAAATGCCAAGTATGGCAATGTCACTACTTGGCTAATTACTCGCTATCCCAAAAACCTCCTTCGGGAGGTTTTTTTAGCTCTGAAGCGGGGGAAACGGAACAACCAAAGAGGAAGCCCCACTTCCCACCAAAACCACAAAACCTTAAATATCAACAACTTAACTTGGGCACAATAGTTGCTGTCATACTTACACCGATATTTGTTTGATAGCCATAACTTACCGCTGAAGGAATCACTATGAGTTCAATCGACCCGATTACCATGGCTCAAAATTTAGCCACCTTTGATATACAGCCTTTTGAAACACGTTATCAGGCACAAGCGACTCGTTATCAAGCGCAGCTCACCGCACTTACAGAAGTCGAAAGTGCACTCAAAGCGTTTCAAACCGCCATCAATGAAATGAACAGCTCAACTGAGAGCATCATCAAGAACTCGGCCACTCTCTCGCAAGAGGGATACTTAACGGCTTCAGCGGATAATAAAGCCATCGCGGGCAGCTATGAGCTGTTTGTAAAGCAGCTCGCCAGCAAACACCAAATTGTTGCAGGAATGCCCAACTCCATCACTCAAGACACCACTCTGCCTGCAAGTGGTGAGCTTCAAATCGGCGTGGGAACAGACAGTTTTACTATCGACTTCTCGACTCTAGAAACTAATGCCGACGGAAAACCGACGATTGAGTCTTTGGTTAAAGCCATTAATGAGCACCCCGACAATACAGGAGCCAATGCCTCTCTCGTTCGAAGCAATGGCGAAACACACTTTGTGCTTACCAGCAGCGAAACGGGCTCTGAAAATGTCATCACTACCAGTGTTAGCAACCTACCGACGGATGAAGATTGGAGCTGGGTCTCGCAAGCCTTCACTCCCGCCAATATGACGACCCTTTCTGATGCGAAAGACGCGATCGTCAGTCTAGGCGGAGAAAATGGTTTAATCATAACCAACAGCTCCAACACCTTTGATAATGCCATTGAGGGCGTATCGTTTACCGCTACCAAAGTAAACCAAACCGGTGAAGCTGGCACGGTACTCACTATTGGGTCAGACGAAGAAGCGACTAAAGAAAGCGTCAACAAGTTCATTGAGGCTTATAACACCCTTATTGATGCCATCGATAGCCATACCTCCATTGGTGGTGAAGACAGCGCACGAGGCGTGCTTGCCAATGACCCAACGATTCGCTCCATTGAAAGCCAATTGAACAGCCTTATTCGCCAGCCATTTGATGGCATCAGTTTGTATGAAATGGGTATTACCACTAACCGAGACGGCAAACTGGAGCTGGACTCATCCAAATTTGAAGCTGCTCAGCGCGACAACAGCAGCCAAATAGATACGCTTTTCAATGGCGAGAACAACCTATTCGACTCACTCGACACCATGATTGAACCTTTTGTGCAAAGCAACAAAGGGCTATTTAGTGGGCGTAAAGAAAATGTAGAAAGCATCTTGGATCGCATCGAAACCAAACAAGCTGGCTTAGAGCGAAAATACGAGATGTCGTACAACCGCTATCTCGCGCAATTTACTCAAATGAACAATTTAATCAACCAAATGAACAGCACTATGGCATGTTCGGTACACCACAAGGAATGATCTAATGCTAATGGACTCAGGTTACGACTCATATCAACAAGTCGATCTTAACGCACAAGCAGCGGCCGCTAACCCGCATCAGCTTGTGGTCATGCTTATTGATGGACTACTTAACGAAATCGAACGCGTTCGCGGTCATATGACAGACGGTCGTTTGGAACAAAAAGGCCAAGGTATTAGCAAATGCATGAATATTTTGGTTGGCCTAGATAGCGCTCTCGATGATGAAAATGGCGGCGAGATCGCTGCTAACTTGCACCAGCTTTACGATTTTTGCCAAGCTGAGCTGTATCAAGCAAGCGTCAACAACGATGTAGACAAGCTAGAAAATGTAGAAAAAGTCATGACTCACATAAAAGAAGGATGGGAGAACTTTGGTAAGCACGCATAAGGTATCACCCGAGCGGTTTCGCCACCTCAGCCAATGCATGACGGTGGCGGCCAAAACCGAGGATTGGCAGTCACTCAAACGCTACGATGGTCAGCTTCGTGAGCTTTTGGACACCCATAGACCTTTCCTTAAAGACCCACGTTTAGCGCCGGAAATCGAGCGTGCTCGGCGGGCACATTTGAGCGCCTATGAAGCACTGTCGGTGGCGACCAGTAAGCTGAAACAGAAGCTAGATAGCAGTGATGCGGAAAAAGAACGCGCCATGGCTTATCAATTGGCGATGACCTTGGAGTAAACCTATGCTAGTGAGCAATCAGTTAGTGAACAATCACATTGGCAGCGCGTCTGCCAGTAAACAAGGCCAGAGCACAGGGCAAGCTTCGATTAGCCAAGCGCTAGACAGCAAAGAAAGTGGTTTGTCTATCGTTAGCGGCTTTGGGTCGCTGCTTTCGCCTAAGTCAACTTCTAAAAACGAAGCTACCGCCGCGTCTTTATTAGGTGAGGCTTTAGCGGATGGCGAAGTCACGGAAGCTAACGCTGATGCTCAAGTAGGCGATGGGGCGTTATTGGCACAATATATTGCCGCGCCTGCGCAACCATTCGGCTCTGCAGGTGCTAGCAACGCTGCGCTAGACGCAGAAGCACTCTCAAAATCCACCAGCCCTATGCTGACGCAACTCGCCGGTTCACAACGCAGTACAGGTGAAGTCAATCCTCACCTTGCCAATAGCGCGGCTCAGAGCACAGCAAAAGAAGCTGCTTTACCTGCAAGCTTGTTGCAGACATCGGCGACTCACGGCGAGCTCGGCGGGAAATCACTGGCCACCGATATTGCCAATCTGCTCAGTGCCAATCAAACACAATACGGCGCAGCTGCTTTGCTTCTGGCTCACAAGCGGGGGCTCCTTCTGTTAACCCAACGACCACAGTAAACACAGCCACTGTAACGACGGAATGGGCGCCGGTTCGCATCGACCCGCAAGCAGGAAAGTGGGGCGAACAGATGCTGCAGGTACTCAATGATCGAGTCACGCTGCAAGCTCAGCAAAATCTTCAAGAAGCACGGATCAGATTAGATCCGCCCGATCTTGGCAAACTGGATCTTATGGTGCGTGTCGAAGGCGACAAACTCAGCGTTCAGCTCAATGCCAACGTTGCCGCCACACGAGAAGCCTTAGTTCAAGTGTCAGAACGCCTGCGCGCCGAGCTACAAAACCAAAGTTTGATGCACGTTGATGTGCAAATTGGTGGCGGCGACAAACAAGAGTCCAACGGCCAGCCAAACCGCGAGCAAGGCTCAACCATTTTTGCCAATGAGCGCCATGAGTCTGGCAGCAATAACGCCACGACCTTCTCCACGGATGAACACTGGCTTAGTACCCAAGTGTGATCGCTTTAGGAATACAGCATGAATAAAAAACAGTTTCTTTCACTCTTTGCCACCTGCGTTGTGACCAGTGCTCTCGTTTCTGGCGGCACGGTTGCGGGTGCAATGTGGTACCTCAACTCACCCACTACGCTTAGTGATGGTCAGTTTTCTTTTTTGGAATCTGAGCCACAGCCGAGTGCTGGGCCGAAATTTCACGCCTTAGACAATGTGATTGTCAGTGTGCGCGGCAAAAAACAGACCCACTTTGTGATGTTGGAGCTGGCGCTGGAAACGCGTCACATCGAGCGCCTTGAATTCGCCAACGACTATATGCCAAAAGTCAGACACGCAATGCTTAATCTGTTCAGCCAAAAGCGCTATGAAGATCTACATGGTGCGGACGCTTTGGATCAGCTTCAGCAGGAGGTGAAAGCTTCGGTGATGACGGCTTACGCCGATACCCAGTTAAACCGCGATATTGACGATGTTCTGCTGACGAAATTTGTTATTCAGTAGGAGCGACTATGCTGGATATGAATCACTCAGACAGCTACGGCGTCGCCGAAGATGTCACATCAAGCGCTACACGTATCGATGAAAATCGCCTGCTTAGCCAACATCAAATCTTGGTTAAGCGCGTGGTGAACCAACTGCGCAACCATGCCACGACCCATTGCAGCATCGAAGACATGCAGCAAATTGGACTGATTGGCCTACTTGAGGCTGGGCGCCGATATGGCAACATCGATGACCCTAACTTTCCGGCGTTCGCCGTGTGCCGCATTCGCGGCTCTATCTTGGATGAGCTGCGCCGCCTTGACTGGCGCTCTCGCAAAACCCGTCAGGAGGCTCATGAGCTCAATGATGTGACGCGTGATTTAACCAAACGTCTGCGCCGCGCGCCCACCGAACAAGAGATCATCAAAGCACTCGGCACCACACAGCAGGATTATCATACCCGGCTCAACGCCACCATGGCCGCAGAAATGCAAAGCCTAGATCAGCTTATCGAGAGCGGTCTTGAAGGTGCAGTCGAGTCTTGTTGCGATGGCATGAACCACGAACATATCCGCCGCAGTCTTGAGAAGGCACTTAGCCAACTCCCCAAACGCGAACAGCTACTGCTGACGCTGTTCTACCAACACGATTTGAACTTACACGAGATTGCTCTGGTGCTAGAACTGACCCCGCCACGGATTTGTCAGCTGCACAAGCAAGCGCTTAAGCAACTCAACCAACTACTGTCTTCTTAGGAGTCCACTATGCAAAAGTTTACTGGCGCAATCATCATTTTGATGTGTGTCTTCGGCGGTTACGTCTGGGCCGGGGGCAGTCTGATGGCCATTTGGCAGCCAGCGGAAATGCTGATCATCATCGGTGCCACGATCGGTTCCCTTATTATAGGTAACCCACCTCAAGTGCTTAAAGAGATGCGCAGTCAACTGCGAGGCATCATCTCTCCTCCTAAAGATGAGCGCGAGTTCTACATGGAACTGATGGCGCTGCTGCAAGTCTTGCTGGAAACCGTGCGCAGTGGTGGCTTTAAGGCGCTGGATAAGCACATCGAAAACCCAGAGCAGAGCGATATTTTTGCGCGTTATCCGCGTGTAAGTCGTGATTATCGTTTAGTTTCTTTCATTACCGACAATTTACGTTTAATGGCAATGGGACAAATGTCGCCTCATGAGTTAGAGGGACTACTAGAGCAAGAGATTGAAGCGATTGAGGCCGACTATATGCAGCCTGCTCGCTCCATGCAGCGCACCGCAGAAGCCATGCCTGGCTTTGGTATTTTGGCTGCTGTAGGCGGCATCATCATTACCATGTCCGCCATTGATGGTTCCATTGCCATGATTGGCTATCACGTTGCTGCCGCTCTAGTAGGCACATTTATCGGTATTTTCGGCTGTTACTGCTGCTTAGACCCAGCAAGTAACGCCATGGCTCAACGCGTTAAACGCAATATGTCCGCTTTCGATTGTACTCGCGCTACCTTAGTGGCCTACGTCGCGAAGAAGCCGACACTATTGGCGATTGACGCTGGCCGCAAGCACATTCAGCTAGACATTAAACCAACGTTTAACCAAATGGAGGTGTGGCTCGCTGAACAGGAGGGATAATGCAAAAACATGAGCAAGTAGTCTTCAAACGCGCCAGTCGCAACCATCATAATGAATCTCATGGTGGGGCATGGAAGGTAGCGTTTGCTGACTTTATGATTGCCTTGATGGCGTTATTCCTCGTCCTTTGGGTCATGCAAGTGGTCGACAAAGAAGAGCGCAAAGCGATTGTCGCCCATTTGCAAATGGCCAGTGTCTTTGACCAAGGCAGTGGCAACCTATTTGACACTTCGAAAAGCATTTCTCCCATCGATCTGACGACTGACTCGTCCGTGGCCAGTCGCCACGACTCAGTGCACTCAGTCAGTTCATTTTTCCAAGGCGATCGCGAAGGGCCGGAATCGGATTCACTTATCGACGGCACCTTCGACACCCAAGAGCGCCTAGCCGCTCTAGCTGAAGTAATCAATGACATGGTGCGCCAAATCAACGCCCAAGGAAATGTCGATGTTACCGTTACCCCTCAAGGGCTGCGCATCGTGCTGCAAGATGACTACAAACAGAACATGTTTGGTCGCGGCGGTTCAACATTAACGCCGTTTTTTGAAGATTTGCTGCTGGCTTTGGCGCCTGTCTTTGAGAGGGTAGAAAACCCAATGATCATCAGCGGCCATACCGATGCGACTCAGTATCGTAAAACCTTCTCCAGCAAATCAAACTGGGAGCTTTCTGCATCACGCGCCAATGTCGCTAGACAGACGCTCACCGCAGGCGGCATGCCTGAGCAACGCGTGTTGCAAGTAACGGGCATGTCTGATCGCGCCTTACTCAATCACAACGACCCTGCATCGAGCGAAAACCGCCGCATCGAACTGTTTATCCTCACCACACCTGCAGCTGAGGTCATCAACACCTTGTTTGGCCAATCGCCCAACAATGAATCGAAAAATGAGCTAGAGAAGGCGCGCGACAAGGCCAAATTCAATCAGCCTGTGTTTAGAACCGATACCATTCGATTCGAGTCAGACAGCGCTTCAAACGCGACTACCCAGGTGCAAGCACTGTAACTTGCACCTTTAATAGGGTGTTCTATGCTTTGATAGTACACCCTTGATCTCACTACCTTTTATTATTGAGCACCCAGTCAGTAGGGCATGTTATGCGACAATCTATTCCGCACATACCGCCAAAACCAAACCGAACGCCAGACGGACTACAAAAGGCGTTCCTATGGCTGATCATCATTGATTACGCCCTACTCGCTCTGTTCTTAAGCCAGCTCACTACTCTCTCACTAAAGGGCGGCACATTAATCAGTCTACTGTTGGTCGTGTACAACAGCCTACTCACCTTTATGTGCTTTAGACGCACCGATCGACAAGATGCCTATATCATCTATCCGACGATATCGGCTACTTTGCTGGCGTTCGTGTGCTTTTTGTATTTTTTCTTTTTGGTTTGATGGCACCAGTTGAGAGCCTCGTCATCCACGACACTACCATTCAAAATACTGTCATGAACAACACCGTCATTCTCGTGAAAACGAGAATCTTCTTGAGCGTGTGCCTTAGGTTATGGGGACAAAAATAAGTGAGTCACGTGCGGTACCAGATCCTCACTTGCGCGTGAGGATGACAAGTCCCGTTGATAGTAATTATTTCAGTAGCGCCACGACCGTATGACGCCTTACATTCGCCTGCGCATTGAGCGCCTGAAATGTCGTCGTGAAATCTTGTGAAAGCTGGCTAAAACCAGAGAGTGTTTCGCTGACTTGTTGCTCGGAAGGGAGCTTGGATTGGTTCTGAATACGCGTCATTTGCGTATCGAGTTGGGATTGGAATTGCCTTGCTTCGCTTAGGCTGGTTTGTGCCTGTTTTAGGTGTTGGTTCACCTTGGCGATGGATTGTTTGATGCCATCGCGAGAACCTAGATCAAACTTGAGTTCCGCCATGCCATCTGGTTCGGCTTGAATCGAGAAGGTGTTGGCTTGTCCTGCGGGAAAGCGGTGGCCTTCACCGGTGACTCGAACTTGCTGCTGCATCGCAGCGTAGGCCGATTCGTGCACCTCAAATACGATGCTGCCATCGTTGGCGAGTGATGCGCGCATGCCCATAGGGATAACACTGCGGTCAAGTTGTTTAACCGTGCGCTGGCCGTCAGACTGACCATCAAATTGCAGCATCACCGAACCGCCGCTTGGAAAATCCAAACGTACTTGCTCAGCACGCTCACTCATACGGTGCACATTAAGACCGGGGATCGAAAAACGTCGAACATCTGCAGTATCAAGCTTTAGATGCAGTTCATTATCGACCACGCGTTTGCCATCAAAGCGAGCTTGATTAAGCGTTGCTTCAATCACTTGCTTTGAACGCGACAGCTTATCGGTCATCTGTGGGGTAGAGCCGTGCGATAGAGCCTGTGTGAGCTGCTTTTTCACTTGTGTCAGCTCTTTACCCACGCCTTGCAGCGCTTTAGTGGCAATTTGCACCGATGTGGCGTGTTGCTGCCCTTGGGTCAGTAGTACGCCTGATAGTGAATAGGCGGAAGAGATTTCTGCTTGCGGCTTGAGAAGGTGTTTGGAGAGAGATGTGCTTGTGGTATCAGAGGCTTGCGAGGGAGCAATACTTGTCGTTCCCTGCCCTGTGAGCTTAATACTATGCGGTCTAACTTCAACCGTACTTACTGCCATAACACCATTCCTTGAGCCTTACTGCCGAGTGGCAAAAACGACCGCTAAATGCGGTCGAATAGAGATAAATCATTAATTTTCATGTAGCTGCTTGCGTGGCTTGCAGCGCTGCCATGTAATTGCTGAGCCGCACCGACGCTTCGCCATAATCGAGAGCAGAGACATCGCTGGTCACCTTGTCGACAAACAGCTTGTTCTCGCTGTGTGCACCATCCATCAAGTCGAGGTTGTTATGGCGGCCACCCATTTCCGTCATCGCACCGAGCACATTGCCCAAGGTATTATCGATGGCATCCAGGCTAGCACCAACTTCGGTTTGAAAATTTGGACTCGGGTTCTTAAATTCCACGATCAATCGGTCGATTTGATTCAACACATTGTCACCACCACCTAAGTCTAAAATGTCTTGCGCCGTGGTATTGGACTCCATTGTGACGCCTTTGGCGACGGTCACGACTCGCTTATCGCTATTGCCATCCAATGAGTACACACCGCCACCCGCATCTGAAATCGCTGGGGTATCGGTTTTAGTACCAGAGAAAAGGTAATGACCCTCTTCATCTTGAGAATTGAATGATGACTGAACCGAGTCACGCAAGCTTTCAAGTTCCGTGATCATCCCTTGTCGGTCTTCATCGGTAAGCGTACCGTTCGCCCCCCAAAGCACCAACTCTCGCATGCTTTTTAGGCTCTCATTGACCGAGTCTAGGTGAACTTCTTGACTCGATAGCGTGGTTTTGACGTTGGCGATATTGCGTTGATATTGATTGATTGCCGCCCCTTCTCTATCAAGGTTGAGCAATTGAATCGATGCCATTGGGTCATCCGATAGCTTTGTCAGCCTGTCGCCAGTGGCCATTTGCTGCATCACTTTACCAAGGCCTGCGTTATTAGTTTGCAGGCTTTGCAGCATCATTTGGCTAAATTGAGTATCACTGATCCTCATGGTCTCTCCTTAAAATAGCTGCAATACCGAATCAAACAATTGATTCGCTGTACTGATCACTTTCATGTTGGCGTTGTGTGCGTTAGCAAACGTCATCAAGTTCGCGGCTTCTTCGTCGCTGTTGACCGCACTGACATTATCGCGCGCAGCGATCGCTTGCTCAGACATCGCCTGCTTGGCTGATAATCAGACTCGGCTTGTCTGGCTTTAATTGCCGTATCACCCACCATAGCGGTAAACGCATCGTTGAGGGTGACTGACCCATAGCCGCTGATAGCAACAGGCTTATTACTGATATCAATCAGGTCTTTGAGAATGTCGCTGTTACCCGGATTCCCATCGCTAGAAAACGCCAGTTCATCAGCATTGATGGCGGTAATATCTAAACTCGCCGCTGGGTTGGCAGGGTCGTAAGTAAACAGCGGCGCACCTGGGTTACCATTGAGATCGGTGCCTGCTGCCAAGACCGCGTTGAACTCGTCGGCCACACTGCGCGCCATATCATCAATCGCTTGTTGGTTTGGCTTAAGCACATCCACTTGATAATCGTGCAGCGCACCCAATTTGCCGCCGATATCGCCTTTGGCCGCAAAGGTCTGATTGCCAAATTCGATGTGCAGATCGGCAAGGTAAGGGTCGCTTGGATCTGGAATCGCTTTGATGACGCTGGCATCTGAGCCCATTACTAAGGGCTGGCCAGACGCTAAGGAGACTTGAACGCTGCCATCAGGCTGATCTGTGGTTTTCACCGCCATGATGGTAGACAACTCACCAATCAAGGCATCGCGGGTATCCATCAGTTGCGAGGCATTCCCGCCCGTACCTTGCATTTCAACGATTTGCTTGTTCACTTGGGCAATGTTCGCCATCACACTGTTGGCGTGCGACAGTGCGGCATTGCGCTGATCATGTACATCTTTATGCTGATTATGCAGCGATTCGGTGAGCGTATTGAAGCGGCGCGCTAGGGCTTCCGATTCGTTGATCACCTGTTGGCGAAGCGGAGTCGATTCTGGCTTGGTGGTCGCATCGTTGAGAGAAGCAAACAAGCTATCAAGTCCAGCTGACAAACTAAAACCATCGGCACCCAGCATATTTTCTAACTGGCTCATCGCCGACATATAGCCAGCGGAGTAATTAGCCTCACTGGCTGTCGACCAGGTTTGCTTGACCAAGTATTGATCGGTCACGCGGCGAATGCTGGTGACCTCCACCCCCATTCCCGGCGAATTGTAATCGTATTTTCCACCTGCAACCGATGACATCAGTGCCTGCTGGCGACTGTATCCGGGGGTATTCACGTTCGCCACGTTTTGCGCGGTGACATTTAACGCCACGCGATTGGCATTCATCCCGGTTAGGGCGATATTAATAAGACTCATGACGATTAACGCTCCGTGATTTTCATAAGAGGCTGAGAAAATGCCATGGTCATGGCTGCCTCTTTAGGCGACTGAAGATTAAAGGCGGCATCATGATTGACTTCATTAACCGCTGAAGCGCCATTTATAAGGCTGGCTGAATGAGATTGTGATTTGGCTTCCAAATCATTCGCCGCACCTAACGACTGAACGCTCGCAGCATCAAACTGCACTTCTCGATTCGACTGAGGAGAGTGCGCAGGACCGAGTTGTTTCACCAGCATATCAGCGATACCGGAGTTCTGTTTTTTGGCCAGTTCAATCGACAATTGTCCATCGTGCATATCGCGAAATACACCATGTTGCTGCGAGGAAAATGGACTGTCTTCATCGGCCAGTACATCACTACTGCTGCGCATTTGTCGTAGTACCATTTGCAAGAACATGGCTTCAAACTGCCCCGCCACTTCTTTTAGTGCTTCCGGGCTGTCGTTGCTGTGTTTGATGTTGGTCAGCGCCGCATTGTCATGATAGAGCATGCTGTTGACGCGAGTCGTATCGTTCATGGCATCGATTTTCATACTGCGTCTCCTATATCACAACCAGCTCAGCATTGAGCGCGCCTGCTTCATGCAGCGCTTGCAGGATAGACATCAAGTCTGTTGGCGTTGCGCCTAAACTATTCACCGCGTTGACGATGGTATTCAGTTCGGTGCCTTCCGGCCAAATCACCATTTGTGCTTGGTCTTCGTTGATGTCGATTTTGGTTTGATCTACCACTACGGTATCGCCATCGGCAAAGGCATTAGGTTGGCTGACGCGCTGCGATTCACTGATTGCCACCGTCAAGTTGCCATGGCTAACCGCAGCTTCGGTGACTTTGACATTTTTGCCCACCACCACAGTGCCGGTGCGCGAGTTAAACACAATACGTGCTGGCTTGCGGCCTTCGACCACGCTCATTTCTTCTAGCATCGACATCATAGTTACGCGCTGCTGGGAATCTTTTGGGGCACGCATATCAACTCGAACCTTATTAACTGCAATCGCGACATCGGGACCAAAAGTGCCGTTGATTTCACGGGCGATGTTCTTCGCCGTTGTAAAGCTTGCTTTGCGCAGGTTTAAGGTAATTTGTGGGCGAGTATTAAAGTCCGATGGAATTTCACGCTCTAGCGTAGCGCCATTTGGCACACGGCCTGCTGTTGGCGTGTTCACGGCAATCTTGGAGCCGCTGCGCCCTTCCGCAGACACGCCGCCCACAACCACATTACCTTGAGCCACGGCGTACACTTCACCATCGACACCACGCAGTGGCGTCAGCAGTAGCGTGCCGCCACGTAAGCTCTTGGCATCACCAATCGACGACACCACAATATCCAGCATCTGGCCGGGACCAGCCATAGGGTCGACCGAGGCGGTCACACTAACTGAGGCGACATTACGCAGCTTTGGGTTGGCATCGTCGCCAATCTGCACGCCAAACTGACGCAACATGTTGGTAATCGATTGAGCCGTGAATTTCACTTGGTTGCGGTCACCTTGGCCATCTAGACCTACCACCAAACCGTAACCAACCAGTTGGTTGCTACGCACACCTTGTACGTCAACCAAATCCATAATTGGGATTTCCACTTCCGCCTGCGCCATTGGCATTAAACCAAAAGCAAACACAGCGATAAGGGCGTTAAAAAAGTGACGAAGTTTCAACATTAGAATGGCATCCAAGGGCTTGTGAAGAATTGCGTTAGCCAACCCGCTGAGTTGCTATCTGCTAAAGCGCCGCGTCCAGAGTAGGTAATGCGAGCATCACCGATACGGTGTGAAAAGACTTGGTTATAACGGTCAACATCGTCGACGCGAATAATCCCGGTGACGCGGATAAACTCATCACCTTGGTTCAGACGGATCCACTTTTCACCGCTGACTTTAAGTACACCATTTGGCATCACTTCATGGACGGTGACCGTAATGGCACCCTCAAGCTTATTCCCTTGCGAGCTGGCTGCACTGCCATCAAAAGCGCGATTACCACTAATGCCCACTGCGGTTTCATTGATCGTGGTTCCACCTATATTGGCGGCACCAAAATCCACGTTCGATGACTTACCAAACTTGGTATCGGCTTTTTTGCTCGATTGAGTTTCTTCAACCAGTAGAATGGTGAGCACATCGCCGACGCGATAAGCACGACGATCTTGAAATAACGTGAGGTTGTATTGATGACGGTACAAACTGCCATTCGTTGCCTCAGGCAGCGCGTAGTTTAGCTCCGGCGGCGCATACTTCTGCTCATCTGGCTCTGGCGGCACAAATTCTTGTCTGGCTGCACATCCAGCGAGCAGTAGCACCGTCAGTGCCACTATGCCTTTTTCTATTAGGCGTCGCGAAAACCATTTCATATTACTACTTCCTTTCACGTTATCTCCCGCTCACTCAACGAATTACTCAACGAATTTGGTTTCCGAAATTCGTTACACCGCTTGCGCGACAAACTTGAGCATGTCATCGGCCGCCGACACGACCTTAGCGTTCATTTCATAGGCGCGCTGTGTGGTGATCATATCGACCATCTCTTCCACCACTTGCACGTTTGAACCTTCCAGTGCGCCTTGTTTGATGCTGCCTGCACCTTCTTCACCTGCAATCAGCTCTTGTGCCTGACCGCTCGCTTCGGTCTCTTTAAACAAGTTGCCACCAATGGCTTCAAGACCAGCTGGGTTGATGAACTTAGCTAGGGTAATTTGACCCAGTTCTTGTGGTGCAGGGCCGTCGGCAGTGGTTGCCGTCACCGTGCCATCGACACCCACAGAAACCGTCAATGCGTTGTCTGGGATTTGAACTTGCGGCTCAAGCGGTAAGCCTTGGCTATTGACCATCAGGCCTTCAGAGTTGACATGAAACTGGCCGTTTCGGGTGTACATGATCTGGCCATCGGAGTTTTCGATTTGGAAAAAGCCCTGTCCCATGACAGCTAAATCCAGCTCTTGCCCTGTGTTTTGTGAGCTGCCCTGTGTGAATACTTTTTGAGTGCCCACAACACGAACACCACTACCCAACTGAACACCTGTTGGGAGTTCGTTTACTTGGTCTACCTGAGCGCCGGGCTGGCGCTGAATGCTGTAGAACAAGTCTTCAAATACCACTCGGTCACGCTTAAAACCAACGGTATTAACGTTGGCAAGGTTGTTGGAAATCGCCGTCATTTTAGTGTCTTGGGCGGCCATCCCTGTTTTACTGACCCACAATGCTGAATGCATGGTTTACTCCTGTTGGCGAGCTTCTAGCTCGCGCTCATTAATTTGTTTCCGGATTGCGCTAGGGTTTCCGCCGTTTTCATCATGCGGATCTGCATCTCGAAATTGCGAGTGAGAGACATCACGCTCAGCAGCTCATCAATGGCTGAAACGTTACTGCTTTCGATATGCTCAGGTGCTAGATTGACCGTCGCATCCGCCGCAAATGGCTGACCATCAAGGCTATGCAGTAGGCTGTCACTCTCTTTCTGCAGTTGAGTGATCTCCGGCTTCACCAGTTTTAATGTGCCGACTTCCACTTCTGCGCCGCCACCTGGAGGGATCACCGACACACGGCCGCGTTCACTGATTTCCACTTTTTGAAATTCAGGCAGCACCATAGGGCCGTTGTCACCAACAACGGCAAAACCATTGATGGTCATGGCACCCAAATCATCGACTTTGATATTACCGGCACGGGTGTAGGCTTCGTTTCCTGCTGGGGTTTGAACACTGATGTAGCCTTCGCCCATGATGGCAATGTCGAGCGGGCGACCGGTTTTCACCACGTCGCCTGAATCAAATCGCGTCGCGGCTGAGTTGGTGACTACCATAGTGCGGCCATCGAAACCTGAGCCTTGCAATGGAACGCTGTTAACGCGTTCCATATCCGCACGAAAGCCCGCCGTATCGGCGTTCGATAAGTTGTTAGAACGAACATGCTGCGCTTTAAGGACGCGACTTGCGCCCGTGGTCGCAGTAAATAGCAAGCTATCCATGGCCTACCTCTATACCGCGTTAAACAGCGCTTGAGTAAGTTTGTCAGACGTAGAGATCGTCTTCGCGTTCGCTTGGTAATTGCGCTGCGCCGTCATCAAGTTCACAAGCTCTGAAGTCAAATCAACGTTTGAACCTTCCAGTGCGCCCGGAGTCAGATCGCCCAACACGCCAGTACCCGGTGTACCCACCACAGGCGCGCCAGAGCTAAAGCTTTGTGTCCAAGCGGTACCGTTAGTTTTCGCCAAGCCTTGTGGGTTCGCGAAGTTCGCTAGCACCACCTGACCTTGCAGCTGTGACTGACCATTGGTGTAAGTCGCGAATACCATGCCGTTGTTTTCAACGCGCACACCCGCAAGCTCACCAGAGGTGTAACCATTTGGACTGTTGGTGCTCACGCCAAATGCAGCGCCAAACTGAGTGCTGCCCTCAAGGCTAATATCAATGCTCATTGGCTCTGCACCCGCGGCTGGGAAGCTGATGTTGGTCGTACCCGTTGGTGAATTGAGGGTGCCGTCTGGATTGAACGTCACTGGGACCGTCGACACAGGCGTGGTGCCACCATCAACTTGCACGTTCACTTCCCACGTGTTGTCCGCAGTTTTAGTGAAGTACTGCGTTACCGTGTGAGAGTTACCTAAAGAGTCATAAACCTTTGAGGTATAAGATGAGTTAAAGGAGTCTGGGTTGCTTGGATCAAACGGCGTCACGGCTTGGTCGATTGTCGATGCACTGGCATCGAAGTTAGCGATAAAATCCAGTTTGTCGGTCGCTTTTGCTGCTAGAGAAGAAGTGCTGATTTTGATGTCGCCGACAGAGCCTTCAAGCAGGTTGTTATTGCTATCAACACTGTAGCCTTGCAGCTTAGCGCCTGTATTGCCGACTACGTAGTTGTCTTTGTCCGTGCCAAACACGCCAGAGCGGGTGTAAAGGGTTTGCCCCATGCCATCTTTAGTGACAAAGAAGCCGTTACCATTGATGGCTAAATCCATCGAACGACCCGTGCCGGATACCGAACCGTTCTTGTCGAAGTTTTGCGAAATCGATGCCACTTCCACGCCGCCTGCCTGCATACCGTTATAGACGGCAGAAAACTCGGTACGCGCTTGTTTAAAGCCGTACGTCGAAGCGTTAGCAATGTTGTGACTGATAGTGTTTAGCTGAGTATTCGTAGCATCCAAGCCACTTAAAGCAATATTAAAACTCATGATGTCCTCTTAATTCTGATAATTATGGGTTTTACACTCGGCGCTAAGCACCAAACTGACTGATTTCATAGAAAGGCACATTACCCACGCCGGCGACATTAACCATCGCTGCGCCGCCTGTGCTAGGAATACGGACTTGTTGAACTTCACCCGCCAGCAGCAAATTTGGCTGCGCTTGACCGTCTTGCACTTCGACTGAGATAGAGTACTTGCCCGGCTTAAGACCCAGCTCTTCTGGATTAATGGTGAAATCCACATCACCGGCAGGATGAGCGCCAAGTGGCACCTTGGTTTTCTGACCAAACTCGTCTTCTACCACCACGTTGACTTGGCTCGATGAGTGTGCAAGCTCAATACGACCTTTTTGCGCGCCGTCCGCCAGTTCAACCTCATTGCTGCCGACATACACGGTTTGACCCACTAGGCTTGCCGTCGATAACACCTGCATATTGTCGAGAAGCACCATGCTGTTTTGCATCAGCGTCGACATGTTCTCGGTACTTTGCACCTGAGAGAACTGCGCCAGCTGGCTCACGTACTCGGTGCCATCAAGCGGGTTGAGCGGATCTTGGTTTTGGATTTGCGCCACCATTAAAGTGATGAACTCATTTTGCAACGAGCTGGCGCTATTGGCGTCTTGCGGATTCGAAGACACGTTGGCGTTAGTTTGCTGAGTGACTGGAGAGTCAGCATCCAGCGCGGTGAATTGTGCAATACTCATTAGCTGCCCTGCCCTAAACGAAGTAATCCTTGCTGCATGCTTTTCACATTCGACAAGACTTCGACGTTAGTTTCGAAGCTGCGCGATGCGGACATCATGTCTGCCATCTCCGCCACCACATCAACGCCAGGGTAATAGACATAACCCTCTTCATTGGCGAGTGGGTTATTGGGCTCAAAACGCTGCTCAGCCTTAGCGCCACTCTTCACCACATCGACAATGCGCACTTCAGCATTGGGGTACACCCCTTGCTCACTCGCCAGTTGAGTTTGGCTATATACCGTGGCAAATACCGGCTTGAGCGGTTTATAAGCATCATCTGGGTTGGCCGACACGGCGTCAGCGTTGGCAAGGTTGCTGGCTACGGTATTGAGTCGTACCGTTTGCGCCGTCATGGCCGAGCCTGCGATAGAATAAATATCGGTAAATGACATGATTAACGTCCCTCAATCGCTTTCGCTAGCCCGCTAAACTTCATGTTCATGAAGGTCAGGCTAGTTTGAAAATCCATGTTGTTTTGGGTGAATTTGGCCTGCTCAACGCCCAGCTCTACCGTATTACCGTCTTTGCTGTTTTGGTACGGCACGGAGTATTGAGTGGCAATGTCCAACTTTGGTGTCGTGCTGTGCACGCCATTTGCACTGGCTTGCTTCATCACCGTGGTAAAGCTCAGGTCTTTTGCTAGGTACCCAGGTGTATCGACATTTGCTAAGTTACTGGCTAACACCTTAGTTCTCTGAACTCGAAAATTGAGTGCTTCGGGATGCACGCCTAACGCACTGTCAAAACTGATTGCCATCTCTTTGTCCTTAAATGGGCGGTCGTCCCTAACTAACAACAAGATGCGTGCCAGTTTTTTATTTCAATAAAAACAATGAATTACACAAAACAAAGGAAGAGGAACTTCCGATTCACGGAAGCGAGATATGACATGGGGAAATGGATCATAGGTCTATTATTGGGGGCAATATCACTGTCTGCTTTCGCCACCAGCCACGCAAAAATGACGCGGTTGGATATCGAGCACGCGGTGCGCCACGCGCTTGATTTGGAGATTGAGCAGCTCGCCGAACGCATCGTTGGGGTAAGCACGACGCGAAACTGGTGATATTGGTTCCAGAGTCAGCAAAACATCTCGATCAATGTTTAGCACCACTCATCATCAGTAGCCGTGACCATCAAACGCTGCCTGTAGGCAATTTAAAACGCAGCGTCAGCTGTGAAGATGGCGTGAATGATTGGCGCATTAACGCCAGCATCAAGGCGACCTTATCCTTGCCTGTGGCAGTGGCAACCACCACGCTCAATCGTCATACCACGGTGGATGCCAAATCGGTTCGACTCGAAACGCGTACCTTGTCGCGCGCGACCGCGTTCGTCACCGACGTGTCGACATTGCGTGGCAAACAGGTCACTCGAAGAATGCGCTCAGGGCAGATCATCGATGCCAAATTTGTCAGCAATCCCCCGTTGGTCGAAAAGGGTAATGAAGTGGTGATCATCGCCGCCAAGGGAGGCTTTAATGCCACCACCAAAGGCGTCGCTCTACAAACGGGAGGAGAAGGTGAACAGATCAAAGTACAAAATAGCCAGTCGAAGAAAGTGATTCGTGCCGTCGTCACTGGCTTGAACCAAGTTCACACTCAATTTTAATTTTCTGACTCAAGGTAACAGTTTTCACTCAGCACGCTCGAAATCGATGCGGAGATTAAGATAGAAAAAAAGGGCAACAATTTAGGTGGGCAGATTTAATACTGTCGCTCGCTTTGTCGCCCTATACTGTTATCGACATCTTGATAGGACAGCAACACCATGAAAATCGACAAAGTGGCTGGCGGACATGTTCCACAAACCAACTTCAACCAGTCTAAAACTCAAACCGCAGAAACGCCCCAGCGTAAAACCGTGTCTGAAGCGGCATTCAATGCCAACACAGCCGCACTAGACAAGGCACAAGCCGAACTCGCTGCTATGCCAAATGTGGATATGGCCAAAGTCGAAGCGGTGCGTAGTGCGCTGGCAAATGGCGAATTGGGTCTGGATGTTAAAGCCCTGTCGCAAGCGGTGATGCGTTTTCATACTGGTCACGAATCTTAAGCAAGCGACCCCATTGAGTGGAGTAACCAACCATGGCCGCATCGAAAACTGAGCTAGTACAAACTTCGTGCTGAGCATTTCTGAAGACATTAAGCTGTACAGAAAACTGCTCGCACTACTGCAACATCAAAAAGCTTTGTACCTCAAATTTGATGGGGGATCGCTAAGCGACAATATCCAGAGCCAACTGCCAATCTTGAATCAACTTGGCCGCAATGCCAGCGAGCGAAGTCAGGCACTCGCACAATTGAAACTGCCTTGCTCGGAAGTTGGGGTTGAACGCTTAATTAAAGCACTGCCTGCAAAGCTGTCAGACAACGTGAACAAGCAATGGCACATCCTTGAATCCTTGATTACACAGTGCCAAAAATACAATCAAAACAACGGACAAAGCTCTGCCGCTTTCCAAGAATTGCTCGGTGAGCTGACGGGTCAAAAGCAGCACAGTTATGAGGAACATGCTCGCGCGGTTTAGCCGTTATTGGAGCCTACCTCACTGGCGTGCTTTGCTAGTGATAAGTTTGCTGTGCTTTGGGCACAGCGTGAGCTATGCCAAACCGACCCAAGGTGACCCTACCCAAGCGGACATAGCCCCACACATCGCCACCTTAAAACCCTATCAAACCCATATCACTAAAAAGTTTGAAGAGTTCAGTCCTTTAGTGGATGAGATCTTCAAACAGCTAAGCAAAAGATCACTACCTGAAAGCTTAGTGCTGGTGCCTATGCTGGAGTCTTCCTATAATCCAAAAGCGGTCTCGCCAGCCAAAGCCGCAGGACTTTGGCAACTCATGCCGGCCACCGCCAAACGCTTTGGGTTAACCGTAGACCAAAACCTCGATCAGCGATTTGATGTTGAGCCGAGCACACGTGCTGCGATGCAGTATCTATCTTTTTTATATCGTAAATTTGACGGTGATATTAACCTGACTCTGGCAGCCTACAACGCGGGAGAAGGGCGAGTGCAGCGCGCGATCAACAAAGCGGGCAGTCGTGAGTTTTCAAAGCTCGTCCTGCCCAATGAGACCGTGCACTATGTGCGACGCTTTTACGCCTTGATGAGTCTGGTCGACATTTCGTCACTCAAAGGAAACCACGTCGATACTTTATGGTTGTTTGCTAGTGAACCTTCATGGCAACAAGCGCCATTGATCGATCTGACACCGCTGCCACCACTTATCTCACTTTAGTTGAGCTTGCTGCAATCTTGTGTGATTCGTCACCACAAACTGCTGTTTTCAGAATGCCATTCACTGGTAAGATGCAGACATTGTTTACTCCATCCTAACGCTAACTCTCCATGCAAAACGAACGCAAAGCCCTGCTGTTTGGGTTATCTGCAGTCCTACTGTGGTCCACAGTCGCGACGGCATTTAAGCTCACATTGGCTGAATTTACGCCTGCGCAAATGGTCGCCGCTGCATCGGTTGCCTCAACCATCGCTCTGGTCATTGTTTGTGCCGTAAAAGGAACACTTTCCCAACTTAAAACCACGTTTTTTTCCAACCCTTGGTACTACCTATTATTGGGACTCATCAACCCACTCGCCTATTACTTAATTTTGTTTAAGGCATACGACTTATTGCCAGCTTCGCAAGCACAGCCTATCAACTACAGCTGGGCGATCACGTTAACCTTAATGGCAGCCGTATTCCTAAAACAAAAAATCCGCCCGCAAGATTGGTTTGCATGTGCACTCGGCTATTTAGGCGTGGTGGTCATCGCCACTAAAGGGGATGTGCTTGGGCTGCAATTCGATAGTCCAGCAGGTGTGGCTCTGGCGCTGCTTTCTACTTTGCTATGGGCGGGCTATTGGATCCTGAACACCAAAAACACGGCCGATCCGGTTGTTGGTGTACTGCTTGGTTTTTTGGTGGCGTTGCCATTTGCTTTCGGTGTCGCGATCTATGAGGGCGCTGCTTGGTCGAGTATCACCCTAAAAGGCTGGCTAGCGGTGAGCTATGTGGGTCTGTTTGAAATGGGAATCACCTTTGTACTTTGGCTAAGCGCTTTGAAGCTGACGCAAAACACGGCGCGTATCAGTAATCTGATCTTTGCTTCGCCATTTATCTCATTGATGCTGCTTGCCACCGTTATCGGTGAAGAGATCCATCCATCGACACTCGTCGGTTTAGTACTGATTGTGATTGGACTGGTTGTGCAGCAGCTGAAGAGAAAACCTAAAGCCTAATCGCTTGATAGCACCTTATTATTACCGTCGCGAGCCTTTGTGTTCGCGACGCCTTCCAATATTTTTCCTACTCTTTTTTGCCAGCCTCCAATGAGGATGCATTATCTATATCAAGATAATCAGCACAAACATCCACTCCTAACTGACTTTATAGATATACCAACCAAACCAAGCGTCCTTTTCATTCCGCCACATTGCATCCTGCTGAAATTACTGTAGAAATGAATGGGTTGGAAATAATTTTTTATCGTTTCGTAAATATTTTTTTACAGCGATTGCAGTACGGATAATAATCATAAAGGACTCATGTCATGGATACTTCACTCCCTTCAGAGCCAGCATCACGCCCAGGCTTATCTCACTTAGTACGTTCTCTTGGTCCAGGCATTATGATGGCAGCGGCCGCCGTTGGTGGTTCTCACCTTGTCGCTTCGACTAAAGCAGGTGCCATCTATGGCTGGCAACTGGCAGCACTGATCTTGCTCGTTAATCTATTTAAATACCCATTTTTTAGAGCTGGGGTCCAGTACACCGTCGGTACAGGTAATAGTCTGATTCAAGGCTATGAAGGATTGGGGCGTGGATACCTCTGGGTATTTACGCTACTGACGGTCATTTCCGCGGTGGTCAATACGGCAGCACTACTCTTGTTTAGCGCCAGTTTGCTCGGTTACTTCTTACCCTTCGAGTCGTCCTCACTTGCCCTTTGCGGTGTTGTGCTGGTGACCTGTATTGGGATTTTATTCGCCGGTCACTACAAAGCGCTCGACGGACTGTCTAAAGCGATTATGGCCACATTGACAGTGGCAACAGTAACGGCGGTGATTATCGCAGCGTCCAACGGCAGCGTCGCACCCGCCGATTATCAAGCACCATCTCCATGGACCATTGCAGCCATCGGCTTTATCGTGGTGACCATGGGTTGGATGCCAGCGCCTATCGAGATCTCCAGCATCACATCCATGTGGCTTAAGAGTCAGTGTAAAAAGCAAACCGTCACCGCACAGTCGGCACTGTTCGACTTTAATGTTGGCTACATCGGCACAGCACTATTGGCACTAGTCTTCGTTGCCTTAGGGGCTTTGGTGATCCATGGCTCGGGAACTGAACTGTCCGCATCAGGGGTTGGGTTTTCCCATCAATTGGTTGGCATGTACGCATCAACCATTGGTGAATGGTCACGCTACCTGATTGCTGTGATTGCCTTCTTCTGTATTTTTGGCAGCACCATTACCGTGATTGATGCTACTCGCGCGCAATTGCCGAATCACAGCGACTATTGCAAAACCAATCAGAAGAGAATCCAAAAAGCTATCAAGCTTGGGTCATCCTGGTGTCTGTTGCGGCTATATCGATTATTGCTTTCTTCGCTAAAGCACTGATGCCAATGCTCAACTTTGCGATGATCATGGCGTTTGTTACCACTCCAGTGTTTGCGCTTCTTAACTACATTTTGGTATCCAAAACCGACCTTCCAAAAGCGCTGCAAATGGGCAGTAAACTCAAAGCGCTATCCATTATCGGTCTTATTTACCTATTTGGTTTCCTTGCCGTGTTTATTTGGTGGAAATGGTTGATGTAGTCGCCTTTTCTCTAGCAAACAAAAAAGCCGAAAGTCATGATTTCGGCTTTTTTTGTTTATAAATCAATCACGTGCTACAAACCATTCTCGATCACCCCCACCGATCGATCATCATTTACATATAATAGTGATGAATGTCACAACCGATCTTTTTTCACCCTAAATTTCGAGTCACTTCACGAAACAAAAAATAGAGTAAAGATTACAAAATCAACAGTAAGGCTTTGTTTTTATTAAAGAAACATTTAGAAACATTATTTTACAAAGAAAAATAAATCCAATTTGCGATGTTGAACACGAAAAAATATGCATGTACAAAGTTAGCAACTAGTTTCATTTTAGAGGGATAAAAAATGAGAAAAATCAGTGTTGTTATTCCAACGTACAATCGCCAAGAGCTACTTGCTCACACACTCGACTCACTGGTGTCGCAAACACTCGACAAAGCACTATTCGAGGTCATTGTCGTCGACGATGGCGGACGTGATAACAGTAAGCAAGTCGCTGAAAGCTATAAAGATCGCTTGAACATTCAATATTTCTGGCAACATGACAAAGGATTTCGCGCCGGCAAAGCACGTAACATTGGCACCATGGCGGCTGAAGGTGAATACATTGTTTACATCGACACAGGCGTGTTGCTGTCGACCATTACGCTTGAAGAGCATTTACGTGTTCACGAATCGTCAAAAACGCCGATTGCTGTTCTTGGATATGTATATGGTTTCGATGTTGATGCAGAGACACTGGAGTCATTACAACCCATCCTAAACGCCAGCGACATCGATAAAACTTTACTGCACCTTAAGCAGCAAGGCGCTCACGACATTCGTCAAAGACAGTATGAGGATATGGGTGAGAACATCGGTGACTGGCCTGCACCGTTTGACCTGTTCTGGACCTGCCACGTCTCTGCCGAGCGCAGCGAACTCATCAAAGCAGGCTTGTTTGATGAATCCTTCAATACTTGGGGTGGCGAAGATGTTGATTTAGGTATCCGTCTATTCCTTAACAAGAACCAGTTTATGATGAACAAAACCATCTGTTCATTCCATTGGCCTCACCCGAAAGAAGTCTCTGATAGCGACGATCATTCTAACGATGCCGCAAGACGCATCCATGAGAAATACCAAATTTGGCAAACCAGTTTCTACAACGTCGATCATCGTGAAGACGGTGTGCCGCTGAACAAGATCATTCAGCTCTATCGACCTCACGAGAACCCATTATTCCGACGTTCAAACTTCGTCGATATTCACTAATTTCCAAACACCTGCCACCCGATATACTCGCCTTCGCCCCCACGGAGGTGAGTCAACATAACACAAGGATGTTGTATGACTTGTATATATGAAAACCTGCTCCCTATCGATAAAAGCCAAACCCGCGCGACCTTTCTTCCTGAATTTAAAGATCACGTGGTCATCGGCGACAACACGGGGCTGATTGGCATTCCCCATATTGGCTATACCTTCGTTCGCGATGAGACCTACGGCAACATGGATCGCTCCAAAGCACTCATCAACGCGGACGATTTCAAAGGCCGCATTCGCATTGGCAATAACACCCAAGTCTATTCTGAAAACGAAGTGGGGTTTGAAAACTCGCCGGTCAGACTAACACTGGTCAAAGCCAACCATCGCGACGCAGGGGAAATTACCATCGGCGACAACGTGATATTACAAGGCACCAATATTGTCTGCTATGAGCGCGTCACTATTGGCAACGACATCATGTTTGGCCCGCGCGTTACCATTATGGATTGCAGTGGCCACCCCGTGGTTGGCCGCGGTTTGGCTGATGAAGTAGAACGCACGCCGTCGTCCCCTGTGACCATTGAAGATGGCGCGTGGATTGGCATGGGCGTAACCATTTTGAAAGGCGTTCGCATCGGCCGTAATGCCATTGTCGGCGCCAACAGTGTGGTTTACCAAGATGTACCAGACAACGCGATTGCTCTTGGCAACCCCGCCAAAATCGTGAAAACACTCGATAGAGGAGCTGAGCATGAGCGTCAATCCGCGCTGGCTGCACACGCTGCTTAGTCTTGCTCTGCCCGTCACGCTGCAGACCATGCTGTTCTCTAGTAAAAGCATGGTCGATACCGTGATGCTTGGGCAACTCAATCCTTTGGATATGGCAGCATTGGGGCTGGCGACTAAAGCACAGATGATAGTCAGCTTTTGTGTGATTGGCGTATCGGTAGGTGGCGGGCAGATCTTGGCGCAATGCTTTGATAAGCAGGTCAATGACAAGTTCATGCGTGCCATGCTGATCATGCTTGGGCTTGCGATTGGTGTTGGCCTATTGTGTGCTGTTAGCCTCGCGCTCCTTAGCCAACCGATCATGGCTTTTGGTAGCACCAACCCAACCATTATTGAGCGCGGTGCTGATTATTTGCTGATCATCTCTCCGACCTTAGTGCTGTTTGCCATTGCGCTAACCGCAGCGACCGTGCTGCGCACTATGTTTAGGCCGATACCAGCGACGGTGATCAGCTTCATCGGTGTGGCACTCAATATTGGTTTTAATATCTTATTTATCGAACAATATGGCATGAAAGGCGTCGCCTTCGGCACTCTGATTGCCGCCAGCATCGAGACCTTGTTGCTGCTTAGCTATGTCCATTGGCAGCGTTGGTTTCCCATTCACAAACTGGCCACTATCGCCTCCAGCACATCACTTCGCGACAGTAAAGTAGTGGCCAAATTGTCGCTGATTGCGGCACTAAACAGTGTGATTTGGTCGCTAGGGCTATATGTGTTCCACGCCTTATTGGGTAAAACCAGCGACGATTTACTGATTGCGCTTGGGGCGATGGCACCGATTGAATCCTTGACTCTCGCACTGCTCATCGGCTTCGCGACCGCCGCTTCCGTCATCATTGGTAATCACTCCGGTCAGAGGGAAACTGAGACCATTCGTGCGCTCATACCAAGGTATATCACGCTGAGCCTGCTTACCGGACTGATGCTATCGCTGACCCTGTTTGCCTTAAAACCGCTGATTATCGATTTCATTGCCGACCAAGCTGTTCATCGTGCGACCACCGCCAATTTAGCGTTCAACGTCATGTTGCTCTCTATCAGTTTTAAAGGGCTATCGATGATGTTCATCTTGGGCATTCTGCGCGCGGGCGGCGACGCCAAGTTCTGCTTATGGGTCGATATTTTTTGCCAATGGGGCTTCTTACTGCCCTGCACGGCGCTGTTTATCTCTCTCAACATTCGCTTGGAGTACATCCTGCTGCTAGTGGTGGCAGAGGAATGTTTGAAAATCACGCTTTGTACTCTGCGGCTGCATTTTGGCGATTGGATCAAAGTTCACGCTGATCACATCAACGCCTAGCCGCACCATGTCCAACAGCGCATTCCCCTTCATCGCTGCTGGGCAGCCACTAAGGATAGAAATTTAATTAAGGACACATTATGACAAACGCAAATACCCCCGTAACCAAAGCCGTTATCCCTGTTGCTGGTCTTGGTACTCGCATGCTTCCCGCCACCAAAGCAATCCCAAAAGAGATGCTACCGCTAGTCGATAAGCCTCTGATTCAATACATCATTGAAGAGTGCGTGTCGGCAGGTATCAAAGATATCGTGCTAGTGACTCACGCCTCTAAGCAAGCGATTGAGAACCACTTCGACTGCAACTTCGAACTCGAGCAAATTCTTGAGCAAAAAGGCAAAGATACGCTACTTGAGCAAGTGCGTGCACTCTGCCCTGCAGATGTCACCATCTCTACAGTTCGCCAAGGCACAGCGCTAGGTTTAGGCCATGCTATCTTGTGCGCAGAATCTGTGATCGGCGATGAGCCTTTTGCAATCCTACTGCCTGACGTACTGCTGAGCTGCGCCCATGATAAACAGCGCAATAATAACCTCGCCAACATGCTGACCAGTTATCACCAAAGTCAGCAAAGCGTCATTATGGTTGAGCCTGTCGCGCCAGAAGAAGTCAATAAATACGGCATCGCTGACTGCAACGGCACCACCATTCTTGCGGGTCAACATACTCCGCTGCAAGCGGTAGTCGAGAAACCAGCCATCGATGAAGCGCCGTCTAACATGGCGATCGTGGGCCGCTACGTGCTATCACCAAGCATTTGGCACGAGCTAAAGCACACCACAGCGGGTGTCGGCGGCGAAATCCAACTCACTGATGCGATTGAAAGCTTAATGAAGAGCGAAGTAGTAAACGCATTCCACATGACTGGCGTTTCTTACGACTGCGGCGACAAACTAGGTTACATGAAAGCGTGTGTGGAATTTGGTTTAAGACACCCAGAACTTAAAGGCGCGTTTGGTGAGTATTTGACGCTCAGACCGTTTCAGGATGCTAACTCTATCGCGGCATAAAGAATACCTATCTAAAAGCACACTGTTACATCATGTTCAGTGTGCTTTCTCCTTCCAAAATCACAACAGATTTTGCGAGTCACTTAAAATATTCAATCGGTTGAATATTTATAATAGTGAAGTGACACGCACCCCATCCTGAGTAATGTTTAACCGCTTTGCTAGTGAGAATATTATTTGTTCAAAATAATGAAGATATAAACCTCCCCTACTCAGACTAAGGAAAGCACATGTCTAGCATGAACAACCTTATGGGACTCATTGAAAGAACCGTTGGTCCCTTAGCAGCAAAAATTTCCGGACAGAGACACATTAACGCCATCAAAGACGGCTTTGTTGCCACCATGCCATTTTTGATCGCTGGCTCACTACTACTGGTACTTGCCTTTCCCCCTTCTACTGGCAACTGGTTTTTAGATGGTTGGACAGCGATTGTCGAATTTATCGGTCGAGACAACATTCTGGCGCCATTCCAGATCAGTATGGGGATATTCGCCCTCTACGCTGCCTTTGGCATTGCTTACAACCTTGCTGAATCTTACAAACTTCCTCCGGTGAACGTTGGGCTACTCTCTATGTTCACGTTTTTACTCGCCGTATCACCGGTGCAATTTCTCGATGAGGTGGGAGGCATTATGCCTATCGCCTACTTAGGCGGTTCAGGTGCGTTTACCGCTATTTTATGTGGTTTGCTCGTACCAGAGTTACAACGCTTACTCATCAAATACAATGTGCACATTAAACTGCCAGAGGCTGTGCCACCGAAGATTTCTGCCTCGTTTGATGTACTGATCACCGTACTCATCTTAGCAACCATTGTCATGGTGTTTAACGGTGTACTAGGAGGCTTTGAGCTCAACATTCCATCAGCAATCATGTCGCTGTTCCAACCTCTCGTACTCGCGTCTGATTCATTCTTTGCCTGCTTGATCGCGGTCATCATGATTCAATTGCTCTGGTTTGCAGGCATTCATGGCTCGCAAGTGGTAGTGACCGGGATCTTATATCCAATCCTGATTGTTAACCTGGGCCTGAACCAAGAAGCGCTTGCCGCGGGTGAGGCATTACCAAAGATTTTTGTTAACCCTGTTCTCGACTTCTTCATCTTTGTTGGTGGTGCTGGTGGTACTTGGGGTTTTGTTGTGCTGATGATGCGCTCTCGTTCAAGTCATTTGAAAACCATTGGCAAAATGTCGATTGTTCCTGGCACCTTTAATATCAATGAACCGGTGATTTTCGGTACACCAATTGTCATGAACCCGACCTACTTCATTCCTTGGTTGCTGTCACCCATCGTCAATACCTGCATCGTATGGATGGCGTTCAAAACGGAACTGGTCAGCAAAATCATCGCCCTACCACCATGGACAATGCCAGCACCAATTGGTGCGGTTATCGCCACAAACTCCACCATTGCAGCGGCTGTCGTCATGGTTTGTGTCGTCGTGAGCGTCATTATCTATTACCCATTCTTTAAGATGCATGAACGCCAGTTACTGGTTGAAGAAGGCATTGTGGATGCAGAAAGTTCTACTAAAGAATCTAACTTGAAGCCTGAGAAAGCTTAATTAACTCAGTTATTACAGAGCCTTACGCCAATCCAGCTAAGGCTCTAAACAACGAGGTTTACCATGAAGAAACGCGTATTTGATCTCACTCGAGAAGATATTCTGACCGCCTCTCGCCAAGATATTTTAGCGGCTATCCAACTGGCTGAAGGTCGCACCATTATGGCGGAATGTGTCACTACCATGCAGCCCGCTATAGATCTGGTATCGAACCCTGAAATTGCTGCGGCATTTGGTGCAGACATGATTACGCTCAACTGCCTTGATGTGTTCGATGCCAAAGTCGAAGTGTTAGGTGGAGAGACTCACGGCACAGCAACAAGCTTAGACATCAACACCGTAAAGGCTTTTACCGGTCGATTAGTTGGATGCAATCTCGAGCCAGTTCCGGATGATGTTACTCATATCCCTGCCGGTCGCGCAGTATCTGAGGCTTCCGTTACTCAAGCTATTGAGCTTGGTATGGACTACATCATGTTAACAGGTAACCCCGGCATGAAAGTCTCCCAAGAAACGATCTTAGATGCGATTGCTTTAGTTCGTAGATTATCGGAAGACATCATCATCATAGCGGGAAAAATGCACGGTGGTGGTGTTGGCAATGACTACAGCTTGTCGTTTGTTCAACAGTTCGCAGAAGCGGGAGCAGATATCATGATGTTCCCAGCCCCTTATACCACTCCGGGTATCACAACAAATATGGCCTGCGAAATAATGAGTGAGGTTCATAAACAAAACATGCTCGGATTGCTGGCTATTGGCACTTCACAAGAAGGTGGAACGGAAAGCTACATTGAGCAAGTGGCGATGGAGGCGAAAGCCGCTGGTGCGGACATCATCCACATTGGGGATGGCGGATATAGTGGCTTAGCGGTACCTGAGAATATTCTCCGTCTCGGGTTAACCGTTCGTGGCAGGCGCCATCAATTCAAGCGAATGGCCAACCGTCGGTAGCTTATAGAAAACGCACCCTAAATCAGAGTTCATCAAGAGTAAATAACTATGAAATACATTAGCCGTGAAGGCTCAGCCATCATCAACATCTCAAAATACTTGCTGACCACTCACGTCGGAGATCGACTGGTCACCATTGATCAACTCTCCGAGCGCTATGAAATTTCTGTTGGTTTTGCTCAGAAAGCCTTAACGACGATTGAAGAAGCCAAGGGGGCGAGTTTTCAAAGGCAAGGACGCAATGGCACCTGTATTCAGTCTCTTGATGAGCAGATTCTAACTAAGCTGGCAGGTATCAGCCACCTCGTTTGCGCCATGCCTTTACCATACACCAAACACTATGAGGGACTGGCGAGCGCTCTGAAGATGCAAATGAATGAAGTACCGTTCTACTTTGCTCACATGCGAGGCGCACATACACGAGCAGAGTGCCTAGAAGCGGGGACGTATGACATTGCAATAATGTCTAAAGCTGCAGCCAAGACTCATGACAAGGAGTTGATGATCGCTTTGGAACTGGGGCAACACTCTTACACCAATGAACACAAACTCATTTTCCGTCAAGGAGAATACGAAAAAATCCGTCGCGTGGGTGTAGATTCTGACTCTCCCGATCAGACTCTCCTTACTGAACAGTTCTTTTCTGATAGAGAAATTGAACTTGTTGAAATTGGCTACGGCGATGGCATTAATCGGCTCAACAATAAACAAATCGACGCTGTAATTTGGCTCCCAGAGGCGGTAGAGATGAATGCTCTTGGACTAGAACAACGCTCCCTGTTAGACGCCCCATTGTCTCGAGAGGCCAGCGAAGCGGTACTTTTGGTTCGAAAAGACAGTGAATACCTGCGCAGTCTGTTGACCAAAGTGCTCGATATAGACGCCCTTAAAAGTCATCAGCAACAAGTCATCAATGGTGACATTTTCCCAAGTTATTAGGATTTATCATGGATAGTAAACTCAATTTACTTGCGAAAGCCGGAGTAATCAGTGACACCGCTTATAACGGTGGTCTACATGCTCAAAGTTTGTTGGCACAACGCTGGCCACAAATGGTAGGAAGCGAACAACTGGACATGTTGCTTATTCATCTGTGCCGTGCAGTTGATCGTGTTATCAGCCATCAACCGATGACCAAACCGATAGATGAAGATATTTGGAATGAAATCAGGGAAGTGCCGGACTATCAAGCGCTGTCAGAGTTAAACCATGAGATTCTACTTGGCTTTGGCATTCATAGTGTTCCAGAAGCAGAACTCTCTTATATGATGGCAAATTTGGTCGGGTTGAACATGGCGAAAGAAGGAAGTTTGTCATGAGCATAGTAGCCCCGGTTATACCTACTGTCATGAGCACTTATATATCGATCTATCAATTCAAAAGGGTGATTTGGATTGTCGGCTTGACCAATATGACAATATTCGTCAGGAGCTCTTAGAATTGAAGGCACTAGGCGTCTCTAACATTGTTGAAGTGACCAATGCTCATATGGGGCGCAATGCTCCATTTTTAGAGCAACTCATGATAGACACCGGTATCAACATCTTAGTGTCTACAGGCCACTATATTGAAGGTTTCTTTCCCCCAGAAGTCACCGATTATACTGCACAGCAACTTGCTGATGTGATGATCAATGAGATTTGCTCAGGAATAGAAGGCAGCAGATTAAAAGCCAGCGTCATTGGCGAAATTGGTACCAGTTACAACGCTTTCACACCTTTAGAGAGAAAGGTTTTTGAAGCCGCTGCCATTGCGCATTTAGAGACAGGGAGACCAATTTCAACACACCAGTCACTCAGTACGATGGGACGTCAGCAAGTGATGTATTTAACCTCTCTTGGGGTGAACCCCGAGCGCATCACCATTGGTCATTGTGACTTAAAAACCAATCTAGATGATATCTGCTGGCTTGTCGAACAAGGCTGCTACGTCCAATTCGATACCATTGGAAAGCACAGTTACTACCCTGACGACAAAAGAATTGAGATGTTGTTAGAACTAAAGAAGCGCAACTACTTAAGCAAAGTTATGTTGTCGATGGATGTGACAAGGCGTTCACACCTCAAGGCAAATGGAGGCTTGGGCTTTAGTTACTTACTTACAGGCTTTGTCCCCAAGTTACTCGAGAGTGGCTTCAGCAGAAACGATATCGACACGATGTTAATTACCAACCCCTACACATTATTCAAATAACAATTCATCCAAAAACGAATGGAAACAATTAGGTGCCACCATGAAAAAAATTGCTATTGCAGGCCTACAAAGAGAGCAGATTAGGCAACAAATTTTACCCTTCTCCGACCAATTTGAAGTTCATATTCTCAATGATATGGAAGCTGCCAGTCGCGTTAAGTCTGGTGACCTCGACTTCTATATTGGATGCTGCAACACAGGTGCAGGTGCCGCTCTTTCAATCGCTATGGCCATTATTGGATTCGATAAATGCTGCACCATCGCCAAACCTTCCGTGCAGGCCAAACCCGATGAGGTTGCAGGCTTTGTGAGTGATGGCAAGGTGGCCTTCGGACTCTCTGTGGAGCATGTCGAGCACGCCATTCCAATATTGATGAGCGCATTGAGCCGCTAAATCTAGGAGCAAAAAATGGACCTTATATCTATGGTCACAGTCATTGTACTGTGTGCCACGACCGCGCTCGTCGCAAATATTAGCGTAGCCGTATTTCATGATGGTATTCGCCCGATACTGCCTCAGCTCTACGAAGGCAGTATGTCGAGGCGTGATGCTGGCTCTGTTGCTTTTGGACTGTCGATAGGTTTCGTCGCTTCCGTAGGCATATCTTTCACACTCTCGACGGGTTTACTTAACCCTTGGCTATTATTTCTGCCTACCGATATTTTAGGTGTGATGATTGGAAGTCGACTGTTGGCAGCACTGGCAGGTGCAGCTTGGGGCCTTCTAGTTATTACATCTTTAGCGGCTGTCAATTCAGCATTAACAAGCCTACCGATCGATGCGCTAGGTGCATTAGCTGAACTTGGTACCCCTGTCATGTCTGCGTTCGCCTTGTTTCCTCTGGTCGCAGTGTTTTACCAATTTGGATGGAAATCTGGAGTCATTACCGCATTAGTGATGCTCGCCACTCGCCTGTTAGTCATAAAGCACACCGGCATATACCCTGAATCTATCCAAATCTTTGTTGGTATGTTGTTTCTAGTTGGTTTAGCGATCAGAAAAGATCTCACAGATCGAGCCGCTGGACAAACTCCCCCGACATGTCCGGTATGCACAGTTTATTTGAACAGCGTAGCAAACGAATCGTTCGCTATCTCCCAATTTTGGCGTTTGTTGGTGCCTCATTGCCGCCGTCGCTCAGCAAGGAATTTTTGCAGGCTCTGAGGTCTCTATTTACGCCCTTGCCGACGCCTATCGAATCGAAGATGCCCAAGCTCAACAAGCTGCGATTAATCAAGTCGCGCTGTCAGAGCTTATGCGGGGATTAGGATTTATTCCATTGATCGCAACCACCGCTTTGACAACGGGTGTGTACGGCGTGGTTGGTTTTACTTTTGTTTTTGTTGTCGGCTATTTATCACCAAATGTCCCAGTCGCCATGCTACTTGGAGCGGCCACCATTTGTTTGGAAATTTGGCTACTAAGAACAGTGGGACACGGGTTAGAGCGATTTCCTTCAATTCGCAACGCCTCAGACAATATCCGTGACGCGATGAACACCTTAATGGAGTTTGCGCTACTCATCGGAGGGGTTCTAGCTGTCATGAAAATGGGTCAAACCACCGGCTTTACTGTCTTTGCCATGCTGTATTACCTCAACGAGGTATTGGGCCGTCCAGTTCTTAAAATAGCCGCCCCCGCAGTCGCTGCAATTCTAACAGGCGTAATACTAAACCTATTTTACGTCATAGGCCTGTTTAACCTTTAACCAATTTAGTCGATTAACCGATATGGCTGACTCACACCTCTCCCCCTTGGTTGGGTCAGCCTTCTTTGGAGCAAGATGATGTTTTTACATGCCCTAAAAAAACGCAATCCGCAGCTCATTGATAAGGCTGTTCAACTATTTCGTTCTGGCCATATTCAACCGGATAGCTACGTGATTGATGTGGATGCGGTTTTAAACAATGCCCAACAATTAAAACGCACCGCTGACCAATATGGCATTCAATTGTACGCGATGACAAAACAGATAGGTCGTAACCCTTACCTAGCAAAGCGCTTGGTCGACGAGATAGGTTTTTCAGGCATTGTCTGTGTTGATTATCGCGAAGCGCTTCTATTTCAGCAATTAGACATTAAAGTCAGTCATATAGGTCATTTAGTACAACCGCCTAAGCACTTACTGCATAAAATCATGCAGACATCGCGCCCTGAAATCATCACAGTGACGAGCATTGAGAAAGCAAAACAGATTTCCAACATTGCGGTAGAGTTAGGCATAAAACAGTCCATCATGTTGAAGTTTGTCTCACCAAGTGACTTGTTTTATGCCAATCAAGAGTCGGGGTTTCCTATTGAGGAAATAGCGCAAGTGTATGATCAAGTTGCTGGACTTTCCAATATCGAAGTGACTGGCCTGACACACTTCCCCTGTTTTCTTGCGAATAGAGATGGCTCTGTCAGTGCAACAGAAAACCTCAAGACACTGAGGCTTGCCCATCAAAAGTGGCAACAGCTTGGCGGTCAAATCTCTCACTTAAACCTTCCGTCGCTCAACTGCTGCGAAACCTTGCCGCTGCTGGCTCAATTTGGCGCAACACATGCGGAGCGGGGCACGCTCTCACTGGCACAACTCCCATCAACCGAGATGGAGAACAGCAAGAAACAATCGCTATGCTTTACCTCAGTGAGATCTCTCACCACTACCTTCACGATAGCTACTGTTTTGGTGGGGGCTACTACCGACGAGGTCAATTGAGCTCGGTGTTGGTGTTTCCCAATGAGACAAGCCTGTCATGCCAAGAAGTTCCAATTTTCAATGATGACGATACCAGTATTGATTACCACCTTCGACTCAAAAACAAATGGCCTATTGGAAGTGCTGTTGTTGCAGCCTTTCGATCTCAAATTTTCGTAACCCGCAGTGAAGTGGTGCTCATTGAAGGCCTTCAAACAGGTAACCCAAGGGTCATCGGAACTTGGGATGCACAAGGCAGGCTAGTGAGGGATGCAACATGAAAAATAAACGCTGTATTGTCATTGTCCTAGATGGTTTTGGTATTGGAGAAATGCCCGATGTGCCCGAGGTTCGCCCTCAAGATAAGGGCGCAAATACCGCGGGAAAACTACTGTCTCATTTTTCCAAACTACGCCTACCCACGCTAGAACAATTAGGACTCAACAACGTCGTTGAATGTCCAAATAGCATCATGCTCTTCAGTCCCAAAGCAAACGTAGGAAGAATGCATTTGGCTCATGAAGGCGGTGATACTTTTATGGGGCACCAAGAAATAATGGGGACTCACCCCGAACCTCCGCATAGAGCACCATTTAGCGACGTTATCTCTGATGTTGAACAACAACTCTTGAACAACAGCTACGATGTTGATCGCGTGTATCGTGATGGCCTAGCTATGCTGTGTGTCAACGACGCAGTCTTGATTGGAGATAACTTAGAGGCCGACCTCGGACAGGTCTATAACCTATGCGCCAACTTAGACCAAATTAGCTTCAGCCAACTTCGCGATATTGCGGCTCACGTTCGCGGTTGCAACAAGGCCAGTCGCAATATCGCTTTTGGAGGGCACGTTTCCAATCTAAAACCACTGCTCGATGCGATTCAAACTCGGCAGGGTAAGTATATCGGCCTCAACGTCCCCAAAACCGGTGTGTATGATCATGGCTTTGAAGTCATCCACTTGGGGTATGGCGTCAACATCAAGACTCAGGTTCCTCACCAACTAAACGACGTCAATACCACAAGCTACTTATATGGAAAAGTCGCTGACATTGTTGGCAATCCACATGGCGTATCTTATCCATCAATCGTCGATACAACGCTTGTTTTTGACTTGCTACTAAACGATCTCGATAACGTTGCTCACGGTTTCTTTTGCCTCAATGTACAAGAGACTGATTTAAGCGGTCATCAGCAAGATCCCGAGCAATATTGGCGTGTTCTGGCTCTCGCTGACCAAGGGATCCATGCCGTGCTAGAAAAACTAACCGAGCATGACTTGCTGGTAGTCACTGCCGATCATGGTAACGACCCATTCATTGGCCACAGCAACCATACTCGCGAACAAGTTCCACTACTTGTCCACCATCATAACGTCCAATCCAAGCCATTGGGCACACGCACCACTCTGGCTGACCTAGGCGCAACCGTGTGTGATTTCTTCGATGCCTCAGCACCTGAAAGTGGTCGCTCATTCTTATCTGAAATAACGATTTCCTCGACAAACTTGGATGCTAAATCCGAGATTTAAATACCTACAACCAATAAGGAAATAACATGAAACTTAAACCTTTGATTGTACTTTGTGCGATCGCCTACAGTCATGTGGGGTACACCCAACAGGGAGGTGTTCAAGATTTTTTAAACTCACTGAGAGATTTTGAATCAGGCGTGAACCCGAGCCTTGCCGACTTTTACCTAGAAAACTATGACAATCCAGTTTACACCTACGCTCAGGTAACGAGCCCTGGTCGGCTAGTTCGTGATTGCGCTACTGGTCAAATGATCTCTGAGCCAACAACTATTAGAGAGTTCTTCACTAAAATTGGTGTCAACCAGTACTACGATCCAACCACACCTTACGACGCCGATATGTTCACCAAAATGCAGTATAACTCCACGAACGCATGGGGATTCATCGGTTATCAATTGGGTGAAGCGGTACTAATTGACTCCGGCTACTATAGCCCGACAACTGTAGATGTTGATGGCAAAAACTATGAAAGTTTCTACATGTTCGTCCCTGACTCTACATGGCAGGGCTGTAAGACAGAAGCGTTGGTAGAAGTTGAAGGTTCGGGCGGCAACATGGTTTATGTCACGGACACGAACCGCTGGGAGGGCACATTTACTGGAAAAAATGGCGTCAAATCAATGGCAGATCTTCGTACCGTCGATGGTCAAGAGATGATCATGCGTGATGCTATGCACTTCAACTACGGAATCATTACAAAACTGCTCGATGATGCCAATATGACGTGGGAACAAGCCTTAGCGAAATCTTGGCCTGGTACTGACAAGTTCGGCAACGTAGTGACAGGATATGACGAACAGGGGAATGTTATCCCAGTTAAACCAACTATGTCTGGCATATTAGCTGCGGCACACCTTCGCGGCGCATGGGGTACAGCTCGCTTACTTACAAAAGATGAAATCACTTGTGATGAAATTAATACCTGTATTACCAAGTACGTCCATAAGTTCGGTGGGTATGCGACTCTATTTGACTCCCCATCAGATAACGCGGCAATAGGCTCAAAGTATGACGAGCTCATCTGGGCTGGTTGGGGCAATGATGTTGTCACACTTGGCGCAGGAAGCGACACCCTTCAATTGAATGAGCAGGCAGGTAGTGTAACAACAGTCACCGATTTTGCACTTGGTATCGACAGAATCATTATCGCTAACTGGAGCACCACCAATACCATTCCAAATATTACCGTAACAGACACTCCCTCTGGTGCTGAGCTATTACTAGCAGAGCAACGAGTGATACTGCAAGGTGTCACTGCTACTGACATATCAGTCACGGGACTTTCCAACGTAGTGTTCGAGTCTAATATCTATGAGATGGCTTGGAGAGGCAAGTATGTCGTTGACGGCTTTAACCCTGCGGTCGACAAACTCAAAGGAACGGCAGGTATTGGTTTTAAACACTTAAAAGCCTACCAAACAAATAACTCAATCATCATCGGACCTCAGGCCGCAGATGGGGGTATCTATGCTTCTTATGAGTTGGTCGGACTAACTTTAGCTGCCCTTCACCCAAATATGTTCGTCAATGTTACTGGCAGCTATGACAGATTGGGCTTTATTGTCCCATTAAACAGCCTAACTTGGGGCTGGAATGTTACCTTGAATGTCGGCTATTTTGACCCAGCAAAAACTGAGCTCACTGTGCCTTCCGGCGAGCCAATTCCTTTCTCAGCAGTTAAGTTGAGCCAAGTAGGCAGTAATACCGAGCTCTCTTTAATCGAGCCTTTTTCTAAAGGCGATAAGAAAAAGATTGTTATTGCTAATACATTGGTGACCGACTTTACGGCAGCCAACTTTAGTGGCTTTACTGGTAATTTTAGTGAAGTCACTATTGATATTCCTGTCTACCACAACGCTACAGTGGCCATTTCAGGAGATGGCAGTGTACTCCCAGCACCAGATGCATCCGGCAATATTCTTGTCCAGCAAGGTAAACCTTTCACCCTCGAGATCATACCAGCTCTAGGTAACCGTATAGAATCTGTTGTGATCGATGGTCAAAGCTATGGCAACCAGTCAACTATTACCCTCAATGACGTCACTGCAGACCTAACGATTCAAGTTAGCTTTGTACCAGGTGTCGCTTGTCCGAGCGCTTGGGATGGTGGTCAAGTCTATGTGGCTGGCGACCAAGCTGTTTACGCTGGCAAAATTTATGAAGCCAAATGGTGGAACACTGGAAATCAGCCTGATCAAGGTGGTCCTTGGAAGTTAGTTGGTGATTGTGCGAGCTAATTACTCGTTCTTTCCAAATACTTCAACGCAATAAGACAACAAGGAGGAGACCTCTCTCCTCCTCTTTTCAGAAAGGAACAACCATGACTAAAATTCTACTCTGCTGCAGTGCAGGCATGTCCACCAGCATGTTGGTGAAAAAAATGCAGCAAGCCGCTGAATCACAAAACTTAACAACTCAAATAGAAGCCCATTCGGTCTCTTCATTTGCTGAAAAGATAGAAGAGTTTGATGTTTGCTTACTCGGCCCACAAGTGCGATTTCAACTCGAAGCACTTCGACCTTTGGCAGAACAACTTGGCAAAGGTATCGATGTCATTTCACCTCTGGATTATGGAATGATGAAAGGTGACAAAGTCCTTGAGCAAGCACTTACGCTGGCAACAAACTAGGAGGAGGCATTATGGATCAAGAAATGGTCGTCATGAACATCATTTGTAATGCTGGCGAAGCTAGAAGCTTATGTTTTGAAGCGCTAGCACTGAGTCGGCAAGGGGATTGCGAGCAAGCGCAAGGGAAACTGGATCAAGCCAAACAATGCCTCAACGAAGCACACCTTACTCAAACTCAACTGATCGAAGCCGATCAGGGCGAAGGTAAGGTGCCAATGACACTCATTATGGTACACGCGCAAGATCACCTTATGACCACTATCCTCGCCCATGAGTTGGCGAGCGAAATCGTCCATTTACACCAACTTCATCGCGCCTGACATTCACAACATAAAAAGGCCTACGTGTCTCCACCTAGGCCTCTGTTTGAAGAGTTATCGTGCTGGCTTACGCCATCGCCTCCAAGAACTCATTCACTTCTTGGCGCACGGATGCTACGTGACTGCCGAAGATGATTTGAATGTTTTGACCTTTGTTGACCAGACCCATAGGGTTCGATTCTTGGATTCTCGCCTCGTCCACTAAAGATGGGTCGCGGATCTCCACACGCAGGCGGGTGTAGCAGTTTTGCACATCAACGATGTTGTCTTTACCGCCTAGACCTTCAATGATAGCAACCGAGTTGAACTCACCCACTGCGCTATCAATCACCGCCGTCTTGTTCCGATTCTTGTAGTCTCTTTGGTTTGTAGCTTCATTTCTGCTTCACCACGACCAATGGTTTTCAGGTTAAGATGCGTGATCAGCGCGCGGAACACAAAGTAGTAGACCGCTAGCTGAACCAGACCAATCGCCACGTACATCGGCCAATCTGTTTTGTCGGTACCTAGTGGGATGTTGTATACGATGAAGTCGATAAGACCACCTTTACCTACCGCTACGACATCCAGCAAAGACAACACAGCCATGAATAGACCGGTAAGGATAGCGTGCACAACAAACAGGATTGGCGCCACGAAAAGGAATGAGAATTCAATCGGCTCAGTAACACCCACCAAAATAGAAGACAGCACAGCAGGGAACACAATCGCTTTCACTTTTTCGCGCTTGTCTTGGTCAGCACAGTGGTACATGGCTAGACCCGCACCCGTCAAACCAAAGATTTTTACTAGGCTGCGTGAATCAAACACGATTGAGCTAGAAAGTCGCGTCGTCTCTGGGTCACCAATTTCAGCAAGGAAGATGTTCTCGATGCCGCAGTAGTTTTGACCTGCCACCATGGCACAACCACCAAGATCAGAGAAGTGCATTGGTACCCAAAGCAGGTGGTGAAGACCGGTTGGAATAAGGATACGCTCTAGGAAACCATACACGCCTACACCCATAGAGCCGGCGCCGCGAATGCTCTCGCCAAAGCCGAAGATAGCATGCTGAACCGGTGGCCAGATGTGGGTAAACAGAATACCAAGACCAATCGCAACCGGGATCATGATAATAAGTACCAGACGAGATTCACCGTATAGTGATAACGCGCCTTTAAGTACCTTTTGGCTGTATTTGTTGTGGAAGTAGGCGTTAACAATACCGATCAGCATGCCAACGAAGATGCCCGTATCGACCACTTGCAAACCAAGGATGCTCGCCTGACCGGTACCCCCTAAGTCACCATCCAATAGCAGACCATTGAACTTCATATAGGTATGCATGGTGTACAGGTAGATGAAGTAGATGATCAGCGCGTTAAAGCCAGCGAGGTGCTTGTCTTTTTTCGCAAGCCCCATCGAAATACCGACAGCAAAGATGATATGCAGGTTAATAAGAACGCTCAGCGTCGACCAAACCAACACTTCCCCCATCCCTTTAAAGAAAGGGGCATCTAAGAAAGGCAGTACTTCGACAATGCCAGGGTTGGTTGTTGCCGCTCCGATAGCAATCACAAAACCCACTAGTGGAAGGACATATATCGGTGCCAGCATGGCGCGCGATAAGTCACTCATATAAGTGGTTATAGCTTCTTTGTTCATTATTGATGTTCCTAAATACGCTATTAATTATTTTATTTCTGCAAATCACTTTATTCAGAAAAGAAGTCATAACAACTTTGTTGTACCTAGAATGTGATGAATGACCTAATATAGAACCAATTTATTATGTTATTGTGATATTGATATAACCAATAATTTTTGGAAATGACATCGTGCTATACGTAAAAGTATTAGAGAGCTTAAAAGAGAAGATCAACGCGGATGTGTACTGCGTTGGCTCAGCATTACCGACAGAAAAGCAGTTAATTGAAGAGTACCAAGTCAGCCGCATCACCATTCGCAAGGCAGTGGATGAACTGGTTAAACTCAAGCTGGTCGAAAAGCGCCGTGGGTCTGGTACCTATGTACTGGAAAAGCAATATTCGCATCAGCTAAATAGTTTGGCCGGTACCTCTGAAATTCTGACTCACAACAATAAGACCGTGAAGTATCAGGTGACGCAATTTTTGATGAGTAGTGATAATGCACCCGTCCATAAACTCCTAGGACTCAAACCCAATGAGCCCTTGTATTATATACGTCGAGTGAAGTTTATTGATGACCAGCCAAGGATTGTCGAAGACAGCTATATGCCAGTTGCACTGTTTCCCGACCTCAATATCTCTACGTTACAGAAGTCGAAATTCGATTATGTCGAGCATGAGAAAGGGATGCTGATCCAAGGCAGTCGCCAAGAGTTCACCGCCGTCGATTCCGATGAGGAGATCATGGCCTTGCTTGGAATGGAGAAAAGTCAACCAATCATGAACCTGCGCTCAATATCCAACCTCGAAGATGGGCGTTATTTTGATTATACCGAAGCCTGGTTTCACCCTAACGCTCACAAGCTGGCTATCTACTTATCTCGTAAAAGAGGGCATAGAAAACCCGTATTTCCATAACCAATCCCAACTATTGTTTGAATACGATCACACCTTAAAGGTATTTAATTTGTCACATCACAACAAATCCCTAGGATAAGACCTATTCAAGATAGGTTATGAATCACATGACCTTTTAAATATCCGAACAGCATTCAAAAACAAATTGGAGTTGGTTATGACCAAACAACCACAAATCATCGCAATCGCAGGCGGCGGCTCAACATACACTGCCGGTATCGTTAAAGCTCTTCTAATGAAAGGGGATGACTTCCCTATCGCGGAAATCCGCATGTACGACATCGATGCACAGCGCCAAGACAACGTTGCAGTATTGGTGGACTACGTGGTCAAAACTCATGCTCCACACGTGAAACTGACGGTGACGACGGAGCCAGAAGTGGCTTTCTCTCACGCTGACTTTGTATTTGCTCAAATCCGCGTTGGTCAGTACAAGATGCGTGAAACCGACGAGAAGATCCCACTGCGTCACGGCTGTGTAGGCCAAGAGACTTGTGGCGCTGGCGGCCTCGCTTACGGCATGCGTACTATCTTCCCAATGATTGAACTTATCGATCATATGGAGCGCTTCGCTAAAGAATCTTGCTGGATGCTGAACTACTCAAACCCAGCGGCGATTGTGGCTGATGCAGTTCACCGCCTACGTCCAAACGCTCGCGTACTTAACATCTGTGATATGCCAGTGGCGATCGAGCGTAACCTATCGAACATCCTTGGTGTGAACCGTTATGATCTCGACGTTGAGTACTTCGGTCTGAACCACTACGGCTGGTTTACGTCTATCAAGGTTGATGGAGAAGAGAAGATCCCGTTCCTTCGTAACCACATCCAAAAATTCGGCATGTTGACTGAAGAAGAAGTGGAGAACGCGTGTCACTCTGAGCCTTCTTGGATTAAGACCTTCAAGAACACTCAGCCTCTAATGCAGATGTTCCCAGAGTACGTGCCAAACACTTACCTTCAATACTACCTAATGGCTGACGATATCGTGGCTCAGTCCAACCCAGAGCACACTCGTGCTAACGAGGTTATGGAAGGTCGTGAGAAGAAGATGTTTGAAGCGATTGAGCAAATCAAAGCATCAGATGGCAATGTAGAAGGCAAATTCCACGTTGGCGTGCACGGTGAGTTTATCGCAGACGTGGCGATGTCGATGGCTTATGACCTACGCCAGAAGTGGCTGGTGATCATTCCAAACAACGGCATCATCAAAGGCTTGCCAGATGATGCCATGGTGGAAGTGCCTGCGCTGCTTGGCCGCGATAAAGTCTACCCAATCCAAGTGGGTGAAGTGCCACACTTCTACCAAGGCATGTTGCAGCAACAACTGATGTCTGAGAAATGCTTGGTTGATGCTGCAATTGAAGGCTCTTACGACAAAGCGCTACAAGCCTTTGCACTCAATAAGACCATTCCATCAGCGAAAGTGGCGAAGCTTATTCTTGATGACATGATCGAAGCGAACAAAGAGTACTGGCCGGAACTTAAGTAATTCAATCCCGACCCTTGAATGAGAAAACAAGAGAACGAATGATGAAAAACAAACAAATCAAAGATCTTAATGCCTCAGCGGTAGGTTTTGGCTGCTGGGCTATCGGCGGGACTTGGAACAACGTCTCTGACAATGAATCCATCAAAGCAATCAAAGCGGCAATCGACAATGGCATCAACTTTTTCGATGTTGCACCGGTTTACGGTAAAGGTCATGCGGAAACGGTACTCGGCCAAGCGCTGAAAACCGAGTCTCGCGAAAACATCATCATCGCGACCAAATGTGGTCTGCCATGGTCTCAAGATGAGCGTAAAAAGACTCGTAAAGATCTGACAAAAGAGAGCATTTTCAAAGAGATTGATGACTCTCTAACGCGCCTACAAACTGAATACATCGACCTGTACCAAGTGCACTGGCCAGATCCAAACACGCCAATTTCAGAAACGGCAGAGGCACTGGCTGAGCTTAAACGACAAGGCAAAATTCGCCACGTCGGTGTATCGAACTACTCGCTTGATATGACGCGTGAAATGATGGCAGGTGTTGAAGTGGCGACCTTCCAAGGTCTCTACAACCTGCTAGAGCAGAACCCAGAGCATTACCACAACATTCCATTGCAGTACCGTGCGCGTGAAGAAGCGCTGCCATTCTGTAAAGAGCACGACATGAAGTACCTGCCGTACTCACCACTAATGCAGGGTCTGCTGACGGGTACGTTAAAGCGCTCTGGTAACTGGGATGAAAACGACGACCGTCGCAATAACCCTAAGCTCAACGGCGACGCGTTTGAACCTTACTTCAACTGTGTGGAAGAGTTAAAAGCTTTAGCTAAAGAAGCCAACATTCCGCTTTCGCACCTAGCTATCCACTGGCTTGTGGCGCAAGAAGAAGTAGGGCCTGTGATTGCCGGTGCTCACACGGTAGAGCAAGTACGTGATAACGCGGCGTTCATGCAATCGACATCGAGCACCGAGTTACTGGCACGTGCCGAAGCGATTGTGGCGAAGTGGCAGCTTAGCTAAACAACCTACAACGTCATTTGGCTTACAAAAGGTATTATTGCGTCAATAGACCAATAATACCGACTGCCTGAAACTGAGTGTTTTTTTACCACACTGAGTTTCAGGCTCCCTTATTGACCACAGCAAAAGCCTACAACCGTGGAAGTTTCAACTCCCCAAGAGTATTGAGATAAACTGACGGCTCTTGGTATTGCGGAAACGCAATCGGGTTGTCGCGAAAGCTCTTCAGCGGCTGCCCAAGCCCCAAAGTTCCCCTTTCTCGCACTCGTTTCACTCGACTCACATCGAGTTCGATAGGGATCACCTGCTCTGCTTCTCCTGCTTGATAAAGCACGTCACCTTCTGGCCCTACGACAATAGACTGCCCATTCCCTAACGCCCCACAACCATTAATATCCACCATAAAGCACTGATTAGTAATGGCATTAGCCCGTGCAATACAACATTCTATTTCGCGGTCTATCGTACCTGTCATCGTAGGGTGAATGATCACTTCAGCTCCCATACAAGCCAGCGCTCGAATGGTTTCTGGGATCCACATGTCATAGCAAATGGAAACACCAAACCGACCAACATTCGGAATGTCAAAAGTCACAAACTGATCACCATTTTCGACCTGTTGCTCATAAGGTAGAAACGGATACATTTTGTGGTAACGGGCCTCAACTTCACCCTCTGGGTTGATCACAAGTAGAGTGTTATTGGTCCCTTTTTCATCTTGGGTATAGTAAGACCCTGAAACGAGCCAAATATTCTGCTCTTGAGCCAGCTTTCTTAACCTTCGCTCGGTCTCTCCACCAATCGGTTCTGCGTGTTTTAGTGATGCCCCATAAAGAGCAAGTTCACTAAAAACCACCATGTTTACCCATGGAAATCGTTGACATGTCGCGCGAGTTTTCTGCTCTAGCGTTGCTAAGTTGTCGCCCATAGGAAGGCTTAACTGCAATCCTGCAATGGAAAAATGACTCATACTGTGACCTTCTCTTGTGGGCTAGTAGTGAAATGATGGTGTTCATTCAACAAAGGGTAAAAACACGCACTATCGTGAACTCCCCCCTGCTCCAAGCGAGGAAACGCTTGCTGGCATTTATCACCTAATTTTTGGCATCGACTTTGGAAAGCACAGCCATGCGGGCGATTCAGAGCACTCGGCACTTCTCCTGATAGTGCTTGCAATCGGTCACGTTGCCGAGGGTCTAATGATGGAATGGAATTGAGCAAAGCTTGTGTATAAGGATGTTGTGTTTGATGAAACACATCACCGACTGGTCCCGCTTCGACAATCTCTCCCAAGTACATCACCAATACGCGGTCTGCAATTCGCTCGACTAACCCCAAGTCGTGAGTGATGAATAAATAGCTTAAGCCTCGCTCCTGCTTGAGCTGATTGAGCAAGTTAACGATGGTCGCCTGAACAGAGACATCCAATGCCGCCGTTGCTCATCCAGAATAATCAATTTGGGATCTAGCATTAAAGCACGCGCGATTCCTATCCTTTGGCGTTGCCCACCGGACAGCTCATGAGGCATACGCGCCAACATATTCTCATTTAGTCCCACTGTAATGAGCATTTCGAGCACTTTATCCAACCGCTCAAGCTTGGTTAGTTTGGTGTGAGTAAGCAGAGGCTCTTCTAACAATGCCTGGACTGACAACCGAGGGTTAAGTGTCGAGTAAGGGTTTTGAAACACGATGCTGTATTCTTTTCGAAGCTGTTTAAGCTGCCTCCCTTTAAGAGCGCTGATATCTTGCCCACAAAAGTGGATACTGCCGGAATCAGCATCGAGAAGCTTTAATATGGTCATGGCTATTGAGCTTTTGCCGCACCCAGACTCCCCACCAGAGCTACGCACTCCCCCGGTTGAATATCAAAATTGATGTGCTGAAAGGCTTGCAGTGTTTGCTGTCCAACAGAGTAGGACTTAGCGAGGTCAGTGACCTTCAATAATGGTTGTACCATGATGATTCCTTCTCAGTTAATCAAGCAATTTGCTTCTGCTGTTTAGGCGGTTGATGATGAAAACAAAGGATCTGATGTGCGTTATATTGCTTGGCTTGCGGTGCTGCACTGAGACACATCTCTGTCGCCGCATGACAGCGAGAGGCAAAAGCACAACCTGTGGGCTTAACTCTCATATCAGGCACGGAACCTGGAATTGCGTACAGTTCATGAGTCAAGCCAATCGCAGGTACGGAATTCAGTAGCCCTTGGGTATACGGGTGCATGGGATGATTGAAAAGTGATTCGATGGGCCCTTGCTCCACAATGGTGCCAGCGTACATCACCGCCACACGGTCGCATAGCGATGCCACTACAGAGAGATCATGAGTAATAAACAAAATGCTGATGTTCTGTTTCTCAGCCAGTTCGCGCAACAGCAAAATGATTTGTGCTTGAATGGTGACATCAAGAGCGGTTGTTGGCTCATCGGCAATAAGAACTTTAGGCTCACAACTCAACGCGATTGCAATCATGATTCGTTGCAATTGACCACCAGAGAACTGATGCGGATATTTCTTTACCGCTTGTTCTGGCTCTGGAAGGTGAACCATATCCAGTAGTCGGATTAATTCAACCTTGGCTTGTTTGCGATTGATTTTACGATGCGCAAGAATTATGTCAGCCATTTGCTGTTCGATGGTGAAATAAGGGTTTAGCGCCGTCATCGGATTTTGGAAGATCATCGCAATATCATCACCACGAATGGTCGCCCACTCTTGTGCTGACAGCGACTCTAGAGGTTGTCCCTCTAAGCAAATAGAACCATGAACAATGGCGTTATCGGGGAGCAGCCCAAGGCAAGCCGTTGAGGTTAGAGATTTCCCGCACCCTGACTCACCAACTAGGCCTAGGACTTCACCGCGCTTGAGTTCAAAGCTGCATCCATTAACAGCATGGATGGTCGAAGAGAAGTTCTCAAATTGAATACTCAGGTTACGTACGGACAATAGAGAATCACTCATGCTAGTCTCTCCCTTTGAATTTTGGATCAAGTGCATCGCGTAAGCCATCACCCAATAAGTTAGCGGCTAGGACAGTAATAAAAATCGCGCAGCCAGGAAATACGGCGGTCCACCAGTATTCAAGGAACAATGACTGTGCATTACCTATCATTAAACCCCACTCGATAGTTGGCGGGACTGCACCTAAACCGAGAAAGCTTAGTGCTGCCGCCCAGAGGATCACGTATCCAAAATCCATAGAAACTTGAATCAAAAGTGGTGTCATGGCATTAGGAAGAAGGTGCTTAAACATAATGGTCAAATGACTCACACCTGCCGCTTGAGCAGACAACACATATTGTTCGCTCCGCACACTAATGACTGCGGCACGCAATATTCTTGAGTACCAAGGGAACCAAGACAGGGCGATGGCAAACATCACATTCAACAATCCTGGGCCAAGTATTGCTATCATGCAGATAGGTAGCAGCATCGGAGGGAAAGCGAGAAACACGTCGGAGATTCGCATTAAACAACCATCCACTTTGCCACCGACATAGCCTGCAACCAAACCAATTGGCAGTCCGATTAGCAGCGCCAAGATCACCGTAATAATCCCGACCGATAGTGATGTTCTAGCGCCATAGAGAATTTGAGAGAAGATGTCTCTACCCAAATTATCAGTACCAAACCAATGAAGCGCATTAGGCGATTGTAGCTTGTGGGCAAAATTCATTTTTGCCGGATCATAAGGAGCTAGCCAAGGCGCAAAAATCGCCATCACAATCAAAGAAATAAAAATGAACGCGCCGATATAAAGTAGCGGATTGTTCTTAGCGTTATACCAGAGTTTACGAACACGAGTTTGCCATACGTGTACGTGTTCCATGGCAGGCACTGAATCAGTAGTCAATTCTATACTCGCTGCCTGTGTGGGTGGTTTATTCATATTACGCCTCCGGAGACAGTCTTGGGTCGACGGTGAAGTACAGTAGGTCGATGACGAAATTCACTAACAAATAGCTCGAAGACAGAATTAGTGTGACACCCATTACGGCAGGAAAGTCATTGGTAATGACCGATTCCACGACATAACGACCTATACCTGGCCAATCAAAAATCGACTCAACTATCACACTGTTACCCAGCATAAAACCGTAAGTTAGACCAATAACCGTAAGCAGCGGTACGAGCGTCGCTTTCAGTGCATAAAAGAAGTAAATCTTGGAGTGACTCAACCCAAAGGCATGACCTGTGCGAATGTAATCCTGGTTTAGGACCTCCACCATCAAATTGCGTGTGGTTCGGACAAAAATAGCAAAGGTGGCAAGGCTAAGCGTGAGTACCGGTAGGGTTAGATGCTGCACTGCGCTTTTAAAGGCCGTCCAATCACCGGCCAATAAAGTATCCACAGTAAACAGCCCTGTGATGGTGGTAAACTGCGCATCAATCAGTATATGAGAATCGATTCTTCCTTGAAGAGGGAACCAGTTCAAAACGCCATAGAACAGCATTTGTAACAAGATGGCGAGAAAAAATGATGGAATCGCGATACCGACAATAGACACGCCGCGCGCCATTTGATCGACCGGCGTTTTATTTCGAATCGCCGCCCAAACCCCAAGTGGGATACCAGTACATAACGAGATACCAATGGCGATGGTGACTAACTCGATGGTCGCCATCATATGCTTAATAATTTCGGATTTAACTTCTTGACCGGTGCGTAAGCTCTTTCCAAAATCACCTGTCGCGGCTTGAGAAAGGTAAGACACAAATTGATGCCATAATGGTTTATCCAATCCCAACTCTTGCTTGGCGATAGCGATTTGTTCCACTGTTGGTTTGGCTCCGAGCATCATTTCAACAGGAGATGAAGGCAGCACTCTGGTTAAAAAAAAGGTAATGACCAAAATGCCGATCATAATGCCTACTAGCGTTAGCGATCGCCTAAAAATGTAATTTCTCATAACTACTTACCACTGTGTCTTCAATGACGTTGAAAAGAAGCACCGCTATCGGTGCCTCTTTCTGAGCTCCTGCTCGCTGATTATTTTGAGAGTTGGTAGAAGAATGTGGCCGCGTAAGCTGGGTTTGGCGTGACACCTTCAATCTCTTTGTGGTGGATAATGCGCCCCTTCAAATCGGCATAGAAGATAGCTACCGCATCATCAATAAGCATTTTCTGAGCCTGTTGATAATAGTTGGAAGCCTGAGCTTTGTCGGTTGGCTCTGCCGCCACACCCTTATCCACCAAGGAGTCGTAATTGACGTTAGAATAGTGAGATAAGTTGAACGATGGGGTTTCTTCAGTTTTAAACAGACCGATCAACCAATCAGATGGTGTCGCGTACGTTGGCCACCACGTCATAGACTGTAGGTTCGGCGCTGTTTTTAAGTTCTTTGCATCATTCCAAATCTTGCCCCATGGTCCCGGCTTGAGGTTCAGTGTTACACCGATCTGACGCAGGTTCTCTTGATACATCAGGAGGGCATTTTTATAGGCTTCTGAAGAGTTAATGTAGGCAGCATCCAGAACCCAGTCTTTTTTCGGAATGCCTGATTGTTCAAGCAACGATTTGGCTTGCTTAAGGTCGAACGCAGGGTTTTCTTGACCTTCCATCGCTCCCCACATAGTACCGGGGACAATACCGTTCGGAATGGTTGCCCCGCCCGCATAGATATAATCCACGACGGATTGGTAGTCCCAAGCATGAAGCAGTGCTTTACGAAACTCTAAATTATCTGTCGGGTATTTTTGGGTATTGATTAAGAACTGCGAGTTCTTCCATGATGGAGTATCAATCACTTTGACATCAGGATGCTTTGCAAGTGACTCCACAAGATCGGCGGATGGCAAGCTGATAAAATCGGCATCTCCTGCTTTAATCATCTGCACTTGCGTCGCTGGATTTGAGACATATTTCAGCACCACGCGATCAAGCTGATCGTCTTGCCAACCTCCCCAATACTGCTCATTTTGCTCTAAAATGACTTGCTGCCCCTTCTCCCATTGGGTGACTTGATACGGCCCCGTTCCTGCAGCATTGCCCTGATTAAACCAGTCAGTTCCTTTATTGGCAGCCGCTGGTGAATAGATATAGGCACCGTATTGTGATGAGGCAATAAGATCGATAGGCGATGGCTTCTCCGTTTTGATGACGAGCGTAGTCGCGTCAGGTGTCGTAATTTCCATCTTAGGCCAAATATAGTAGGCCCCTTTTTTCATAGCGACGGTGCGCTCTATAGAAAATTTGGCAGCTTCGGAGTCAAATGCCGTGCCGTCGTGAAACTGCACACCTTCTCTTAGCTGGAACGTCCACGTTAAGCCGTCATCACTCACACTCCAGCTCTTTGCTAGTGCTGGACTGAAGGTCTCTTTTGAGCCAGGAGGGTTATACCAGACCAATGGTTCGTAGACATTACTAAGCATGATGACTTCGGTAGAAAAGGCAACCGCAGGATCCCAATCTTTTATATCGGTATATGTGGCAAATGTCGCTGTGTTGAGCGCAGAGGCATGTGTATAACCAGTCGCGAGCGTCAGTAGCGCAATAGCAGTCAATTTATGTTTGCGTAATAACATAATGCTTCCTTGTAATTATTTGACCAGAGTAAGGCCTTGTTTGTTTACTTCCTGTTCAAGACATTTAAAAAATAGCGCTCAGGGTAACTATCGAGTAGTACCAGTTGAGGTTATCGTTGGATCCAGATTTGTTAACAACCATGAAGAACGGATTTATTTCTATCGACCAGTATTCAACTGGCAAGTAACTTACATTCCCCTCCTACTGGAATAGTCATTTACATCGAAAAATAGAAAAGTATCAGCCTATATACTTAGTCAAATGAAATGTTTAGCGATATATATCGAACGGTAGAAAGTAAAACCAATTCCCTTGCTAGAGCGGCCTCTTACTTTCGTGAATAAAAGAAAATTAAAAATTAACAAACTTGTGACATTTATCTCAACCACATTTCGACTTAGCAAGATGGTATTGATGCCTTTGGCAGTAGCGTTCCCTTCGAAACCAAAAGGCCATTTTCATCAAAGCGGTAAAGAGTATTGTTATGGCGGACTAGTCTTTGCCTTCGCACGTCGGAAAATTGCCATTTCTTCCACTGAATACACAAAGTGTCTTCTTCTAACCACCAATAGCCTTCGTCCTCATCATTGGGGCGATTGGACATACCGTGCATTCGACCATCTTGCTGAAACGTCACTTTGTAAGGAATGTTGAAGCAGTCGGTGGTGCAAATTATGTAATCATCGACCACCTCTCTGACTTCCGAAGCCTCCAGCCGTTGTCCTTGTACCGTTTCGAAGGAGTCATCGGGCATGATATGTTGAGCCAGAAGCGCTAAGCGTTTGATGCCCTCTCGGATATCGCTTTCGTCGATAGAGTTGAAACTGAGTCGAATCCCATTTTTCTTTGCGTTAGAAAAATAATACTTCTCACCAGAATTGATCAAAATGCCATGCTGCTGAGCCACTTTGGCTAACCTATTGGCATCAAAACCTGGTTTATAGTCGATCCAAAAAGCAGTGCCAGATAATGCAGAGGCGACCCCTGACTGTGGAAAATAGAAATTGAGCGCCTTTTCCATAGTGAGCCATTTACTGCGATAACGAGTCAGAAGTCGGTGTATCAATGAATCGTAGTAACCCAACTTAAGAAACAGAGCCAGAGTCTGACAGTTATTCTTTGGGGGGCAAGTGTGATTGCGCTGTTGAAGGCGTTTCGCCAATTCGATGAAAGGAGGGGCAGCGACAATAAAGCCCAGCCTCAGACCCGGTGCGATTGTAGAAGAGAAGCTTGAAAGGTAAATAATCCGCTCACTATCAATCTCACCTTTCAGTGCGGGAATGTCTTCATCAATAAAGTTCGTTTCATGTTCAAAATCATCTTCGATAACCAGAAAATCGTGCTCCTCAGCAGCTTTAAGCAATGCTTGTCTTCTTTGCTTCGACATTCGCACTGTGGTAGGAAACTGGTTACTCGGAGTGACATAAACTAAATCGCATGAATGCAGTGACTCGTTAATTACGGCTCCTTGTTCATCGATATCAATAGGGATGACATGATCTGTTTTTGCTCCCAACTGATTCACCGCTTCTGGGTATCCCGGATTTTCGATACCAACTGTCGTGCTCCCATCAGTCAGTAAGCGGCTGATGAGGTTTAAACTATGCTGCGTTCCCATGGTAACCATGATCTGGTTGTGCTGAGCGAACACTCCTCGTCGGGGCAACACTCTCGTCCTAATTTGCTCAATCAGTTCGTCATAATTCTCAAACTCAGACGTCCAACGTTTACTGTTGATTTTGTTCAACGACTGAATGGCACATTTACGCCATTCAGCCACAGGAAATGTTGTCTCATCCACCATCCCATGAATAAAGCGATAGGGATATTCACTTAGCTCTTGCGGAGATGGCGTAGCCTCCAGCGAGGTAAGCTTGACATAGTTTTTCCAGGGCAGAGTCTGATGTTGGTCATTTGTCGTACGTTGAATAGGCTTAATATTGAGCTCGGGATTAATGTAGTAACCCTTACGTTCACGCGAAACAAAAAAGCCCTCAGCATTGAGCTGCTCGTAGACTCTAAGGATAGTGTTTCGGGATACTTTAAGGTTGGTGGCTAACTTTCGGGAAGACGTGATAGGTACGTTTCTATCTAGAAAGCCGCTCGTGATCGCATGCGTAATACCCGTTTTGATTTGGTCTTGCAGTGACAAGGATAGGCTGGGATCGATTTGAATGTACTTCTCTAACACTGCAAGCCTCAACGATTGATTATCTTATCAACAGTATTGGTTAACGAATTGTTATTTTCCGAGACCAAGATCGCGCGTTGTATTGGAACCTGATTCACAACTGTAAATACGTGACTCAGATTCCAAATACACCATCAATTCATAGAGTTAGTTAACTCTCACTAGGCCAAGCAAGGTCTTACGGCGACTGAGTCAAATTTTGATTGATGATTTTCGTAAGGCATTGATAAACGGTCATTAGCCTTTTTCGATCGTCTCACTATCAATAGTTAGCGGCGGCAGGAAACGGATGACATTACCTTTAACGCCACAAGATAAAATGATCACACCTTGCTGCGCACAGGCTGTTACCAATTGCTTGGTGACGTGCGCAAGTGGCTCTCCATTCCGCGGATTATCCAGCTCTATCGCTATCATAGCGCCAACTTGCCGCACCTCACTAATACACGGCAGCTCTCTGCGCATGGCGCTGAGTTTGTCCTTAAACAACTGCCCTATTTCTACCGCACGATGGCACAATTGTTCTTGCTCAATTATCTCAAGAACACTAAGAGCAGCAGTGCAAGCTAATGGAGAACCGGCATAGGTGCCACCTAAGCCGCCAGGCAGAGCACTGTCCATAATGTCAGCTTTGCCAACCACAGCCGAGATAGGGAACCCCCTGCTATTCCTTTTGCCATGGTGGTAATGTCTGGCACCAACTCGGTATGACTGGAGGCAAACATGGCTCCCGTACGAGCAAAACCAGTTTGGATTTCATCGCATATGAGCACGATACCGTGTTCATCACACAATGCTCTTATCGCTTCTGTCCAAGCTTTTGGCGCGGCATAAAATCCACCTTCACCTTGAATCGGTTCAAAAATAATTGCAGCAACACGAGAAGGCTCTATATCCGCCTTCAATAAATCGTTGAGCGCTTCAAGGCTTTGTTCAACGGAGATGCCATGAAGGGCATTAGGAAACGGAGCGTGGTAAATCTCGTTCGGGAATGGGCCAAAGCCCGTTTTGTAAGGGTTTACCTTTCCAGTTAACCCCATGCACATGTTAGTTCGACCGTGAAAACCGCCTTTAAATGCAATAACGCCACTGCGCTTAGTGTGCGCGCGAGCAATTTTCACTGCGTTTTCAACCGCCTCTGCGCCCGTCGTCAAAAACACGGCCTTTTTATCAAATTCTCCAGGCGCTAGCTGAGTGAGTTTTTCAGCCAATGTGACGAAGCTGGTATAGGGCGTCACCATAGCGCAGGTATGGCTGAATTGTTGCAACTGCTCCGTTACCGAAGCAACAATTTTCGGATGTGAGTGACCCGTGTTAGTAACGGCGATGCCTGATGCAAAATCAATATACTGATTGCCTTCAATATCCGTTAACATCGCGTTGTGGGCTTGCTCAATGTAAATAGGGACGAGGTTACCCATACCTTGTGCAATAACCGCGTCTTTTCTTTTTTGCCAATCTAGATTGCTCATTTTCTTTCCTTCGCTGAGAGTTAAAGATTACCGAAACAGACGTACTTGGTGTTGAGGTACTCTTCGATTCCTTGTTTTGCACCTTCCCGGCCGAAACCGGATTGTTTGATACCGCCAAATGGAGCGACTTCAGTGGAAATAATGCCCTCATTGATACCAACCATTCCAAACTCTAAGGCATCAGCCACCCTGAACGCGCGTTGAATATCTTTGGTATAGAAATAGCTAGCCAAGCCATAGATAGTGTCATTGCACTGCTCGATAAGGTCACCTTCATCTTTAAATCGGATCACAGGCGCGATGGGGCCAAAGATTTCGGTTTGCACAATGTCCATGTCGCGGGTGACATTGGTTAGTACGGTTGGCTGTAAATAGTTGCCCGTTAACTTATCGCCGCCATATTGCAGATTGGCACCTTGCTGCAACGCAGCAGAAATGAGCGCTAAGATGCTGTCTTTCGCTTTACTATCAATCAAGGGGCCCACATGGGTATCGGCTTCCAAGCCATAGCCCACATTCAGCTGTGAGACAGCAGAAACAAATTGGTCAACGAACTCATCATAGATAGCGTCTTGAACATAAAAGCGATTGGCGCAGACACACGTCTGCCCTGCATTTCGGAACTTAGACGCGACTGCGCCTTGAACAGCACTCGAAATATCCGCATCCTCAAAGACAACAAAAGGCGCGTTGCCGCCAAGCTCCATCGAGGTACGTTTTATGGTGTCTGCGGTTTGTTTAAGTAATGTGCGGCCTACCTCTGTGGAGCCTGTAAAAGACAGTTTCTTGATGTCTTCATGCTGACAGAGTAGGTCACCAACCAGCACTGAAGAGTGATTATTAATGACAAACAGCAGATCTTTGGGAAGGCCAGCTTGATACGCAAGTTCTGCAATGGCGTAAGCGACAGCGGCGTTTGGTTTGCAGGTTTCACAATGCAGCTGCAACCCGCTGCTAATGCCGGCGCCACCTTACGAGTGATCATGGCAATAGGAAAGTTCCAAGGAGTGATAGCCGCCGTCACTCCTATCGGTTGCTTAGTGGTCATCAAGCGTTTACCCATGGCAGGTGCAGGTATAGTGTCGCCGTAGGTACGTTTGGCTTCCTCAGCAAACCACTTAATGAAACTGGCACCATAAACCACTTCACCTTTGGCTTCGAGCAGCGGTTTGCCTTGCTCAAGCGTCATGATTTGCGCTAGCTCATCACTGTGCTCAATCACCAGCTCGAACCACTTATTTAAAATGGCAGCGCGATGGCTGGCAGTGGTATTTTGCCATTCTTGTTGCGCTACTTTAGAGCATTGTATTTTGTGGTTAATTTCTTCAATAGAAACCGACGGGATATAGCCAACAATAGAGTCATCGTGTGGGTTATAAACCGTAATTGAGTGGTCAGTTTGATGATTAAATGCAGCGAGCAGTTCATTATTAAGTGTATATTCCATCATTCATTCTCCCAACTAATATAAGTTTGAGAATAGGCGAATCGGTTTGCTCGGTTTAGTACCAGTTAGCACTATTTTCTGGTACCAGATTAAGACGATTCATGGCAGATATAACCTTTCGCTGGTACCACGAAATAGTAGCAACTGGTACCTATCACCCATTTTGGCTTTTCTATTATTAGTTCGATTGTGAGCCGTTAAATGTGTGCGACACTAATTGCCGATTTCTATGTTTCGCAATCATAAAGTCCCTATTCAGGGAAGAACATTGACTTTATATTTGGAGAAATAGAATGAAGCCTTCACTCTGTCTCTCGCTAATATCTGTTGCGATTCTTTCAACACCAACAGTAGCGAATGAGCTTTTTTACGATGACTTTAATTCTGGACTGTCTAATTGGACAGTCTACGGTAATACCAGTACCAGCGACTCTGTGGTGATTGACGGTTCTTCGGCCTATCTGAAGGAGACTGGCTCAATAGAAAGGAGTATTAACACCGGCGGTTATAGTGATCTCACTGTAAGCTACATGCTTGCAGCGAGGCTTCTTGAGTCTGCGGATTATTGTATTGCGGAATACTCAATCGACGATGGCAACAGTTATACGCAAATGTCATCGCTCACCAATGGACAAGACAGTGGTGACTTTTATTCATCGTCGATATCTCTTCCTTCAAGCAACAGCCTAACTCTTCGTTTTAGAGCGCAAACCGGTGGTGCTGATCACTGCTATGTTGAAAATGTTTCAGTCACAGGAACAACCAGTTCAGGCGGAGAAGCGCCTAGCATTTCAGTCTCTGAACAAGCCAACTTTGGTAACCAGTTACTAAATAGCCAGACTCAGCAACAAATAACGATTGCCAACCTGGGAGCACAGCCACTCACTGTAAACAGCGCTGAGGTATCTGGTATCGATTATCTGCTAGTTCAAAATGAGTGTGATAGCACATCGCTGAACCAAAACGCCTCCTGCGATGTCACAGTGCAGTTTGAACCGACAACATCCGGATTAAAAACAGGAACACTCACTCTAGATAGCAATGACCCTCAAAGCCCGACAATTCAAGTTACGTTGAGTGGCTATGGGGTTGAAGATAACAGTGGAGACTATACGGAGAACTATGACCCGCTCATTGGCAGTGGCAATGTGAGTCGCTCCCAACTCTCGTTCACAGAGCTTAATAGCCCTAATCCAATTATCTATCTTGCCATGACTCAGGCGTTTGCGTTACCGACTGAAGCAGCTCAACCAGAGCATAACTTTGAAGGCACTTTAACGCTAATAAACCCGGAGAGTGCTGGAGTCGGGCAGTTTACCGAACACCGAGACACCTTCCGTTACACTGGTAATAGTGATGACCCTAGAAAACATATTCCAGACTTCTCCTTTTCATTTGTCCAGAGTGGTACCCACCTCATTCCTGTTAAACGCGGCATCAATCTGGGCTCTCACCCGTATTGGGAGTACATTTTAGAACCGGGAAGAGTCTGGAAAGAAAACTCGGATAATGGAGCAAGTCGAGCAGCTATTCCTTTCTCTCTTATCCAAAAGAACTCGAATTGTGTCCACAATGGCTTGATGACGTTTACCTTTGATAGCCAAACCGTCAGTCAGGTCGCCTATCAAATTGCCTCAGAAACCTGTCTCTATTATCAGTTTGATATGTGGGGAAGCGTAGCAGCGACCTATACGCCTCATGCAGTGTCAGAAAGCTTAGCCCTGAAGCAATCACATCAAGCGTATGAGCATTCAAAAATTGAAACCCGAGCACTAAGTGAGTTAATCAGTGACTACCCAAGCGTTGGTTTGAACCTTGCCAATATTGGTAGCGGTGTGACGCCCGAGCATATGACTGCGTATGGCGTGTTTTTCAACGGTATCCATTACAGAGCTGAATGCAACACAAGACAAGGGGCATTCCCGTATTGCGATCGCTTGAGAATGCATCGTACTCAACCGCCAAAACCGCATTTGCTGGTATGGTTTCGATGAGACTAGAAGCCATGTATCCCGGCTACATGGATACAGACCTGACTTCCCTAGTGCCGGAAACATTGAATGATCCCGAGGGTGACTGGCAAGATGTGACACCAAATCATGCGTTAGACATGGCGACGGGAAATTATCGATTATCTTCAAGTTCGATGAGTGATGAAGGTTCGACAGCCAATGATTCGGGCTTTTTCTTAGTCCTTAACCACCAAGATAAGCTCGACTACTCAATAAGTCGCTACCCTCGTAAATCGGCACCAGGGTCGTTGTTTATCTACCACACGACGGATACCTATATTGCGACCGTTGCCGCTCAGAACTTTACCAAGAGTCAATTGGGCAACAACTTTGATGTATTCGACGATGTATTGGTTGCAGATATTTGGTCGCCATTAGCGATTGATGAGGGCTCGAAAGATACACGTCGAACTTACGACAGCAAAGGCATGCCATTTGGTGGATTTGGCTTAACTTTCCTTAGTGATGACATAGTGAAATTGTCCAAGTTTACCTCTATTGATAGAGGAGCTATTAACGGACAGCAGCTACTGGATCCATCTGAACTCGCCATAGCGTTATTCGACGACCCAACATCCCCCCTTTACCTACGACCATCACCAATAAATACTACGCGAATAGTATGTGGGGTAAATCTGTAGCGGTTGATGCAGGGTGCGAAGTGATGATTCCGTTTATGTCTGGCTATGGCGGCATACAGTTTGTGATGCTACCAAATGATGTGATCTATTATTACGTCAGCGATAATGATGAGTTTAACTGGGATACGACGGCTATCGAGTTAGGCAAGTTAACGCCTTATTGCGACTAAAATTGGCGCTAAAATAGTACCGCGTCAATGTAAGAATGCTTGAATTAGCCCCCGAAAAGGGGGCTAAAATGTATCAAGAAAAAGCTCTACGCTTCTGGTCTGAAATTAGACGTGCTGACCCGCCACAAACCCGGACGACCAACACCACTGGAAGTTATAACCACCTAACCAACCCGTCACGTCCATCACCTCACCGATAAAGTACAAGCCCTCGATAGACTTACACTCCATGGTTTTAGAAGAAAGATGGTTAGTGTTGACGCCACCCAGCGTCACCTCTGCGGTGCGATAGCCTTCAGTACCATTGGGTGCAATCGTCCAGTTCTCTAGTGACTCACGAATCGCCACCAGCTCTTTAGGGTTGTATTGCTTCAGCGGTTTATCAGCAAAGACTTTGCGCTCAATCAGCACTTCGACCAAGCGCTTTGGCAACACACGCGCCAAGGTATTTTTCAGGCTTTGATTAGGGTGTTTCTCTAGCGAGCGCGTCAGAAGCTCTTCAATATCTGCCTCTGGCACTAGATTTACCGACACGTTTTGTCCCGGCTTCCAGAAAGAAGAAATCTGCAGTACTGATGGACCAGATAGCCCACGGTGAGTAAACAGCAAAGCTTCTTTGAATAGCGTGCCATCATTCGCGGTGATTTCCGCTGGGACTGCAATACCAGAGAGCTCAGCGAAGTCTTCTTTGTCTTCTTTGTGCAACGTAAACGGCACCAGACCCGCAGTCGTCGGCACGATTCAAGACCAAACTGCTCAGCAATCTTATAGCCAAACGGCGTCGCGCCCAGTTTTGGCATTGAAAGGCCGCCTGTGGCCACCACTAGAGAGTCACATTCAATCGTGTCGGTATCGGCGTGTAATGAGAAACCTTGTTCGGTTTTCTCAATACTGTGCACATCTGTTTGGTAGCGGAACTGAATGTTTGGGGATTCACACTCAGAGAGCATCATCTTAACGATGTCTTTCGCTGACTCTAAGCAGAACAGCTGACCATGATCGCGCTCTTCAAATTCAATACCGTATTTACTGACTAGTGAGATAAAGTCCCAGTTAGTGTATTGCGACAGTGCTGACTTTACGAAGTGTGGGTTCTGACACAGGTAGTTGTTTGCCGACACATCGTAGTTAGTGAAGTTACACTTACCACCGCCAGAAATCAGAATTTTACGACCTGGTTTTTTGGCATGATCCAGCACCAGCACGCGACGACCTCGCTTGCCTGCTTCTGCTGCGCACATCAGCCCCGCAGCACCTGCACCAATAATTACCACATCAACTTTCTGATTCATCACGGTTTTCCGACAAAATTTGAATAAAAAAAGGATGTGCGTATTGCACATCCCTTCAACAATCTGGCGCTATTCTAGCGGCTTCATCGACTAAAGCCAACACTTCCAACGCTGCTACGCAGCTGGAGACTGACACCAAGTTTGTTGCGTCGATCACGACGGCAACCCACCCTGTTATTTATTGTTCTCTATCGTCTAAAGCATAAACCCAGCAAGAAGAGTCACACCTGTCAGCGCCACGCAGAGTACAAACAGCTCACGTACACGGTCGCACTTATCGGTAAACACCGGATCATGGTGGTGATGGTATTCTTTGCTTTTGAGATAGTGATACAGCCTCACTTGCTTCGACATATTGCCGTGCGTCGTGAAAAATCCGCGTCCGTCGACTTGCTGGTACAAGAGCGGATGCGCCTCACGCATGATAAAAATAAGTGAGCGTAGTGCTGTGAGATACCTCGCCATATTGACTGAGGTAATGAGCATCAATGCTAATAGAATAGTGTCTCCACTGATCATCTTTTCCTCCCTACGTCTTCCTAGACACCCAAGAGAAAAAGACAATCAATGGTCTTTTAAACGCTGATATTACTCAGCTGGGGCGTCCATAATGGAAGAAGAACCCTCTTTTGCTAACGTTGCTAAATCCTTGTCAATGAAGAATAGCGCTTGTCCATTTTCACCTACGAGTTCTAGCTTATCTAAGATCCCTTTAAACAATTTTTCTTCTTCATGCTGCTCCGCAACATACCACTGAAGAAAGTTGAACGTTGAGTAGTCTTGAGCCGAGAAGGCAACGTGCGCCAGCTTGTTGATTTTCTCCGTAATCATCTGCTCATGTTTGTACGTTTCACGGAACACATCGCCAAGGCTTTCAAAATCGTGACGAGGTGCTTCAATACTGCCCAAAATTGGCAATGCACCGGTTTCGCTTACGTAGGTAAACAATCTTTGCATGTGCTGCATTTCTTCGTCCGCATGCTTACGAAGAAATTCTGCCGCGCCTTCAAATCCTTTGTCTTCACACCAAGCACTCATTTGTAAGTATAGGTTGGATGAAAAGAATTCGAGGTTAATTTGCTCGTTCAGGTGTTGAACCATAGATGGAGAAAGCATTTACGACTCCTAATTTCGTAACTGGAATTAACGCCACTATAACATAACTAATTGAGGAGTCTTCTGATCTCATGCCCAAACCTGGCAACAACTGTGTACTCAGCGCTTACTTTGATTCTAGAAAACTTTGGCGACTTTGCTCACATTTTGTCGTCTTGTAGTTGAGAAAATTATTGAGAGAAACTCATTGTATTTAGTCACGACAAGGCAGAGTTTTATAGCTATGACGACCGATTTGGGATCACATCAGCATAATTTTCAGGCGCAAAATGCTATGTTTTTAGTAGGACGAACGTCAGGAGGAGTGCGTTATGAGTTACAAACATATTATGGTCGCATTAGATCTCTCAGAAGAAAGCAAAATGCTCATAGACAAAGCGGTCTCACTCGCGAAACCATTGGATGCCGAGATATCGTTTATCCATATCGACGTCAACTATGCCGAGCTTTATACCGGCTTAATTGACCTCAATATGGCAGAGACGCAGCATCAGGCCATGGAGGCCTCGATGACTCAGCTAAAAGAATTTGCCGAGTACGCGAATTACCCGATTAAACATTCATTGGTTGGCAGCGGTGACTTAAGCAATGAGCTGCGCGATACCATCGGTGAATACAATGTCGATTTAGTGGTGTGTGGTCACCATCAGGACTTTTGGAGCAAAATCCTGTCGTCTACCAGACAGCTTATCAACACCTCCCCTGTCGACATGTTGGTCGTGCCGATCAAAGACTAAAAATAGCAAAAGGCTTCTTCGGAAGCCTTTTTTGATCGGATCTCTCATCGTAACGAAAAGTGTTACACTGACTGCATTTGTTATTAAATGATAATTGTTAACTATGGGTTATCTCTATTCTGTTACCCTGCTTTGGGCTTTTTCTTTTAGCCTAATTGGGGTTTATCTCGCGGGTCAGGTTGATTCTTGGTTTTCGGTACTGATGCGCGTTGTCCTGGCGGCACTGGTCTTTTTGCCGTTCACTAAGTTCAAGCAAGTTCCTAACAAGCTGAAAGCCAAATTGATGGCGATTGGTGGTATCCAGCTTGGGCTGATGTACTGCTTCTACTACCAATCATTCTTGCTGCTTTCGGTGCCGGAAGTGCTGCTGTTTACCGTTTTCACACCGATCTACGTCACCTTGTTCTATGACTTGCTCAAAGGTCGCTTCTCACCATGGTATTTGGTAACGGCGGCAATTGCGGTCGCTGGCGCGGCGTTCATCAAGTTTGCTGGCATTAACGAAAACTTCTTGATGGGCTTCTTGGTCGTGCAAGGCGCGAACCTCTGTTTTGCCATCGGTCAGGTGGGTTACAAATACGTGATGGAACAAGAGCAAGTTGAATTGCCACAGCACAGTGTGTTTGGTTACTTCTACATTGGCGCGACTGTGGTTGCGACCATCGCATTCTCGATCTTTGGTAGCTTCGATAAGATGCCGACGACCGGTGTACAGTGGGGCGTGCTTATTTACCTAGGCACCATTGCTTCTGGGTTGGGCTACTTTATCTGGAACAAAGGCGCGACAATGGTCAACGCTGGCGCATTGGCGGTAATGAATAACCTTCTGGTGCCAGCAGGGCTTATCGTTAACATTGTGATTTGGAATCGCGATGTGGACTTGGTGAAACTGTCGATTGGTGGTGGGATTATCTTGCTATCACTCGTGGTGAACGAGATTTGGGTCAAACCAAAAGCAGAAGCCCAACTGGCAAACAGCTAGGCTTCGCTCAATACAAAGACCTTATTAGTGCAGCTGTTCTGGCTGCACTTTCATAACCTGCTTTTCGACCGTGGCTGCCGCTAACTGGTACTTGTGCTCAAGCTTGCTCTGTTTGCGTAGTAGTTTCTGACTTTTCTTCAGCACTTTACGCAATTTCTTCTGTGCCTTTTTCTGCGCTTTGAGTGCTTTTTTGGCACGCTTCAGCGACTTCTTGTCGACTGTTTCTAGGCTTAACTCTTCGGTCATTGGAATATCGGTCGCGGATTTAGGCTCAGCTTTATTGGCCGTCTTGGTGAGTTTCGGCGTGGGCGTGGTTGGCAGTGCTTCAGCCAACACGCCGCATTGCTGCTGTTCAGTCAGAGGCTTGCTCTGACAATATGCTGGCGGGATGGCAGCCGGTTTGCAAAGAGTGGATTTATCGGCAGATGAACGTGAGCAAGAGCGGCACAGGAACTTAGGTTCTGCGACCAAACGATGGATGTCACCAAGGTTGTCACTGATGTCGCGACGATTCAACTTGCACAAGCGTTTAGTCATACCACTTAATCTCCAACTAACCACAACGAAAACAGGAATGATTCTTAGTTAGATATAACGTCAAATGGCAGCGGTTGCAAGTAACTTGCTCCAGTTACACCAGAGCAAGTTACTCAAAAAACATATAGGAAAGGATTAACTCATTGATGCGTTAACATAAACATCGAAGCGATTTTTTTTGGTCTCAATCGCCATTGTCGGTTTTTTCTCATCCAACCATTCAGCGTAGTCTGGACGTTTGACCACAACGCGTTTTGCCGCAAGCTTAAGAGCTGGCTCCAACAGTCCGTCTGCATCGGTATCTGCGCCAACCAAAGATTGAAAAACACGCATCTCTTTTTTCACCAGCGCCGATTTCTTTTTGTTCTCTGGATGTGGATACATAGGGTCTAGATACACAACATCTGGCTTGATAAAGGCGTTGTCATCGGCAAGTTCACCCAAGGTATCCAATTCACCTAAAGCAACTAGGCTCGACGCATGCAGCAGTGACATACGCTCACTCACCCACTCGCCAATTTCCGGATCTTGTTTGGCGCGCTCAAGGCCATCATCAAGCAATGCGGCGACCACAGGATGGCGCTCTACCATCTGCACCTTGCAGCCAAGAGACGCGAGCACAAAGGCGTCGCGACCTAAACCCGCAGTACCATCAAGTACCGTTGGTGTCGCCCCTTTGTTTAAGCCTGCTGCTTTGGCGATAGCTTGACCTTTGCCACCACCAAACTTGCGTCTGTGGGCCACTGCACCACCAGCAAGATCGACGTAAATCGCACCCAGCTTCGGCTCATCGAGTTTACGAAGCTCCAGTCTTTGTTCGGTCAACACCAACGCAAATTCGGAATCGTCAGACGCCACCAATCCCCAACGCTCAGCAAGTTGCTGAAGCTCTGGTTGACGTGGTTGATGTTCGCAAATGAGTTGAATGTGCAAAGTGAAGCTCCGATAAAAGGCAATGGGCGCCAGTGTACCTCAAGTCGATAGCGCGACCAATAAGCGTGATCGACACAAAGACGGCTGCGCAAAAATAGTGATAAGCTTGTGCACCAATGAAACGGCACGTGTTCAGCGATGTCGTCCACTCACTCAAACAAAGGATTCGATATGCACGGCACCAACAATCTCGACGATTTGGATAAAGCAATCCTAAAAACCTTGATGGAAGACGCTCGTCGCCCGTATGCCGAAATGGCAAAACAGTTTGATGTGAGCCCTGCGACGATTCACGTGCGTATCGAGAAGATGAAAGCGGCCGGGATCATTGAAGGTACAGAGGTGGTGGTGAATACCAAAAAGCTCGGTTATGACGTGTGCTGCTTTATCGGTATCAACCTCTACGCCGCGCGTGACTATCACTCGGCGCTAGAAAAGCTTAATGCATTGGATGAAGTGGTCGAAGCCTACTACACCACTGGTGCGTATAACATCTTCGTGAAGTTGATGTGTCGCTCGATTGAAGAGCTACAGCACGTGCTGATCGATAAACTGCAGGCGATTGAAGAGGTGCAATCGACGGAGACGCTGATTTCGTTGCAAAATCCAATTAGTCGCAATGTGAATCCTTAACCGCTCACCTCAAAAAAAGGCGCTCATCAGAGCGCCTTTTTACTATCTAAAGTGAAGGATTAAACCCACTTCGTCTTAGTTGCTTCTTTCACTGCAGACATAACAAGCGTCGGTAGTGATGCTGCCATGATGACACCGAATAGGTGACCTGCTGCTAGTGCTTCCGTGTTGAAGATTAGCTGACCTAGACCTGTGTAGATAACCCCTAGCGATAGAATCGCTGACACCGCTACTGCACCTAGTAGGTACGGGTTGGTGAATGGGTTTCTGCGGTATAGCGACGTAAATGTACGAGAGTCAAATAGGTGCCATAGCTGAGCAAAGACTAGCATCGCAAATGCCATTGTCTGTGCGTAGTTCGCAGAGAAGCCGTTGGTTAGTGCCCAGTTGAACGCCATGTAGCTCATGCCACCCAGTGCTAGACCACGAGTTAGGATACGAGTACCTAAGTGGTCGCTGAAGAAGCTCTCGTTACGTTTGCGAGGCTTACGCTCCATCAGATCTTTCTCTTCTGGCTCAACACCTAGCGCTAGCGCTGGTAGGCCGTCCGATACCAAGTTGATCCATAGAATCATCAGTGGTGTTAGCGGCAAGATAGCCTCTGGCCCCATCATTAGGAACGCAAACAGGATAACCGATACTTCACCCACGTTCGCAGTCAGAGCCTGACGGATGAACTTACGAAGGTTATCGAAGATTTGACGACCTTGGCGTACCGCTTTCACGATAGTGCTGAAGTTGTCATCCAGTAGGATAAGGTCACCTGAGTCTTTCGCTACAGACGTACCAGTAATACCCATAGCAACACCGATATCTGCACGGCGCAGTGCTGGCGCATCGTTCACACCGTCACCTGTCATCGCTGCTACTTCGTTGTTGAACTGCTGAGCCTGAACGATACGCAGCTTGTGCTCTGGCGTTACACGAGCAAATACCGCTACTTCTGGACAGATTTGACGAAGCTTGTCATCGTCCATCTCATCAAGCTCTGCACCCGTTACAACCAAATCTTTCTCACTACGGATTATACCGATATCACGTGCAATCGCTGCCGCTGTTAGCGCGTGGTCACCAGTGATCATTACCGTTCTCACACCTGCTTGGTAGCAGCTTTCAATCGCATCGCGTACTTCTGGACGCGGTGGATCCATGATGCCGTAAAGACCCAACACCGTAATGTCTTTCTCTAGCTCTTCAAAGTCACGCTCTAGGTCTGCTTCTGTTAGCTCTTTGAATCCAACAGCTAGCGTACGTAGTGCGTCTTGAGCAAAGTTGGCAATCGCCGCTTCGTAGTTTGCAACGATCTCAGCACTTGGGCTAGTCGCTAGTGCAAGGTTGCCGTCCGATGCTGTTGGCGTGTGCTCAACAGACGTACCGTCAACCATAAAGCCGGCTGCGTTGCGAAGAATCACATCTGGCGCCCCCTTGATAGCAAGGAAGTGGTTGCCCTCAGGGCCTTTCACGATAACCGACGCCATCTTACGAGACGAGTCGAACGGGAATTTCTCAACGATAGAGTAGCCACCTGACGTTAGCATCTCAGACTGGTTTAGACCTGCCTTCGCTGCTGCCACAATCAGAGCACCCTCAGTTGGGTTACCACGCACGGTCGACTTGTCGCCGTCCATGATGTATTCAGAATCATTACATAGCGTCGCGACGACCAGACCCTTCATCATCTCAGGGCTTTGCTTCGCATCTGTGCTGTGCGATAGCGGCTTGAATTGACCTTCAGGGCTGAAGCCTTTACCGCTTACTTCCCAGTAACGACCGCTTGCATCGTACGCCTTCATTACCTGCATTTGGTTTTGAGTTAGCGTACCTGTCTTATCTGAACAGATAACCGTGGTCGAACCTAGCGTCTCAATCGCGGCCAGTTGCTTAGCAAGCGCATTGTTCTTCACCATGCGAGTAGAACCCATGGTTAGAACGATCGTGATAACCGTAGGAAGACCTTCAGGAATCGCAGCTACAGACAGTGAGATACCTGTGTTTAGGATTTCTAGCCAAGGCATGCCGTAGTAAAGACCAATAGCACATACAACCGCTACCACACCCAGTGCGACTAGCATTAGCGTCTTCGCGATGGTGTCCATTCGCTCTTGCATTGGCGTCTTGGTTTCTTCGGTGTTCGCCATTAGGTCAGCGATGTGACCTACTTCGGTCTGCATACCGGTCGCAACCACTACACCTAGACCTGTACCCGATGTCACCATCGTGGTCATAAAGCCCATGTTTAGCTGGTCGCCAAGACCCACGGTTTCGTCTTCGATAACCTTAGACGTCTTGTCTACTGGCTCAGACTCACCTGTTAGCGCTGCTTCGTCGATAGATAGACGGTTAGCCTCAAGAATACGTACATCAGCCGCTAGGATGTCACCTGTGCTGATTTTTAGGATATCACCCGGAACGATGTCGCTCGCTGGGATGTCCATCCACTCACCATCACGCTTAACCTGTGCCGATGGTGCCGCCATTTGACGTAGCGCTTCCATGCCTTTCTGAGCTTTGAACTCTTGCCAGAAAGCAATCAACGCGTTGATAAAGATGATCGCCGTAATCGCGATTGCATCCACTAGGTGCCCAGTGAAATAGGAAACAATGGCACCGACACCAAGAATGAAGATAAGTGGATTTTTAAATTGGTGAAGAAACAGCTCAAGCGCAGATTTGCCCGCCTTCTCTTGCAGCTCGTTTTTTCCGTATTGTGATTGACGCTCGGCTACTTCCTTTGAAGTCAAACCTTGCTCCGTCGACACGCCCATCATCTGCTGGGTATTTTCAACGGTTTCAGTAAACCACTTTTTAGTCATGGGGTAACTCTCCAAGTAAATTCAGTCGACATCGGTAGAAAGACAAACCGATAAAAAGCAATCGCTGAATAAAATTATGAAAACGCTCCGCTTTGCTTTTTGCATTTTTATTAACAATTAATGCGTAAGCGGAAAGCCAAATTAAGTTACCTGAAACTGAATATCCCTGTAATTAACTTTCGGAGTGCTGACATGCACTCTAGGACGCTTCTTTGACTCAAAACAAACTTAGATTTTATTCGAGCTTCAAACGCATAAAGGCTTTGTAAGCAAAATTAAATAACACCTAATTTTGGCTGAAAGGATACTTCTGTTTTTTCGAAGTGTGAAAGTGGGTGACATTATCGGGAGGATGGTTGGGGATACAATTTGGTAACGAAATGAGATTTGGAGGGGTTTATTCAATAGTTATTCACTGCGGATATATCATTTGAATCGGAGGAATGACCACGTTGCGATGCGACGATAGGGGTGAGAACAGGTTCTCCCCCTTAACAACGGGGCGCGTAGCCGGGGGAGCTAGAAGGGGGCTCTTTGGTTTTTGCTTTTTATTTTAATGGGCAAAAAGCAAGAAGAGCACCCTCCCGACCTCCCCTTATAAAGGGGAGGAGTAAAAGACTAAGCACTAATCCCAGAATGACGCAGCAAGGCATCAATCTCAGGCTCACGACCACGGAAACGCTTAAACAGCTCCATCGGCTCTTCACTGCCACCCATCTCTAGGATGTTGTTTAGGAAGCTTTGACCGGTCTCTTTATTGAAGATGCCCTCTTCTTCAAAGCGAGAGTAGGCGTCTGAAGACAACACCTCTGCCCATAGGTAGCTGTAGTAGCCAGCACTATACCCACCAGCAAAGATGTGGCTAAAGCTGTGTGAGAAGCGGTTCCACTCTAGGCTTGGCAATACCGCGACCTTGGATTTCACATCCGCAAGGGTTTCCAGAACGCGTGCGCCGATGTCTGGATCGTATTCTGTGTGTAGCGTGAAATCGAACAAACCGAACTCAAGTTGGCGCAGGATAAACATCGCTGATTGGAAGTTCTTCGCTGCCAACATTTTATCTAGCATGGCTTTTGGTAGCGGCTCACCCGTCTCGTAGTGACCTGAGATAAACGCCAGCGCCTCTTCTTCCCAGCACCAGTTCTCAAGGAACTGACTTGGTAGCTCAACCGCATCCCATGGCACACCGTTGATACCAGACACCGCACCAGTATCAATCTTGGTCAGCATGTGGTGAATACCGTGACCGGTTTCGTGGAATAGTGTTACCACTTCATCGTGAGTGAACATGGCAGGCTTATCGCTACTGGCTTGTTGAAGTTACACGTTAGGTAAGCCACAGGAGTTTGCAGCTCGCCGTCAGCATTGGTGCGGCGCACTCGGCATTCGTCCATCCATGCTCCGCCACGTTTGTGCTCGCGAGCATAGAGGTCTAGGTAGAAGCTGCCGCGCAGTGTGCCTTCACTGTCGAAGATATCGAAGAAACGTACCGACTCATGCCAAGTATCCACGCCTTCACGTTCAGTAATTTTCATGCCGAAGACGCGATTAAGCACTTCGAACAGGCCGCTAACCACTTTTGATTCTGGGAAGTATGGACGCAGCTCTTCATCTGAGAACTGGAATAGGTGCTGCTTTTGCTTCTCGCTGTAGTAAGCAATATCCCAAAGGTTTAACTCAGTGACACCGAACTCTTTTTCAGCAAACTGGCGCAGTTCTTCAACTTCACGTTCACCTTGAGGCTTCGCTTTCGTCGCAAGATCGTTCAAGAAACCAAGCACTTGTGCTGGGCTCTCGGCCATTTTGGTCGCCAGTGATTTCTCGCTGAAGGTACCAAAGCCAAGCAAGCGTGCAATTTCGTGACGCAGTTTTAACTGCTCAGAAATGATTTCTGTATTGTCCCACTGACCTGCAGTCGGGCCGCGATCAGAGGCGCGAGTGACGTACGCTTCGTACAACTCTTTGCGCAGTGCTTGGTTATCACAGTAAGTAAGAACCGGAAGATAAGATGGGATATCGAGTGTTAATAGGTAGCCTTCAAGCTCTTTGGCTTCAGCCGCCGCCTTCGCTGCAGCCAGTGCTGATTCCGGCATACCCGCGAGCTCTTTCTCATCGGTGATGTGCTTAGTCCAGCCCATGGTGGCATCCAGCACATTGTTAGAAAACTGCGAACCTAGCTCTGACATGCGTTTGCTGATTTCGCCGTAGCGATGCTGCTCGTCCGCTGGCAAACCAATGCCTGAAAGCTCAAAGTCACGTAGGGAATCTTTGATGGTTTTTTGTTGAGCTTGGCTGAGCGCAGCAAACTCATCGCTGCCTTTGATCGCTTTATAAGCTTCATACAAACCTTTGTGCTGACCCACCCAAGTGCCGTATTCAGACAAAATAGGTAGACAGCTCTCATAGGCTTCACGTAGCTCGTCGCTGTTGACCACAGAGTTCATATGGCTCACTGGTGACCAAAGGCGGCTTAGCTTGTCATCAATCTCTTCGATTGGCGCAACAACATTGTCCCAAGTCGGGTTGGTATTGCCTTCAAGCACCGCATCAATCTTCGCGCGGCAGGCATCAATCGCTTGCTCGACTGCTGGTTTCACATGTTCTGGTTTAATTTGTGAAAAAGGAGGTAAGTCGGTAAACGTCAGTAATGGGTTTGACATGCAGCGTCCCTTTTTAGTTATTGGGTTCCCTCACTCATTTGGTAGCAAGTGAGCGTAATTATTAAATAAATGTAGTCATTGGACTCGAATTTCAATCCTTACGACATGATGAAGTTGTAAGATCTCTGCCGCTTCGGGAAAGAAGAGGTTATACTTCGTGCATTATTGTCTAACCGAGTCTTTATTTTGCTGAGCTATCGTCACAGTTTTCACGCGGGCAACCATGCCGATGTCGTGAAGCACATAGTACAAAGTCTTATCCTTAATTCTCTAAAAAACAAGGAAAAGCCATTCGTTTATCACGACACCCACTCTGGCGTTGGTCGCTACGATCTGACCCACGAATGGTCGGAGAAAACGGGCGAATATAAGCAAGGTATTGGCAGGCTTTGGGGTAACTCAGACATCCCAGAAGAGATCGCCAGCTACATCGAGTCGATTGATACGCTTAATAACGGTGATGCTCTGCGTTACTACCCAGGTTCACCACGTGTGGCGCGCGCACATCTGCGTTCGCAAGATCGTATGGTGCTGACTGAGCTGCATCCAAGTGACTTCCCGCTACTGGAGCAAGAGTTTCACCGCGACCGTCAGGTTAAGATCTTCAAAGAAGATGGCTTTAAGCGTCTTAAGGCGAGCTTGCCACCAGCAGAGCGTCGCGGCTTAGTACTGATTGACCCACCATACGAGCTCGCCAGGGAGTATCGCGATGTGGTGACTGCGATTGCACAGAGCCATAAGCGTTGGGCAACGGGTATTTACGCGATTTGGTACCCAGTAGTGAATCGCTATGACATCGACGACATGATTGATGGTCTAGAAGGGCTCGGCATTCGCAAGATCCTTCAAATAGAGCTTGGGGTGTCTCCTGATACCAACGAGCGCGGTATGACAGCTTCAGGCATGATTGTTATCAATCCGCCGTGGATGCTTGAGCAGCAGATGAAAGAGATTCTGCCCTACCTAAAAGAGAAGATTGCCCCTGCAACAGGTCACTTTAAGGTGGAATGGATTGTTCCAGAATAAGAGCTGATAAAAATCGGCGAACGAAACACAAGGCGCAAGCATCTGTTTTTCATAACAAGCTTGCGCTTTTTTATTGCCCCAATCTCTCTCATTCAAAAAATATTTCGACTTTATTGAAATTATTTTCGTCTTTTTCAACCTCTCCTCGTCTTACTAGTGAAAGTACTGAAGCAGTACACCTAAATTACATCCTAGTGAGGAAACCAACATGATTAAGATTGTTAGCTTTAAGATTTGTCCCTTTGTTCAACGCGTGACAGCAGCACTGGAAGCTAAGCAAATCCCTTACGAGATTGAGTACATCAGTCTAAAAGACAAACCGCAGTGGTTTTTAGATATCTCACCGAATGGCCAAGTGCCGGTGATGGTGACCGAGTCCGGCACAGCGCTGTTTGAGTCTGACGCAATTATTGAGTACATCGAGGATGAGTACGGCCCACTAGAGCAAGGCGTCAGTAATGAGCAGCGCGCTCTTGACCGCGCATGGAGCTACCTAGCTCGAAGCACTATCTTGCTCAATGCGGCACCATGAGCAGTAAAGATAAAGCAACCTTTGAGGAGCGAGCAGCGAAGCTGACTAAAGCGTTCCAAAAAGCGGAAAACCAATTGTCAGGTGAGACAAAATTCTTTAAATCAGATGCGCTCAGCAATGTGGATATGGCGTGGTTACCCTTGCTACATCGAGCTGCCATTGTGAAGGCGCACTCAGGCTATGACTTCTTCTGTGGTCTACCTAAGATGCAAGCGTGGCAACAAAACATTCTCGAGTCGGGTTTGGTTGAGAAAACCGTATCTGAAGACTTCGATACTCTGTTTAGCAACTTCTATCTCACCAACACCTATCTGGCTGAAGGTAAAGATATGGCGCCAACATCAGGCTGCGGCACAAGTAGCTGCTGCGGTTAATCATGACGCTCTGAGGGCACCTGCTCTCAGAGTCATCGACATTAATCGTTATTAGTCATAATCAACGCAACTTTTTCCCATTGGAGAAAGTTGCTAGACTCGATTTATCATACGGACAGAGATTGTTACTCACATTTTGGGTTGTTGAGTTCTCACGACCGCGCCCCAATATGCTTTAGTACTAGCAATCAAAATATTTATAAGCTCTTGGAGAACGTAATGGCAACGCATTTTGACTATATCTGTATTGGTGGCGGCAGCGGCGGTATCGCATCTGCAAACCGTGCGGCAATGTATGGCGCGAAGGTTGCGCTTATTGAAGCGAAAGACCTAGGCGGTACTTGTGTAAACGTTGGCTGTGTCCCTAAGAAGGTGATGTGGCACGGCGCGCAAATTGCTGAAGCGATGAACCTATACGCGGAAGACTATGGTTTTGACGTTGACGTTAAAGGCTTCGACTGGAACAAGCTGGTTGAGAGCCGCCAAGCGTACATTGGTCGTATCCACCAATCTTACGATCGCGTACTCGGCAACAACAAAGTAAACGTTATCAAGGGCTTTGCTAAATTCGTTGACGCAAAAACCGTAGAGGTTGATGGCGAGCTATATACAGCAGACCACATCCTTATCGCTGTCGGTGGTCGTCCAACAATTCCAAACATCCCAGGTGCTGAATACGGTATCGACTCAAACGGTTTCTTCGACTTAGACGCACAACCTAAGCGTGTGGCTGTTGTGGGCGCAGGTTACATTGCTGTTGAGATAGCAGGCGTGCTAAGCGCACTGGGTACAGAAACACACCTATTTGTTCGTAAAGAGTCGCCACTACGTAGCTTCGATCCAATGATCATCGACACACTAGTTGAAGTAATGGATGCAGAAGGTCCGACACTGCACACTCAATCTGTGCCAAAAGAAGTGGTTAAAGAAGCAGACGGCAGCCTGACTCTTCACCTAGAGAACGGCGAGAGCCAAAACGTTGACCAGCTTATCTGGGCAATTGGTCGTCACCCAGCAACAGACGCAATCAACCTAAGCGCAACGGGCGTTGAGACTAACGATCGCGGTTACATCAAGGTTGATGAGTACCAAACAACCAACGTTGAAGGCATCTACTGTGTGGGCGATATCATGGAAGGTGGTATTGAACTAACGCCTGTAGCAGTTAAAGCCGGTCGCCAGCTTTCTGAGCGCCTATTTAACAACAAGCCAAACGCGAAGATGGACTACGACCTCGTTCCAACCGTGGTATTTAGCCACCCGCCAATCGGCACTATCGGTTTGACTGAGCCAGAAGCAGTTGCGAAATACGGCGAAGACAACGTCAAAGTGTACACATCAGGCTTCACAGCGATGTACACCGCGGTCACTAAGCACCGTCAACCTTGTAAGATGAAGCTAGTGTGTGCGGGCGACGATGAGAAAGTCGTGGGTCTGCACGGTATCGGCTTTACCGTGGATGAGATGATTCAAGGCTTTGCGGTAGCGATGAAGATGGGCGCAACTAAAGCAGACTTTGATTCCGTTGTGGCTATCCACCCGACGGGCTCAGAAGAGTTCGTGACTATGCGCTAAAAGCCGCGCAGCACACATACTATGATTTCAGCCCAGTTTCGACTGGGCTGTTCTACATCTAAAGTTTCGAACCACCACACACCTTTGCGTAATCAAGCAAATACTCATTCCTATCTAACTTGAAACGCCTCGCATCGCTTGAATATCAAGCACAGGATTAATGGTTTTCACAGTAACTAGCACATAGCCTTTGTTTTAGTTTTTTCTGCTGGCCAACAGAACTCATCCAGCATGAGTCTCTGCAAACTAGCCAAATTAAATAAAAGGAACGTGAAATGAAACCTTCTCATTTGTTGGCGGCTGCGACACTCGTCAGTACCAGCTTGTCCGCTCTTGCAGTCAACCCGCAACCCGATCCGACCAACCCCACGGGTTACGTGTTACTGCGCAGCGAAGTGCAAGCCAGCGCAGCCGCCCAAACCAGTGACCCTATGTATGCGGTATGGGCAAACGCCCTCTCCACAGCACCGAACACTGTCGTCAATGCGATTGACGCAGGATTGGCGACTAATCCCGCAACGTAAAACGTGCCGAGCGCGTCTTCCCGCGCTCAGAATGGGATTTTCTCACTCAAATGGCCGCCCCTGAGTACACCTACCAGCGTTTTTTGCAGGCCATTGGTAAGTTTCCTGCGTTTTGTGGCGACTACACCGATGGACGTGATGCCGATGCCATCTGTAAACGTTCTATCGTTACAGCATTTGCTCACTTTGCCCAAGAAACTGGCGGACATATCGCCATTGATAACACTTGGGATAACCCACTTGCGCTGGAGGAGTGGCAACAAGCCTTAGTACATGTGCGTGAAATGGGCTGGTCCGAAGGACAAGAAGGCTACACCACAGGGTGCGGTCAAAATGATTGGCAAAACAAACGCTGGCCATGTTCACCGAACCAAGGGTACTTCGGTCGCGGCGCCAAGCAGCTTTCCTACCATTTTAACTACGGCCCTTTCTCGGAAGTGATGTTTGATGGTGACGCGACTGTACTACTTAACAATCCCGCGTTAGTTGCTGATTCTTGGTTAAACCTAGCGTCTGCGATTTGGTTCTTCCTGACTCCGCAAGCACCAAAACCTGCGATGTTGCATGTCATTGATCGTACATGGACGCCTTCACAGCGTGAGATTGATGCTGGTATTGGCTATGGCTTTGGTACCACGATTAATATCATCAACGGCGGCATCGAATGCGGTGAGCAAAACAAAACCAAAGGCCAACCGGTTAATCGCATTCGCTATTGGGAAGGGCTAGCAGCACACTACCAGATCCCCATTGAAGCCGATGAAGCCAACACCTGCTGGCAACAAACACCTTATGGCAGCCTCAACCTCAATGGTGCGACCGATGTACTTTATACCAACTGGGAAGCAAGCTGGAAGTACCATGCCGATCGTCCTGGTGGTGTTTCATTTGAATGTAACCTAGTCGGATATCAAACCGCCTACTCAGCGCTGGTTCCAGGCGACTATGAAAAGTGTGTCACTAACCTCTACGGCTCTCACGCCAATTGGCCAGAGGTGCGCATTGTCGATGCATTGCCAACTGATGATAGCACTGGCGGCGGAAACACTGGTGGTGGCAATTCAGATGGGGCAATGGTGGTGGAGACACCGGTTCCGGGGCTCCTTCCGGAGTGATCATTTGGGAAGCAGGCGTCACTCAAGCCAAGGTTGGCGATACCGTGATTCATCAAGCAAGTGTTTTACCGCCAAAAACAAACCTGCGTTTGGGAAACGCCAACGCAAACTAACTGGTTTTGGCAGCAAGTGAATTGCCCTGCTTAAGAACATCACCAAGATCTATAAATTACTGATTTATTATAGAAAATAGAGCGGCAGTTCGGTATCCTCTAGCCTGGTTAAAAAGGACGCATTGGCCAGACATTGAAACATGGACATCGCACTGAGCTGCTGCTCAACTTCCACTATATGGATGAGGCTGAGCAAGCCACATATCTTGATAAACTAAAGCACTCAGATCCCAAGCTACACCAGGAACTGCTCAGTGAGCGGAGCACCGCACATTCCGATCTAACGCAAATATTAGGTCGACACGCCAGTGTGCATGTCGATGGCTCTGCGATTGCTCAAACCGAGCTCGGACCCTATCGGGTTCGTGAGCGAATTGGGCGCGGCGGCATGAGCCAAGTCTATCTGGCCGAGCGTTGTGATGGTCGATTTGAGCAATCCGTCGCCATTAAGGTGTTTGAGCCTCATCTAACCAACATGGTTGGCAAGGCCATGCTGTATTGGGAAGCGCAGCTTCTGGCTAAGCTTAATCACCCTAATATCGCCAATGTATTGGATGCCAACGAAACCGACTCATCGGTATTTTTGGTGATTGAGCATGTAAAAGGTCAATCTCTCAACCAATGGCTTACCACCAACCCCAGCTATAGTGTGAAACTGGCGCTTTTTTCCGATATTACCGATGCCATTCACCACGCTCATGCGCAAGGTGTGTTCCATGGGGATCTCAAGCCAGAAAATATCCTGGTCGACGAGAATGGCGACGCCAAGGTGATCGATTTTAGTATCGCTACCCATGATGCTCGCTATACCGACCTGCACATTTACAGTGCCGACTATGCCAGTCCAACACAAAAACAAACTGGTAAAGTCGATGCATCAAGCGACATTTATGCCCTTGGTAAAATTTTCAACAAACTGTTTCCCAGCCACCAGCACAATTCTGAATGGCAATGGGTCTATCATAAATGTACTCAGCCAAGTGCATTTCAATACTTTCGAATTGCAGAGTTGAAGTCGGACATTAAAGCTCTTCAGCACAATAAGCCCATCGACCACCCCGATGCAAACGCCCTTTATCGATGTCGTAAGCTGTTAAAGCGCAGACCTCTCGCTAGCGCCTTGACACTGCTACTCATAATTTCCGGCTTAGGCTTTGTTTCTGCGCTAATTAATAAGAACCTTGAACTCCAACAACAGCAACGCGTCTCCAATGAGCTCCTGCTTGAAATGACCCAATTGCTGTTCCACGGCCATCGCAGCGATGCCGTCTCTTTGAAAACCATGCTGGATTTAACCAGCATGCGTTTGCTGAATCATCAAGATTTACCGATTGATATCAAGCAGAAGCTAGTGCTGGCGATGTTAATGCCAGATCAGGACTCTGCCGAACAAGAACAAAAAGACATAGGTACAACCTCAGAATGAAGCGTATGAATCCTACCTGGATGACCATGGTGGCCTCCCTTGCAAGTACGCAAGTTTTCGCATCCGATATTCAGATTGGACATTTTATCGATGCGCCAGTCACAGGCCTTTACTACGAAACCAGCTCCAAGCTTAGCGGCTACACCCAACAAGGCCAATTTGAGTTTAAAGACGGCGATGAAGTGCGTTTTTATTTAGGCAGCACAAGTCAACATAAACTGCTGGCTACAGTGGCAGCCCAAGAGGTAGTGACACCAAATCTCGCCTCAACCACCCCTAGCAAAAGCCTCAATATGGTTCGACTCTTGCTCGGCATCGATACCGAACCTAACCGAGAGGATCTCATCAATCTCGACAGTGAGTGGCTATCTTCAGATAAGGTTCAAGCACTACTCAAAGCACTGGATCTCAACAACCTACCTGAAAACCTCAGCGTGTCAGATAAACCGCTCGCCAGTGTGCAAGAGGCAGCTAGACACCTAGAAAGCAGTCAACAATACATTGAGAAGAACTTTACCTCCAAACAAATACTCACAGCGCCAGTAGATGTAAAGCTAGTCAACACGATTCTCAAACGTAGAGACTGGCGAGGAAACCTGTGCTTTTACGATACCGCGCGACGCGACGAACCGAATTATCACGGTCCAATTGGCAGCACAACCTACAAGATTGTTGATGGCGGCATGATTCTTTATCCCGATGTGGGCGATTACTATGGCAGCCATGATGGCTCCGTCAGCAGCTGTGAGGTCAATGTCAGTCAAAGCTACCAAGAGCAAGAATTTGAGAAGATAAACGACTACTCCGACTGGGGCGGGCTCATCGCCTGTGCTCATACCGGCTGCACCCACCAAGACTTGAATGGATTCGATATCGAAGACTTTGATGATGAGGGCGATTGGAAGTACCGAACCGTGGCAATCAGCTACAACACTACCACCAAGTTGCTTACTCAAAAGTCCCAAGGATTGGGCAAGAAGGCTAAGGTAGAGCACGACAACCTAACTGAGCATCTATGGTTTACCTCAGCCATAGACGAAAAACAGCAAATCGATTTTCAAGGCTACTGGCGCCAACGTAATCTTGCGTCCGGTGACACTCGCTGTCTGTACATCGCCAAGGAGCGCGTTCTACAGAGTAAGCGAGCTGTATGCACTAAAAACAACCAAGACTATACCCAAGATGTCACGGCAGAGTTTGGCGATATGTGGTGGCTTAACAGCACCGGTACGAATGCAGCAAGTATTGAGCAACTCAACAGCGGTGTGAAATGGTACAGCGCCGATAACACGCCTCGCTATAGCATGTGGGAGTTCCTACCCACTCAAAAACAGTGGAGCGATGGCAAAATTTATCGCCGCTTCCAAGACATTCAAGTCGACCAATTTGGCAAACAACAAGCGCGCACTACGGCGGTATTTGAGCTTGAAAAACTTCCGGAAGACTCGTGGATATAGGATAACCCATGCAACTGACTGATATTATTGTCCGCTGGCACAATGGCGATAAGCAGGCTGAAGGCCTGCTGTTTCACTTTGCTTATGAGCAGCTCAAGACGATTGCCCACAAAGAGCGCGTGCGTGCTTTGGAGAAGTTTGGCGATAATGCAGAGCACCATGAGCAAGAGATAAACAACACGACTGCCCTAATTCATGATGCTTACCTCAAGCTATCCCAGCACGACGTCAGCTATCTTCAAAATCGGAAGCAGTTTTTCTTATTGGTATCCAAAATTGTGCGCCAAATCCTTATCGACCAATCAAGAAAACGTCTTGCCCAAAAGCGTCAACCAGCAACATCAACCAAACAAGACCAGCAAAACTTTGATCAATTGATGAGCTTTGACAGCGCGTTGGGAGAGCTGAAAAAACGCTTCCCACGCCAATCTGAAGTGTTGCAACTGCGCTACTTCGCCGGCCTCAAAAATAAAGAAATCAGTGATATGCTGCAATGTAGCCCCAGTCTTATCGAGAAAGACCTCAAATTCTCTCGCAGCTGGATGCAGTCACAAATCTAAATTAATTTTACGGCTTTTCGCTGCAATTACGTTCCTTGTTGCTCAGTTGATAAATGATTAAAAAAGGGTCATTAACCGAGTGAAACCAAACAAGGAACGACCCTATGAAACAACTTAGCGCAATCGCCATCGCGGTTTCTTTGATTCTTACTGGCTGCGGCGGTAGCGATAGTGGCGATGCTGGCACCTCAACTGGCGGCGGTGAACAAACTAAACCCTCATTGCAGCGACAAGCTCTTGATGGCTACCTAGTAGATGCGGATGTCTACGTTGACCGTAACCGCAACAACATGGCTGAAACCGATGAGAAGTTGACGGCAACCACCGATTCACAGGGTAAGTTCACCATTTCAGAAGCCGATGCAGAATTCCCAGTCATCGTCCGTGCTGTCGCGGGTCGCAGTTACGATACCGATAAAGGTGGCAGGCTGATCAACACATTTGAGATCGCGGCACCAGCGGGCACCGCCGTTGTCAGCCCATTCTCAACCATCGCCGTTCTCGAACAAAAAACGCTGGAAGAAGTCGCGACAGATTTAAATATCGACAGCACCATCATAGATGCAGACTACGTAGCGGCAAAACAAGCTAACGCCGACGCAAAACAAATACATGCTATTGCTCGCTCACTAACGCTGCAACTAGATAGTGATCTCGCTAGCTCAGAGGCAAACCTTTCTGATATCAAAACTCAGCTCACAAACATCCAAGATAAAATTGCTGAGCAGGTCAATAACAACGTCGATCTAGACACCATCATCGTCGATGAAAAGGGTAACGTCACTGAGTCGCCAAAAACCGTCAAGAGCATGATGGTCGGCTCAACTTATTACTATGTCTCGACCAACGATTACTACTTCCATACAGAGGGGGTTTCAGAAATCACCTTCCACGAGAACAAAGTCAGCTTTATCGATGACAACGGCAAAGTTGGCGAACAGCCGCTTACCTACACCGATACTGGTTACATTACCTCTGACGGGGAAGAGACCATCATTTTGCTTGGCGAGAAACTCAGCCTAACCGTGACACCTCAAAACGATTTATTTGTGGCTAGCCAAGTCAACTTTGGCGACAGTGGTTATGAAAAGCGTGTAGTGACGGCATCAGAGTTTGCTGGCAAAACGTTATACCACTTCTGGGATGATTCCACGTCTAGCAAGGCTAACCCAGACATGGCTAAGATAATCCTCAATAAGGATGGTAGTGGCGTGATTGTGGAAAGAAATGGGCTCAATTGGCCAGAGACAGAAATGCAAGGCTCATGGCGTATTAGTGACCAAGGTGACCTCGTCCTTAGTGCCAGCGACTTCGATGAAGACTGGGTGATCTCGTTCACCACATTAACAAGCCAAGGCTTACATGTGGCCTACGAAGACAGTCGTAATCAATCTAAGCCGCTATTGTTTACTGAGAACCACGATCTGGCTGACAACCTATACAGAGAATGGCTTAAACTCGCGAAGTAACGCGAGCTCCTCAAACTGCCCTGCGGGGCAGTTTTTACACAACTCTGATCCCCTCTACCTTTCTTAGTTGGCAAAACTTCCTTATAGTTTGTGGAGACTGTAAGGAGTTGTTAATGGACAAAAAACACGTTTATTTCTTTGATGCTATGCGCTGTGTGGCGGCGCTGGCGGTAATCATCATTCATGCGCTTGGGCCTTACCGTCATGAACTTGGACAAATCCCAATGGGCGAATGGGTAACGGCGATTACCTTCAATGGCTTCAGCCGCTGGGCAGTGCCGGTGTTTATTTTGATCACAGGCGCTCTTATGCTCAACGATAAGCGTCCTTTCGATCTCAAATACTATCTGTCACGACGCTTGGGTAAAGTGCTGATCCCATTTCTGGTGTGGTCACTGTTTTACGCCTATTTGTCCGGCTGGACGATTGAAGGTTTTAATGGTGATACGGTGAAAGAGGTGCTGGCAGAGAGTTATCATCATCAAACCTACTACCATCTTGGCTTCTTTTATTACTTTATCCCACTTTATGCGGCGATTCCGTTCCTGCAAATCTTCGTGCGTAAATTCGATGATGGGGCGCTTTATGCGTTCACTGGGCTTTGGCTACTGACCACGTTGCTGTTTTTGATGCGCATTGACGGACCTTGGAGTGAGCAGTTCTGGCTGTATATGGGGTTGTTACCACTGGGCTACATCTTGTATCAAAAGCTGCCTGCCAGTCGCGGTGTGGTGATTATTTCCGTCATCCTTGGCGTAGGTGCGATGGCGCTGAGCAGCTACATGGTGGTGCAAGGCAGTATTGAAGCCGACCGCTATTATGTCGGTCGCTGGTTCTCGTACAAGACTCTGAACACCGTTCTTGCGGCGAGTATGATCTTCATCCTATGTAAGGCGTATGCGGATAATCTAAAGCCAAAAGTGAAGAAGGTGGTGAGCTTTATCAGCCAGTACAGCTGGGTATCTATATCCTCCATCCACTGTTCCTATGGCCAATGAATGAGCTAGGGCTGCACCATGGGCACCCGATTTATATGATCCCATTCTGGGTTATCGTCAGCGGTAGCTTGGCATTGGGCACCAGCTGGTTACTGGCTCGCAGTGCTAAAACACGTTGGTTGCTGCCATAACGCTTACTTCCCGACACACACCACATTCAGCAAGGTGTTGCCTTTAAGCGGTGACACCTTGCCATTGGTAAATAACCCCTTCTGACCATCTCCCCAATACGGCATTTGCATTGGCCATTGATTGTTCGCCATGACCTGTGAGCCAACAAGCGTTTGCCACTCGCTATTACTCACCAAATGCATATCGAGGTCGCTGCATACCTTAATTGCGCTGTTGTAGCTTAAGCGATTCCACGCTTTGTCATGCTCCATATAGAACTGATGGTCCCCCCTGAGAGGTAAGGAACAGCATAGCGTTTGCCATCGACCTGTGCGGAGAGTCGAACAGAAAGAGAAGAAGACTTGGTTGTAGGCAGAGCTGGAATAGTTGCCGCTTTTTTAACGTGCTTTGGCGCTGTCGATTGTTTCTGAGGGACGGGTTGTTTAATTGTACTTTGACCAGACTCTGGCTTGCTAAAGGCGGCTTTGACACCAGTAGGCTTTGCAGACTTAGACACCGAAGAATTTGATGTCGTTGCCTCCTTGCTGCTGCGATCGACGACCCGAATAAACGCATCCTTATAGCCATCCACCCTTTTGACCTCAATTAAGTCCTGTTTGGCTTTATTTACATCAGTGTAAGGGCCAATCAAACAGCGGTAACTGGTCTTCTGTGGCAACATCCAGACATCGGAGGAAATCTCCGAGTACAACGGCATTGCTTGCTCAAGAGGCATCGGAGTTTCAAGTATCCCACATTGAATCCAATAGACAGCGTCTTTCGACTCCGGAACTTTGCTACCCCAAACCCCGTTACCGATGGGGCAATTTTCCGCCAGAACTGGGAGTTGGTTCGTAGATGCTTGGCTAGCATCGCACAGAGCATCGTCTGCCAATACGTTCGTCGACACAGTCAACACCCCAAGCAGAACACTACTACGCAGCCAGCGTGATGAAACGCTTGCCAATCCTTTAACTCTGCTGAAAGAGCCCATACCTATCCCCTGAACACTTCATCTGGAATTTGCAGCACAAATAAAAAGAGCCGCAATCATTTGCGACTCTTAGTGTAGTGAGGATTGGGTTTAAAAATCAATCACTCTCGATCACCCTTTGTAGATTTTAGGGTTAAATACATCACGCAACCAGTCACCTAATAGGTTGATTACTAGTACTAAAGTGATCAGAACCAGACCAGGGAATGCCGTGATCCACCAAGCGCCCGAGAAGATGTACTTAAAGCCGATACTAATAAGTGCACCTAGAGACGGTTGGTCAACCGGTAGGCCAAGACCTAGGAACGACAGCGCCGCTTCCGACATGATCGCATTCGCTACCTGTACTGTTGAGATAACCAAGATTGGTGACAAACAGTTTGGAAGAATGTGGCGGAACATGATGCGTGGCGCTTTAAAGCCCATCACGCGTGCCGCTTCCACATACTCTTTCTTCTTCTCGGCCAGTACCGAAGCACGAATGGTACGTGCGTACTGCGGCCATTCGGCAATACCGATGATCACCACCAGCATCAGCACCGCATACTGACTGAAGAACTCGCTACCAAAACTCGCCTTAAAGATTGCCGAGACAATGATCGCTACCATCATGGTTGAGAACGACAGCTGAACATCCGCAAAACGCATCAGGAAGCTATCAACACGGCCACCAAAGTAACCTGCTGACAAACCAATAACGGTACCTAGAAATAGCTGAAGACCTACTGCTGCAAAGCCAATCGTCAGCGATAGACGAGAGCCGTAAAGAATCGTCGACAGAATATCACGACCTTGCTCATCGGTACCCAGCGGGAAGGTTGCGTCGCCGTCTTCCATCCAAGATGGTGGCAGCTCGGCATCCATAATGTCGATGGTGCTGAGATCATACGGGTTATGCGGTGCAATCAACGGCGAAGCTAACGACATCACTAGAATCACCATAAAGACAGTGAAACTCGTCATCGCAACCTTGTCGCGTTTGAAGTAATACAGAAAATCCGATTGTTTGAAACGCTCCCAACGTGAAGGAACGGCTTGTACTGCTTGTGTCATGGTTATGCTCCTTTACCAGTTAGGTTTACTGTTGGGTTAATCAAGCCGTATAGCAGGTCGACGATAGTGTTAGTCACTACGAAGATAAGACCTACAAAGATAACGTACGCGGTGATAAGCGGTGTATCTACGCGGTTGATTGCCTCTAGGAAAAGGAAGCCTGTACCAGGCCACTGGAATACGGTTTCGGTTAGGATGGTGTACGCCACCATGGTACCGATTTGCACGCCACCTACCGTCAATACTGGTAGCATGGTGTTTTTAAGCGCATGTTGGTAGTAGATCTTATGCAGAGCTAGACCTTTCGCTTTACCAAACTTGATGTATTCCGAGCTCAGCACTTCTAGCATCTCTGCACGCACCAAACGAATAAACAGCGGCAACATAATGGAAGCCAGTGCGATACACGGCAGCACCAAGTGCGCCAAACCATCAAGAGTTAGGAAGCCAGAGTCCCAACCAAACCAGTTTGCGGTTTCACCTCGTCCATAGGACGGGAACCAACCCAGTTCGATAGAGAACACATACATCAACATGATTGCCGTTAGGAAAACAGGGATCGAGATACCGATGCTGCTGCCTGCCATCACGACTTTAGTAAAGAAACTCTTCGGGTTAATTGCAGAGTAAACCCCAAGAGGGATAGATAAACAGATTATGATTAACGTGGCACCAAATACCAGCTCTAGCGTCGCCACTAGTTTGCTCGCAATCACTTCAACCGCTGGGCGCTTGAAGAAGTATGAGTTGCCTAAATCACCTTGTACCGCGTTACCAAGAAAACGCGCGTATTTCGTAATGAAGGGATCGTTGAGGCCCATTTCATCACGCATCGCTTGACGCTCTGCTTCTGAAACCGACTGACCTACAAGTTCACGCAACGGGTCGCCCAGGTTATCCTGAATGGCAAACGCCACCAAACTGATCACAAACATCACTATCAGTGCCTGAAACAGGCGCTTGACCAGAAACGAAAACATTCCTTGCCCCTTATGTATCCATTACATTAAAAATTTCGTTCAGCCTAAAAAACGCGCTCTGCTCGCTGAACAAAGCAGAGCGCGATTATCTGTCGCTTACTCAGCGAGAGAGTGCCGCTTACTTAACGACTAGGTCACCAAAGTATGGGAAGTTCATGCCGTTGATGATTGGGCCAATCTCAACGTTAGATTTCGCTGCCCATGATGGATCTTGCCAGTGTAGAGGAACAAACGCCGCTTCATCGTATAGCGTTGCTTCTACTTGCTTAAGCATCGCGCTACGCTTCGCTAGGTCTGTCTCAGAGTTAGATGCAGAAACGATCTTGTCCACTTCTGGGTTAGAGTAGTGACCACAGTTGTATTGACCACGACCCGTTGCTTCATCACGAGTCATCGTTAGGAACTCTGTGAAGTTCGCTGAATCTTCTGTATCTGGGTGCCAGCCGATCATCATCATGTCTGCTGCACACTTATCAAACTCTGGCCAGTATTGCGCTTTAGGCATAGTCTTCAGATCAACCTTGATGCCGATCTTAGATAGCATTGCCGCCGCAGCTTGAGCAATCTTGTCATCGTTCACGTAACGGTTGTTTGGCGCCATCATAGATAGCGTAAAGCCGTTCTCGTAGCCCGCTTCCTTCATTAGCTGTTTCGCTTTCTTCAGGTCGTAGCGTGGCGTTAGCTCTTCGTTGTAACCCGCGTAACCAACTGGACTTTGCTGACCAGCAGGTGTCGCAGCACCTTTCATGATCTTCTTAGCAATACCTTCGTTGTTGATTGCGTGAACGATAGCTTGACGAACGCGAACATCTTTTAGCGCTTCGTTGCTGTTTTGGTTCATTTGGAACGTGATTACACGCGTACCAGGCATAGTGTATAGGTTGATGTTGCTCGCGCTATCCACACGCTTGTAGTCGTTTGGTGCTACTGGAGCAATCATGTCTACGTCGCCAGAAAGAAGTGCTGCTACACGCGTTGCTGCTTCTTTGATAGGTACAAGTGTTAGGTTATCAACGTTACCTTTTGATGCGGTATCCCAGTAGTTAGGGTTACGCTCAAACTCAACCTTGATGCCTTGCTCACGTGATTTAACCGTGAATGGACCAGTACCAGAAACGTTAGTAGAAGCAAAAGAGTTACCGTGCTTAACGATTTCGCCTTTGTCTTTACCGTCTTCTGTTGTGCCAGAGTAGAACTTGCTGTCCATTGGGAAGATGTACGTTGCCACGTTCTCAACTAGCGGGTAAGTACCGTCAGTCTTGATTTCGATGGTGTAGTCGTCAACTTTTGTCAGTGATACTAGCGGCGCAAAGATACCTTTGAAGTCAGCAGACTTCTTAAGACGCGCAAATGTCCATACTACGTCGTCAGCCGTTAGTTCGTTACCAGAGTGGAACTTAACGCCTTTACGTAGGTTGAAACGCATAGTTTCGTTGTCGACACGTTCCCAAGACTCAGCCAAACGTGGCTCGAATTCCATGTCTTGGTTAAAACGTACTAGTGGGTCAAATACCATGTGTGAAAGCTGCATCACACCGCCAGATAGCTGCTCTTGTGGATCAAGCGTTACTGGGTCAGCGTCGTATGCTACGGTGATGTTTGCTGCTGCAGCGCTAAAGCTTAGGCCAGCTGCCATCAAAGCCACTGCTAATTTACTTTTCATGGTTTTCATTGTGCATAACTCCTTCATGCGGGGATCCGGATCCCTTTTTGTTGTGTTTGCTTCTGCTTATATTTCCGATTAGGAACTTATTTGGCTTACGCCGTTTTTACTACGTCTTCTCTTAAACCTGTAAACTCAGGCATCAAGGAAATCAGTTGCTTGCTGTATTCGTGTTGTGGGTCGGTAAACAATTGCTCAGTAGGTGCTACTTCCAGAAGCGTACCCATTTGCATCACACCCACTCGGTCACACATCTGACGGATAACCGGCAGGTCGTGACTGATGAACAGCATGGTGAGATTCAGCTCTTGCTGAAGATCTTTAAGTAGGTTCAAAATCTGAGCCTGAACCGATACATCCAGTGCAGATGTTGGCTCATCACAAATCAATAGACGCGGACGTGTTGCCAGTGCACGCGCGATAGAAATACGCTGACGCTGACCACCGGAGAACTCATGCGGATACTTCACACCCGCCATCTTGCCAAGACCCACGTGCTCAAGCAGATCTTCAACAATCTGTTTGGTTTCTGACTCGTTAGCGGTCAGTTTGTGGAAACGAATTGGCTCAGCGATGATGTCGTAGATCTTCATGCGCGGGTTCATTGAGGTGTATGGGTTTTGGAACACCATCTGCATCTGACGACGCATTGGACGACGCTCTTTCTCCGACTTAAGCGAGGTTAAATCGATACCCTCAAACGTCACTTTGCCTGAATTTGGTGCGTAAAGACCGGCGATAACACGCGCAATAGTAGATTTACCTGAACCCGACTCACCTACTAGGCCAAATGTCTCACCTTCGTGAACCTCAAAGCTCACGTTGTTCGACGCCTGAACGTACTCACGACGGCTTTCGAACAAAGAGTCTTTGGTCACAAAGCGTAGGTTTACATTCTCCACGTTAAGGAGTGGACCCGTGTAATCACGGTGATCTTGGCTTTGACCTAGCCAGTGGTTTTTCACATCAAGCGGCTCCATTTCATGAGCTTCTTCGATGTAGCTAACCAGTGGGAAGCGATCAAGTTTCATGTCTGAGCGCGGAACCGCTGAAATAAGGCTACGAGTATATGGATGATCTGGGTCGCCCAGTACTTTTTTCGTAGCACCAAACTCAACCAAGTCACCACGGTACATAACCGCAACACGGTCAGTCACGTTAGACACTACGCCCATATCATGCGTTACTAGCATACAACCCACGTTATTCTTGATGCACAGGTCGCGAATCAAACCTAGGATTTGATCTTGAATTGATACATCCAGTGCCGTGGTTGGCTCATCAGCAATGATTAGGTCAGGTTCACCCGCTAACGCGATAGCGATAACCACACGCTGACGCATACCACCAGAGAACTGGTGCGGGTATTGTTTAAGACGGTTTTCTGGTTGTGGGATACCCACTTGCTTCATTAGGTTAAGCGAGCGCTCATAGGCCTGCTCATCCGTCACCTTCATATTGGCGTGGATGGTCTCTTTTAATTGTTGCTCAACCGTGAAAAGTGGATTAAGTGAGGTCATTGGGTCTTGGAAAATAAACCCGATTTTTGAGCCACGAACTTTTCGCATCTGTTCAGGAGATAGACCAGAGATTTTCTCTCCATCCAAGAACACTTCGCCACCAGCGATCGTTCCCGGAGGTGAAAGCAAATCAATAACCGCATTACCTACGGTCGATTTACCTGCACCAGACTCACCCACAACACCAACAATTTCGCCGCGCTCAATATTGAACGACAAATTTTTAACCGCGGCATGTACCCCATGGCGAGATGGGTATTCGATACGAAGATCTTTAACTTCTAATAATGACATTACCAGACCTCTACTGCTTTGGCAGTTTTCTGCCCCTGTCTGAAAAATTGAATCCATTCTTAGACAGCATTTTCTGCTGACTAATTACAAGTGCATCAATTTGGCAAATCTTTCACAGAAAAGCAACAAAAATAGGATAAAAATTCGATTTCAAGCAAATCTAAAGCAGTATAAATAAATATTTATGCATATTAACTACATATAGCAATGGTAAGACCTATTAAAAAACTTGATGTAGCACCAATAAAACCCACTATAGAACGATCATAAATCGCTACACATCACGATATTAGCCATATTAATAACCAACCCACTGCGAATAGTTATTCCACAATCACTTTAACACTATGGAAACATAAGTTTTGTAACAAAGTCATTTGCAGAACTAAAGTCTAGATCTTAATCACACTTCACAGGCTAAATGCTCTGTGTGCAAAAGTAAGCAACATTTTCCTCTACGCTAAATTGCAACATTGCGAAAAACCACTCTCTGAACAAAATTCTGATTTTTTCTCTTCAGCTAGAGTGAAACGCCATTTCCTAACAAATAAGAATAGTAGAAATGTTATTCAGCGCCTTTAAACCAAACAGAGATTCAAGAGGAATGAGCATGCAAGGCGCAATTTCATACTCAGGCAACCACCTTTACTACACCTAGTTTTCCGATGACTTAGGTGGGTGAAAACGAAATATAGCTTCGATTTTTCCCCATAGCTGCTCACCCGCAATGAACAGTGATAGGACAAAAACAAAGTCACAAATCAAACCAATAGGTTGTCGATAAACCACCCAGTCAGGTAAAAACGAAGATAGGTAGAATAGCGCGATATTCATTATCGGCCCGACAATAACCATTAAGCTAACACCCAAGTAGTAGCTGAACTTCGTTGACTGACGACTAGGTTTTAACCTAAGCAAAGTCTCGACAAGGAAGTTTTTAATTTGCTGCAAACGCTCTCGACCAAGCAGAAAAATCGCCCCTATCGAAGCAAATTCAGGTAATCCAAAAATCATCAACCCACTGAGCAAGGCCTTTTGGCTACTGCATAAATTTGAAGACGCAATAAATGGAATAAATAGTGGACTAACAAACGCAGTGACAAGCAAGCAGATGCCCAAGAGCAAGCGTATTTTTTTCATAGTGTTACACCATTAGTAAACTCAGTCCCTCCTTGGACTATTCCCCGCTAACTACGGGTTCATTTAACTCGCATTAGCAAATGTCTCTTCGAACTACCGATGTCTTACAGCGCACACCGCCACACAACTTCGCATGATGACTAAATGGAACAGTCACCACTGTTAGCCCTTTGGCTTCTAGGCGTTGATTCAGTCGGGGGTTTCTTCAGGCATGATAATGTGCTGGCTATCAAGCATAACGGCACAAGGCCCTGTCGCTAACGCTTCTTCTCGGTTAGTCCAAACCACATCAAAATCACTCATAAACTCAGGTAGCCCTTCTGGAAACGCATCTTTATACGCTATCACCAACTTAGGCCCCGCAATACACATCACAGCAAACAGGTGGTGTATTCCCGTATCCTTAATATCAGTAACGTATACCTGGTAACCATCATGCTCCAGCATACGCTTGACCCACTCAGCACCTCGAATATTGGTTGAAGAGGTCCCCGTGGACACAAGCACTCGCCCATCACCCAAGTTAAGTACATCTCCTCCTTCATAAATATAATCGCGAGTTGTGGTGGGTCTTGGCGCGGTGTAGTGCAGAATATTGCTATCGTTATCGATAAAGGGTTGGTGCAGCTCTCGCACTGGAGCAATGCTTGCCCATGCAATATCACTCGCCCACACATTCTCAAGCACATTACGCCCAACGACCCAAATAGGCTCCGCAGCAAACACCTGTGTAAACTCATTGGAATTCTGGCAAGTTGCTATCTCCGATTCGGAGACCTCACGAGCCACATGTACCTTCACTCCAAAATCTTGGTAAACTTGAATCAGAGCTTCCGCCTCACGATTCAGACCTTCAAGAAAGTCTGGAGCGACCTCTGACAACAACTGACCTCCTGCTTTTTCACAAAGGTCATAAAAATCAGGTTGCAAAACACTTTGGTATGCCGCCCTGATCTCTTCTGTTAATCGAGGTAGGCGTAAATTTTGATTGTGACCGACAATTACCTCTTTTAGCTTTCCATACAGGTTAAACTCGCCATAGCTTTGCTTAGTTATAGCAGGCATATACACGCGGTTGATAGGTTGAATTTTTGACATGGTAACGCTCCTCAATCTTTTAAAAATAAGAGTTGAGAGTCCCTTCTCGAATGAACAATTTGAGACTAACGTGAAGCGTAAAATGTTGAAAACCACTCTATGTCACAAAACAACTACAGTCTGCCATTAGGTTGTATGGGTTGGGGTTGGGGTTATCACGGCACTTGCCGGTGAACGATGACGGTATAGGAGAAACTGCCATCGACTTCGACACCTGCTTTACTATGGATCCTGGTTGAAATACTTGGAAGGGTAAGCTGATTGTAGTTTGTAGGCTCTCGGTTGCTTTGCTCGATAATGAAGAAGTTAAGATCTGCCACCTCATCAACGACATCAGACTGACTCACTAAGAATACGCTGGTGAGCTCACCTCGCACCAGCTGTTTGCTTTCCTCTAACCCTATGACTGTCTTGCCAATATAGATCCCTGGTATATGTAGCTCTAACTCTGCAATGTATTGCCCAAAGGTGTGTGCGGGAATGCACCCCAAAGCTAACAATAGCCCGTTGATAATGTGGCGCTGCATGGTTCTTCTTCTCCATCTCAGAAAAGTCAGAGCATACTTAAATAAACCTAGGCCTAAAAACGAGAGTGTGATGCGATAATGGTTCAGTACCAATTTGCACTACATAAGACGAATAATTCGCTTGATGAGCTTGCTTTCCCCAGCGAGCGATCGTTGCCACACTATATGAAAGGAGCAGCTCTGACGGGGTTGTTCGGTTAACCTGACCTCCCCACAGTTCAACGCCGCCTGAACCTCCCCCTTTGGTAGCCAACCTTTTCCATGAAAGCGGGACACGGCCTCCAACATATCTGAAGGCCGATTGAAGGAAATCGCGTTACTTGGATTCATCACCAGAAAATCCCACAGGGGTTGGCCATGAGAATTGTGAACATACATGCTACGAGGCTGGTTTTCCGGGGCAACGACTGATTGAATTTCGACAAACTCTCGCTCCCCAACGTCTTGTGTTTCCAGGTAGGGAGGCAAGAATTTCATCGGCTGCGTTAACGCTAGGTCGCACCGTTTTTTAATCAATAACTGGTGAATTGTCTCGGTATCAACACGAAATAAGTCGAGACTTCTTAGCGGGTTATCTCTAATAATCTGCAGCGAAACTTTGCACACCTCATCCAGTGCAATCCCATAGTCAAAGCAAACACACAGTTTCTTCATGGCGTTCTGCTTCGCGAATGTCTCTGTCAGACCTAATACATCATCAAATTCCCTTGCGCGCTTTAAAAAGCGCGAACCAAAGCTCGATAGCTTAACCGGACGGCTCCCTTTAACAATTAACGCACAACCGAGAGAGCTTTCTAATCGATGAATAGTAGCAGAAACGGCTGGCTGACTTTTCCCAAGTGCTTTCGCCGCTTTTCTCATACTGCCATGATGAACCACAGCAACTAAGGTTTTTATTTGATCAATCGTCATGAGATCCCTCATTTTCGGTGAGCCGATTCATGGCCCAGCTATTTAAATGCTGCAAAACTTGGCTGCCAATTAAATGCTCCCCCAGAATGCCAAGACACCCCACGTTGCTTTTAGGTGTGATGCCCTCATGACTGTCATTTCTTCATTCAACGCAATATTGCCACAGACAGCAGATGTATGACTCGCCACTTCTGAGAGCAGTGCCGAAGCCTGCTGATAGTCTGTAACTCTGATCTGCCAAGGACAAGGAAAATCAAAACGCTTATAGATAGGTGGACTCGTTCGATTGTGATGAGAAAGAGACAGTTGAGGCAGTGTGAGCAAATACCCGCTATCAAACGTCGATGGAATGGCATCTTTTGCTTGTTCGGAGGCAGCACTAGTAATCAAATAGCTGTCAACATGCCCGACTGATATAAAGTTACTGGTCTCAGGCCAAGGCAGGTCGGCAAGAGTAATCATCCAATCTAGTCGCTGCTTGTTGAAAGCAGAAATCAGCTCATCACTGGGTAATGTCGTTACCTCAACCTTGATTTCAAACTCTAAAACCGAAGACAGGATCTCTAGGCGCCAATCATTGGGCAGAGCAACATCAATACCTAAAGATATACGTTGTGGTGCCGCACTATTCACCGAGTTTTTTAACTCAAAGTAACTGGTAATCACCGATTCAGCCCAAGGTAGTATCGCCGCTCCTTTTTCGGTTAGCTGCTTCTTACCTGGACCATCCAAAAATAAACTCCCCCACTGAGTCTCTAGACTTTGGATCGCAAGGCTCACTGGCCCATGAGTTTTCCCCAGCCGTTGTGCAGCAGCCACAATGGAACCCGTCTTTGCCACAGCAACAAAGCTTTCTAAATGTTCAATCGATGCCAAGTGATAACCTTTTTAAACCATTCACCCTAGATATTAGTTTATCAGAGATAGTTAACATAACCACACGCTTTAAGGAAAGCACTGATTCGGCTTGCACTCTCATATAGGGAATACGGGAACAGACAAGCACATTAAACCAGTTTCTATATGAGGTTCTTATGAATATTAACGCCATCAAAGCCTTCGTGGTTACCACCGAGCTTGGCTCTATCTCTGCAGCAGCAAAGGCAATGAATAAAGGCCGAGTGCAAGTAAGCCAATGGATTGCCAACCTTGAACTTGATTGGGGTATTGAGCTTTTTGACCGAGCAGGTCACAAGCCCGTACTCACCGAACAAGGTCAGGCTCTGCTAGAAAAAGCCTCCTCTGTACTGCGCTTGTCTGAAAAACTGGAATCGCAAGTCGAAACAATTAACAAAGCAGGAACCAATTGCCTTCGACTAGGAGTAACGACTTTTATCGATCCTAAGGTCATCTCACACCTAGTCAGCCAACTGCGCAGCATTGACGCCAATATGAATCTCCAAATTGAGTTTGCAACCTGTGATGACTTAATGGCATCAGAGCAATACGACTTCATTATTAGCCACTATCCCTATAGCGGAGTTGGCAATTGGGAGTTTATGAACGTGACTCAACACCAGTTCGTCTCGGTTTGCGCTCCAGAGCATCCTATTGCTCAGCTCGACGAAGTTTCGACAGAGCAATTGAGCCAACACCTGGCGATTGCGATTACTCAGCAACAAGATGAGTCGGTTTGGGGCAGTTTCAAATTTGAGAGCTTGTCAGTGAACAACTTAGCGACGGCAAAACAACTAGTTAAAGATGGTATCGGCTGGATAAGCCTTGACCAAGGCTCAATCAAACAAGAGTTAAGAGACAACCAACTCGTCATCATAAACCATAGGGAAGCCATTCAACGCAGCAAGTTTGGCCTCGGGTATCGTGATGCTGATTGTCTCAACGGCGTGAGAGAAGTGATTTACAACGTGCTTCGTCAACACGTCACACAGTAATTCAGCCTCTGTAGAAAACACCGACAGAGTCTGATTTTTGAAAAAATGCGCATCTAAATATTATGCGCTCCGAAATACACAATAAGGTCAAAAAGACCAAACTTTAAACGAGGAAATTATGAAAAAAGCAACTTTGAAAACGGCTACTGCAATGGCGCTAGTCGGCGCAATCTCAGCTCCAGCTTTGGCATCAGGTGATTCTGGATTTTATGTGGGTACATATATGGGTGCAATGTCAGCATCAAACACAGACAGACTTCCCGCTCATCAACCTAGCAACCCAGGCATAAACGCTGACGATACAAAAGTTAAAGGCAATTTTCGCTCACTGGGTCTTAAGGCTGGTTACGACTTTAACTCGATGTTTGGGGCGGAAATGCGTCACAGTCGTGACAATGGCAAGGTAGAAAACAGAGATCAAGGTTTGGCCGTTGACCATCAAACGGCGCTCTACGGTAAAATTAAGTTCAACGTCTCAGATAGCATCGAGCTATATGGTTTAGCTGGTGTGAATAACATCCGTCTAAAGCAGGTTGGATTTGAACTAAATGATAACAAGAAGACCATCAATTCGTTCTCTTATGGCGTAGGTGCTCAATACAACTTCACCGATTCATTAGGTGCTAACGTTGAAGTCATGAAGCTATCAAACCACAAGCACTTTGATGCTCATTCGGTGAACCTAGGTCTAAACTACAAGTTCTAACCCCAACCCTATCAAGTTTGCAGGGATGCAACTTGTTCTCCTATTCTATATCAACACCCTTTTCAATTGGCTCAAGCTTTTCCCCATACGCTACTGTGAAACTAATCCTTTTCCCTTTCTACACTCTTGAAAAGCCCAACAGATTCAAATCCTACCCTTTTAACGAGGGCAAATGTTATTCGCTATAAGAGATTCACTGAGCATTAACCTCATAAACGCATAGGCTTTCCTAAAACTTACGAAAACACATACGAAGAAGGCCTTGAATAGTGGTCGGTGAAGAGGGATTCGATTGGTTCGACACTCGACGACTGGGCTTTCCAGCCCCCGACCCGCATGGGCTTTTTCTAGCAACCCGCAAACCATATACGAAAAAAGCCTCGTCTTTCGACGAGGCTTTCGAATGGTGGTCGGTGAAGAGGGATTCGATGCGACTGGGCTTCCAGCCCCCGTCCCGCATGAGCTTTCCCTAAAACCATAAAATCCATATGCGAAAAAGGCCTTGTCTTTCGACAAGGCCTTTGAATGGTGGTCGGTGAAGAGGGATTCGAACCCCCGACCCTCTGGTCCCAAACCAGATGCGCTACCAAGCTGCGCTATTCACCGACAATTTTTATTACGCTTTACAACGTAAAGGGGAGCACTTTAATTTGAAAGGCTACCAAAATTAATGGGTGGCTAACGAGATTCGAACTCGCGACCACCGGAATCACAATCCAGGGCTCTACCAACTGAGCTATAGCCACCACAAATTTTGCTTTGTCACCGTAAATACGATAACTAAAATAGTGGTCGGTGAAGAGGGATTCGAACCCCCGACCCTCTGGTCCCAAACCAGATGCGCTACCAAGCTGCGCTATTCACCGACGATGTTCTTTTCAGAACGATTTCGTTTCGATTAAATCAAAACTGGAGACAAAAGTCACCGAAATAATGGGGTGGCTAACGAGATTCGAACTCGCGACCACCGGAATCACAATCCAGGGCTCTACCAACTGAGCTATAGCCACCACTATTTTTTGCCAATAATTATATCCGGATGGCACGCCCGAAAGGATTCGAACCTTCGACCTTTGGCTCCGGAGGCCAACGCTCTATCCAGCTGAGCTACGGGCGCATGCCCTATCGGCGGATGGGAATAATACGGATATCACACTATGTCGTAAAGTACTTTTTCAACTTTTTTTCTCGTTTGTTGTCTTTTTCAGCACTTTGGTACAAAAAATAGTAGCTTGACGATGTGATTCACCCCGTGAAGCTGAAAACTTGTGGTTTATTGCAACAAGTTAACAGGATATAATCACCCAATGTTTACATTGATTTAACAGCCGTTAGATCAGCAAGCAGAATAAAATCGTATAAATGAATAGCAAGCACCGACTTGCTACCTTGTTGGATAGTAAAGTGAGTTTAATGGATATGTCTCGTCGAATCTTAACTGTGTTGGTCGCTGCACTAACTTTTTCTACTGCCTCTTTTGCAGCGGATGTGAGCCAAGAAGAATATGACGCTATCGCAGAGCGTATTAAACCTGTTGGTGGTGTTTACTTAGCCGGCAGCGAGCCAGTTGCTGCAGAGCCGACTGGTCCACGCGATGGTGCTACTGTTTACAACACCTTCTGTACTGCTTGTCACTCAATTGGTGTGAGTGGTGCACCGAAAACGGGTGACGCCGGTGATTGGGCTCCGCGTATTGCACAAGGCAAAGACGTGTTAGCGGATCACGCGATCAACGGCTTTAACGCAATGCCAGCAAAAGGCTCTTGTATGGATTGTTCGGATCAAGAAATCATCGATGCTATCGAGCACATGATTGCCGGTCTGTAATTCAGAAAAAGCACTCTATATAAAGAAGGGGCTCACTAGTTAGTGAGCCTTCTTTATATAGAGTGCAAATTGTCGTTACTTCTTATTGAACATCGCACGAATATTAGCGATATGTGCTTGGCCTTTTTGCATCCGCTCTTCGGCAGAGACTGGCTTTTTAGATTGCTCCCAGTCGACATCATCAAATGGGAGTTCGTCTAAGAAGCGACTATGCTCCGGTTTGATGAGCTCACCGAACTGACGACGCTCTTTACAAATGGTAAATGTCAGCTCTTTTTGTGCCCGAGTAATGCCCACATACATAAGTCTGCGCTCTTCTTCGACGTTGTCCTCATCAATACTGGTTTGATGCGGCAAAATCCCCTCTTCCGAGCCAATCAAATAGACATAAGGGAACTCCAGGCCTTTTGAGGCATGCAGCGTCATCAGTTGAACGGCATCGCTATCATCTTCTTCTTCACCGCGCTCCATCATGTCACGCAAAGTAAGGCGCTGAACCACTTCCTTGAGTGTCTTCTCTTCTTTATCGTAATTGTCGCCTTCTAGGTCTGCGACAATCCAGGAATAGAGATCAGACACGTTTTTCATACGCATTTCTGCTGCTTTTGCGCTTGATGAGGTTTCGTAGAGCCAGTCTTCGTAGTTAATGTCACGAACTAAGGCGCGCACAGCTTCAACCGTGTTTCCACGCTCGGCATTATCGCCAATGGTCACGATCCATTGGGTAAAGCGACGCAGGTTCTCAAGGCCTCGGCCAGTGAGGTGCTGCTCTAGCCCTAACTCAAAACTGGCCTCGAACAAACTCTTGCCACGCATATTGGCGTAACTACCCAGTTTCTCTAACGTCGCCGGCCCAATTTCTCGGCGCGGCGTATTAACGATACGCAAGAATGCATTGTCATCATCCGGGTTCACCAACACACGCAGGTAAGCCATGATGTCTTTGATTTCAGCACGAGCAAAAAACGAGGTGCCGCCAGAGATCTTATAAGGCACTCGGTTTTGCATCAGCGCCTTTTCAATCAAACGCGATTGATGGTTGCCTCTATATAAGACGGCATAATCACGATAGTCGGTGCGATTTACAAAGCGGTGTGCAATGAGCTCACCGGTAACGCGCTCTGCCTCATGCTCTTCATTCTTGGCCTTGAGTACCTTGAGCTTTTCGCCATCAGGGATCTCCGAGAACAGTGACTTCTCAAATACGTGTGGGTTGTTGGCAATCAAGATATTCGCCGCACGCAGAATTCGACTCGTTGAACGATAGTTCTGCTCGAGCATCACAGCCTTAAGGTTTGGGAAATCCTTATTAAGCAGCACCAAGTTCTGAGGCTTAGCGCCACGCCATGAGTAGATAGACTGATCGTCATCACCTACTACGGTAAAACGTGCTCGCTCACCAACCAATAACTTAACCAGCTCGTACTGACTGGTGTTGGTATCTTGGTATTCATCCACCAGCAAATACTGAATGCGTTTTTGCCAGCGTTCGCGCACCTCTTGATTGGTTTTGAGCAGAATCACCGGGAGCGCAATCAGATCATCAAAATCGAGCGCATTGTAGGCCTTCATCTGGATTTGATACATCTCAAAGCAGTAAGCAAATAACTGCTCTTGCTCAGATCGCGCACTGCCTTTGACCTGCTCAGGAGTGAGCATGTCGTTTTTCCAGTTCGAAATTGAACTCAGTAGTGAGCGCAACAAATCTTTATCACCATCAAGCTGCTTTTCGGTCAGCTCTTTGAGTAGCGCCATTTGGTCTTGATCATCAAACAGCGAGAAGCCCGCCTTTAACCCCAACGCTTTGTACTCACGCGAATGATATTCAGGCCCATAGTGTGAAAGGTCGAGACCATCAGGCCCTTTGACTCATTTTTGCCAAGCGTTTGCCCTACACGCTCTTTCATTTCGCGCGCAGCTTTATTGGTAAACGTCACCGCAGCGATATTTCTCGCCTTATACCCGCAGTTTTGTACTAGGTAGGCTATCTTATTAGTAATCACGCGGGTTTTACCCGACCCTGCGCCGGCAAGAACCAGACATGGACCAGAGACGTATTTAACCGCCATATCTTGCTGCGGATTTAGCTTCATTGAAGTGCTCACTAGTGAAGTTTTGTAACGCGCACATAATAGACTGCGAATGCAGACAATGCCATGTCCCGTAGGTTTTTTTAACCTTTATAAAAGAAGGTTAAAAAATAAGTTGCACAAATATGCCCAGATTGTTTTATAATGAATGAACGTTCATTCACTGATAAGCGGATGGCTAATGATGGCAATCAACACCAACGACAAACGACTGCAAATCCTAGAAGCGGCGCAAAAAATGGTCGCCGAAGTTGGGATACAGGGCGTGTCGATGCAAAAACTCGCCAATAGAGCAGGTGTCGCAGCCGGCACAATTTATCGATACTTCGATGATAAGGACCATCTTTTAGAAGAGCTGCGGCAGTTTGTTGTTTCGCGCATGGCAGATGCCGTGCAAGAAGGCGTGGATGCGGACAAACCGCTCAAGGAGCAGTATCGCACCATGTGGCTAAACATATGGCGTGTAGCGGCTTCCAATATCGACTCGTTGAAGACTCGCGTCCAATACGATTCGATTCCTTCAAAAAATAGTTTTGAAACTCGGGAACAGGAACGAAAAATGTTTGCCCAAGTGGATAACCTATTCAACGAAGGAAAGAAACAAGGGGTTTTCAAAAACCTCGATAATGAAATTCTGTCTGGACTAAGCTTAGAAGCAAGCGTATCGCTTGCTCGCAAGCATGCTCTGGGTCTGTATCAACTTGATGATGCATCGCTGGAAGCAGCGATTGAAGCAAGTTGGGATGCAATTATAAAACACTAATGTGGAGTTCTCGTTAGAATGAAAAAGTGGACATTTTTCATGCTACTTATCGCAATACTGCTGTTCGGCAGTGTGATAGGTTTCAACCTCTTCAAGCAAAATGAAATTGCTAAGTATTTAGCTAACCGCCCGGAGCCTGAGTTTCCAGTCACCGTGACCACTGTTAAACCTGTAGATTGGGTACCGGTTATCGAAGCCATCGGTTTCGTAGAACCTAACCAAGGTGTCACGCTGACTTCAGAAACGAGTGGTGTGATCAGCAATATCTCGTTTGCATCGGGCTCTATGGTTGAAAAGGGTCAATTGCTGGTATCTCTGGACTCAGACGTAGAAAAAGCGAACCTTAAAAGTTCACAGGCGCGTCTACCTGCAGCGAAAGCAAAGTACGAGCGTTACCAAGGTCTTTACAAGAAAGGCTCTATCTCTCGTGAAGCTTACGATGATGCCGAAGCGAGCTACTTCTCTCTATCAGCGGATATCGAAAGCTTGAAAGCTCAGATTGACCGCCGTGAGATCAAAGCGCCGTTTTCTGGTGTTGTGGGTATCCGTAACGTATTCCTTGGCCAATACCTACAACCAAGCGATGACATCGTGCGTCTTGAAGACACTAGCCTAATGAAGCTGCGTTTTACTGTTCCTCAGACAGATTTCTCTCGCGTTTCGATTGGCCAAGATGTCGATATCTTTGTTGATGCATATCCAAACCAACCGTTTAAGGCTCTATCTCTGCCATTGAACCTGCGGTTAGCATCCAAAGTGGTCTGATCCAAGTTCAAGCGGATATTCCAAATAACGATGGCAAACTGCGTAGTGGCATGTTCGCTCGCGCGAACATCATTTTGCCTAAGCTAGAGAACCAAGTAACGCTGCCGCAAACTGCTATCACGTTTACGCTTTACGGCGACAACGTGTATGTCTTGACTGACGTTGATGGCGAGAAGCGCGTTAAGCAGCAAGTCGTTAAAGTTGGTGAACGCACTGGCGATATCGCCCACATTCTAGAAGGCGTAAGCCCAGATGACATCATTGTTACCTCTGGTCAGGTACGTCTAAGTAACGACGTGAAAGTCAAAGTGGTGGAAAGCGATGCTACGGTACCACCAGCTGAGACACCGATGCTGTAATTGGAGGCAAAATGCGTTTTACTGATATTTTCATAAAACGTCCTGTTCTTGCGGTATCGATCAGCTTCTTGATTGCCTTGCTTGGCTTACAAGCAGTATTCAAGATGCAGGTACGTGAATACCCAGAAATGACGAATACGGTTGTCACCGTGACAACCAGTTACTACGGTGCGAGTGCGACTTGATTCAGGCTTTATTACTCAGCCTCTGGAGCAAGCCGTTGCGCAGGCCGACAACATTGACTACATGACGTCACAGTCTGTGCTCGGTAAGTCAACCATCACGGTAAACATGAAGCTTAACACCGACCCGAACGCGGCGCTGTCAGACATTCTGGCAAAGACCAACTCGGTTCGCTCTCAGCTTCCTAAAGAAGCCGAAGACCCAACGGTAACTATGTCGACAGGTTCGACAACCGCGGTACTTTATATCGGCTTTACCAGTGATGAGTTGGCGTCGAGTCAGATCACCGACTACCTAGAGCGTGTAATCAACCCGCAGCTATTTACCGTTAATGGCGTATCTAAAGTGGATATGTACGGCGGTATGAAATACGCACTGCGCGTTTGGCTAGATCCACTTAAGATGGCCGCACTGAAAATGACCGCAGCAGACGTGATGAACGTTCTGAATGCCAACAACTATCAGTCTGCAACGGGTCAAGCAACGGGTGAATTCGTTCTGTATAACGGCAGTGCCGATACTCAGGTATCGAACACCGACGAACTGAAGAACCTTGTTGTGAGTTCAAGTGACGGCCAAGTGATTCGCTTAGGTGACATCGCGAAAGTGACGCTTGAGAAGAGTCACGATGTATACCGTGCAAGTGCTAACGGCCAAGAAGCCGTAGTAGCAGCGATCAACGCCGCACCGAGTGCTAACCCGATCAACATTGCAGCCGATGTTCTTGAACTTCTTCCTCAGCTTGAGAAGAACCTACCAAGTAACATCAAAATGAACGTGATGTATGACTCAACGGTTGCGATCAATGAATCGATTCAAGAGGTTATCAAAACCATCCTTGAAGCGGCATTAATCGTACTTGTGGTTATCACTCTGTTCTTAGGTTCATTCCGTGCCGTTCTGATCCCTATCGTCACTATCCCGCTATCCCTAATTGGCGTAGCCATGGTGATGCAGGCGATTGGCTTCTCATGGAACCTGATGACGCTGCTGGCGATGGTACTGGCCATCGGTCTAGTAGTAGATGATGCGATCGTTGTACTTGAGAACGTCGACCGTCACATCAAACTGGGTGAGTCTCCGTTCCGTGCAGCCATCATTGGTACGCGAGAGATTGCGGTACCGGTTATCGCGATGACACTCACACTGGGTGCGGTGTATGCGCCGATTGCCTTGATGGGTGGTATCACGGGCTCGCTGTTTAAAGAGTTTGCTCTGACGCTCGCGGGTTCGGTATTTGTCTCCGGTATCATCGCATTGACGTTATCGCCAATGATGTGTTCGAAGCTACTTAAAGCGAACGAGACACCAAACCGTTTCGAGCAGAAAGTGCATGATGTCCTTGATCGCATGACCGCTCGCTACGAGAAAATGCTCACAGCAGTGATGCTGCACCGTCCGGTTATTATCGGCTTTGCGATCATCGTGTTTGCCTCTCTCCCTATGCTGTTCAAGTTCATTCCAAGTGAACTGGCACCATCGGAAGATAAAGGCGTGGTGATGTTGATGGGTACGGGTCCGTCGAATGCGAACCTAGACTATCTACAAAACACTATGAACGATGTGAACAAAATTCTGAGCGACCAGCCTGAAGTGGCGTTTGCGCAGGTGTTTACTGGTGTTCCTAACTCAAACCAAGCGTTTGGTATTGCGTCAATGGTGCCGTGGAGTCAACGTGAAGCAAGCCAAGCTGAAGTGGCGAACCGTGTAGGTGCTCTCGTCGCTGAAGTACCGGGTATGGCTGTGACTGCGTTCCAGATGCCAGAGCTTCCTGGTGCAGGTTCAGGTCTGCCTATTCAGTTTGTTATCACGACACCAAACAGCTTTGAGAGCTTGTTTACTATCGCGACTGACATCTGGGGTGAAGTACAACAAAACCCACAGTTTGTTTACTCAACACTGGATTTAAACTACGACTCAGCCACGATGAAAATCAATATCGACAAGGACATGGCTGGCGCCTACGGTGTGACCATGCAAGATATTGGTATTACGCTGAGTGCAATGATGGCCGATGGCTACGTGAACCGTATCGACCTAAATGGTCGTTCGTATGAGGTAATTCCTCAGGTTGAACGTAAGTATCGTCTGAACCCAGAGTCGATGAACATGTACTTCGTACGCTCTGACGACGGTCAAGCTATCCCACTAGGTAGCCTTATCAGTATCGATGTGGTTGCGGAGCCTCGCTCACTGCCTCACTTCAACCAGCTGAACTCAGCAACAGTAGGTGCGGTACCGTCACCAGGCGTGGCAATGGGTGATGCGATTGCATGGTTTGAATCGATTGCAGAAAGCAAACTGCCAAGCGGCTACAACCATGACTACATGGGTGAAGCACGTCAGTACGTAACTGAAGGTAGCGCACTGTATGCAACATTTGGTCTGGCACTGGCGATCATCTTCTTGGTACTGGCTATCCAGTTCGAGTCGATTAAAGACCCATTCGTTATTATGGTCTCGGTACCGCTAGCGATTTGTGGTGCCTTGATTGCTCTCGCTTGGGGCGCAGCAACCATGAACATCTACTCGCAGGTTGGTTTGATTACTCTGGTTGGCCTAATCACCAAGCACGGTATTCTTATCTGTGAGGTTGCCAAAGAAGAACAGCTTCTGCATAAGAAGAGCAAGATGGAAGCGGTCATGGAAGCGGCGAAAGTACGTCTTCGCCCAATCCTAATGACAACGGCGGCGATGATCGCAGGTCTTATCCCACTGATGTACGCATCAGGTGCGGGTGCAGCTCAGCGCTTTAGTATCGGTATCGTAATCGTTGCTGGTCTTGCGATTGGTACACTGTTTACGCTATTTGTACTGCCAGTTATCTACACCTACTTGGCAGAGCGTCATAAGCCTCTACCTGTGTTTGTTGAAGACAAAGACTTAGAGAAAATTGCTCGAGTTGACGAAGCTTCAGCTGCATGCAAAGAGAATCGCGTATAAACAGTTAATGTGATTCTACGTTGTGAGTTAAAAACAGCGTTACTTAGAAAAAGGCCACATTGTGGCCTTTTTTATTGCGCTAAATAACGACATTGCCCGGTGGATTACATAGAATAGTGGGATTACTTAAGGAGTTACCAGACATGTTTGACCCAAAGAAACTTGAACAGATTGCTAAGCAGATTCACGACTCTATGCCACAACCCGTGAAAGAGCTTGGTGCGGATGTTGATCAGAAAGTACGTCAAGTGATTCAAGGCCAATTGAATAAGCTCGATGTGGTTAGCCGTGAAGAGTTTGACGTGCAGACTCAAGTACTACTACGTACTCGCCAAAAGCTAACGGAAATGGAACAAAAGCTTGCCGAGCTAGAGCAAAAGCTAGCTGACAAGTAACCATTTGTTCGCTGCCATCCGAGCACTAAGCTCGAATGGCACAGACAAAAGAAAGGGGCTACCGATTGGTAGCCCCTTTTACTATGTTGTGTTTACTTTTTTATCTAATTTTGGGTCGGCTTAGCCGCCTACAGCGATGCGCTTCATGTCTGTCATGTAGCCACGTAGCTCTTCACCGATGTACTCAACTGGGTGGTTACGGATAACGTCGTTTACTTCGATTAGTTTGCCGTTATCTACTTGGTTAGATGTCTCACCTAGACCTTTACCGATTACGTCAGTACCTACTGATGGCATGAACTTCTCGCGAAGAAGTGGTGTTGCTACGTTCGCGAATAGGTAGTTACCGTATTCTGCTGTGTCAGAGATTACTACGTTCATTTCGTATAGACGCTTACGTGCAATCGTGTTTGCAATCAGTGGTAGCTCATGTAGCGACTCGTAGTACGCTGACTCATCGATGATGCCTGATGCCGTCATTGCTTCGAATGCTAGCTCAACGCCCGCACGAACCATAGCCACCATTAGGATACCGTTGTCGAAGTACTCTTGCTCAGAGATTTCTACATCAGACGTAGGGTAGTTTTCGAATGCTGTTTCAGCAGTCTCTGCACGCCAACCTAGAAGGTTCACGTCGTCATTTGCCCAGTCAGCCATCATAGTGCTAGAGAATTCGCCTTGGATGATGTCATCCATGTGCTTGTTGTAAAGCGGACGCATTAGGTCTTTTAGCTCTTCAGATAGGTCAAACGCTTTCACTTTCGCAGGGTTAGATAGACGATCCATCATGTGCGTGATGCCACCGAATTTCAGTGCTTCAGTGATGGTTTCCCAACCGAACTGAAGTAGCTTACCTGCGTAGCTTGGGTCGATGCCGTCAGCAATCATCTTCTCGTAACATACGATTGAACCTGCTTGTAGCATGCCACAAAGAATTGTTTGCTCACCCATTAGGTCAGATTTAACTTCAGCAACGAATGAAGACTCTAGAACACCTGCACGGTGGCCGCCTGTTGCTGCTGCCCATGCTTTCGCGATTTCAAGACCATCACCTTGAGGATCGTTCTCTGGGTGAACAGCGATAAGAGTCGGAACACCAAAGCCACGCTTGTATTCTTCACGAACCTCAGTACCTGGACACTTAGGTGCAACCATGACAACCGTTAGGTCTTTACGGATTTGCATACCTTCTTCAACGATGTTGAAGCCGTGAGAGTAACCTAGAGATGCGCCTTCTTTCATTAGCGGCATTACCGTCTCAACCACGTTAGTGTGCTGCTTGTCTGGAGTTAGGTTAACCACTAGGTCAGCTTGAGGGATTAGGTCTTCGTAGCTACCAACAACGAAGCCGTTGTCTTTCGCGTTTTTGAACGATTGACGCTGCTCATCGATTGCAGCCTGACGAAGTGCGTACGACACGTCTAGACCAGAATCACGCATGTTCAAACCTTGGTTTAGGCCTTGAGCACCACAACCAACAATGACTACTTCTTACCTTTTAGGTAATCCGCTTCTGAAGCAAATTCAGAACGATCCATAAAACGACAACGACCTAGTTGGTCTAATTGCTCACGCAAGTTAAGAGTATTGAAATAGTTAGCCATAGTTGGGCTCTCCTGTTGAATTCTGTCCGTAGTGTCGATGCTTATCATCGAATGACTTCATACTAAAACAGAGACCCGATTGCTTAAAGTGATATATTCACAATTTGTTATTGCAATTAATGCAACTACCGATATCTTTAGTATTATGAATATTAAAAGCCTTCAAGCGTTTATCCACCTTTGTGAGAGTAAAAGCTTCAGTAAAACCGCGACAGCAATGCACGTCAGTGCCTCAGCGCTCAGTCGTCAGATTCAAAAGCTAGAACAAGACACCCATCAAAGTCTGTTCTTGCGTGATAACCGCTCGGTAGAGCTAACGCCAGCAGGCAAAAAATTACTGCCTATCGCCGTCAACATTGTGAGCGAGTGGCAGCAGTTTCAGTCAGACAGCCAACATGGAGAGCAGGAACTTCGTGGCAAGCTACGACTGTTTTGTTCCGTAACCGCAAGCTACAGCCATCTACCCGAACTATTAGCAGAATTCAGACTGCTCTATCCCTACATCGAGTTTGAACTCTCAACAGGCGACCCCGCGCAAGCAATAGACAAGGTCACGAATGACGAGACCGACATTGCTATCTCTGCTTTGCCCGAATTGCTTCCTGCACGACTGGAGTTTGAGACCATTAGTGAGATCCCGCTATCCGTCATCGCGCCAGCAGGCGTCAGCAGCTTTGGTTCTGAACTTGCCGATGGCATGCCAGACTGGAATAAGATCCCGTTTATTGTCCCAGAAGCGGGCACCGCTCGCGAAAGAGCTAACCTCTGGTTTAAAAAGATGCGCATCAAGCCCAACATCTATGCACAGGTATCAGGTCATGAAGCCATTGTTAGTATGGTGGCATTGGGGTGTGGCGTGGGCATTGCACCAGAGGTCGTTATCGTCAACAGTCCGGTTAGAGACAAGATCCAGCGTCTGAAACTAGAGCCCATTAAACCTTTCAAATTGGGGGTGGTGTGTAAACGTTCGAATCTCGATAACCCACTGCTTTCCGCATTTTGGAAAGTTGCTGAGAAGGTCTATATTCAACCTTAGTACAGCGGTGGTCGCATCAACCAATCTGTTGACTGCATATAGTGTGTACGGACGATATAAGTCGTTAAATACGAAAAAGGCCCTGACCTAAGTCAGAGCCTTTAAATATGGCAGGGGTGGAGAGATTCGAACTCCCAACACGCGGATTTGGAATCCGCTGCTCTGCCAATTGGAGCTACACCCCTAAAGTGTTATCTAATCTATGCTATTTAATGTCTTAAATCAACATGTTAGATTAAAAAAAGCCTCGTCGTTAGACGAGGCTTCTTAA
>JYJJ01000057.1 GCA_003263775.1 Vibrio maritimus
CAACCCCAAAAACCTGCTAAAATCCCCCAACCATCACCCGGAACCCAAACCATGAACAAATCCCAACTAAAAACCCCATACTTCATGATCAACGAATCCAAGCTGATCGAAAATCTAGAAAAAGCCAAACAGCTCAAAGAGATCTCAGGCGTTAAACTGGTTCTCGCATTGAAGTGTTTCTCAACATGGGGTGTTTTCGACATCATCAAGCCTTATCTCGATGGCTCAACCAGCAGTGGTCCGTTCGAGGTAAAGCTTGGTCACGAAACCTTTGGTGGTGAGACGCACGCTTACAGCGTGGGTTATACCGAAGATGACGTTCGTGAAGTCGCGGATATCTGTGACAAGATGATCTTTAACTCTCAGTCTCAGTTAGCTGCTTACCGTCATATTGTCGAAGGCAAAGCGTCTTTGGGGTTAAGACTTAATCCGGGCGTTAGCTATGCTGGACAAGATCTGGCAAACCCTGCGCGTAAGTACTCTCGCCTTGGCGTGCAAGCGGACCATATCGATGCAGCTGTGTTTGATAGTATCGACGGCGTTATGTTCCACATGAATTGTGAAAACAAAGATGTGGACGCATTCATTGGTTTACTTGATGCGATTTCGGAGCAGTTTGGTGAGCATTTAAACAAGCTGGATTGGGTGAGCATGGGCGGCGGCGTGTTCTTTACGTGGCCTGGCTATGATATTGCAAAGCTTGGCGCGGCGCTAAAAGCATTTTCTGACAAACACGGTGTTCAGATGTATCTAGAGCCGGGTGAAGCCATCATCACTAAGACTACCGACCTTGTGGTGACTGTGGTGGACATTGTCGAGAATGAGAAGAAGACTGCCATCGTTAACTCAGCAACTGAAGCGCACCGTTTGGATACCTTAATCTACGATGAGCCGGCATCCATTTTGGAAGCAAACCCGGAAGGTGAGCATGAGTATGTGATTGGCTCGTGTTCTTGTCTTGCTGGGGATCAGTTCTGTGTGGCTAATTTTGATGAGCCGCTAAAAGTAGGTCAACAGCTACACATTATGGATAGTGCTGGCTACACCATGGTGAAACTGAACTGGTTTAATGGATTAAAGATGCCATCCATCTACTGCCAGCGCTCTTCAGGCGACATCGAAAAACTCAACGAATTTGGGTATGAGGACTTTAAGCGTTCGTTGTCTCAGTGGTCGGTGAGCTAATTGATATTAGTCGGTAATCGAGTAAAACAGGCAAGCACAATGTGCTTGCCTGTTTTTTTATAAGCCCCTATCTTTTAACAAGATACGTGTTTAGCTTTTCACTATTCTCAAGGGGCCTTTTCTGATGAATAAATCATTCTCTGCCAAGTTGTTTGGCCTGCTAGTTGTGCTGTTTAGTTTGTCGGGGTGTGTGAGCTATAGCATTACGGAACAAGAGATGACCGATTACCTTAACCAAAACTTAAAGCTTGAACAGGCAGTAGGAGTTGAGGACGTGCTGTACGCAAAGGTGTCAGTCGATGACTTAAAAGTGAATATCGGACGCAGTGATAAAGACAGAGTTGCGGTGTTCGCCAATACCACAGCCGAATTGCACATGATGAGTCAACCAGAGATTGACTTAGATCTGGATATCGAATTCAGTGCGATACCGAGCTACAAGAAAGAGACGGGTGAGGTGTTTCTTAAGTCTCTTAGACTAGAGCGCTTAGATGAAGATGGCTCTGTGTTAACCCCGGAGATCAGACAACTCATTAAACCGGCTGTTGCGTTGATTGGCAATGCCGTATCGAGCTATCCGGTGTATCAACTTGATGAAACCACGGTAAAGCAGTCATTGCTCAAATCCTCCAGCCCTGAAGTGAAAGTGGAGAATAATAAACTGGTTATCGATTTCTTTGAGTAAATCGAGGTTTTTGAATCAGTAAGTGATCTGGTTTGACCAGGATGGACTATTATGGGTAATTTATTCAATTAATTGGAAAAATGGCGCGTAGGTACTCTTGTCGCCAACAGCAAAAGGACTGTTCATGATCAGCAAAATTTTCACCACTCTGATACTCGTTCTTATCGGCTACATGTTTTACAAAAATAATAGCATGCCGTCCTATCTAGGCGTGGATGAAGGTCAGCTAGCTAGAATGCCTTCTACTCCAAATGCGGTTTCTTCACAGACTAAGATTCCAGAAAAGCAGGTGCAACCTATCGCGTTTGACGACTTAGCGACAGCCAAAGCTCGTGCATTGGCAGCGCTTAAAACCTTAGGTCGCAATGAAGTTGTTACGGATAATGGCGATTATGTTCATGCCGTGTTTACTACGCCATTGATGCGCTTTCATGATGATGTCGAGCTGTATTTTGACGCTGACAATGGCGTGATGCACTACCGCTCTCAGTCTCGTACCGGATATAGCGATGCAGGTGTGAACCGCGCTCGTTATGATGAGTTTGTCAAAGCATTTCAGCAAACCAACGGCTGATCTCTGAAAGCGATTCTCCTCACAGACGGTCTAATTGACTACCTGCCGCTGTGAGGAGAGCAACATGCGTTCTATTCTTCCTGTACTTTCATTTGCTTTATTACTGCTCGTCCCCTCCTTAGGAGCTGCAAATTCCCTCAATGGCTTTAAGTTAGACAACGCCACTGTGCCTCTGAATCTAGTTCAAAGTGGAGGGCCGCCTCGGGATGGCATCCCAGCACTTACCGATCCGAAGTTTGAATTAGGCAAGAACGCCAAAAGCGTAAAGCCAGGTGATGTGGTGTTGGGTTTGATGATCAATGGCGAAGCCAAAGCCTATCCACTGAATATTCTGAACTGGCATGAGATCGTCAATGATACTGTGGGTGGGGAACGAGTCGTAGTGAGCTACTGCCCACTTTGTGGTAGCGGGATGGCGTTTAGTAGCAAGCCAGAGGGGAGCGGAAAGCGTGAGCTAGAGTTTGGTGTGTCGGGCTTGTTGTATAGCTCGGACGTGCTGATGTATGACAGTGAAACCGAGTCGCTTTGGTCGCAAATCCACGGTGAAGCAGTGGCAGGGGCGCTGGTTGGCAGCAAGCTTAAGCAAATCCCGATGTCTTTGTCTCGTTGGTCAAGTTGGTTGCAGCGCTATCCTGAAACACAGGTGTTATCGACGGAAACAGGATATAGGCGTGACTACCAGCGCGACCCTTACGCTGGTTATGCCAAGCATCCTAATGTCTATTTTCCCGTGGCAAACCAAGCGCCAAGTCAATACCACCAGAAAGAGATGGTGTTGGGCGTACTGCTCGGTGATAGTGCCGTTGCTTTTCCATTCAGTGAGTTAGAAAAGCAAGACAAGATGAGTTTTAAATATGTGATTGGTAATCAAACTTATATCATTCATTGGGATACTCATAACCAATCCGCTTGGATAACCGACAAAGACGGACAGACTTTAGCATCTACTTTGCTATTTTGGTTTGCTTGGTATGCCTTTTATCCTGATACTCAAGTCTTTAACGCATCCTAAAAATAAGCCCCAAGCACTCAGGAGTACTTGGGGCTTGTTGTTCTTCGCTGTGTCTAGTGCGCTTTATTCGCTAAGGCTTTCAACCAGAGCCTTACCCACGCCGTGAGCACTTGTTGGGTTTTGACCCGTGATCACGCGCTCATCAACGATGACCAACTCTTGCCAAGGCTGCACCTTAGTGTACTGGTTAGCGGTACGTGCAAGAGATTCTTCCAGCAAGAATGGAATAGCATCGATAGTACCAAAGTCGACTTCTTCTTCACGAGTAAAACCGGTCACTGATTTAGAGGCCAACAACTTTTCACCATTGCTAAGTGTGATTGGCAGTAGGGCACCTGGACCGTGACATACCGCAGACACAATGCCACCATTTTCGTAGTGTTTTGCCGCAATGGCTGCGAACGATTCGTCTGTTGCGAGATCAGACAGTAAACCAAAACCGCCTGGATAGAAGATAGCGTCGTAGTCTTCTACGTTGATTTGCGAGACAGGAATTGTGTTGTTAATGCGGTTTTGAAAGTCATCGTTCGCCAGCATTTCTGCATTGACGCTGTCACCTTCGATATCAGTGCCATATAGCGGCGCTTTGCCACCTTTGATTGAGGCGATGTCATACTCGAACCCTGCGGCTAGGATTTCACTGAGCGCATGGGTTAATTCTGGCGCATAGGTACCGTTGGCTTGATCGGTTTCACCTAGCGTGGCGTGATTGGTAACTGGGATCAGTACTTTTTTCATGATTCATTCCTTTTGAGCAGACTGGCTTTTTATTGTACGAACTAATACTAATTGCAAATCAGATAGGTGATAATTGGCGAATTAGGAAAAACATTATTGCTATATGGCAAAGATAGGCGTTGTCGAGGTCGTTATGGAGAGCTTTGAAGGGATAAATGAGTTCGTTACTGTTGCGGAAAGTCATGGTTTCTCGGCTGCGGCCAAGCAGCTTGGTTGTAGCACCAGTCATGTGAGTCGCCAAGTCTCGAGACTGGAACAGCGGGTCGGGGTGGCATTACTGGCGCGCTCGACTCGAATGGTCAGTTTGACGGATGCAGGACAAGTGTATTACCAGCAGTGCAAAGAGCTGGTTATTGGATTACAGCAAGCTAATGAACGTTTATCTTCTCAACACATTGAGCTCAGTGGCACGTTGCGCGTGAGCGCTGCTGGCGCATTTGCGGAAAATCATGTCGCGCCCGCTCTCATGGCGTTTGCTAAACAATATCCCGAACTCACGGTTGAGATGGATTTTAATACCCGTATGGTGAATTTCATCGAAGATGGCGTTGATTTCGCGATTCGCTACGGCCGTTTGAATGACTCTGGATTAGTGGCCAGAAAGCTGGTGGACAGACCGATGGCCGCCGCGGCAAGTCAGCAGTACTTATCACAATATGGTGAGCCAACACACCCGAATCAACTAGCTCAGCATAGCTGCATTATTGCCAACAATGACCATTGGCAGTTTGAAAAAGGGGGTAAGCCAATGAGCGCTATTCGAGTGAGTGGTCGTTGGAGAAGCAACAATTCCAACGCGCTGCTTCAAGCGTGTGAAGAGGGGCTGGGTATCGCCTATTTGCCTCGAAGCAGTTTTGGGGATGCGTTATCTACGGGCAAATTAACGCCTGTTCTCGAGCCTTATTGGGGCAAAGGTTCGAGCAGCTGGATTGTTTACCAAAATCGCCGCTTCTTGCCCGTAAGAGCAAGAATGGCGATTGATTACTTAGTGAACTACTTCGCTGATTGGCAGGAATAAGGCGTGTTACTTGAAAAGGTGTTGCAGAGCGCGGCTGACGGGAAGTTTGCTTCCAGCCACATAAGCGTTCATTTTTCCGGTGAGATCTTTTTTCACCTTATCGAGCTTATGAAGATTGATCATCGTTGAGCGGTGAATTTGCCAAAAACAGTCTGGATCAAGCTGGCTTGAAAGCTCTTTGATGCTACTACGCAGCACATATTCCCGTTTGTCATCGGTGACCAAGGTAACGTACTTATCTTCCGCTTTTAAGTAGCAATATCGTCGACCGACACCAAATGAATCTCGTCTTGCTTACTGGCTTTAAGCCACTTTGAGAACTGTGGTGCAGCATTTAGTGATAGCTTTTCCAAATTGGCCATGAGTGAGCTAAGTTCTGGGGCTGCACTATGTGAGGTGAAGCGCGGTGAGGACAAGCGCGACTTGGCTTTTTCACAAGCATCAATAAGTCTTGCTTCATCAATGGGCTTGAGCAAGTAATCCACTGCATTGGCTTCAAAAGCACTGACGGCATAGTGATCAAACGCGGTAATAAAGATAATCAGTGGAGCTGGTTTATCACCGTTTGATGCGCGCCCCGCAATGTCACGCGCGACATCCAGTCCCGTTTTTCCCGGCATTTGAATATCTAGAAATGCTACATCGATGTGTTCTCTTTCGATAGCGGCTAGCGCTTGTTCGCCGTTTTCACATTTCGCAACGACTTCGAGCTCAGGCCAAGCTTCTGCCAACAACTTGTCGAGGTGGAATCGAAGGAGCGGTTCGTCGTCAGCAATCAGTGCTTTTATCATAGTTCATCCAAAGTTATTGAGCGTCGAGCGGTAAAGTAATAGTGGCGGTTACACCACCTTGTGCGTTCTCAGTGATGGTAAGGGTGGCGCGCCCTTGATACATAGCATTGAGCCGCGATTTTGCATTCTTGATCCCAATACCATGACCGGTATTGTCGCTGTTGACTGATAGGCCTAATCCGTTATCAACAACCTTTAGTACGCACTGATTGCCTTTGTTTTGTGCCTCAATGGTAATACTGCCCCCTTTGACACTGGGTTCAATACCATGCTTGATGGCATTCTCAACCAACGGTTGCAGTAGATACGGCGGTATCATGATGTGGCTGGCTTCCTCTGAAACATCAAACGTTGCCGTTAGCCTGTCACCTAAGCGCGTCCCTTGGATAGCGAGGTAGGCTTCCAATAGTTTCATTTCTGAGGCGATGCTGACATGACTGCTGCGGTGGCCTGTCATAGAAGCTCTTAGCAAAGTAGTCAGCTTATCGAGCATCACTTTGGCTTGTTCTGGGTTGGCATCAACGAGCACGCTGACATTGGCAAGGGTGTTGAATAGAAAGTGTGGTTCGATTTGACTTTGCAACTGCTTAAGCTCGGATTCGACTAAGGCTTTTTCTTGCTCGATTTGGTCACGTTTGGTTTGTTCTAGAGCTTGTTGCAGTCTCATTTTCTGCTCTTGAGCATGAAAAAAGTAAAAGCAGATTGAGGTAAAAATTATGCCAAGGAACAAGATCGGCTTTATGCCGTTCCAGACATCGAATCCCGGATATTTACTCACCCAAAAATAGGCATTCACCGTACCGAGCGCGACGGCTGCGGATAGCGTAATGGCGAGCGATAGAGTGCGCTGCTGATTCAGTGTCGGCACAAAACGAGCAAGCGCCCAAGACATGAATACGGCGCTGTAACCATAGCCTAGGCTTATCATCAGGTTCTCGTAATAAGGCGCAGACCAAATGGAAGCGGTGATCACCGCAATTAAGGCGCAGAACAGAGTTGTGAGCAATAGTGAACGAGCCCAGCCATTCTCTGCCATTGGAATAGTCATCATTAGAAACGTCCTTTTAGATTAATTAGTATGTTATAGCTATCCGGTAAATTTGCATACACGCTATTCGTTGCCCCGGTCACGAATCGAGCTGCAAATTCGAGGTTAAAACTGGTATCGCCAGTATCAACCACATCAAAGTCGAGCCACTGAGTAGCGATAATGCCGCTATCTTCTGGTGCTATCATGATATCCAGTCGCGGGTGCATGCTACGTAGTAGATGACTGTCTTTGCTCCATTGCCACTGACGCCAGAAAATAGGGTCAAGCCGACCATGCAGCATGACGTTGTGCTGTACGATGTTTTGCTGGCTGTAGCCAAGTGCAAAAGATTGAGATATGGGGTTGAATCTCGGGTCATTGGAGCTTGCGTACTGAAAAGCGTTATCCCATTCAGATTGACTCCAAGCTCGCGAGTCATACCAATACTCGCCAATCACACTCAGGCCGGATTCGTGCGACCACGTGCTTCCCAGCAAAATTTGGTTGGCATTGCTTTTCTCAGTAATTTTCGCTGGTTGATTCGGCTTGATGTCATAGCCTTGATAACGGCGCGAGTATGAAACGGATGCGTGTGCTGACCATGTTTGGTTGAATACATTGACGAGGCTACCACCAAGCAGTCCTTGACGAACATTGTCGTAATAGCCAACCATTTGCAGCTCAAGGTCGCCCAGCAAGCGATAGTATTTGCCACCCAGTCCTTGCTGCTCGGTAGCGCGGCCATACTCTGAGGTGTCGAGTTGGCTCCAGCTTGAATCGGTAGCGATGAGCGTCCATTCCGATTCCAGCCCATAGTGAGACAGCGCGAGCGTGCCCGCACCTTCTTCAATCTGTATGCCCACGGGGTTGCGGCGATAGGGGGTGAAAATGTCCAGCACTCGGTAGCCATAGCCAACGCCCCAATCGATGCGTGCCTTACCCAGAAGAATGTCCCATTCAGAATTTCCGAGCGTCACACTGGTCTCATAAGTCAGTGTAGAGATGACCGCATCAAACTGGCGTTGATCATGCCGTCGGGCGCATTGTCATAAAGAGATGTGCCAAGTAGAGCCATATTGGCGCTAACCGAATGAAACTGCGCATTGATATCGAGCAGGGCATTTACTTGCTCGTGGCTTCGCTCGCTTTGCTCTGGCAAGAATGCTCTGTTTCCGCCACCAATAGACTGCAGGTTCATTGATAGTCGGTTTCAATATCGATTTCATCCCAAGAAGAGTCAGAGGCGTTTGCTGAGTTGGCGTTTAGGAGCAGAACCAGCGCCGCAGGCACCCAAGCTATACGCTTGGGCGCAGCTAAGCTAATTGTTAAGCCATGTTTTAAGCAGGGTTGGGCGTTCATAGCTCAACTCGCTTGTTTTTAGACAGATACGCCGGGTTGTAGTACTTGTCGGCGAGCTGTTGTGGCGTGACCTCTTGGTAGTCGATAACCGTCTTTTTGTCGGTTTGGATTTGATCAAGCAAGACCATAGTGACTACGCGTCTTTGGCCTTCACGCTCTCCAGATTCAAACCGTGCCTTTTTGGCCAGTTTGCCAGAAGTGAGGTAGAGGTCTGCTCGCACTGGAAAACCGCTCTGTTTTTCGACCCAAAGATCAATCGATTGATAGCTCGCGCCCGCTGTTTTTGCCTTAAGAGATAGTTGTAACGTAGCTCTGAATCAGCGCCGTTAATATCACTTTGTTCAGAGATGATTTCACCCGTGTAATCTTGGCTCCAAGTAAGGGTGGAAACATCACCCACCGACGCATCACCTAACAGTTTTTGCATCGGTGTGATGCGGATTGGTCTGCGACTTTTTGGCATCACGAGCCAGTAATTGTCACCAAGCATCAACATCTTTTGACCTTGCTCGACTTTGGACTTAAATAACACCAAAGATTCGCGGTTAGGTCTCAAGTACACTTCATACTGGCGTGTCTTATCGAGCTCGCCATCTTGATAGAGTGCGACTTGGGTGACCACTTTAGAAGCTGCGTCTTCTAAGCGGTAGTCATCGGCGATCGACAGTATCTCCGCAGCGCTGGTATCTTTAGATATCGTGGTGGCTTGCGCTTGCCAATTGGCGCAGAACATGACTAACAATGCCATTGATAGCGGCAGTTTTTGAATCCAATTAAACATAAGCAAGTGCCTCCGTAATAGGTCGTTTAGTGCCTTTGCGTGCAGAAATAAATGCGGCAAACACGCAGATGATGATGACGGCGATGCTGCGTAGGTAGCGACGTTCAATGAGAATACGAGCTCCAATGGATAGCCTTCACTTCGCCCCGGAGGGGCTGGCATTTGAATGTTGGCAACTTGAAGAAAGAGTGTGGTGAACCAGGCAAATAGCGCGCCAGCAACGCTGCCTACTATGCCAATGAGTATCGACTCACGGACAAACATGGCGATGATTTCTCTTGGGTAACTGCCCATCGCCGATAAAGCGCCAATTTCACGAGTACGTTCAGACACGGTCATCGACATTGTGTTAAACAGCGCCACAAATACCACTAAGCCAAGCACGATACCGAGTACACCAAAGATGCCGTTGTAGAGACCGCGAACCTTGTTGTAGAAAAACGCGCGTTCGTACCATGGCGTGAGTTGTAAGTTGGCAAATGCAGGGTCGCTGTCGAGTGCTTTTGTCATTGCCACTGAGGCGGAATCTGTCAGTTTGGTGTCGTCTAGGTAGATAGATACAGCGCTCACTTTGTCACTGGCGAGCAGAGATTGTGCACTTGATAAGCGAACATGAATCTGGCGTTTATCAAGTTCAGGAACGCCTGTGCTGTAGGTGCCCAAGACTTGGAAATCCATCGCATTGAGCACACCATCTGTTGTCGTGGCAAGCAGTGTTACCCAATCTCCAACGCGGACAGACAGGTTATTGGCCAGTTCACTGGCGATCATAATGCCGTCTTCGCTGGACTCGGTAAGCGCGCTGCCAGTTTGCAAACCGATGAAATCTTCACGCAGAATAAACTCACTGGGCTCCACACCGTTGCCGACAAAAATGGAGGATTTTCGGCCGTTGGATATCAAACCAGAGAAATAGATCCTTGGTTGAATTCCCTTGGCTTCGAGTGTTTGACTGAGCAGTCCGTTAAGCGTTTGGTACTGAGCAATACCATTTTGCAGGGGCATCTCTTCTTCACGCTCAAAGTAGCCAGGCTGGCTTAAGGTAATGTGGCCAACATCATTCGCGGTAGAGCGCTCGAGTGATTGATAGGTGAACAAGCCAAAACCCGCAGCCGCAGTGAGCGCAAAGATCGCAATCGCAACAATGATCAATGACAACAGTGTGCGGCGCTTGTTTCGAACAAGATATAGGCTCGCGGCTTTAAAGCCTTGTAGTTGTGATGAAATCATGCGATCTCCTTACTTAGCTCAATTGGCTGGTGGCTTGACATGGAAGAGAGCGTGCCGTCGACCAGTTCAATGGTGCGGTCACATCGACTGGACATGCGGCTGTCGTGCGTGGCGACGATGAAAGTTGTCCCTTGTTCATGGCTGAGCTGCTTCATCAGCTCAACGATTTGCCCTGCAGATTTGCTATCTAGACTGGCGGTTGGCTCATCGGCAATGACCAACTGTGGGTTGTGAATTAGTGCTCTAGCGATGGCAACACGTTGTTGCTGGCCGCCGGAAAGGTGGTCGGGGCGGTGATGCTTGACTTCACCAAGTCCCACACGCTCTAGCCATTGCTCGGCAATGTGCATACGTTCTTGATAAGAGATCTTGTTGAGCATAAGCGGGTAAGCAACATTTTCCAGAGCCGTCATTACCGGGATTAGATTGAAGCGCTGGAACACGAAGCCGATATTCTCACGACGAAAACGAGTTAATGCTTTGCCGTCTTTGCTCATGGTGTTACCGGCGAAGCGAATCTCGCCGTCGTAATTGGTGTCGAGCAACCCTAAGATATTGAGCAGCGTACTTTTCCCTGAACCCGACGGCCCGCACAAAGCGACGATTTCACCAGTCTGAATGGTGCCAGAAATGTGCTTAAGCGCTTCTACATCGTTTGCGCCCATGATGTAGCGTTTGTGTAGTTGGTGGAACGTAATCATATCGACTCCTTGCGATACTTTTCGGTTGGTGTGCGTTCAATTTACTGAGTCGGGCAGGGAGCTGCTGCGGGATGCGACAAATGGTGATTTTTGGAGATAAACGGTTAGTAGTGGGGATAAATGGTTTTCAAAGAAATGATCGAATTGTCAGTCGTTACGTTGAAAGAGAAGATATTCACAATGGGTATTGAGAAATATGAGTTCGACAATAAATAAGTTTAATCCCAACAAGTTACTGAACAGCAAGTGGACGGCAGTGACACCAAAACAGAAAGAAAAGCACTTTATTGTGGTTGAAGTAGAGCGCGATGAAGAAGGCGTGGTGATTGGTTGTCAGTTAGAAGCAATTATGTCAAAGCGAGCGATTGAGATGGACTGGCGTGAGTTGAAGGATAGGGGGAGTTGGTTGCAGGGGTGGAAGTGAGAGGTGGTTTTATGCTTGTCTGTCTTTGGCTTAGATTTCGCAAAACTCAAGTTCCTATCGTCATTCCTGCGCAGGCAGGAATCTAATCGTAGCGATCACTGAGCTATTTTTAATGCTCGGTTTTTCTTACCCATTTTTGCCCCAAAACGGGTTGTCCTCGATAGAACCACATCCACTCTTGGCTCATAATCACATTAACAAAATTTATATGAGAGGCAAAAGGCACCACGTGTCCTCCCTTGTACCGAATACGTTATAGTGAACAAACCTCGCCTACCATTACGGAACCAAACGGAGAATCGGGATGCTAACCAAAGGAGATATCATAGGTCAGCTCGGACGCCTTAACATAGCAAACAAAGTTGTATGCCTTCACTCCTCATTTAGATCTTTTGGCGATGTTCAAGGCGGCCCACAAACACTTATAGATGCCTTTTTGGAGAGCGGCTGTACCTTGGTTTGCCCTACCTTCTTTTATTTGGCTCAGACCTACCCAGCACGTACCAACTACCTCAACAATGGTATCGAATACGAATCGGTACCTGAAATGTGCTCCGTGAACTACACGGGCGATCCATCTCAAATAGAGCCGTCGATGGGAGTAATTCCGAAGATACTTTTGGATATTGAACACACCACTCGGACAAAGCATCCAACGAACTCGTTTGCCATTACAGGTAAAGACAAAGCTTTGCTGCTCGCAAATCAGAGCCCATTTAATGTTTACTCCGCATATAAAGCCATTTACAGCGAAAATCTGCCAGCGGTAGTGATACTTGCCGGAGTCGATTTTGAAGCCTGCACACCGATCCACTATGCTGAAGAACTTGCTGGGAAAAGTTTATTTCGGCGCTGGGCTGTACAAAACGGTCAAGTAGTCGAGGTAGAAGAAGGAAGCTGCTCAGATGGTTTTGAAAGTCTGAGACTTATGTTAGCAAGATTGAAAGTGAAATTAAGATTGGCGATAGCTTAGTTAGGGTTTACGATTTTCACCGTCTTGTAGATACCATTGCTGAAGTTATCGTCCGTGATCCTAGTGTTACCCACTGTGGGATTGAGAACTGTCATCGGTGCAACGATATGGTGCGCGGTGGGAGAAACTAGGCGCAATCAAATCATCATCGTACAACCAATCAAGATAAGCTCTGCGAACAGGGGCTGATTTTATCCATTACAACAACTCAGTCATGGAGTAAGAACACAGCGCACCAATGTCAGTGGAAGTAACTGGTCTAATCAATCCTGCATTTACTGGAGTTGTTATAGTGTTTTAAAGTCGAATGCAAAAAAGGCATCAGTGCCAAAACATTGATGCCTTTAATCTTATAATCGTTAGCTAACGCTTCTTGAGTGGTTACTTGTACTCGTGGAATTTCTGCGCAAGGTATGGGTCCCACATGGCTGCAGTAGCACTCATTACCATGTCTGCGCCCATATCTAGACGGCGGTGTAAGTCTTCAGCGTTCATCATGCCACCAACAGAGCAGATAACGAAGTCGTCTTTCCACTTAGTACGCAGATCAATCAGGTTGCTGGTAACTTCTTCTGCCAGATCTCCGATAGCATAACCACAAGTACCGCTTGAGAGACGTCCTTCGCCCGGTAGCGCAGCTTTACCATCTGGAGTGATAACTTGACGAGGAATAGTGTTAATTGCCGCAAAACCGTCAACATATGGGCGATTTGCTTCAATCACTTTCTCAAGTTGCTCTGCTGGCATCCAGCCAAGTTTAATAAGTAGAGGAGTATCGCCAATCGATTGGCGGATTTTTTTCGATACTAGTGCCGAGTTTTCAGGGTCTGAGAACAGAGCTCCTTCTTTACTACCACCTAGGTTTGGGCAAGAGTAGTTTACTTCAATAACCTTGGCACCCGCTTCTTTCGCCATTGCTGAAACATAACCATAGTCTTCAACGAGGTCACGTTCATCTAGACCGGGTGTACCATTCACCGATACGATCATCAGCTGGTTTTTACCCATCTTACGATTGCCTTCCTCGATGTCTTTCATCCAAACAGAAGGCGCTAGTGAAGGAACACCAAAAGAGTTTGTGATGGTTATACGCTCGTCTCGTGAAGGACGTCCACAAGGGTGGATCTCAGCATTGATGTCGCAGTTACTAAACTGCTCGCTAGTATCTAGGAAGATGCAGTTTGGCGCTGGGTGACAAGTGCGTTCGACACTTCGTACTGTTTTATAGACTGGAATGTCAAAACCAAGCTTGGCGTAGATATCACACCAGTGGCTATTCAAAAGAGGACCAGCAGGTACGCCGAGACGAGAGTTCACCTCAAAATCGAATACTTTTTGAGTTTGAGTGATAGCTGGGCGAGTCGGAAATTTGGCATCAAAGAAGGGCCCATTTTGATAGTTGTCCTCATAGGTCTTGAGGATGTCATAGAGTTCGAACTGAGTTGAAGTAGTCATCAGAAGCCTTTCCTGTGTGTGCCAAATAAAACTGGCACGGATTCTAGCCTTAGAAATCACTATTGAACATGGGCTGTGTGTTACTGATCACAGTATCGCTGCTTGAGATCAATTAGTTGGCAGATAAATGACACTAAATAGTTGTTAAATCGACCGGAGACTGAAAAGTTTGTAACTGTTTGATAAAAACGTTTGCCCCAAACCTTCTCAGAACCTGAAAACGGAACACCTAAGCAGTGCACCAATAGACCAAGTTAATCTAATCCGTATTTTGCTCTCTCCTACAGAATTTTTGCGTAACTCGACCCCACAACCATAGCCGATTCACATAACAGGTTGATACCATTTGAGTTTCATGGTAAATGGCAGCAACATAGACGGAATGCAAAGACGGGAAAAGTCTGTCTGTAAAGTGTTAGGTGAGCGAAAGGATAAAAAAGAATGCAACTAACATGTCATTGCGGAGAAGTGCGATTAGATTTGGCATTTATCCCTCATGAGGTAGGTGAGTGCAACTGTTCTATTTGTAGACGTTACGCTGCGTCTTGGGGCTACTTTTCGCCAGATGACGTAGCGACGAAAGGATGCACCGAATTCTACTGCTGGGGCGACAAAGAGGTTTAGTTTCATCGTTGTAGCAATTGCGGTTGCGTGACACATTACATTACCACGGAGATATGTCCTGAACGGATTTTAGCCGTAAATATGAAGCTTGCTTCCATTGAAGTGCTGTCTGAAATACCAAAAAGAAAGATCAATGGAGCGTTGTACTAGCTCGCCTACCAAACTGTTCAAGCAGACAGCTACAATTGGCGATTTTGGTTTGGTTGAGTTTAGTGATTACGGCGGCTTTGTTTGAGTGTAGTGGTAGTTTGCTGCTACTTAAAAAGGCGTTTCTGTTCCATACTTGGACTAATTCGTTACATTCTAGTTTAGTAATATAACCGACTCGGTTCTGTCCAAAAACTGGGCCAGCAAGAACTACTTAAACATCTGGTGTGCGCGTCGAATAGATTCCGCATCAAGTGCGGAATGACGAAGTCTTTGGCGGTAGTTGCAAAGGTATAGCTTTGAATGACAGCGCCACACTTACCATTAATTACCCTTTCCCCCTGCCGTTTTGTTCCCTTTCCCGCTAGAATACCCCCATCACAACCCACTCACTTTCCGAATCAATAAGGAATGCCATGAGCAGCCAAAATCCACTACCTAGCGATGTAGTGATTGTCAGTAACTCTTCCGATAACCCGTTTGCCATTGATGTCGCGTATGCATGGGGCAGCATGAGGACATCTCTGATGTCATCAGCATGAAGCACTTCATGAATACCGAATTTTGCCCGCGCTTTATCTCTGATGAAGATGACATGGACAACATTGGTAATAGCCTAGAGGGTAAGACGGTCGTTATCGTCAGCACCGGGAATCTTGTGACCAGTCGCCAAGAGCTAGCGATGCACAACTTTATTATTGCGCGTGCTGCTAAAGAGAACGGGGCGAGTCGCGTGGTGCTTGTCGAACCTGACCTTTTCTTTTCTGCGCAAGATCGTGGCGCGCGTCCTGAGCTTGGTGATACGGGCGGTGAGCGCTCTGCGTCGGACATCAAGAAATTTGACGGTCAGCCGTTTACCGCACAGCTATACGCGCAATTGCTGAAACTTTCTGGTGTTGATGACGTGGTGACGGTCCACAATCATTCAGATTCAGTACAGAAGATGTTTGGCGATGTGTTTGGTGGCCGCTTCTATAACCTCATTCCTTACCAGATTTACGCCCACTATCTGCTTAACTCTAATATCTTGAATTACGGCCCAGATGGCGAAGGTTTGGTACTTTGTGCGCCAGACAAGGGGGCACGTGATTTCGTTAAAGAGATGTACAACCGAATTGGTCTGAGCAAAGCCAAATTCATCATGTTGGATAAAGAGCGCACCGCTGAACGTAAGGTAGAAATCACCCTGCACAAAGAGAGTGAAGACACTTTCGAAGGCCTAGAAAATTCCAGCATCGTACTGTTTGACGACATGGTTCGCACTGGGTCAACTGTGGTGAAATCGTGCCAATTCCTGCAGCAGCTTAAACCTGAGAACATGGTGTTTACCGTCTCTCACTTCTACGCCAGTACCGAAGGGCGTGAGCGTATGTCTCATCCTGCACTAGGTGAAATTCTGACGCTGAATACTATGCCGACCATTCTTAACCGCGATGAGCAAGGCCGTCTGCGTAAGAAGATGGTAGTGCTGAAAATTGAGAAGTACTTGGCCCAGGAGTTAAGCAAGATCTTAGACATCCCGCAGCGCTCTGAAGAAGAAAATCCATATAAGATCGACATGTCTTCTAAAAACCCGCGCTTCCAGCGCAAGATTTGGTTCTCTGATCAGCTGTCTGAGCTGAAACGCTAACCAGTGCATTCTATCGATTTAGTACAGCGATAGATTAGCTATTTAGTAACGGCACACTCCGACAGGGAGTGTGCCGTTTATTTATTTCTGAGCGCTACGAAAACTTGATGCAGCGCAAAACATACCGCGCCGAGAACAGCACCACTTGCTAGATGAATCATGCTTGCGCCAATGCTTTCCCAAAATAGATCTAGGCTGGGGATGTGATTAAAGGTGTCTGCTTGAGCGGCGCTTAAGTGTTCCAGCCAGGGTAGGGCGTGGGCGATAATACCACCGCCAACTAGGAACATAGCGATAGTACCGACAATACCCAGTGCTTTCATTAACCACGGAGCAAACTGCAGCAGCCCCATGCCAAGCTTTTGTTTTATTGAACTCTTGTTGGGGTTGTTATTGATAAGCCATAGCCCAGCATCATCAAGTTTGACGATGATCGCAACCAAACCATAAACACCAGCGGTGACTAATACCGCTACGACACTTAAGCCTATCGCTTGCATGGTAAGAGACTGAGCCATCATAGTACCCAGTGCAATCACGACAATCTCAGCAGATAAAATAAAGTCGGTGCGAACGGCGCCTTTCACCTTTTGTTTTTCGTAGTCAGCGAGCTCTTCTTCACTCATGGTGAGAGCTGGATGATTACTGGTTGCTGTTGAAGTTTCGCCGCGATGGCTCCACCAATGGTGAACCTTTTCGAAGCCTTCATAGCAGAGAAAGGCACCGCCAAGCGTGAGAAGCGGTGTTATAAGCCAAGGGGCAACTAAGCTAATCAAAAGTGCTGCTGGCACCAAGATGACTTTATTAAGTAGTGAACCTTTCGCTACGCCCAGACCACTGGAAGTTCACGCTCTGTAGAGACGCCGCTGACTTGCTCTGCGTTGACCGCTAGGTCGTCACCGAGCACGCCAGCGGTCTTCTTTACCGCGACTTTGGACATGACTGCGACGTCGTCCATCAGTACGGCAATATCATCAATAAGAGTCAGTAAACTTGCGCCAGCCATGGAGAGGTTCCTTTAAGTAGAAATTACCTGTTTTACCATGGCTTTATTGTAGTTGATGTTAAGCGCTAGGCGCAGACTTCTTCGCCTGCTTCATCTTCCATCACGATATCCGTCTCTGAGCTTGCTTCTGCAAGCCATCGTAAAATCGCCGCGCTCGAAAGGACTTTCTCTTGATAGCGTTTTGCAGGCTCAGATAGCTCAACGCCATAGGTTCTAAATCTGAGTGCAACGGGGGCATACATAGAGTCAGCAATAGACCAGTCGCCAAATAGCCATTTTTCTGGGTATTGACTCATTTGCTCAGACCACATTTCATCGATTCGTTTGATATCCGCACGAGCAGCCTCGCTCAACTCAACTTTGCGACAAGCGCGGCAATTCATTGGTAGCTCATTGCGAAGCGCCATAAAACCTGAGTGCATTTCACTCACTACGGCACGTGCTTTGGCACGCTCTGTGATAGACGCTGGCCAGCAACGACCGTCAAGATATCGCTCGTTGACATACTCCATGATGGCTAGCGAATCCCATGTAGTGATGTCGGAGTCGACAAGGGCAGGTACTTTGGCCGTTGGCGTTACTTCGGCAAGTGTTTGATAAAACTCGGGAGTGAATAGAGTCAGCTTTTCCACTTCCACGTTTACATTGTTTTGAGCAAAGATAAGCCAGGCTCGTAGTGACCAACTCGAGTAGTTTTGGTTTGCAATATACAGTTTCATGTCGCCTCCTTTCTGGTTTGATTTTCATCATAATCAATGGTTTGATGGGTGACTAACGCATAGTTTTAATGAGTGCCATCAATGGAATCGATGGGTGGAGAGAGATATGGACATTGAAGCGCTACGCAGTTATTTGGCGTTTTCGGAAACGGGCAGTTTTACTCGGGCAGCGAAACAGATCAATCGAACGCAGTCGGCTTTTAGCGCCCAGATGAAGAAGCTAGAAAGCGAAGCGGGGACGCCACTGTTTGAGCGCCAGGGACGAAATATGATGCTCACAGAAGCAGGGCTTGCTCTAAAAGCACATGCGGAGCAAATCTTGGCGCTGCATGATAAAGCGTTGCATCAAGTGCAGAAGTATCAAAACAAAACCTCACTGAGGCTCGGCTGCCCCGAAGATTACAATGAAACCATTCTTCCAAAAGTGATCAGTGCCATCACTAAAACGGAGCCGACGTGCTCTGTTCAAGTCTATTCTCAGCCCAGTGTGGTGCTAAGAGAGTGGCTCGATGAAGGGAAAATCGATGCAGCGATAGTGACAAGAGCACCAGACAGTGAAGAGGGCTACTGGCTTGAGTCCGATCGCGGAGTGTGGATTGCTGCTGAGAATTTTGATGTCTCTCAAAGGCCGCTGCCTTTGGTGCTGTTTCAAACCGACTGTAAATACCATGCTGCTGCCGTTGATAGTTTGGCGAAACGCAGTGTGGACCATCAACTCATCGCTTGCTGCAATACGGCATCCGCCCAACGGTCGTTGGTTTCTGCAGGACTTGGCATTGGGGCGATGGGGCAACTGAGTGTCAACAAGGATGTCGTTGTCCTAGACAACATGCCACCACTGCCAAATGTCGATATAGTGCTCCTCACAGGAGCCACTGCACATCCTCTGATAACGCAGCTATTCATTGCTGAAATTTAGCTCTGTTTAGGGAAGATAAGCGAGTATGTAATACGATTAATTCGTATTACATCTCTGGAATGAATATCAATACATTCTGTGGTTAAGCGTGAATGTGATAATTTATTTGTTTTTATAAACGCCTGTTCTAAAAATATTCTACCAAATGACAAGTTTTTGTCAGAAATTACCTATTAAGTAGTAGAGTTGATTTTCGTCAATTGTTTCCAGTTTTTTCGTTTGTAACATGCCTGTGATGATGCATAACTATAACTGAGCATGTCTATATGAATAATAAATTGAAGCAATTATTGACGCCGTCGTTGACGCGTCGAGGATTCATCAAATCCTCGTCGGCCATCGGTGGTCTCGCGGCAGCGACAAGTGCCATCTCTCTCCCCTTCAAATCTGCACACGCAGAAACCCAATCAGCACCAAGCGATGAAAAGGTTGTTTGGAGCGCTTGTACTGTTAACTGTGGTAGTCGATGCCCATTGCGCATGCACGTCGTCGATGGCGAGATCAAATGGGTCGATGCGACAATACCGGTACCGATAACTACGCCAACAAAGATGTTCAAGTTCGTGCGTGTTTGCGTGGTCGCTCAATGCGTCGCCGTGTTTACAATCCTGACCGTCTGAAATACCCAATGAAGCGTATTGGTAAGCGTGGTGAAGGTAAGTTTAAGCGCATCTCTTGGGATGAAGCTTACACAGAGATCGTCAATAGCCTAGATCACATCAAAAAAGAATATGGCAACGAAGCGATTTATCTGAACTATGGTACGGGCACGCTTGGCGGCACGGTCACTAAGTCTTGGCCTCCAGGTAAGTCTCTGATCGCTCGTTTGATGAACCTAACCGGTGGTTATCTGAATCACTATGGTGACTATTCGACAGCACAGATTGCGAAAGGCCTTAGCTATACCTACGGTGGCTGGGCTAACGGTAACTCTTTCTCAGATACTGAAAACAGTAAGCTGATCGTTCAGTTTGGTAACAACCCAGCTGAAACGCGCATGTCCGGCGGCGGTTTGATCCACCACTTAATTGAGAGCAAAGCGAAATCGAACGCGCGCATGATCATGATTGATCCGCGTTACAACGATACTGCAGCTGGCCACGAAGATCAGTGGATCCCAATTAAACCGGGTACGGATGCGGCCTTTATTGCTGCGATGGCGCATGTCATGATCAAAGAAGACTTGGTTGACCAAGCGTTCCTAGACAAATACTGCGTCGGCTACGAGAGAAGACCCTGCCAGCTTCAGCACCAGCCAACAGTGACTACAAGTCATACATTCTTGGTCTTGGTGAAGATGGCATCGAGAAGACGCCTGAATGGGCTGCACCGATTACCGGTATTCCTGTCGATATCATTATTCAGACGGCTCGCGAAATCGGTTCAACCAAACCGTGTGCCATCTATCAAGGTTGGGGTCTGCAACGTACTCAAAACGGTGAGATTGCATCGCGCGCTATTGCTATGCTGGCACTACTAACGGGTAACTTAGGTATTCATGGCGGCGGCTCTGGTGCTCGTGAGTCGGATTACAACATTCCGTTTGTTCGTTTCCCGACTCTTGAAAACCCAGTTCAAACCTCTATCTCTATGTTCCTTTGGACAGATGCCATCGTGCGTGGCCCAGAAATGACGGCAACTCGCGACGGGGTGCGCGGGAAAGATAAGCTTGATGTGCCAATTAAGTTCATCTGGAACTACGCAGGTAACTGCATCATCAACCAGCACTCTGATATCAACCGTACCCACGACATCCTACAAGATGACAAAGCGTGTGAGATGATTGTGGTGATTGATAACCATATGACGTCTTCGGCGAAATACGCAGACATCATCCTGCCAGATTTGACCACGTCAGAGCAGGCAGACTTCTGTATGGATGGTAAAGCGGCGAACATGCCTTACTTCATCTTTGCAGACAAAGCGATTGAGCCTCAGTTTGAAGCGCGTAGCATTTACCAAATCTGCTCTGATCTAGCTGAGCGCATGGGTGTAGGTAAAGAGTTTACCGAAGGTCGCGATCAAGAAGGTTGGCTGCGTCATCTGTACGCGGAAACCTTGAAGCTAGACCCAACACTTCCAGATTTTGAAACGGTTCGCAAGCAGGGCATCGTTAAGCGCAGTGACCCGAATGGGCACTATGTGGCTTACCAAGCATTCCGTGAAGATCCAGAGAACAACCCGCTGACGACACCGTCTGGCAAGGTTGAGATCTATTCTGAAGAGCTAGCAAGACTAGCCACTGAATGGGAACTGCCTGAAGGCGATGTGATTCACCCGCTACCGATCTATGTAAGTACGTCTGAAGGCTGGGACTCGCCTCTGCGCAACAAGTACCCGCTTCAATTGACCGGCTTCCACTTTAAAGCTCGCTGTCACTCAACTTACGGCAACGTTGATGTGCTTAAGCAAGCGGCTCAGCAAGAGATGTGGATCAACCCTATGGATGCTGAACGTCGCGGAATCAAGAACGGCGATCGCATCAAGATCTATAACGACCGTGGTGAAGTTCGAATCAACGCGAAAGTGACCCCGCGAATGATGCCTGGTGTTGTGGCATTGGGCGAGGGCGCTTGGTACGCACCAGATGGCAATAAGGTGGACCACAATGGTTCAATCAACGTGTTGACGTCGCAAAAGCCAAGTCCATTGGCGAAGGGCAACCCGCAACACACCAACCTTGTCGAAGTTCAACTGGTTAAAAAGGCGTAAGGACTAACTCATGAAACAATACGGTTTTTATATCGACTCGAGTAAGTGCACTGGCTGTAAAACCTGCCAGTTGTCTTGCAAAGACTTTAAAGATTTGGGTGTCGACCGCAGTTTTCGCCGAGTGTATGAATACGCTGGTGGCAACTGGGTAGAAGAGAATGGTACCTATCGTCAGGACGTGTTTGCTTACTACACCTCTATTGCATGTAACCATTGTGATGAGCCAGCGTGTGCCAAGGTGTGTCCATCTGGTGCAATGCACAAGCGTGAAGATGGTTTTGTCGTTGTTGATGAGAAAGTATGTATCGGCTGTAAACACTGTGCTAACGCGTGCCCATACGGCGCGCCTCAGTACAGCAAAGAAAAAGGCCACATGACCAAATGTGACGGCTGTTTTGAGCGTGTTGCAGAGGGCTTCGAACCTATCTGCGTCGGCTCATGCCCGCTGCGAGCGTTGGAGTTTGGCCCGATTGCTGAGCTTCGTGCGAAATACGGCACCAATGCCGATGTAGCACCGCTTCCGTCTTCGTCACTGACGAAACCTAATATTGTGATCAAGCCAAACCGTCATGCGCGTCCAACTAATGACACGACTGGTCACCTAGCAAACCCTAAGGAGGTCTAAGATGGGATGGCATGAATGGCCTTTGATTTTCTTCACTGTATTTGCACAAACCGCGGTAGGTGCGTTTATTGTGATGGGTCTAATCACACTGTTTGGAAAAGCAGATGCGCATGTAAAAACAGGCATCACTCGTAACATGTTCTTTATCTGGGTGTTCATGGGACTAGGCTTTATGGCCTCGACAATGCACTTGGGTAGCCCAATGCGCGCCATTAACGCGTTGAATCAAGTGGGAACTTCGTGGCTATCGCGCGAGATCTTGTTTGGTTCTATGTTCTTTGGCTTGGGTGGCATTTATTGGTTGCTGTCTATCATCAACAAGGGCAGCGAAGCGATTCGCAAAGGTCTGTTGGTGGCGGCAATGGTGATTGGCGTGGTGTTTATGTACGCGATGACCAATGTGTACATTATTGATACAGTACCTACTTGGGATACGCCTTTTACCGGTCAATCTTTCGCACTAACGGCAGTGGTGTGCGGCGTGATGCTGTCACTTATTCTAATGCGTGGTGCGAAACTTGAATGTCCTAGACTTGGTAAGATAGCGGCGATTGTTGCATCTGTGGCAGGCCTAGCGCTTGTAATGACGACGATCTCTATGGTGGGTTCACTACCTAGCATCCATTCGGCAATCGTATCAGCCGCTGAGCTTGTGCCAAACATGGCAGAAATTCAAAACCTACGCTTTGTGTTGGTGTTTGCTGGTATTGCTGCTTGGATTTGGGCAATGCGCTCTGAATCGCGCTCTATGCCAATCGCGGTGGTGGGCTTTGCCATGGTTATGGTTGCAGAGCTTATTGGTCGCAGCGTGTTCTTCGGTCTTCACATGACCGCAGGCATGTAATGAGTGAGGAGGGTAGGCGCTTGTGCCTGCCCTCTATTACACTCAACTTTATTGTTTAGAATAACTTGGTAATCTCAGTTCATGTCACAATCAGACGTTATTGATCTTCAAAGCCTACAGACCATGGCCAAAGTGTTTGGCTCACTCTTGTACTTCCCGCTTACTGATAGCAACAACCAAACTTTGATTAAAGCTCTGTCGGAAGATGAAGCGCTGGAGAACAGCGACATTCAAGCTTGGTGTAAAACAGCTCAAACCGAACTGCCAGACGCATTAAACCAGGACTTCTTCTTACTGTTTGAAGGAGGAGAAGTGATGTTGGCGCCACCTTGGGGCTCTGTGTACACCGACAAAGAAGAAGTGATCTTTGGTGACAGTACCGTTGCGTATCGCCAGTTTTTGCGTGATCACGGTATTGAGCTTGATACCGGCATGCGTGAGCCAGAAGACCAAATTGGTTTGATGTTGTTTGCGGTTAGCCAACTTATCGAGCAACAGCAAGATGTTGAAACGGTTAAAACGTTATTGACTGAGCACTTGCTCACTTGGTGTTACCGCTACTTTGAATTGGTACAACAGCATGCCAAAACCCAAAGCTACAAACAGCTCGCAGGCTTGGTTTCTCTATGGTGTGAAGTCGTACAGGATGTGCTCGACATTACGCCTAATGCTGTGAAGCTGTATCGTTAAAAAATACACCCATCTATGGTGAGAAATTATGAGTCGTGATGAGCAATACGTAAAAGCCTATATGGAGCACAAGACGATAAGCCGCCGCGGTTTGTTTCGCGCTCTGACAAATGGCGCGACTCGTAATCCGGCTGAAACTGATGACTCCCTTGCGTCAAAGTTGAATGCTGAAAAGGTAGTTAGAGTGCTACCAAGACCGCCAAAAGCAATTGACGAGGTACTGTTTCAGCAAATCTGCGACGGCTGTGGTGAATGTCAAAAGGCTTGCCCTGAACAGGTCATCTCTATTGAAGGTGGGTTAGCGCAGCTAACGCTGGACTATGGGTATTGCAGTCAGTGTGGGGAGTGCGGTAAAAGCTGCCCAACGGGCGCGTTGCATGGAAGTGTGCTGGATAATGGCTTGCGACCGAGCTTCTCAGAAAGCTGCCAAAACGCACTTTTTGGTGATTGTTACTTGTGTCAGGAAGCATGTCCTCAAGACGCCATAGAACTGGAAGACTTGAGTTTACCTACCGTCAGTGAAAGTAAGTGCGATGGATGCGGGCGTTGCAAGCAGGGCTGCCCATTTTCATCCATCGCTCTATCTTTATAAAGCAGGGGCTCTATAAACGTTACGATTTGATAATACGAGCGCGGAAGTTACGCCCCTTCATCTTACCGTTGGTGATTTTACCCAGCGCTTTCTTAGCAATCGATGTTTCCACTGCAACATAAGCGCTCATTGGGAACATGTTTATCTTACCAATCTGGTTGCCTGACAGAGTCTTGTCGCCCGTCAATGCGCCTAGAATATCGCCAGGACGCAGTTTTTGCTTCTTACCACCTTGGATCTGAATCGTGGTCATCTTTGACTGATAAGGGCGGTTTGAAGACGCTGGTGGCAGCGTGCTTGGTTCAATAGGCATATCTAAGTACTCATCGATACGCGCCACACGATAGAACTCTTTCTCACTGTAGAAGCTAAATGCCAAGCCTTTGTTACCTGCACGGCCAGTACGACCGATACGGTGTACATGCACTTCTGGGTCACGTGATAGCTCGTAGTTGAATACGGCGTCTAGGTTGTCAACATCAAGACCACGTGCAGCAACATCGGTTGCGACTAGGATAGAGACACTCTTGTTGGCAAACTGAACCAGCGCTTGGTCACGGTCACGTTGCTCTAGGTCGCCGTGAATATCGATGACACTAAAGCCGCGATGATGAAGTTCATCAGCCACGTTTTGCACTTCTTTTTTAGTGTTGCAGAACACAACCGCAGACTCTGGTTGGTGTGTCAGTAATAGATTCTCTAGCGCGTTGTCACGATCTTCTGTGGTATCAGTCTGATAGAAGAACTGCTTGATGCTTGAATGATCGTGCTTGCTCTCGACCTTCACAATCTCTGGCTGTTTCATAACCGTTGATGCAATAGTTTGAATCTGCTCTGGGAACGTTGCACTAAATAGTAGCGTTTGACGATCTCGTGGCGCTTCACCAATGATGGCATCAAGCGCGTCTTTAAAGCCCATTTCCAGCATGCGATCGGCTTCATCCAACACCAATGTATTGAGCTCTTCGAGGTTGATGCGACCTTTTTCAAGGTGATCAAGGATACGACCTGGTGTTCCGACGAGAATGTGTGCACCGTGCTCCAGGGAGCCAATTTGAGGCCCCATTGGCATACCACCACAAAGCGTTAGCACTTTAATGTTGTGGATACCACGAGCGAGGGTACGGATTTCTTTTGCAACCTGGTCAGCAAGCTCACGCGTTGGGCAAAGAACCAATGATTGCACGCGAAAGCGCTTTACCTTGAGGTTTGCAAGTAGGCCAAGTGAGAATGCCGCCGTTTTACCTGAACCGGTTTTTCCTTGACCGATGATGTCTTTGCCATCAAGGATTTTTGGTAGTGAGTCTGCTTGAATTGGGGTCATTTTGGTGTAGCAAGGCTATCCAAAGTGCTCAGTAATTCAGTAGGTAGATTTAGTGTGGAAAATGCCGGAGTGGTCACGAGGTATCCTCAGTCAGCGTTAGGGAGCGAGTATTATCAACATTATGGTCGATGTTACCAGCAAAAACATGGCTGACTGGGGACATTTAACCAGCGAAGTGGTTAAGTTGGGATTGAGGGTTACGCAGGTTGCGCCGTTCTCATCCAGTCACGGTACTCATCTGCGCCGTCTTCACCTTCAGCAGGAGACCATGGTGCGAAATCTTCTTGAGGAGTTGGAATGTACGCACCTTCTTTGATTTCGAGGCCGACAGTGCCAGACTCCATACATGCATAACCGTGCCAAGTACCTGGTGGGATCTCGATAGCGCGGTTGGTTTCTGGAGATAGGCTGTGTCGCTGAGTCACGTTGCCCTCGTCATCGAAAATAAGTAGGTCGAGTTGGCCTTTGAGTACCAAAAACAGCTCCCACTTGTGCTCTTCAGTGTGACGGTGTGGGCGCATATAAGTTTCTGGCTCAGTTGAGATGAATAGGCGTTGTACACCTGCGTCCAATTGTTCGTGTAGATTATGGTGGCTACGCTTGCGCGGTGCTTGTTTCGCGTTTTCAGAAAACGTGTCGAAGTCTTGGTTACTGATGATTTTCAACATTGCTTTTACTTTATTGGTTGGTGTGCCGTTATTGTACAGTGGCAACAAAAAAGTTCAGTACAAAAATAGCGCTATCGTCCGAGTGGCGTTAAGTTTTAGAAAAAACCATGAAAAACGTAGGCAAAATGTGATTGCAGTTCCAGAGATGACTAAAAAAGCTGTACGATCTGATCAGAATGGTATGATGCCAAAGCATCGGAGTGTCTTAAACGTAAGGTGGAACAGCAGTGGAAGCAGTGATCAGCCAATTAAAAAAAGACTTTTACGCGCACCTTCAATCTTCAAATGGTGCTAGCGCATCGAGTAACTCGAAAACCATGTCTTTGCTAACAAAAGAAGAGTTGGCAGAGCTGGAAAACGTTTGGGTACAGCTTGCAGTATGGAAGCAAAAGCAAGCATAATCAGCGTATTAACTCCAAAAAATTCTAAGCCCTGAGTGATTCACTCGGGGCTTTTTTCATTTTACAAAAGCACTAAATGTTATAATATAACATTTTTCTTGGTGATCTTATTGTTGAAAAGTGCGGTATTAGCCCCCATAGTTCCCATATTGGAGAAACAGACTATGGCTGAGATAAGCTCACTGATAGCCTCAGAAAATCTAGTAGGAAATACGATGCGGAAGTACGTGCCAGAATACAATTAAAAGTCGGTGCAAAAAGCGACATCGATGCGGAAATGCTCTCTTTTCGCGGCTTAGAGACCGACAAAGAACACGTTGCTATTATCTTTAAAGCAGCAGACAAAGACCAAGCGCTACCTCTAGTGAGAATGCACTCCGAATGTTTGACGGGGGATGTATTTCACTCGTCTCGCTGTGACTGTGGTGAACAGCTTGAAGAGACCATTCAAAAGATGGGGCGTGAAGGTGGCATCATTTTATACTTGCGCCAAGAGGGGCGTGGTATTGGTTTGTACAACAAGCTAGATGCCTACAAGCTTCAGTCTGAAGGTATGAACACATACGAAGCGAACAATCATCTTGGGTTTGGTGATGATTTACGAGATTTCACCGAAGCGGCACAAATGCTCAAAGCATTAGACATTTACTCAATTCGCTTAGTGACCAACAATCCAAAGAAAATCCGTGAGCTGCGCGAACATGGCATAAACATCGAAGATGTCGTTAACACCAGTGCTCACGTGAAAGATGGCAATGAAAATTACTTAAAGGCTAAAGTGTCACACGGTAAGCATCACCTTGAGCTGTAGAACATATTGTTAAGCACTTGAATAAAAAACCTCACTTACGTGAGGTTTTTTTGTATTCGGTGTTGAAAATAAATTGTAACTAGGTATTATCGCGGTTGATAGTGTTAATGATAATAATTCGCACTAAATAATAAGAATTAAGCTCAACAAGGATGCTTTCATGAATGTAACGACCGCAGTGAAGGGCGCAATTGCCGCCTCGTTTCTTATCACCTCTACTTCTGCTTTCTCAGCAGTCACTAAAGATCAAGTTGTTGATCACTACGCTGATCTTGCTCATGCCGTGTTTACTGATGCGCGTATCACCGCGCAAGAGCTAGACACATCAATTAACACATTTTTGGCTTCGCATCGGAAAAAGGCCTTGCTGACGTGAAACAAGCTTGGCTTGCTTCACGTGTGCCATACCAGCAAACAGAAGTGTTCCGTTTTGGTAACGCGATTGTTGATGACTGGGAAGGTCAGCTTAATGCTTGGCCTCTTGATGAGGGACTTATCGACTACGTAAGTAGTGACTATCAATACGAACTTGGCAATGAAGGTGCACAGGCGAACATCGTTGCTAACAAAACGCTTAAGATCGGTGCAACGACATTAGATGTTGCAAGTATTACTCCTCAATCGATTGCTGACCTTAACGAAGTCGGCGGCTCAGAAGCCAATGTGGCGTCTGGCTACCACGCCATTGAGTTTCTATTGTGGGGACAGGACCTGAACGGTACTAATGCAGGTGCTGGTGAGCGTCCTTATACCGATTACGTTGTTGGTGAAGGTTGTACCAATGGTAATTGTGAGCGTCGTGCTGAGTACCTAAAAGCGGCTTCAACTCTTCTGATTCAAGATCTGCAGTGGATGGAAAAGCAATGGTCTGCATCTGAAAAAGATAACTACCGTGCAGAGCTTCTTGCTGACAAAGCGGACAACGGTCTTCGTAAAATGCTATTTGGTATGGGCTCGCTATCGCTGGGTGAACTTGCTGGTGAACGTATGAAGGTGGCACTAGAGGCGAACTCAACAGAAGATGAGCATGATTGCTTCTCTGATAACACTCACAACTCTCACTACTATAACGAACAGGGCATCTACAACGTCTACACCGGTACCTATGTACGCGCTGACGGCACTCTCGTTGATGGTCCAAGCATTGCTAACCTAGTAGAGCAAAAAGATAAGACGGCAGCGAAAGAGATTCAAAAGCAGTTTGATCTGGCTCGTGCTCAAGTAGGCAAACTTGTTACTTCTGCTGAAAAAGACAACCAGTACTTCGACCAACTGATCGCTTCAAACAACCCACAAGGCAACAAGCTTGTGAACGAGACGATTATTGCGCTTGTTGCTCAAACAGGTTCAATCGAACGCGCTGCGGGTATTGTGGGCATTGATAGCCTTAGCCCAGACACAGCTGATCACGAGTTCTAATCATAATAAAAATCTGTGAAATGGGGCGATTGCCCCCTTTGTTGTTCTATTTGTGAGTGCTGTATGTCTAGATCAAACATCATCTGGGTTACGCTTTTTGCGTTAATCTCTACTTCCGTTTTTGCGGAGTCCACACCTAGCCGACTTTCTGGTGGCAAGACCACAGTCAAAAAAGACGGAGCCAACGCTTTTTCCATGCCAGCGGCTAACTTGCCTATGAGCAAACGTCTCGATTTTAGTGTCGGAAACAGTTTCTTTCGAAACCCTTGGGTTCAAGCGCCAGCGTCAACCGATGCGCGCGATGGCCTAGGGCCTTTATTCAATACCAATGGATGCCAAAACTGCCATATAAAAGATGGTCGTGGGCACCCGCCAGAGGCGAACGACCAGCATGCGGTGTCAATGTTAGTTCGCTTGAGTATTCCTGCGGAGACGGAAGAACAAAAACAAGCAGTTAAAATGTCAGGCGTGATTCCTGAGCGACCTATGGTGGTCAGCTTCAAGACTTTGCTCTTCCAGATATGGCACCAGAAGGCCAGATACATATTACTTATGATGACGTCGCGATGCGTTTCGAAGATGGCACTACGGTTATGCTTCGTAAGCCAAACTTAAAGATCGTTGAACTCGCTTATGGGGATATGCACCCAGATGTCATGATGTCAGCGCGTGTCGCTCCCCCAATGATTGGTCTTGGATTGCTTGAATCCGTTCCAGAATCGACCATTCTAGAGTTTGCCAAGCAGCAACAACAAGACACAACGCCTGTTGCCGGTACTCCTAACTATGTGCTCGATGTTCGAACCAAAGAAATGACCTTAGGCCGATTTGGTTGGAAAGCAGGACAACCAAACCTAATGCAGCAAAATGCCGCAGCATTTAACGGTGACGTTGGCTTAACAAGTGCGCTGTTCACTGAAGAAAACTGCACCGACCAACAAGACTTGTGCACCGAGAGCCTAAGTGGTGGCGATCCTGAGGTTAGCGACAACATTCTTAATTTTGTCGAGTTTTATACACAGCACCTTGCCGTTCCACAGCGTCGCAACATTAATAACCCAGAGGTGCTAGCCGGCGAAGCGCTGTTTAAAAAGGTGGGCTGTGATAACTGCCATCGAACCAATATCCAAACAGCGAAACGCGAAGGCTTGCCAGTTTTATCGAATCAGACAATTCATCCCTATACAGACATGTTATTGCACGATATGGGGGAGGGCTTGCTGACGGTCGTCCTGAATACGATGCATCTGGCTCGCATTGGCGAACGCCACCATTATGGGGAATTGGGTATACCGAAGAAGTGAATGGTCACACGTATTTTCTTCATGATGGCCGCGCCCGTAACCTAACCGAGGCGATTTTGTGGCACGGCGGTGAAGCTCAAGCTTCAAGAAATCAAGTGCTAGCAATGAGCAAGAAAGAGCGTGAAGCGCTGCTTGCTTTCTTAAATTCGCTATAGGGGCCGTGATGTATTATCAAAAATCAGTGACCATTGCGGCTTTACTCTTACTGGCGGGGTGTCAATCATCAACCAGTACCGACAAACTGCGTCCTCAAGTGAGTAATCATCAAAGCCAAGGTGTGTATGAGATCCAGTTTGATTCGGCTCTTCGCTTTAATGATTCCATGCTCAAACTTCACGATCAATCTGTACGTTATTGCGATTCTCAAAGCAGTCTAGAAGCGGTGAAAATCGCTTGGCAGCAGGGGATGGAGAGCTGGATGCATCTTCAAGGGCAGGAGCGAGGTCCCTCGGAAGCGCTTGAGCAAAACTGGAACATTCAGTTTTGGCCCGATAAAAAAAATACCACAGGCCGTAAGATGGCAGCGGCGATTAAAACCAAGAGTTGGGATATGACGTCGATTCAATCTCAGAGCGTCACTGTTCAAGGGCTTGGCTCTGTGGAGTGGCTGTTATATGACAGTGCCTCAAGCATGAATGAAGGGGGTAAGGAAGATTGCAGCTTGCTTCGAGCGATCACGGACTCCTTGGTCGATCGCTCTAATACCGTTTTGCAAGCATGGAGCACAAACCCTTGGTCTGAGTTGGACACCAAAGCATGGCATGCGGAATATTTAGCGCTACTCACTAATCAGCTTGATTACAGTATGAAGAAGCTATCACGACCGCTGGCGAAAATTGGGGCACCACGTCCGTATTTTTCAGAATCTTGGCGAGCTAAAACATCACTTGCGAATCTAAAGCAGAACCTAGTGGCAATGCAGGCTTTGTATTTGGCCGAAGGAAGTGGCCTTGACTCCATTTTACGAGCTAAAGGCGATGAAGCGCTCGCTGACGATATTGCTCGCCAGTTCCAAGATACGCTAGAAATATGGCCGAAAGAGTCGAGTTTATTCGATATGTTGCAAACTAAAGCGGGTTACCAAACCGCGTTGGCGCAGTTCAACAAGCTTGAGCAGCTCAAATATTTGATTGGTGAAGAAGCCGCAATAAAGCTGGGTGTCGTGATAGGGTTTAATGCAACAGATGGCGATTGATATCACTAAGCGCAATTTGGCCAAAGCATTGGCAATGGGGATGCTTTCGCCCTCATTGCTTGCGGGTTGCGCAGCGAATAGAACCTCAGCTAAGAGCAGCATTGAGCTTGGCAGTAAAAGCTCAAGCCAGGTGCTGATTGGTGCGCGATTCGTCGCCAAGGTCAATTTGAGGCGGTCGTTTACTCTCAGCAGGGGCAGTTTCAACATCATATCCCTTTGCCAGCGCGGGGACATGGGGTAGCGATAGCACCATCAAAGCAGCACGCTGTGATGTTTGCTCGACGTCCAGGCAGTTATGCGATGGTTTTCGACTACCGAGATGGTGAAGAAAAGGCACTCATTCCCGCGGAAAACAATCGTCACTTTTACGGACATGGGGTTTATTCAAACGACGGGCGTTGGTTATACGCCACTCAAGGAGAGCGTGCGACAAGCCTAGGCATTATCGGTGTGTACGATGCTGAGAATAGCTACAAAAAAGTTGCCGAGTTTTCTGGGTTTGGGATCGGCCCACATGAAATCATTATTATGTCTGATGGCAGACTGGTGGTTGGTGTCGGAGGGGTTCATACTCAAGGGAGAACACCGATTAATTTAGCAACAATGACGCCAAGTCTTAGCTATTTGTCAGGCAGTGGAGAACTGCTTGATCAAGTGATGCTCTCCGATCACCACAAGAGCATTCGGCACTTAGCTCATGATGGCGAACAAACCGTGCTGTGTGGTCAGCAATATCGAGGCGAGCCAGATGATTATGTTCCGTTAGTCGCTATGCATCGAACTGGCAAGCCTTTGGTTGAGCTCGGTGGTGAACCAGAGCAGTGGGCGCGTTTCAGCCACTATGTGGCGAGCATTGCGGCAACGGATTCTCATATCTTGGCGACATCACCAAGGGGTAATTGTTACGGTATTTGGGACAAATCTTCTCTCGAACTTTTAGAGATCAATGTGTTACCGGATGCCTCTGGCGTGGTAGTGAGAAATGACCAGTTTTATGTAAGCTCTGGTGTTGGAAAGATCGTAAAAATAAATGCAGATCTCACCAAAAAGGCCTTTGTTTCGGGGATTCAATGGGATAACCATTGGAGTGCTATCACATAAATGAGACGCTAACTGGTTTAAAATAAAATAGCACTTTCCAAAGTGTGATTTCTGCCATACTTAAGACTCTGTCTGAGGAGGTGGGTAGATGCGAAACTGGTTAGTTTTGCCGAGTCTTTTGGTCTCGGCATTGTCAAGTTCAGTCGCCGTTACAGCGGCGCCAGACCAGCTCGTGTCTGATTCACGCGAGCTTACCTCTTATTCTATCAAACATATCGAACCCATTCTTAAACCGAGCGCGACTGAGGCCTCTGACCGGGTTGAATTAATGCCCGCCTTAGACAGCGAATTCCTTTATCCGCAGCTCGTAGAATATGTCTATTCCCGTTTAGAGCGCGCGACGCTCTGGGCAGACGTAGAGCTGAATGCTCAAGTCAACCTTCAGCTCGATGTGGTTAGACTGGCTGGTTTTAGTTCGGTTTTCGAACGTCGTGTTGCTTTAATGCAGGCTGCCTATCAGCAGCAAGATGTCACCCTTTATGACCGCCTCACCACTGATACGTTTCTTCTCTATATGAGTTATGTCGCCGCCGCCGAAGATAAAGGCAAAGAGTGGTTTTTCACTGCAAATTTGAATGAGGTAATGCCAAGGCCTTCTGCGACGGAAGTAGATTTACTGGTCTCTGCTTTTGAGGCAGGTACAGAGGCGAAATATGTCACGAGTCTTGCCTCACCGATGCTTAAACAGCCAGGATTTGAAAATGCCTATATTGACTTGGTGGTGAAATCTCAACTGGATATGCCGCTGTACGAACAAGCAGGGTTACTACGGATGGGCGATGTGCTGAGGCCGCAACAATATGAGTTGCTGGTTGAACGTTTACAAGCGTCGGATATCGAGGTTTTAGTTCGTGATGATTATCTGTTTGATGGCGCGCTAGATTTTGCAGTGCGCGAATTTCAGCGTCTTTATGGACTGAATGATGACGGAATTATTGGACCAAATACTGTCGAATGGTTGAATAAATCTGCTGAAGACAAACTCAGGATTTTGGCGCTAAACTCAGAGCGATCCCGTCTATGGCCAGAACAGCGTCAGAATATCATATTGGTTAATGTACCAAGCTTTCAGCTTAAATATTGGGATGAGGGTGAGACAAGATTTGAGTCGCGCGTCATTGTCGGCAGAACCAGTCGCCAAACCCCTATTTTTGAAACCAAAATGGATTCATTAATTTTGAACCCAACTTGGAATGTGCCATGGAAGATCATGGTTAAAGATATCATTCCTAAGGTGAAGCAAGATCCGACCTATCTGTTTTCCCAACGGTTTGAAATATTGGAAGGGTGGAGCAGTCAAAACCGTATTGATCCCACAATGATTAATTGGAGTGAGGTCAATGCAAGGCAGTTCCCATATCGAATGCGACAAAAATCTGGTGAACTGAATGCGCTTGGGCAGTACAAGTTCAACACGCCAAATGCACAGGCTATTTTCTTGCATGACACGCCAAGCAAGCATTTGTTTGATGAAAGTTTACGCGCGTTTAGCTCGGGTTGTGTCAGGGTCGAACATGCAGATCAATTTGCTGAAGTGTTGTTAGAGGTACAAGGTAAGAGCTTAGAAGACGTTGCAACTTCGCGTCCCAATAAAGCGATTGCCTTTAAGGAGCGAATTCCAGTACATATCATCTACCAAACCGCTTGGCTGGTGGACGGTAAGGCGCATTTCCGCGGCGACGTGTATCGCTACGACGACAAGCGCAACTCTGTTGCAGAGGCTGCGTTATCGAGTAATCGACAGTCAAACTAGCCTTATTCTGAACGAGAGCCACCGTGTCAGTCTTGTCGCGGTGGCTTTATTGTTTTTAGGGCGTGGCTTTGTTGTTATTAAGGTATTGTGGTATCTAGGCATAGCCTTATCAGCGTCCTGATTTTCACCGCTTAGCCGGCTGCTGAGACTTGTTATTCTTCAATGACAGTGTCATAGTCGCCTCAGTTTACAAAATATAGGGTTTATCATGAGTCTTAAGTATCAAATCGTACCGGTCACTACCTTCGCGCAAAACTGCTCTATTGTATGGTGTGACGAAACCATGAAAGGTATTGTGGTTGATCCAGGTGGCGACGTAAAACAGTTGCTAGCTTGGTTGAACAGCTTGGTGTAACGGTTGAGAAGCTAGTTTTGACTCACGGTCACCTTGACCATGTCGGTGGCACAGTAGAGATGTCCGAGTCTCTTAAAGTGGACATTATCGGCCCTCATAAAGCGGACAACTTCTGGCTTCAAGGTTTGGAAGGTCAGAGTCAAATGTTTGGTTGGCCATTAACAGAAGCGTTTGAACCGACTGAGTGGCTAAACGAAGGCGATGTTGTTACTTTTGGTAATGAATCTTTGAGTGTTTACCACACGCCAGGTCACACACCAGGTCATGTGTGTTTGTTCAATGAAGACGCTAAGGTCGCATTTGTAGGTGATGTGCTGTTCAATGGCAGCATTGGTCGTACTGATTTTCCACAAGGTGATCATGCAACATTGATCAACTCGATCAAAACCAAGCTGTGGCCACTTGGTAATGATGTGAAATTTGTACCTGGTCATGGTCCAGAGTCGACGTTCGGTCGTGAGCGAGTGTCGAACCCTTACGTTGCTGACGAGATGCCGCTTTACTAAACCTCACTCCGGCTTGCCGCTGCTTGATAGCGGCGAGCCAGTCCCACAAAATCTTCTCCCGCTCTATCTAAATCGGCTTCAGCGATGAACACGTCGTATCCGTAGAACTCTCTTTGATGCTTCATACGATTGGCAAGCATGGCCAGCAGTCCTTTGTATTCGATGCCGCGCTCATCGATAAAGGGTTCGGCGTCAAGAACAATGTCTTCAAAGCTCTTGGACGGTGAGGTTTGCTGTACGCCGATATAAAGTAGTGCTCGTTGGCTGAGCAGAATATCGGTGGCAATTCGCGGACAGATGGCATCTAAATAAGGGCCGTACTCCTTAACTCTAAGACCGATCCAGGGTAAAGGTTTGTGCCAGCCCTCTTGATGTTGAGTGCAGATCCCGATTCTTTCGACATTCGCCCAGCGCAGCACCCAACCGCCTTTAAATAAATGCTGCTGAAGATGAGTGCTGGTTAGGGTAAACGTGACGCGACTTTTTTGTAGCATAAGGTAAGCAAAGCCCGACACGCTTGCAAAAATGGCAATAAACAGCCAGGCATGCTCCCAAGAAGGTGAGAGCAATAAAAAGCAAAAACAGACCAACGCACCCACGCCCGCCAGCATTCTGACGGTAGGGGAGTCCCAAGTATAGTGGTGATTGCTAAGATGTAATGTGTCCATAATCGGTGCCATCAATGAATACTGACCTCACTTTATACTGGTGAAACAACCACAAAGTTTATTGTTTAAATAATAGTCATTGTTGGCTCGGGACGGCATTTTTGTCTCGAGTTTGTGTCAAGACCCTACAAAAGCATTCAAAATTTTGGTATAAAACGCGCTTCAAATTTTGACCACTGCCTTGATGCAGTGAATTGGAGAGAAAACTCGATGAGACTTGCTCATAAGCGCAAAGTGCAAGCAAAATTGCAAAAGCGTATTAAAGCGGTAGTTGCCAACACAGCCGCTGCAACAAAAACAGCAAAGCCTGTTGTAGCAAAAGCACCTGTAGTTGAAACCGCAACTGCGACAAAAAAAGTTGATGTAGCCCTAACTCCTAAACAGCAACAGGTGCTAGACATCGTTGCTAACAACGCTGAAGGCATCAACCCGAAAGGTATCGGCCTTGCTGCTGGCCAAGAAGATGCGAAAGCAGCCTCTTGGGCAACTGGCGCTCTAAAGAAACTTCTTGAAGAAGGTTTGGTAGCTAAAGAGCAGCTAGCGGGCAACAAAGTGATCTACAAAGCGCTATAAGCTTTTCACTTTACCCAATTTCAAAAAGACCCCTTTCGAGGGGTTTTTTTGATCCTGTCGTTTGGCATACCGGTAGATGTTAGCGACAGATGTCACAAAAGTAGCCATCCTGTAATAATTTGCTGATAATAAATGCGTACGTGTTTTTCTCGCTCTAGTTTTCTTTTCGAATGTTCTAACTTATTGATTTTAAATCTTGGTTAGTTGTGCTCTCACTTATCGCCTACGTAGTAATACGTAATACCAAGGTCGAATTCGATTTGTTGACAATCTTATTACTGCGTGCTCGCACTAATACACCTTGCTGGGTTTTCCATCCATAGTTATCTGGAATGTGAAACTTGGAGTCAGTTACTGGCTTCAAAAAGGAACCTACTCAAGGAACTGAATAATGAGTCTAGTCAAGAAATCAGTATCACGTGTCATGAAGAGCACGGCCATCGTAGCTGCAACCTGCCTAGCGTTTGTTGCCGGCAATGCCAGCGCTGACGATAAAGTTTATCGCCTAAAACTTGCAGAAACTTGGGGACCAAACTTCCCAATTTTCGGTGATGCAACGAAGAACATGGCGAAAATGGCCGAAGAAATGTCGAACGGTCGTCTGCAAATTCGCATCGACTCGTCCAACAAACACAAAGCGCCATTCGGTGTGTTTGATATGGTGAAATCTGGTCAGTACGACATGGGTCACTCTGCGTCTTACTACTGGAAAGGCAAGGTGCCAAATACACTCTACTTTACGACTATGCCTTTTGGTATGACGGCACCTGAACAGTATGCGTGGTTCTACCACGGTGGTGGTATGCAGTTGATGGAAAAAGTGTATGACCCACATAACTTGCTGTCTTTCCCTGGTGGTAACACTGATGTGCAAATGGGTGGCTGGTTCCAGAAAGAGATCAACAGCGTAGAGGACCTACAAGGTCTGAAAATGCGTATCCCTGGTTTTGCGGGTGAAATCCTAGCTGAAGTTGGTGCTAAACCGACGAACATTGCATCGGGTGAACTGTATACATCGCTAGAACGTCGCACGATTGACGCACTAGAGTGGGTAGGCCCTTCACTAGACCTTCGTATGGGCTTTCACAAAATTGCGCCGTACTACTACACAGGTTGGCATGAGCCAGCAACTGAGCTTCAGTTCCTAGTTAACAAACGTACTTGGAATAAGCTTCCGGATGACCTGAAAGCGATTCTGCAAATTGCTATGAAGACAGCCGCGTACGACATGTACATCCAATCAACTCACGAAAGTGGTAAGAACTGGGCGACTATCCAAACTGATTATCCTGACGTGAAAGTGAAAGACTTCCCGAAAGAAGTTATGGATGCGCTTCGTGATGCCAACGACAAACTGCTTAAGCAACACGCTGACAAAGATGAAATGGCGAAAGAGATCCAAGCATCACAAGCAGCTTACCTAGAGCAAGTGCGTTCTTGGACTGATATCGCGTCGAAAGCTTACCTAAACAAGTTCGACGACTAACCCCCAACTCAAGTGGCGTAGCTCCTGCGCCACTTTCTTTTTATACCCATTGTCATACGCCCTAATCATAACTATTAACGAATCACGGCGGATAGGCGGAAAGTTGTATGCGTAGTTTAATTTATATCGAAAGACTGTTTAACAAGATAGCCGATGCGCTCGGGTGGTTATCCAGTATTCTCTTTCTTCTTCTATTAGCAAACGTAGTTTATGACGTTGTCATGCGCTACGTCTTTAATGATGTGTCGATTGCCTTCCAAGAAATGGAATGGCACTTGTTTTCAGCGGTGTTCTTGTTAGGTGTGCCGTACGCCATTAAAGCGGGCGGCACGTACGCGTGGATGTGTTTTATGAGCGCTTATCTATGAAGGCGCAGGCGATTATCGACTTACTTGGCACTTTTATTTTTCTGTTCCCATTTTGCCTATTGGTCGCTTGGTACGGTATCGACTTCGCGAAAGAAAGTTTTGAGCTTGGTGAAACCTCCGGTGACCCGGGTGGTTTGCCTTATCGCTGGGTTATTAAAGCGATGATCCCATTGTCCTTCTCCTTTATGGCGATTGCTGGCTGCGGATTGGTGCTTCACTCATTGAACAAACTGTTTAATCCGCATTTGATGTACGCAAAGTCTTCCGACGCTAAAGAATAAGGACGCTCTCATGATCGGTATTGTGATGTTTTTTGTAGCCTTATTCGCGCTACTTCTCGGTTTCCCTGTCGCCTTTACCTTTGGTGGCATTGCATTAATTTTTGGTGTTTGGGCAGAAGGCATGGAGATGTTTGCCTTTATGCCATATCGAATCCAATCCATCATGGAGAACACGGTACTCATGGCGGTGCCTCTGTTTGTCTTCATGGGTTTGGTGCTTCAAAAGACGCGCTTAGCAGAGCAGCTTCTTGAGTCCATGGGGCGCTTGTTTGGTGGCGTGCGTGGCGGTATCGCTATCTCTACTGTACTGGTGGGCGCATTGCTGGCTGCATCAACGGGTGTGGTAGGTGCTTCTGTTGTCGCAATGGGTCTTATCTCTTTGCCTGTTATGCTTAAGTACAATTACGACAAAGGGCTTGCCTGCGGCACGATTTGCGCGTCGGGTACCCTTGGACAAATCATTCCGCCTTCTATCGTACTTATCTTGCTTGGTGATGTGTTGGGTGTGCCGGTTGGCGATCTATTTCAAGCGGCGCTGTGGCTGGGTTTGTTCTAGTTGGTGCTACGTACTCTATATTCTTATCTACGCCAAGCTGAACCCAGAGAGCGCGCAGCCAATTCCACGTGATGAATCGATCTCACGCTCAGAGGAGGTGAAAACGGCACTTAAAGCCATTATTCCACCTTTAGCGCTGATTGTAGTGGTACTGGGTTCTATCTTTGCTGGTATTGCGACGCCAACAGAGTCTGCAGCACTGGGCGGCGCGGGCGCGATTGTGTTGTCTCTACTTTATCGTCAATTTAGCTGGAGCATGCTTTACGATGCGTCTAAAGAGACGGTAAAAGTGACGGCGATGGTGTTCGCTATCTTGTTGGGTGCGACCGCATTCTCAATGGCATTTACTTACACTGGCGGCGATATGCTGGTAGAAGAGTGGATGCTAGAAATCCCAGGTGAGAAGTGGGGCTTCTTGATTATCACTATGCTGGTTATCTTGATTCTTGGTTTCTTCATCGACTTCGTTGAAATCTGTTTCATCATCGTACCTATGATTGCGCCAGTGGCTGAGCTGATGGGTATTAACATGACGTGGTTTGCTATCTTGATTGCGATGAACCTACAAACCTCATTCTTAACGCCGCCATTTGGGTTCAGTCTGTTTTATCTCAAAGGGGTTGCGCCAAATGGTGTTACGACACGTGATATCTATCGAGGCGTGATGCCATTCATTGCGATTCAGATAGTGGTGCTGGCCTCAATCCTCATCTTCCCTGAGTTCTATGGAATGTGATCGCCTTGGCGTAAGCTCAGCTTAGCGTTTCATTTCAACTCAACTCGTTGGTATGGTTAATAAAGCTGCACTTAGTGCAGCTTTACTCGTAAGTGCAAAGGCGAATTTAGGAAAGGATTTCTATGCCGTTAAAAGCCAAACTGATTCTGCTAACTTTGATCCCGTTGGTCATTGTAACCGCGAGCGTCAGTTGGATTACTCTCTACCAGGCTAAAGCACTGGGCGAAAAGGAAATAAGCATCTTTCGCGAGAGTTTGATCCGCACTAAAGAAGCCGCATTGAAAGACAGTGTTGAGCTTGCTTTTGATGCTATCGAGCAAGCATATCTGGATCCTACTTTGTCGGAGCGAGAGGCTAAGGTTGAAGTGAAAGCGATTTTGAACCGTCTTCGCTATGGGACAGACGGCTATTTCTTCGCTTACGACAAGGTTGGCACCAATTTAGTCCACCCAATTATTCCCGAGTTAGTCGGACGAAACCTGCTCAAGCTCCAAGACCAAGATGGCGATTACCTGATAGAAGCTCTGTTGTTTCAAGCGCAAGCGGGGGCGGCTTTCACCAGTACCTGTGGCAAAAACCGTCGACCGGAGAAACGGTCACCAAGTTGAGTTACGCCGCGTGGCTTGATAAGTGGGAATGGATGATTGGCACCGGTTTGTACATTGAAGATGTGGCGCAAGAAGTGGCGGTGCTGCGCGCGGCCATCGACAATAATATAGAAACCACTATGTTTTCTATTGTCACCATTTTTGCCGTGACAGTTGCAGTGATCATTGTATTAACGCTGGCGATCAATTGGCACGAACATAAGCTCGCTGATAAGAACCTAAAAGAGCTGGCACATAAGACGGTGATGTTTCAAGAAGATGAGCGTAAGCATCTAGCAAGGGAACTTCACGATGGTGTGAATCAGTTGCTGGTGTCGAGTAAGTGTCATTTGGAGTTGATGGACACGGGAAGTGTGGATGATCGCTCTATGGATCACCTCAAACAATCCCAATCCTCGCTGTCAGAAGCGATTATGGAAGTTAGGCGTATCTCTCATCACCTGAGGCCAAGTGCGTTGGATGATATTGGACTTGAAGCCGCTATTACCACCTTGCTGCAAGACTTTAAAAATTACTCGATGGCGGAAACAAACCTAGTGCTTGACGCCAATACACCCAAACTGAAATCTGAAGTAGCGACTACACTATATCGAGTAGTGCAGGAGTCGCTAAATAATATTGAAAAACATGCCAGTGCGACCGAAGTGACAGTGTTTCTCAAACAGTTTGGTGAAGTACTGCAACTAATTGTGTCTGACAATGGTGTCGGCTTTGATGTCGGTAGTGCAATGAATAGCCGCGGGATAGGTCTGCGTAATATGCGCGAGCGAGTCGAATTTATCGGTGGTGAGTTTGAGCTGATTAGCGAGTATGGCAAAGGAACGGAAATAACCGTGTTGTTGACGGTAGAAGGAGCGGTGTGATGGACGACCGAATTAGTGTAGTGATTGTCGATGATCATCAAGTAGTGCTTGAAGGATTTATGGCGCGTTTAGAGCGCGAACCCGATATTGACGTGGTGGCAACTGCCAGTAACGGTGTGGAAGCGGTTGAAGTTATCAAACAATCGATGCCAGATGTCGTATTAATGGACGTCAGCATGCCAATAATGAATGGCATTGAAGCGACGGAAGTATTGAAGGCAGAGTTGCCGAATGTTCGCGTGTTAATGCTGACCATGCATGACAATCGTGAGTACATCATGAAGGTGATGCAGGCAGGGGCAGTTGGTTACATGCTTAAAGAAATTTCTGCCGAGAAAATGGTTCAAGCCATTAAAACGGTTCATCAAGGATCGACCTATTTTTGCGAGTCGGTAACCCAAACCTTATTCTCTCAAGACATTACTCCAACGGCGGTAAAATCGAATCCGCTAAGCCGCCGTGAAGAGTCGGTTTTGACTTTGGTTGCGCGGGGTTGCAGTAGCAAGAAGATCGCTCAACTGTTGAATATTTCTTATCGAACGGTCGAGACGCATCGTCAGAATATTAAGCATAAGTTGGACTTGCATTCTACGGCAGAGTTGGCGAAGTATGCGTTGGAGAATGGTCTGTCCTAGTGTTTAAGGAATGTGATCTCACATAATTTTTATCAAATTTCCCGCACATCAACAGCAAAGTTCTGTTATAAAGTGCCCGCAATATCAGTGAACGTTTGGAATTAGTTTTGGAAAAACACGAAGAAGTCTTAGTAGCGTTACGTCAGATCATTCGAGCTATCGATCTACATTCGAAGAAGCTCAAGAAAGAGTGTGGTTTGACTGGCCCGCAATTGATCCTCATGAATACCATTCGAGATATGGGGGATGTGACCATTCGTGAGTTGTCGAATTCCACTAATATTAGCCAAGCTACCGCGACGACGATTATTGATCGTCTAGAAGCGCAGGAATACGTCCAGCGTGTGCGTAGCCAACAAGACAAACGCAAAGTCCACGCAGTATTGACTGAAAAAGGCCAAGAAGTGCTGAAAAATTCGCCGCCGCCACTGCAAGATAATTTCGTGAACAAGTTTCAAGCGTTGGAGAGCTGGGAGCAGACGCTGCTTCTCTCGTCTATCCAGCGTATTTCATTGATGATGAACGCTGACGATCTTGATGCAGCCCCCGTTCTGCAGCTCGATAGTAATATATCGAAAAACTAAAATACTATCCGGGTCTGATGATTTTTTGTTCGCTTATCAAGCCCGGTTTTCTCCTTCCTCATACCGTCACATCGTTTTTATTTCTCTTCTTTGTGTTTTTAAATCCCATACTCTTTTGAGTACTAATCTTTTTTATCTACAAGCTGTTTGCCTAAAATGTCGCCATAAAAATCACATATTGTGAAATTACACTTATAATTTGGTAGAGTACTGCGCTGAAAAGTAAATTAATGCATGTTCTCAGCGATTTTTGTATGCCAATGTCGCCGTTATATAGAACATTAAATGCTTTGAGTTGAAAGCAATTTGGTCATAGAGAGGATTCATGACAAAGGGTATTGATAAGTACAGTATTGATAGTACTGACTACACAATAGGACAGGATAATGTCCAAAAGTGGGGGTTTGATGTTCACAACCCAGTATTTGGGATCAGTGCAGGTTTTATTGCGCTTCTCCTAGTAATGACCGTGATTGTTGATGCCGAGACGGCAAAGAGCGCACTTGATGGAATTAAGTGGAGCATCATCAACAAATTTGACTGGCTATTCATGTGGTCTGGCAATATTTTCGTCGTTTTCTGTTTAGTGTTGATTGTGACGCCTTTCGGAAAAATCCGCCTAGGCGGTACTGATGCTGTCGCCGATTATTCATTCATGTCCTGGCTTGCGATGCTGTTTGCCGCAGGTATGGGTATTGGCCTGATGTTTTGGAGTGTGGCTGAGCCAGTCGCTTACTTCACAGGATGGTACGAGACTCCGCTTGGCGTAGAGGCGAATACAGAGCAAGCGAAAGAGCTTGCGATGGGAGCAGTGATGTTCCATTGGGGCCTTCACCCTTGGGCGATTTACGGCGTGGTAGCGCTATCACTGGCGTTTTTTGCGTACAACAAAGGTCTGCCTCTTTCGATGCGTTCAATCTTCTATCCAATTTTAGGTGATAGAGCTTGGGGCTGGGCAGGACACGTAGTTGATATCCTAGCGGTACTTGCAACACTCTTCGGTCTTGCAACGTCACTGGGTTTGGGCGCACAGCAAGCGGCGAGTGGTATTCAGCACGTATTCGGTATTGAAGCGGGCATGACACTACAAGTCATCGTTATTGCGGTTGTGACACTTCTGGCGGTTGTATCGGTGCTTCGTGGCATTGACGGTGGCGTAAAAGTCATGAGTAATATCAATATGATCGTGGCGTTCTTGCTGCTGATTTTGGTGGCGCTCATTGGCTATGCGGTGACATTCGCCTCGATTCCAGACACCCTGTTTGCCTACCTAAAGAACATCATTCCATTAAGTAACCCACACGGTCGTGAAGACGAAGCTTGGATGCACGGTTGGACTGTATTCTACTGGGCTTGGTGGATTTCATGGTCACCATTTGTAGGTATGTTTATCGCACGTGTATCGAAGGGTCGTACCGTCCGTGAATTTATTACAGCAGTACTGATTGTCCCAACGACTGTGACTGTGATCTGGATGTCTGTGTTCGGTGGTTTGGCCATCGATCAAGTCGTGAACCAAGTAGGTACGCTTGGTGCTAATGGTCTACGTGATATGCCGCTGGCGATGTTCGAAATGTTCGATGCGTTGCCAATGGGCACGCTGCTTTCGATCATTGCTGTGATTCTGGTATTGGTATTCTTTATTACTTCGTCAGATTCTGGCTCTTTGGTTATCGATAGCATCACAGCGGGTGGTAAAGTCGATGCGCCAGTTATTCAACGTGTATTCTGGGCGTTCATGGAAGGTGCTATTGCGGTTGCGCTTCTTTGGATTGGTGGCACAGAGGCGATTGCGGCTCTGCAAGCCGGTGCTATTTCATCCGCACTACCATTCACTGTTATCTTGCTCATGATGTGTGTGAGCTTGCTAATGGGTATGAAGACAGAGCGTTACTAAGCAGCTAAGCTGACTACGAAATAAAACTAAAAAGAGCGGTCGATGACCGCTCTTTTTTTATGCTTTGAAATTGCGACTCGCCGCTTCTAGTGCGTCTATGTTGGATGCGCAAATCAATGGTTTTAACGCGTCAAATTTCTCGGGACTCCAAGTGTATATCTCAAGCGCTAGCAGCCTGTGAATTGTCGTTTCATCGAACCGATATTTTATAATGGCGGCTGGGTTTCCACCAACAATCGCATAGGGTGGGACGCTCTTAGTTACGACACTATTCGCAGCGATGATGGCGCCTTCCCCCAGTGTCACGCCCGGCATTAGCATCGCTCTCATACCTATCCATACGCCATCTCCAATGCGGGTATCGCCTTTTGATTGGTAGGCGTCATCAATAGATTCCATAAAAGGGTAGAGCGAAAACCAATCGCTGCGATGGGTATGATTGCCACCCATCAGAATGACGGCTTCCGCACCAATACAGACATAGTCTCCAATATATAACTGGTCGATAGGCCAACGCGGATCCCGGTCTTTGGTGTGTTCATCACCATGTAAATAGCGCACGACTGATGCTTCAAAACCATCATCATAAGCATCACTGTAATAGCTATGTGATCCTTTTATATGAATGTTTTGGTTTTTGACGGTTTGATGGAGAAGTTCAAATTGTGTCCAGTGTTTGTTTTTCATTGTTTACCTTGGGTTGTCTAAGTGGATTAATCCAAATGGAGTAATGGTGTTAGATAGCCCTTCAGCTAATGAATAAAGGGTCGTTTGAGGTAAGCGATAATGACAGCAACCAGAGGCGACTGAAAAAGGTGTTCAGGCATGTTTGCGTCCAAAAACAGGTAGGTGCCAACAAGTATAGCTTTGATGAAGTGTCTTTGGTCACCACAAAAACGGAATTAATGTTTGTTATTTGCAGATAGTCAAGAATATGACGTTGTTATATCTTCTTAAGTCAATATATTGCCTCTCGATTTTGCCTTGGAATATGTATATTATTCGACCGCCATTCACTAATTCATAATTAGAGTGAATGGTCAGTAAATCCTATAAATAACAGAATAATAACTTATGAACCTATCATTAAGACAAAAGCTCATTGCCGCTACGTTGAGCGCAGTGATTATTATGGCTTTGGCTTTGACCATCCTTTCTGCCAATCAACTCTCTTCTCAAACCAATGCCGCGATCACTGCGCGTGCAAATAATGTATCGTATGCCGCCGTTGAAGGTATCAAAAACTGGATTGATATTCGTAAAGACATCGCCAGCGCCTTCAATGGCTTTGCTGACCAAGAGGATAAAGTGCCTTACTTGCAGCAAGCGCGTATCGCTGGTGGATTCGATGACATTTTCTTCGGTACGCCTGAAGGTGATATGTATCGCTCTCATCCAGAGCGCAATCGAGCCGATTACGATCCAAGAACACGTCCTTGGTATCAAGATGCAAAAGCCGCCAACAAACAGATCATTACAGAGGCGTATCAAGATGCGATTACTAATGCGCTACTGGTAACGATTGCCGAACCTGTGCGTACACATGGCAACATGGCTGGTATTGTGGGCGCTGACGTTCTGATTGATCAGCTAGTTAATGACGTGATTAGTCTAAATGTGGGTGACAATGCCAGTGCTATGCTGATTGATCTTACTAATGGCACGTTTCTCGCGCACCCTAATAAGTCACTGTTGCTGAAACCGGTCACGGCGCTAGGCCAAAACTTTACGACTCGTACTATTGAACAAAAAGTCGCGGATCGTTCGATCTTGGAGCTAACCCTCGGTGGCTCTGAGAAGCTGATGCTGTTCTCTCAGGTACCGGGTACCAACTGGGTATTTGCTATTGAACTAGACAAGGCCACAGAGCTTGCCGGACATAAGACGGCATTAACGCAACTTGTTATCACTTCATTGATTATTTTGGTGTTTGTGGCGCTTATTGCTTCATGGCTAATGAGTTTCTTGGTCAACGATCTGGCTCGCGTTTCGAAAGCGCTCAAGGAAATTGCGTCTGGTGAAGGTGACCTAACTCAGAGATTGGAGCCGAGAAGCAAAGATGAAGTAGGTCAGCTAGCGCGTAACTTCAATACGTTTGTCAGCTATATGCACGAGACTATTATGCACTTGAAAGATGTCTCAATCGCACTGTCTGAACAAGCTAAAGACACAGCAACGCATGCGCGAGTGAGGAGTCAGCGCATTCAAACTCAGCAAGATGAAATTAACATGGTAGCGACTGCAATCAATGAGATGGCTGCCGCGACACAAGAGATTGCGAACAACGCAGACATGACCGCGTCGAACTCATCTGAGGCGGTAGGGGCAAGCACTCATGGTGCGGGTCAGGTATCGCAAACTCAAAACTCTATTCAGAATTTGGCTGCGGAAGTCGATGTCGCTACATCGGTTATCCAAGAGCTTGAAGTTCATGGTAATAGCATCAATACCATACTTTCGACGATTCAGGACATTGCAGAGCAAACTAACTTGTTAGCCCTTAATGCTGCGATTGAGGCTGCTCGTGCAGGAGAACAAGGCCGCGGGTTTGCGGTTGTGGCAGATGAAGTTCGTGTGCTGAGTCAGCGCACTCATGCTTCTACCCAAGAGATCCAAAGCACGATTGAGACCTTGCAGGGCACAACGGCAAAGGCGGTTGGCATTATGGGCGACAGCAAAGCGTTGGCAGTAACCAGTGTGGATGATGCTAATAGCGCAGCAGCAAGTTTGACGCAGATCCACGCCGCAGTTGAGCAAATCAGTGATATGGCCGCGCAAATTGCTACCGCTGCTGAAGAGCAAGCTTCAGTTACGTCTGAAATTACCCGTAATACGCAAGGCATTCGCGACGTCTCTGATGAGCTGGCTGAAGAAGCGCAAGAAGCGGCTCAGCAAGCGGTTGAGCTCTCAGACCTATCGCAGAAGCTAGAAAGTGAGATTGGTCGATTCAAGATCTAATCAACTGTAGATCTAACTACGGTTTTTAGGAAATCACGCCTGTGTCAGTACCTTACTGGCACAGGCCGTTTGTTAGGAGTATGCTGAACTCTAGTGAATATGGATTGTAACGGAGATATCGAACATGGCTAATCGCTGCCCTTGGCTGGATGAAACTAAACAAGACTATGTGGAATATCACGATCAAGAGTGGGGCGTGCCCGTTCGTGATGATAAAACTTTGTTTGAGTTTCTGGTGTTAGAATCTGCTCAGGCAGGATTAAGCTGGTACACCATTCTCAAAAGGCGCGAAGGGTATCGATGTGCGTTTGCCAATTTTGATGTAGAGAAAGTAGCTGCTTTTACCGAAGAGGATGAGCTGCGCCTACAGCAAGATACTGGCATTATTCGTAACAAGCTGAAAATCAGTTCAACGATTACCAACGCTCAATACTTTATACAGATCCAAAAAGAGTTTGGTAGCTTTAGCGACTATCTATGGTCGTTTACCAATCATAAGGTGTTAGTCAGTAGTTATAAGGCACTTGAGGACTATCCTGCGACCTCGAAGGTATCGGATGCGCTCAGTAAAGATCTTAAAAAGCGTGGCTTTAAGTTTGTTGGCTCGACGATTGTCTATGCGTTTCTCCAAGCCGCAGGGCTTATCAATGACCACAGCCTCGACTGCTACCGACGTCAAGAGGTCATCGATAGCTATCAAGCGTTAGGTTTAGAATTCGAGTTAGTTTGAATTTTCAGTAGGTAATGGAAAGTTATGGAAAAGTTTGATTCGATTTATGCGAGAGCAGCAGAGCGAAAAGGGGGAGAGCAGGGGCTTGAGTCAATTGTTTTTAAGCCCCTTACGCGAGATGAAGTTGCCGCCATTCCTGAGGATCGTTGGTTGTCTGCTTTTTCTATGAAGGTGTTTCAAAGTGGCATCTCATGGAAAGTTGTGAGAAACAAATGGCCGAACTTTGAAGAGCACTTTTTCCAATTTCGTGTTGACCCATTGCTCATGCTTTCTGAAGAGCAGTGGGAGCAAAAAGCGCAAGATCCCAAGATTATTCGTCATATGACCAAGGTGATGTCGATTCCTGCCAATGCAGCGATGATTCAGCGAGCACGCTTCGAACATGACTCTTTCGCCCAAATGGTGGCAGATTGGCCAAAGGAGTCGATAACGGATTTATGGGCACATCTGAAAAAACACGGCGCTCGTCTGGGGGCAATACCGGACCTTATGCGTTACGTCAATTGGGCGTAGATACCTTCATTTTGTCTAATGATGTGGAAGGGTATCTTCGTAATACCAACATCATTGATTCTGGAAGAGGCACCAAACGTGCTATGACTGCTGCAAACAAAGCGTTCATGGAATGGCACCAGCAATCAGGTCGTTCGCTGTCTGAGATAAGCCAAATCATCGCCTATGGGTTTGGAGACAATCGCGTTTAGTGAGTTTGAAACCAAACAAAAAGGGCAAACACTGTTTGCCCTTTTTCAATTGAAGCAAATTAGTTCGCTACGACTCTAGAATCACACGAGTATCTTCACTCAACGCTTCAAGTTCACTCGCCACGTCTTCTATTTGCATCGCAGGTGGGATCTTCAATGCCATGTTGGCGGTAAATAGCTAGAGCCGATACCGCGCCGCCAGCGAGAAACACGCGGTGACAATCCATATCTAAAATACGAATATTTTGTCCATCTAAGAATTGAGTGATTTCATTGACGATACCTGCTCTGTCATTGGCGTCGAGTCTTAACTGGAAAACCGTCTCTTGCTCATGACGATGCGGATCCGTATCTGAAATCTGGACGAGCAAACCTTGTTGATTGTTGAAGGCATCTTTGACAACTTGCGCATTGTCGCTCGGAAGCTCGACTTTAATGACAGCGGCAACGTTGTCTTCAATAAAGTTCACTTTACTCACCAGCCATTTCCCCCGTTTTCGTGGGTCACTGATGCGAGGTTTTTAATGGTGGCTGGGGTCGCTTGGCCAACAAAGTTGACGATAAAGGTACTACTGCTCATACATTTCCCTCCACAGGTACAAAACCAATAACTAATTGATTAGTTGATCCAAGTTTAGATCTAAAACGCTCACCTCGCATGATTGACCTCAAGGTTCACACCAAAAACCGCCATGAGTTAAGGGAAGTGTAATTAACTCCACAAAATTCATGGTTTTTACAGCGCTGACAATGAGTTATTTAGCAGAACGTTTCCGAAATAACGTCAATTGACAGATCTCTGACATTTATTAACTAGACCGACCGGTTTGTTTTGTTTAGTGTGTAATCACTTTCTGAGGAGAACTGACATGAAAACCCTATCGAATGAACAACTCGTCGCGATTCATGCAAGGCTGAAAACGCACTATCAATACACTCCAATGCCGAGTCTTGATGAGCGCGTATTGAAACTAAAAGCTCTGAAGCGCGCTCTACAAAGCTTCAGCCAAAAGCTCTGCTTATCACTCGACAAAGACTATGGAAAGCGAAGTCATCAAGACACATTGGTGGCAGATGTTTTGCCGTGTATTGGCAACATTGATCATACTTTGTCGCAATTAGAAAGTTGGATGGCGCCATGTAAACGCAACCCGCCCCTGCTTTCGAGCTCAACGGTGGAAGTGGTGTATCAACCTAAAGGTGTGGTCGGCATTGTGACGCCATGGAATTTCCCGGTGATGCTATCGATTGGTCCTCTTATCTCAGCCATTGCCGCTGGCAACTTAGCAATGATTAAGCTAAGTGAGTTTACGCCACACACTAACCAAACCATTACCAAGATGTTGGCGAGCTGTTTTAGCGAAAACGAAGTGGTGGTTATCGAAGGTGAGGCGGATGTCGCAGCGCTGTTTACCAGTCTTCCTTTTGACCACTTGCTCTTTACTGGCTCAACGAGTGTTGGTCGCCTAGTGATGAAATCTGCCGCCGAAAACCTTACTCCGCTCACGCTCGAACTTGGTGGTAAATCGCCAGTCATCGTCGCTGATGATGTTGATATAGAAATGGCGGTTGAGCGAATCATTTACGGCAAAAGTCTCAACAACGGACAAGTTTGTGTGGCACCAGACTATGTGCTGCTTCCAGAAGGCAAAGAGCAGGCATTTATCGACGCTTACTGCTCGCATTATCAAAGGCTCTATACCCATGGTGTCGATTCCGACAACCTAACAGGGCTCATTAATAAACGACAGTTTGAACGTATTCAGACATTACTTGAGCACGAAGTCGCGGTGGGCCGTAAGGTCATTGCGTGCCATGGCAACGCGATAACAAAAGATAAGCAGGCGATGGTGACTCACCTTATTTTGAATCCTAAGGAAGATTCTCCTGTGATGAGTGAAGAGATTTTCGGCCCTTTGCTGCCGATTATGACTTATTCAAACGTTGAGCAAGCCATCGCTTTCATTACGGCAAGACCAAGACCTTTAGCGCTGTATCTCATGTCTGAAAACGAGGCACTACAACATCAGGTTGCTGCCCAAGTGCACTCTGGCGGAATGTGTATCAACGATTGTGTCTTCCACTTGGCCGTCGATGATGCTCCGTTTGGTGGGATTGGTGAGTCCGGAAAAGGTGCCTACCACGGTAAAGAAGGTTTCCTTACCTTTTCTCATGCAAAGACTGTGATGAAAACCGACGCTAAAGCTCACAACGTTAGTCAGCTGATTGGCCCAGAAGACAATGAATTCAAACGTGCAGTGCTTGCTTCACTGTGCGCCTAATTAATCGTTTGGAGATGAAATTATGAGCAATAACTTTATGTTTAATATGCGAACTGTGATCTTGTCTGGTGAAGACTCAATCAATGACATTCCAGCTCAGCTAGCAGCGCGTGGTGCCCATCGAGTGCTGCTATTGAGTGATATTGGATTAGAGAGTGTTGGTCTAGTGAATAAGCTGATTGGCGTTTTCGAAAACAACATGCAAGTAGAGTTAGTCGGTGTCTATACCGACATTAAGGCTGACGCGAGCTGTGATGATATAAACAACGCTGTTCAGTATGCCAACAAAGTGAAAGCGGACAGTATTGTGGCGCTGGGAGGTGGCAGCGTGATTGATGCTTCTAAAGGCATTAAGTACTCGCTTGAGCACAAACTGGATGACATTCGTGAAGCTATCCGTGGTGGAGGACGTATTGATGTTGGATCGCATGTGAAGCCCTTCACCATTCCACATATCGGGGTACCAACTACAGCGGGAACCGGTGCTGAAGCGTCACCTATTGCCGTGTTTTTCAATGACGTTGAGCAGGTCAAGGCGAGCTTAGTCGTGTCTGGACTCGAATGCGATCTTGCGGTCTTAGACCCAAAACTTACTCTTGGTTTGCCTGTCCCGTTAACGGTTTCAACAGCGATGGATGCTTTGACACACGCCATTGAAGCAGCTTCATCTCCTATGAGTAATGCGTTTACCGATGCGTATGCAATACAAGCGAGTCGCCTGATATTAGATAACCTGCCAAAAGTGGTTGCGAATCCAAATAATATCAAGGCGAGAACGGAGCTACTTCAAGCAAGTACTATGGCAATTTCGGCGTTTTACTCCTCATTAGGTGGCATCCCTATTCACAACTGTGCACACGCGTTTGGTGCGATCGCCCACATTCCTCATGGTGATGCGAACAGCGTGCTGCTGCCAGTGGTGATTGAGCTCTGCCGGAATTCTATCTGCCAAGTATTGATAAGCTCGCTAGTATTTTTGAGCTGTCTCATACGCTTACTGCAGAGGAAAAGCATCGTGAAATTGTATTGTCATTACGTGCTTTCCAAGAACAAGTGAAGGCCCATCAAACCTTTAGTAACTGGAGCTTGAATACAGATACGCAATCCGAAATTGCGCAAGGTATCGAGAAAGATATGAGCTTCCAGTTCTATGCGATTCCAAAGCACAAGATTGAGCAAATCTTGGCGGCAACCTGTTAACCCAAACTCAACACAGTACCAAGGATGGTTCTCTTACTTATGCCCTATAGCTGTGTCCCTATAATCATGGGTTACACACCTTGGAGAACAACTATGTTTTTTACTAAATACGTCGAAAAAATGCTGCTTATTACAGGCATCGGCACGTCTGCAGCGTTAGCTTATGCCTTCTTCCCTCAATGGGCTGTCAACAACATTGGCCAATTGCCTTACCTAGAGCAAGATTTCGTTTTCTATCAGCACTGGGGAATTATGGTAGGCATGATGGGCGTCATGATGATCGGCGCTGCTTCAAGCCCCAATGGCGCCAAAGTATTATGCTCTACTCAGCGGTTGAGAAGGGGTTTATGGTGCTGCTGCTTGTTACCAATCTTGGCAATCCATATATCAATGGATTTGTTTTAGCGGGTGTCATGGATACCGTCGTCGTGCTTTGGACTTTGGGTTACTGGTGGGAGCAAAAAAAGGTGAATGACGCCTCGATGGCGATTCGCTAGGAGACGGAGATGGACAACGTAAATCGTTACGCAATGCTCAGTGTCTTTGCGCTATTGGTTGTAGGCATGACATTTCTTGGACATGCACAAGAAGACGCACAACCCATCGATGTCGGCCTTGGAGCTACGTTTCAAAGTGGGTATCAAGGTGATGCACAAGCTCAGTATCAAATTGGTATGCACTACCTAAATGGTGTTGATAGCGGCAATGCATACCTAGAACAAAACAGTGAACAAGCGAGAGATTGGTTGTCTCTGTCTGCCCACAATGGATACGCAGAAGCGCAACTTCAACTCGGCCTGCTCTACGCCTCAGGTACGGGAGGCGAAAAAGACCCATCAACCGCAGTCAGTTGGATTGGTAAGGCTGCAGATCAAAATCATCCACAAGCGCTGGACTTGCTTCACTGGATGTCTCAAAGCGCTCATTAATCGAGAGCCTCTCAAAAAGGTAATTCAATGAACACTAATAAAACTTTATTGTGTACTGCCGTCGCTGCGGCGATTTCTCCGGCTGTATGTGCTTCTAAAGAACAGCCAAACATTCTACTGATTGTCGGTGACGATGTAGGCTTTGCTGATACTGAGCCTTATGGCTCTGAAGTTGATACCCCGAACTTGGTTGAACTGGCGGAAGAAGGCGTCAAGTTTACTAACTTTCACGCTTCGCCAACGTCTTCCGTGACACGTTCTATGATGCTCACTGGTGCGAACAGCCACGAAGTGGGACTTGGTACGTTTGACTATGCAGTGTATCCGCCTGCAATAGGTAAGCCTGGTTATGAAGGTTATTTGACTCACAAAGGAGTCACCGTTGCGACGCTACTGCGGGACAATGGTTACCATACTTATCTCTCAGGCAAATGGCATCTGGGTCATGATGATGGCTATTTGCCCGATGACCGAGGGTTTGAAGACAGTTACGGTATCTTGCTGGTGGCTCAAATCACTTTAACCGCAATATGATGTTTCCAGCCAAAAATGAAGCTACAGCGTTGGCGATTCAAGAAGGAAAAATGCCAGGTATCGAGCCAGAGCCTATCTATGAAAACGGGCAACGAGTTAAAGATAAGTATCCGGGAGAATACTCTGACCAGGGATATACAGAAGAGCTGATCAGTATGATCGATAGCAACAAAGACTCAGGAAAGCCATTCTTTGCTTACCTTCCATTCACCGCGATTCATCTTCCATTACAAGCTCCAAAATCGTCTTTCGAGGACAAGGTGGACTACTACGTAGAGAATGGTTGGGATGTGGTAAGAGAAGACAGATTTGAACGCATGAAAGATATGGGCGTGATCCCTGAAGAGGCACAAATATCACCTCGTAATAGTTTGAGTCGTCCATGGGATAAGCTGACCAAAGACGAAAAAGCGTGGTACGGCAAGAAAATGGCCGTTGCTATGGGGATGATGGAGCTCCAAGACCAACAAATTGGTCAGGTTACCAATTACTTGAAAAAGATTGGCGAGTACGACAACACCTACATTATCTATCTGGCCGATAATGGCCCAGAGGCAACGGATATTACTGGTAAAAACGTGAGTGAGTTGATTCGAACATGGACTCAACATCATTTCGACAACAGTACTGAAAATCTCGGTAATGCTGACTCTAGCGTATCTCTTGGACCAGAATGGGCAAGTGCATCAACCGGAGGGCTTTCATGGTTTAAGGCCTATACCGCTGAAGGAGGTATACGCGTCCCACTTATCATCAAGCCAGCTAAGGATGTATTGGATAGCCAAGGCGCTTTGGAGTCAGGTACATCAACCAACGAACTTGCTCAGGTGAAGGATCTGGCTGCGACGATCCTTGATGTTGCCAACGTACCTCATCCTGGTACTGAGTATCAGGGCAGAGAGGTGGCTCCGATGAGTGGTAAAAGCTTGATTCCGTATTTCACGGGCCAAAGCGAGACCATCCATTCGAAGGGCAACCCGATTCCATTCGAACTATTCGGTAGTGGTATTTTGCTTCAAGGTGATTACAAAATCATTCGTATCTCTGTCGGTATGGGAGGAGATAACCAATGGCATATGTACAACACCAAGTTAGATCCTGCAGAGACCAATGACGTGAAATCTCAGTATCCAGAACTATTTAAGCAGATGCTGTCCTCATACAAAGCGTATGAAAAAGAGATGAATATTGTTCCGGTTGATGAACAGTGGAATCCATTTGAAAACGTGAAATAAAAATTTTTAAGCCGAACCCATACCGACCAGTAGGTCTGTAGGTTGGCACGGATGCTAACCTGAGAATAACAGGATGTCGATTCACTGTTTGCTCATAGGAAATTATATGACTGAATGTAAACCGGTATCGCTGTCTGTTTCTCAATTTCGAGGTAAAGCGCACAGCAAGTTTCAAGCGTTAGCCAAACCGATTGGGGCGGTCTGTAACATTAATTGCGACTACTGTTACTACCTCGATAAGCAACAATTGCTCGCCTATCCGAAAGGCGAGGTCTATCAAATGACAGATGAAATGTTGGACCGATACATCAAGCAATATATCCAAGGACAAAATACCGAAGAAATCGTTTTTTCTTGGCATGGCGGTGAGCAACTCTGTTGGGGATAAGCTATTTTGAAAAGGTGGTGGTTCTTCAGAAAAAGTATACGCCCGAGGGGGTTAGGATCGTCAATGATATTCAAACGAACGGTGTCCTTGTCGATGAACGCTGGTGCCAGTTTTTCAAACAACATGGCTTTTTTGTCGGCTTGAGCTTGGATGGTCCGGAGTTTGTGCATAACCACTACCGCAAGAAGCGCAGCGGACAGGGGACCTTTGACAAAGTGATGGCAGCCGTTGAAAAACTGCGTGCTTATGAAGTGCCGTTCGCGACGTTAACTTGCGTGAATAACCTCAATGCTGAGCACCCTCTAGAGGTATATCGATTTCTTCGAGATGTGGTTAAGCCATCACAGATTCAATTCATTCCTGTCGTCGACCAGAGTGAGGAACTTAGAGATACGAAGCATAAATGGCTTCGCAATTCAAAAGCGGCAATCATCCCAGTACCTTCTACAACGACGCGATGGAGTGTTGAACCTGAGCAATGGGGAAGGTTCCTAATCGAGGTGTTTGACGAGTGGCTACAACATGATTTTGGCCGCATTCATGTTCCATATTTTGAAAACTTTTTTGGGATCTGGATGGGAAGAGCAAGCACGATGTGCACCTTGAATGACATCTGCGGCAAGGGCATTGCCGTTGAGCAAAATGGGGATGTGTATGCATGTGATCATTATGTTCATCCTGATTATAAAGTGGGGAATATTAGGGATAGGTCCTTAGCAGATATTGCTTTCTCTCAACAGCAAATGATATTTGGTTTTGCTAAGCAAAAAGCACTGCCTAAACAGTGTATCGAGTGTCAATTTCGCTTTGCTTGTCACGCGAATGCCCCAAAAACAGAATAAAAAGCGATCGTTACGGCAACCCTGGATTGAATTACCTATGTGAAGGGTGGCAACAAATATTTCATCATATCGACCCTATTATTAGGCATATACTTGCCCTTAATGGGCTTGAAGTTTCAGCCAGCCGCTAGAGTGAGACTGTGATGGAAAGTTACTTATTACTGGGCTTAGCGATGGCCTTGCTCAGTATTTGGAAAACGTATTCTGGGCCAGCTTTGGCGGCATTTGTTGGGTTTAGCTATCCGGAAATGCTGCTGTTTAATGCACTTCCAGCATTAGTTGCAGGCTATTTTGGTTGGTTTGTTGGACGATACTCGTTGTTTTTGTACTCACGCAGAAACTTACGACCTTTTCGGCCTAGGCTTCGCCGTTTTGTTAAAGCCTGGAAGCGTTATGGCAACGTCACCATGGCGATTCTTGCCCCGGTTCTGGTTGGCATCCCCCTCTATACACTAATCGCCAAACGTCTGCGCCAATCACATGTCGCAACCTTTGTCCTGCTCGCTGTATCCATATTGTGGTGGAGTGGATTGAGCTACGGTTTGGTCAGTGTGTTTGAGCTTGGTGAGCGGCTAAACCTTCAAGGACTAGTCGACAATGTGAGTGTCTAATCGCTAGGCTTACCTCAACATAAACCTATATAACCGACTGGTGTGTATTTAGAAATTTGATTTTCTGGATACAGCTTCTAGTCTCTTTTTGAAAAGAGGAGGCGACATATGACGCAGGTTCAAAATTTTTGCTTCTCGCTGCGGCCGGGTTAACCCCAATTGCACTTTCTTACGGCTTAATGCCCAACCTTTCATTGCCATTTTTGTTCGATATTGATGCGAGTGCAATTAATGTCAGTCATATATTTCGAGCTGTGATGGGATTGTATTTGGCTTTGGTTATCTATTGGCTAATGGGTGCGTTCGGATCTCAGTTGTTGGCTCAGTCTGCGCTGCAAAGTCTCGTTGTCTTCATGCTTGGGCTTGGCATTGGCAGAGTAGTCAGCATTGCTATCGATGGTATGCCGCATTGGCTACTAGTGGTGTATTTATTATTGGAAATTGGCTTTGGTGCAGTAGGCCTAATTCTTCTTAGAAGTAGCAAACAGGAAACACAGTACGCAGGATGAATGTATAAGGGAGGCAGGATGCATCGTCACATAATTAGATTTCTATTAGTTATATTTTTGGGGTTTACCACGCTAGCAAACGCAGAGGATAAGCCGCCAAATATTTTTGTTATTTTTACCGATGACATTGGTATTTCAAATCTTAGTGCTTATCACCGTGGCGTGATGAGTAGTGAGACGCCAAATATTGATAGTATCGCTGAAAAGGGCATGCTACTTACCGATTATTATGCCCAGCCATCTTGTACTGCAGGGCGGTCGGCGTTCATTACTGGGCAGTTTCCAGTCAGAACGGGTATGCATACGGTCGGGTTGCCAGGAAGCCCGGTTGGACTTAATCCAGATACGCCGACATTACCGGAAATCCTAAAAACACTTGGCTACACGACGGGGCAATTTGGCAAAAACCACCTTGGCGATTTGGATGCCGTACTACCTACTATGAATGGTTTTGACGAGTATTGGGGATGGTTGTATCACCTAAACGCAATGGAATACACGGAAGACCCTGACTGGCCACAAGATGAGGCATTCCAGAAGTTTGCCCCTCGCAATGTGATTCACGCGAAGTCTGATGGAAAAGGTGGCCAAACCATAACCGATGATGGCCCATTGACAACAGATCGAATGCGTACCTTAGATGATGAGGTGAACAAACACGCCATCAACTTTATTGAGCGGGCTGTTAAAGACGACAAACCGTTTTTTACCTGGTACTGCCCGTCAAGAGGTCACGTATGGACTCACTTATCACCAGAGTATGAAGCCATGTTGGGCCAAAACGGCTGGGGGCTTCAAGAAGTGGTGATGAAAGACCTCGATGATCATGTTGGGGAAATGTTGGCCAAACTTGAAGAGCTAGGAGTTGCAGACAACACCATAGTGATCTTCACTGCGGACAATGGTCCAGAAATCATGACTTGGCCGGATGGCGGCATGACACCATTTCACGGTGAAAAAGGCTCAACCTGGGAAGGTGGGGTGAGAGCGCCATTGCTTGTCAGTTGGCCAGGAAAAATTCCAGCGGGCAAAGTTCACAACGGTATGTTCGACGGTATGGATTGGCTACCAACACTTGTTGAGGCTGCTGGTGGACCGAGCGATCTTAAAGAGCAGATGTTGACGGGCTATGAAGGCTACAAAGCTCACTTAGACGGTTACAACCAAATGTCGATGCTAACAGAGCAAGGGCCTTCAAACCGTAAAGAGATCATTTACTACGAGCGCGATAGGTTGCAAGCGGTGCGAGTAGGTGACTGGAAGGCACATTTTGTGGTTCAAAACCATGGTTGGAGCGGTCCAAAAGAAGAGCTTAATGCGCCATTGCTGTTCAATCTTCGCCGAGATCCTTACGAGCGAGCCGCCGAAGAATCCGGAATGTACATTAACTGGATGGGCAAAAAAATGTGGGCATTTGGACCCGCTCAAGCTGCGGTTAAACAGCACCTTGATACCTTCAAAGAGTGGCCGCCACTCACATTTGAGCCTGAGGTTGTCGATGCATCAGGTATAGGGCGTTAAATGAAAAAGGGCTGAAAACAGCCCTTTCTTATTTTAGATTTGATGATGATTAGGAAGGGCTATTCACTGCCGACTAACTGCGCAGTTTCATTCATCGCCTGCTGTAGGTGCGTTCGATCTTTTTGAATAGCGCACAGTAAGGTCGCGCCTAACCATTTGGCATACAGTGAACGGGATGCTTCATAAGGCTCAGAGACTGACATGACACCTAACGAATTACCTTCGGTAAAGTAATCAGCCATACGATTGATCACTTTCTCTGCGCCTTTGTCGAGCTCAGACTGCATGCTTGATGACGTCCCGGCTATCTCTCCCGAGAGTTTCACCACTAAGCACTTGACCTGAAATTCATCGGTCACTTTAGAGTCGGACCAGAATTCGAAGTATTTTAAGACGCGCTCCGCGAACGGTACTTTCTCATCGCTAAGGTATGAAACGACAGTCGCGAGGTGATCCTCAAAGTAGTCTTCTAGTAGCTGACGACCGAAGTCTTCTTTTGATTTGAAGTGGTGATAGAACGAGCCTTTGGTTGCATTGGCTTGTTGGATTATCTTCATGATGCCAATGCCAGCGAATCCATGCTCACTGATAAGCTCAAATCCTGCATCTAGTAATGTTTGCTTTAGGTCTGCCATAGTTCACGTCCCACCCGAGTAGAGATGTCATTATAACGATGACCATACCGACCGTACAGTATGGCTCAGTAAAGGTTGTGCAAATCCAATGATTTGCTGAATCATCGCTATTGCTATTTCCTTTACTCATGTCATTCTTAAAGAAAAACAAATAAGGAGAGATCATGCCTAAAATAGCGATGCTGAGTACTGGAGAAGAGGTGCTTTATGGTGACATTGTGGATACCAACGCCGCTTGGCTCAGTCGTGTCTTTTATGAGCATGGGTTTTCTATGTATAAGCGCTCGACGGTAGGTGATCAACGAGCGTCATTGCTGCAAGAGCTGGTGATGTTAAGTCTTAACCTTGATGTGGTAATTGTTAATGGTGGACTTGGCCCTACCTCGGATGATTTGAGTGCTGAAATCGCAGCGGAAGCTGCTGATGTGCCATTAGTTCTCAATCAAGGCTGGCTTGATACTCTCAACTCTTTTTATGCTAAGCGTGGCAAAGTGATGCCCGAGAGTAACATTAAACAAGCAATGCTACCTCAAGGTGCCAGTGTGGTGGATAACCCAGTCGGTACTGCTTGTGGCTTTAAAATGATGATCAATGACTGCTTGTTTTATTTTACTCCTGGAGTGCCAAGCGAGTTTAAGAAGATGGCGACCGAGCAAATCTTGCCTGACTTAGCGACCCATTTTCAAACAAAGCAAGGTCGAGTGTGCCGCCGCATATACACATTTGGCCTGTCGGAATCGGGTATTGCAGACACATTGAAACATCTTTCCTTACCAGTGGATTATGAGCTGGGTTATCGTTCATACTTGCCGTTTATCGAAGTGAAGCTATTTGGTCCGGCAGATGATCTTGATACAGGTACTCGCGTGCTGGCAATGATCGAGAAGCTTCTTCATAGCAATGTGGTCAGTGTGGATGAGCCAATGCTAGATCGATTGGGTCATCTGGTTGAGCTGAACAATCGAACCATTGCCATCTCTGAGCATGCCACAAAGGGCTATTTGGCTTCTTGGTTACAAGATAATGAAAAGTTGGCGCAGTACTGCGGCGCAACCTGGATATTAGGGGCGAAAACCGCATCGCCATTGGATCGAGATAGTGAGCAGCTAGGCGCAACATTGGCGCTTGCGGGTGCGACCAAAGGCAACTGCAATGCTGATATCGCGATTTCAACAGGCAAGCTTGAGAATGACCAATTCTCTTTGGCGATATCAACGCCAAAAGGTGAATGGGGACAGACTCTAAAATTGCAGCGCACATACAGCAATCAAAATGTGAAGACGGTTATCAGCACAGTAGCAGCAGATATGCTTCGTCGTTACCTAGAAAACAAGCCGATGTTTCCTGACTACGGTTTTTTAACTCGGACTCAAGATGTCTTTTTACCGCTTGATCAAATCACGACATAGATCCGTAACAGACGTGTTCGCCCTCAATGCATAAGTGCAATAGGGTGAATATATTCCGTTTGGTTATTTATATATAAAAATTAGATCTACCTCACAGTACGCTGATCTCTAACGGGATTTTCAAATTCTCATTTTTGAGAGTAGCCGTTTATTTCCAGTTGATTAGAATAAAGTTTCACCCCAGAAAAAGTGGTGATCAGGAGGGGGAGATATGATCCAACAATCCAGAATAAGAGTGTTCTATCAAGTGGCGAACGAGCAAATAATGCTTGGAGAAGCACTGAGTAAAAAGTGCGGTGATATAGCAGCTATGTGGTTAAAGGCTCCTGGCGAAGAGTTGCTGTCAGACGACGGTTTTCGCATTTCACTCTACGACGATGGCGGTCGTCGCATTGCAGATAAAGCCGTATCGATGGGAACAGCAGACTCGATACTATCGACAGTCGATTAAGCCCACGACAAATTTGTGTTTTCGAGCTGGCCAATGTGCCAGCTCTTTTATTTTGTGCCACGCCATTCACGTTGTTCTTAACTGAATCTATTGAAACTGTGATCTCTTTTGTGCTTTTGCTCTAACTTGAGCCGCCCGGTTAAAATTTGACTCATACTTGTACAATCTCTCCTTCTAAGTCGTGGTTGTTTGAGCATGGAACTCTCATCAATTCAGCAAATTAAGACCTTAATCGATGATCATGGACAGCCGTTATTCGGTTATCTCACTTCGATTCCAGAGCTGCTCGATATCGATAACTTTCGCTATTTCTCTACCATGGACAAAGAGCGCGGGGCGTTAGCTAAGTACTTTCACTACAAGCAGTTTCAATTCATTAGTATTTTCTCGCCTGACTTTGTTATCGGTTTCGCCATCGCAGACATTCGTTACGTCGGCAATAGCTTCTGTTATCTCTATGATATACAAAGCAATGAGCTGATTGAGGAGAGTTGGTTAAGACCATTAGGGATCGGCTATTCAATGACGCCCTCGCCTTGGCAGGGTAAAGCGCAATTTAATAATGGTGACTTGTGTTTAAAGATTGAAGAGGGAGTTTGGCACGTTTCCGTGAAGTGCCAGCTATTTTCTATGGATGTCACCCTTTCCCCTCCCTGCCATGATAGCGCCCCCATTATGGTGAGTTCTCCAACGGGTTATTCAGGGTGGACTTACACTCAAAAGCATAATGCGCTGAAAGTGTCAGGGCAGCTAGTGGTGAAGGGTGAGTCCGTTTCTCTTGATGACGCGCTCAGTGGATATGATTTTTCAGCGGGATTTATGAGGCGCGAGACCAGCTGGCGATGGGCAAGTATTAGCGCCAACTCAAAAGGCACTCAGATCGGATTGAACCTTGCGGCAGGCGTTAATGAAACAGGGGTGAACGAAAATGCGCTATGGATAGACGGTGAGCGCGTTTTGATGCCTGCTGTTATGTTTGACTTTGACCGCCACAATCCAGACTCGGCTTGGCGTATCTACGATACTAGCGGTCAGATTGATCTTACTTTTACACCCAAAAATGTACGTAAAGAGCGACTTAATCTGTGGCTGTTAAAGAGTAATTTCCGTCAGTTCGTCGGTCGTTTTAAAGGCACCATCTCACTGAGTGATGGCCGCCTTATTGATCTCGATGACGTCATGGGTCTAACAGAAGACCACTTCGCAAAATGGTAGCGCTGCTACTGGCACTTCGCGTGCCAATAACGCGTTTGGATAACTCCGATATAGGAATGGTATGGATACACTCGCAGATAACCCGGAATGGCTGTTGGTGGCGCTAGCGCCGCTATTCTTGATCATGATGCTACTCGAATATTGGTTTGGGCAGCGTGCTAATAGGCTTCCTGATTCGGCCACGTATTCACTCAAGGAGCTGGTGTGTAATTTTTCTCTGGCGGGGATGCACCAACTGTCGGATTTACTCACTGGCTTTCTGATCGCGAAGCTCTACTTACTTCTATTCGGTTGGAAGCTATTCGATATCCAGATGTCGCTGTCGATGTTTGTAGTGCTGATGGTGCTCCAAGACTTCTTTTACTATTGGTTTCATCGTGCGAGCCACCGAGTGCGCTGGATGTGGGCGGCGCATGTCGTTCATCACAGTTCAGAAAACATGAATTTCAGTACGGCCTTTCGGCAAAGTTTGATGTACCCATTGGCGGGGATGTGGCTGTTTTGGATGCCGCTAGTCATCATTGGCTTTGAGCCTAAATGGGTGATTTTTGTTGTACTGCTTAACCTTGGTTTGCAGTTTTTTGTTCACACTCAGTGGATAAGGAAACTGGGGGTGTTGGAGTGGGTGATCAACACCCCTTCACATCACAGAGTGCATCATGGCGTTAACGCGCAATATATTGATAAAAACTATGCGGGCATTTTGATTATCTGGGATCGCATGTTTGGCACCTTTGAGCCAGAAGTCGAGACGGTACGTTATGGGATCAGCAAGCCCGTTAATAGTTATAACCCATTGGTCGTGACCTTTGCGGAGTGGCGATATATGTTGTCTTCGGTGGCCGAAGAGAAGAGTTGGCTAGGGAAGGTGAGGGTGATACTCAAACCACCATCAGATGCATCATAAGACGAAAAAAACGGCTCATCAGAGCCGTTTTTTATTGAATAGAGAGCATTAGCCTGAGTGAGGCGCTATGCCCGCTTCTTTATTTGATGCGCAATATTGTCGAGCTCAATGTCAGTTTTCGCTCGACAAATACACGGCAAAATCTCATTTGCTTGTGTATAGGCCATCGCAAACCCTACGTACTCCACTTCGCCTGAAACCAGCGTGCAGCGACAGGCACCGCAGTGACCATCTCGGCAGTTATACTCTGGCTCTAACCCAGCTTGTTCCATCGTCTCAAGGACGGTGTTAGAAGGGTTAGACTCAATCGTGGTGATAGAGTTTATCTTGATGGTTGGCATTAAAGTTCGAAGCCCTCAAAGTCGTCTGCGCTTACTTCGTTGTCGATTTGACCGACTAGGTAAGAACTGATTTCTGCCTCTTGCGGCGCAACCTGTACGTTGTCTGAAGACAACCATGCGTTGATCCAAGGAATTGGGTTCGATGTTGCTTCTGGGTAAGCTGCATCAAGACCAACCGCCTGCATACGAACGTTGGTAATGTACTCAACGTATTGGCACAGGATGTCTTTGTTTAGACCAATCATAGAGCCGTCTTTGAATAGGTATTCTGCCCACTCTTTTTCTTGCTCTGCTGCTTCTTTGAACAGGTCGAAGCAGTCTTGCTTACACTCTTCAGCAATTTGCATGAATGAGAAATCGTCTTGACCGTTACGAAGCAGGTTAATCATGTGTTGAGTGCCGGTTAGGTGCAGCGCTTCATCACGAGCAATCAGCTTGATGATTTTCGCGTTACCTTCCATCAGCTCACGCTCAGCGAACGCGAACGAACAAGCGAAACTCACGTAGAAACGAATCGCTTCTAGTGCGTTTACTGACATCAGACATAGGTACAGCTTCTTCTTTAGGTCGTACAAGTTAACTTTAACTTCTTCGCCTTTGATGTTGTGCGTACCTTCACCGAAGCGGTGATAGTCGTTTGTCGCTTGAATCAGGTCATCGTAGTAGTGTGCGATGTCTTTCGCACGCTTTAGGATGTGCTCGTTTTCAACGATATCGTCAAAAACCACACCCGGATCGTTCACGATGTTACGGATGATGTGCGTGTATGAACGAGAGTGGATAGTCTCAGAGAATGACCATGTCTCGATCCAAGTTTCTAGCTCAGGCAGTGACACAAGCGGCAGTAGAGCCACGTTAGGGCTACGACCTTGAATCGAGTCTAGAAGCGTTTGGTACTTCAGGTTACTGATGAAGATGTGCTTTTCATGCTCTGGAAGCTTGTTGTAGTCGATGCGGTCGCTTGACACGTCCACTTCTTCTGGACGCCAGAAGAATGAAAGCTGCTTTTCGATCAGCTTTTCAAAAATCTCAAATTTTTGTTGGTCGTAACGCGCAACGTTGACTGGTTGACCCAGAAACATTGGTTCTTTAAGCGCGTTGTTTTTAGTTTGGGTAAAAGTACTGTAAGCCATGATGCTGCAATCCTTTTTTAGCCCCTCCTTCACAAGGAAGGGCAGAGAAATCTAATCTTAAATGCTGTAGAAGTTGTGTGCTTAGCACATTAGATCTTACAGCCACCGCCTGCACAATCGTCGTCTTGCTCAACAACTGCCGCTTTGTCGTTCTGGTCGTCTTTCGCGCCGTCACGAGTATTATGGTAGTAAAGTGTCTTCACACCAAACTTATACGCAGTTAGCAGGTCTTGAAGCAGTTTCTTCATTGGCACTTTGCCACTATCGTAGACGCTAGGGTCGTAGTTAGTGTTCGCAGAGATAGCTTGGTCAACAAACTTCTGCATGATACCAACAAGGTGCAAGTAACCATCGTTACCGCCGATGTTCCACAGTAGCTCGTAGTTCTCTTTTAGGTTGGCGAAATCTGGCACAACCTGTTTTAGGATACCGTCTTTTGACGCTTTCACTGAAACATAACCACGTGGTGGCTCAATGCCGTTAGTAGCGTTAGAGATTTGCGAAGACGTCTCTGAAGGCATAAGCGCAGTCAGTGTTGAGTTACGTAGACCGAACTCCATGATTTCTGCACGTAGCTCATCCCAATCGTAGTGAAGGGCTTCGTCACACACCAGATCGATGTCTTTCTTGTACGTGTCGATTGGCATTAAGCCTTTCGCGTAATTCGTCTCGTGGAACGATGGGCAGCGGCCTTGCTCTTTTGCAAGCTCTACAGACGCTTTCAGCAGGTAGTACTGAATTGCTTCGAACGTGCGGTGAGTGAGGTTGTTTGCAGAACCATCTGAGTACTTAACACCGTTTTTCGCTAGGTAGTAAGCGAAGTTGATGACGCCAACACCAAGAGTACGACGGTTCATCGTAGAACGGTATGCCGCAGGTAGTGGGTAGTCTTGGTAATCAAGCAGTGCATCAAGTGCACGAACCACTAGGTCAGACAGATCTTTAAGGTCATCAAGCTCGTTAATCGCACCTAAGTTGAATGCAGAAAGCGTACACAGTGCAATCTCACCAGACTCGTCTTCCACGTTTTTCAGTGGCTTAGTTGGCAGTGCAATCTCTAGACATAGGTTAGATTGACGAACCGGCGCAACCTTCGAGTCAAACGGGCTGTGAGTGTTACAGTGGTCTACGTTCTGGATGTAGATACGACCGGTAGAAGCACGCTCTTGCATCAGTAGTGAGAACAGCTCAACCGCTTTTACCGTCTCTTTCTTGATTGACGGATCGTTCTCGTACTTAACGTATAGACGCTCGAACTCGTTTTGGTCTTCGAAGAATGCATCGTAAAGACCTGGAACATCCGATGGTGAGAACAGGGTAATGTTGCCGCCTTGAACAAGACGTGCGTACATCAGTTTGTTCAACTGAACACCGTAGTCCATGTGACGTACACGGTTCTCTTCCACACCACGGTTGTTCTTAAGAACCATGAGTGATTGTACTTCGCCGTGCCACATTGGTAGAACACAGTCGCCGCACCGCCACGCACACCACCTTGAGAACAGCATTTAACCGCTGTTTGGAAGTATTTGTAGAATGGGATACAGCCAGTGTGGAACGCTTCGCCGCCACGGATTTCAGAACCCAAGGCACGGATACGACCCGCGTTGATACCGATACCGGCACGTTGTGAAACGTAGCGTACGATAGAGCTTGCCGTCGCGTTGATAGAATCTAGGCTGTCGCCACACTCAATCAGAACACAAGAGCTGAACTGACGAGTAGGAGTACGTACACCAGACATGATTGGTGTAGGTAGAGAAATCTTAAATGTCGATGTCGCATCGTAGAAACGCTTGATGTAGTCAAGACGCGTCTCTTTTGGATACTTGCCAAATAGACAAGCCGCAACAAGGATGTATAGGAACTGCGCACTTTCGTAGATTTGACCGCTTACACGGTTCTGTACGAAGTACTTACCTTCCAGCTGTTTAACCGCAGCGTAAGAGAAGTCGTGATCGCGAGTGTGGTCGATGTAATCGTCTAGCTCGTCTAGCTCAGCTTTTGTGTAGTCTTCAAGCAGGTGCGCGTCATACTTACCCATTTCAACCATTTTAGAAACATGGTCGAACAGTGCAGGTGGCTCATACTGACCGTACGCTTTTTTGCGTAGGTGGAAGATAGCCAAGCGAGCTGCAAGGTATTGGTAGTCTGGTGCGTCTTCAGAGATAAGGTCTGCTGCAGACTTGATGATAGTTTCATGGATGTCAGACGTTGTAATGCCATCATAAAACTGGATGTGAGCCTTAAGTTCCACCTGCGACACAGAAACGTTGTCTAGGCCTTCAGCAGCCCATGCGATAACGCGGTGGATTTTTTCGAGATCGATACTTTCTTTGCGGCCATTACGTTTAGTAACGGAAAGTTGCTGGTTCATTCTGAGGTGTTCCCTAACAAAACAATATGAAGCCTCGCTTTTATGAAATTTTGTTGAGTCTTAGCGAAGGCTTCGTGATCAATGTCACCCTATGAAAATTGGCTTCCAACACAAGATATAGGGGTCATTTGGTTTACGGGTTACAAGATAGTGCTATAGAGCGAGATTTTCAAGTTCGGCGATTTGAGGAAACTGTGGATAACTAGGGGAAAGAAAAAAATACGTTAGTGGACACTTACCATGGAAGTTAGACCCGTCTTAGTTGTACAAAAACACGTGCTAGCAGATCGGTTTCGTTTTAAACAATACGAAAAAAAATTCCTTGATCTTTGGCAAGTTTTGGCTGTTATTGATGAGGAGATTAAAAGTGCGATTTCAGTACACAAAACCGACGAAAGTGTCTTGTTTTTGTAAACAATTTGTGGCGGCTCGTTAACGTGATTTGTAGCACTAATTTGGCGTGCAATGTCGCCTCGCCAAATTGGTGCTGGTACTACATATAGTGTCTGATTATTTCGTGTCTTTAAGGCGTCGATTCATTAACAGCGCTACAGGGATTTTTCGGTGTAGACGATGTAGTTAACGTCTACACGTTTGCCGAGCTTGTAGCTATCCGTCAGTGGATTGTAGGAGAGCCCAGTGATGCCTTTTTCAATCAGCTCGGTGGCATCAATCATCTTAATAAGCTCAGAAGGCTTGATGAACTTGTCGTGGTTATGAGTGCCGTCTGGTACAATTTTAAGTAGCTTTTCCGCACCGACAATCGCAAACAAGTAAGACTGGATATTACGATTAAGAGTAGAGAAGAACACTTGACCACCCGGTTTGACGAGCTTGGCACAAGAAGCAATTACGGAGGCTGGGTCTGGCACGTGCTCAAGCATCTCCATACAGGTCACAACGTCGTATTTGCCCGCGTTTTCAGCAGCATGGTCTTCAACCGTGCTTTGAACGTATTCAAGCTTGGTACCAGTCTCTAATGCATGTAAACGCGCCACTTCCAGTGGCTCCTTGCCCATATCTAGGCCAGTGACATTCGCACCTTGTTTGGCCATGCTCTCTGCCAAGATTCCGCCGCCACAACCGACATCGAGTACGGTTTTGCCGAAAAGGCCATTGGCGTTTTCTAAAACATAGTTGAGGCGCAGTGGGTTGATTTGATGCAGAGGTTTAAATTCACCCTCAAGATCCCACCAACGGCTTGCCATCTCTTCAAATTTTCTGATTTCGTCTAGATCGACGTTTTGTTGCTTATCCATCTGTGCCAATTCTCTGTTCCGACAATTCTGTGTTCCGGCTACTCGTTGTTCCGGTAGATAGTAGTTCCGACAACTTTTTGCTCCGGTATGGCGCGGAAGTATACCGCAATTTCAATTGGGAAAACCTACCCAGTGAGCATAATTGGTGCATTTGTGGCTTGCGACCTACTTAGCGCGAACATTTTGGGTGTTTTTTCACCATTTTTCAGAGTCATAGATTCAAAATGTGCAAATTGTGGACGTTTGAATCACAACCAAGGTCACAACCTGATAAAAGGGTAGGGAAAGTGATGCCGAACCCACTATTCTTGTGTTATATTTTGTCACCTTATACGTATCGAATATACGATCAAACTATAGAGGGATATTGGCTCTATGAGCGATCTAGCTAAAGAGATCACGCCCGTAAACATTGAAGATGAGCTGAGAGGCTCATATCTCGACTACGCGATGTCAGTTATCGTGGGTCGTGCTCTTCCAGATGTGCGTGATGGCCTAAAACCTGTACACCGCCGCGTTTTGTTCGCGATGAATGTACTTGGTAATGATTGGAATAAACCATATAAAAAGTCTGCCCGTGTTGTCGGCGACGTAATCGGTAAATATCACCCACACGGTGATAGTGCTGTATACGACACTATTGTTCGTATGGCTCAGCCGTTCTCGCTTCGCTACATGTTGGTAGATGGTCAAGGTAACTTCGGTTCCATTGACGGCGATTCAGCGGCGGCAATGCGTTATACCGAAGTCCGCATGGCTAAAATCGCTCATGAGCTGTTAGCAGACCTAGACAAAGAAACCGTTGACTATGTTCCTAACTATGATGGAACAGAGCAAATTCCAGCGGTTCTGCCAACTAAGATTCCAAACCTACTAGTAAACGGTGCTTCTGGTATCGCGGTAGGTATGGCGACCAACATTCCACCGCATAACTTGAATGAAGTTATCGATGGCTGTTTGGCGTACATCAAGAACGAAGACATCACGATTGATGAGCTCATGGATTACATCCCGGGCCCAGACTTCCCAACAGCGGCACTGATCAGTGGCCGTAAAGGCATCATCGATGCTTACAAGACGGGTCGTGGTAAGGTCTACATGCGTTCTAAAGCAGAGATCGAAGAAGACAAGAATGGCAAAGAAACCATCATTGTTACCGAGATCCCTTATCAGGTGAACAAAGCTCGCCTAATCGAAAAGATTGCAGAGCTTGTTAAAGATAAGAAAGTAGAAGGCATTAGCGCACTACGTGATGAGTCCGATAAAGACGGTATGCGCATTGTTATCGAATGTAAGCGTGACGCTGTAGGTGAAGTGGTTCTAAACAACCTGTACTCACAGACTCAGCTACAAACCACATTCGGTATCAACATGGTTGCCCTAAACAATGGTCAACCACAGCTGTTCAATCTTAAGGACATGCTGAAGTGCTTCGTTGATCACCGCCGTGAGGTTGTGACTCGTCGTACTATCTTCGAACTTCGTAAAGCAAGAGACCGTGCTCATATCCTTGAAGCGCTATCGCTAGCACTTGCGAACATCGATGAAGTTATCGAACTTATCAAAAACGCACCAACACCTGCTGAAGCGAAGGTTGGTCTAGTTTCTCGTGGTTGGGAGCTAGGTAGTGTAGCATCAATGCTAGAGCGAGCGGGTACTGACGCGGCTCGTCCAGATTGGCTAGAAGACCAATACGGTATCCGTGACGGTCTGTACTACCTAACTGAGCAACAAGCTCAAGCGATTCTAGAACTTCGCCTACACCGTTTAACTGGTCTAGAGCACGAGAAGATCCTAGATGAGTACAAAGCACTTCTAGAAGAAATTGCAGAATTAATGCACATCCTTGCAAGCACAGAGCGCTTGATGGAAGTGATCACCGAAGAGCTAGAAGAAGTTCAAGCGACTTACGGTGACGAGCGTCGCAGTGAAATTACTGCTGCCGTTCACGACATTGATATGGAAGAGCTGATCGCTCGTGAAGACGTAGTAGTCACACTGTCTCATGAAGGTTACGTGAAGTATCAATACCTAAGCGATTACGAAGCTCAGCGTCGTGGTGGTAAAGGTAAGAGTGCAACTAAGATGAAGGATGAGGATTACATCGAGCGTCTGCTTGTTGCTAACACTCACGACAACATCTTGTGCTTCTCTACTCGCGGTAAGACTTACCGTCTGAAAGTATATCAATTGCCACAAGCGAGCCGTACTGCTCGTGGTAAGCCTATCGTTAACATTCTTCCACTAGAAGAAGGTGAGCGTATTACGGCTATTCTGCCAGTGTCTGAGTTCAGCGCTGACAAGTTCATCTTCATGGCGACTGGCGACGGTACAGTGAAGAAGACATCATTAGACCAGTTCTCTAACGTACGTGCTAACGGCCTAATCGCTGTGAACCTACGTGATGATGACTCGCTAATTGGTGTGGATATCACTAACGGCGACAGTGACGTGATGCTGTTCTCTAAGCAGGGTAAAGTCGTTCGCTTTAGCGAAGACAAAGTCCGTGCAATGGGTCGTACTGCGGCAGGTGTTCGCGGTATGAAGCTGGCTGACGATGACCAAATTGTGTCACTGATTGTTCCTTCAAACGAAGGCGACATTCTAACCGTGACGCAAAACGGCTACGGTAAGCGTACTGAGCTTGAAGAGTACCCAACTAAGGGTCGTGCAACACAAGGTGTGGTTTCAATCAAAGTCTCTGAGCGAAACGGCCCTGTAGTTGGCGCTGTCCAAGTTGAAGAAGGCGACGAAATGATGATGATCACCGATGCAGGTACGCTAGTACGTACTCGCGTTGCAGAGGTGAGCCAAGTCGGTCGTAACACTCAAGGTGTCACGCTAATCCGTACCGCTTCTGATGAGTCTGTAGTAGGCCTACAACGTATCGATGAAGTGGAAGAGCTAGCGGAAGTTGAAGGTGAAGAAGGTATTGAAGGCGCGGTAGCAGATGCTGCAGCAACCGATACCCCTGAAGCACCAGCAGCGGATGACGCTTCTGAAGAGTAATCAGATACTCGAATGATAGAAAACCTGCCTTATGGCAGGTTTTTTTTGATCTAATCACTTCAATTAGTTATCGACATCGCTACCTCTTTTATGCCAAAGCCTTCCTGAAAATTCAGTTTGAATTGCGTGTAGAGATGGATGAAAAGCGATGTTGGAGAGTGCTACAATGCCGCTCATAATAACTAAGAACTAAAGAGACAACATGACCGAATTCGAAAAGATGCTTGCTGGCGAAGAGTTTGATGGAGGCTCGGAGAGCATTAACCAAATCCGTCAAAATGCTGCGGATTTACTACAGGCCATCAATCAAAATACTAACGAAGCGCAACGTGATGAGCTGTTTCAGCAACTGATGGGGAGTATAGATGGATCTAGCATTATTCGTTCACCTTTTTACTGTGAGTTTGGTAAAACGATTTCGATTGGCAAGAAAACCTTCCTCAACATGAATGTCACCATGCTCGATGGCGCGAAAATCACCATTGGCAGCAACGTGTTGATTGGTCCTAATACCCAGTTTTACAGTGCAAGTCACGACTTAAACTACTTAAAACGCCGCAGCTGGGCGACACAATGCGCGCCCATTGTCGTTGAAGATGATGTGTGGATTGGGGGAATGTTGTGATAAACCAAGGTGTGACTATTGGCGCGCGTTCGGTGATTGCCGCGAACTCTGTTGTTAATACCGATGTGCCACCAGACTCGCTTTACGGTGGCACGCCCGCCAAGCTTATTCGAAAGATTCATGAAAATGAGCAGGAGAGCTAGAGTCTTTCTTGCATAGAAAAGGGCTCAATTGAGCCCTTTTGTTCATTTGTGGTGAAGACTCAACTTACTTTAAACTTACCAATCGTCTTCTTAAGCTCTTCCACCATTTCAAGCTGCTTGTCGATTTTACTTAGCATCTTGTGTGTGTCTGCCACGCTGTCTTCGGCAAGCTGATCCACAGACACGGTCTGCTGACTGATTTCTCCGGAAGCAATGGCTTGCTCATTCACCATCGATGCGATCTCTTGAGACTGAGAGTCGATCATTTCCATCGTTTGATGAATTTCTCGTAGCTTATTGTCAACCTCAGCAATCATATCCACGCCTTGCTCGGTTTTTGAGCGGCCAATACGCAGAGAATCTACTGCGTTAGCCGCAGAGCTTTGTAGCGTGGCGATGATGCCTTCAATATCAACAGTAGACTCTTGAGTACGCTGGGCTAGGGTACGAACTTCATCGGCAACGACCGCAAACCCACGTCCTTGTTCACCTGCTCGCGCAGCTTCAATTGCTGCGTTGAGTGCGAGTAGGTTCGTCTGTTCTGCGACGCCTTTAATGACTTCAAGAACACTAGTAATGGCGGTAGCATTGTCATTAAGAACGGCAACCACTTCCTCTGATTTAGAGACATCTTGGTAGATGTCATTCATAAGGTTGCTTGCGTCGTGGGTCAATGTTTGGCTCTGCTGAGAGCTCGTGGACGCATCTGAAGCGTGTTGCTGCGCAGTCTGTGCATTGTCTGCAATGCCACTGATCGTTTGTGACATCTCTGTCGAAGCGGTGGCGATTTGTTCAATATAGCTTTTTTGACTAGCAATAGTGTTGCCAAAGTGTTCGGCGATACGATGCAGTTCGATCGCGTCGTTAGTCACTTGTTCTGTGGTTCGAAGGCTAAGTTGTGTGGTCTGCTGGATATCGTTGACAAAGAGGTTAAACGAGCGACTCAGCTTGCCTAGCTCATCATCATGTTGGTATTCCAAACGCTGGGTTAGATCGCCTTCGCCCACAGCGATATTGTCCATAGCGGTGACAACATTATTTAAAGGTTTAGTTAGGAAGCGATTAATAATGACTAACATAGCAATGCCACTGATGATCAGCACCAACAGAATTACCGTGACGGTTCCCCAAAAAGTAGCTTGAATTGGATCGGTAATTAAGCTCTCTGGCACCATGAAGCCAACACGCCAATCAAGTTCGAGAGTTGGGTCAGTAACGGCTTCCACAAATACTAGGTGAGGCTTACCGTTAAATGATACAGAACCAATGGTTTGTTGCTGGCGGCTGACTTGATTTTGAAGTTCGGCAAATCCAGAGGTATTGGCAAATACTTTGTCAATGTCGGCTAGAGTAGGCAGTGTCGACATGTCAATACGGTCTTGAGTATCGTTAAATGCGATGATGCCACCATCAGAAGCAATTAAAAAGCCAGTACCAACGCCTTGATAGCGCATTTTATCTATCAAGCCTTGCTTGATTTCTGTCCCTAGAATATCAATTCCCAACACACCAATAAGTTGCTGCTTATTATCTTTCACCGTAGTTTTAATTGAAGTAACGATACTTTTATCGTTGGCATCAATTTGTGGTTTTGTAATGAAAAGACGGTCTTTTTCTAGTGCTTCAAACCACCAAGGTCGTTTGGTAGTGTAATAGTCAAGGTTGTTATAACGACCGTTGAGATCGAAGTATTCATGAGTATTGGCTGGGGCGTAGAATACCGACTTGATCAGTGGATCGTGCTTAGAAATGGATTGAAAGGTATCAACAATAGACTGATAAGTAGGGTCGCTATCTATGTTAGATCCCCGCTGAGTATAGTTGCAAACCAGTTGTTAATAAACGGGTTTTCTGCCAAGGTTGTGACCACACGTGAGCGCTCGCGAAAGAACTCGTGAATGGAGCGTACGGTTTTTCAGTGACTAACTGAACTTCCTGAGTCACTTGACTCTCTACAGAAGCGGAGCGCTGATTAACAATAAAATAGGAAGCGAATATTGATATCGTTACCATAATAATGGCGATCGCCAGCACTAGCTTCTTAGCGATCGAATCCATCAATCTCATAAATACTCCTTAAATTTAGAAGATTGCACGTATATTTTCGGGGATCCTAGAGGATTGGCGGCTATTTTCACACAGACATAAAATATTTAAAACAAATTATGAAGTGGAATAACCAAAGCTGGCATAACTGTCATGGGAATGATGGATTTTATTAATGATGTCATTAGTAAAGGTAAATGGAGCTAATGACATCATCGGAATTGGATTACATATTACTTACGTTTTTTTGCTCTAGGCTGTCACCTTTCGATTCACTGAGCAGATTTGCGTATAGCCCATTAAATTCGATGAGTTGCTGGTGATTTCCACGTTCGACAATTTCACCTTTGTCGAGCACAAGAATCAGGTCAGAGTGTTTAATGGTACTGAGGCGATGCGCAATGGCGATGACAGTTTTGTCTTGATACAAACGACTCATCGCTTTTTGGATTAAATCTTCTGTAATGGAATCGACAGAACTGGTGGCCTCATCAAGCATCATGATTTGCCCACCTTGCGCGATAGCCCGCGCAAACGAGATCAACTGCGTTTGCCCAACTGAAAGGTTTGCGCCATTTTTGTCGAGTTTGAAGTCATAATTATTTGGGAGTTGATCGATAAAGCGATCGGCATACACGTAGCGTGCAGCCTCGATGACTCGCTCGCGGTCGACGCCTTGTTTCCCAAGCGCAATATTGAAATCGATGCTCTGCTCAAACAGGTGAACATCCTGCATCATCATCGAGAACAGGTGCGCACAGTCTTCTGCTGCGATATGTGATAGCTCAATACCATTGAGCAAAATACTGCCTTCATAGTCGCGATAGGTCTTAGTGATCAAACGCATGATGGTTGACTTACCAGAACCCGTAGAGCCCACCAATGCGACTTGATGGCCTTTGTTCAGGGTAAACGACACCTTGCTTAGTACATACGGTCCATCTTGTTTGTATCGGAAGCTAACATCACGAAACTCCAAGCTTTGGAACTCTTTGAGCGTTGGCTTGATCTCATCACTTGGTAGCAATGTATGTCCTTCTTCCTCAAGCGGTTCTACAAATAGCTCCTCAATATGGTCAAAACGCGGCAAAAGAGCTTTGAATAGATGCAATTTGAGAAGTGAAATCTCGGATCGGAATAAACACTTTCTCTAATGTGTTGATAAAGGCAATCAACACCCCTAGCGTGAGCGAGGCTTCAAGTACTTGCCCAGAGCCAAACCAAATCATTAGCGCGATGGTGATAGAGGTGACGCCAGAGATAAATGCGAACAGAATCGCATCGTATTTGTTCACCTTCATCTGCGCAGCCAAAAATTCATCAGTATAGCTTTGGTATTTGGTCTCTACTTCTTGCTCAGCGCGATATAGCTGCACGGTTTTCACCCCGAGCAGTACTTCTTGCAGGTATCCAATGCCTCTCGCAAGGGCAGAGCGGGTGATCTGATGCATTTGACGTAGTCGATTACGCACATAGACGGTTAAATAAATCACCGGGGGCATCACGACTAAAACAACCATAGTGAGCTTCCAATCGATAACGAGCATCATGATCAAGAGTGCGATGGTATTTAGGCTATCTCTGACCAGTCCTACCACAGCTTGCACAAACGAATCACCAATGGTTTCTAAATCGCTGGTTAACCGCGACAGTGTGATACCAATCGGAGTGTTATCGAAGTAGCTACGCGGCAGTTTAAGCACACGCGATACCAACACAGAGCGCATATCAGCAATGGTAAACTGACCCGTTTTGCGGAGATTGTAGGCATAGGTAGTGTCGACGATATAACTAGCAATCAGCACCGCGACTAAGTAAAAGATTGGCGTGAGCAAACCATCAATATTGCCGTGAGACAGATAGCCATCGATTACCTGGATAATCAACCAAGGAAATAACAAACTACACGCGATGGAAAGCGGCAGCATAGCGACACCTATCCACGCCGTACGTCGATAAGGCTGAGCAAACTGAAAGAAGTGCTTGAGGTATTTTACATCTAACCCTTTTAGCATGGGCTTGCCTCCGTTTCTGTTTGCTGCAATAGCCAAGTCTCTTTGTAGTAGTCACAGGTTTTCAATAGCGTTAAATGGTCGCCTTTGGCGAGTACTTTGCCTTCGCTAAGCACGATGATCTCATCCATGTATTCCAAGGCATTAACGCGATGAGAGACCACGAGCACCGATTGATGTTCCAACCTTGCAAACAGACCCTCGAGTATCTTCCTTTCTGTTTCGTAATCCACTGCCGAGAGTACATTGTCCATAATAAGCAAATCGTAGGGCTCTAGCAGTGCTCTCGCAATACTCAAGCGCTGCTTCTGTCCGCCAGAAAGCATGACGCCTTTTTCGCCCACCACGGTTTGTGCTTTTTGCTCAAAACGCTCCACGTCGCCAGCGAGTTGACTCAGCTCTAATACGCCTTGGATATCGTCGTCACTAATCGTTCGACTTCCGCTACCAAACTGGACGTTTTCGGTGATGGTTGCAGAGAATAAATAGGGGTCTTGAGTAATGGTTTTTACAAAGCGCCTCAAATCATTTCTGGAGAAGCTAGTGATATCGCGATCGCCTAGGAAAACTGAGTTACTTGGTACATCGAGATGGTGATTAAGGCAGTTCACTAGGGTCGTTTTCCCAGCGCCAATACTTCCTAAAACCCCGACTTTCTTACCAGGCGGAATATCGAAACTAATGCGATCCAGGATTGGAGCATCGTCTTTTGAATAGCGGTAGGTGAGATTGCGCACCGAGAAAGTTTGCCCTTTAAGAGAATCAAGCGTTTCTTCTGATAAGGTTTTGCTGTCAATCTCAGGTACCTCTGCGTTCAAGATAGTTTGGCAGCTGGTAATACCGACCATACCGCGCTGATAAATGGTCGCGATTCTTCCTAGTGCCATTAGCGGTATCGAAAGCAGCACTGAATAGGTCAAAAATGCAGTGATTTCACCAAGAGTCAGCTCTTGCTGCATCAACATATAGCCGCCAAGACCTAAGATGAGGATCTTCATGACATTGTTGGCGTAATCCAACACCGGCATGTAGAAAACTTGAATGCGGGTCAGCTTCATTTGGCATTTGAGCAGCTTTTGGTTGAGTGCGTCGGTTTCGGCTTGTACCCAAGCTCCCATTTGCTGGCTTTTGATTAAATCAATGGCAGAAAGGTAACTCATCAGTTCAGCAGAATATTTTTGCAAACGACGCATATGCTCCATGTGTAAATCTTTCATTTTGGTGAAGCCGATTCGAAAGATCACAAAGGCAATGATGATGGGGATCACCGAATACAGAGTCAATTCGGGTGAAATGCGCCACATCCATAGCGGCGTTAGCGATAACGCCAGTAGGGTATTGAATAGCTGCAGGAATCCGACACCAAACATCAATCGAATTCCCATTAAGTCGTTATTAACGATAGAAATCAGATGTCCCGAAGCGAATTTACTGTGGAACTCATTTGGGAGGCGATTAAGTTTTTTCAACAGGATGTTTTTTAGCTCAGCTTCCGTTATACGGCCAGGATTGAGGCCATAAATACGCGATAGTATGCGCGTAATGATCATCGCAATTGCCATCACCACGACGATGGAAACATAGTATTGCAATTGGCCATAGCTTTCGCTGCTGATGCCATCAAGAAGATCGATCGCTAATTGAATGTAGCGTGGGATCTCAACTTGTAACCAGTTAACGAGGAAAATGAAAACAATCGCCAGCAAATAAGAGGTGCGATTCAGACGCAAAAAGTGCGCGATAAACTGGGTTCTGGTCATTAGAGACTTTCTTGTCTGTGAAACAGTAAGGTGAAGAAATAATTTGGTTCATCAAATCACATGCATGAATAAGTGTACACGTGACATCACAAAAAAACAGCAAAACCCCCGAATTCAACTCCGAAACAATGATGGCCAAACAATAAAGAGTTAGTCAGAACTTATTACAGAGCGTACCTGCGACACAGTAACTTCAGGATGTTGATAGTCGACAGGCAGTTCAACCATTGCGTTATCTTTAGATAGAAACAGAGAAGGGAAGCTGTTGCCGCCAATACTGCGCGCAAAAGCGATCTCTTGGAGTAAAGCTTGTTGTGTTTCTTGAGCGGTGAGATCTTGCATAAAGCGGTTCCTATCTAGACCAATTTCGGTCGCGATGTCGATGAGTACGGAATTATCGCTCGGGTTTTTCGCTTTAAGATAGTAGGCGTTTTGTATTGCCGCGTACATTTCACTCTCGGCGCCTTGAGCTCGAGCAGCAATGATCGCTCGGCAAGCTGGATAAGTCGCGCGCCTTGGCTCGTTGAGAGTCCAAAAATCATGATTGAACTCTGTTCCCAAGTAGCTCTCGATTTTGTGCCAGTACTCTGCTATCTGAGTTCGCATCTGCATAGGCATCGGCTTATCGGTGTCTTCAGCCAGTCCACCTAAAACGTAGCGGATTTCTATGTCGCTGCGCAGCGACGCTTTGATCGACTCCCAAGTCGGTTTATAGCCCCAACACCATGAACACATGGGATCGTAAACATAGTAAAGAATGGTAGAGGGGGAGTTCATAGTGGCTTTCCTAATCGACGTGTCCATGTCTAAGTGCTCACCTTAGCATGGATGGATTTGAGCTCAAAGGCGTGTTGTTTGATGCAGATTATATATTTATCTTGATGATGATGTAAATTGTTCGCATTATCAAAAGGGGTAAAAAATGAAAACAATTGTGATTTTTGGTGCCAGCAGTGGGCTGGGGCTTGCTGCGGTGCGCTATTTTGCTAGCCAAGATATCAAGGTTATTGGTGTGGCAAGAAACCCACAGAAGGAAGCTGACTTGGATTCCCTTTGCGAAAAGCTCATCGCATGTGATGCAACAGAATTCGACGCTGTAAATAGTGTTGTATCAGAATTACCAAAGGACGCCGTTGTGCTATCTACTATGGGCAGCTTTAGGTCGGATAAACCAGTAGACTACATTGGACACCGCTATTTAGTTGATGCTTTGGAAAAACACGGTATTCACCGCTTTTTAATGGTGACTTCGCTTGGATGTGGTGATTCATGGCAGTACCTTTCTGAACGCGCGCGAGTAGGCTTTGGCGCTGCAGTACGAGAGAAATCGTTAGCGGAAGCGTGGCTGGTGAGTAGTTCACTCGACTATACCATTTTAAGGCCTGGCGGATTGAAAGATGGTGAGGTGACAGAGCAAGGGGAATTGTCTCAACATGTGGAAGTTCATGGTGCGATTCATCGCAGCGAAGTCGCACGCTTGGTGCACCAATTATTGTTGAATGATGGAAGTATCGGTCAAATCTATCAATGTGTTGACCCAACCGTTAGCTACTACTAACTAAAAAAGGCAGGTCAAACCCTGCCTTTTGTGTCTTTGATATGAGGTTAGTCTACTCGGGTGTTGTTCAGTGCGTAGTTCCAAACGCGATAGAAATAGAAAATGTAGCCAATGCCTAACGTCAGTATCGATATCACAAACCACAATAGCACGTGGCCGAGGTCGCTAAACAGATCGATATCGCAATCCATTTTTCGCTCTCTTCCCATATCATCGACTACATAGGTGCGGTTGAGAATAAACTTGGAGAACGAATAAGGGAAAAAGAACAGTGCGATACCAAAAGTGATGAAACTTAATATCAACCAAATTAACAAATGACCGAGAATATCTAAGATGGCGACGTCGGCTTTGAGTCTCATTCGGATTTCCTTTAGTAAAAAATGGCTTTCAACCTGAAAGCCATTTAAACAAACATTATTGAGTAACAGTTTTCTCTTGAATCACCGAATTATAGCGCTCAAAACCGGCTTTTAGATCTTCAATTAAATCTTCGACACTTTCTAAGCCGATATGAAGACGAACTAAAGTGCCTTCAAAGTTTGGATTTGCAACGGTGCGCAATGAGTTGAAGCTCCTTGGTTCATTGGCGAGGATAAGACTTTCAAAACCACCCCAAGAATAACCCATACTAAAGTGTTTCATCCCATCCAATAGTGCGGTAGTGGCTCGTGGGTAGCTAGATTTCAACACGAATGAGAACAGGCCGTTACCGCCGGTAAAGTCACGCTTGAAATATTCGCTGCCAGGACAAGTATCAAGAGCAGGGTGGCGAACATGATCCACCTCAGGACGCGTGGCTAACCACTCAGCGACTTTTAAGCTGTTCTCTGCATGTTGGCGCAATCTCACATCTAGCGTGCGGATGCCGCGAAGACCGAGATAAGCGTCATCAGGAGAGACACACTGACCCATGAGGTAGCTCTGCTCACGCAGTTGATCCCAGTACTTCTCGTGCGTGACAGCGGTTCCTAGCATTACATCCGAGTGACCGACGATGTATTTAGTCGCTGCTTGAATCGAGATGTCGACACCATGCTCAAATGGAGAAAAGTTGACGCCAGCCCCCACGTATTATCTAGCATCACAATCACATCGTGCTCATGAGCGATCTTAGCCATACCAGGAACGTCTTGCACTTCCATGGTGATAGAGCCTGGGGATTCTAGGAACAAAATCTTAGTGTTTGGCTGGATTAGGTCTTTGATGCCTTGGCCAATCATTGGGTCATAGTAAGTGGTTTCTACGCCCATTTTTTTCATGATGCTGTCACAGAAGTCACGAGTAGGCTCGTAACACGTGTCGACCATGAGAATATGATCGCCGGTCTCAATAAAAGCAAGAATCGCATTAGAGATAGCCGCTGTACCACATGGGTAGAGCGCACAGCCAACACCTCCTTCGATTTCCGTCATCGCATCTTGGAAAGCAAAATGCGTGTTGGTGCCACGACGACCATAAAATAGGGTCTTATTGGCGCGGTTCACAGTAGCGTGATGCTTTTCAGCGACAGTATCAAAGACAACGGTAGAAGCGCGTTGTACTGGCGGGTTCACAACGCCGTTTGTCCACTTTTTATCGCGGCCAGCGGTGACAAATTTGGTGGTTTTGCTTTCTGACATTAAGGATCCCTGTCTGTATTCAAACCGCAATGTGTTTGAGATTAATGCTTAGATAACAGCAATAAACCATGAAGCCAAAGAGTTGCAAGTCTTTGGCCTTCTTCAGTACTTATGATCAGAGCAGTGGGTTGAACAGATAGAACAGTCGTTCAAAGAAACGGTGATAGATACTGCGCTGTTTCCACTTGTTGTAATCGACTAACTCAGCGCTTTCAATGTAGTGGCTTTGCAATTGGTGCATTTTGAGTGTGAAGACTGGATCTTCAACAGCAAGGGTGACTTCGAAGTTGAGCCACAAACTGCGCATATCCATATTAACAGTCCCGACTAAGCAGAAAAGCTCATCAATCACGACTGACTTGGTATGCAGCAGACCGCCATCAAACTCATGTATTTTCACTCCAGAGGATAGCAAATCTGTATAAAACGCGCGTGATGCCCATTTGACCATCATGGAGTCGTTGTTTTTCGGTATCACCAGTTCAACATTTACGCCGCGCTGTGCCGTTGTTTTGATGGTTTCAAGGAGATCAGCACTCGGTACGAAATACGGTGTGGTGATACGCACCGATTTCTCAGCTTGGTGCATGGCTATAGTCAGTACTTGGCCGATTAATTGATCCGGCATACCTGGCCCGGATGGGACGACTTGAACTGGTTTGGAATCTTCTGGAATATCAATTTGGCATTCTGGCTGCACAGGTAGTTGGCGGTCGCCGGTTTCTACTTCCCAGTCCCAGCAGTGAATAGCAGAGAGCACATTGACGGTTGGGCCCTCTATACGCACCATAATATCAATCCACTGACCGACTCCTGAGCTTTGCTTGAAGTAAGCGGGATCGACCATGTTCATGGAGCCTGTATAGGCCACTTCATCATCAATAACGATGATCTTGCGGTGTTGTCGTAGATCCAATCGACGTAAGAAAATACGCCATGGTGAAACCTCCAGCCCTTCAACCAACTCAATACCGCCATCTCGCATCATGGTTGCCCAGTGGCTGCGGAAAAAGGTCGGGCTGCCTGCCGAATCCAGCAAGACTTTGACGTTGACACCGCGTTTTGAGGCTTGAATAAGTGCCGCTGCGACCGAGTCAGCCAAACCACCTGGATACCAGATGTAGAATACCATTCGAATGCTGTGTTTGGCGTTCTCGATATCATCAATGACCGAGAGCAAGATTTCTTGTGGGGTGGTTTGCAACTGCAGCTCATTGCCACACAAAGCGGGAATACCCATGCGCTTATTGCACAAGTTATCGATCTTAGAAATGTGCGTACCCATATTATCGGGTACGTGGGCATTACAATGGTTTAGTTCAAAGAACCATTCTTCAAAGGGCTTAAACATGACGCGAGCGCGTTCTGCGCGTTTACGGCCAAGGTTGAGCTCACCAAACATGAAATAGCAAATCACGCCGACCACTGGAATGATATAAATCACCATTAGCCATGCAAGAGAAACACTGACTGCGCGCCGCTTGAGCACAACCCGCAATGTCACACCGGCAACGAGTACCCAATACAAGCCAATGCCTGCGAGTGTTAGAAAGTGATAAACCTTGTCCATTTAGCCTCGATAGAAAGACAGTTTTGGAAATAATAATCTCAGAATCAAGTATTTGGAATAGTTAACTGTCTGTCAAATACAACGAGTCACTGCTGTGAGCGTTAAGAGTTAACAAACGTAAGATAAAAGGTTATGACAAAGGATGGAAACAGAGAAAACTGTGGCGAAAGGAAGTTTGTGCGTTGACAATCGATGGTTTAATGACCGAACTATAGTGAAATAGAATGGAAAATAGTCAGATAATAGTTTTGGGCTTCCAATTGTAAAGATTACCTGTTTTACTTGCTACCCATTCGCAAAACTCCTAAATAAATTATACTGTAAATTTATTTGTACAGCGTCGGTTTGGGAGCTGCTAAGACTTCGCACAAGGAACAATGATCGCTCGTTAGCGATGGTATGCGTTGCTATTTGTATCAAGGACAGCCACTTTACATTTCACGTCGCTCTGCGACGGTTTGGTACGAAACAATGACAAGTTCCGATAGAGGACAATTCACTTCCCGCTTTGGTTTTATAATGGCTGCCGCGGGGAGCGCAGTAGGTTTAGGTAATGTGTGGGGTTTTCCAACCCAAACGGCGACCAACGGTGGTGCGGCATTCTTGCTGGTTTACCTGTTTATGATGGCGCTGCTGGCGTTTCCAATGTTGATCGCTGAGCTGACAATTGGCCGTTATGGTCAATCAAACCCAATTGCATCACTTCGCAAGATATGGGTAAAAAACAAGCCGGTTGCTGCCATGTTTGGTGTGATTGCGCTGCTTACCGCTTCCATGATTCTTAGCTTTTACGCCATTCTAGCTGGCTGGCTAATCGGTTTTGGCCTTGCGCCTATTGCTGATGTTATCGGGCTAAATGGTGTAGCTGACTGGCTAGTGACGTTCGGCACGGCTCGCAACGTAAGCTTAACGGTTCTGTTCATGCTGATGACGGTGTTTGTTGTGAAACGCGGTGTTTCTGACGGGATCGAAAAGTGGTCATCTCGACTAATGCCAGTCCTTTTTGTGCTTTTCATTGCTTTGATTGGTTACATCTTTACCCAAGATGGCGCTATGGACGGCCTGGAAATGTATCTTGTACCGAAATGGAACCACCTAAATGCTAGCCTTGTGGTTAACGCTATGGGTCAGGCATTTTTCTCATTGTCACTTGGTGTGGGGGCAATGATGGTATACGGCTCTTACCTTAGCAAAGACATTAATATTCCGAAAACGGCGGGGCAGGTAGCGATCATCGATACTGGTGTCGCGTTTATGGCGGGCATGTTGATTCTTCCTGCTATGTTTGTTGCTAAAGAAAATGGCGTACAGATTTTCAATGAGCTTGGTGAGCTGATTAGCTCTGGTAACCTGGTGTTTGTGGTACTGCCAGCGCTATTTGATTCTATGGGGCTTGCCGGTGAAGTCATTGGAATCGCATTTTTTGCCCTAATGGTTATCGCCGCATTGACGTCCTCTATCGCTATGTTGGAAGTGCCAGTGTCTTGCCTTCAAGAAGAAGCGAAGATGTCTCGCAACAAAGCGACCATGATCCTAGGCGGCACCATTTTGCTGTGTAGTGCCATTATTGCTGCTAACTTCAATGCGTTGTTCGACTTAGTCGCAACCGCCTCTACGGTCTATATGCAGCCGCTTCTTGGCGTGGTGTGGGCTGTGGTTATTGGTTGGATTTGGAGCCGCAATTCACTGCTTGAGGAAATCAGACAAGGCAACCCAGAAATTGAACAGACTTGGTTTTGGAAAATTTGGCCTTGGTATGTGAAGTTTGTATGTCCGGCGGCAATTTTGATCGTATTTGCTTATCCTTTCCTCTGATCACTTGCTATCAGAAAACCAAAAGCTGCTCTTCGGGCAGCTTTTGTGTATCATCCGAGCCAAACAATTCAACGTTACGCCTTTCATGTTCGATATTCAGTTTGAAAATGATGATTTTGTAGTCATCAACAAGCACCCGGGTGTCAGTGTGCACAAAGATGACGGAGATACCATGCTGGTGCAAGAAGTTGCGACCTTTCTTGGTTGCTCGCCACTATTTTTGGTGCATCGCCTCGACAAAATGACCTCGGGTTTGCTAGTCCTTGCCAAACGTCCCGAGGTGGCCGCCGAGTTCTCAAAGCTATTCCAGCAACGTCAAATGGATAAGTTCTATCTGGCGATTGGTAGCAAAAAGCCGAAGAAAAAGCAGGGTACCGTCTCTGGAGATATGGAACGCTCACGTCGAGCGTCATGGAAGCTGGTGGCAACTAAGAATAACCCAGCAGTGACACAGTTCTTCTCCTTAGCGGGTGAAGAAGGTGAGCGGGCATTTTTATGTCGACCATTAACAGGAAAAACGCATCAAATTCGCGTGGCGCTTAAATCAGTGGGCTCTGCGATTGTGGGTGATCCTATTTATGGCCAGAGTATAGGCGTTGATCGCGGCTATCTTCATGCTTACGCGTTGCGCTTTACTCTTTTTGACCGAGCGTATGAGTTTATCTGCGATCCAAGAAACGCGGAGCTAGGTAGTAAATGGAACAGCGCAGCTTTGAATTGTGCAATCGAGCAATGGTCTAAACCGTGGGAGTTAGTATGGCCGAAGAAATGACCTCATCACAAGACAATCAAGAGCCACAAGAGAATCAAGAGCTACAAGGTCAAGTTATGCAGGCCGACAAATTGGGGGTGTTCTTCGAACAAATCGAGTCCGCTTTGGCTTCTGCGCCAACCGAGGTTCGCCGTCTTTTTCATGGCCGAGGTAAGTGCTTCCCTGGTTTGGAGCAATTGACTTGTGATTGGGCGGCCAATCAGTTGCTGGTGAACTTGTTTAAGCCTGTCGACGAGATTTTCCTAACGACACTGAAACAAGGTTTAATGGAGTTAGTGGCTTCAACCATTTGGGAAAAGGCTCAAGGTAAAGCGGTAGTATTGCAACACCGATACAGTGACGCGCGCCGTCAGAAGTACTTTGGGGTGAGCTCGATAGCAAACCTGTGGTTGAAGAGCTGGGTTGTCAGTATCAACTCGATATTGGTCGCAACCAAAATTTCGGTCTGTTTCTCGATATGCGAAACGGCCGCGAGTGGGTGAAGTCTAAAGCGGAAGGTAAGCGTGTTCTTAACCTATTTGCGTACACTTGTGGCTTTTCAGTCGCGGCGATAGCTGGTGGTGCCGAGCATGTGGTCAACGTCGATATGGCGCGTTCATCACTCAACAAAGGGCGCGACAACCATCGCCTGAACAACCACGATCTTAGCCAAGTGAGCTTTCTTGCCCACGACATTTTTAAGTCTTGGGGGAAAATCAAAAAGTACGGACCGTATGACATTGTGGTGATTGATCCACCGTCATTCCAGAAGGGCAGCTTTGCACTGACGAAAGATTATAAGAAGATCTTGAGACGTCTGAATGAGCTGCTTACGCCTAATGGTGAGGTGATGGCGTGTGTGAACTCACCAACGGTGACGCCTGATTTTCTGATTGAAAGTATGTCAGAAGAAGCACCGCAGTTGAGTTTTGTCGAGCGTCTGCCAAACCCTGATGAGTTCGCAGATATAGATCCGGATGCAGCCTTAAAGGTGTTGCTGTTCAAATAGTGAGGCTCCCAATACCTTGGGAGCCTTTTGGGTTAAGCGTGATGGCTAGTTTAGTCGCATGCGAATCCGCTGAATTTAGTGCTCTAAATTAAGGGAACAGAACATTTAGAACAAATGTCGTTATAATGAACACCACCGTGAGCAAAAAACTTTCTACAGAAACTCTAATCTATGCAAAGTAACCAACAATTCGATTTGAATTTGATCAGAACATTCTTCGAGGTTTACCGAACTGGCTCGTTTACTAAAGCGGGTAACAATCTTGGTATTAGTCAGCCTTCTGTGAGTGCTGCGGTAAGAAAGATGGAAGCTGATATTGGTTATCAACTTTTCGTAAAGCAAGGGCGAGGCATCAGTCCTACTGCGAACGCACATAAGCTCGCCTCACGATGTCATCAAGGTTTCAATGAAATTATTAATGCAGTGACAGATGATGTGAATTTTGAAGTACATGTCAACGAAGCGCTTCTTCATCAACTCGTCAATATCGACCATGCTCAAATACAAGAAACGCCAGCTGAGCAGGTGAGTGTGATTGAGCGCCTGCGCAATCAATCTTTGGATCTCGCACTGTCTGTTTTTACTGTTAGAGATCCCTCACTTATTATTGAGCCTGTCGTTGAAGAAACCGCGATAGTTATTTGTAGAGCTGATCACCCGTCAATTGGAGATACAATGACGAGTGAGGAGTTTTATCAGCAGCGCCACATCATTTTATCCACTAAATGGGAAAGAATGTCGGGCTTTGAGCATGGTGCTAAGTCGATAGTTCAAGAGCGCCAGATCCATAGCGTTGTTGGTTCGCTTTCAGCCAAGTTAATGCTGGTATCAAAATCGGATGCAGTAGCTGTTGTATCAGAAGGGTTTGCCAAGTACTGGCAAAACACTTTGGGGTTAAAAATGCTTACGTGTCCTATTGAACTTAGTGCCATAAATTATAGTTTGGCTTACCACAAGCGATATGCCAACAATGAGCAACATAAGTCGCTCAGAGAGGCCATTAAGCGTCGTATCGCTGGCGGATGGTAACCATTTTAATCATAAAGGTAGATTAACCGCAGCAACGTTTGTATTTTTGCCCACTGCCACATAGACAAGGTGAGTTCCTGCCTATAGAGCTCATTTTAGTCGCACTGGTTTTAGGCTCTCTGTAGTTCAGCATCCACATCAGTTCTGCAGGAGAGCGCCCCTGTTTGAGTAAGTTGCACATTTCCTGCATGTAGGTTGCAGTGTGCTCAAAAAACAGCTTATAACCCTGACAGAAGTAATTGTGGTTAGGCAACCCATTTGGACTAACAGTAAAGCGCTGCTTTGGACAACCTCCATTGCAGGCAAACTTGTATTTACAGCGTTTGCAGTCTGCGTTTAATGTTTCCTGTTTGTCCTTTCCGAACTGAATGCCTGACGGCTCGTATTGCATTCCTCGATAGATTTGTCGTGAATATTGCCCAACAAATGTTCAGGGTAAACATAGTGGTCACAGTTGTATAAATCCCCATTTGCCTCAAGAGCAAAGGCGTGACCACAGCGCTGTGCGAAGTGGCAAATACTAGGGTTCTCACCAAACCAGCTGCTCAATGTACTATCGAACATGTTTATGTAAACTCGTCCAATATCTTTTCGCACCCATTGGTCAAAAATAGCGTTCAAAAACTCACCATATTGGCGCGCAGGTACGGACCACTCGGTGACATCCGCTAATGCTTCGTGGGGTAGAACCAAGCGTAATTGATCACTTTTTGCCACCCTGGCTTCTCGTTCGACCAGAGGCGTAAACTGGATGTAGGTTGAACCAATATCTTTAAGAAACTGATAGACACGATCCGGATACGTTACGTTTTCTCGGTTCACCACGGTCAGTGTATTAAAGTCTACGTTATGTTTTTTTAGTAACTCGATCGCTTTCATTACCTTTACGTGGGTTGGTTTGCCGGCTCTGTTTTTTCGATAGCAGTCATTTAGGTCTGCGGGGCCATCAATAGACAGGCCAACAAGAAAGTTGTGCTGTTTAAAGAAACGACACCAATCATCATTAAGCAGCAGGCCGTTAGTTTGAAAGCTGTGCTCAACCGTTTTATTGCCTGCGTATCTCTTGCTTAGTTCTACTGCTTTTTGGAAAAACGTCAGCCCCATGAGCGTAGGCTCACCTCCTTGCCAAGTAAGCTGAACGTGGTTATTTTTTTGTGCTTCAATAGTTTGTTTGATATAAGCTTCCAACGTTGCGTCGCTCATGCGCCAGTTGTTTTGTCGCTCTGGATAGAGCTTTTCTTTCTCTAAATAGAAACAGTAATCGCAGTCAATGTTACAGACAGAGCCAGTTGGTTTTGCCATTACATGACAACTAGTCGGTGTTTGCATAAAAAATTCCTCACGGTCAAGAGGGGCTTGATAATTTGGTGTTGTTGAATGTTGCTAAGTAGCAGTTGTGCGTTGCTACCAACCGAGACAGTACATCATCGGTTGGTAGCGACAGGCTGTGATAAAGTGACCGTTAATTGAGCGTGTAATCCACAAACTCAATGCGGTTCGGGTACTCGAAAGGCGCTTCGTATTCTGGTGTCACTGGAGAGCCCAGATCCATACCGATATCGGTAGTTTCTGTTACTGCAAAGCGAAGCGGCACAGTGTTTCCGATTTTCTCAGAACCCACCTTTTTGCCATTGACGTAAAGAGTTGCAGTGCCACCTCCACCATGTTCACTAGACTCTTGCTTGTAGTCCATCTTGATGTTGAGAGAACCACTCGGCAAAGGCTCCTCTGATGTCACATGGAAGCGTTTTTTGTTGAAGAAGTTGTAGTGGTAGTGCAGCTTGCCATCTTTAATATAGATGGTGTAGCCAGCCACATTACCCCCAACAGCAACGATGACACCTTCATCACCATGGTTGTAGTCCAACTTGGATTCAATGGTGTGGCTACGTGAGTAGACCGGAGGAGTACCACCTTCTGGTATGCGCACTGTGCTTGGTAATATCTGAAGTGCTTTTTACCGCGAGTAATCGACGGACGGTTTGGGTTCACTACGCGTTCTGCATACCGATCATCCAATGGATAGACGTCATACTTGTTTGCTTCCTCATCGAATATCTTCTTCAGTTCTTCAAGTTTCTCTGGGTGAGACTTAGCTAGATCATTTGCTTGAGAGAAGTCTTCATCAATGTTGTAGAGCTCCCAAGTGACATCATCAAAGCCTTTCGAACCAATGAATGCCCACGGTACGCCATGGAATGCTGATGCCATCCAGCCGTCATGATAAATAGCCATATGACCTGCTACCTCAAAGTACTGTGTTTTCCTAGTACCTTCTTTGTCTGCACCATCAAACGAGTAATTCATCGGAACACCGGCCATTGGCGACTGTTCTACACCGTTTACTTTTGTCGGGATTTCAATTCCTGCTGCTTCATAAATTGTCGGGGCGATATCGACCACATGGTGGAATTGGGTGCGTTTTTCATTTTTCGCTTTGATTCCTTCTGGCCAAGAAACGATAAGACCATTTCGGGTTCCGCCAAAGTGAGAGGGTACACGTTTCATCCATTGGAAAGGAGAGCTACCCGCCCAAGCCCAAGGCACTGCATAGTGGTTTTCAAAGTCTTTTCCACCGATACCATCAATCACTTCTAATTGATCTTCAACGGTATCTGGGAAACCATTTTGTACCATCATGTTGTTAGTTGTGCCGATGAGTGTACCTTCACCGCTGGCGCCATTATCGCCTACGACGTAAATAACCATGGTGTTTTCTGCCCCGGAATATCTTTTGCCTGCTCGATTAGATTACCCACCCAGTGATCGGTGTGCGCCATAAATCCGGCGGCGACCTCCATTTGACGTGCAAAGAGTTTCTTTTCGTCCTCAGACTGTTCATCCCAGGCTGGGATCTCATCAGGTCTCGGAGTCAGTTTTGTGTCTTTTGGAATGATGCCTAGTTGCTTCTGCCTCTCAAAGGTGTGTTCACGCATCGCATCCCAGCCATCATCAAACTGACCCTTAAATTTATCGATCCACTCACTCCCTACATGGAAAGGAGCATGGATCGCACCCGTTGAGAAGTATGCGAAGTAAGGCTTATCTGGGTTGAGAGATTTTTGTTGCTTGATCCATTTAACGGCGTCTTTCGCAAGGTCTTCAGTCAGATGGTATGTCTCACCCGGTTTCTTTTCAGGCTCTACAGGTAAGGTATTTTTAAAGAGCTGAGGCTCATACTGACTGGTTTCTCCCCCATAAATCCGTAGAAGTATTCAAAACCTAATCCAGTTGGCCAACGATCAAATGGTCCGGTTTGGTTGGTTTCCCAGTCAGGCGTATTGTGCCATTTCCCCCAAGCTGCTGTGTTGTAACCATTCTGCTTTAAGATCTCTGCAACACTTGCTGAGTCTTTCCCCCAAATACTGTGGTATCCGGGGTAGCCAGATGACATTTCGGAAATGGTTCCAAAGCCAAGTTGGTGGTGGTTTCGTCCTGTCAGGAGTGACGCCCTCGTTGGGCTCGATACCGCAGTGGTATGGAAACGGGTGTATGTGACACCTTCTTCAGCCAACTCATCCATTGCAGGAGTTGGGATTGGACCGCCCAAAGTGGATGCTTGACCAAAGCCAACATCGTCAAGGATAACAAGGATAATGTTTGGGGCCCTTCAGGAGCTTCAACGGGTTGCGGATAATCTTCTGTTGATTCTGCGATTGTGCGACCAATCTTCCCATTAAATCCCGGAGTTTCGTACGGTAGTACATTTCCCGAACCAAATGAACTGAATGGTAGTGCTAGTGTTATTGCTGTGAGTAAGAATTTATTTCTCATTTCAATGACCAACGTTAATAGAGGTGTATAACAAAACTGTTTGTTTCAAAGTTATGAAAGGGAATATCAGATAGACAATTGCCCTCCTAGATAGGAAATTTTGACTAATGATATAAAGGGACGAAGGCTATTTTAATGGTGGAACATAATTGATATAGGGAGTGGTCACGATACGTTCCATAGGTTGGGGTTATGAGTTTTTTGGCTGGACGGTAGGGACAACAGTATCTAGGGGAATGGTACTGTTCGCACTCTACTTTCTTGCGATAACAGTATCAGAGCCGCTGAGTACTCTCATATTTTCTCCACTACTTAAACGACTATTCTATGGGCGCAATAGAGTTTCATAACGAAAATAAGTCAAATAAGTCAAATAAGACTCTATAGTTTGAAGCGAGCAATAGTTGCCAGCAGGGAGTAGGGGAATGTCGTGTTACACTCCAATTAAAGTCTGATTTCGTTCAAGAAAGGCTTCGACAGAAGTCATTTAGATTCGATGTTCCAAATTTAAACAAGCTAGAAAGTCCGCTCGGAAGCTGGATTCAGCGACAAAGCCTACCATTGTCTTTAAAGATTTTTAGAAACTGTTAGTTTCTCCCATCAGTGTCTGATTATGGATAGAGACGAGATTATGACATTCTCACCTCAAACAACGATGTGAGGTGTATAAATGAAGATGATGTTAAACAAAACCAGAAAATCTGATATCTGGGTTGGTTCAGAATGGGGAACGTTGAAAGAGGTCATTATTGGACGTGCTGATCAGCTAGCCTATCCGACTATCGGCAAAACCTTGGCCAAGCGCATGAGTATCTTTAATGCAGAGGATCGAGAAAAGATTATGGCGAATAGCGGTCTGTCCTTTGCTGAGGCCGATCCGGTTCGTTTTAAGAAAATTGAACAAGAGGTCGAAGATTGGGTCAAATTGCTTGAAGCTAGGGGCATTAAAGTACACAGGCCAAGATTGCTCACCGAGCAAGAATTACTCTATAAAGAATCTGGTGTAGGCTCGTTATTCGTGAAAGACCCGCTTTCAGTAGTTGGTAACATTGTTATCGAAGGTGCCAATCGCTTCCCAATGCGCCATAAGGATGTGTTCACTTATCGCCATATTCTTAATGAACGTGTCGCTGGTACTGATGCTAAATGGGTCAATATGCCAACGCCGGAAACGGATATGGCGTGCTCGGAGGGCGGCCAAGGTCCATTTTTAACCGGTGGTGACATATTTGTTATGGGCAACCATAACGTGCTGCTGGGCTACAACGGTATTGACTCCAATATGAAAGGGTTACAATGGGCGGCAGATCTCCTGTGTTCACAAGGTTGGACAGTTCACTTTGTCGAATACAGCCCAGAGGTAATGCACCTTGATTGTTGTTTGTCCTTACCTCGAGAAGGCTTAGCATTAGTCTGCCTAGACGCCTTTCCACACGGCTTGCCGGATCTGATTAAAGATTGGGACATCGTCAATTGTACATTGGAAGAAGCTCGAATAGACGCCTGTAATGGTCTTCCATTAGGAGAAGGTGTTTATGCTATGTCGACCGAATTCAAGCATATAGGTGATAAACTTGAAGCTAAAGGGATCGAAGTCCTCTATACAGATATGACCGAAACCAATCACGCCACTGGCGGTGGGATGCGTTGTAGTCATGCTGCGCTGGTACGTAAAGACTAGTCTTCACACACGCGTGAGCAAGCATTTAGGGTTAACCTGTTGATGGTTAGCCCTAAGTTAATTGGGCTTTTCATAAAGCGGGACACTCTCTCCACAATCGCATGTTTTTGTATCAATTAAGCCGATACCCTAGATGCCAACAAAACCTAGTATCGCTAAGCACTAATAATATTACAGTGCTTTATCGTTACTTATTTCTGGTATTTCTATACAACCTCTGGAGCCAGAAAAGTCACAGACTGCGAGACAGGGGCTCTTTCGCTTTTTCAAACCGTTTACTTCATTCCAGGGCTGCTTTTTTAGCGTGTTTCGTAACTGATTTGTTTGTTCGCGTTCTTCAGTTGTACGCCAACCTGATGAAACGCCTTTTGGATAGTGGTAGAGACATGCTGCTGTCCATCGCTCATCAAGAAGTTTGCTCTATCTTGGTTCGATTCAAACACACAGATAATGTGTAAGCTCTGTGGGAAGGATGGGAATTTAACTGTATGAGTCACCCAAAGAAAACCGTCGTAGTTTTTTAGTGTACCTTCACAAATTTCGGTCAACACTTCTCTGATTAGATTATCAATTTTCTTATCAGATTTACGCATCAAGAAAACTTCCTATTTATAGTGGGTGAGTAACTATGATGACATACTTACTCACCTAGTATTAGCAAAAGTGACATTCTTCTTGCTGGTATTCGAGTTTTCCTGTCAGATGATTTACATGGCTTAGTCCTTCTTCCACGCCCATCTCATAGCCTTTATCGAGTAGAGCTTTTTTCATCGTTAAGCGCTGCACAGGAAAGTCCTCGGGTGGAGTGATGACTCGAACCACGCAGTCTTTGGGTGGATTTTTAATAAACTGCAGTGAGTCATTGTAGTTCTCAGCACGTTTTGCCAGCGCTAGCCCAATGTTCGGATGCTTCGTGAATAACTTCTTCATTAGCCAGCCTGCTTTAGGCTTTGGCATTTCATAGCTTAATGGGTGCGACAAAATCACAGTGATGTCTCTCGCTCCTCGGCGATAAGCTTCACGTACCGGAATCGAATCTGCTACGCCGCCATCGGTGTAGCAGCCGCCATCAAAACAAGGCGTCTCTTTGTAGGCAAGAGGCAGCGAAGCGGTGGCCTCAATGGCTTTGGCGATATTATCTGGAGTGATTTCGTAGTAATCGGGACGCCCAGTGGCAACATTGGTCGCCGCTGCGATAAAAGACACCGAATTAAACACTCGCTCCTGATCTAAAGGAAATCGGCGGTTGGATTCTTCATAGAGCCATTTAACATCGACCAAGTGGCCGCCCGAGACAAATCGACGTGGATTGTAGAACTGTTTGCTGGTCGCCAATTCGGTGATGACTTGATAGCTTCGAGTTGGGGCATTACCTAAATAACTTAATAGGTTCGAAGCACCGGCAGAGACGCCGAGAACAAAGTCATAAGGGCGATAGTCTTGCTCTAAAAATGCATCGAGTACGCCTGCTGCGAAAATGCCGCGCATGGCGCCTCCCTCGACAATGAGTGCTTTGGTGGTCATGGGTAATCTCGTTTGGTTCAATGTAGCAATTCAATATGTCGATAAGATACGAACTTTGCTGTGCGAGAGATAACTGGATGTGGTTATTCTTCCAATAGGCAAAACCAATGTTGTAAAGCAAAGGTTGGGCAAGAGCCGAGGGTTGGGAAGGGATACAAAAAGGCCTCGCATAAAGCGAGGCCTCCTAGATCATGTGTTTGGCTTAGTTTACCCAGTCTTTCAACTCAAATGTAAGCGTATGCGCTTGGCCTTTAAGCTCTAGACCATTTTGAGTGACAGTGATTTCACTCCAGTCAGAAAGGGTTTGAGATACCGTTCTTTCGATGTCCATTGCCGCACCTGGACACATTTTCATCGTCATACCCATTTTTTCAATGCGGAACTGACCGTCTTTCAACTCACCTTGACCGAAGAAGTTGTTACAACCTGCGTTGCCATTAGCTGTCATTTTTTCGCCGATTTCTAGACGTGGTGCTTCGCTTTGTTCGTCGATTTGAATTGGGTTGCCATCAATTTGAACCAGATTCCAGTTATGGTGCTGAAGATCCTGAGCGGTAACTGCTTTCATTGGCTCCTCCTGCTTAGCATCGTTTGCGGCACAAGCCGTCATAAGAACTGGAAGCGCAACAGCTGCGAGTACCTTCTTAGAAAAAATCTTCATATTTTTTGCTCCAACTAAATGAAATTGCTGACCAGCGTAACTAATAAAACACTGTTTTTTGTCAGGAGTAGGTTATCTTTAGTATAGTGGGATTTCAACCTAGGATGTGGAAGTTATTGACTATCCATGTTGCAGGTGTGGCTACTGACCGATAAATCAGACTATTCTTACTTTCTGAATTTAAGCTTTGGAAAGTGAGCGCTGGAGTAATTGAAGGGCGAAAACAGAGGTTATAGCTAGGCAGAGTAATATTTGTTAGTCAGATTAATGATTGGATAGCAAGGAAAGTGAATGGAACAGCTTGAGTTTTTTACCGTGCCGAGTCCTTGTGTTCGAGTTTGTACGGTGGATGAAAAGGGGTATTGCCAAGGATGCATGCGCAAGAGGGAAGAGCGATTTAATTGGCTTTCTTATTCGCCGGCACAGCAGCTGTATATTATTAAACTCTGTCGTCAGCGATATCGCCGCAAATTAGCACAGGGTAAAGTCCCTGTGCCAAATAAGGTTCTCGAAGAGGAAACAAGTCCGCAGCAGGACTTGTTTTAACTAACCTTTATCCCAAGACTCAAGGCAAAAACGAGGCGTTAAAGCCAATAGTCTCCGAGTACTCTGGTTTCATTGTCCTGATAGGCCATCTGCGCCTGAAGCAGCTCTGCAGTTGCGACTGCATCCATCAGAGCGTGATGGGGTGGGTAGTCTGGCAACCCATAGCGGCGACGTGTTTGACCTAATCGCACCGAATCCGCACGTTTACCTTTAAGCTTATTGAGTATGCCCGCGGTTAACTTCTCTTGATAGTCCGACTCTACCTGCATGGTGTCGACAACCGGGAACTCAATGCCTTCACCGAGCATTTTCTTCAATGCACAGTTCAAAAAGCCACGTTCAATGGGGCGGTAATGCACCACGATGACTTTTCCAGCTAGTGCGTTGAGCACGTCGGCCAATATCTCATTCAACGTCGGTGCATCAATCAAGTCATTGTGGGTGATGCCATGAATGACCACAGATTCTTCTTCGAGTTTGGCTTTTGGTCTTACTGTCCAATGCGCAGCTTGACGGAGCTTAACGCGAGAGAGTGTAAATGGGACCAATCCAATCGACAGAATTCCATCTTTTTCTGGGTTCAGGCCGGTTGTCTCGAAATCCAAGGCGACAAATGGCACTTCATTCAAAGGCGTTTCTGGTGACGGTAAGCAGCAGCATAAAAGGCTTTAATCCTTTCATCTTTGGCTCGCTCGCTAAGTTGTTCGAACTTATTGTTCCATTGTACTGCCGGAGCTTTAAGGAGTTTTTTTATCATATGACCTACTTAAAGTTATTACTGGCTTGGTAGCGGAACTTTAAGAAGTTCTGACCGTTACTTAAAATTTGGAATGCATCTTTGAGGTTACGTCTTTCAAAGTCAGACAAATTCTCTGGCTCAACGTTGTTGTCAGGTTCGATACCTTGCTCGACGTCGAGCGCTTGATGGGAGATGCGTACCATAGAGATAAACTCAAGAGCATCTTTAAGATCCCGTGCGCGTCCTTTCGGCAAAATACCTGCTTCGTGGATGTCATCGAGACGCTCAAATGAGTTAGTAGAGCGAGAGCCGACGGCGAGGGCGTGTACACGAATAAGATCCACCAAGGGTGCCGTGCCACGTCGTTTAAGGTTGATTGAGTTGTTATGACGGCCATCTTTCTCCATCACGAAGTCTTTAAAGAAGCCAAGAGGCGGTTTGCGGTTAAGAGCATTACGAGCCAAACACGCCAAGAAGCGGTTGTTGCGTCTCGCGCGTCTGACAATAAAGCTGTTCAGCTGCTCAGCCCATTTAAGCTTGCCGTAGACGCCGTCTAAGTCGAAGAAAATGGAAGCATTGAGCAGCGCTTTCGGGTTGGGATCGTCAATCCAATCGGCAAAACAGGCTTCCCATTCTTTGCGGGTCATACGCCATTCCGGATTGGTCGCCATAATATCGCCGGTACAGTAGGTGTAACCGCAATCCGCTAAACCATCACAGATAAACTTAGAGAATGCTTCAAAGTATTTACCGTGTTTATCTTTGTCGTAGCTGTCGTCAAGGATAATGGCGTTGTCTTGATCGGTCACCACAAGTTGCTCATCACGCCCCATGGAGCCCAGAGCCAAGAAGCAGTATGGGATTGGCGCTTGACCGAGCTCTTCTTCTGCAAGCTCAATAATGCGCTGTTTGAAGCTGCGTCCGATCACCGACATGGCGGTGCCAACCATATGGGCGTTAGCATCTTCATTGACCAAGCGTACGAAACTGTCGCGAACCTGTTCAGACAGAGCTTTGAGTTCTTCAATGGACTGTTGCTGGAAGATACTACTTACCAACAGTAATGAGTTCTGCGATTCGTAACGAACGATATCGGTAGTTTCAATGATCCCCAACGGCTTTTTGTTTTTGAGTACCGGTAGATGATGGACGTTGTAACGAAGCATGGTGAGCATCGCTTCGTACACATACGCGTTGTGATCAAGTGAAATCACGTCAGTCGACATGACGCTGGAGACTTCATCCTGTGGATCTAGGTTTTCCGCGAGAACGCGTGTGCACAAGTCCCTATCAGTAATAATGCCAACTACCGGAGAGGTGTCGTCCTCATCACTCTCGACGATTTCAGGGTCGATAATAAGTAGCGATGACACTTGCTCATCAGCCATAACACGAGCTGCATTTTGGATACTACTGCTGCGTTCAATAGTGGGTGCGTCACGAGTTAATAGGGTTCGGACCTTGGAAGTTGTGAGATCGTTGGTGTTTTCGTTGTTTGAGACAGTTTGGCGTAATCGAACCGTATCTTCTACTTCCACAAAGTCAGCAAAGGTATCAAAGCCATCATAAAGCTCCTGAAAGACTTCTGCCGGAATGCAGTACACCAAGGTGTCTTCTACGGCCTTAGCGGGGAAGCGTACTTTGTTATTGGTAAGGAGGCCCATTTGGCCAAACAGATCGCCTTCATCAATTCGGTTGTACAGCTCACCTTTACGGCGATAGATTTCGACGACGCCGCTGCGAACCATATAAAGATCTTGGATATCGTCACCAAAATGGATAATGGGCGTATCTTCACGATAGTAGCCAATCTCGATTTGCTGTGAGACGTGTATCAGCGTTTCTTCGGGAAGTTCATCGAAAGGGGGATGAGAGGCCAGAAAGTTCTGGATTTCAATCAGTTCAGCGTCCATGACGTGCCTTATCAAATGGAGTATCTGTTAATACTACACGCTGAAACCAAAAAGGTCAGCTTGCGCTGACCTTTGAGTTAATATTTTGATATTAGGACATTAAAGTACCGCAGCGATACCTTTGCATAGTGGTCCCATATTTGATTTTGTCATACCAGCAACACTGATACGGCCAGAGCCAACGATGTAGATAGCAAACTCTTCTTTCAGACGGTTCACTTGCTCTTTGCTTAGGCCAGAGAAAGAGAACATGCCGTTTTGACGCTCGATAAAGCTAAAGTCTGCGTCAACGCCTTCTGCTTTTAGTGTCTCAACGAACAGCTCACGCATATCTTGGATACGGTCACGCATTTCTGCTACTTCTTGCTCCCACTCTGCGCGAAGTGCAGCATCGTTTAGGATGTATGTAACAACTGCTGAACCGTGTGCTGGCGGGTTAGAGTAGATAGAGCGAATGATGCTCTTCACTTGAGAGAAAGCTGTCGTTGCGATCTCTTCTGATGCCGCAACCAGTGTGAATGCACCCACACGCTCGTTGTAGAGACCGAAGTTTTTCGAGAATGAGCTCGCTACTAGGATCTCTGTGTTGTACTTAGCAAATGTACGTAGACCTTGCGCATCTTCCTCAACACCTTTAGCAAAGCCTTGGTATGCGAAGTCAAATAGAGGGATAAGACCTTTGTCTGCAACAAGCTTAGCTAGTTGCTCCCACTCGTCACTTGTTGGGTCGATACCTGTTGGGTTGTGACAGCAGCCGTGAAGTAGCACGATGTCGCCTGCAGATGCTTGCTCTAGGTCCGCAACCATGCCAGCAAAATCTTTGTCTTTGCTTTCTGCATCGTAGTAACGGTATTGCGCAGTTTCGATACCCGCTGCGCTGAATACGCCATTGTGGTTAGCCCACGTTGGGTTACTGATCCAGATTTTTACATCGCCAAGTTGGCGCTTGATGAACTCACCAGCAACGCGTAGCGCACCAGTACCACCAGGGGCTTGAGCGGTTTTTGCACGTTTTTCAGCTACGATTTCAGCATCTGCGCCGAACAGCAGTTTTTGTACTGCTAGACCGTATTCAGCGGTACCTTCAATCGTTAGGTAAGATTTGGTTTTTTCCGTTTCTAAAAGTGCTGCTTCCGCTTTCTTTACGGTCGCTAGAACAGGGGTTTCACCTTGCTCATTCTTGTAGATACCAACACCTAGATTGATCTTTTCAGCGCGAGCGTCTTTTTTAAACTCTTCTGTTAGACCGAGGATAGGATCAGCGGGTGCTGCAACAACTTTTTCAAACATATTCTTCATCCATGTTAATTGAAGGGGGCGAAAAACCATTGGTAACGAAACGGTTACTTGGTGACAACAGCCTATTTATACCTTTGAAGGCTATACCTGACAACCACATTAAAGAAGAAAACAGAAAATTATTTTGATTTGAAACAGAAAAGGGCACTAATTAGGTGTTTGTGTATGAAAAGGTATGGGTTTATCGCCAACATATGGGGAGAAAGGTGTCACTAACGTGCTATGCACTGATGAATGGGTATAGCAGTATCTGCCAACCTTAGAGCCAGACACGTTAGTGATAGCGGGTTAGTCGTCGTGGCCTTTCAATTGGTGCTCAGACTCTACGGCCTGAGTTTCGATATCGGGATTTTTCTCGAACTTACTTTTCGCCCAATTATTTAGATGCTTCAGTATTGCGCTGGCGGCATGCTCTTTAGTTGCCGCTTCACTACTGCCAACATCAAGATCTTGTTTAGGGTGCAAGCCGGTTTCGTCCTCTGCGACATGCAGCCAATCTGGGTGCCAATAGTATGGCTGGCCGCTTTTGGACTCCCATTTATGTACGCCGTTACTTTCACCTGAGTATTGGATATCGTTCTGTGTAAACTTGCCCATCAAAACACCTCATTTTGTCGTTTTTCTTTAATCTAAATGTAGTGCGATTTTGATGGTTTACCAATGTGAAAAGTGCTTCGAAATCGAAAACTAAGCGCGCATTAATCGAGACTTGAAAACGGTATATCGAGCAATAAAAAAGGCCACCTATGAGGTGGCCTTTGAAATTACTGCTTCGCAAAATTGCTTAGAAGTTCGCGCTACGAGGTGTACGTGGGAATGGGATCACGTCACGAACGTTGCCCATACCTGTTACGTAAGACACTAGACGCTCAAAACCAAGACCGAAGCCTGCGTGAGGTACTGTGCCGTAACGACGTAGGTCGCGGTACCAGTTCATGTGCTCTGGGTCGATGTTCATCGCGCGCATACGGTCATCTAGGATGTCTAGACGCTCTTCACGCTGTGCACCACCGATGATTTCACCGATGCCCGGTGCTAGTACGTCCATCGCAGCTACTGTTTTACCGTCATCGTTCAAGCGCATGTAGAATGCCTTGATGTCTTTCGGGTAGTTCTTAACGATAACTGGCGCTTTGAAGTGCTCTTCCGCTAGGAAACGCTCGTGCTCAGAAGACATGTCGATACCCCACTCAACAGGGAATTCGAACTCACGACCAGAGTCTAGAAGGATTTGGATTGCGTCAGTGTAGTCAACCTGTGCAAAGTCAGCATCTACGAACTGCTCTAGGCGAGTGATCGCTTGCTTGTCGATGCGTTGAGCAAAGAACTCAAGGTCATCACGGCGCTCTGCTAGTACCGCTTTAAACACGTACTTAAGCATGTCTTCAGCAAGCTTAGCCACGTCTTCTAGGTCTGCAAATGCCACTTCAGGTTCAACCATCCAGAACTCCGCTAGGTGGCGGCTGGTGTTTGAGTTTTCTGCTCGGAACGTAGGACCAAAGGTGTAAACCTTGCTTAGTGCACATGCATAAGCTTCTGCGTTTAGCTGACCAGATACGGTTAGGAACGTTTCTTTACCAAAGAAGTCTTCGTTGAAGTCTACATCGCCTTTTTCAGTGCGAGGTAGGTTCTCAAGGTCTAGAGTAGACACGCGGAACATTTCGCCAGCGCCTTCAGCGTCAGACGCTGTGATAAGTGGTGCAGATGTCCAGAAGAAACCTTGCTCGTGGTAGAAACGGTGAATCGCTTGAGATAGACAGTTACGAACACGCGCAACCGCACCAATCACGTTAGTACGCGGACGAAGGTGCGCTACTTCACGTAGGTACTCGATTGAGTGACGAGTCTTAGCCATTGGGTAAGTGTCTGCGTCTTCAACCCAGCCAACCACTTTAACGTCAGTCGCTGCAAGCTCAAAATCTTGACCTTTTGCTGGAGATTCTACGATTTTGCCCGTAACTTCCACTGAACAACCAGTCGTCAGTTTTAGGACTTCTTCTTCGTAATTATTTAGATTATTTGGGACCACGGCCTGAATCGGGTCGAAACAAGAGCCGTCGTAGATGGCAAGGAAAGAGATTCCAGCTTTGGAATCACGACGCGAACGGATCCAGCCGCGAACAGTTACTTCACTGTCTACCGCTAGCTTACCGCTTAGTACGTCAGTTACAGGCGCGTAAGTCATGTTATTAATCATCTCCATGGAGGTAACAATACAACCCAATGATATTTGACCAATAATTAGTCAACTCATTGGGTTGCTACTAAATTTCTTTTCAAAGGGACATATTACCTGTCAATTTTCACGGTTCAACCTTTATTGTGGTTATTAAGCATAAATTGATTAAGTAATGTCTCCAACTGATGAGAAAGCTGCTGTAAGTCCATACTGATTTGATGCGTTTGGGTTGCGCTGCTGGATGTTTCGTTGGCGTGCTCTGTGATGATGGCGGTTTTTTCACCGACGCTTTCACTGGTTTGGCGGTTGGCTTGGATCTGATCCTGCACTTGGCTAGCAAGCTCTGTCGTTGATTCAATTTGCGACACCACGGTCTGCATTTTGCGAGCGAGGGCCTGTACTTCATCTGCGCGCTGGTGAGCGGTGTCTGACACTTGATTGACCGCGTTGACAGAGAAACTGCTGCCTTGTTGGAACTTGGCGATAATAGTTTCAATATCGTTGGTCGCTTCGGTAGTTCGGCTAGCAAGGGAGCGAACTTCATCGGCGACAACGGCAAAGCCTCGACCTTGCTCACCCGCTCGTGCCGCTTCGATGGCAGCGTTGAGTGCTAATAGATTCGTTTGGTCAGCAATGCCTTTAATGGTGGATAGGATCGCGGAGACTTGTTCTGTCTGCTCATTGAGCTCAGAAATGTGCGTAGAGACTTGTGTGATGTCTTGAACTAAGGATTCAATATCATCACTGGCGTTTTTCGCTTCTACGCTACTTAGGCGAGTGAGTTCACAGGTTTCTTGCATTAATTGTGAGGCGCGCTGTGTTGCTTCGCTGACTGTTGCCTGTTGCTCTTTCAGCATCTGCATGTTGGCTTCTACCGCAGCAGTCTCGTTAAGCTGGCGCTTGGCAGTAGACTCATTATTTTGCGCGATGTCAGTAAGTTTGTCGGCATTGCCACTGACGGTTTGAGCGGTCGACTGCACTTTGACTAGGCTATGTGAGACAGTATCTAGGAAGTCGTTGATATCATTAGTCAGATCGCCAACTTCATCGTTTTGTTTACCATCTAAACGAATAGAGAGATCTTTGCTTCCACTTACTCGAGTCATAAATTTCGATGTGGTCTGCACTGGACCTACGATAAAGCGTCGCGCAATGAAAATGGTCGCGAGATATCCGATAAATGCGATCGCAGCCATAATGGCGACGGCAATCGCAGTGCGCTTGTTGATCATGCTGTTTACATGACTGAGATTATACTCAATTCGAATTGCGCCCAGTACTTCACCTTCTTGCGACATATGGCAAGCAATGCAGTTGGTACCCCGATAGTTCTCGCTGGCTTTCATTGGCAATGCAACGACGAGGCCTTGCCCCCATTCTGCCTTAAACGGCTCCAGCACGATTTCTCCGAGTAGGGCACGTTTATCGATATCATCAAGTGCAACTTGATTGTCTAAACCTGGGCCGTAGAGTTTGCTCACCGCATCACCACGAAGCACTCGGACATTCTCGATATTCTCTTGGGCGAGAGCTTTACCACGGAGCGTCTCTTTTTGCGCCATGGTGCCAGTGAGCATCATCATATTCAAACTATCGAAGTAGTTGCTAGCTTTATCTTCCAGCTGTTCGCTAAGGACAGAATATATAAGATCACGCTGTTGGTTGTATTGATAAGTGGTTGAAATGACAACAATGGTGCCAAAAACCAAGATAAGTGCGAGTAGGAGTTTATTTGTTATAGTGAGTCGCATAATTATATTGTTAATTGTATGGGCTGACAGGGTGAATATTAAGTTAATGAATGAGTGTCGGGGAAGTGATTTTGTGGCAAAAACCTCGCAAAGCTCATGGTTTTTTGTGCAAACTGAACCAATTATGAGAAATCATCCAAACTGGATAAAAGCTTTTTATCACCAAGTTATAACAAGAGTGAATCGTCGCGAGTGGATTATAAGATGGTCACGGAAACTTAATCAGTTCCTGACCCTCTATTGACAGAGCGATAGTGGGCAAAGAGTAAAACCAATAACATATGTAACCAAATGTTATTGAGCATGTCTGCACAACGTTTTGATCTTAAAGAAGACACCAACCTAAAGGTGTCGAGTAAAGGCGTTTATCGTTTAGCGATATTCCTCTTTCTTGCACTATTATCGATGTACTATTTGTGGGTCCTATATTTAGCCGCGCACCCGCAAGTCAATACTGCCTATCGCACCTATTACATTGATAAACAAACACTCTATTGGGCAAAGGACAATACGCATGTCTTTTGGCCAGACTCTGGTGTCATTGACACCTTAGAAAACCAACCATATTTAAGCCGACAGGGATGGGCCGCGAAACCTGACCAGCACGGCAGAGAGTTAGTACACGACGGAAGTGTATTTTTTAATTTAGCAGTTGCACCAGCTCATTCCATTCGCGTGAAGTTATCATTGACGCATTCTATTACCGAGCCAGTGTATGTCTCCCTCGATGGTCACAAGCAAGTGAAGTTGCAGCAGCATGACCTCAATGTGTTGGAAGCCACGCTTCCTGCATCGCAATACTCTCAAGATGTTTCACTACATCAAATACAGTTAGAGACCCCCGCAAGCCTTAACGTCAATCAAATTTCGATAACCGAGGTAGCTCAATGAAAAATATAAATAACTATACGTTGTCGATTTTGGTTCCTGTCTATAACGAGCGAGAGTCGATATTGCCCTTTATGGATGCGTTAGATACGAGCCTTCATTCAATTAAAGATAAGTTAGATATTGTCTTTGTTAATGATGGCAGTAGTGATGATACGAAACGAATTATCGAGTCCGTTATCGAGGTTGATTCTCGAGTGAGCTTAGTCAATCTGGCCAGAAACTTTGGTAAAGAGTCTGCAATGACAGCAGGGCTGGATCATGTTCAAGGTGATGCGTGTGTGATCATGGATGTGGACCTACAAGACCCACCCGAACTTATTCTTAAGTTTCTTGAACTTTGGCAGACAGGTGACTGGGATACCGTGTATGGCGTAAGAGTGGATCGCTCCAAAGATACTTGGGTAAAGCGCATCACTGCTGGTGGCTTTTATCGCTTTTTTAACTGGATCGCTGCTGAAACTAAGATCCCAGAAAATGCAGGGGATTTTCGTCTTATCGATAGAACGGTCATTGATGCTATTCGTCAGCTTCCTGAGCGTAATCGTTTCATGAAAGGCCTATTAGCATGGACGGCATTTCATTCGACAGGGGTTGAATTTGAGCGGCCGGAGCGTGCAGTGGGTGAAACTAAGTTCAATTACTGGAAGCTATGGAATTTTGCCGTAGACGGTATTTTTAGTTTTACCGCGTGGCCTTTGCGCATTTGGGGTTTTGTTGGCTGCGGTATATCGGGTCTAGCGTTTCTTTTCATGTTGAAGATTATCATCGGGGCGACGTTCTTTGGTGTTAAGACTCCCGGCTACGCATCGACGATAAGCGTGGTGTTGTTTTTGGGAGGAATACAGCTTATTTCGCTTGGTGTAATCGGCGGGTATGTCAGCAGAATATATAGAGAAATTAAACAGCGCCCTATCTATCTCATAGAAGGTGTATATGGAAGATACCAATCAGTTTCCCAACCACAGCACACAATCTCTAAGGCAGGCTAATAAGATGGAAAACAATAAACCTAGCCTTGCGATCAGCAAGCAGCAGTGGATGCTGATTATTGTAGCGGTATTAGTCAGCCGAGTCGCGTTATATGGAACGGGGTTGATTGGTACCCACGCATATAATCCAGAGACGGTCGCTAATCTTGATCTATGGAAGCAAATCTGTCGTTTTGATTGTATGTGGTTTCAGCGTATCGCAGACGATGGCTACGCGTTAGCGCCTACTTACATGAAAGGAGGCAATGCCGCCAACTGGGCATTTTTGCCTGTCTCTCCCTATTTAGGAAAATGGATGTCTTGGCTGGTGGGAGATACCAACTTAGCGTTGATCTTAGTTTCAAATCTAACGTTTGTATTTAGCATTGTCGTCTTTCTAAAGGCGCTTAAACAGCTTTCTATTCGCGAAGAGATGCAAGAAGTCGCTATTTGGCTTATGTGCTTCTCGCCATATGGGGTATACGCTCTTTCTGGATATTCAGAGCCACTTTATATCACTCTGATAAGTGGAGTGTTTATCGCGTGTTACCGCCAAAATTGGTGGTTAGTGGGATTGTTAGGTCTTGTTGCGGCAATCACTCGTAATTTAGGTGTGATGTTAGTGTTTTCAGTGCTGATATTCGGTGTGCAAGCGTATGGAGTAAGTAGCTTCTACCGACTAAAAGATAACGCACTGTCGGTCATCGGAGCTATCTGGCTCATCCCCCTAGGCTTCTTTACCTATATGATGTATTTGCACTTCCATATGGGAGATGCGCTCGCATTTGGCCATATTCAGATCGCGTGGGGTAGGGTAGTGAGCAACCCTATTGAGTGGTTAGTTTATGGCGTGGAAACAGGCGGTGCGAAACTTTATCTAGTCATTGTATCGCTGATGGGGTTTGCTCTAAACGGATATCTATTTGCTAAAAAGCGATACGCGGAAGCCGTATTCATGCTTATTAACCTGTTAATTCCCCTCTCTTCGGGGGTTAATGCAATGCCTAGATACATCTTCGGCTTGTATCCTACATACCTTGCGATAATTCTGTTGCTGGACAACTACCCTAAAAGCCGAATGCCAACATTACTGGCAGGAGCCACGCTCTCAACCTTCTTCGCGATAGGGTTCTATTCAAACGTATTTTTCACTGTTTAGAAAACACAAAGGGTAGAAAACAAAAAACCGAAGCCAAGGCTTCGGTTTTTAATATGCGTGCTAATGAAAATTAGCACACGACCTTGATTGCCAAACCACCTTGAGACGTCTCACGGTACTTAGCGTTCATGTCTTTGCCCGTCTCTAGCATGGTTTCAATCACTTTATCGAGTGAAACACGTGGAGCCGATGCGCGGCGAAGAGCCATACGTGTCGAGTTAATTGCTTTTACAGCAGCAATGCCGTTGCGTTCGATGCATGGTACTTGTACCTGACCAGCAACTGGGTCACACGTCAAGCCCAGGTTATGTTCCATTGCGATTTCAGCTGCCATACAAACTTGCTCTGGGCTGCCACCCATGAGCTCAGCAAGACCTGCAGCGGCCATTGAACACGCTACGCCAACTTCACCTTGACAACCTACTTCCGCACCAGAGATAGATGCATTTTGCTTGTACAGACCGCCGATTGCGCCAGAGGCTGCAAAGAAGCGGATGTAATCTTTCTCTGTGACGGTTTGAATGAACTTGTCATAGTAAGCCAGAACCGCTGGAATAATACCGCATGCACCGTTCGTTGGTGCTGTAACCACGCGGCCGCCAGCTGCGTTCTCTTCGTTTACCGCAAACGCAAACATGTTAACCCAGTCAACAACTGACATTGGATCCGTTGTGGTTTTTTCTGATGTGATTAATTGCTGACGAAGTGCTGCAGCACGGCGTGGAACGCGTAGAGGACCTGGCAGAATACCTTCTGTATTCATACCACGTTCCATACACTCACGCATGGTACGCCAGATGTTCGCAAAGTAAGTGCGCGTCTCTTCATCAGAATGAACCGCGTGCTCATTTGCCATTACGAGTGTGCTAATAGAAAGACCGTTGTCTTTACATAGGTTAACAAGCTCTTCCGCAGAGTTGAACTCATAAGGTGCTTTGAGAGCAGAGACTTCTTCTTTGCCAAAGTTTTCCTCGTCAACGATGAAACCACCGCCAATCGAGTAGTAAGTTTTTGAGTAAGCAAGCTCTTCATCGATCCACGCGTGGATCTGCATACCGTTTTCGTGCAGCTCTAGGTTGGTTGAATGAAAGTTCATTCCGCCTTCACGAGGGAAGGAAACCGTATGGCAATGCATACCAACCGGAAGACGTTCTGTCTCTTCTACGCGAGCAATAAACCCTGGGATAGAGTCGATGTCGACTTTTTCTGGCGAGTTACCCGCCAAACCCATGATGATAGCGATATCTGTGTGGTGACCTTTCCCTGTCAGTGATAGTGATCCATAAACATCTACAGTGATCTTAGTGATGTCTCTTAGCTTGCCCATAGTGCGTAGGTCATCGATGAACTCTTTACCGGCTTTCATCGGACCGACGGTGTGTGAGCTTGAAGGACCAACACCAATTTTGTAGATATCAAAAACACTGATCATACTGATTTGCCTCTAGAAAAGCCCCTATACAAGGTAGGGGCTCAAATTATCGTTATTGTGTATCGAGATACGGTTTAATCGAGATGTTCAATTGACAGCGTCAATTAAAAAGCGCCGTAGATTACAGAAGTAATCGCCGCAACACCACAAATTGCTGTAAAGATTTGTACAGGTGCTGAAGTTTTGAACTTCGCCATCGCTGGCACTTTCTTCATTGCGTATACAGGCATCAGGAACAGGATAGCTGCAATCATTGGAGCGCCCATGGTTTCAATCATGCCAAGGATGCTTGGGTTGATGATAGCGACGATCCAAGTTGTTACTACGATGAACACTAAAGACGCTTTCTCAATTTTACCGATTGGCGCTTTAGAGCGAGACTTACCAAGACCTACTAGACCTTCGTGAGCACCAAGGAAGTGACCAAAGTAGCTAGAAGTAATCGCTGCGAAAGCAACAACAGGGCCTAGGATAGAGATAAGTGGCGACTCGTGAACGTTAGCAAGGTAAGACAATACAGAGATGTTTTGTTCTTGTGCGATGGATAGCTGCTCTGGAGATAGAGATAGCACTACAGAGAATACGAAGAACATAACAAAGCCCATCAACATCATCGCTGCACCGCCAGTGATCATGTCTGTTTTCTTTACAGCGTCGTCACCGTACACGCGACGTTGCTCTTTAGAGAACTGAGAAATGATTGGGCTGTGGTTGAATGAGAATACGATGATCGGGATAGCTAGCCAGATAACTGAAGGCATTGAACCCCAGTCAGGGCTTACGCTCATCATTGATGTGTTCCAGTCTGGAATTAGGTAAACAGACAGAGCTAGAAGGATGAATACCAATGGGTAAACCATTGCAGACGTCGCTTTAAGCATTAGCTCTTTGCCGAATACAACGCCACATGTCATTGCAGCGATTAGACAGCCAGATAGCAACCAGCGTGGGATAGACTCCATGCCCATCTGGTTTACTAGGAACGAATCTACTGTGTTTGTGATACCAACACCGTAGATTAGAACAATCGGGTAAATGGCGAAGAAGTAAGCGAAAGTAATAAGGTTTGCACCTGTTTTACCAAAGTGTTCTTCAACGGTGTCAGTGATATCTGCGTCTGGGTTTTTAGCAGAAAGTACGAAACGCGCTAAGCTCTTGTGCGCGAACCATGTCATTGGTGCTGCAATTAGGGCTAGGATTACTAATGGCCAGAAGCCGCCAGCACCCGCTTTAATAGGAAGGAAAAGTACGCCAGCACCAACGGCTGTACCGAAAAGAGAAAGTGCCCACGTGAAATCTTTGTAGGTCCACTTAGACGTAGCGCGGCTCGCTGCCGCAGTAGTTGTGGTAGTCATAGTTAATACTCATTTTTTGGGAACAGGAAATAAGTCGGGCGCAATATTGCACGTAAATTGCAGCCAAAAACTAGATCTAGGTCATGGTTTGCGTTGGCTTATTCATTGGGGCTATATTTTGCAGGTTTAGTCACGTTTTTTTCGTGCTACTGATTAGGTGGTTTGATAGTTGGTATTAGTAAAACTAATGCTTATTTAGGCAAACGATTGGCTTTTTACTTTTATTTAACTTAGCAAAAGTTGAGTCTGTAGGTTTTCGATGATCTGTGCTGTAACACCCCAAATAAAGTGTTCTTTATAAGGAATAGACAAAACGCGGTGATGCTGACCGCGAATTTGAAAGCCTACAGCAGAAAGGTTGGTTGGGGAGGCAAGAAACTCCAACGGTACCTCGAATAGGTAGTCAACTTCGTTGGTGTCAATTTTAGGTTGGTATTTAGGCTCAACAAACGCAAGTACCGGTGTCACGTTGAACGCCGTAACGGTGACGAGCTTGGGAAGATAGCCAATCACGGAAATATGATGACTACCTATCCCTATCTCTTCTTCTGTCTCTCGAAGTGCTGTAATGGTAGGGCTTTGGTCACTAGGTTCTACCTTCCCACCCGGAAAGCTAATCTGCCCTGGGTGGTGTTTTAAATGACTGGCACGTTTGGTAAGGATAACGTGAAGCTTGGCTTCACGTTCGACGAGTCCTATTAATACACTGGCTTCACGCAAAGAGCCTTTATCAATATTGGCGGTTCGTAGTTTAGTCTCTTTATGGTAGTCCTCGGTTTGTTGAAGTTGAAAGCGCGATAAGAACTCAGATTTAGTCATACTACTAGTCGCCAACTACACCATTGATGCCAAGTATTCGTTGATTTGATTTTTGATGACTTCTAACTCTTGAATCACGAAATGAATATCCGTCAATTGCGGTGCATCGCCACTGCGAGTCGCAGTTTCTATCGCTTCTAACTTGTCGACGGCTTTGGTTTCGCCAAAGCTTGCGAGAATACCTTTTAAAGAGTGGGCAGTGATAAACAGTTCGCTCCAGTTTTGCTCGTTATAAAGTGATTGTATTTTGTCTGCACCGTTTTCATGTTCTTCCATGAATGCCATAAATACGGCTGCGATGATGTCCTCGTCATTGTCCATATAGCTGCGAAGTACGTCGAAATCTATCATCCTGCTGTCCTTTTATGCTGTTTATCGTTTTTCCTGACCGAGTTTGTTTCATTTCAGTCACAAACTCAGTTACTTAACAACAATAGTATAGTTTATAAGAAATGAAAAACTGCCCATCATGAAGATCTAAACTTGATCTTTGTAATCGCTGTCCATCTACGACTTTGGTACTAATTCGATCATTAATTAGCTAAACAGTATGAAGTAAATTTTGATGCATAGCATAAAGGCGACTACTCTTGATCATGCGACGCACCTCAAAGGATCAAAACTAATAATTATCTATAGAGTTGGCGAGGTTGCAGACAGATATGGAGATTGCCATGACTACTAGGATCGAAAACGCAAAAACTGACGGCTTAGACAGCAACGTAGATTTCTACTCCAAGTATATCCAAGATGTCGTAGGTATTGATTTGCTGACACCGGAACAAGAATACCATTATGCTACGCTAGCCAGACGCGGGGACAAGGCAGCGAGGGATGTACTCATTGAATCCAATCTTCGTCTTGTGGTCAAGATTGCGAGAGGTTACACAAAGCGCGGCTTAAATAATCACACGATTCTCGATCTGATCGAGGAAGGTAACTTAGGCTTGATCAAAGCAATCGATAAGTTTGAACCTGAAAAAGGCTTTTCGTTTCAGCACCTACGCCGTATGGTGGATACGCGAAAGTATTGAGTCTTCTTTGATGAATACTGGAAGAACGGTACGCTTGCCAGTTCATGTCATCAAGGAAATCAATAGACTATCACGTCAAACTAATGAGATGCGCTCAGCTCTAAAAAGAGCGCCGTCAGTCAAAGAGATTGCCGAGCAAACGTCGAATTCTCAGCAACACGTGAGTGAACTTATTCACATGAGCGGATTTATCGAATCTAGTGCGTCTGTCGATATCACAGACAAGGAGTTTCAGAGTTTAGACACGTGTCGCTCAGATGCTATTCCCGAACCTTACGATACTTGTCATGATGAAAAGCTTTTGAAAAGTTTGGAAAAAGTGGTTTTATCACTACCGGACAAATATAGAGATATTGTGATTCATCGCTTTGGGCTGTTTGGTAAAGAAGTACTGACTCTAGACTGCTCGGCGATATGTATGGGCTCTCTAAAGAGAGAGTACGCCAACTACAGCAAGAAGGTGTGACCAAGCTTCAGGGTAAGCTCAAATTTGATGGTTGGGTAATGAGGTGAGTAACTTTTGTTGCTAGTTGCTAGTTGCTAGTTGCTAGTTGCTAGTTGCTAGTTGCTAGTTGCTATTAGGTGGCACTAGTGATGTAGCCGTGGCTTCGATTGTGACGCTTTGGCAACTGATAGTACCTCTGTTAGCCGTTGTTTGACTGAACAGTCCTGTAAACCCGATAAAAAGCGAGTAAGGGCAGCGAAATATACACTGTGACGACAAATTTCAGCCAGTGTCTGTTCAAGACGTTGAAGTCTGGTTGTTTTTTGTTGTTGTGACTGTGAATCCCAGTCGCCTTTAATATTCGCCAAAGAGTGAGCACAACAATATTGCTCAAAGAGCGTATCTTCTCCAATTAACGGACGATAGCCACTGACATACCAGGCTTCGACCATTTCTCTGATCTCAATTTCTTCCTGTGGTATCTCATTTTCACTCAGAGTCTGGCCAATTGGCACTGTTTGAGTATAGGTGTGATCGAGTTTGTCTTTGACGTATTTGTACATAATAAAACTTATAAAAAGTACACGTTAGCAAAATATCATACGTATCGTAAAAGCGCTATTGACAGTTTAGGTATTAGTGTTAATGATAGAAATATTTAAATCCTTAATAAAACTAATGTTTTATTACTGACTCACTTTATATAGTAAGTACTGAACATAGCGAAACTCTAGTGATTCTGATCGCCATTGTGACGTAATACGTTTCACTGCGCTTTGGTATGCCCGACATCGTATCAGCAGTGTGAGTGTTTTGGTTAACCGCTTAAATTCGTCTACTCGTTGCCAAAAGTTAATTTGCTCCAGTTGATCTTCGATAAATGGAACAAAGCCAGCTTGGTACCAACAATCAAGAACTTCTCGAATTTCGAACTCTTCTTCGGGTACATCACCACGCTGTAGCACTTTATCGACAGGTGGTGGGGTACGATACACATCGTCATATAGGTCATCGACATACACGTAATCCATCGTCCCCCTCCGCTACGCACAATATGACAATAACCTAGAACGCATTGCACTGCATTCAAGTAAATATCAACTTGAATTTGAGTTTGTTTCTTCTAGCTTGTTTTGGTGCGAGAGGGAAACTCATAAGCACCTCAGTTGGCTAATAATTCAAAGAGAGATCGACATGCTAGCGAAGCAGGCTGAAGCGAAGAAGTTGTTCTGGTCAGAACATCTTCATGACATTACTACTGAAGTGTCAAAAGGCGAGTTTTGGCAGAGGGTTATGAGCTTTGATACCCGTCATTCTCATGTCAATCCGCCTTCTATTGACAGTATTAACCATATACTCACTTTGATTCGCGACGTCCAATTTGACGGTGCACCAGCCGCTGTACCAATTCCACTCGAGACGACCGGCGGTGAGTTGATTGTAGTGAAGTTTGAGATCTACTTGGTCATTGATAATTTGGTGAAAGGCAGTGTCGAAGTGTTATCACACACGCTTTCAAAGATTGCCTGCACTGAGCTTTTGGAGCACGTGCTGGATGATCCTGCTAGAGGAGTCATGATCACCGATGATAAACACCGAGTGCTGTTTACCAACGAGAAGTTGTGTCGAGATCATGGTACATCCTCACTTGCGTTATTGGGACGCAGTATTAGTGAGGGAGGGCTGTTCCATAGTGACAAGCGACATATTGAAGCATTTCAAAAACGTATTGAGCGTGAGGTGAGATGGCGCGGAGCATGATTACTAATGCGAAAGAGTCACGCTCTATGTTGGAGATGGTTCATATAAAGCGCGTTGAGGTAGCGCAAGAACACTGCTTTTATATTTACAGCTTTTTAGGTGAACATCGGAACCCAGTAAAAAACAACGCGCCAGATGCAGCCAATATCCCTAATTTGGAGGAGATGGACGAAGTGGCGTTTAGAAACAGCGCCAAGCAACTTTCCTCTCAAGGAGGCAAGTTCATCGTAGTGAGTCTACATCCTCGCTTTTACAGTGAGCTAGAGGTGGAGTCTCGTCAAAAAGTTTATGCCGCACTTCAGTCGTTTCATGACGCCGATAGCTTTGGTATATTGGCAGGAATACATTTGTTGTCTTGCTTCGAATACGTGAAGACGACGTTGAAGACGTCACCACAATCAATATGTGTATTAAGCAGTTTTTCACGGGTTTGAGCAAGTATCTAGATGACCATTTGATCAATGATATCTCTGATGGGCAAATTGGTGTTGCGTTACATGGCTTCAATCAATGTGCGATGGACGAAGTGATTTCACAGTCGGTTCAAGCCATGTTTGTTCATGACTCTCAAGCAAGTAGCGTGAACTTTTATGATGAAGTGCTGGTGCAAGCAAGTATTCGTCGTAGAAAGTTGGAAAATTTACTCATTGAAGCGGTTCAAAACAAACAAATAGATGTTCATTTTCAGCCGATCGTGGACACCAAAACCAACCAGATAGTGAAGTTAGAAGCCTTGTGCCGCTTCCAAATTGAAGAAGTGGACTATTGTGTTCAGGAGATGATACACCTTGCTGAAGAGCTAAAGATGATCAATGCCATTGATATGATTGTTGCTGAAAAGGCGGTTAAAGCATTTGTTCAGCTCGATAATGCTGTGGAGCAAAAGCTCACGCTGTCGCTAAATTGCTCGATTGCTGATACTGAGTCTCACCATCTTCAAGAGTTGTTTACCTTTATTAATGAGTCACCCGTTGCGAATGATGATGTCACAATCGAGATTACAGAAACGTCCTATTTCGAAAAAAACATTAACAACTCTAACCTGTTGGAGCACATACGTGACTCAGGGGTAAAAATTGCAGTTGATGATTTTGGTACAGGCAACTCATCGTTTTCTTACTTCAGCGATTTTCATTTTGATGAACTGAAAATTGATCGCAAATTCATTACCAATATCCACCAGATAAAGCAGAAGTTTTTTGCGGTTAATATGCTAAGACAACTGTCCCATGACTTAAACATCAAAGTGGTCGCAGAGGGCGTTGAGAATTCTGAGGAGTTGGAAACTCTCAAGCTAATAGATGTGGATTTTATTCAAGGTTATTTCTTCTACAGACCAATGACTGCCGAGCAGATTCAAGAGCACCTTGCCGGCAGTGCGTATGTCGACTAACTCTATATTTTCCTAGGTATTAGGTGATCAGTATGGAACGTGGAGAACAGCACGGAAGACTTATGCTACAACTCGCTTGCGACACACTAGTGTTCACGCGAGAGTTTCTACAAAGCTGCTCCAAAGAGTTAGAGTTCATCGAGCCAGAGCATGTGATATGTGAAAACCCGAATGGAGTGTTTAAGGATTTTGGCAATGGTTTTTACGCGTATCGTAAACAGTCAAATGATGAGCAAACGCTAGTATTGAAATGCACTGTAGGCGGGGTGACTTTTCGGGTTTATTGCCCCATTGGTTCAGATAGAGTGATGAATATCCCTGACCATCTAGATTTGCCTTTAGATATGAGTGGCCTATCTTTGCGCAAACAAGCTCCGTCTTTTTCCGGCTATACAATGCTCAGTGACGGAACCGTGATGATCCCTATAGAAAGCTTGTGTCGAAACGCATCCGTAAAATTATCTGATAAAGAGAAATGCTCTTTGTTGGATGTCGATGACATAGAAGAAGGCTATGCCTTTAATGTCACACCACGGTATTTGTTGGTCTACCCCAAGCAGACACTATTGGCTCCGAAATCAGAGTTGTGTCACTTGAACCTTTTATTTCAAAGTTTAGGTTCTAACGAGATCACCAAGGTTATGATCTGTTTGGACTTCTCTCGTTTCTCTAGTTTGTTTACCTCAAGGCTATCCTTGTCTCTCGATACCAAGTGTTTTGAGCAAAAAGCACTGACTCAGGTAACTCCTTCATTATCTAGCCCCATTGCTTTTGTAGAGTCTGTTTTCTGTTTGGATGGTCAGCAGTATTTAGTCCCACAAGCTGATGGTTCGTTTGTTGATAAAGAGGAAAAAGCCGTATCAGTCAATTCAAGGCGCTTTGTGTACTCGATTTGTGATGGCGTAGAGCATGTTGCAACAGGGATTGCAGTTACAAACTTGCCAAGACAGTTACAGGTAAAACCCAAAAGGCGACAAACGAATGTTGAGTATTAAAAGCAGTGTTTGAATCACGCTTGAGTATCAATATAGCGATTCCGAAAAGTCCTCGTCTCCTTATTAGTTGATATTTAACAATATATGGAAAACAACCAAGAATTGTCCTAATACTTTAATGAGTCACAATAAACACCCACCCCGGGCGTTCCACTAACAGGGAGAAGATGAATGAAAGGAATTATTTTTACTGAATTCATGGAGTTGGTTGAAGAGAAGTTTGGCCTGGACGTACTGGATGAGGTGTTGGAGATGTCTGGTGATGAAGGCATTTATACTGCGGTTGGCAGTTATGACCATCGAGACTTGGTTAAGCTTATCGTCAACTTGAGTAAGAAAACCAACATTGATCCAGAGACGCTTCAGCAAGTGTTTGGGCAAACTGTGTTTAAAACCTTGCTTGCTTCTATTCCAGAAAGTGCCAGCATTGGCACCAGTAGCTCGACTTTTCAGTTTATCCGACATGTGGAAGACTATATCCATGTAGAGGTAAAGAAGCTTTACTCTGATGCGGAGCCCCCCAAGTTCTACTTCATCAGTGAGTCTGAGACTGACATGGTGATGGACTATCAAAGCGCGCGCTGCATGTCTCATGTTTGCTTGGGCCTGATCGAAGGTTGTGCTGAGCATTTTGGTGAGAAAGTTAATGTTGAGATGACTCCCCAGTCCGATGACAACAGTACTGTAAGATTCAGTCTTACGTTGGTGTGAGGACACTATGCCCAGCAGTTCGGCGATCGAGCGCAAACTTAAACGAGAAATAGCCGCGAGAAAAGCAGCGGAAGCCTTACTCGAGCAGAAGAGTTTAGAGCTTTTTAATGCTAATCAGAAGCTTGAGGTTGCACTTAAGCAAACGGAAGCACGCTCGGAAGCGAGTTTTAAGCGTCTGGAATTTCAACAGAAAATCGAGCGTATACTCATACACTTCGGTAGGATTTTCTTGCGTGCCAACCTAGACGATGTGCTCGTCGTTGATCTGGTTAATCAGCTCTCGGAAGTGACGGACGATGTAGCATGTGCTATCGCCTTGCCAAGTGAGCTCCTCCCAGCAGTGACCCAATCTCATTACCAAACGCCTAAGTACACCCAGCTTATCGCCACAGAGGGGTGTACGACATCTTGTATTTCTATAGAGCTTGAGCAGAAAGTGATTGGAAAGCTTGAATTGGGCGTTATTGAAACCACGTTTGATATGGACTTTGTTAATAGTCAGATGTCACTGGTGTGTGAGTTACTGGCCAGTTCGATTAACCGTCAAGTGATCAATCAACGCTTAGTGGAGTCGAAGGACCGTGCAGAGGCGTCGGAACGTTCGACGAGAGAGTTCTTGGCGATGATCAACCACGAGCTTCGCACTCCTTTAAATGGATTGTTGGGTAGTGTCGAGCTACTGGCAGATACGGGACTATCAGATGCACAGAAAGATCTTCATCATAATCTCAGCCAGTCCGGTCAACTACTGCGATCCATCATCAACGACTTGCTGGATTTCAGTAAGATCGATGCCGGTATGCTTGAGCTTATCGAATCAAAGTTCAGTTGGAGTACTTTAGAGTCGACCTTAAAGAGTATTTTTGAACATAAAGCACAAGAGAAGCAGATTGGATTTACGATTAAAACGCAGAATTTGGATAGCCAGCAGATCAAAGGCGATCTAGAGAGAATTACTCAGATATTTGTAAATTTGATTGGCAATGCGATTAAGTTTACCGACAAAGGCGACGTTAGCGTCTGTGTGGAAAATAGCGCCAATGGTCTTCAGGTATCCGTGACAGATACAGGTATCGGTATTAGTGAATCGGCTCAAAAGAAGTTGTTTCAGCCCTTTACACAGGCCGATCGCTCTAGCTCGCGTAACTATGAAGGAACCGGGTTGGGGTTAGCTATTTGTCGCCGTTTAGTGGAGCTTATGGGGGGTAATATCTCGCTGGAAAGTGAACTTGGTGTTGGTACCACTTTTCATGTATTTCTGCCCCTGAAGACAGAGTTGATAGAAACAAAAACAGAAGCGGTACAAGCCGATAATACTCAAACATTAGACTTTTCAGCGTTGAAGATTCTTGTGGTCGACGACATAAAGATGAATCAAGTAATCATCACTAAGATGTTGAGTAAATTAGGGATTTCGCCCGACTTGGCGGTTAATGGCCTCGAAGCGGTTGAGCATGCGAGTCATCAACAATATGACATTATTTTCATGGACTGTCGAATGCCAGTGATGGACGGGTTTGAGGCGACCAAGCGACTGCGCAGCGCCAAATATCTTAAACCAATAGTGGCTCTGACCGCGGGTACCACAACGGAAGAACGTCAAAATTGTTACGATGTAGGGATGGATGACATATTATCCAAACCCTACACCGCAAAAGATCTTACTCAAACACTGGCCAAGTGGGGCCCAAATTGGGGACTTGAGGCGATTTAGCGTTAGACCCTATGGAGTGTCATAAGCTATCTAATATAGGCAGTATCTTGCCTAGTTTGTGGTACGTCTCTTGATATTCATCGTGACAGTCACTGTCTGCCACTATGCCGCCGCCCGCCCAAGCATAAATCTCACCTTGAGTCGCAATGAGTGTACGAATAGTAATACTGGTGTCCATTACGCCATGGGCACTGATATAGCCAATGCTGCCGCAGTAGACACTGCGTCTGTGTGGCTCAAGTTCTTCAATGATCTCCATTGCTCGAACCTTTGGCGCACCAGTGATTGAGCCACCAGGGAAGCATGCTCGCAATAGGTCTGTGGCTTGATATTGATTATCTAGCTCTCCTGTCACTGTGCTCACTAAGTGATGAACTGCAGGGAAGCTTTCAATATCAAATAATTTTGGCACCTTCACAGAACCCGGTTTGGCAACGCGGCCAATATCATTCCTCAGCAAATCAACGATCATCAAATTTTCGGCCTGATCTTTTGGTGCGTTAGCCAGTTCGAGTGCGCTATTTTTGTCTTCAGCGGGGTCAACAAAACGTGGTCGGGTGCCTTTAATAGGTTTAGTTTCAATGACGCGGTTATGAAGTTGCAAGAAGCGCTCTGGTGAGATGCTTATAATTGCACTGTCTTCCAAGCGGATAAACGCGCTGAATGGCGCTTGGTTGTGTTCATCTAAGACTTCAAAGGCATGCCATTCACTGCCCGAATACTGAGCACAGTGTCGCTGGGCTAGGTTTATCTGATAGCTATCACCCGCAGAAAGATACTCTTTTACAGATAGAAGCGTTGCTGATATTCCGCCTGGCTCATGTTGGATTGCCATGGAGTGGTGAGCCTAAACGGGGAGAGAGCTTTGGCTTGTTGGCTCTGTAGCCAATTGAGCTTTGTATTTGGTTCAGTGCCGATAATAACGGCTTTTTTCTGCTGGTGGTCGACCATCAGCGCCCAGTCGTAGATACCTATTGCCATATCTGGGGCAGCTATATCATGGCTTGCAGTCTCAGGTATGCGTTCCACTCGCCGGCCTAGATCGTAGGCAAAATACCCTAGCGCGCCGCCTAAAAATGGCCAGTCGGTTTCTATATCTATATGACCAATCTTTTCAGCAATCAGGTTATTGATGAGCGTGAATGGGTCATCGCTACTGATATCTTCTGCTCCGTCACAGTGGACTTCTGATTGTTCACCATAGGTTTGCACCGTCGCAACTGGCTCAGCGACCAAAATATCAAAACGATTGTTTTCATGTTCTAAAGTCGAAGACTTTAACAGCATAGCCCAAGGGAGTTGCTCGATAGTGGCAAAGTATCTTTTGGCTAAATCTGGTTGATAGGGCAGGTCAACGAATTGAATAGATTGGCTTTCTTTTTTGTTCATTTGCTTAAACTGTGACAGAAACGTTGTCGCACTCATGGCGCATAGTGGAAAGCAAGAGTATCATATTTTCACAACAAAAAGTCGGACATTTAGCCCTGATAACACTAAGGTTAAAGTGAGTGATACTCAGCGCTCTACTCGAAGTAGTTACTCGCTTGTCGCTGTTTTTGGATAGACCAATGGTTTTTAATAGATCAATGAGTTTGATTGGCCAAACAGTTCGGCCTCCTGGAAGCTAAAATTATAAATGAGGTATTCAATGGCGGTTATTCGTAAAGAAGATGTAATCAGCTCTGTTGCTGATGCATTGCAATACATCTCGTATTACCATCCCCTCGATTTTGTTCAAGCCCTAGACAAAGCTTATCAAAAGGAAGAGAGCCAAGCGGCGAAAGACGCGATTGCTCAAATCTTAATTAACTCTCGCATGTCGGCAGAAGGTCACAGACCAATTTGTCAAGATACCGGTATCGTAACTTGTTTTGTGAACATTGGTATGAATGTTCAATGGGACAGCGACCTTACGGTTCAAGAGATGATTGATGAAGGTGTTCGTCAAGGTTATACCAACCCTGACAACCCACTTCGTGCATCGGTTCTTAAAGACCCTGCGGGCAAGCGCATCAACACTAAAGACAATACGCCTGCAGTTGTGCACATCAACATGGTGCCAGGTGACAAAGTCGAAATCCAAATTGCGGCAAAAGGCGGCGGCTCTGAAAACAAAACCAAGATGGTCATGCTTAACCCATCCGATGATATTGCTGAATGGGTAGAGAAAACATTGCCAACAATGGGTGCTGGTTGGTGTCCACCGGGCATGCTTGGCATCGGTATTGGCGGTACGGCAGAGAAAGCGGCGGTACTGGCAAAAGAGTCTCTGATGGAGCATATCGATATTCAGGAACTGATTGATCGCGGCCCACAGAATGCAGAAGAAGAGCTTCGTCTCGACATCTTCAACCGAGTGAACAAACTCGGTATCGGTGCACAAGGTCTTGGCGGCCTGACGACGGTTGTTGATGTGAAAATCAAGACCGCGCCAACACACGCGGCATCGAAGCCAGTGTGCTTGATTCCAAACTGTGCAGCAACGCGTCACGTTCACTTTACCCTTGATGGCTCAGGTCCTGCTGAGTTAACGCCACCTAAGCTTGAAGAATGGCCAGAGATCACGTGGGAAGCAGGCGCGAACACACGTCGTGTGAACCTTGATGAAATCACTAAAGAGGACGTTCAAGAGTGGAAGACAGGTGAAACAGTACTGCTTACCGGTAAAATTCTGACAGGTCGAGATGCGGCGCACAAACGCATTCAAGGCATGTTAGAGAGCGGTGAAGGTCTGCCTGAAGGGGTCGACTTTAAAGGTAAGTTTATTTACTACGTAGGTCCAGTTGATGCCGTTGGCGATGAGGCTGTAGGCCCTGCAGGTCCTACGACATCTACGCGCATGGATAAGTTCACCGACATGATGCTGTCTGAAACCGGTCTTACGGGCATGATTGGTAAAGCTGAGCGTGGCCCTGCGGCGATTGAATCAATTAAAGAGCACAAAGCGGTTTACTTGATGGCAGTAGGTGGCGCGGCTTATCTTGTTGCGAAAGCAATCAAGAAAGCAAAAGTCGTTGCGTTTGAAGATTTGGGTATGGAAGCGATTTACGAGTTTGAAGTCGAAGACATGCCAGTGACTGTCGCCGTGGATTCAAGCGGTGCTAATGCTCACCAAATTGGTCCAGACACGTGGAAAGTGAAAATCGCGGAAGCAGAAAGCGCTTCTTAATCTGAGTTTAAAAAAGTGAGTATGTGAAAACATGCTCACTTTTTTTATCTATAATTCAGGCATATACCCTAGTAACTTTTTGGCATCTTGAGGTGACTAGGGTATATACTCAAAGAAAAAGAACCAAGGAGAGTGCAAACATGCCTCGATTTATACAAATATTACAAATCGCAGTACTACTAGTAGTGGGTTTCTTTGTTGGCTATGACTTGATTTTACACGGCATCAGCATCTTCAATGAAAAATACGTCACTATGGCGTGTGTGCTGACCGTACTGCTTGAGATTGCCCTGTTTGTTATCTACAAACTCATTGAGGATGATTAGTGTCAGTTGGCCTAATTAAAAATCTCTAGAAATGCTCTAAACCCCTGAACCGTATCAGGGGTTTTTTGTTCATACTTGGTTAATCTCGTATAGTGCACACTGTTCCTCGTCTTTTGTATTGGAGTAAGTTGAATGAACCGCATTGGTCAAGAAGTCTCAGATTTGTTGCATCGAAGCCTAGATTCTCACGTTCGAATTGCTGTTACCGGTTTGTCCCGAGCGGGTAAGACAGCCTTTATCACCTCACTGGTGAACCAGTTACTTCATACTTCCACTCACGATAACTTGCCACTGCTTGAGTGTGCTCGCGATGGCCGACTCATAGGCGCGAAACGCGTTCCTCAGTCAAACTTGATGGTGCCGCGCTTTGCGTATGATGATGCCATGGCACAGCTTCACGCTGAGCCACCCGAATGGCCACAGCCAACTCGCGATGTGAGTGAAATTCGTTTGGCGTTGAAATATAAACCCGCGAAGGGAGCTAAGCGTTTAATCAGCAAAACATCGACTCTATTTATTGATGTTATTGACTATCCGGGAGAGTGGCTGCTGGACTTGCCTTTACTAGACCTTTCCTTTGAGGAATGGAGTGAGCTGCAGTTTGCAAACTTGTCTGGCATTCGTAGCGAGTGTGCACAAGCATGGCTTGCCGCTTTGGATACGTTTGATGGAAAAGCAGAAGCCAACGAGAAAGTGATCGCTGAGATCTCTCAGACCTTCACCGACTATTTGTTTGCTTGTAAAGATCGTGGGCTTCATTGGGTACAACCCGGTCGCTTTGTGTTACCCGGAGAACTCGCGGGAGCCCCTGTGCTTCAGTTCTTTCCATGCAAGCCTTTGGCGGACAAAGCAGAGAAAAACAGTGGTTACGCGATGCTGAAACGCCGCTACGAAGAGTATCAAACCAAGGTCGTTAAGAAGTTCTATAAAGAGCACTTCGCAACCTTCGATCGCCAAATCGTGCTGGTGGATTGTCTTCAGCCACTGATGGCAGGTGACGAAGCGTTTAATGATATGAAGCAAGCACTTCAGCAGATCATGAAGAGCTTTCGTTATGGGCAGTCGAATCTGTTAAGGCGCTTGTTCGCCTCGCGTATCGACAAAATTTTGTTTGCTGCGACAAAGGCAGACCATGTAACACCGAATCAGCACGGTAATTTGGTGAGTTTATTGCAGCAAATGGTTCATCCCGCGTGGCAGGAAACGGCGTTTGAAAATATTGAGATGAGCTGCATGAGTGTCGCATCGATTCAAGCAACGGAAGCCGGCTTTGTGGGTAATGGTAGCGACAGTTCTCCAGCACTGCGTGGTACGACATTGGATAATCAGACATTAACGCTGTATCCGGGTGACGTACCTGCAAGATTACCGAAGCCTGATTTTTGGCAGCAAAGCGGGTTTGAATTTACCTCATTCAGGCCTCTAGAGAGTGCGCAAGATGCACCTTGCGGTCATATTCGCCTTGATAAAGCGATGCAGTATTTAATTGGAGACAAACTTCGATGAGTGATATGAAAAACAGAAAAGTCTTTGGTGAAGATTTGTCTAATGCAGAGCCAACATTAGACATGAGCAGCCAAAAGTTGTTTGAGCCAGAGCAAACCTTTGTGCCGGTTGAGCAGGCTGCTGTTGAAGACGAAGGTGATGCCGAGCTGGAGAAAACCATCCGTGGAAATAGCAAGAAAGGCTGGATAGCGACGACATTTCTGACTGCGTTTGCCGGTCTAGTTGGCTGGCAAGCTATTGATAACGTGGTTACTGCGGCAACGACGGGCGACTATCTATCGCTTGGCTGGTCTGCTCTGGTGACTGGTGTTGCTGTCATGGGTATCGGTGCCTTTGGTAAAGAGCTCTTTAAACTGCGTAAATTGAAGAATCACTTTTCGGTGCAAGAAGAGGCGCAAGCGTTGTTGGACAATGACGCGGTAGGCAAAGGTGAAAAATTCTGTCAAAAGCTCGCGCAAGAAGCTGCAATACCGCCGGAGCACCCAGCGTTTGATCGTTGGCAAAATAGTGTGCACAGCGCTCATAGCGATGCGGAAGTGCTCGATATGTATCAGTCTATGGTGCTGACAGAGCAGGACAAGAAAGCGATGGCATCGGTATCTAAGCTTTCTGGTGAAGCAGCGATATTGGTGGCACTAAGCCCACTTGCCATTGCTGACATGCTCTTAATCGCGTGGCGTAACTTCCGCATGATTGACAACATCTCCGAGATTTATGGTGTTGAGCTTGGCTACTGGTCTCGATTGAAACTATTTAAGTTAGTGCTGGTCAATATCGCGATTGCTGGTGCCAGTGAGCTTGCGATCGAATCAAGTGCTGACATCTTGTCGATGAACTTGGCAGAAAAACTGTCTGCACGTGCAGGGCAAGGTTTAGGTGTGGGTTTAGTTACGGCTCGTTTAGGCTTGAAGACCATCAACTTAATGCGACCAATCCCGTTTAAGCAGGAACAGACACCGCGACTTGGCTCAATTAGAAAGTCCGTGGTCGAAAGCCTTAAAAACAAACTTAGCTAAATTGATACTCAAATCACATTCCAAGAAACTTGATGATATTTATGAGGAAACTTTGATCCTACGCTAGTCCAAACTGGCATAGTGGCGTGATACTGCTCACAGTAATCTATTCTCAGGACGAGCAGTATCATGCAAAAATATCTGAAGTATATCATTCCGATATCGATCCCATTGATCATACTACTTCTACCATTATCCGCATTCCCTTTCGAAGGATTGACCATTGTTCAGCAGCGCGTTATCGCTATTTTCTTGTTGGCCGCGCTTTGCTGGGTTTTTGAGCCGATTCCTATCTACGCCACTTCTGTTGTCATCATTGTTCTCGAGCTTTTGCTGGTGTCCAATAAAGGCGTTTACTTGTTTAGATCGGGAGAAGGGCAGCCACATTTTGGTGAACTTCTCAATTACAACGAGATCATGGCGACCTTTGCGAGCCCCATCATCATGTTATTTTTGGGGGGCTTCTTCCTTGCTATGGCGGCGACCAAGTATCGTTTGGACGTCAACTTAGCTCGTGTATTGCTTAAACCGTTTGGTAGTGACCCGAAGTTTGTGATGTTGGGCTTGATGCTAATCACCGGTATCTTCTCAATGTTCATGTCGAACACGGCGACGACTGCGATGATGCTTTCGATTCTGACCCCGGTGATAGCCGTGTTTGGCCCTAAAGATCCGGGTCGTATCGCGTTTGCGCTATGTATTCCCGTTGCTGCCAACATTGGTGGTATCGGTACGCCAATCGGTACGCCACCAAACGCCATTGCACTTAAATACTTAGTGGGTGACAACTACATCAGCTTTGGTGAGTGGATGGCATTTGGTGTGCCGTTTGTGGTTGTCATGATGGCGCTGGCTTGGATGCTAATTAACTTGCTATACAGCGCAGATCAAAAGAAAATCGAGCTGTCGATTAAAGGCAAGTTCTTAAAAACGCCAAAAGCCATCATGGTGTATATCACGTTCGCCTTGACCATTATCCTTTGGCTAATGGGCTCAACACACGGTATGAACTCATACACGGTTGCACTTATTCCTGTCGCCATCTTCTCGCTTACAGGCATCATTAATAAAGAAGATTTGAAAAAGATTTCTTGGGATGTGCTTTGGTTGGTATCAGGTGGTATCGCTCTGGGTCTTGCACTTGATAAAACAGGGCTTGCACGTCTTGTGGTTCACAGCATTCCGTTTGATGAATTTTCTCCTTATGTCGTCCTTTTTGGCGCTGCATTCCTTTGTTTGGTGATGGCGAACTTTATGTCGCATACCGCAACGGCAAACTTGCTGATGCCTATCATGGCGGCACTAGGTACCTCTATGAGCTCTCTAACGCCACTCGGAGGTGAGTTGACACTTATTCTCGTGGTTACGTTTGCTGCGTCACTGGGTATGTCTTTACCAATCAGTACACCGCCAAACGCCCTTGCTCATGCAACAGGCCATGTTCAGAGCAGTCAGATGGCGCGTGTTGGCGTGATCCTAGGTGTGGTGGGCGTATTGCTGAGCTTTGTCTTAGTGTGGCTGCTGCATGCGGTTGGACATATAGGGTAGGTGCCAATGGAATTGTTGGTACGCCACTATTTTTCAGAGCCCAATCGTCAGGTAACGTTTGATGCTGAAGAGGTGGTGCTGCGCCAAGAGGCGCACAATGACCGTCTTTATTACGTTCTCGAAGGGGAGCTAGAGGGCTATTTTGAAAGTGACCAAGATGGCAAGCTCACGAAACTCTTTAATGCCTCGAATGGGGCATTTATTGGTGTGCATAGTTTCTTTTCAGGCACTTGGGTTGCCTCATCAACGGTAATTGCCAAAACCAAAGTGACGCTGGCTTGGATAGATAAACATACTGAGCCAGTCGATCCGCAGCAATACGGTCCATTGAGTGCCCAGTTTATGCCGGTAATGGTCAATGAATTATCAAGACGTCAAAGACGCGCTAAGCAAGAAGCACTAGCCAAGGAGAAAGCCCTTCAACGCCTGCATACTGCGGAGCAAATGACCACTCTGGGCCAATTGGCGGCTGGAATTGCGCATGAGCTGAATAATGCTATTGGTGTGGTGAACAGCAAAACCGAGCGAATGCAGCAGGACTTGTTGCAACTTCTCGAAGAGCTGCACCCAGAAGTCAGTGGTTATTTCGATGTCGGTTTGATGCACGGCCAAACGGTTTCTTCCAGTGAAGTGCGCCGAATTGCTAAGCGCTACCAAAGTGATTATCGCTTAGAAAGAGACACGGCGAAGCAACTGGCGAGAGCGCTAGGCAATAACCCAATCCCCGAGTCGTGGTTACACGACCCTCAAAAAGCGCTCAAATACTGGGGTATGGGACGAGATCTACATGACCTTAAAATTGCCGCGAGGCATACCGTTGGCATCGTCAAGTCTGTGAAGCAATTGGGCCGTACTGATGGTGAACCCGATGAGCTGCTAGACATTAACGATACCATCAATAAGGCATTGGCTCTTTTGCAAAGTGATTTACGAAGAGTGTCCGTTCGCGTTCAACCTGCGGTTCTACCGTTAATAAAAGGGGCATCCACCGAGTATGTGCAGATTTGGAGCAACATATTAAAAAATGCTTGTGATGCACTTTCGCAAACCGATGCACCCAATATCGATATTCAAACTAAGTTTGTGAACCAACGTATTCTGGTGACCATTGCTAATAATGGGCCGGAAATCGATGAGTCCACACGCCGAAAAATCTTTCAACCTAACTTCACGACCAAAAAAGGCGGACTGTCTTTTGGTCTGGGGTTAGGGCTATCAATTGTAAAAAGAATCGTCAGCGAGATAGGTGGCACGATAGCCGTTAAAAGCGATGAAACGCGCACTATTTTTCGCGTCAAGCTACCAGTAGGAGAAGCATATGGAGAAGCTTAATGTCATTTGTGTTGATGACCAAAGAGAAGTACTCAGCGCGGTCATTCAAGATCTAGAGCCGCTTTCAAGCTGGCTGAATATTGAAGACTGTGAGTCGGGTGAAGAAGTGCTGGACCTTATTGAAGACCTTGATGCGGACGGTGAGAGTATCGCGGTGATTGTGTCTGATCATGTCATGCCAGGAATGACAGGCGTGGAGCTGTTAACCGAACTCTCACGTGACAGTCGATTTAAAGAAACCAAAAAGGTGCTGCTTACCGGGCAAGCGACACACTCTGATACCATTACGGCGATTAACACTGCGGGTGTAAGCCACTATTTTGAGAAGCTTGGAAGGCTGAAGAGCTTGTGAGTTGTGTTCGTTCGTTGGTAACGGCTTATATTTTTGATCGCGGTTTTGATTATCAGCCGTATCATGAACATCTGGATCAAAACATTGTACTAGAGAGGGTACGCTAGACTTGTTTTAGGCAACGGCTGCTCAGTATGACGCTCAAGGAGGGAAGAATGAAGGTTATGCTTCGATATATTGTACTTAGTTTGTTTTTTGTTTTTGGGACTGCTCATGCCAGTGATCGAGCAAAGGAAGGCTGGCAATTGATTGAGCAAGGCGCAATGGTCATCGACGTTCGTACGCCAGAAGAGTTTAATGCTGGGCATTTAGACCAAGCCGTCAACTATCCACTTTCTGAGCTGGACAAGCACATCGCTGCACTGGATAAGTCTCAACCTATAGTGCTTTACTGCCGCAGTGGTAACCGCTCTGGCCAAGCATTGGCTTATATGAAGTCTAAAGGCTTCACTGCACTTCACAATGCCGGTGGGCTAAATGAAATGAACATAGAATCACCACAATAAACTGTTGCTTGGAACTCCTCGCCCGAAATGTGGTCAATCATTTTGGGCGTTTTACATTTTCCCCCACACTTTGCCTTTATTCCCACCTCTAGGATGGCACTCGTGTTATCGCTTCCTTTTCCGACGCTCTCCATCGTGACAGTTCGTTACAAATACTCATAAATTACGTTTAAATCGCAATGTTTAGCCGTAAATAGTCGAAATTTTACATCCAAAGAAACGCTTTATTTAACTCTTGCATCATTTCTTACAGTTCCTGTCTAGAGCCTTGTTACAAATCAAGGATAGAATTAGCTTCGATTTTTATAGTGCATATGTGGATTTAGGTTCGGAATTTCCGATGTTTTTATCAGGGAGCAAAAGGGGGGAAAGACAGCCAGCTCACGATGTGCATAGCTAGAGAGAAGTGAGTGTTAACTTGAGTATCGAGAGAGCCGTAATAAATAGCGGGACACAAAGCCAGATCAGCGGTAGAGGACGGAATTCGTCGTCTCCACTATTTGGCCTTTTTGCGTTGTTCCCGTTTCTGATCTTAACAGCGGTCGTGTCGTTGTATAGCCCTGAGGGTGTCAGTTGGAGTTTACCTTGGGTTCCAAGCCTAGGTCTGGCGCTCAGTTTCCGATTGGATGGACTGTCATTTCTGTTTGCCTGCTTAATTAGCGGGATCGGAACTATGGTGCAGGTATATGCGCTGGCCTACCTTAAAGAGCACAAACAGAGGTTCGCATTTCATTGTTACCTAACTGCGTTTATGGTAGCAATGCTTGGTGTTGTTCTCAGTGACAATGTTTTGCTGCTGTTTGTATTTTGGGAACTGACGACGGTTACCTCTTATCTGCTCATCGGCTTTAACCACGAAGCACTTAAGTCTCGAAAGAATGCTCTGCAATCACTACTTATTACGGGCGCAGGTGGTCTAGCCCTACTTGCTGGCCTGATCATGCTCGGCACTATTGCAGGAAGCTATGAGCTGACCAGTATCTTGGCGAAAGCGACCGAGATTTCAAATCACGCTCTGTTTTTACCTTCATTGGTTCTTATTCTGTTGGGCGCGCTGACCAAGTCGGCTCAGTTCCCATTCCACTTCTGGCTGCCTAACGCAATGGCCGCACCAACACCAGTGAGTGCCTATCTGCACTCCGCCACAATGGTTAAAGCGGGTGTCTACTTGTTGGCCGTGGTATCACCAATCTATTCTCATTCAGAAGTTTGGTTCTATACGCTGACGATACTAGGTGGTTTTACTGCCTTGTGGTGTGCGCTCATGGCGCTCAAGCAAACGGACTTGAAACTCATGTTGGCATACAGCACCACTGTAGTACTCGGGAAGCTGACCTTCTTGCTTGGTATTGGAAGCGACTTAGCCCTTAAGTCGGCACTGATGCTGATTGTTGCTCATGCCCTGTACAAAGCAGGTCTGTTTATGGTGGTCGGCAACATCGATAAAGCAGCAGGCACGCGTGAAATCAGTCAGCTTCGTGGCCTCCGTTCTGTACTGAAAATCAGCTTTGTCGCCGCGGTTGTTGCTGTGCTGTCAACCTCTGGTGTGCCGCCTCTACCTGGTTTTTTGGGTAAAGAGTATATGTACAAAGCCGGACTGGAAGTTAGCCATTTGGCGGTCTTTCTGATGGTATTAGTGAATGCACTTACCGTGACACTGGTTATGGCACTACTGATCAAGCCATTCACTACCCGTCATCAAGGTGAGCCGACGCAGGTTAAGCCGGTTGAACTCAATAAAGGGTTGTGGGTGCCACCATTTATGCTCGCCATCATCAGTGTATTGGCGACGGTCATCGGCCTAGGGTGGCTAAATGAGCAAGTCATTATTCCTGGTGTGACCACGATAGCGCCGGTGTCGACGCCAGAGCCTGTGAAAATGTGGCACGGAATCAACACTCCGCTCATCTTGAGTGTTGTGACTTTGGCACTTGGTGTGCTTCTTTACAAAGTGTATCCGACGCTGACAACATTGCTTGATCGTCAGTTATCAAAATTGCCGTGTGCGAATCGTGTCTTCGATAATCTTCTGCACGCTATGGTGAGCTTTGCGAAGTGGCAAACGAATGTGCTTCAGACAAAACGAATGAGTGTCTATGGACTGCTTTCATTTGGAACCTTGGCGGTGCTGCTCGTCACCCACACTCCAATGTCGTTTAGTCACTTTGCAGGTCGACTGGAGGGTATCAAGCTTTACGAAGTCGTTATCGCTACTCTGCTCATCGCGTCGTCCTTCGTGGTGATTATTTCTAGAACAAAATTCTTAGCGGTCGCGGCTCTGGGCATGATTGGCTTTATGACCACTTTGGTGTTCATGATTTATAGCGCGCCCGATGTCGCCAAAACTCAACTATTGGTTGAAACCTTAATGGTGGTCTTCTTAGTGCTGCTAATGCGTCATGTACCAAAGTTATCGACAGTGAAGCAGCATTCCAAAGGCCGCCGTGCATTGCACGCTTTGGTTGCAGGCTCTATCGGCGTTGCCGTCACTATGATGCTGATCTCTATTACCGCTGATCCTATCGATCTGTCGGTCTCTCAGTTCTTTAATGAGCAGAGTGTGCCGGGCGGTCATGGTCGCAACATCGTTAACGTTATTCTGGTCGATTTCCGCGCCTTCGATACCTTTGGTGAGGTACTGGTAGTTGCGCTGGCTGGTCTGTGTGCTGTGAGTCTGCTTAAACCTGGTAGCGTGCCATCGACGAAAGTGAAATCACTTATCTTGGGTACGGCGTCGCACATTGTTGCTGCACTTATGTTGGTGTTCTCACTTTACCTATTGATGCGCGGACACAACTCTCCGGGCGGTGGCTTTATCGGTGCGCTGATCGCAGTAATTGGTTTGTCACTACTTATGTTTGCCGAGTCCCCACAGTATGTACGAGAAAGACTGCATTACGCGCCGTTTAGTATCGCTATGCTCGGTGTCTTTATTAGTTTTGCCGCGGGTGCCGTGAGCTTAGTGTTTAATCTGCCATTCCTAACGGGTCTTTGGTGGAAAGATGTATTGCCTCTGGGTACGCCATTAATTTTCGATATTGGTATTTATCTAGGTGTCATTGGTGGGGTGATGGGAATGATCCTCCATGTAACGGAGGAGATGGACTGATGGAAATGTTGTGGAGTGTTGTTGTTGGTGTGTTTGTCGCATCTGGAATTTATTTGATGCTGGAAAGACACCTGCTCAGAGTTCTATTTGGTCTGACTTTGCTGAGTAGCGCAGTCAATCTTGCCATCTTTAATGCAGGTCGATTAACGCCAGGAAATCCGCCGCTCATTGATGCAGATTCTGTCCTGCCTCATATGGATGCCGCGAACCCGTTACCCCAAGCGCTCATCCTAACGGCTATCGTGATTGGCTTTGGACTTTTAGTCTTTGCTTTAGTGCTGTTCTACCGCGCTTATCAAGAAACGCAGTCAGCGGATATTGATGAAATGAAATACTCAGAGGAGCAGGTGTAATGTCAATGTGGTTAACCTTGCCTGTCATCATGTCTGTCTTGACCGCTGTGTTGGTGTTCTTCGCCAGACATAACCATAAGCTTGCTGAAGCCGTAAGTGGTACCAGTGCACTGTTTACCTTGCTAGGTAGTGTGTTCTTGCTGAACGGCGTTTTAGACAATGGCCCTCAAGCAGTCGCATTCGGCCAGTGGGCAGCGCCGTTTGGTATCGTGTTCGTTGCCGACTTTTTAGCGGCGGCGATGGTGGTCATTACCGCAATTATTGGCGTAGTGAGTGTGTTTTATGCCATGGCGGATCTAAAACAGAAACCGTCTTATGGCGTATTTCATTCGCTGATCCATGTCCTTCTAGCGGGTGTGTACGGCGCATTTTTAACCGGTGATATCTTCAACCTTTACGTTTGGTTTGAAGTCATGCTGATCGCTTCATTCGGCCTTATGGTGCTGGATGCGAATCGCAAGCAGGTTGATGGCGCGGTTAAGTATGTCATGCTGAATTTTATCTCGACGCTGATGTTCTTGTTGGCGATTGGTTTGCTATACGGTGCAACCGGTACACTGAGTTTGGCTGACTTACACAGTAAGGCTGCGGACATTGCACCACAAACTAAAGTATTGCTTGCAGCATTATTCCTGTTTGGCTTTGCGGTTAAATCGGCGTTATTTCCATTGTTTGCGTGGTTGCCTGCGTCTTATCACACCTTACCAAGCGGTGTTGTGGCTTTGTTTGCAGCGCTACTGACTAAGGTGGGCATTTATGCACTAATGCGCGTGTTTACCTTGGTATTCCCTTTGGCCGACAGCGGTTGGCAGCCCCTAATGATTTGGGTGGCTGCGCTGACGATGCTGACAGGGGTACTGGGCGCGGCGAGCCAATATAACGTAAAGAAAATCCTTTCTTTCCACATCATCAGCCAAATTGCTACATGGTGATGGGACTCGCACTGTATACACCGCTTGCTTTGGCGGGCGCTATTTTCTACATCGTGCACCACATTATCGTTAAAGCGAATTTATTCCTCATTGGCGGGCTTGTAGAGCGTAAGCATCAAACCAGTGAACTCAGCGAGTTAGGTGGCATGTACAAAGCGACTCCTTGGCTTGCGTTTTTGTTCCTAGTGCCAGCGTTTTCACTGGCTGGTTTCCCGCCATTATCAGGATTTTGGGGCAAGTTCTTAGTCATCAAAGACAGCCTGCAAAATGAGTACTACATGCTAGCGGGAGTAGCTCTGTTTGTCGGTCTGCTTACCATCTTCTCAATGACCAAGATTTGGAGCGAGGTGTTTTGGAAGGCTAAGCCTTCTAAGCAAGAAGGTAACAGGCCTGCAGAGAAACTGTGCCGCAAAACTAGAGCGCTATATTACGCGCCAATCGTTGTGTTGACGTCGATGACCTTGGTCATTGGTTTTGCAGCTGAGCCGTTCTTCCAGTTTGCCTTTACCGCAGCAGAACAACTTCTTGAGCCAAGCGCTTATATCAATGCCGTTTTAGGAGGTGGCGTATGAACTATTTCTTCCTAAATGTTTTCTTGGGTGGTGCATGGATGCTGCTCAATGGCGAGTATACCGGCTTGAGCTTCGTCACCGGTTTCGTGGTGGGCTACTTTGCTCTTAGGTTGAGTCAGCCGTTTGGGCTTAAATCGAGTTACTTCAAACGGTTCAGCGCTTCGATAAAGCTATTTCTCTATTTCTGCTACGAGATGTTGGTGTCTGCGGCTCATGTGGTTTGGGACGTTGTCACGCCAACCCATCTTAGTGATCCAGATATTATTTATGTGCCGTTGGATGTCACCTCAGACCTTGAGATCACTCTGCTGGCAAACATGGTCTCTCTGACTCCAGGCAGCTTGAGCTTGGATGTAACGGAAGACAAAAAACACCTAGTCGTTCATGCCATGTTCGCGCCGAATCACGACGAAGTGATTCGCTCAATCAAGAACGGGATGGAAAAACGAATTTTGGAGGTGACGCGTGGATAATTGGCTGTCATTTAGTATCAATTTTGCCTATGTAGGCATGCTGTTTAGTTTGGTGTTGGTGTTTATTCGATTGATTAAGGGCCCGACGCTCGCAGACCGAGTGGTTGCGCTCGATCTTATCGCCTTTATTACTGTTGGTTTTATTGCCGTGCACACGCTAGCGAGTGGACAAAAGTCGCTACTTGACGTGGCCATCACGCTCGGATTGGTGGCGTTTTTAGGCACTATCGCGTTTGCTGGCTTTATTGCCAAGCAAAACCAGCAACAAAATGAAGCGGAAAATCAGAACAACCTTGAGCAAGGGGGTAAGTCATGACGTTTTTAACTGGGCTTTTACTCTGTTTAGGCACTTTTTTTGTGCTGGTGGCCAGTATTGGGGTACTGCGTATGCCTGATCTCTATACCCGAATGCATGCCTCAACCAAAGCGAACACTATGGGGCTAACCGCGTTACTGGCCGCCGTCGCGGTGGGTATGCCTGAGGTGACCGTGGTCTCCCGTGTACTCGGTACCATGCTGTTTATCCTGTTGACGGCTCCAGTCGCGGCACACCTACTCAGCAAAAGCATGTATTGGAATGGCTACAAGATGTGGCGAAAAGATAAATAAATTGCCGAGTGCTTACCTATCTCTGGATAAGTACTCGTGCGCTTTCGGTTTTTTAATCGTGAAACAAAAGGAGCGTTTATGCGCAGAAAAGAAATCACCTTACTCGTGATAGCCTGTGTTTGCTTTTTGGTAACCTTGGTAGTAGGTAAGTAAAGGTTATTGGAAAGTGGTGTTTGCGGGACTGAGTTAGAAAGCTCGCAGATACGAAAGCACTCGTCCTAAATGCAGTATCGATGTGCGTTAGGTTTTCATCATCGATACTGCTCATTCGCCGTTATGTAGACCTGAATTAGTTGTCAGTCACTAAAATCAAACGCTGGATAGTTGACTCGTATTCGGCGCTGCTCGGACATCAAACGTTTAAAAGATAACGTCTCTGTAAGTGTGATGATCGCTTGTTGCTCATCATTCTTTAGTACCGTGCCGGCGACACTGTCGCTGGTACCATCATTAAATGCAATCTCTCCCTGGAATATGTACTCCGCATTCAGAGATGTCTGCTCTGTTGAAATCACTATACTACTTTCTGCAATTTGCAATACCTCATAACTGTGACTGGCTAAATGCAGTGTCGGTCGCTCTTTGGTTGGATAGGTAAGTCGATAGTGACGTCTTTGATTTTCACTCATGGTTTCCGTTCCTAACGCGAATGATGTGAAAACAAGTTAGTAGATATTAGGTGCTAGTCGACCTTTCCAATCAATTTTCATGATTAATGATAAATAGGTCGCACTTTGTTGGCCAAATGAGTGTCGAATGCAGCATCAAAGATGATAGTAGCAGTCATTGACAACAAGGAGGCTGTACGATGCGAATAGGCGCTTTTTCCAAGCAATACAATGTGACAGAGCGTACCATACGTCACTACGAATCTATCGGGTTACTGCCAACTCTTGCAAGAAATGGGCGGTACAGAGTGTTTGACCAAGATGCACATCAAAGAATGATGTTTATAACGCGATGTAAGCAGATTGGCTTAACGTTATCTGAAATAGGTGAGTTGGTTCCCTTCTTTGACGCGCCTAAAGGTGAGCGCTGCAAAGCTAGCCTAAAAGTGATCAACGACAAAAAGTCTGCGCTCAATGATGAAATAGAACAAAAACGAGCACAGCTATCCCGCTTGGAGCAGTTAGAGAAGGAAGTGCATAAAAGAATTACCAATACCTGTTGACTCTGACGTATACGTCAAACTTTATACTCCCGCTAACACAGAAAATAGGGTGATAGGGAATATGAAGATTTTAAAGGGATTATTGGGCGTATCGGTAACGAGTCTCGCAGTGCTGGTAGGGTATGTTTATTGGCTGGGTGGCTTCCCCGCGAACATAAAAGCGCTGCCTAATAGTAAAGCGCCTAACGCTGAAAACTGGCAACAAGCACTATCTACCGCACAGACTGTAGATTACAAGTTGCTGCAAGTTGGGCGAATAGTGATGGATCGCAATACCTTAATGCAGGGTGCGCCAGACTCCTACCCACAGCGTTACAACGCATTGCCGGTATTGAGCCATTGGATACGTCATCCTCAGTATGGGGAGTTTCTAATTGATGCAGGGTTTTCAAAGGCATTCCAACAAAATAATGACGGCAACTACAATTGGTTGATGCGCACAATGGTTTCGCTTTCTGGTATAAAAAACAGCTTAGAGGTGCCGCTAGAGCTGCATCTCAATCATAAAGTCTCGCAACTAAAGGGTGTATTTATTACTCACTTTCACCCCGACCACAGTTCAGGCATTAGCGATCTTTCCTCTGGTACGGCAGTCATAGCTGATCGCCGCGAATACGACTTGTTGGCAAAGCTTACCAATACTAATTTGTTCCAGGAGAAGTACGACTGGCAAGGTATCAACTTTAGCCAAGGCGGAAGTTTGGCACCCTTTGAACGTGTGATTGATGTGTTTGGGGACGGTTCTGTTTGGGCGGTGTCGACGCCAGGTCATACTCAAGGCCATACGTCCTATTTGCTCAACACAACCGATGGCATCGAGTTTGTTGTCGGCGATGCTAGCCACTTTGGGTACGCCTACGACAATGATTACCCTCCGGCAGCATTAAGTGAAGATTTACGTCAGCAAGCCGCAGCATCATTGGCTGCAATCAAGACGTTTTTCTGCCCAATACCCTGATGTGAGGCTAGTATTTGGTCATCAGCTTCCATAGTTGCTAAGATGCCTTGCTCGTTTTATTTACTAAGGAAAGTCGAATGACGATTCACTACCGACAAGCACAATCATCTGATCTCGCTGAGTTAATACATCTATTGGCTGATGACCCATTGGGAGCAAAACGAGAGGATATCAGTTCGCCGATAAATGCTCAGTATCTACAAGCAATGGCTGCGATTGAACAAGATCCAAACAATGAACTTTGGGTTGTTGAGTCAGAGGGTATGGTAGTTGGCATGTTGCAGCTCACTTTTATCCCTTACCTGACTCATATTGGCAGTTGGCGTTGCTTGATTGAGGGTGTCAGAATTGCCAAGCAAGTTCGAGGGCAGGGGTTAGGAGAACAGATGTTCGAACATGCGATTGAGAGAGCGCGTGAACGCAGCTGCAATCTGGTACAGTTGACCAGTGATAAACAGCGACCTGACGCGTTACGTTTTTACGAGAAGCTAGGCTTTGTTGCCAGTCATGAAGCTTTAAACTCGCTCTATAGCCGTTTAGGAGTGATTGAAACCAAGAAAGGGAGACTGCATGATGATGCGTATTCTTTGTTGCAATAAAAATGTGCTAGAGTAAAAACATAACTAACAATAACTTAGAAAGTTTATGCCTTCACATTTACCTAAATCGTTTAGTAAGCCGTTTTTAAAAATATTTTATGTGCTTGAAGCTGTGCTGTTGGTGGCGATTACGCTTGCCACCATATATGCCATGGTTGAAGAGTTCATGCACGTCTTTACTGAGCGCCGAGTGCTGCTCACTGATATCCTGCTGATGTTTATCTACCTAGAAGTTCTCGCCATGGTGCAGCAGTTTGTCGTGAACGGCAAAATTCCAGTTCGATACCCCATTTATATCGCCATGATGGCCATTGCTCGCTATATCACGCTTGGGATGAAAGAAATGGATGCAACCATAGTCGTTTGGTTATCGGTAGCGGCATTTGTTTTGGCGGCCGCGACCTTGATTATTCGAGTGGGTCACCACTACTGGCCCTATGTTGATAGAGATAACAACAAGCCTGAAGAGTAATTCGAGTGGCGAGATAGTGGATTATAAGGCACAAAACTTCAGAGGATGTTAACCGTGGAACCCACGCCCATTCTTTACTCTCTGCATAACTGTCCCTATGCAATACGTGCTCGGATGGCGCTGCTAAAAGCTGAGCAGCGAGTCCGTATTCGCTCAATCAAACTAGACAATAAGCCCGCCGAACTGCTCCAAGCCTCATCAAAGGCCAGTGTACCAGTACTTGTGCTTTCAGAAACCCAGCAACCGCTGCTGGCTGATGAGACACGGGTTCTGGAACAAAGTCTGGATATCATGGTTTGGGCGTTATCAAAAAATGATCCTCATGGATTATTAGCAAAGGATAGTCACAATCAACTGCCTCTTATGCTGACACTGATTGAGGCATTTGAAAGAGATTTTGACCCAGCACTCAACGCTTTTGGATGTGCAAAACGCTACCACGAAGACACTATGATACCCCTGCGGCAAGAATGTGAACGTGAGCTGGCAAAGCTAGAATCGCGCCTTGTTGAGCACCGTTTTTTGTTTGGAGAGCAAGAAAGCCTTGTTGATATCGCCTTACTCCCATTTATTCGAAAGTTCGCTCGTATCGACAAACAGTGGTTTCGTGAAGCGCCTTATCCCAAGGTTCGCGACTGGCTAAATGGTTACCTAAACAGCCCGTTTTTTTCCAAAGTTATGGCAAAACAGCCGTTGTGGTCTGTAGAGCAGGCCGATGTCTATTTTGGTGACTATCAGTTTAAGCGCTGAAAAGCTATCGGCTTAGCGCTTCCCCTAGCGGTTTAAAATACGCCAGCATTGCATCACTGATGGTTTGGCGATGGAGCATGTCTGGATACAGCGCGATAAGGTCTTGTTTCTCGGTACCTGAGACCAGGTACGAGTTTTCAATCTCTGAGCATGATTCGACCACTGCTTCAAATGCACGAGCCATCATTTCAGTTGGCTGCGAAAAATAGTTAACCCCTGCGGCTTTATCAGCTTTCACGCTCCGAGAAACATAGTCGTGTCGATCCATGCCATCGCTGCTAAGCAGCACAGTATCGAACACATTAAGTAAGCGGTCATTTAAAGGGTGAGGCAAGTGTTTGGTATTGGTAAGCCAGCAATCACTCGCGAATAGTATCTTTGTCTGAGGGCCTGAACGGTTACCAATATCAAAGGCTTTCTCGGCGATATAATGATCGAAGGCGTGCCAGAATTCGTGCGCAAGGGCTCCAGCTCCTGCGTTTTTAGCAAGTGCGAGTTCTCTCTGGTTGGGGGCATAGTGCGCTTGTACTCCTTTACGGCCACCCGTGCCAAAAGCAAGGTTCAGATTGCCACGCAGGCCGATAGCCTTGGCTGGCAGTGCTAGATAAAACGCTAAGTCAGCCAACGAATCAAAGATCAGGTTAGCGGCGAGATCTTTCTCTTCTGAGTTTACCCAACTTCCAACTCGGATGCCGCCAATACCAAAGGTCTCCTTAATATCTAAAAAAGAAACCTGTTCGCCATGACGATAGTCAGGGCCCTTTCGTGTTTTATATTTGAAGTTTGAGAGTTGCATAATTGGGTCAGGATGGGAACCAAGGTTGTCTAGAAACTGCTTTATACGAGTTTTTGGTATGCTAGGGAGTATATACCCAAGTGAGTCTCAGATGTAGGCTTGGTGTGACCGCAATGAGTGTCATGTGGTTTACTTAGTTATGGGGTTAGTGGCATATTGTTCTTAAGTAACGGTTTTACAAGGAAAGGTAATGTCTCAAGTTCATCTTACTCGCCATGGGGAAACTCAATGGATGCATTAATCGCCCAATACACTGATGCCGACGAACATTCGCGTTTAACTCGTCAGTACATAACCCAGCTTGAGTATGACACCACAATGCACTTATTGAGTGACTATCTTGGTAAGGGGAAATATGTTTGTGAGCTGGGCGCTGCGACAGGCCGTTATTCTTTAGAGTTTGCTAGTCAAGGATGCCATGTCACTGCAGTAGAGTTGGTTCCAGATCAGGTACGTATGCTCAAAGAGAATGCTTTGGAGCAAGGATTGGTGCTCGATATTCATGAAGGGAATGCATGTCATGTGCCTTTTATCGAGGATGAATCTCAAGATTTATGTGTCATCTTGGGGCCGCTTTATCACTTAAAAACTGCATATGAGCGTCAGCAAGCGATTCAAGAAGCTAAGCGCATTTTGAAGCCTGGTGGAGTGCTTGCAATAGCTTATATATCCAAGTTTTTCGTTGCTGGATTATTTGCCCAACGCTTTCCTCACCTTATTACGCCTGAGGTACTTGGTGAATTGCACTCCAAAGGCACGGTCTCAACCCAGGAGGCGGATAGTTTCTTTAATGTTGGCTATTTTGCTTCACCAAGGGAGATGGAGTTGCTAGTCAAAGGAGCAGGCTTTCTAGTCACAGCTCATGCAGCTACAGATGGTTTTAATCGATATTTAGACCAAGGAGTCAATCGATTTACAACTACTCAGTACCAATCTTGGCTCAACTATCATTTAGCAACCTGCCAGGAACCGAGCTTATTGGGTGCAAGCAATCATGGTCTAGTTATTGCTAAAAAATAATTCATCATTTTTAAAATCAACATAGCCTTGTTGTTAGCGGTTATGCACGAACAAGGCTATGTAATAATAGGTTGGTGAATAGGCCTTAAGATCGACCTGAGACAAGTGCTATATGCGGTAGTCTTCTACCTCTTCTTCACTTTGCTGTGACTCGGTTAGCTCACTCTGAGTTTCATAGTTTATCCAGAACAAGAACAACTCGTACCAAATCGCCAAGACAATTGCCCCCAAGAACAAGCCTATGATGCCCGCAAAGAGCATACCACCAATAGCACCTATTAGGATGATAGGCATAGGAACGTCAACACCACGCCCATTAGCATAGGTTTTAGGAAGTTATCTGATAGGCCGCCAGCTAATGCCCAAATCGTGAATATTGTAGTGCTGGTGCCATCGCCTGTTGAATAAACATAGAAAATCACGGGAGCGACAATCAACAGCGCCGGAAGTTGAGCGATACATAAAATTAAGGTCGCAAGTGTAAGTAAACCCGCAGCTGGTACTTTGAAAACAAACATCGCCGCGCCAATAATTGCTGACTGGATAAAGGCAACACCGACGACGCCAAGTAACACACTGCGAATGGTTGCCGCCATCAAGTTTGCCCACTGCTCGGCTTTTTTACCAACCGCTCGAACCGCGACGGTTTCTAGTGCCCCAGAAATTTTTTCTGCGTGAGCCATAAAGCCACCCGCAATCGCCAAAGAGATGATGAACATAATCAGACTTGTTAGAGCGCCACCAAGGATAGAAGCGATAGTGCCTAAGAAGCCTTTGATTTCAGGCAAGAACTGCTGAATACCTTTTTCAATATTGGTCGCGAACAAATTCCAGATGCTGTATAGCTTATCGCCGATGATTGGGATTTGGGCGACTTTGTCGGTAGGGCCTGGGATCTTAATCTCACCGCTTTGCAACACTTCTGTTGTATGGGCGACACCGTCATAAATGGAGCCTGATACCAATACAAATGGTATAACTAAGATAGAAATACCAATTAACGCAACTAACATTGAAGCCAAACCCCGTTTACCACCAAGCGAACGTTCGAGCTTTTTGGTGACGGGCAACAGTGCCACGGCAATGATTGCCCCCCACAACACCGGAATAATGAACGGCTTAATGATGTCGTAAGTAAAACTGAGCAAAAGTACGAGTAAGCCGATTCGAATAGCCGACTCCACCATATTGTTGACAAAGAGCTTGCTTTGACGTTGTTCGGTTTGTCTATCCATTTTGTTTTTCCCTGTGTTGCAAATTTGCACTGACCAAGCTCGATACGACGATGGCCATATAAAATACGCCCACAATCGCCTCTAAATACACCACCACCTGAGCCAGCGGCGTCACTGGACTTATATCACCGTAACCGAGTGTGGTTAAGGTAACGAAACTAAAATAGGCCGCGTTTGAGAAGTTCTCTCCCCAAGAAATCGCTTCCATACCGGTAAATGCACCCGGTGAATATTCAATGACTACCAAGTAAACGATAGCCCACATTAAGCCAAGCAGGAGAAATAAAGCGACTGAGCCGATGACTTTGTTGGTATTTACCTCTCCATGAAACAGTACCTGCCTTGCTGTGGATTTAAATGTCCCAAAGAAGAAACAAAAGGTGAGCGCGAGCATGGCAATATCCATTTCACGTCGCTCGAATATGAGTTTGAAAACAATAACGGCAACCCAGCATAGAGCAAGTGTCTTGAGAAGCCGTGACCAGTTTTTATCAAACCTAAGGCTAGCAAAGCAGACGATAAAGGTAATGATAATCGTGAACTGAAGAACATGTTCGATAGCGCCACTGCCTGCAACTTCTGCTAAAGCGCCGCTTATCAATAGGGCGATTAAAGCGAGGGTCAAATAGAAGAAATTGTTTTCCTGATTGATGTTTTTAAGACGGCTTCCTACTTTCATCCTATCTATCCTTGCATCTTTGTGACTGTGTTACCTATTACATAAAAGCATGTGGCACGTTACTCAGCGTCTTCCATCACCATAATAGAAGCCGATAGACCAAATCTTAGGTGAACCCCCTCAGGCAGTTCTTTTATCGAAATACGCACTGGAATACGCTGCGCGAGTCGAATCCACTGGAATACAGGGTTTACATTAGGCAGTAAGTTGTAACCCACGGTGCCGTCTTTGGGCGCAATCCCCCAGCCAATAGAGTCGACGGTCGCTTCTAAAGGTGTGTCCGGATGCGACATTAAGGTGACCCGTGCGTCACTACCTGGTTTGATTTGTGGCAGTTGGTTTTCTCTGAAGAAGCCGAATACCCAAAAGCTATTTTCGTCAATCAGGGCTAATAACGGTTGGTTGGCCACCGCCTGCGTACCTGTTCGAATATCGAGGTTGGATACAAACCCATCGACCGAAGCTACGACACGGGTATAGCTTAGGTTAAGCTTGGCGGATTTCAGCTTTTCTTCCGACGCTTTGATTTTAAGTAGGGACTCTTGATAAGAGATTTCTCGTCGAATTAGATCTTTGTGTGATACCGCGCCTTTATCTTTTTTACGGATGTCGAGCAGGCGGTCGTATTCGATTTTCTTGCCCTTAGAGCTGATGATGGATTGTTCAAGTGCTACTTCCGCTTGAGCCAATGCAACCTGGTAAGTCTCTGGATCAATCTCAAAAAGAAGATCGCCTTTCTGTACTCTTCGGTTGTCGGTGATCGCAACGTTAACAATGGGGCCTGAGACACGGGGCGCGACTTTAATAATATTTGCCCTTACTTGGCCATCTCGCGTCCAAGGGTTATTGAAGTAGTCTTGGTACTTTTGATACCCGAACCAGGCCGCGCCGCCAAGTATGACTAAGTTCAGGACGATAATAATGGATTTCTTCATTCGAGAGGCTCCTAAAACCTAATCACAAAGTGGTCGAAGGCAACGACGTATATCACCACAATGGCAAGGAACGTCAGTGAGGGGAATGCGACAAATCGCGACAACTTAGTTTTGTTCATGATGATCACCGTGATCCATGTGGCGACAATCGCCATACACACAACGAGAAGTAGCGGTGAAAAATAGATATCGCCCCAAGCGAGTTCGTGTGGCATCTACGGCTCCTCCTTGGTGGATGCGGTTCTAAACATCAGTTCTGGTACGACAGTATTTTCTTGGTTTAATTGGTTATCCCAATCCGTTCTTTTTTGCATCTGTTCAATGTTATCTGGAGACACAAAGCTCTGTCCGGATTGAATTTGCCAACCGCCACCCAGTGACTTGTAAAGTGCGACGACCTGATTGGCGACATTTCCTTTAATCTGTGCGTAGCTATCTTCACTGCGAGTCATTTTCTCTACCGAATTGAGCAGGCGCTCAAACGAGATTTGGCCGTTCTCATACTGAGTAAGCGAGATATTGAATGCTCGCACCGACGCGTTGACCGATTGAAGTCGGAGCGCTTTTTGCTCAACATAGAGCTCGTAGGCTTCCATTGCGTTGGTGACTTCTTGCACCGCTTGTAGAACCTTCTTGTTGTAGTTGGTCATTGTTTCTTGAAAACGAGCGTCTTCGAGGCGGATGTTATTTTTAACTCGACCGTATTGAAAAATGTTCCAGCTAAAGGCAGGACCAGCCACTAAAGTTAGTGAGTCATTAAAGCTAAAGCTTGAACCTGAAGGGACTGAGCTGTCGATACCAATCGAACCAAATAAGGAAAAACTTGGGTATAGCGCGGTTTCTGCCACGCCAATCTGTGCACTCTGGGCATGAGCTTGAAGTTCGGCGACTTGCAGATCTGGCGTCTCATGACCAAGCTGGCGTCGATATTGGAGGCAAGTGCCGGAGCCTCGGGCACAATTGAACCATCCTCATCTTCTGATATCAGAGATTTGGAGCCTGATGAACGAAAACGTTGTTCATATTCAGCGAGCCTTTGATTCATCCCATCTTCAAGAAAAGGATCGACTTGTTCTGGCAATAAACCAAGCAAAACAGCAAGTGCATTGCGTGCTTGCAACATGGCAATTTCAAGCGCTGGCAGTGCCGCTTTTGTGGTGAATAGCTGATTTCTCGCTTGTTGAACATCGAGCTCGGTGACGTTACCGGACTCAAATTGAACTCGAGTGATGTTCACAACACGCTCTTGAATTTCAATGTTTCGCTGCGAAAGCAACATACGCTCTTGGAATGAACGATAGTTGATGTAGTTGCGTGCCACTTCTGAAGTAATGGTCACCAATATATCGTTATAGGAGGCAATCGAGGCGTAGTAGGTTGCCTGCGCGGCTTCAATACCGCGAGCGTATTTTCCCCAAACGTCCATTTCCCAACCAGCATCGAAACTGATGGCAGCGTTGTTGAAGGAGCTTTCGTTGACATAGGCTCGAGCCAAATTGCCCGATATGGCTTGAGCTTGTGGGTAACGCAGGCCATCAGCAATGCCTAATACCGCTCTAGCTTGTAGGATTCGAAGTCCAGCGGCTTCAACATCGAGATTTTGTTTAGCGGCTTTCTCCACAAGTTGATTGAGGGTCTGGTCGTTAAACTGTTGCCACCAGTTTGCCGTCGATTGTGTGCTCGATTCGGTTTCACTGTCGCTCCATGACTGAGGAAGCACTACCTTACTGCTCGGCTCAAATTCAGGGCCAAGCGTAGTGCAGGCGTCATAAGCATAGTCGTAGTAAGGGCTATAAATAGCCGATAGCTCATCATTTTTTCTTCCCTAAAATCGATGCATCTTGAGGTTCTCCAAATCGATATCTTGACTGGCCTCTTGAACATTTTTCAGTGATTCATACAGATTTCTTTTTAAATGAAGAAATAGGTAGAAGCCTGCAATGTCATTTTTGTCTATTTCATCCAAGTCGAGCGACTCGAAAAAGGTCTCCAGAGCTTGTTCCGCTTGCGTGTAGTCTTGCTCAGCCTGTTCGAAATACTCATGACTGTTTGATTGCGCGACACCTTTCACCTTGGAGGCATGTGTCTTGAGCCCATGCACTTTAACCAGGTTTGGCAAAACAGTATCGATGTGAGTCTCTCTAAGCTTAGTAATCAATGAGTTATTTTTCAGAATTGTTTGTGCAGCAACAAGATTATTCACATGCCCCATTAAAACTCCGCAGCGTTTGGCGTAGTGAACTAAGTGTTGTTGGGTATTGTTATCGAAATAACTCACGTCGACCTTACTTGCCCAAAGCACCAGCTTTTTAGACGCGACATTGGCGGTTTTAACGTGCAATGCGAGACGCAGCCTTGTTAGCCCACTTGGTTTGGTATTTTGCATGCCGAGAAGCAAACGGTGTAAGTGAAAGAAAAGTCGCTGTCTAACGGTTAAAAATAGATGCTCTGCTTTACTGGAAAAGGGAAAGTAGTGCGAAAACACAATCATCATTACCACAAGGTAAAATAAGGTCATGACGGTAAGAATGATGCCAAAGTGATAGGTCATTGTGTTGTCTATCCCAAGCACAAACATACCCAACATAAAGAAGATGGTGATAGGCCCTTTAAATAGGTAAAAGCCTATAAAGGTATAAATAAATAGGAACAGTGCGAGTTCAATTCCGAGCTCCAGCGCGGGCAAAATAAATACATAGGCGGGGATAGCGAATAAAAAGCCGAATGTGAACAGAAACCCCAGCGCTTTAGGATGAAGCGGCATAAAAGACAGGACTGCCATAAATATGGTAGAGAAAATCACAAAGCTGTAACCACCTGGTGGGTTAAACATAATCCATAAACCGCTTGCGACCCAGTAAGTGACGAAGACCTTAATCGATGTTTTAAAGTTTTCTGCATCCCACCACAAAAAGGCACTTGGCATGGGAGAAAGTGTCTCTTTAAACGACACCACTTTGGTGATGGAGTCGATACAGCTAACCGTTTCAGCAAGCTTACCTGCGTTGTCATAGAGCCGATTCATTAGATAACCTAAAGTCAACACCGACGCCCTGGTAAGGTGATTGCTTGCCGCCAATTTTGCTTCATCAACTTGTAATTTCTTCTCTTCAAAGCGGAACAACTCTCCACTTTCAGGTGAGGTCAAAAACTGCTGACTTTGCGAGAGCAACGTTTTAATTTTCGCGACAAACTCAGGGAACTCAGTCAAGTAATCATTGGTGTCAGCGTGATTGAATCGCGCACTCGACGAAGTGGCAAGAAATTGAGTAATTTTCTGGCTGTGGTGGATAACCAGTTTCCACTCCTGCATGTACGCCGCGACTTCGCTGCTTTCCTTTTTGATGACGTTGAAGCGCTGCTCGAGCGTGGTTTGTGCGGTGAACAGTTTTTCGACTAGCTCATCGATGGATGGAGTGGTGTCTTCGGAAGAATCCTGTTCATCAGTTTCGTCTTTTGTTTCATTTGATTGAATATCATTCGAAGCGGAAGGCGCCATACCTGGCAAAGACGCGGAAATTACGGTGAAGGTTTTTTGCTGTATGTCTAAGGTTTCTTGAAGCAGTGCAGTGAGGTTTTGCTCTGCTTTACTGGGGAATAGATAGACGCCCACTAAGGTGTATATCGTTACTCCAAATACCGTCATATAAGCACGGTCGACACCATAAAGAAATGCACCTTCAGCGTCGCCGCCATTTGACATCATAAGCGTCATGACCGCCGTCAGCATGAGCAGAGTAGGATCACTTTGATAGGCGTTGCGAAGGTAAAAGATGAGCGCCACCACAATAGATACACTTAACATGTACAAAAAACGGTCTTGAGCGAAAGCACCCACTAAAATAAGACCGATAACTGCACCGACAATAGTGCCAAGTACCCTTAGGCTACCTTTTTCAAAAGACTCACGCTGACTTCCCGTCGATGCAATGAGCATAACGGTGGTCGCAGCCGTGGAAGCTTGAGGCCATCCCATAGCAAAAGGTATGAGATAAGCGAGAGTCAAACTCAGCGCCACCTTAGTGGCAAATCGCGCTTTGCTGTTCATCATCCTTGAATTGAAGAGGGGGCTTAACAGAAATATAGACGTTAAATGATGGGTTGGGTGGCTAACATCAAGAAATTTAAAAACTTTAGTGCGTTTAGTGAACTGCCTCGGAGCGTTAAAAACAGAGTTATAAGCTAATGGACTTTCCTTTTTTCGTGAAGTTGTACTGCATATCCGTCCAAAATCGCCTAGATTCATAGGAGTGACTAGTAAAAGGGACTTAACGTGCTGAAACTAAAAGGGCTAAGCGGGAGAACGTTAGTATTGATATACACGACTTTTGTCATGTGTGTATTTGCTATTGCGTCTGTCGTTATTTTAGGTCGAGAGTCCAAGCACGCCATAGACTATCTGCAAACCACAGGGTCTAATCTAGAGCTTCAAGCAGCTAAGTTGTTTGTTGAAGAATACTTAGACAACGCAAAGGCGCGCGTTAAGCTGGCGTCTAGTAACAAAGATATTGTTGGATTTCTTGAAGGAAAGCAGAGCTTAAACCTTGATTCGACTTTGCACCGCTACGAGGGAGATACACGTTCAGTTTTGTTCGCGGTGTTTAACGCGGATAGGGAAGTCCTTTTTGAAGACAAGTTTCGACATCCATCTCGAGCCAACGAAATCCGCATTTTTGATGAAATGAAGCGGTTGGCGTCAAATCTGATTACCCCTGCGCCAGTCTACCTTCTCCATAACGATACTGACCATATATGTATCAAAATTTTCATGCCGATAATCAGCAACGGTAACTTCGTTGGAATGGTATTTGGTGAGACCCCGGTCGATTATGACGAACTGTTTGGAGAACTTATTGACCCCAAAGAACGCTGGTACGCATTGACGCAAGGAAACGTCTCTGACTACGTCACTCAAAATGACCTTGGTGCCTGGTTGGTGAACGCAACTCCCGTTGCTAGGGCCGGCTTGACGTTGATGCAAGGTGTGAATCCCGAATCATTAGAGCTGCAATTAGATAGTTTCATGGGGCATATTTACAATGCGATAGCAGTTGTCATGGGCGTCAGTTTTCTACTTGTGCTGTTTGCCGGAAACAAAGTACTGGTCAACCCTCATAAACAACTGGAAATTTCACAAAAAGAGCTAGCGGAGAAAAACAGTGAACTCATTCTTCAAGAGCGTGAGAGTAAGCTACTTGCAACGGTAGTCAAAGCCGCTAGAGATGCTGTGGTGATTACGGATAAACATGGCGCTATTGAATGGGTCAACCGAGCGTTTGAAGAGATGACTGGCTATGCGTTGGTGAGTGTGAAAGGCAAAATACCGGGGCACTTTTTACAAGGTGACAATACGGATCCGCAAACCAAGCAACGTATTGCAGAATCCCTATCTAAGGGGCTGCCAATCAAAGCAGAAATTCTCAACTATGATTCTCAAGGCAAAGAGTATTGGGTAGATATCGATATTACGCCGATTAGCGATGAACATGGTGTTATTGATCGATATATTGCGATAGAAAGAGATGTTACCGAGTACAAAAAACTGGAAAGTAAATTAACCACCACAGCCAAAGAAGCGAACGCTGCGAATGAGGCCAAGTCGGCATTTTTAGCGACGATGAGCCATGAAATTCGTACACCGATGAACGGAGTGCTCGGCCTAACCCAAATTTTAGAAAAAGAAATTACCGACCCTAAACATCGAGAGGCACTTCAACTCATACTAGGCTCTGGCAATCATCTTATTTCGATTCTCAATGACATCTTGGATATCTCAAAGATCGAAAACCAAGCGTTGGTGCTAGAACATACCCAGTTCAAGATGCAAGAGATCCTCGCACCTGTGAACAATACCTATCAAAGTCTCTGCTCTGAAAAAGGGCTGCTATTTGAAATTCATGATAACACCGATCCAGACACGCAGTTTGTTGGCGATCAGGTGAGGCTGAGACAGATTTTACTCAACTTAGTGGGTAACGCCCTCAAGTTTACTCAAAAAGGATCAATTTCAGTCTCGGTGTCTAGCCGAGTTGAAGGGCAATGTGAATTGATAGTCAAAGATACGGGTATTGGGATCCCCGAAGAAAGAATAGACAGTGTGTTCGAGAAGTTTGAGCAGGCGGAAACCTCGACAACACGTCAGTTTGGAGGCACTGGCCTAGGACTCTCGATAGTGAAAAGCCTCACCTTGCTGATGGGCGGACAAATCAAAGTAAACAGTGAAGTGGGGGTGGGTTCATCTTTTACGGTTCAGAGCCCTCTACCTGCTATCAAGAACAAGGTTGATGATGAATCGAGTATCGATCTTATCGATGCAGATTTTTCTGTCTATAAGGTACTGCTAGTTGATGACAACGCGATCAATCGAATCGTCGCCGCCAAGTTTTGTCAGTCTTTAAATATCGAAGTAGAAAGCTGCGCCAATGGCGCAGAATGCTTGGAAATGTTCGACCCTAATAAATATAACCTAATCATATTGGATAATCACATGCCAGTGATGAATGGCCCGAGCGCGGCATCAGAGATACGAGAAAAATATGGCGAAAGTGTATTAATTTTTGGGTGGACTGCCGATGTCATCAGTGAAAATAGACAAGAGTTTTTAGACAGTGGCGTCAATACGGTGATTGCTAAGCCCCTTATTAAAAAAGACTTTGAGAAGGCACTGTTAAACTACTTGAAGGATATCCAAAGTCGCTGATGTGGGAGGTGTGTGGTTTGTTGGATAATCTTTAGTCAGTTGGGCTCGCTTACTTGCTCACGAGCGCTTTTTCTTCTCTAACAGCCCCACATTCTATTTCGCCAGTGATATAGTGCTAGCTCAGAAAATGAGTAAGGGATATTAAAAAATGGAACAATTTCTAGCACTACTGGCTTCACAACCAAACGAAGTGATGTTTGAACAAACGATGCAAGTGATTGACGAGCACTTCGACTTTACGCCAGTAAGCTTTGTAAACGGTGACGCGGAGAATCAAGCTGGTCAAAACAACGGCTCATGCAAAATCTTCGCTTTCGCTCAAATCAAAGGGCTGGATGAGCAATCAACGTTGGCATGCTTTGGCCAATACTATCGCGAAGATGTATTGAAAAACCCTGAAGGTACTGATCATGCCAATATTCGTAACTTTATTAAGTACGGTTGGCAGGGCGTTAAATTTGATGGTGTGGCGTTGTCTGCTAAGTAAGGTTTCTAGCGCTGCGGTATATGGCAGACTACAGTCATCCTCACGAAAGTGAGGATCTCCGAGCGCGTGTAGGTGACTGAATATCTTCGACTAAGTCACGTAAATCAGCTTTGCGGCGTGTGGTATGAGATTCCCTTTTTCAAGGGAATGACGACAATCTTGAATGTGGCTGAAAGTGCGAAATGGGACAGAGATTCGTTATTGCCTCACAAAACTATTCTAAGTAACCCGTTTCAGTAGTTCTCCTTTTTTAAGGAGGAGAGGTCAATTTTGTGCCAACTTTTTAATAGCAAGCAGGGAAAACACAACACGACTTTCCCTGCTAATTAACACTAAGCTTTAGGATCAATCGCCTCCTGCAAACCATCGCCCAAAAAGTTAATTGTAATCACGGTGATGAGCACCATCACACCCGGGTATACCGCTGCCATTGGGTAGTGCCACATGGCTTCGCGAGCGTTTTGTAGCATGTTGCCCCATGATGGTGTGGGTGGATTGATGCCAAAGCCAAGAAAACTCAGTGCACTCTCAGTTAGTATCGCGCCGCCAATGCCAAGTGTGGTGGCGGTTATCACTGGAGCGATGACATTGGGTAGGATGTGTTGCATCATCACAAACCAATGGCTAGCGCCGTAGCCGATAGCCGCTTGTACATATTCTCGGTGTTTTACGGATAGAGTGTTCGAGCGCACTAGACGAGCGGCAAATGGCCAGCCTAACAGTGAAATCACCACCACTAAACGGTAGACACTAAAGCTATCACTACGAACTAACTCTTCTGAAAAGCCTAGCTTAGTCATATCGATACTTTGGATCAAAATCAGCAACATGATGCCAGGCAGGCTAATGATGAAGTCAGCGCCGCGCATGATGACAGCATCGACGCGGCCGCCATGATAACCAGCAATAACACCAAGTACTGTACCAATTACTGACGTCGCGATGGCGGCGACAAAAGCGAACGTGAGAGATACCTGACCGCCCAGAAGTAGGCGAACCAAAATATCACGCCCAAGCTCATCAGTGCCAAGCTTATGTGTGTCGCTCGGGGCTTCGAAACGGCTAAAAAGATTGTCTTCGAACGGATCGACACCCAGCCATTGACCAATACTCGTCGCGTTAAAGCACAGTAGCGTCATTACGGTAAGGATCAGTAAAGAAGCCATCGCCAACTTATGGCGAGACAAGCGATGAACGATTTGCAGCCAAGGATTTTGGCTTCTTGCTGCGAGTGCGGTCATGATGGGCTTCCTTTGGTCAAATCAATGCGAGGATCCACTTTGGAGTAGAGAATGTCGGCGACGAAGTTCATCACCAAAATGGCGGTAGTGGCGACCATAAAACAGAGCATAGCCACGTTGTAGTCGCTGCCGTTAATCGCGTCGACAGTGAGCTTGCCTATGCCGGGCCAGCTAAAGATGGTCTCGGTCAGCACGGCGCCACTCATCAGAGCGGCAATGTCCATTGCGAGCACGGTGATCATGGGTAACATGCCGTTTTTGATACAATGCTTGAAGAGTACTCGTGCTGACGAGGCTCCTTTAGCTTTTGCGGTTCGCACAAAATCTTGGCGAAATACTTCCAGCATACTTGAGCGCATAAACCGCGAAATAGAGGCGATGCTGAGCAGGGTTAGGCTGAGGATAGGCAGAATCATATAGCGCAGCCTTTCAAAACCTTCAGCGCCATCAGCTTCTCCCGTTCCTCCAGCTGGGAAGATGGGGTAGACCACAGAAAACAACATGATCAGCATAAGTGCGAGCCAAGCCGCAGGTGTAGATAGAAATAGATAGGTGATACCACTAATCAGATAATCGGTGAAGCGATTTTGCTTTACTGCACACAGCACACCAACAGGTAGTGCAATCAGTATAGAAAGAAGCGTGCCGCAGCCAACCAAAATGAGGGTGTTTTTCATCGCTTCCCAAAGCACGGAGATAGCAGGTTGAGAGAACATGCGCGAATAACCGAGCTCGCCTTGCAGCGCATCACCAAGCCAATGGAAGTAGCGAACATAAACAGGTTTATCCAGTCCTTGCTCTGCTTTGAGTCTTGCGACGTCTTCAGCGGTAATATGGGGATTATTTTGTACCATGAGATCGATGGGATCGCCTGGCATTAATCCCATCAAGTTGTATGCAGCGAACGATGCCAGCAGAAGAACTAGCAGCATCTGCAGTAATCTTGAAAAAATAAATCGTTTCATAAAATGTGTGTATCCATACGGGCATAAAGCCTTACATTTAATGGCTTAGGTCAGTGGTTAAAGACCAGTGGCGACCTGTTTATGCGGTGACGGTTTGACGAGCGCGATTTCGCCTGCGTGTATTGCCAATGTCTGGAACAGCGCTGAGTAACTCTCGGCTATAAGCGTGTTTGGGATTGGCAAAAAAGTCCGCTTTGGAGGCTTGCTCGACGATGGTTCCGCTTTTCATTACCACCACTTCGTGTGCCAGGTGGTAAACCACGGCCATATCGTGGCTGATGAATAAGAACGCAATACCATGCTCCTGCTGCAAATCTTTAAATAGATTGAGGATTTGCGACTGCACGGACACATCTAGTGCCGAGAGTGGTTCATCGGCGATGATAAGTTCAGGCTGAGCATTAATGCTCTGGCAATGGCGATCCGCTGCCTTTGTCCGCCTGAGAACTCATGAGGATAACGCGTAAGGACATCTTCTCGCATGCCCACCCAACCTAAGACTTCGATAGCGCGAGCACGCTGTGATTGCTTGTTACCTATGCCGTTGACTTTCATCGGCTCAATCAGTGAAGAGAGAATCGGCATACGCGGGTTCAACGCAGAGTAGGGGTCTTGGAACACAAGGCCAATGCGTTGTCGTAATCGACGCTGCATATGACTAGGTAATCTAGAGACCTCTTGTCCTGCGAGAAATATATCGCCGGAATCGGGACGCTCCAACATGCTGAGCATACGTCCTAACGTCGATTTTCCAGAGCCCGATTCACCGACAATCGCGGTGGTTTTTCCTGACTCAACCTTGAGGGAGACATTGTTGGTGACATGAAGGGTTTTCGGTTTTCTTCCGAACATCGAGCCTGCTTCAAGGAGGTAGTGCTTGTGCAGGTTACTGGCTTCGAGCAAAGTCATTAGGCCGCGCCTCCTTGTTGACGAAATATGGGCTGTTGTAGCGTTGAGCTGGATTGAGCCGCTTGCGTGTCTTGCCTTTGTTGATTGCGCTTCTCCGCTTTCTGTAAGTAGCTATCGTAGAGCTCCGGGCAGCGGTCGCGAAAGCTGTAGTCTTCGGTTCGTTGATCCAGTGGTGGTACGCTGCCGGGAATAGCAGGCAGCCTGTCCACATCGACACCGACTCGTGGGATTGTATCGAGTAGTGCTTGCGTGTAGGGGTGCTGAGGGTTATCGAAAATCTCATTCACATCGGCAATTTCAACGACACGTCCCGCGTACATCACCATAACGCGATCCGAGATTTGCGACACCACACCGAGAGAGTGACTGATAAATTGGATTGCCGTTCCTGTGGTTTCTCTCAGCTCTTCCAGTAAGTCGAGCACTTGTGCTTGAACCGTCACATCAAGCGCTGTTGTCGGCTCATCGGCAATCAGTACTTTCGGCTTACAAGCGAGTGCCATAGCGATCATCACTCGCTGTCTCATTCCCCCTGATAGCTCATGCGGATAGGCATTAGCGCGCTTTTCTGGGTAAGGAATGTGAACTTGTTTGAGCATTTCGATGGCACGATCACGCGCTTCTTTGGGTGAGCTGTTTTCGTGAATAATGAACATTTCGGCGATCTGATCACCGACTTTCATTACTGGGTTTAAGGCGGTCATTGGCTCTTGGAAGATCATGCCAATGCCTTCGCCACGGATATGTTGATACTGCTTTTCACCCAGGCCGACAAGATTTCTTCCGCCAAAGCGAATATCACCGGATAGGGTGAGCGATTTATCGAGTAGCCCCATAATGGCAAGAGAGGTGAGGGACTTACCGCAGCCAGACTCACCGACGACGCAAGGATCTCTCCTGGCTTGATTTGATAGCTGACATCCTTAACAGCAAAGTGCGGCCCAAGGGCCACACTCATATTGCGGACGTCTAAGATAACTTCATTCATAGACACTTCATTCTTAAAAATGGACACCGCTTAGCGGTTTCGATGCTTATTCATTTCGAACTTTAGAATTCGAAATCTAGTTCGCTCGACTCCAGTTCTCAGACCAGTAGCTTGAGTAGTGTTGGTGTCCGGTTGGCTCAACATTAACCAGCCATTTTGGAAGAATGTAGCTGTCTGAACGATAGTAGAGAGGCAGTGCTGGCAGCTCCGTTGCATATAAGTTCTGGAATTGCTTCCACAGCTCAGTGCGCTTCTCTTTGTTAAGTTCGCCATCGATGGCTTCTAGGATTCGATCCATTTCAGGATTGCTGTAGCCAGAGTAGTTTTGTCCTGCCCATTGATTGTCTTTGGTTGGGATGTAATCAGAGTGCAGAATGGTTAACGGCGGGTTTTCTGGTGATGAGCTCCACGCAAACATGGCTAGACCTTTGTGTTTGCGCTCGGTCAAGGTAGTACCAAAGTACACGCGTGCAGTTTGGTTGTTAATGTTTGCTTTGATACCGATTTTCTTCCACTGACCTTGGGCGAACTGCTGTACCAACTCACGTGTCTTGTTGCCCGCAGTCGTCATAAACTCCACCTCCAGCGGCTCACCATCTTTCATTTGTACGCCATTGACTAGCTCATAGCCTGCTTCTTTCAGTAGTTGCTTAGCTTTTTCTGGATTGTAGTCATAGGTCGGTGTTTCAGAGGTATAGATGCTATCGAGTGGGCTTGTATCTGAGTTAGCAACTTGCTGTTTTCCATCGAATAGTTTGTCGGTAATTAGCTTGCGATCTAGCCCAAATAGCAATGCTTGGCGAACTTTCACTTCTGACAAGTGAGGATTGTTGAGCTGAACGTCTAGATGCTCGTAGAGTGATGCAGGACGAATATCGACGTTAAACCTGTCGCCAAATTTTTTCTCGAATTGCAGTGCTTGGTCGAGAGTCAGACCCAGTTCGCCCGGGATGTAGTCGACGTCACCGGAAAGGAGATTTGCTTGCAAGGCTTGAGTGTCAGAGACAGTTTTTAGTGTCACCGAAGCAAAGTGTGGTTGCTTGCCTTTCCAGTGTTCGTTGCGGGTCATTTTAACGAATTGACCTTGTTTAAGCTGCTCGATGATATAAGGGCCGCTGTATAGGCCAGCCAAGGTTGGCTCTGTTACGAACTTGGTATTAAGATGGTACTTGCTTGGATCGTTTTCAAATATCGACTCTTCGATATGGGAAGGAAGAACGTGTGGAATGTAGTCTGCGTTATATTTAAACGAGATACGGTCGACATAGACATCTACTGAATGCTCATCGACAACATCAAGCTTCTCAATCTGCTGCATGGTCGTCAACTCAGGGTTACCTTGCACGTCAGGAGAGGTGACTACTTTGTGCCAAAACACCATGTCTTTCGTGGTGATCGGGGTGCCGTCGCCCCAATAGAGATCAGGTTTAAGTGTTACACGCATCTTAACACCTTGTTTGCTCTCACCTTCTTTAGCATGCGGCCTGTCTACGATTTGTGCTAAACCATTCTCGAAGCTAGGGACTTGCTCACAGTAAAAGCAAACGAGCTCCCAGTTTTGGTCGTATCCAATGGTTTCACGGTTAACAAAACCTTTGGTGTAGGCTTTTGCCACCATGCTGTCGATGTCAGGGTGCAGAGTAGCAGGGTATTGCGTAATACCAATGGTGAGCTTGTCGTTTGCCGCGAATGCTGACGTTGAAAGCAATGCAGAAGCACAGGCGAGTGCAAATGCGGTTTTTTTAAATGGCATCTGATTTCCTTATCTTATTTTATTGACTTCAAGTCTGACGCCTGAAGTTAGTTACATCCGTGTCACCCTAAATTCACATTTACCGGTTTAAATACGGTGATGCGTGTAGGTGCATATCCTGTCCACCATAGTGGGATGTCCATTGCCAAGCAACTCAATGGGTTAGTTGTTCGGCCGAATTGCATTTCATGTCACATTTCCCATTTATTTAGTGAACTAAAATCAAAAAGTGTGTGCTTTCTTGTCTTATCTAGTTGTGTTAATTACATTTTATTAACTGAATTATCACCTGGAGGGTTGGTGTGAAGCCAGATTGATTGCGTATCACCATTGTGTTCTCAGCGTTAGTAACAAATCCTAAGGAGCCTCTATGCCCAACAGTGCGTTGGTTTCTCTAAACAGTGTTAGCAAGCAATTTGTTGATGGCAATGAAGTGCACGCGGTGCTTCGCGACTGTGAATTGGTGATGGCTACCGGCTCGAGTGTCGCTCTAATGGGAGCGAGCGGGAGTGGAAAAAGTACATTGATGAACATCATTGCGGGCTTTGAGCCTTTAAATTCAGGAGAGCTTGTTCTTGATGGACAAGATACGAGTCAATGGCGAGATAGTGACTGGAGCGATTTTCGCATCCACAAGTTAGGTGTTGTGTTCCAGCAGTTCAACTTATTGACGCCACTCAATGTGCGTCAAAATATTGCGTTTCCGCTGTCTCTTGCTCAAAAGCAATGGAATGATTGGTGTGATTATTTAGTAGAGACATTAGGGCTAAGTGGACTACTGGATAGACATGTCGCGGCGTTATCCGGTGGGCAGCAGCAAAGAGTTGCCATCGCGAGAGCGCTGGCTAGTCAGCCTAAGTTGCTTTTAGCGGATGAGCCAACGGGTAATTTGGATGAGCAATCGGGCAGAGAAGTCATGCGGCTTTTGGCGACATTACCCAGCAAGGCAATACGGCGGTGCTTTTGGTGACGCACAGTGAGGAGTGCGCAGCTTTTATGCAGTCGAGATTACGTTTAGTGAACGGACAGCTTTATGACGCGAGTTAAGCTTTGGCATCTTGTGCTCGCACTGCGTGTTTATGCCCGTCATTATCTGCAAGCTCCATTGCAAGCCGCCTCTATATTGATTGGTATTGTGCTTGCGGTGATGCTGTTTGTAGCGGTGCAAGCGATAAACCTAAATGCAAAGCGCAGCTACGCTGAAGCCGCAGAGCAACTGAGTCTGCCCGCCTCGCAATTTATCATCCCACCTACTGGACAAAAGTACTTCTCAAACGATCTCTATTTTCAACTCAGGCAGGCTGGGTTGAGCCAATCACTGGCGGTACTTGAAGGACGCGTTCGCTCATCTGAAGGTCGGCGATATTCAGTGCAGGGCAGTGACGTCGTTGCGGCTGTCACCGCGACGATGAATCGTGGGAGAGAAGACGGTAAACAACCGATTTTTCTGTTCGACCAGCAATTGCCATTGACTGACATGCTTCAAGGTGAACCCATCGCTTTGGTGAGTGAACAACAGTTTGAGCAAATGGGGCGCCCTAGCCAGTTGATACTCGATGACACCAAGACACAAATTTATGCCGTGCCAGATCAATGGCAACTGGGTAATCGAATGCTGGTAGACATTAGCTTCGCGGAGCGGTTACTCAATCGCTCTGGGCAGCTTAGCTACATAGCGGTGTTTGGGAGTCACCGCGACCAAGAGAAGAAATGGATGAGTCTCGTCGCAGAGCAAGGCCAGTGGATTGAAAATACTCAAAGAAGCGATCTCGATTCACTGACTGATAGTTTCCACCTAAACCTAACCGCAATGAGCATGCTGGCTTTTTTGGTAGGGCTGTTTATTGCATACAATGGCGTGAAGTACAGTTTGTTAAAGCGCAGGCGATTGCTGGTTCAGCTGCAGCAAGCGGGACTTCAATCCACAATCGTCTTTACTGCTTTGTTGGTTGAGCTGACCATCATGGTTCTGCTTGGATCCTTGCTTGGTTTTATATTCGGCATGCAGTTGAGTCATTGGCTGCATCCAACGGTAGCATTGACGTTGGAGCAGCTTTACGGCGCCACGCTCTTACCAGGTTCTTGGCAATGGAGCTGGTTGTTTCAAGCCCTCGCTATCACGTTGACCGCTGCACTGGGGGCATGCTGGCAACATTTTCGGGGTAGCGTACAGCAACCTTTATCAATACACAGTGGCTATTACGCGCTTCCAGAACCACAAAAGACCACTCAGCTATTGGTTATGGCCATTGGTTTAACAATATTGGCTGTAGTTGGACTCTTCCTCAGTCATCATTTTCGGGTCACTATGCTTTGGCTTGGTGTGTTGGTGGTTGCTACGCCACTCTATCTGCCTAAAGGCCTATTAATGCTGAGCGCTTGGGCTGAAAAGCTGTTTACCAGTGGGTTGAAGCATTATCTCGTCGCTGAGCTTAAAGAGTTGGTCGCGCCGTTATCACTCGCGATGATGGCACTGCTGCTGGCCATGACAGCGAACCTGGCGATGAATACCTTAGTGGTAAGTTTTGAGCATACATTGAAACAGTGGCTAGAGCAGCGCCTTCATGCGGACATTTATATCAGTCCCGCCCAAAGTGAGATGAGCAGTATTCAAAGTAGGTTGCAGTCTATGCCAGGAGTAAGCGCCATCTTCACTCAAAGCTATTTAGATACGACAGTTTCTAACCTTCCAACCAAGCTCGGCACTAAAGACACGTTAACCCTCGAACAAACTATGGTAGTCAAAGAAATAGTGGAAGATTTCTGGCCACGTTTTTATCAAATGGAGCTTGCGGCTATCAGTGAGCCAATGGCGGTGAAACTTGGGTTAGCGCTTGGTGATGAGCTAGAAGTTGCGGAGCTAAACACTGCGCTTGAAAAACCGCTAAAAGTCGGTGCAATTTTTTATGATTATGGCTCACCAACAGGGGAGTTGTTGATAGCCCCAAACTTTGGCAGCGCGCTGAATTTTCGCCTGTACCGACTAGCTTGGGTATTGAATCAGAACTTGATAGCGATGATATGCGCAGGCAATTGATGGACGAGTTTGGGTTGAGCGACAACCAGCTCTACGATCAACAACAAATCAAAACCATAGCACTTGAGATTTTCTCGCAGACATTTGCGGTCACTAAAGCATTGAACGGTGTCACGTTAATGGTGGCCGTCATCGGGTTGTTTAGTGCTTGCTTCATGCTTATAGAAGCGCGCAAAGCAGCCATAGCTAGGTTGTATGCGCTTGGGGTACGCAGTCGAGTATTGCTGGGCATGGTTGTGATGCAGATGGTGGTTTTGGTCTGCTTTACCTTATGCCTTGCACTGCCACTTGGTGCGTTGGTGGGTTATGTGTTAACCGATATGGTAACCCTGCGCGCGTTTGGGTGGAGCCTGCAATTTGTTTGGAGTTGGAGTGATATCGCGATGCTATCACTTGTGAGTGTCGTAACAGCATCCGCGGCGACGGCTTTGCCGTTATGGCGTTTGGTGAAACGTCCTGCGATGTCGCGTCTTCAGAGCGAGGTGCTGTGATGAAAAATAGCGCCTGCCGTCTTTTGGTGACAATGTTATCACTCATACTTTTATTGAGCGGTTGCGAGGAACCAAAGCCTCAAGGTTTTGGCTCCATCCTTGGCCAAGATGAACAAGGCTTTACCAAGGTCACAGCTGATCGAAATATCGAGTTTCCTAGAGACCATCAGGCACATCATGATTTTCGCTACGAGTGGTGGTATCTCACAGCAAATTTAGAAAACAGTGCAGGCGACACTTTTGGCGTTCAATGGACACAGTTTCGAATCGCTTTAGCGCCAGAAGGGTCGCAAAACATAGAACAACAAGAGGCAAATTGGCACAGTACACAGATATATATGGCGCACAGTGCAATCACCACGCCAACGCTTCATCTTGCAGAAGAGAAATGGTCTCGCGCCCATCCAAAAATGGCAGGTGTGACCGAGCGGCCATTTCGTGTGTACTTGGATGATTGGCAATGGAATAGTGAGTCCGACGGCATGTTCCCCGCCACACTTTCCGTTGCCGCAGATACATTTAGCTATGAGCTTTCACTCTCTAGCGAGTCAGCCTTTCAGCTTCAGGGTGATAATGGATACAGTGTAAAAAGCGCTGATGGTAGAGTCGCTTCACATTATTACAGCCAGCCGTTTATTGACATCACGGGCTCAATTCAAGTGGAAGGACAAACACATCAGGTGACAGGGCAAGCTTGGATAGATCGAGAGTGGAGTTCGCGATTTTTGCTCGGTTCTCAGCAAGGTTGGGACTGGTTTGCACTAAGGCTAGACACAGACACTAGCTTGGTGGTTTTTCAGCTCAGAGATAACCAAACAGGGGAAGCTAACTATGCCTATGGCCGATTGATGTATCGTGACCGAGAAGGAATCACCATTAGCGCAGATGAACTCTCTCTAAAGGTAAAAACATACACAGACCTCAATGGCCACCCGCACCCGACATCGTGGCAACTCGACATTCCAACGCACGAACTATCTTTGACGATTAACGCCATTAACCCCAACGCTAAAATGCCCTTGACCGTACCTTACTGGGAAGGTCCTGTGCAGATAAAAGGCTCCTATGAAGGTCTGGGGTATATGGAGCTAACGGGATACTAAGCCTTATAGTGTCGTTCGACACGCAAACTTTAATGTAACGCACGTAATTGGCGTGCTTCGGCTTGGTTTGCAATCTCCAACATAGTACACCTCTTTGTAGATGACTTAGGTATTTAAAATTGGAGAGGGTTCATGCAGTCGCTTGTCGCTTTATCGATGTTTTCGATTCTATCGATCATCGCATTGGTTCACGTGTATTGGGCGTTTGGGGGTAAAAAGGGCGTTCAACTGGCGATCCCCAAATTGGAAGGGAGCAATGCGTTTACGCCGGGCGCCGGGGTGACATTATTAGTGGCGATGTGTCTTTCGCTGTTTGCTGCACTGTCTTTAGCGTTGATACAGTTAGTGTTCATCGAGCCTGAGATGCTGGAGTATGTTCATTGGGCCGGTATTGTTGTCGGAGCTATCTTTATTTTGAGAGCGATAGGCGACTTTAAGTTGGTTGGCTTTACCAAAAAAACAAACAGGGTGATTTTGCCGTGCTTGATAGTGTGCTCTACTCTCCACTGTGTTTATTGCTAGGCTCTGGCTATTTCTATCTGGTCTGGAGTGGATAGAGGCAATAATAAACAAACGAAAAGAGCGCACCGAGGTAGTTAAACCTCGTATGCGCTCCGATGACTAATCGTGACTATTTTTCAGCTTGAGTAAACTCAGACCAGCTCAATACACCTTGTACGGCGCGTTTCCAACCGCTATAACGAGTTTCACGTTTTTCCGCATCATCTGATGGAATAAAGGTACGGTCGATCTCAGCCTTACCGGATACTTCTTCCAATCCTTCCCAGAACCCGACAGCAATACCAGCGAGGTAAGCTGCACCGAGTGCTGTGACTTCAACCACTTTTGGTCTGTGAACTTCTGTGTTCAGTAGATCCGCTTGGAACTGCATCAAGAAGTTGTTTGCTACCGCGCCGCCGTCTACACGTAGAGAGGCGAGTTCAATGCCCGAGTCAGCTTGCATCGCATCAATCACATCACGACTTTGATATGCGATACTTTCTAACGTCGCGCGGATGATATGGTTGGCACCTGTTCCGCGAGTCATACCAATAATGGTACCGCGTGCGTAAGCATCCCAATACGGTGCACCAAGGCCGGTGAAGGCAGGAACCACGTACACGCCATTACTTGATTCGACTTTGTTCGCGAAGTACTCAGAGTCTTTTGCATCGCTCAATAGCTTCATTTCATCACGCAGCCATTGGATAGATGCGCCGCCCATAAACACTGAGCCTTCAAGTGCATAGGCAAGGTCACCTTTCGGGCCACATGCGATAGTCGTCAGCAAAGAGTTTTTAGAGGTAATCTTCTCTTTACCGGTATTCATCAGCATAAAGCAACCTGTGCCGTAGGTGTTTTTCGCCTGTCCTGGTTCTACGCACATTTGACCGAATAGCGCGGCTTGCTGATCGCCTGCAATACCCGCAATAGGGATACGTGTACCGCCTTTACCACCAATGTTGGTTTGGCCGTACACTTCTGAAGATGGCTTCACTTCTGGCATCATAGAACGTGGAATATCAAATTCTTTGAGGATGTGTTCATCCCATTCAAGCGTATTGATATTGAAAAGCATGGTGCGTGATGCGTTGGTGAAATCAGTCACGTGGACGCGGCCTTGCGTCATCTTCCAGACGAGCCATGTGTCTACAGTACCGAACATCAGTTTGCCTTCTTCGGCTAGGTCGCGAGCACCTTCGACGTTGTCGAGGATCCATTTTACTTTGGTACCCGAGAAGTATGGGTCGAGTACTAGACCTGTGTTCTCGCGAACATATTCTTGAAGGCCGTCGCGTTGTTTAAGTTCTTGGCAGATTTCTGCTGTACGGCGACATTGCCAAACAATGGCATTGTAGACTGGGGCGCCTGTTTCTTTGTTCCAGACGATGGTTGTTTCACGTTGGTTGGTAATGCCGATAGCGGCCACTTCATCGGAAGTGATGCCTTTTTGGCCAAGTGCTTCAATCAGAGTGGAACTCTGCGTGGCATAGATCTCTAGCGGATCATGCTCAACCCACCCAGCTTCTGGATAGATTTGAGTAAATTCTCTTTGGGCGACACTGACAATATTAGCGTCATGGTCAAGTACGACCGTTCGTGAGCTGGTGGTGCCTTGATCAAGAGCGACGATGTATTTCTTAGTCATAATAGTGTCCTTTTGATTTCGTTGTAATTATCTGTAGGGGATAGAGTTAACTTATTAAACGTGTGCTTCCGTGTCGTTGACTTCAGCTTCTTCCTCGCATTGCGCCGGGCTAGTACAACCGCCAGCAGCAGGAAGATAAGCGCCAATCACTTTTGGATATAACCAGCCACCAAATAGACCGCCTGCGATAGTGGCAAAAATTGGAACAATGAAATATGGGATCTCTTTCGCTCCCGTCAGTGCATAATCCCAACCAGCAAAGTAGGCAAATAGCTTAGGACCGAAGTCACGTGCTGGGTTCATCGCAAAGCCGGTCAGTGCGCCAAGTGAGCCACCAATAGTGGCAACAAGCAAACCAATCAACAGTGGTACCATCGCTCCGCGAGATTCGCCGCCGTTATTGCTGTCACCAAACGCCAAAATGCCGAACATGAGAACTGCTGTGATGGTAAATTCCACCGCTGCTGCGCCCATGAAAGATAGAGAAGCGTGAGGGTAGGTTGAGAAAATACCTGCTGTTGCAAGTGCTTCAGGAGTATCTCTAGCCACGCCATTGGCAAGCTCCCAGTCAACAAACAAGTTGCTGAACAATCCATATACCAACGCCGCCGCACAGAATGCGCCTGCAACTTGCGATGCGATATAAGGCAGTACCTTATGCTTTTCAAACCCGTGGAATGCGGCAAGAGCAATGGTTACCGCTGGGTTGATGTGAGCACCAGAAACACCTGCGGTGCAGTACACAGCAAGCGCCACGCTAAGCCCCATACAATACTCACTTCCCATTGGCCGAATTCAGCACCGGTTAACACTAACGCTGCAACGCAGCCCACACCCCAAAATATAAGCAAGCCAGTACCAATAAACTCTGCGATACACTGGCCGAGTAGCGCAGGATCTTTTTTTTATACTCATAGTTCTTTCCTTGGTCTTGTTTCATATGCATATCAAATGTGCGCTGGGATTGTAGCTAATTAGACCAGTTAGAAATCCGGCTTAGATCTCATATGTGCGTACGAAAGTTAAAAATGTTCGTATTATGTTCATAAATGTTATCTAAAGCACATTTTATGTTCGTTTTGGTTATTTTGTGCGAAATGGAGCAGTGTTTTGTTTGCTTTATCTGTAATCGGATACAGTAATGGACAGATTTGCTGTAGCGACTATTTAAAACCTTACCAATACCAAGTAAACTCGAGGTTCACCATGGTTTTAACGCGAGGGAGTGTGGTTGAAAGCGATAAAAAGACATCAGGAAATCATTGAATTGGTGACCACGCATGGCTACGTCAGCACGGAAGATTTGGTCGAAAAGTTTCATGTGAGCCCACAAACGATTCGTCGAGACTTAAACGAATTGGCGGATGCGAACAAAATCAAACGTAATCACGGTGGGGCAACCATTGTGACTAGCTCTGAAAATTCGTCCTACCAGAGCCGCAAAGTCTCCAATCAGGCAGAGAAAGAGCGGATTGCTGCGCAGCTCGTCAAACACATACCGAATGGTGCGACACTGTTTATCGATATCGGTACCACGCCAGAAGCCATTGCCAAAGCGCTATTGGTTGAACACAGTGACTTGCGTATCGTGACCAACAACATCAATGTCGCATCTATGTTGATGCACAAAGAAAGCTTCCGTGTCATCTTGGCGGGTGGTGAAGTTCGTGGCCGCGATGGCGGTGTTACAGGAGAGTCGACCATTGATTTCGTGGCTCAGTTCAGACTTGATTTTGGTATTTTGGGCATCAGTGGGATTGACTACGATGGTTCACTATTGGATTTCGATTACCATGAAGTTCGAGTAAAACGCGCGATCATTGAAAACAGCCGGAGCGTTTTGTTGGGAGTCGACCACAGTAAGTTTGGCCGCAATGCGATGGTGAAACTGGGTGGTATCGAAGAAGTCGACTTGGTCATCTCTGATATGAAACCACCGAAAGAAATCTGTAATGTTCTGAAAGATAATGAGATTAACGTTGAAATTGCTTAGCGTCTGATAACGAGTCAGGACTTGAGAGACCAGCCTTTATGGCTGGTTTTTTTGTATTTTGTTTTCCTGTCATGGCTTATATCGAAACTAAATTGCGCGATATTGTGCTCGAACGAACATTTGTGAGCGAAATCTCGAAACTTATTGAGTTTTAATGCCACACTATTTTTGCGTTAATTCAATGGGTGGGATGCAATGAAAGCAATAGCTCGGTATCAAACAGAGGTGATCGTTATAGGAGGCGGTGCGACGGGATCTGGCATTATGCGGGACTGCGCATTGCGGGGCATTGATTGTATTTTACTAGAGCGAGATGACTTGGCTTCTGGTACGACAGGTCGAAATCACGGCCTGTTGCATTCTGGTGCTCGTTACGCCGTCACTGATCCAGATTCTGCGATGGAGTGTATTGCAGAAAATCGCATCCTAAAGTCCATTGCCTCACACTGTATCGAAGATACTGGCGGTATGTTCATCACGCTTCCAGAAGATGAACTCTCCTTTCAAGATGAGTTCGTCGCAGCCTGTGATGTCGCCGGAATCGAAACGGAGAGAATGACGACCAAAGAAGCGCTGCTGTTTGAGCCTAACGCCAACCCAGCAATGCTTGGCGCTATTAAAGTACCGGACGGCACCATTGATCCATTTAGGCTTTGTGCCTCAAACGTACTCGATGCCAAAGAGAGAGGCGCTAGACTATTTAGCCATTGTGTTGTGACGTCTCTCATCCGAGAAGGGGATCGAGTCATTGGTGTTAATGCTTTCAATACACGCACTCAGTTACCGTTTGAGGTGTTTGGGCAAGAGGTCATTAATGCTGCTGGTATTTGGGGGCAGACAATATGTGAGTATGCGGATCTCAGCGTAAAAATGTTCCCAGCTAAAGGATCTCTTCTGATACTCGATTACCGCATCAATAACCGAGTCATCAATCGTTGCCGTAAACCAGCTGACGCCGATATTTTAGTGCCCGGCGACACCATTTCCCTCATCGGAACCACATCCGAACACATTGATTACGACCAAATAGACGATCTTCGTGTGAGCGCGGATGAAGTCGACATTCTCTTGGAAGAAGGTGCGAAGCTTGCACCAATCATGAGCCAAAGCAGGGTGCTACGTGCTTATGCGGGCGTCAGACCTTTGGTTTCACTCAGTGAAGATACTAGCGGGCGTAATATCAGCCGGGGCATCGTTCTTGTTGATCACGCGGAGTTTGACGGCCTGCATGGCTTTACCACCATTACCGGTGGCAAGCTAATGACCTACAGACTCATGGCGCAAATGGCCACCGACAGTGTCGCGAAAAAGCTTGGTAACACCAACCCTTGCATCACGCACACCACACCTTTGCCAGGCTCTTATAGTGCCCCAACACCTGCTAAGAAAACCGCAAGTATCGCGAAGCCAGTTTATCACTCTGCGATTGATCGACATGGAGAACGGGCACTGGCGTTTTTATCTGACGACCAAGCCAGCCAATCTGTGATTTGTGAATGTGAGATGGTCACAGCAGGTGAAATTGAATACGCGGTAAAAGCGTTGGATGTGCATAACCTCGTCGACTTGCGCCGAAGAACAAGGTTGGGAATGGGACCATGTCAGGGCGAAATGTGCAGCTATCGAGCAGCCAGTCTATTGGCCGACTACGGTAACTTTTCGGGGTACGAAGTTGGAGAGATGCTGCATGACTTTCTTGAAGAGCGCTGGAAAGGCACGAAACCTGTGCTTTGGGGAGATGCTCTGCGGGAGGCGGAATTTAGCTACTGGGTATATCAAGGCTTATTTGGCACCGGGGATTTTGAGTTCAAGCAAGATGGTGTAAATCACGGCGAAACTAAGCAAGCGGTAGATAAGCAAGCGACAGATAAGGAAGTGGAGGCTGAGCAATGATTGATTATGATGTGGTTGTCATTGGTGGCGGCCTTGCAGGTTTTAGCAGCGCTTTAAGATGCATCGAGCGTGGACTCAAAACCGCCGTGGTTTCTCATGGTCAAAGTGCGATGCATTTTTCATCTGGCTCTATCGATGTGTTGAGTCATTCGCCAATAACCGGAGAAGCGGTGCGCAATCCTTTTGATGAAATTGCTGAGCTTGCTAAGACTTCGTCTTTACACCCTTACGCAAAGTTAGGTGAGAAACGGGTCTTCGAATCGCTCAGCTGGTTTCAGCAGTTGATGAGAAAACATGGGCTGCCTTTGAAACATCAAGATTCAATGGATAATCATTATCGAATCAGTAGCCTAGGTACATTAAAGGCCACATGGTTATCTCAACCTTACGTATGGCAACTTGATCAGAAATTCGCAGCTCTCAATCAGATTGAACGAGTGATCTTAGTATCGATTGAAGGGTTCCGAGATTTCCAGCCAGAGATTGCCAAAGCCAAGTTGGCGAGTTTACCAATGTTCGCTGACAAAGAGCTGCTCACAGTAAAAATCACGCTTGATACATCTGGTATAGCGCAAAGAAATTGCCACGAATTTCGTTCTATTGATGTGTCTCGGCTGCTGCGTCAAGAGGCTGATTTTGCAAGCGTATGTTCCCAGCTTAGGCAGGTTGCTACGCCGAACGACTTGGTGTTGATGCCTTCAATTCTTGGTAACGGAGATGGCTTAGCTCTGATGGAAAAACTGGCCGCTGAAACACATCTAAAATTTCATGAAGTGCCGACCATGCCGCCATCGCTTTTAGGTATTCGAATAGAAGACACGTTAAGACGAGCATTTATTGAAGCGGGTGGGGCACTTCATGTTGGTGACGAGGTGACGCACGGTGTGTTCAAGCAAGACGGTGACCAGCTTTCGCTTGCGTGTTTGTATACTCGAAAAATGCGAACTGTACCTATCAATACGAAGTTTGTGGTACTGGCATCTGGGAGCTTCTTTAGCAAAGGCCTGAAAGCGGAGCATCATAAGGTGAGCGAGCCCATCTTTGATTTGGATATTGAAGACATCGGTGGGCGGGAGTCATGGTATTCAAAGCACTTTTTCTCCCGAACATCCCATCCATTTATGAATTTTGGCGTGTCAACTAATCGGGAATTCAAGCCTCTTAAAGCGCAGCAGTGTATAGATAATGTCTACTGTGCAGGCTCTATTCTTGCTCATTATGATCCTATCGCTCATGGCTGTGGTGGTGGCGTGGCGATAAGCACTGGTTTCCATGTTGCTGATGCTATCGCAGAACGCGAAGAGTCAGTTTGTTATGCACAAAAATTAAGCCACTCACAGCAGCCTAATCAATCACAAAAGAAAGGAGCGCTAGTATGACTGCCGTCCGCCCAGCTGAACTAATCGCCGTCGCTAGCCTCCATGGTGATGAGCAAACGAAAACCTTTGAGAACTGCATTAAGTGCACGGTGTGTACTGTCTATTGTCCGGTCGCAAAAGCCAATCCTGAATACCCAGGACCTAAGCAATGTGGCCCGGATGGAGAGCGTTTGAGACTGAAAAGCCCAGAGTTTTTTGATGATGTACTTAAGCTTTGTACTAACTGCAAACGCTGTGAAACAGCTTGTCCTTCAGGGGTGCGTATTGGCGACATTATCGCTGCCGCGCGTGGCAAACATGGGCGCAAGCATTAAGCCTGACAACGGCACGAGATTTCGTTTTGAGCCATACTGATCTCTTTGGTAGCTTAGCCACGCCGTTTGCCCCTATTGTTAATAAACTCACTGAGCAAAGCCTCGTGAAAAAAGCCATGCACCATACTATTCAGGTGCATGATCATAAGTCTTTACCTAAATATTCACATGGCACTTTCCGTCGTTGGTACAAAAAACACGTCGCCGATCAAAGCCAATATCGCCGTCAAATCAGCTATTTTCATGGTTGCTACGTTAACTATAACGATCACAGCGTAGGCCAAAACTTCATCCGTGTTATGAACGCGATGAATATTGGTGTCCAGTTACTAGAGCGAGAGAAGTGCTGTGGCGTGCCCCTGATTGCTAATGGTTTTCACGCCAAAGCAAAGAAAAACGCAGAGCTTAATGTGAGTCAGTTGGAGAAAGCGTTAGAGAGCCGCTCTGAGTCGGTGATCTCAACGTCGTCGACCTGTGCGTTTACCTTACAAGAAGAGTATCCCCATGTACTCGATGTCGATAACCAGAAGGTTGCTGATAAAGTTCATCTATTTAGTCGCTTTATGTTCAATGAGTGGCGTGAGGGGAACTTACCAAAAATGAAGCCACTGAATAAGCGTATTGTTTATCACACGCCTTGCCACTTGGAGCGTAGTGGTGACCATATCTTCACTATTGAGCTTCTAAAAATGATCCCAGGTTTGGAAGTTCAAGTGCTAGATAGTGAGTGCTGTGGGTTGGCCGGAACTTATGGATACAAGCGAGAAAACTACGATGTATCGATGAAGATAGGTCATGGTTTATTTGAGCAAATTGATCACTCACAGGCTGATCTGGCGGTTTCTGATTGCGAAACGTGTCGTTGGCAAATCGAAGAGAATACAGGGTTATCTTGTGTACATCCTTTGAGTCTCATTGTGGAAGCACTTGAATGATGAAAATATGCTTAGTGTAGGGTGCATCTATCCGTAAGCTCTGGTGAAACGGGAGGGTTAAAGGTTAGTGTTCTAATTATTATTATGTGCTTGAACAAGCGGCTAGCATATTGAAAGCTGTTTGCCAATTGTTGTTTTTATTATCAAAAACTTAAAAATATTTACGCGGGTAATATCCAATCTCACACTAACTGTAAGGTTTTGTAATAATTTCAGTAGGTTATGTTGTTTTGTGCGAGTGAGATCGTATATCTAAATCACTAATTAATTGATGTTTTCGAGTTGTTAACAGAATGCTATACCTTGAAATTGACGCTAGCTTTACTTAGAGTGCTAAACGTTACATTACAAAGGACTTTAAGGGCAACTCGACATGGATCCCATTCTAGAAGTTAAGGGACGGTATAAAGTGTTTGGGGAGAACTCGAAGAGAGTATTCCCACTCAGCGATATAGAAGTTGAAAAGTGGAACGTCACGAAGCAGTGTGTAGGTCTTGCTCGTGAACTTTCCTCCGACCCTGCTATTCCATTCATGGGCAGGGTTTTTTCGGCTCACTACTCTTTTAATCCAATCGAAATGCAAAACGAATTGATTTGTCTGCACCTGATTCACTTGAGCAATGACGATGTTTTGCAAGTTGGTTGTCCTGATGACATTCTTCACAATCCTATCAACGGCTATGTAGAAGCCTTTCTTAAAGGCGTTCATGCTGTGAGCCTTCTGTTCATCAATATCATCGCACGCAACATGAACACTGCTATCGCTAGGGTGATTGATTCAAGCTGCAAACAGAGTGTCAGTGAATTTTGTAATAATAGCCTACTGTTCATACACTTATTGACAACCCCATATGGAAATCATTATGAAAAACTTAACTAGGACGTTATTGTTTTCGTCTCTTCTTGCTGCAAGTTCCCTTCAAACCGCTTCTGCTAACGAATGCGGTGAAGTGACTATCGCAGACATGAACTGGAACTCTGCAACTCTTATTGCGAACGTAGATAAGTTCATACTTCAACACGGTTTCGATTGTGATGCTGAACTCGTCCCAGGTGATACTCAACCGACGGGTGCGTCTATGATCTCAAAAGGTCAGCCAGATATTGCACCAGAGTTTTGGAGTAACTCAATGCGCGAAGCCTTGGATATGGGCGTCAAAGACGGTCAAATCCAATACGCGGGTACCACTCTAACGGATGGCGGTGAAGAAGGTTTTTGGGTGCCTGAGTATATGGTCGCCAAAGACCCATCAATGGCAACAATTGAAGGGGTACTCGCCAACGCTAAGATGTTCAAGCACCCAGAAGATCCAAGCAAGTCGGCGTTTTACTCTTGTCCAGCTGGCTGGAACTGCCAAATCTCTGCTGGCAACCTATTCACAGCACTCGGTATGGAAGAAAAAGGATTTGAGGTAATCGATCCAGGGTCAGGTGCGGGTCTATCGGGTTCAATTGCAAAAGCTTATGAGCGCGAAGAAGCATGGTTTGGTTATTACTGGGCACCGACAGCGGTTCTTGGTAAGTACAAAATGGTTAAAGTCGACTTTGGTAGTGGTGTTGACGAGACGATGTTTAAAGAGTGTATCACTCAAGAAACGTGTCTAGAGCCGAAAGCAACAATGTACCCACCATCAATCGTGGAAACGGTTGTGACTACTGATTTTGCTAAGCGTTCTCCACAAGCGATGGCGTACTTTGCTAAGCGTGAGTTTACCAACGCGCAAATGAACGGTCTTTTGGCTTGGATGGAAGACGAGCAAGCCGATGGCGAATACGCTGTTGAACACTTTATGAAAGAGTACAAATCAACTTGGTCTGCATGGTTAACACCAGACGTTGCAGCAAAAGTACAAAAAGTAGTAGATGAACTTTAAACCCAAACGTTAGTAAAAGGGGCTAGAGGAATAGCCCCTTCTTATTTGATACAAGCTCGCTATTTTCAAAGGCGAACACAAGGCAGCAGTCATTGCTGTTTCTGGCAGAAGTAATCAAGGAGTAACAGATGTCTAATGCCACGTGGTTGAGTGAAATACCTCAATTAGACCGCAAACAACTATTAGAAATAAGAAAAACCTTAGACGGTGCCTATCGAGATTTTTCTCGAGAATACGGCGACACAATCGAATCTCTATTCGACCCATTATTGAGCTTCTTGATTTGGTTTGAGAAGTTACTGCTTTCCAGCCCTTGGTGGCTAATTATCGGAATCCTGGTTGGTCTTGCTTATGTGGCGAGCCGATCTTGGAAACTCAGCGCCTCTGTTGGTATCGCGTTCTTTGTTATCGGCTTTTTCGGTATGTGGGACAATACGATGCGAACCATGAGCATCATTTTAGTCTCAACCATGCTCGCAATAGCGCTCGGGATACCCACCGGGATCCTCATGGCTCAGTCGAAAAAAGCCAGAGCCATCATTACCCCCATACTTGACGTGATGCAAACCATGCCGGCGTTTGTGTATTTGATTCCAGTGGTCATGCTCCTTGGTATCGGCAAAATTCCGGGTGTTATCGCTGTTGTGATTTACGCCATCCCGCCAGTTATTCGTTTGACTGATTTAGGTATTCGACTCGTAGATAAAGAAGTACTCGAAGCCGCTACCGCATACGGTGCGAGCCCGACACAGCGCCTATTTGGGGTTCAGGTGCCTTTGGCAATGCCGAACATCATGGCTGGTATCAACCAAACCATTATGATGGCTCTAGCGATGGTCGTTATTGCTTCGATGATTGGTGTAAAAGGCTTAGGACAACCCGTTCTAAAGTCCATCACAAACCAATATTTCACGCTAGGTCTACTCAATGGCCTTGCTATCGTGGCGCTTGCCATTATTTTTGACCGTGTTTCACAAAGTTATGCAAAACGTACCCAAGCTCACTTAGGAGGTAGAGAATAATGTCTACTACTCAACCTCAGCCAATGATTCAAATTAAGAACTTATATAAGATTTTTGGTCCTAAAGATAAGTCTTATCTCCAAGCTGTAAAGGATGGCGAATCAAAAGATGATCTTCTAGCGCGTACTGGCCATACTCTCGGTCTTAAGGACATCAACCTAGATGTCTATCCGGGAGAAATTTTTGTGATTATGGGTCTATCTGGCTCAGGAAAATCCACACTTATCCGACACTTCAATCGTCTCATTGACCAAGTGAAGGGGAGATTATTGTTGATGGCTCCGATGTTATGAAACTGTCTGACAAAGAGCTGCGTGATTTCCGTCGCCATAAGATGTCTATGGTATTTCAGCGCTTTGGCTTACTTCCGCACAAAACCGTCATTGATAACGTCGCGTACGGATTGCAAATCCAAGGAATGAGTAAAACAGAACGATTCGAAAAAGCCAGAGATTGGATCAAGACCGTTGGCCTAGAAGGCTATGAAGCGCAGTATCCAAGCCAATTATCAGGCGGACAACAGCAACGTGTTGGCCTTGCTCGCGCACTGTGTACCGACGCTGAGATCTTGCTGATGGACGAAGCCTTTTCTGCACTCGACCCTCTCATTCGTAGTGAAATGCAAGATCAGTTGATCGAGCTTCAAGAAAAGCTCCACAAAACCATCATTTTCATTACCCATGATTTGGATGAAGCACTTCGGATTGGTGATCGTATTGCTATCTTGAGAGACGGTGTCGTTGTCCAGCAAGACAAACCCGTCGATATCCTGCTTAACCCAGCAGACGATTACGTAGAAGCGTTTGTTAAAGATGTGAACCGAGCTCGAGCATTGACGGTTGAGACGGTTATGCAGCCACCTGTTCTTCGTATCACAGCGGAAACACTGGGTGAAGCGATCAGTCAGATGAGAAAATCTTCCGAGGATTATGGTTACGTTGTAAACGATGACGGTTACCAAGGCGTCATTACTCAAGAAACGTTAGAGCAAGTGAACAAAAACGATTATCACAAAGAGATACCGGAAGACTTGTTAGATGACGTACCTGCCGTTCAAAGCGATGCACTGCTTGAAGAGGTGATTCCTGAGACGCTCGACAGTGATCACCCACTTCCTGTTGTCGATGATAATGGCGATCTTCAGGGCCATCTATCTAAGTCGACACTTGCAGAAGTACTTAGTGATAGCGCAACGAGTGAACCTTCAGATAGCAATGACTCAAGGTAGATGAGCGCTTATCTGATAAAGGAGCAGCGTAGGACAAGAGACTCGACGAACTCATTTTAAGAAGCAAAGCGCAAACCTATGGTTTGCGCTTTTTTGTTGAGTGTGGCATTTGGGAAAACGGAATTGTGCAAAAACGCATTTTTGTAAAATTGACAGTGTAAAAATTTTGTTGTGAAATTGTTTGTAAAAAAGCGCTATTCTAAAAATCAAGCGGTAACCAAACAGTCATGAAGCGGTAATAAAGCAGTAAACAGCTTGGTTAATGCAGTACTCAAAGTAGCTGAAGGAATAGACTATGAAAATGCAAACATTCGATAATACACAACAACAAAATCCACAAAACTTTATCGCACAAGCCGTGTTTGCCGTTGAAATGGTCGACGCAGGCGAGCCTACGCAAAAGCAGAAAATGGCCAAGCAGCTTCTTGATACGCTGTTCCCGCTAGAAAACGGTTCACACGAAGACGTAGTGAGCTACGAAATTAACTATCGCCATGTACAAGCCTTCTTCAAAAATGGCCAGCACAGCGGTCTACGCCACAACAAACACTTTGTTGCTTACACTGGTGACGAGTGCAACCCGGACAACATCTTGTTCCGCGACGAAAGCGGTACGCATGTAGAAATGACCATCGCTCGCCGAAAAGGCACAGGTTGCCTTGAGCTGGTAGAGATTGATGATATTCAAATTGAAACGTGCACGACATTTGGTGCAGACCAAGAGATGGGACTACGCCACTGGGTAAGTCTTGTAAAAGGGGACGAAAAACGTCACCCATCGGCGAGCAATGAAGATAAAGAGTATGTGGCAAAAGGTGGTGATGATTACTGTTTGACCTTTAGTTACGCTTGTTAGTGTTAACTTTAAGTCCTTCGCAAGCCCACCTTTATGGTGGGCTTTGTTTATTTGGTGAGGTCGAATGCTAGCCTCAAAGCCATAGTTATCAAAAATACCATCGGGAACGACTACATGTATGTCCGTAATTCAGAGTGCAAACAGCTGGTTTAGCGCGGTCATCGGTTAGACGGCTTAACCGTGAACCCATGCCTCCAGCGAGAAGAATCTTAACTTCGACAGTTCTGGAAATGTCATGCATCACAAATATGGTTTTAAAAAATTGATATAGTTTTCTAAACCAATAAGAACAGGTATTCCCAATGAGATTCATATTGCGTGCAATTGCTGCCTTACTTTTGCTGCTCTCCTTGCCAAGTTTAGCCTTAGGTCCATCAGAGATCGTCACCAAATCTGACCAATCAATGCGAGGGGATTCAAGCTATACCGAACTCACCATGCGCATTATCAGGCCTGATTGGACCAGAACCATGAGTATGAAGAGTTGGACCAAAGGGCAAGACCTTTCCCTTGTTTTGGTTACAGCGCCTGCAAAAGATAAAGGCTCTGCCTCGCTAAAGCGTCAACGGGAAATGTGGAACTGGTTACCGAATATTGAAAGAGTCGTAAAGATTGCGCCATCTATGTTGGGACAGTCATGGATGGGATCGGACTTTACCAATGATGATCTTATAAACCAATCTTCTATTGTGGTTGATTACACACATGAACTAGTGAAAGAAGAGAACTTTGATGGCGAACAAACTTGGGTCATTGACGCTTACGCTAAGCCAGATGCGCCTGTAGTTTGGAGTAAGGTAAAACTGTGGATATCAAAAGAGACTTTTTTACAACGTAAAGCAGAGTTCTATGACGAGTTTGATGAAAAGGTAAATTCCATGCAAACCTTTGACATCAAGGAACTGGGTGGACGTAAAGTCGCAACACGAATGGAGATGATTCCGGCTGATAAGCCTGGGCAGAAGACAGAAATGATCACTCATCAGGCACAGTTTAATTTTCCTATTGAAGACAGCTTCTTTTCTCAAAGCCAAATGAAAGCGCTACGCGACTAAATCACAAAGTAAAAACAAGGAATAAGCGTTTATCATGTTATTAAAGCTGGCTTGGCGCAATCTGTGGCGACAAAAACGCCGAACCTTGCTGACGGCATCGGCGTTGGCATTAGCCCTGTTTCTGTCTCTGTTAACTCGTAGCTTTCAAGAAGGAAGCTACAACGCAAATATAGATAACGCGGCACGTTTCTATACCGGCCTTATTCAATTACAGCACCCAGAGTATGCGGAAAGTAGCAGTATCGATGATGTGATATCGGGTGACCTCGAACAATTTCCTTATCTAAAGAATATGAACGGTGTTAGCTACATTCTGCCAAGGTTGAGTCGGTAGCATTGGCGGCGGCCGATGACCGTTCTAAAGGTGTGTTGGTTTTGGGTGTGGATCCAGAATCAGAAGATCGATATTCACATATCAGTAGCAAAGTCAGCTCAGGGCACTTTATAGATGCTGACAGCCACGGTGTCTTGTTGGGAGAAGGATTAGCCTCGTATTTAAAACTGAACGTAGGTGATGAAATAATACTCTACGGACAGGGATATAGAGGGCAGACCGCTGCAGGGCTCTACACTGTAAAGGGATTGCTTCACTTCCCAGTAAAAGCACTGGATAACCAAATGGTTTATATGCCGATTAAGCTTGCTCAAGAGCTATACAGTACCGGAAATCAAGTTACTTCTTGGGTATTGCACACCGACTCCCTTGAGCACGTTGCAACTGTAGAAACAAAGCTCAAATATCACTATCAGGATCAATTGCGAGTTAGAGACTGGCAGGATCTATCTCCTGAAATGGCACAACAGATTGCAATGGACCGCGCTGGTGGGATTTTCTTGATTTATATCTTATATGGCATTGTTGGTTTTGGCCTATTTGCAACAGTTATGATGATGACACTAGAAAGACAGCGAGAGTTTGGCGTCATGCTTGCAACGGCATGGTACGACGTCAACTACTGGGGTTGTTATTCATTGAGTCGGCGTTCATTTGTCTTCTAGGTATTGTTATCGGTACGCTTTTGACCATGCCCGTTCTTGGCTATTTCTTTTTAAATCCTATCGAGATAACCGGTGATGCCGCTCAAATGATGCTTGAGGCCGGCTTCGAGCCGATTCTTCCAGTTCACCTCGATCCTTCGTTATTTATGAACCAAGCCGTGGCAGTCACGTTCATCTTACTATTGTGTCTAGTTTACCCAAGTTGCGTCTCTATCGTCTTAACCTGGTATCTGCGCTCAAAGGAGGTTCACATGCTCATTAAATTGGCGTGGCGTAATCTGTGGCGCAACAAAATTCGCACCGGGATCATGGCGGGCGCCATGGTGTTTGGACTGGTGGGTGTGGTCGCTATGATGGGGTTTATGAATGGTATGACCGACAATATGGTTCATAATGCTATTGCTTGGCAAACCAGTCACTTACAGGTTCACAATAAAAGTTTTGATGAAAACCCTGATATTAAAGAGGTCGTCATCGGGGAGCAGAAAATTGAAGCTGCTCTAGAGTCAAACCCGAATGTTAAGCAATGGGTGTCGAGGTTTGTTGTCGACGGTATGATGGCATCAGCCCGTAGCACTCGCGGTGTCACGGTCTTGGGTATTGATTCTGCCAAAGAACGTGATTTCACACCGATTGCAGAGCGTCTCGTTGGTGGGGAGTGGCTTGATGAAAAAGGTCGCAATCCGATACTAGTGTCGGCCAAAAATGCACAGCGTCTAAAGCTTCGCGTGGGCTCTAAAGTGGTGATTACGTTTACCGACCCTGAAGGAGAAGTGACGGGGTCGGCTTTCCGAGTTCGCGGTATCTTTAAAACGCCATCATCTGCCTACGATGATGCTTACGTTTTAGTCCGAAAGTCCGACATTCAATCTCTTGCAAAACTTAATGGGGTTCATGAGTATGCCGTTCAAGTAACCGCTAAGGCTAACGCTGACAGTGAAGAGCAAGTGCGACATGTTGTCTCAGAGCTACAATCGCTCATTCCCGCCGGCAACAAGATCCAAGGTTGGTATCAATTGCAGCCGCTGCTGGCAACCATGATTAATACGATGCAAGTAAGCAATCAAGTAATGCTGACCGTGTTTGTTGTGGCCATGGCATTTGGTATCGTCAACATCATGTTGATGTCGGTGTTTGAACGCACTCAAGAATTCGGTGTTTTGATGGCCGTGGGGATGCAGAAGCATAAGATTTTTACACTGGTGATGCTAGAAACCGTGTTGCTCGGCAGTTTAGGCGCTATTTTAGGCATTGTATTTAGCAAAGTTCTTATGGCTATTTTAGGCCAGACCGGATTATCGCTTGGTTCGATGGCACAGGGGCTAGGGGCTTATGGTGTTGACACATTACTGTTCCCTACGGTCTCAAGTGCTCAATATTTGATGGTATTTGTCACCGTATTTATCGCCTCTATCGTGGCTGCGCTTTATCCAGCACGACAAATCCTCAAACAGAAGCCTGTAGAAGCCATGTCTGATAAGAAATAACCTAAAGATTAGTGAATTGAAATGACCATAGAGATTAAGCAGCTTAATAAAATCTATAACCCAAAAAGTGAATTTCCGGTGCATGCGGTTCAAGACTTGTCTTTGACTATTGAACAGGGAGAGTTTGTCGCCATCATGGGGCCGTCGGGATCCGGAAAAACGACCATCCTCAATATGTTAGGAGGCATTGACACCCCTACCTCGGGAGAAGTTTGGATTGAAGGCAGCAACATTTGTCAGTTATCTGAGAAAGAGCTCATTGCATTTCGCCGTGACAACATCGGGTTTATCTTTCAGGACTATAGTTTGTTGCCTGTCCTGACCGCTCAAGAAAACGTTGAGTTTGTGATGCAACTACAAGGCGTAGCGGAGAAGCAGTGTCAGCAGCGTGCCAGTGAGTTATTGGCACAAGTGGGTCTTGAAAATCAGAAGGATAAACGCCCACCAAAGATGTCCGGAGGGCAGCAGCAGCGTGTCGCCGTCGCACGCGCTTTAGCACCAAGACCGCGATTTGTGATGGCAGACGAGCCGACCGCAAACTTAGATGCAAAAAGTACCGCAGAACTGTTAGATATCATGCAACACTTGAACGAAGTAGAAGGAACGACCTTTATATTTTCCACTCACGACCCTCGAGTAATCAAACGGGCAAAGCGCGTAATTGTGTTCGAAGATGGTAAATTGGCGTCCGACAAACTACAAACAGAGCTTACCACGGAGCTTGAACACTAATTATGTGGAAAAAGTTCGTCACTACCACTTTTATCGTTGGCGCTGCTTTCTATATGGTAGAAGTAAAAGCAGAGATACCAGGTCTGCAACCAGAGAAGAACTGGGATCTAACCGGTTATGTGAAATACATGGCAACAGGAGGCATCCCAGATCACGGGGACAATACTTTAGATCATCTGATACATCAGAGATTTAACTACGAGTATCGCTTTTCTTCCTCGTTTCGTTTTAATGCAGGTATGCGCAACCGAGTACTCGCTGGCGACAGCTTGAGTGCGCCTTTCTATTCGGAGATCATCGCGGCGGATAATGGGTATTTTGACCTATCAAGAAACCTTGTCGAGAACGACAACATGATCATCAACAGTCAGTTTGACCGTTTGTATTTTGATTGGAAAGGGGATGACTGGAACTCAAGAATAGGTCGTTATCGAGTCAATTGGGCGATGAACACCATTTGGAATCCTATCGATCTGTATAACTCTTACTCGATATACGACTTTGATTATGAAGAAAGACCAGGCACTGATGCGATATCGCTCAGCCGAAAACTTGGATTCGCGAGTAGTATAGATTTTGTCTACAGTCCCAACAAAGACAGCAATTTACAGAGATATTCTGCTCGCTATCTGTTTAATCACAATGGTTGGGATATGCAGGTGTTAGCTGGACGCTCAGGTTTGGACAATGTGGTAGGTGGTGGCTTTGCAGGTGATATTAATGGCGCTGGGTTTAGAGGGGAGTTGACATGGTTTGACCCATGGAAGTCCGAGTATCAAGCCAATTTTATGAAAAGACCATAGTATCAAGTATTGAAACTGACTACAGCTTTGGCGGCAGACGTAACTGGATAGGGCGAGCATCGGTACTTTACATCAGTGAACCACAACAGGCGATTGATGCAGCGGTATACTTAACGCTGCCTCTCACATCGAGAACCTTGAGTTTCACTAAGTTCACGGGCTACGCTGACTTAGGTTTCGACATTACTCCATTATCGCGATTTACCGTATCGGGTAGCTACTATCAAGACGGTTCTTTTTTTGTTGGATTATCGAACAGCTACTCGCTTTCTGACGATTGGCAATTACTTACTGTTCTACAGCGTTTTGATGGGAATTCTGGAAGCTTATTTGGAGCCACCCCCTCAACGCTGTTGTTTGCCAATATCAAATGGTCATTCTAAATCTTTAGATGTTTCTTGTATCAACCCTAAGCAATCTCATTCGAAAAATAGCGTAGTAGAGATTTGAAGTAAAAGAATGGAAATAGAAGTAGGGGAAAGGCTTTCTAAACAGTAAGAGCCAACAGGATCAGGCGCACGTGTTGGCTCTTGAGGTTGCTATGAATTTTAGCCTTCGTTACGCTTTCGACTCACTAAGTGATTCGATGCCGCTGCCGCTAACAGCGCACCACCAATCACCAAAGTTTGGTAATAAGCAGGTACGAGAGTAAGCATCCCAACCGTCAGCGTCATGATAATCAGCGCACCAACAAATGAACGCAGCACTTTACCTTCACCGCCGCTAAACGCCGTACCACCAATCAACACCACAAGAATCGCGGTCAACTCCATACCATCACCCGACAGCGGGTCACCCAGCGACATAAAGCTTGAACGAGCAATGCCTGCGAGCGCAGCTGTTGCACCGACAATGGCGTAGAGCGTGAAGACGACTAGCCCAGTCTTAATGCCTGATAATTTAGCCGCCGTTGGGTTACCACCCGTCGCTGCTGCGTACTTACCCAGTAAAGAGCGGTTCTGCAGGATGATGAGCAGAGCCGTAACCCCCACCGCGACCCAAAACGCCATTGGCAGACCAAGTAACACTGCATCGCGACCGTAGTCGTTAAACCATGCTGGCATTTTTAGATCGCCCATGGACTTGATGGCTGACACGCCATCTTCAACGAGAAGCAGTGCGATACCTTTATACAGACTCAAGGTAATCAAGGTGGCAATAACGGGCGTAATATTAAACTTCACCACTAACAAGCCGTTGAAAGCGCCCAGCAATACACCACAAAACACGGTAATGGAGAAAGCCGCCCACATTGGAACACCATTGATGGCGAGGAGGGCATATATGACCGCAGTGAGTCCCATGGTGCTACCAACGGATAAGTCGATGTAACCCGAAACCATTAGCAAGGTAAATGCGCCGGCTAGCACTAACAGTGGTGCGGAGACACGTAAAATGTTGATGACGTTTTTCTTATAAAGAAAGTTTCCGCGCTCAAACAGTGCATACTGATCTAAGTTAACGCTACTTAGAAAAATAACAATCGCTGCTAATACAAAGTAGATGTAATAGTTACGGAAAAACTCGGCCACTTGTCCGCCCAGTGCAGGTGATGGTACTGGTGACGGGGCAGATGATGAATTAAGTGATTTGGTTGAATCGGACATAACGTTCCCCCTCTTTATTTGTTTCTAAGGGACAGTGCCCAAGTTTGAGCAGTAATTGCTAAGAAAACGGCGACTGCTTTGAGTATGAATTGCCAATCCGGCGAGAGAGTTAACCCAGTTGCAGCCGAGGTTACCACCGCAAGATAATGGCACCAAAGAACATGCCAATGACAGAACCGAAGCCGCCAGCAATAGCAATACCGCCAAGTAGCGCAATAACCAATGCGTCAAACTCCATTAGTAAACCACGATTAGAAAAGCCTGACTTAAACTCTGAGGAGAGCAGGATGCCAACAATGCCGGCCACTAGTGCACTAAATAGATACAAGTAAGTAATGTGTTTGGAATTATCGATACCTGACAGCTTTGCGGCTTCTGGGTTGGCGCCAATCCAATAGGTGATGCGGCCAAACACGGTTTTACGCTCAATAAAAATGGCGACAAAAAATAGAATGAGCATAAACAGCACTGGGAATTGCATTGAGGTGCCAAACACCTTCAAATTGCCTAGCAAGCCAAACTCCTCGGGCAAATTGGTGTTACGTTGCGAGCCTTGAGTAATCACCTGAGCGATACCTCTCGCCACCATCATAGTTCCTAACGTGACGATGATTGATGGGATGCGAAACTTCACCACGAACAGAGCGTTTAGACCACCGATAGCCAGTGCACCCATTAAAGCGCCGACCACGGCTAACCAATAAGGTAAGCCTAAACCTGTGGACAGAGCAGAACCGCCACCTATGGCTTGAGCAAACCAAACCGATAGCACGCCTGAAAGCGCAACAATACCGCCAACGGATAGGTCAAAGTTGCCTGAAATCAACAAGAAAGAGACGCCAACACCAAGAGAAATTACTGCCCAGTTATTGGTAATCAGGTTAAGCATGTTTTGAACTTGGAAAAAGTTCGGGACAAACGCTGACGCAACAAGAAAGAGTCCGATAGCGACAAATGCCACTAACAGGGTGATGTACATTTGGTCGCTCACCCTTCGATACTCGACTGGCGAGTGATTAGGCTTTACTGACGTGTTCATTATACTGCCTCCTCAAGGCACCCGTAGCGGCATTTAAAATAAAGTTAGTGTCGACGTTCGGTCCATTCTTGATTTCAGACACCAGTGAACCGTCATAAAGTAAGAAGATTCGGTCACAAACACCCAAGATCTCTTCGAGTTCTGTAGAAAACACCGCGACTGAGTTGCCTTCGTTGGCGAGGCTTTTCACCAAGTCATAGATCTCTTTTTTCGCTCCCACATCGACGCCGCGAGTGGGTTCATCGAGTAAAAGAAGTTTTGCCTGTGAGAACAGACATTTAGCGATAACCACTTTTTGCTGATTACCACCGGAGAGTTTCTCTGTGTGCTTTTCTATTGAGCTGGTGGCAATAGAGAGCTTATCGACGTAATCGATCGCCGCATTCAGCTCATCATTTTCTCTGAATACCCCGAAGTCAGACATTCTTGGTAGATTCATCACTGGGATATTTTCTCGAATGGTTAAATTGGTAAATAAGCCTTGAGTACGACGCTCTTCAGGGACGAGGGCAATACCTGCTGCAATGGCTTCACGTGGCGAATTACCCACATCTTTGCCATTGAGGCGAATTGTGCCAGAGACTTTGTCGGCGCCGAATATCGCTCGTGCGATTTCTGTTTTTCCCGCGCCAACCAAACCATAAAACCCAACGATTTCGCCTTTTTTGATATCAAACGAGACATCTTTGAGGCGGTGGTTATTAAGGCGCTGCGCCGCCAGGAACACTTCATCGGTAATGGCGTCGCGCGGGGAATAATCGTGCATGATGCTTCGACCAATCATCATATCGATAAGCTCTGCGCGGCCATTGACTTCAGACATGGGTTTGGTTGCGATGTGTTTGCCATCGCGCATGACGGTGACGCGGTCGCCTAGGGTCAAAATCTCATCCAGTTTGTGAGAGATATAAATAACCGTCACGCTTTGTTCTTGCAGCCTACGAATAACGGTAAAAAGTCTTTCGACTTCTCTTTCCGACAACGCAGCTGTTGGCTCATCCATAATGATGACGTTCGCGCCAGATGAAGCGGCACGGGCAATTTCAATAATCTGCTTTTGAGCGACACCTAGGGTCGAGACGCGAGCATATGGGTCGATAGACGGCTCGATGGTCGCTAAGGTCTCGATTACGCGATCCTCTAGATCTGATTTAATTAAAAAGCCGAATCGGCTCTGTTCCATACCCAGAGTTAAGTTTTCAAGTACAGTCAATTCATCAACGACGTGTAGCTCTTGGAATAAAGTGGCGATTCCCGATTCACGTGCTGACTGAGTGCCAGTAGGTCGGTAATCCTTACCGTTCACTTTCATTGCGCCTTGAGTAGGCTGAATAGCACCGGTGATCATTTTTACCAATGTGGATTTTCCTGCGCCGTTCTCGCCAATCAAGCAGTGAACGGTACTTCGTTCAATTGCAAAGCTCACATCGTTAACTGCCCGAACACCGGGGTAGTCTTTAATCAGCCCTTCAATTGATAATACAGGTGTTGAATTGTGACTATTCAAGATGATCTCTCCTTCAGTGGTTACACCTTCGATACTGCTAGGCCACAGATGACATGACAGATGAAGCGAGTTATTCCTTAACACTGAGATTTTGAATAAATGAGTAACATATAAGGTCGGCGATCTAGCGCCGACCTTAAGCCTAGGTTAGTTGCTGAACTGAGCGTCTAGCCATTGCTCTGCATCAGGTTTTGGCATTGACCAGTAAGAGATGGTGTAAGCCTTGTAGAAGAACTCTTCTGCTTGATCTTTTGTCGGTAGCGACTTTTTTGTTGATTACGTCCATAACCAAGTCGATACGACACGCGCTGTCTCAATCGGTGGAAGACCCATAGAGACTTTTAGGCTTGATTCAGGATCATAGATTTGACCAAATTCGACCGAGTCAAAGTCAACACTGGCGACGATCTCTGTCACCGGTTTGCCATCTTTGAACTTGCCGCGACCTAGCTGGTTAAGACCTGCCATTGTGCCAACGGTTAAGTTAGAGGCTTCGGAATAAATTAAGTTAACTTCTGGTTGCTGAGTAAGAAGGTCAACAATGATCTGTTTCGCTGCTTCTTGACCGCCGCTAGCATCAAGAGCGCCTAGGTTTTTCGCTGTTGGATCAACCGAAAGCACACCTTCTGCAAATGGGTTAGTTCGACCAGAACTTACCTCGGTATGGTTTGGCCAACCGAGTTGAACCATGACGATTGGCTTGTCAGGATTCGCTTCTTTCCATGCTTTTGCCATTTGTGCGCCCATATCGAAAGAAACGGTCGCTTCATCACTTCGAGCCGTTGGAATGCCGGTATCAGTGATTGGGCTAAAGAAAGACGTCATAGCAATGTTCTCTTCCAATGCTTCTTCAACACCCGGTGTCGCCGCTTCGCCATCCCAAATATGAAGTGAGGCACCGTCAAATGCACCAGCTGCTACTTGGTCAACGTTTTGCGTCATTACCGCTGAATCGGCTTTACCATCGAAGATAACCACTTCAGCACCGTACTTCTCTTTTGCGTAGCGCTTTGCTTCCGTCGCTTGAGATTGGTGGAATACATTAGACAAATCAGAAACGAAAAACGCGATTCGTTCGTTTGCATGTGTTGTGGCAGCTAGGCTTGAAGCGACAATAATACTCGTAGCGATAAGTCCTTTATTAAATATCTTTTTCAAAGTCACTGACTTCATAATTTTCTCCATTTTTATTTGCTATTCACTCGTCGTCTTTGGAGCAACATCTGCTTCGCCTCTATAAAACAGCTTGGTTCTTATTAAGCCAAAAGCAGCACAACACGTTGTTCTCGATGATGTGAATTATCTTTCAGACAGGTGAAATATATTTCACGTGTTAAAAGGTAGTGAACAAAATGTAGCCGGTCAATGCTATATCGATACAATACGTATCACTTTGGTCATTATTTGTGATCTAACGCACTTAAATGGTCAAAACGATACGATTGGTATCATTTTAACTTGTAAAAGTCTTTTTCTATGATTACTTTTTACTCAGATGAAATAAATTTCACACCTTGTTAACCAAGATTGCCAAAGATAAAAAGCTATTAAGTGTTAACGAAATGTGAAGCCTATATAAAGGCAGAAAGCAGTAATAAAGGTAGAGATATGACGATGAACGAACGTGACGACATATTGAGACAGACAGCAAAGATCTTAACGTTGCGATATATGGAAAATCGCAGCCAGTCGGATATTGCTAAGCAACTTGGGTTGTCCACAGCGAAAGTGAATCGTGTCATTAAGCAAGCGCATGATGATGGTCTAGTTGAGATTACCTTAAAGCTTCCACAAGAAAGAACGCATACATTAGAACAACGCTTGTTGGAAAAATTTGGCTTGAAAACTGCGGTGATTCAGCCAAGTCTCAGCCAGGATGACGAAGTCGTTACTCGCCAAGTGGCACAGGCAGCAGGTGAACTAATTATAGAAACCATCAAGCCAGACAGCATTGTTTGCATCAGTGCGGGTAAAACCATGGCGCAGATTGTTGAGCAGCTAAAACCTATGCACTTTCCGAATGTGAGAGTGGTTCCGGCTACAGGGGGTATCCAGGGGCACCACTTCACAGATGTGAACTACCTAGCAAGCAAATTGGCAGAAAAGCTGGGTGGAACAAGTACCCAACTCCACGCGCCGCTTTTTGTAGATACCGACGAACAGCGCAACATCTTGATGGAGATGCGTAGCATTAAAGATGTTCTCGACTTGGCTCGAAACGCAGATATTGCTTGGTGGGTATTGGTTCCGTCGCCAGTGAAAGTGACAGCTACTATGACCTGCGCTCGTTAAGTGGCCATGAAACTGAAACGCTGATCAGCGCCCAATGTAAAGGGGAAGTACTGGCCCATCTTTATGATGCACAAGGCGATAAATGCGCAGAACACATCAACCAAAAACTTATCGGCCTCAATCTTCAAGAACTCGATAGCATCGAACACAGTTTCGGTGTAGCAGCAACTCGCTCTAAAGTGTCTGCCATGTTAGCGGCATTGAGAGGCGGATTGATCAACGGGTTAGTCTCGGACGAAGACACCGTCGCCAGTGTATTAGAACAAGCAGAATAGGGAATCAACATGCAAACTAGAGAAATCGGAAATTCAGGTATTCAAGCATCAGTCATCGGTCTTGGCACGTGGGCAATGGGTGGTTGGATGTGGGGTGGAACAGATGAGAAAGCCTCCATTGATGCCATTCATGCTTCTTTAGATCACGGCGTGTCTTTAATTGATACTGCTCCAGCGTATGGACTTGGTGTGTCTGAAGAAATAGTGGGTAAGGCAATCAAAGGACGCCGCGATAAGGTAGTACTGGCAACCAAATGTGGTTTGGTTTGGCATACCAATAAAGGTAATCACTTTTTTGATGAGAATGGTAAGCCAGTACATCGCTACCTTGGCGCAGATGCTATCCAACATGAGGTGGAGCAAAGCTTAAAACGTCTACAAACGGATTATCTCGATCTCTACATTACGCATTGGCAAGACCCAACCACGCCGATTGCTGAAACTATGGAAGCATTATTGGCGCTAAAGAAAGCCGGTAAGATCCGCGCCATCGGGATCAGCAACGCCAATCAAGCGGAGTTGGAACAGTATCAACAGACAGGCGTTGTGGATGCGGTGCAGGAGAAATATAACCTTATCGAGCGTCAGTTAGAGCAAACTTTGTTGCCTTCAACCATCAAAACTAATGTCGCTTGCCTTAGCTACTCATCACTTGCCATGGGGCTGCTGAGTGGAAAAATCACCCCTGAACGTGTTTTCACTGGCGATGACCAACGCATCACGGATCCTATGTTTACTATCGAAAACCGCCGTTGGGTACAAAAGTTCTGTCAGTCCATTGAGCCGATTGCGCGCCAGAAAAAAGTGAGTGTTGCGCAGCTTGTTATTGCAGCGACACTGCAGCAACCCGGTATCACGTATGCCCTGTGTGGCGCACGCAATTCCGCGCAAGCAATTGAGAACGCCGCGGCAGGAACTGTGGTGCTAACTCAGGAAGAGGTGAAGTTTATTGATGCAAAATCCCATGAGTTTTTTGGCGAGTTGGAATTGGCGTAACGACGCATCGTAAGGAAAGCGGAAAACAGTGGCAGGGAGCAACAATGAATAACAACTCAACCGCCTTTAGGCGATTAAAAGAGAATAGTAACTTTGACGTCGTGGTCATTGGCGGAGGCATCAATGGTATTAGCGTTTTTCGAGAACTGGCACTGCAAGGTGTGAAGGTCTTGTTAGTCGAGAAAGATGACTTTTGTTCTAAGGCCAGTGCTGCGCCATCTCGCATGATACATGGCGGACTTCGCTATCTAGAAAATGGTGAATTTCAACTGGTGAAAGAAGCGCTCTATGAGCGAAATCGCCTGCTTGATAACGCGCCTCATTTTGTTGCTCCTTTAGAAACCACCATTCCTATTTTCTCTACTTGGTCAGGTATGTTTGATGGCCTGTTTAAGTTCTTAGGATTGAAAGACAAGCCTTCACAGCGTGGCTCTGTGGTCATCAAAATTGGGCTGAGTCTTTATGATTGGTTCACCAAGCGTGACCAACTGATGCCAAATCATCAGATGCACTCAGCTCGCTCAACCCAAAAACGCTGGCCGATGATGGGGAGTGACGTAAAGAGCAGTGCCACATACTTTGATGCTTGGATTAGCTCACCCGAGCGCCTCGCCTTGGAATTGATTCAAGAGGGGGTAGAAGCGGGTGGCGTTGCCCTAAATTACACCAAGGTCTCTGGGTTGGAGCAGGGGCAGCTGACGATTTCTAACCACGAGGTTGCGAAGTCCATCCAAGTTAAAACGCAGCATGTGGTCAACGCAACGGGTGCTTGGGTCGACACGACCAATGGATTACTGACTGCACCTAGCCAGTATATGCAGGGGACAAAAGGGTCACATATCATCGTCGATAACGCAGATCTGCTGGCTGAACTGGATGGCAATATGCTGTTTTATGAAAACAGCGAAGGACGAGTTTGTATCTTGTTCCCGTATTTCGGAAAAGTACTGATCGGCTCGACGGATATCCCCGTGAGCGACCCTGAATCGGTGCGCTGTACTGACGAAGAAATTGATTACATTATCGAATCACTAAGAGGCGTGCTACCAAAGCTGGCTATCAGTCGTGAGCAGATCGTCTATCAGTTCTGTGGCGTGAGACCACTTCCGTCAGTCAATACCTCGACCACAGGGCAAATCCCTCGCAGTCATTCCTTGAAACAAGACAAGATTGGCGACACTCATATCTATTCGCTTATCGGAGGCAAGTGGACAACGTTCCGTGCCTTTGGTGAGGAAGTGGCAGATGAACTCTTAGCCTCGTTAGGCAAAACGCGAGTATGCGATACCAAACAAAGAGCAATAGGTGGTGGCAATGGTTACCCTGTCACTGATCCATCAAAAGCGACTTACTTAGCCTCATTAAGTGAGCGTCATCCGCAATATTCACAACGCCAAATCGAAACTTGGTTTCAGCGCTACGGCACGGCCTGTGAATCACTGCTTGGCGCACTTCAATGGACACAAGATAAAGCTCTGTCGTCACTCGATGACTACACCCAAGGCGAGCTCAAGTTCATTCTGGAACGTGAGTATGTATCGACAACGTTGGATGTGCTGCTTCGCCGTACCTCGATAGCGATTGAAGGCAAGTTAACTGAGGAAAGCTTCGAGGAGATTTCCAATTTGGTCGCAGACACTTTGCTTGGAGTCAAAGCGAACGCGATAAAGATAGAGCTCAATCGAAGCAAGTGTTGCTGGATTTCCATGGCGTTGAATTGAACGCCCAACCAAAAGTTTCAAAACCCACTTTACAACCTACCGTTACGGAAAATGAACAACTATTAGATGGAGAAGAGTATGTATTTAACCAGTAAAGTCAGGATGAATCGCCTATTTAAGCAAGGGCGTTGTTTGGATGTGGCTATCGACACGGCGTGTGCAACGAGCCTTCATTTTTAGATGGGCTAGAAAACATGTCTTCAGTGGTAAAGCAACTTGTGGATGCCAAGCCTGATGCGATTCAGATGAATGCAGGTCAAGCTGACTTACTGCAAACTGTCGATGGCAAAGACAAACCTGCACTGGTCATGCGAATCGATTTGGGTAATCCATATAACGCAGAGCGTCACCGCCACATGTGGGCACTACTACAAAATGCGGAGCAGCCTCTTATTCAAGCCCTTCAAATGGATGCGGCATGCGTTGTAGTGAACCTATTCATGCTGCCTGATGAACCTGACTTGTTTAAGCAATGTGTTGCCAACATAAGTAAGGTCAAAGCTGAGTGTGAGAAATACGGTATGCCACTGATGATCGAACCGTTGGTGATGCAGCCTAACAGCCAAGGACAGGCTTATATGGTCGATGGTGACTGCGAAAAGATTGTCACTTGGTGCGTATGGCACGTGAGCTAGGCGCTGACATTATCAAGGCCGATCCAACCAGCCAAGCGGAAGACTTCCATAAAGTGGTAGAGGCGGCAAGGTGTCCGGTATTGGTTCGTGGCGGTGGACGTGAAGATATTGAATCTGTGTTTAGCAAAGCGCGAGCACTGCTCGATCAGGGTGCGCTTGGCATGGTGTATGGACGCAACATTTATCAACACCCAAATCCAAGCCGCGTTGTCGATGCTTTGATGGCGATGATTCACAACGGTGCGTCTACCTCAGAAGCAATGAACATCTACATTGGCGATAAATAGCAGATACAGAACTAAAGCAAGGAGGGGATATGAAGTCATATGCGATAGGAATTGATTGTGGTAATACGGCGATCAAAGCGGCATTGTTCGATGAGCATGGCTGCGAGATAGGTGCTGTAGCCAATAATTATCCGACTCATATCCCTCAACCAGACCACACCGAAGCGGACTTAAACCAATGCTGGTCGCTATGCGCAGAGGTGATCGCTAAGTTGATTGAGCAAACCGGTGTGGACAGCAGTCAAATTATCGCGCTAGGAACCAGCGGTCATGGGAATGGACTGTATCTGCTTGATACTGAACTAAAGCCATTACTTGGTATTAAGTCTCTGGATAATCGTGCTGCCAGCGAAGTCACCTTGCTACAGGCATCTAAGGGATTCACAGACCTCAAAAAGCGTAATCGGCAAGGTGTGTGGTCATCTCAAACAGCAGTGTTACTTACGTGGCTACAGAAGCACCAGCCAGAAACGTTTCAAAAAATCGGTCAGGTGCTGTTTTGCAAAGACTATGTGAACTACTGCCTTACAGGGCAGTGCGCGACAGAATGGGGAGATATCACTGCATCGGGTTTGTTCGATTTTGAAACCGATTCAGTGTCTCTTGAGCTTCTAAATCACTACCAGTTGGCAGACATTAGCACCAAGTTGCCGCCGATTTACGAAAGTAATCAAGTGATAGGAACAGTCACTGAAGACGCTGCACGTATAACAAAGCTTAAAGCGGGGACACCTGTCATTGCGGGTCTGTTCGATGTAGTGGCATGCGCCTATGGTTCACAATCCAGTGCGTTAGCTGATACCTCGGTAGTCGCTGGAACATGGAATATCAATCAGGTAGTAACTGATGAGCTGCCGCCTGAAGAGGTATTTATGGCGTGCAAATTTGCTGAGAATCGATACTTAGCCATAGAGTCCAGCACCTGCTCAGCATCCAATCTAGAGTGGCTGGTGGAGCGATTCTTCTCTGAGCGAAGAGAACGTGAAGCAAGCGTTGGCAATAGTATTTTCGAACAGTTTAATCGCCAATTGGAAGATGTCGAATTAATGCCAACGCTACCCATATTCCATCCGTATCTCTATGGTTCGACCGGGCAAAATAGCCAATCTGCCAATCTGTTTGGTGTGAAGGGTTGGCATCAGGACATTCACGTGGTCTACGCCTTTTATGAGGGTATCGTATTTGCTCACCTTGAGCATATCCAAAGACTGCGATCGGCAGGGTATGACGTGGATCGAATTGCCATTAGCGGTGGCGCTTCTCGAAGTGAATATTGGTGTCAGTTGTTTGCAGACATATTGGGCGTCACGGTGACGTCGACAAATTGTAACGAGGTCGGGGCAAAAGGCGTGGCGCAACTGGCGATGAGTTCTGTTACTGAAAATCAGACTGAGCGACTAAGCCTCAGCCGCAGCCCGATAAGCGTTATGTGCCTAATACTAAGCGCTCGGAGTTCTTTGCGACTCGATATAGTAAGTACTGTCTTCTGAGAGATGCATTACGTTCATTGGGTTGATTGAACCTTGATTATCTCAAGCGACAGGTCTAGCTAGTTAGCGACTAACAAGGATTTGCCACAGCAAAGTTGTGGGGGCTTGTTACGTCCCGAATAAATTAATTTAAATAATGATACGAAATGTATCGATATAAATTGTGAGGTGAATTATGAGTCAATCTATTGTTTTGCCAAAGCTTTTAGAGGTAGGCGAAGGCGCAACAGCGCGAGCGGGAGAGATAGCTATCCAACTGGGTTGTCGCCGAGTCATGATTGTATCTGACCCAGTGATGAAAACCTTAGGCCAGGTCGACCAGCTAAAGTCCTTCGTGAATCAAGCTGGTGTTGAGGCGGATGTTTTCACGGATACCGTTCCAGAACCAACAGAGGCGTCGATACTTCCAGCGGTAAATAAGGTGATTGATGGGCATTATGATGGCGTCATCGCGCTAGGCGGTGGCAGTGTGATTGATAGTGCTAAAGCGATTGCTTTGCTTGCGGAGCACCAAGGTCGAATTCGAGATTACAGTGTACCTAATATCGTGACTTCGCCAATTATGCCGTTGATTGCGATTCCAACGACGGCGGGAACGGGCTCGGAGGTCACCAAAGTGACCATTATTACCGACGAAACCAACGACGAAAAGCTGCTTTGTATGGGACCAGGTCTTATTCCATCAGCCGCCATCATTGATTTTACTTTAACAATGACGCTCCGGAGCGCATCACAGCGGATACCGGAATTGATGCGTTAACTCACGCCATTGAAGCCTATGTCAGTGGAAAGTCGGGTCTGTTTACTGATCAGCAAGCGCTATTGGCGATGAAGCTTATCGCGCCAAATCTGCGTGAAGCCGTCAACAATCCAGACAATAAAAACGCCAAAGAACAAATGATGCTAGGCGCGACGCTCGCAGGCATTGCGTTTTCTAACGCATCTGTCGCTTTGGTGCATGGCATGAGCCGCCCAATTGGCGCGCACTTTCATGTGCCTCACGGTATGAGTAACGCCATGTTATTGCCGACGGTAACGGAATATTCGATTCCTGCGGCTAAAACTCGTTATGCCGAGTGTGCAAGAGCAATGGGAGTGGTTGATGTGAGCACCAATGACGACGATGCAGTCGCTGCGCTACTGCTGGAACTTAAGCAGATCAATCAGGATTTAAGCGTGCCTTCCATGAGCGATTTTGGCATTGATAAACAGGCGTTCTGGTCAAATCTCGACATCATGTCTGAGCAAGCTCTGGCTTCTGGATCGCCTAACAACAATCCTCGAATCCCGAACAAAGAAGAAGTGATCGAGCTGTATAAAGCCGCTTGGTAGCGCCTGAATTTCCTCAATTAAGCCTCAGAATACAAAACAAGGATGAAAACATGATCAGTAGTTTTATTAATAATCAATATGTTGAAAGTCAGTCGGAAAGACATTTGCCTGTCTATGACCCTGCCACCGGTGAAGTGCAGAACCAAGTTGGACTGTGCTCAAAACAGGAAGTAGAGCAGGCAATTACTGCCGCGCAGGAAGCGTTAGATTCTTGGGCTAAAACCACGCCGCTTAATCGCGCCAGAGTCATGTTCAATTTCAAAACTCTGTTAGAGCAAAACCGTGATGAACTGGCGACGATAATCAGTCGTGAGCATGGCAAAGTTTTTAGTGATGCCCTTGGTGAGATAACTCGAGGGCTAGAGGTGGTCGAGTTTGCCTGCGGCATCCCGCACCTGCAAAAAGGCGAGCACAGTTTAAACGTTGGAACCGGTGTCGATTCACACTCGCAAATGATGCCACTTGGTGTGGTGGCAGGCATTTCACCATTTAACTTCCCGGTCATGGTGCCTATGTGGATGTTTCCTATTGCCATCGCAACGGGCAATACGTTTATTTTAAAACCATCAGAGAAAAACCCATCCGCGCCTCTGTTTATTGCTGATCTTCTGAAACAAGCGGGATTACCTGATGGTGTGTTTAATGTGGTCCAAGGGGATAAAGAAGCGGTAGATACGCTACTGCAAGACTCAAGAGTTCAGGCTGTCAGCTTTGTCGGCTCAACGCCGATCGCGGAATACATCTATTCTGAAGGCGCGAAATACGGCAAGCGTGTTCAAGCCCTAGGTGGTGCAAAAAACCATATGGTGGTCATGCCGGATGCCGATATTGATGGTGCAGTGAATGCGCTGATGGGTGCAGCTTATGGTGCCGCAGGAGAGCGCTGCATGGCGATTTCGGTTGCCGTCGCTGTGGGTGATGAGACGGGCGATGCATTGGCTCGTCACCTTCAAGATAAGTTAGCCACGTTGAAAGTAGGACCCGGTTACGGTCAATCGATTGAAAACGATATGGGACCTTTGATTACCAAAGAACATAAGCAAAAAGTTTGCGGATACATTCAAAAGGGTCAGGAAGAGGGCGCAGCTTTACTTGTTGATGGTCGAGACTTAGAACTGGCCAAATCCAGTGATGGCTTTTTCGTTGGTGGTACCTTGTTCGACCATGTGACCACCGATATGACTGTGTATCAAGAAGAAATATTCGGTCCAGTGCTTTGCATTGTTCGAGTCAAAACCTATCAAGAAGCCCTGCAAATCATAAACGACCATGAATATGGCAACGGCACGGCTATCTTTACTGCAGACGGTGATACCGCAAGAGATTTCTCCGCCAATGTTCAGATCGGTATGGTCGGAGTAAATGTGCCTATTCCAGTGCCAATGGCATTCCACAGTTTTGGCGGTTGGAAGCGTTCACTGTTTGGCCCTTTGCATATGCACGGTCCTGATGGCGTTCGATTCTTTACTCGAATGAAAACCATCACTACACGTTGGCCCGAATCGGATGTGAAAGTCGGTTCAAAGGACAGCACACAGACTCAAGCCGAATTCGTCATGCCAACTATGAAATAACGCATTGACGTGAGGAGGTGTGCGGTAGGTTTGCTTAAATTTGGGCAGCGAGTCAACAAGATAAACTGTCTATTTCTTGGATTGATTGGGTAGGCGAGCCTGTCCTCTTCATGTTTTTTAAGTGCTCACTTTTCTATGAGAAGTGAGCTTTGTTTAGTGACCATAAAAAACAAGGAGAAGGCGATGAAAGCCAATCGCTTGATAAAGTCTCTTGAGACTTGGCGTCGCCCTGTTGTGAGCAGTGTATTAGCGGGACTATGCAGTACCTCGTTTATTGCCGCAGCAAATGCTGCACAAGGCCCTGGATTGGGTAACCTTACCTACGGATCATCAGAGGCGTTTACTCATGTATCGAGTCCACTCGTTGACGATACCACTAATTTTCTTCCCCCGACTATCCCGGCAGAAAACACTATGGCGTAAACGTCATGACCATGCTCAACGGCTATATGGTTGGCGTCTTTGCCCCTGATAGTGGCGGTGGGCCGGGAGGTTGGATCGCACTGGATGTCTCTAACCCCAAAGCCATGCAACTCGTTAAAACAGTATATGAACCGGATCTTGCCAATCTAAACCGTACTGGTGATGGGTTAAGAACAGCGGAGTTCAGAGAGCCGCACTCGTTTGGCTTGGGGGAGAATAACACCATTGCCATCCAAACGGGAAAGGGGATAGAAATCTGGGATTGGTCGGATGTGACTAATCCTGTGCGCTTGTCGAAATTGGCGATCTCTGGCGTGAACTTCGGAGATTACAACAACGTCTCTTGGCAGCTTTTTTGGCAAGCCCCTATCTGTATATCGCCCGCGGTAATGCAGGGTTAACCATTGTTGATACCAGCGAAATGAGCAACCCAACACTAGTGAAAACGGTGCCGAACTCGGAACTGGGCGGATTCAACATAGGACCACTCTTTGCGCTGGGTAACCGAATGTTCATTTCCAGCATGGAAGGGACGGCAGGTTTTTCCATGCTCAACATCGATGATCCGGTTAACCCAACCTTAGTTAAGACGGTTAATCGCCTACCAGAGAAGTACTATGCTTCCTGTTGGGATGGCAAATATGCGTATTTCGGCGCGCGAAGCACCAATGACTATTTGCGTGTCTATGACACGACCACTAACCCGATGACGTTGGTTAATGAAAAACTGACGGGATTCGAGAATCTCTATTGTAACGTTCAAGACAACAAGTTATTTCTGGGTAACCAAGACGATATTGCGGTGTTAGACGTCAGTGATATCAACAATATTCGAGAACTTGGGCGCAGCTCATTGAGTGCCACGAGCAGCAACACTGACCATGGTCAGGTGTTTCCATTTGGTAACTTAGTTTGGGTCGGTAACGACCATGGCTCTGGAAGTGGCTTGATTGCACATCAAAGTATGCCGGACAATGTGCCTCCTTATATATCTGCCGTTAACCCTGCTATCGACGCGACACTGCAACCTTTATCAACCCGTATTGGTGTGGCGTTGTCAGACAGTGTGTTGATGGACTCGGTCAATAGTAGCTCGTTTACTGTCACCAAAATCGGCAGCTCCACTGCGCTACAAGGAGAGTACAGCACCAACCTCGGATTCATCCACTTTACGCCCTCTCAAGCACTCGAAGCGGACAGTATTTACGAAGTCGTGTTGGAAGGAATTGAAGACTTTGCTGGCAATCCAATGGCACGTACCGAATATCGCTTTGCGACGGGATCGCAAGTCGGACACGATGTGAGCTTATCAGCCACTGATCAAGTAACGCTAGGCAGTAGTGTTAACGTGTCGGCTTCAACGACGCCACTGTTAGGTGGCAGTGTTGAGTATTCTTGGAATTTTGGCGATGGCAGTGGTTCGACGCCGTTTTCGAGCAGCGGAAACGCGAGCTATACCTACAACCAGCCTAACCACTGGTCAGCAGTGGTGACGATTAAAGAAACCACTGAGGATGGCGTGTTTGAAAGCAGTAAGTCAGTGCCCATCACGGTGTATCGTGAACCAACAACGGTTTCGCCTACAGCATCATCCACCATAGTGGAAGCCAATGGTCAGGTTGTTGTGGTTAACGAAGATAACGATACCGTCAGTGCCATCGAAAACACGGCGCCTTACGGCAAATTATGGGAAGCTGTCGTGGGCGATCAGCCGAGAACTCTGGCGGTTGCGCCGAATGGCAATTTATGGGTGGTAAACCAGGCGGATGCCAGTATCACAGTACTGACGAGCGCGGGTCAGTTTGTGGATACGATTGTGCTACCTAGAGGGTCTCAGCCATATGGGATCGCTTTCTCCCCAGATAGCAGTAACGCGTTTGTGTCACTACAGGCGAGTGGTAAGTTGCTTAAACTCGACCCAAGCACCAAGGCTATTGTGGCATCAGTGGATGTTGGTCATAGCGCAAGAGGCATAGCGATAGACAGTTCATCATCACAGGTTCTGGTGACCCGTTTTGTTTCGCCTCAAACTAACGCGGAAGTCGTAGCGGTTGATGCATCAAGCATGACAATCGACCAGAGTTATTTTATCGCGAAGGATACAACAACCATTGATGGCCCAGACAGAAGCCGAGGCATTGCTAACTATCTTGGCTCTGTTGCGATTTCTCCCGATGGATATAGCGCTTGGTTACCATCTAACAAGGCAAACGTGGATCGCGGTCCTTATCTAGAAGGTGATGAAACCAAAACACTGACGTTTGAAACGACGATTCGAGCTGTGGTTAATAGGCTCGATCTCAACTCGAAAACGGTGATGGATAATGCACTAGATATTGATGACCGAGCGCAGCCTAAAGTGGCCGTATTCAGTGACATCGGCGATCTCATTTTTATTGCGGTAGAAGGTCAAAATAGCATTGAGATACGCAATACCTACAACCTAAATAGAGCAGGGGAGATTTTTGATACCGGTCTAGCACCAAGAGGACTCGTACTATCGGGGACGACATTGTTTGTTCACAACTTTATGTCAAGAACGGTATCGGTCCATGACGTCAATGCGTTCTTAACGGATCGAGGTGATATTCCAACCGTGGCACAAGTCTCTGTGGTGGCGAGTGAAACACTGCACCCACGAGTACTGCGTGGCAAACAGATCTTCTACAACGCGGCCGATGCGAGAATGACTCAAGATGGCTACATATCTTGTGCCAGCTGCCACGCAGAAGGCGATAGTGACCATAGGGTATGGGACTTTACCGACCGTGGCGAAGGTTGAGAAACACCATCTCGTTATTGGGCAAGACAGGTACAGGCAATGGTCGAGTGCATTGGACCGCGAATTTTGACGAGATACAGGACTTCGAAAACGATATTCGCTATGCCTTCGGTGGTCGCGGGTTTATGGTAGACGCCTTGTTTAGCTTGTCGGAAAACCCGCTAGGGACATCGAAATCAGGTAAAAGTGAAGACTTAGATAACCTTGCGTTTTACGTCAGTAGTTTAAATCAATTCCCTAAAAGTCCTCACCGAGATGCTTCTGGCACGCTAACGGCTGAAGCCTTAACAGGCCAAGCTCTGTTTACCTCGAAAGGATGTGACACTTGCCATGCTGGTGTGTACTACACCGACATGCAAAGACACGATGTCGCACCGTCGATGCCTCTTCAGGGCAAGGCATCGGTGCTCCATTAGCTGGTACGGGCTTTGACACGCCGAGTTTGATAGGTCTTTGGGGGAGTGCGCCATATTTCCATAACGGTCAAGCGGCAACGCTGGATGATGTGTTACAAATTGGCTCGCAGCATAGCGTGGCGGATAACGCAGAGCGCGCTGCATTGGTGGCATATCTAGAGCAGATTGAATACGAAGGCCCCGATATTGTAGTTCCCGAACCACCGCAAGCAACAACCTATACCTACCTAAGTGATCTATCGGAAACCAGTGCAACCAACGGGTGGGGGCCGATTGAAAAAGACACCAGTGTAGGTGAAAACGCGGCTAGTGATGGTCAACCGATATCCATCGGTGGTAGCGAATTTGCTAAGGGACTCGGGGTTCATGCTCACTCGGAAGTGACTTATAGCCTGACAGGCGCCACCTACGATCAGTTTACCGCATTCATCGGCGTTGATGATGAAACGGGCAGCTCAGGTTCCGTCGTGTTTGAGGTATGGCTTGATGGGGTAATGGCTTATCAAAGTAGCGTATTGCGAGGAAGTGATGTTGCCGAGTACGTGCAAGTGAACATTCCAAGTAGCGCGCAAGAGCTCAAGCTGGTGGTAAGTGATGCAGGTGACGGAGTCGGTAGTGACCATGGTTCTTGGGGTGACGCTAAGCTTCGCACACCAAGTGAAGGTGGCGGGGCCGCTGTTCCCGGTCTGTTTTACGGTACCGTTCCCGGCAACATTAATGAAACTGATGCGAACCCGAAAATCTCTATTACGACCTCACTAAGCGAAACAGAAGATGCTATTGCTGGCAATACGACAGAGGTGTTTACCGGGTATATCTACGATGCCGATGGTCAGATTTCTTTCAGTGAAAACAATGATGATAAAACGCGACTATGGATAGATGGACAGTTGGTGCTCAGCAGTGATCTCTGGAGTGATCGAGTTTCGACTGGCAACCTAAACTTATCCCCAGGTTGGCATCAGTTTGAGTTGAGGTTGAGTAACGGAAATGGGGGCAGCGGACCACATACTGGATTGGCGTTCGCCTATGACCCAGACGGTGGTGCTAACTGGATTCACCCATCCGATAATGGTTCGGGCAACCTATTTATGACCGACGATCCAGGAAGTTCGCCAACACCGCCTACGAGCGTCTATCTTAGCGATCTACAGGAAGACAGCTCAACTAACGGCTGGGGCTCAATCGAAAAAGATATGAGTAATGGCGAGCGAGAAGCACAAGATGGCACCACCATTTCAATAGGCGGGCAAACCTTCGCTAAAGGATTGGGGTACATGCGAACGCAACCATCACTTATACCATCTCTGCAGGTCAATACAGTCGCTTTACTGCGAGTGTTGGTGTTGATGACGAAGTGGGTAACTCTGGCTCGGTAGTATTCCAAGTAGATCTAGATGGCGTGTTGTACTATCAAAGTGCGACATTGACCGGTTCAGATAACGCAGAATCCGTTTCTGTTGATATTCCAGTAGATGCTACGACCATCACACTTAAGGCGAATGATGCGGGAAATGGCAATGGCTATGACCACGCGAGTTGGGGGATGCGAAACTATTGCAAAACTAACTTGAATAGGGCTTGCTCCGGCAAGCCTTTTAATATCGCCACTTAGGCTTTGTACAAGGTTGCACTTAATCAGTAAAAGCAATAGGCTATTCAAAGCATATCGAATACCGTATCAAGGATGAATCCAGCTCTATGACAAGCTCTAGTTCGGCGAATGCCACGAAAGGCTCTACCCTAGACCGAGTACTGCAAGTGCTCGCCATCGTCGCTCACAGCCGTGGTCAACTCAACCGAGAGTCCATTGCCGAACAACTGTCGATGCCTATTGCGTCGGCCAATAAACTGATTAATCAGCTTATTTCGTTAGGTCACCTGCAAGAAAATATCATTGGCCGTGTTATCGCAGGGCCGAATCTTCAGTCTTTATCTCATGATATTTTGAAGAATCAGCGCTTTTCAGAGCAAAGAACATCTGTGCTGCAACGTCTTTCAGACAATATCGGTGAAACGTGTGGCATTTCGGTGCCTAACGGTATCGAAATGATCTATTTTGAGCGCGTGAACTGTAACTGGCCGCTGCAAATCAATCTGGCAGAAGGCAGTCCTGTACCAATTGCAGCCTCCGCGTCGGGCAAGCTATATCTCTCCAGTTTAGAACCAGAGATAAGAGAAAATGTTGTGCAGCATATGGGACTAACGGCTCATACGCCCAAGACCATTACTAACGAAAGCCAGTTCTTGGCCGAACTCGAACGCATTGAGTCACAAGGTTTCGGGGAAGACAATGAAGAGTTTGTTGATGGAATGGTCGCAGTTTCTGTGCCGGTAGGTTCTGACGCGTTAAACTTTGGTTATCTGTTCTGTCATGCACCAAGTTTTCGTATGTCTCTTGAAGCATTAAAGCAGCATATTCCGGCAATGAAGAGCGCTGCACAAGAAATCTTGGATTTTACCCTCACTCAGCGCAATGCCGTAGATGGATAATAGCTGGATCGTAGGTCATTAGTAGAAGAACAAAATCACGTCGTGAGTTGTGATTTCATGTCCTGGTATACCTTTTCCAAGTTCTGCTGCGCGGCGCGTAATATAGGTAAGTAATTCTCTAGCTCAGCAACGTCTTTTCTACTCTTTGGACAATGACAGAATAACGCCGCCATGAAGTTGTTGTCTTGGTCATACAGCGGTAGCGCAATCGCAACCATACCATCGATGAACTCCTCATCATCCACACTAAAACCGCGTTTTTGAATCAAGCTGAGCTCTTTCTTAAGGGCTTGGATATCGGTGATGGTGTTTTTGGCGTATTGAGTCAGCTCAATTTTGTTAAACACACGTCTCAGTTGAGTGGCGGACAGAGTACTCAAGTAAAGCTTTCCACTGGCGGATGCCCAAAGAGGAGTAGGGAAGCCCACAGGAATAACGATTTGAAGCGGCCAATTGGTTTGGATTCGATCGTAATACACCATGTGAGGGGATGGGTCTTCGTTCACGAGCGCTAATCCACAAGTTTCTTCAAGCTTGTTGGATAGTCCTTGAAGTATCGCCTGTCGCTGTAACTTGTGTTGGTTTGTCCATCTCACGTCGAGTGCGATAGAGAGCAATTGTGAGCCAGGATAAAAGTGGCCTCGCTCATCGGATTGAACGTAATTGGCCTCTTCAAGCTGCTGTAAGAGTCGATGGCACGTGGGTTTAGGAATGCCAGATTCAAAAATAATATCAGAGGCAGCGATAGGGCTTCCTGCTTCTCCGATCCTCTCAATTACATCAATGAGACGGTCAACTGAGTTTACTTTTTCTGACACCTTAATCTTCCCTTAAAAAGTTTGCCCTTGAATAGTGAAGGACAACAAGACGTTATATTCCCAAACTCTGAGTTGAGTTTCAACCAGCGACGAGCTGGGATAGTGACATTACATTGTGTTTCACTGAACGTTCAGGGTGGCCTTTTGTTGGGGCGGACAGGCTAAATAGGCAACCAGATTGCGGATAGTGTTCGAGCTCCTCTGGTGATAGCTCGTAAGCTGCAGTCGTTACGTAGAGCGTCTCAAAATTATGTCCGCCAAAGGTACATCGTGTGGCGTGTTTGACGGGAAGCTCGATTTCACCGAGCTTAGTTGGATGTCCTCTATGCGTTAATGAAGGGGAGTAATAACTGACAATGCCACAATCCCAGTGACAGACGTAGAGGTTACCTAATCTGTCCACCGTTAGGCCATCGGGATAGCCTTGAGATTTATCGAACTCAATGAAAACGGATTTGCTGAGTATTTGCGTCAGGGAGTCATCCAACTGATACTCATACACTTTCCTCTGGAACATATTAGAGCAGTAGGCACGTTTAAGCTTTTGGTTAATCGCAATGCCATTGGCAACGCTAAAGCCTGATCGAGTTTGACTAAATCCCCTTCACGTAATGCGTATAGCTTTCCGTCAGGCAAGTCTAAATCTGCACTGTTCATTGTTCCAAACCAGATCTCTCCGTTGGGTGAAGCGATGGCGTCATTTAAATGCAGGTGCGCATGCTCGCTGCACGGGTCGATGATCTTTGAAGTGACCTCAAATTGATGATTTAAAAGAAATAGCCCCTGTTTACTCGCACAGATCCACGAGTCGTTCTCACCGGGCACGATGGCGGTGACATCGAATGGGACGGTATAGCAGTGAGTGGCATGGGTAGTAGTGCTGGTTTGATAAATCTCTCTTCCCGCAGCATCAACCCAAACGATGGATTTGGTTGAATCTGACCAGATAGGCGATTCACCGATGCTGGCGTGAGTGTGTTCGTAGATAAACATTAATTTAACCTATATTGATACAATAAGAATCAATATAGGTTAAATATAGTCTTTGGGCTTTGAATATGTGAAAAGTGTGAACTGGGTTAGTTGAAAGAGGGAAGGTAAACGGACACCCACAAGGTTAGGTGTCCGCGTCATTAATGAAAGCTATAGTCTAAGCGTGGTCTGTGAATCGAAAATTGAGCAGTTGTTTGCATCAACATTGACCGTGACTTGATCGCCTGCAGCAATGCTTTCTTCCGACGTGACTCGATGAGACAACGTATGCTGCTCGCTAAACTTCGTCCAGACTAAGGTATCGGATCCCATAGGTTCAACGAGTTCAACTTGGCCGACTAGAGCGTTATTGGCGGCATTTTCTTTCACTATTAAGTGCTCAGGTCTAATGCCAAGTGTGACACTCATTTTATCCGCAGGAGGCTGTGAAAATGGATAGTCAGTGACATCGATGAGTAAACCGTGCGAGTTGAACGTGATTGCCTGTGGTGTCACTTCTAACTGCCCTTCGATGCAGTTCATAGCAGGCGAACCCAGGAACGTAGCAACAAATAGGTTTTGAGGCTTGTTGTAGACATTGTGCGGGGTATCTAGTTGTTGAATGATACCGTCTTTCATTACCGCGATACGATCCGCCAGTGTCAGAGCTTCAATTTGGTCATGAGTTACATAGATCATGGTGGCGTTGAGCGTCTTGTGAAGCTTTTTGATTTCCAGTCTTAGCTCGGCTCGAAGCTTTGCATCTAGATTCGACAGAGGTTCGTCAAATAGATAGATATCGGCATCACGAACCAAGCACGACCGATTGCCACACGTTGGCGCTGTCCACCTGAAAGGGCGGAAGGCTTACGCTTTAATAGTGGTTCGAGTTGGAGCAATTTAGCAGCCCACGCCACCTTCTTGTTGATCGTCTCTTTATCAACACCCGCAATACGAAGGCCAAATGACATGTTCTTTTCAACGCTCATGGTTGGGTAAAGTGCGTAGGACTGAAACACCATACCGATCCCACGATCTTTAGGATCCGCCCACGTCACGTCTTTGCCATCAAAGTGAATCGAACCACCTGAGGTATCAATCAGTCCACCAATGGCATTCAATAGGGTGGATTTGCCACAACCTGAAGGGCCAAGGAGTACCAAAAACTCTCCGTCATTAATGGCAAGGTCTAGTTGGTCGACGATCTTGATTGAGTCATAGCTGATATCAAGTTTGCTAATATTTACGATTCCCATAGCGTTATCCTTTAACTGCACCAGAGGCGATACCACGCACAAACCAGCGTCCTGATGCGACGTAAATGATTAGTGGTACTAGTGATGTAAGAATAGTGGCGGCCATGTTCACGTTATAGGCGCGCTCACCAGTAGTGGTGTTGACGATGTTGTTCAGTTGAACCGTCATTGGAAGGTTATCGTTGCCCGCAAAGACTAAACCAATTAAGAAGTCGTTCCAGATATTGGTCACCTGCATGATCACTGCGACGATGATGATCGGCACTGACATAGGTAGCATGATGGTGAAGAACACTTTGAAAAATCCTGCGCCGTCGATGCGAGCGGCATTGAATAGCTCCATTGGCAACGTGCTGTAGTAGTTTCTAAATAGTAGCGTCATGATCGCATGCCGAAGATAACGTGTGAAACCACAACACCCGTAAGCGTTCCATAAATTCCGATATCGGCGTAAACGCGAATCAGCGGGTAGATAAACACCTGATAAGGGATGAATGCCCCAAGCAGAAGCAAGCAAACAGTAAGTTAGCGCCTTTTATTTTCCAAAATGACAGGGCATAACCATTGATTGCGCCAAATAGAACAGAGATGACCACACTAGGGATTAAGATACGAACAGAGTTCCAAAAACCTACCTGTAGACCACTACAATCAAGACCAGTACATGCGCTGCTCCAAGCCACTTTCCAAGCGTCCAGCGTGAAGTTTTGCGGTAGGGCAAAGATTGAAGACAGACGAATCTCGTCGAGCTCTTTGAAAGAAGTGACCAGCATGACGTAGAGCGGCAGCAAGAAAAATAGAGCGGTAATGGTCAAAAAGCCATAGACACCGACACGTCCCCAGCGAGCTTTGACGGACATGACGCGTTTGGTGGGTGTCGCACCCATTGTAGGTGAAAGAGTCGCAGACATAAGTTACCTACCTTGCTTCTTGATGTAGTTCGAATAAATAAATGGCGTAATCAAGCACAAGACCGTGGTCAACATAACCGTTGAAGCTGCGGTGGCAAGGCCGATATTGGCGCGCTCGAATAGGTTATCCATAATGAACTTTGCTGGAACTTCACTGGCCACGCCAGGGCCGCCGCCTGTCATCGCGACAACAACGTCATACATTTTGATGATGCTAATCGACAGCAATACAACGGTTGTAATAATCATTGGGCGTAGCATAGGGAGAATAATGCTGATGTAGACACGCCAAGTGGGGATACCATCTATTTTTGTTGCCTTCCATAGGTCGTCGTCAATACCACGAAGACCCGCGAGGAGGAGCGCCATGACCAGTCCGGCGCCTTGCCAAACTGCGGCAATGACAACGGTGTAAAGCACCATATTAGGATCGACAATCCAGTCGAATGTGAACGACTCCCAGCCAAGAGATTGCATGGTGTTTTGAATACCTAACTGAGGGTTAAATATCCACTGCCAAACTAAACCTGTCACGATAAATGACATTGCATAAGGGAATAGAAAAACGGTTCTGAAAAAGCTCTCGGCTTTAATTTTCTGGTCAATAAACACAGAAAGTAGAAATCCAAGTACAAAGCAAATCGCTAAGAAGAGAAAGGCGATGATCAGTAGGTTTTCTAGCGAGACTATCCAACGGGATGTGCTAAAGAGTCGCTCATATTGAGCAAAGCCAACGAAATCGTTTTTCGGCAACATTCTTGAGCTAGAAAACGACAGACGTACTGACCAAACCATAGTACCCATGTAGGCAATCATGACCGTTAATGCCATGGGTAGAGCAGCCACATAGGCTAGGGCGTTACGTTTTAGGTGTCTTTGCACCGCAGCAACATTCATGGATGCACTCCAAAGTAAGTCTTAATGAGGAAGCATTTCATTGAATGGCGCACCGAGGTGCGCCGTTAACAACAGTGAGATTAATCGCGAAGTGCTTGAGTGAAGATGGCAACTGCCTTATCCGTCGTCATGTTCTGTGCGTTCCACACTTCAGTGACGGCGTCTTTTAAAGAGCCATACAGGTACTCTTCCATTAGCATTGAGCCATCTGGGATTTGGCGCTCGGCAACTTTGAGGATAGCTGCGCCTTTTTGAGCACAGATATCCATGTTAGACACATCAATATCAGTACGAACAGGAACGGAGCCTTTCAGGTTGTTAAATTTCACCTGTGTTTCTGGGCTCAGCATAGACTCAACAAGTTTCTTTTGAGCTGCGACTTGTTCGCTATCGTCTGTTTTCGGAAATACAAAAACATCTCCGCCGACAATATAAAGAGAGTCGTCACCTAGGCCAGGGAAGCAGCCGTAGTCTTGCCCCGGGATCTTGTTCGCTTGTGTGAACTCGCCTTTCGCCCAGTCACCCATAATTTGAATGCCCGCTTTGTCGTTGATGACAAGGCTGGTCGTGTCATTCCAGTTACGACCTGGTGAACCTGCATCGACGTAAGGCTTAAGTTTCAGGAAGGTATCGACCACCTGTTTGAACTCGTCGGAATTTAGTGTTTTTGCGTCGCGCTTACCTAGAGCGTCTAGGTAAAGCTGCTTGCCACCCACGTTACTTAGAACCGTTGCGAACAGAAGGTTTTCCTGCCAATTCTGACCACCAAGAGCAAGTGGGATGTAGCCAGCAGATTTGAGTTTATCAAGGCTCGCGAACAGCTCATCGACCGTTTGAGGCTCTTTATCAATGCCCGCTTTTTCAAATGCTTCCTTTGAGTACCAGAACCAACCAGGCATATGGATGTTGACTGGAGCTGCATAGAAATGTCCGTCCACTTTGATGGCGTTTAGCGTTGGTGCAGGCAGGATTTGTTCCCAGTTATTTGCTAAAGCGACATCATCAATATTGTTCAGCATCCCTTCAGCAATCATTTCATGGTACTGCTGAGAGGTATTGAATAACGCTGCTGTGGTCGGAGAGCCACCTAACATGCGGTTCATCGCTGCGCTTCGAGCATTCGAACCACCGGCAACTGCACTGTCTTTCCAAGTGCCACCTTGCGCTTCAAATGATTCTGCTAACACCTTGATAGCTGCCGATTCGCCGCCGGAAGTCCACCAGTGCATAACTTCGGCTTCTTCCTTGGCAATAACCGGAGATGCGATAAGTCCAATGATCGTAGCGAGCGTAAGTTTCTTCATCATGGGGATACCTTTTGTTTTCGTTATTGTGCCTGTTTTTGTAATTGGATTGGTTATCATGGAATCGATTCATTTGTCTATTTTATAACGCTCATTTCCGTATTGTTCTAGAGGTTTTTTGATTGATTTATAAACATGTGTTACCGGTCACATTCCATGTAAAATGCGCAGTTTTTAGCAAAATTGGCTGTATAAGTGCCCAATATCGCTTTAGTATTAACGATAAGTCATCAATTTAACCAACGTGAGTAAAACCTAATGGCAACAATAAAAGACGTGGCAAAACTCGCAGGTGTGGGTGTTGGAACTGTTTCCAGATATTTATCTGGGAGCGCGTCAGTCTCATCCGCTTCTGGTGAAAAAGTAGCGTCTGCGATGGCGGAGTTAAATTATCGGCCAAACAGTATGGCGCGCTCGTTATCATCGAAGCGCTCAAACATTATTGGCTTGTGGGTGCCTTCTTTTTCGGGCTCCTTTCATCGAAAGATGCTGCAAACCATCGAGCGAGAGCTAAGAAAGCGCGACAAGCATATTATTCTCGCCAATGCCGAGGATGCGAGAACGGATAAAGAGCGCATCGGCTGCCTAGATTACTTAATTGAACGTGACTGTGATGGAATTCTGATGTCGTGCCCGGAGCTTTCTGTCGTCGAATTGGCACGGATTGAGGCGCGCTATCCAAAGGTTGTGTTTATAAACAGAGACATTGAAGAGCTAATTGATAAGACCTTTTGTGTAAATCACTACCAAGGAGGCCGATTAGCAGCAGAACACCTTATAGAGTTAGGGCACAAAGAGATTGCTATCGTGACAGGTCGAATGAATGCCCAAGATGCGCTCAGCCGACACCAAGGGTTTATTGACCGATTGGCCGAAGAGGGTATAGAGGTTGATGCTGACCTCATTGAGCATGGTGGTTACAGTTTTGAACTTGGTGAAGAAGCGACGCAGCGATTGATAGACAAAAAGCGTCCATTTACTGCGCTTTTCTGTGGAAATGACAACAGTGCAATGGCCGCGATTGCCACTCTTAACAAACAGGGTATTGCGGTTGGTAAGCAGGTATCGGTTGTCGGTTATGATGATATTGATATCTCTCAATATACGTCACCAGCTATGACGAGTGTGCGCATTCCTTTAGAAGATATCTCTATCAATGCCTGTCACCAGATCCTCAACTTATGCTACGGGGAATCTCTCCCTATCCAAACACGTTTTGAGCCGACACTGTCGGTTCGAGACTCAACTCACTCAGTAAAATAATCGCAAATAAAGTTGTACTTCAGAGGGAGATAGAATGACGAACTACATTGAAGCTGGCGCACGTTTTTCGCTAGACAGCCCAACGTTGGTGCCAAATTCAGCGGGATACTTGTGGAATAAACATATGATGATTCACATGAATTGTCAGGCTACGCTGTCGCCCAATATATGAATCCAGAACCGAAAAAATACGCCCATAATCCGAACATGGCTGCGACGAGTTTCATGCAGCCGGAGCAGCCTTATTTTGCACACCATCCGGGACGTTTTTTCTATCTTCGAGATGACGAAAGTGGAGAGCTTTTCTCTGCGCCATTTGCGCCTATTAAAGCTGAGCTGGACAGCTTTGAATTTCAACCTGGCCTCAGTGATATTAAGTGGAAGATCAAGCACTCAGATATTGAACTTGAGATAACACTGACACTCAGCCCGGACTTAGCTGCAGAGCTATGGCACGTCAAGGTGCGCAATAGTGACAGCCAATCAAGAAAGGTGTCATTGGTTCCGTATTTTCCTGTGGGATACATGTCCTGGATGAACATGGGCGCGCACTTTGATGATGAGCTTAACGCCGTGGTGTGTACGTCTATTACTCCCTACCAAAAGCTTGAAGATTACGCGAAGAACAAACATCTAAAAGACATTACGTACTTGGCGTGCGATGTTAAGCAACGCACTTTGAAACCAGTTTGCCTCGATTTGAAGGGCAGGGCGGTCTTCATAATCCAACAGGACTTAGCGACAAACGTAGCCTAAGTGACCAGCCAAGTCATTACGAAATGCCAGCCTGTATTATGCAGTTTGAACTTGACCTACAGCCGGGAGATGAACGTGAGTACAACTTTGCTTTTGGCCCTGCATTAGATAAAGAAGAAATCGCTGACACGCTTGAGCTTACTCTAAGTGACAATAAAGCGCATGCAGCAGCGGATTACGCCAGCTACATTGAGTCTGGCAAAGGGGTTTTAAACATCTCAACGCCGGATAAGATCTTTGATCAGTTCGTCAACAACTGGCTTCCTAGACAAGTGTTCTACCATGGCGATACTCATCGACTGACCACCGATCCGCAAACGCGTAACTACCTGCAAGATGGGATGGGGATGGCCTATGTTAACCACGAGGCGACAAAACAGGTCATCCTTACTTCACTGAGCCAGCAAAAGCGCGATGGTGAAATGCCTGACGGTATTTTGTTAACTCCGGAAGCAGAGCTGAAATACATCAACCAAATACCACACACGGATCATTCTGTTTGGCTTACGCTGATCCTTGAGTCTTATATTAACGAGACTAATGACTGGGCGATTCTTGATGAGCTACTGACCTGGCATGATTCTGATGACGAGAGCACCGTCTTAGAACACATGAACATGGCAATGCGCCATATGTGCGGCGCACGTGATGAACGTGGTTTGCCCTATATTGCTCAAGGTGACTGGTGTGACCCTATGAATATGGTAGGGCCAAAGGGTAAAGGCGTGTCAGGGTGGCTCACTCAAGCACTCAGTTTTGCTCTGCAATCATGGATACGTCTATCGCGTGATGTAAATGATGCTAACGAGTTAGATAAGTTCCAACAGACCGTTGATGAGCTCGTTGTGATTGCGGATGAATACCTATGGAAGGGAGATTGGTACGCACGAGGTATTACCGATGACGGAGTGACATTTGGAGTTCCAGAGGATAAAGAAGGGCGTATTTTCTTGAATACCCAAAGCTGGGCATTCCTTGCAATATGCCCAATGCACTGCAAACCGAGAGAATGTTAAAGGCTGTAGATGAGCAGTTGGATACCCCCTACGGCGTGATGCTGTGTGCGCCAGCATTTACTGCAATGCGTGAAGATGTGGGTCGCGTAACGCAAAAATGGCCAGGCTCAGGCGAAAATGGTTCCGTCTACAACCATGCCGCCGCATTCTATGCAGCAAGCATGTACCACATTAATCAGACAGATAGAGCATTCGGCACATTACGAAAAATGCTGGCCGATCCAGAGTGTGAGTCTTTTGCTCAAAGAGGACAGCTTCCACTTTATATTCCAAACTACTATCGCGGCGCTTACTACCAGTATCCCGACACAGCAGGACGTTCGAGTAACCTCTTCAATACCGGTACCGGGGCTTGGTTCTATCGCCTAGTTATCGAAAATCTGTTTGGTCTTAAGGGATGCAAAGAAGGGTTGATGATTTCGCCTCAGTTACCTTCTGACTGGCAACAAGCAAGCGTGAAGCGTGAGTTTAGGGGTGCGATATTTGACGTTCAATATCAATTGGTGAGTGATAAGAATCGAGTTTGCATTGAGGTTGATGGAGTAGTGCTATCTAGTAACTTGATAGAAAATATTGTTGTAGGTAAGCATTACTCAGTAGTGGTTAATTATCACAATGGTGAGTGAGAAAAACAGCTAAGCACCAAAATGTAGCTGCTGGTTAATCAATAATGAAATGCCTCTAAAGTTTAGCTTTAGGGGCATTTTTGATCATGTAATTGGCGGCATACTCTTGTTAACTGCTCTATCAAATATTGAGGGCCTTTGGATCTCTACTGTTTTTCTTCTGTCATCAAATGGCCGTTTTTGTGTTCTAAGCACGTTTATGATGAGTACATCAGCTAACAATGCTCAACAGAAACGAGGAACACGACATGAAAAAGCTAATTACTAACGCGAACGTTTTTAATGGTACTGATGACAAGCTTATCGAGAACGTATCGGTTCTTATTAAAGACAATCTTATCACTCAAATTGGTGATGTAGACCCATCAATCGCAGATGAAATTATTGATGCGAAAGGCGGGACTGTAATGCCTGGTCTAATCGACGCTCATGTTCACATCACGCTATCTGCGGGCTTTACGACGCTTGATGCTATGACGAGAGAAGAGATTGCCATCCGTTCAGCGAAAATATCTCAAGAAATGCTGATGCGTGGGTTTACGACTTGTCGCGATGTTGGTGGCAATACGCTCGGTCTTAAAAATGCCATTGATAGCGGATACGCAACAGGTCCCCGTATCTTGCCTTCCCAGGCGGCAATTTCTCAGACGTGTGGCCATTCAGACTATCGACAAAATCAAGCGCAAGAACGACTAGCCAACGGACATGAAGATTCGCCTTTGATGAAAACAGGCACTTTCAAAGTAGCCGATGGTCGTGCCGAAGTGATGAAAGCCGTTCGTGAGCAACTGTTTTTAGGCGCATCACAAATCAAAATAATGGCGGGTGGTGGTGCATCTTCAACGTTCGATCCGCTAGATACACTTCAATTCACACTTGATGAAATGAAAGCTGCAGTAGAAGCGGCATCTGACTATGGTACCTATGTAGCAGCGCATATCCACACCATTCCGGCAATGAAAAGAGCAGCCGAAGCTGGAGTTAAGTGCTTTGAGCACGCCACGATTATGGATGACGAAGTTGCCAGATCATCAAAGAGAAAGGAATTTGGGTTGTACCGTCTTACTTCACTTCTTCTTTGATTGCTGAACGTAAAATTCCGCTACCTAACGAAGAGACGTATCGCAAGACCGAGCGTGTAGGTAAGGCGATGTTCAAGTCAGCGGATTTGATTAAGAAGTACCAAATCGAAAACTTGGCGTTCGGCACGGACTGTGTCGGTACAACTAATGTCCATGAAACTCAGATGCAAGAGCTAGGCGCAATTGAAAAAACGTTCGACACGATTACCGCCTTGCGAATGGCAACATCAAACTGTGGACGACTGTTTGAAATGTCTACTTATCAGCACCCTTACCAAGAAGGTAAGCTGGGGCAAATCGTAGAAGGGGCGTATGCCGACCTGCTAATTATCGATGGTAATCCGTTGGAAGGCGTTGGGTGTGTGATGAGCGATGAGGCTAAGAAAGTGATTATGAAAGATGGTGAGATTTACAAAAACACACTGTAATGAGCACGTTGTAATGAGATAGAGAAAAGAGCCGTATGGCTCTTTTTTCATTTACGACACCTTTGTAAGGTGAGTGCTCATGCAAGCAAAGCGCTGTACCTTTTTTGAGTCAGCGACTCATCCCATGTTAAGGATGTAACGTATGTCCGCCTCCAAACGTTTTACTAATGCGAAACAAGTCGTCGCATCGTCCTAACCTGTGATGTGATTCACGTATTCGTGGTTAACCTGCAAGTACTAGGAATTTTTCCTAGTATTCCTAAGACCGCCTCTCAAGCCATTCTCCCAGCCAGTTTTTACACTCTTGCTCATAGATTTTCAGCGTTATTAGCGCTGTTCCTCAAACGAATTTACTTTTTGCACCATACCAAGATCGGCGTTGGGTCGCTCTTTGGGTAGTGCAGTCCCTTATGTTGAGAGTCTAAGGATTCATCATGTTGAAATTTCTAGAGCAAGTGCGTAAGCCGACGTTGGATCTTCCCGTCGAGCAAAGACGCAAAATGTGGTTTAAACCCTTCTTACAGTCCTACTTAGTGGTCTTTATCGGTTACATGACCATGTACCTAATCCGTAAGAACTTCAATATCGCACAAAACGATATGATTTCTGAATACGGACTGTCCATGACAGAACTTGGTTTGATTGGCCTTGGTTTCTCCATCACTTACGGTATTGGTAAAACCGTGGTGTCCTACTATGCCGATGGCAAGAACACCAAACAGTTCCTTCCGTTTATGCTGATCCTCTCAGGTCTCGCTATGCTTGGCTTCAGCTTCAGTATGGGTGGTGGCAGCGTTAGTTTATTCCTCATGATTGCGTTCTATGCACTAAGCGGTTTCTTCCAAAGTACCGGTGGGCCGTCTAGTTACTCAACCATTACTAAGTGGACGCCACGTAACAAGCGTGGTTCATACCTTGGCCTTTGGAACATGTCGCACAACGTAGGCGGTGCAGGTGCGGCGGGTGTTGCACTATTCGGTGCTAACTACCTGTTTGATGGTCACGTTATTGGTATGTTTGTGTTCCCATCTCTGATTGCTTTAGTGGTTGGTTTCTTTGGTCTTCGTTACGGTAGTGACTCTCCAGAAGCTTACGGTCTAGGTAAAGTAGAAGAGTTATTTGATGAAGCGGTGAGTGAAGAAGACGAAGCGGCTGAAGAAAATCAGATGACTAAGCGCGAGATCTTTGTTGAATATGTCCTTAAGAACAAAGTGATTTGGTTGCTGTGTTTTGCCAACATCTTCTTGTACATCGTGCGTATCGGTATCGACCAATGGTCAACGGTTTATGCCTATCAAGAACTTGGTTTATCAAAAGAAACGGCAATATCTGGCTTCACTTTATTCGAAGTCGGTGCGTTAGTGGGTACCTTACTTTGGGGTTATCTGTCTGATTTGGCGAATGGTCGTCGTGCTCTGGTAGCGTGTGTGTCACTAGCGCTAATCATTGTAAGCTTGGAATTCTATCAACATGCGACCAGTGAATTTATGTATCTTGCATCGCTATTTGTCTTAGGTTTCCTAGTCTTTGGTCCTCAACTACTAATTGGTGTAGCGGCAGTAGGTTTCGTTCCTAAGAAAGCCATCAGCGTTGCCGACGGCGTGAAAGGGACGTTTGCTTACCTCATTGGTGACAGCTTCGCGAAGTTAGGTTTAGGTATGATTGCCGATGGTACGCCTATCTTTGGTCTAACAGGATGGAAAGGTACCTTTGCGGCGCTGGATACATCTGCTGCGATTTGCATCGGTCTATTGGTCTTCGTTGCTATCGCAGAAGAGAAGAAAATTCGTAAAGCTAAGAAGCAGTTACAACAAGCTACCGCTTAATATCCCCCTAAAAGCGCTGTCTAAGGTTTCGCATTTGGTTTGCCTGAGCCATTGGAATCATAGATAGCGCTTTTTTTAGAACTAAACACTATTTGCTTAATCGATGCGTCGGCGTTAAGTTACCCCATTTTTAGCCTTTCTCTAGTTGGTATTTCATCATGATCAATGTTGTTTTAGTGGATGATCACATCATCGTACGTTCTGGATTTGCTCAATTACTCAATCTAGAGGAAGACATTAATGTAGTGGGTGAATTTAGCTCGGTTGAAGAAGCTAAAAGAGGTCTGCCGGGCAGTGGTGTACAGGTATGTATTCTGGATATTTCGATGCCGGACGAAAGTGGTCTCGCGTTACTTGAATCGATGCCCAAGGACATTGCCTGTGTGATGCTTAGTGTGCATGACTCTCCTGCTATGGTGGAAAAGGCATTGGAATTAGGCGCACTGGGTTATTTGACCAAACGTTGCAGTCCTGATGAGCTGATTCAAGCGGTGAGAACCAGTGCCAACGGCGGTTGTTATCTTACCCCGGATATTGCCATGAAACTGGCTTCTCCAAGACCGTTCCAACAAGCCTTATCTCGACTCACTAAACGTGAATATGAAGTGTCAGAGCTCTTGGCGACGGGACTCGATGTGAAGGCGGTAGCGGCCGAACTTGGATTAAGCCATAAAACCGTTCATGTCCATCGTGCTAATGCACTGGATAAACTTGCTGTCAAAAACAATGTGGAACTTGCCAAGTTGTTTAGAGCCGAAGCGACGTTGTAATGCGAACGTACCTTGTTGCCAGCGCCAGTGCATGGCTGATAACCCTGTGCAGTTGGTTTTGCTTATGGGTGATTTCCTATTACTTTGTTAACGACGCTGAGTTGGCCATTCTGTTTTTCCCGTTCGCCCTTAGGCTTGGTATTACTCTGCATGCCGCTAAAAAATACTGGGTTGCCGTTTATGCTGCGGAGTGGTGCTTAACCATCTCTCTGGCTATTTTGCTTGCGCAGCCTCAGTGGTCGGCCATATTGGTTGCTAGTGTGCTGAGTATCCCTGTTGCCTTGGTTGCTGAGCGTTATTATCAAGGTGCTCAGTGGCGACGATTACTCATTCAAGCCACAGCGATTGTTGCCTGCGCCCTGATTAACATGCTTGCTGTTGGTAGTCACAGTGACTCTCTGAGTTTCGTCGGTTTGGTGAGTATTACGGCGGGGCTTATGCTGGTGCCGAGTTGTTACCTCATCTGGAACTACCTGTTTCAAAGTACTTGGCGACCTTTAACGTCTAACCTCATCCATCAACCAATTGAATTTCACTATAAGCCCATTTTACTGTTCATTGCGCTGTTTGCAGTGAGCATTTCTCTGCAAGTTGGGCTGCCCGACGAGCTCAGGCGCTTTGCTCCTTTCTGCTTGGCGATACCCATCATCTTGCTTGCGTTTCGTTATGGATGGCAGGGCGCTTTGCTAGGTACGCTTCTTAATAGCTGCGCATTAATCGCGGCGCGTAGTGGGGTGTCACAGTTAGAAGTTACGGACCTGCTGCTATCAATAAGTGCTCAATCATTAACGGGAATACTATTGGGCATGGCGGTACAGAGACAGCGCGATTTAAACCATCAGCTTCGCTCTGAACTTACTCGCAATAAGCACTTAGCGAAACAGTTGGTGCAAGCGGAAGAGTCGGTGCGTAAGGACATTGCTCGCGAGCTACATGATGAAATTGGTCAGAACATCACTGCTATTCGAACGCAAGCGAGCATTATTAAGCGCGTCAATAACCCTGACTTGAGCATTGGTTGCGCTGATACCATTGAATCCTTGTCTCTGAATGTCTATGACACCACAAAAGGACTGCTTACTCGATTAAGACCAAAAACCTTGGATGATTTGGACGTGATCTCTGCCATTCAGCAAATGGTGCGTGAGATGGAGTTTGAACAGCTTGGTATTGAAGTTGAGTTTACTGTCGACAATGTAAGCCAGCGAGTGCTCTCAGATATGATGGAGGTGACTTTGTTCCGTTTATGCCAAGAAGCGCTGAACAACATTCTCAAATACGCTCAAGCCAAACAGGTGCGAATCGAAATCGTCATTGATGCAACAATCACGCTAAAGGTTGCAGATGATGGGATTGGCTTTCCGCTTCAAGATAGCCAAAAAGGGTTTGGCCTTAAAGGCATGAAAGAGCGTGTTCAAGCGTTAGGTGGCCAGTTTGAGATTCGCAGTGTTGTTGACGGAGATGAAACCCAACGTGGGACCGAAATTGATGCACGACTTCCATTGGTGTAGCGGGGTAGTTCATGACAGTCAAAGTAGCAGAACAACAGATGAAACATCAAGATAGCGCGAGTGTCGATACTCGCTATCGGTACTGGCGTTTTCACATCATGCTGGGAATGTATCTCGGCTATGCCGGTTTTTATCTGACCCGAAAAACCTTCAATTACACCGCGCCTGCACTTATTGCCGACCTTGGTTTAGACAAGGGAGACATCGGCATGATGGGCACCATGTTCTATTTGATGTATGGGCTATCAAAATTTGTCTCAGGTATTATTTCAGACCGTTCCAACCCTCGTTACTTTATGGGCATCGGGCTTATTGCCAGTGGAGTGGTTAATATTGTCTTTGGTTTGTCGAGTTCGCTGTTTGTTCTTGCGAGCTTGTGGATTCTTAATGCTTGGTTCCAAGGTTGGGGCTGGCCGTCCTGTTCCAAACTTTTGACCACTTGGTACTCTAGAACCGAAAGAGGATTTTTCTGGTCGCTTTGGAATACGGCACATAATGTCGGCGGCGCGATGATCCCTTTGCTGGTGGGCTTTTTAACCTTTCACTATAGCTGGCGTGAAGGGTTTATTATTCCGGGCGTAATAAGCGTGATGATAGGTCTGTTTCTCTGTTGGCGACTGCGTGATAAACCCACGTCAATGGGACTGCCTACCGTAGGTCAATGGCGCAATGATAAGTTAGAACTGGCCCAAGAAAACGATGGAGTAGGGCTGAAGCCGAAACAGATTCTCTGGTCGTACGTTCTCAACAATAAGTACATCTGGTTGCTCGCTTTTAGCTACGTGTTGGTTTACATCGTGCGCACGGCGATTAATGACTGGGGTAACTTGTATCTGACTGAGCAACACGACTACAGCTTGATCAATGCCAATGCGTCTGTATCTTTGTTTGAGGTAGGCGGCTTCGTGGGGTCTTTAGTCGCAGGTTGGGGCTCAGACAAGCTATTTGGTGGTAACCGTGGGCCAATGAATCTGATTTTTGCGATGGGGATTTTCCTATCTGTGGCTGCGCTATGGTTGATGCCGTTGACCAACTTTGTGTTTCAATCTGCCGGTTTCTTTGCCATTGGTTTTTTTGTCTTTGGACCGCAGATGCTCATTGGTATGGCGGCGGCTGAGTGTTCACATAAAGACTCAGCAGGTGCGGCTACAGGGTTCGTGGGGCTCTTCGCGTACATGGGGGCTGCGCTTGCTGGTTATCCGCTCGCTTTAGTGCTAGAGCATTTTCATTGGACAGGGTTCTTTGTGGTGATCTCGGTTTGTTCCGCTGTTATCGGTCTACTACTGTTACCCTTCTTGCAAGCACAATTTAGCCAGCGTTAATGCATTCACCAACCTAGCTTTCGATTTACAACTCTTCCAGAGCTAGGGTCATATTACAGTACACTTGCAAACAAAAAAGTTGAGGGGGTTTCCCTCAATATCAAACATCGTAATTCGCACTTTTTTACTACACTGTTATCCAAGGAAACAGAGGCTAGGAATCATAATGAACAGCAAGAACAATGTACTTGGTGAGCCGTTGGAGGTGTGCAGTTGTAAGCCCAATACTGGATATTTTAGAGATGGTTTCTGTCGCACAGCGGGTAGCGATATGGGTCAACACACTATCTGCGCTGTCATGACTGAGGACTTTCTTGGTTTTACTAAAACCCGTGGCAATGATCTTTCTACTCCCAGACCAGAGTTTGACTTTCCGGGATTAAAACCGGGTGACCGCTGGTGCCTTTGTGCACTGCGTTGGAAAGAGGCATGGCAAGTAGGAATGGCTCCATTAGTTGTACTAGCTAGTTGTGAAGAAAGCTCCCTTGAAATTGTTCCACTCGATGTATTGAAGATGTATTCCACTACCTCAGTTTAACCGCTCGTCGTATTTGTGCGTATAATGCTATCAGTCACATAATAGCCAATAGCATACGGATTTAATGTTCTGGATAATCATATTACTCCTAGTCGCGATGTGCGTCTTCCTGCCCAACTTGTGGGTCAAGCACGTCATGGAAAAGTACAGCCAGCCTGCTGATCGCTACCGTGAGCAAGGAAATGGCGCAGAGTTGGCTCGTCACCTGTTAGATAGATTCGGTTTGGATAACGTCAATGTAGAGGAGACGCCTAACGATGATCACTATGATCCGTCCTCAAAGGTCGTCCGTCTATCGCCGAACAATTACTCTGGATACTCACTAACGGCTGTGACAGTGGCCGCCCATGAAGTGGGGCATGCCATTCAAGACTCTCGTGGTGAACCCTTGTTTCGAGCTCGACAAAAGCTTGTAAAGACAGCCATCATCGGCGAGCGTATTGCCGGAATGATGCTCGTAGCTGCTCCTATTGTTTTAATGCTCACTCGCGTGCCGCAAGCGGGTGCAATAACGATTCTGATCGGTGTTATCTCAATGGCATTGAGTACCTTGGTGCATCTTGTAACTCTACCAGTAGAGCTCGATGCAAGTTATGGCAAAGCTCTGCCTCTTCTACAAAAAGGCGACTACCTGCATGATGGTGATTTGAAACATGCGGAGAAAATTCTAAAAGCGGCCGCACTGACCTATATCGCCGCTTCTCTGACGAGTTTGCTCAACTTGGGTCGATGGATTGCTGTTCTTCGTCGCTAATGGTATCTGCGAAGTTTTAACAGCATTATTTTCGTGCGTAACGTAGATTTAGTTCGATGCCCAGGCATAACAGTTACATGCACCTCAAAGCCGACAGCCGCTGTTATCAGATCATTACCTTAAGGGAAAAGACCATCACATCCGTGAACATGCCGACTTCAGCACCAAGACTCTTGTAATGGAAGATCACCGCAGGCGCGATAAGAGGCGTCACCCCTCCAAGCTGAACAGCGTTCTCCTCTTTTGTGTAACCAGTTAGGCCACCTATTCGAACACCATAGTTTATGTAGTCGTTAAATACCCACTGGGGATACCAACTAACCCCATAAGATCTATTCTCAAAGCTGTTGATTAGCGTAAACGCATCAAACTGCTTATATCTGAATCCATTGATGTAGTTGTCTTGATTTCTGCCCGTACTTGTTAAATGATGAGTCCAGCCTGCAAAAGTCACATCGAAATCGTTAACTTCTTCCTGCGAAGCATGGCGCTGCCAGACAGCAAAATGGCAATCAGTGTTAGTGCGGCTTTCATTATGTTTCCTGTTGGGCATAGGTAGTGCGCCATATAGGACGCACCTTTGTGATAATTATCGTCTTCTTGCTTTTTGACGTCTTGGGAATCGTTGCTTTCGTATCCCCAAAGGTGAAACTAGGACCAGAACCACGAAGCTTATTGTAATTGAGCGTCGCACCATGCATGTCTTTAAAGTTAGACCTCAATACCCGTAGTTACGATTTTTTTTGCGACATAAACTCAACTGTATTTGGAGTGACTTATAAACCAGTACAGCGCAAGGTTTTTACTGATCAGCTATGAAGTAATTGGTGTATCGTGGAACGGTAGGTTCGAACGTACAGATTAGCCTTTTGAGGTGCGACTTACATCTCTTAATGGAATGTGGTCAATGGTTTTGGTGGATCTTATGGGTGGCGCGTATGGGTTTCAATGATCAAGGGGTGTGTTTTTGTCCTGATTTTGTAACTTGTGTATAGAGTGTTATCTAATCCATTGAATAAAAAGTTGTTTTTGTATGATTTGCGCTAAACATGAAGCCAACAAAAGTAAACCCTCGCAAGTTTCCGAAGCGATTTTGAGGAAAATCGATCTAATTCAGATACTTAAGATCAGGGGGTAGGCTTAGTACAGCACTGGTTTTTGATAGAGCTGTAAATCATAGCGGGGAAGCACCCAATAGCAATGCGTGCTACACACCCACGGGCTCAAAGCCCGACCATAGATGCGCTTCGCATCTGCCCGTATCGCCCGATACGTAGACAAATCTTACTCAATTGCTGCTCGAGTTTTCCTCGTAGAGAGGTGTGGTTCGAATATAGGAAAAAACTTAGAGGCAACTTAAATTGGTTCCTCACATATGTAGTTTTTATCTTCTACTCGCCGAGATTACTACTATGCAATTAACGTGATTTGGCGCCAGTTTCTGCACCGCGCATCGGAGCAGCCAATCTTTAAATGACCTTTGATGATTGCCGGAGGTTTACCAAAGGTCGAATACTCTCGATTGGCGTGCCAAAGGCTGTATAAATATTGAACGTTATACCAGATCTTTACAGTCTTTTTTGTTGTACCTCGAATTCCTTTCTAGACTGTCGTTTGTAATTAATGGATTTAACTATTAATCAGCAGCGCAAGGGAAAGCAATGATAGAGATAAATAGCTTAAACATAGGACCAATAGTTGGTCATGTTGATACGAATCATGCACGAGTATTTGGTGGTGCCACTTATGAATGCTTAGCCAATGGCGAACCGAGAAGAGCATTTGGTATCGCTAGGATTAAAAAAATTGGTGGTAGCTATCGAAGACCGATCTTTTTTAAGATGTCGCCAAATTTTGACATGACTGGTTTGGCTATCTTTCAAGACCTTTCATCTGATGAGAGTTACGATTACCAAATGGGTTGGTTCTACTCAGACAAAGAACTTGATGAGCTCTCTGCAGATCAGTCGTGGGATTGGAAAGCGTGCGACAGCGGTCGATTCAAAACGGCTACTGAGAATAGTAATGAACAAATCAACTTCGTTTTTGGTTCGTGCAGGTATCTACTCAAACTCTTTGGTGGAAATTGGTTTGATAGCAGGGGAGACAAGACCTTCCGGTCAATCTTGCGCCAGATGGAAAATGGAACCCAACTCAATAAGCTTTTGATGGTTGGTGACCAAATATATGCCGACGATCTTAAGTTTATTGGAGCTGACAGTAATAAGGATGAGTTTTGCGAACGCTATCGAGAAGCATTTTCTCAGCCTCACATTAGTCAACTCATGGCAAACATTCCAACTTACATGACGTTAGATGATCATGAAATCGAAGATAATTGGCCTAAGCATGCTACTGAGAAAGATCATTTAACAAAGTATCCTCATGCTATTCGGGCTTATGAGATCTACCAGCTTAGCCATAGCCCGCTACTGCCACACAATAATAAAGGCAAGTTCATCGCTAGTCCTGATAGATACTTTTATTCTTTTAGCGATGGCTGTTGTGATTTCTTTGTAACTGATACTAGAACGGAACGAGATTACGACGAAGGCGAGATCATTGGTGAAGAACAGATGGATGAATTGTTAGCTTGGCTCAACGACGGCTCGGGCAAGGTAAAGCTTATTGCATCCGCCGTACCATTTTTTCCAGATACTAAGAAGGCCAATGACGATAAGTGGAGCGCTTTCAAACAGCAAAGGGATCAGATCATAGAGCATATCCAGTTAAACCATATTGAAAAAGTGGTATTTCTATCAGGGGATGTTCATTGCTCAATGTCTGCTGAACTAGACATCTCCGTAGAGGGGCAGCCCCCACTAAAGATCCTATCAATCATCTCATCATCATTTTTCTGGCCATACCCTCATATGAAGCGCAGACAATTCAAAGTATCGGGTTATGTCGCTTCCGAAGCAAACCCCAATGCTTACGCTATAACAAAGGTAACCAAGGGGTTTTCGGGTGACAATTTTACGCGAGTTAAAGTGACACCAAGTAGACTGGTCATAGAAGTTTTCGCTCGAAAAGGTGGATTGGTTTCCTTTGAAACGTTCGACCTTTAGCGCCAGCGTTAAGACTCAAGGAGGAGTTATGAAGAAGATTGTCATATTTATTTCGGTATTGATTTTTTCTGGTTGCAGTAGCTTAGGACCACCAAAACACACAGCAGCAACCGTGGAACAATCATTAGAAGAAATATCAAGTCTATTAAGTGGAATTAATGAGCAGTTGTCAGGTGAAACCGAGCTGAGCATCGATGAAGCAACAATTACCTTGATAGCTCAAGGAAAGAAATCTGCTGGTGGTGGCTTTGAAGTGGTGAGTTCCGGTAGCGCCGAGAGTAGCGCATCAAATATGGTAAGACTTGCTTTTACAGTTCGCCCTACCGCAAAGGATCTTGAGCAACAAGAACTAGATCAACATATTGTATATATTGTTTCGCATTTGGCTGAAGCGTGAAGGTGATAGCCGAAAATCAAGACACTAGCTTGAAATCACTTGTCGTAGAAATGGGAATGAATATTTCGACTGATAAATCAGGTGGCATCAAAATCGAGCTCTTTGGTGTCGGGCTAAATGCTGAAGTCACCCAATCTAATTCTTTAGGCAATAGTATCAAGATCAAACTTATACAAAAGTAAATCATGGTAGAAATTGATTAAACGCTGCGAAAACAGCCCCCTATGGTGTATCAGAACTTGTACCTTTTCGGACTCTGCTGGTTTGGCCGAATGGTACCCTAAATCGTGTGCATTAAGTCTGCAAATTTCTAACTGCACATGTACACGCAACAAAAGGGACTTTTCAGACAGTTAAAAGGGGCTCCCATGTTAATAGGTTATGCGCGCGTCAGCAGTGATGAACAAAATCTTGATGTTCAAATAGAACAACTAACCAAAATTGGTTGCGAGAAGATTTTTCAGGATAAAGCCAGCGGTAAGAGCGCTGAACGCAATGGACTTAAGCAACTTCTCGAGTTTGCTAGGGAAGGGGATGTCGTTCACGTGACAAAAGTGGATCGGATCGCCAGAAACACCATCGATGCGCTTGGCGTCGCTGATCAATTGAGCGCGCGTGGCGCAGGGCTTGTATGTCATGACCTTGGCGATTTAGACATCAACAGTGACGTAGGGCGTGTGATTTATACCACCATTGGCGCGTTTGCGGAAATGGAACGTTCTCGGATTCTACAGCGCTGCAATGAAGGGCGGGAAAGAGCGCGAGCGTTAGGTAAGCATCTTGGGCGTTATCCTAACTTGGAGCTTCATCAGCGTATTAAAGACCTGGCTGCTGGTGGTCGGAGTAAGAATGCTATTAGCCTTGAGTTGGGGTGTAGTCGGTCTACGGTTTATAAGGTCTTGCGTGAGGGTTGATATAAGTTGGGAGGAGAGGCTGTCATATGCACGAGGAAGCAGCTTACCCAGTTGGCGGACTGCTACTACATATGAGGAACTCAAACGCATTTATGCCCCATTCCTTGTTAGCTTCATAGACCCCTCTAGCGAGCCGAATTCAATTTGACTGAGTTTTCCTTATGCTGAAGCAATTGTTCTCTGTGGCTCTGATTTGTTCTTAATCTGCAGTATTCCAAACATTAATATTGTTAATATTACCCAGATGCAGGCCATATTAAATGCTCTTTCTACAAAGGGTTCTATATTAAAACCGGTGGTATGAGTATAAAGAGTAACAGGTACTAGCACTGCCGATAGAAATCCTACTTCGAAGTTAGGAATGTCCTTGTGTCGTAGCTCTTTGTTAAAAAAGAAGAAATTAACAACACTGGTAAAGATAAACAACACAACACTAAACATAACGACATTGTTTGAATGACCTAACATTAGGACGTGGAATAAGACACCAACAAAACAACCAGTGATTTGCACGGGTATAATAGAGGCGATGACGAGCTTTCCTCGTTTGATACTGCTACGTAGGGCAACGTTAATTACCACGGATAAGCAGAATATCGCGCTAGTTATTTCAAAGGCTAAAAAAGCGATTAACGCACAGGAGATAACCCCTGTGATAAAGATCTTGTGACGTTCTGATATCGGCTGCTCTTGTGTAATCTGATGTTGATTAGTTTGATCGCTTTTTGTGGGAAATAAATGAAAGATTAACCACCCGATAGGTAGCATAAATATCACTGCTTGAAGTAATTCATACACCGAGTTTTCTACAAACACACCGCTGGTGGTATTGATAAGTGCGAAACAATAAAGAAAGGTTGGGGAAGTATAAGCTAATATCTTTGAGGGATATTTTAGAAAAGAAAGTAGGCATCCCAAAAGTAGTGCGCTGAATACAACAACAAATAATTGATTTGAGTAGAATACCTCACCAATTATCGTTCCGAGCACTACCGCTCCTAGGATGCGTGCAATGAAGATGCTTGATACACGTAAACTGAACTTGTGGCCACTAATAATCGCAGGCCCTAGAATTACGCACAGCACAGGTTGTTGCATGTTTAAAAGTTCAGCCAAGGTAATCGAGATAGTAAAAAACAGGCTTGCACGAATAACAGCATTTACGTTCATTTTATTGCCTTAGTAGATGTAGTGAAAGCAAGAGATTATTTTCATCACTAGGGTAGAAAAAGCGCTCCAGAAGCCGTAGCCGTCTGGTTTGATCATTGCGGTAGCTTTAGAACCGGAGATCAACTGAGTGGGAACACCATCAACTTCGATAACAGAACGCACTTGTTGGCTCTTTCTGATCCAGCGTTCATCTCTATGTACGTAGGCCTCTTTACCAATGTCACTATCTGCATGTTCACTAAACTGAACCGCTGAATCTTTTGATCTCACTTTGCCTGTAAAAACCTTACCGGGAATGGCATCGAACACAATCAGCACTTTGGCATCATCTATTTTACCAAGTGCTTTTTCATTAAAGTTTGCGACAAGGCTCGTGTGATCTTGTGATGTAATCGCAACCTGTGGCGACTTGTTGTTAATGGTTTCACCTATATTAAGTTGCATGTTGGTTACCCAACCCGAAACAGGTGCGAAAGTGATGGCTTTTTCTATTTTTCTATCGGCTCTATTAAGTAGTGCTTTGGCAAGCATCAAGCCACCGTTCTCTCCGTCTTGACCAAACTGGATTTTCTTTGCTTCGAGATCAAGTTGGCTTTGCTCGAGTTCCTCTTTAGCATCCAGGTACGCTAGGTGTGCGTCATCGTATTGCTCCTGACTTATGGTCTTTTTCTGGCGCAGAGTTTTGTATCGCAGATAATGCTGCTTCTTATTGCTAACAACCTCGTTATGCTGCTTGATTTTCTCTTCGATTTGGCTGATTTCAATTTCAAGATTGCTTAAATGCTGTTGGATGATCACCATATTGGCGTAGGCAATGCCTCTGTCTTCCACAAGGTCATGCTTATCAATCTCAAATAATGGTTCGCCAGCCTCTACATAATCACCATTATTAACAAAGATATTCCTTACATTGCCTTCAATTTCAGTAGTTATAGAAACGATATGCTTTTGTAAGTACGCATTGGTGGTAAATGGAGCGTAGATGTCGCTGAGCACCATACTTGCTGCAAATAACAATAAGGAGATTAGGACCAGCTTGCCTATTTTTCGGGTAAGGTGTTGTAAGTTCATAGGGACTCATTTCAGGGAATAGTTTCAATTTCAACTGGCCTTGTCCAAGGTAAATACTGAGCGATAAAGTTTGGACACAGCTGCATTTAGCAATAACGTAGAGATGATAGAGTGAGAGAAAAGCACTATCGATAGAGCGAGGGTTAATTCCCATTTAAGAACTACTTAATCGTGAATGTAATGAATTGTCCAAATAGCCGGTGTTTAATCGATGAGTGAATTAATGGTCAATAGAGGCCTCGATGATAAATACGCTACAGCCTTTGGAAAACCTTGGCCTGAGAAACCACAGCGGCTAGAAATTTTTTCGTAATCCTTCCAGTTTCAGCAAATCTAACGTCTTGATAGAGACTATTTTTATATTGATTTCAATATAGATTAACTAAAACTAAATCCACTATTAAATATTCCTCCATCGATCATGTATCGCCCAATCTTTAAGATTCTCATCAACTTTTTATTACGACGAGAAATTACCCGATGAAATCAAAACACCTTCTTTCCAATCTTGTTATGGCTACGCTAATGTCCGGCATTGCTTCAAGCGCAGTGGCAGCCGATTCAAGCGATAGCGTGCAAGACATGTCTGATCCTTTGGCTGTTTACACACAAGCGGGAGCGGGGGTGACGAATAAAGGCTTAAACGTGAAAATTGGTCGAGCCTATGACACTGGGAATGACGATACGATGGCCATGAACATATTGGAACTTAAGGGCATTGCAGGAAGCTCACTAGGTTGGTCTGGTACTTCAGATCGCGATGACTCTATCGACTCAGTTCGTTTTCGTAACTTTACTATTAACACGACGAACGGTCTTGGGCGACAAATCGATTTGAATTACAACGTCGAGCAGGAAGCGTTGAACAGTTCTTATAGTTTTATTCAAGCGCTACCTAAATGGGGAGGATTACAACTTTATCCATTAGCTGGTGTTGGTGTTCAGGTCAAAAATGGCAAATTTACGGGTGATATGGTAAAGGAGGCATCGTCGGGTCAAGTGAACCCAGATGAGCAATACGTCGGATATACCTTGCCAGGCGTTTATGCCGTAGTCGGTGGTTATAGCAAATATTCAATTACAGATAAGCTGTGGTTTAACTATAACCCAATGTGGGTCACGCCTTTGGCTGGCTCACAAGCTTGGACGGATGCTGGTTCTGTATTTACCAACGAGGTTATTGTTTCTTACCAGTTCACTCCGCGCTTCAATGTTCGTTACTTTGCCAATTGGACACACGATCAATCCTATTTCGATGGTGATCAACGCGTCGAATTTAACTATCAGTTTTAGTTAAGCTGTTTCGAAAACGTGCGCTAAGTAGGTTATGAAGATTGTTCAAGTAGGCCTTCAATGAAACTCGCTAACTCTTTATTTTTACTGTCACTAACGCTAATTGCTAATAGTGCTCACGCTACGTCTTTCACTGATCCAGTGGATAGTCAGTTGGACATGGGAGACTACTTAGCGGAAAACGCGTATGGGTTCCTCCCTGTCCCCATTTTGATCACTGAACCTGCGGTGGGGTTTGGCGGTGGAATGATGGGAGTATTCTTGCACGAATCTGAAGCCAGAAGAATAAGCGTAAAGAACTAGCACTAAAGTCACTTAATGGTGGAGCGAAGCTTCTTACCCCAGCTATAACTGTTGCAGGTGCGTTTGGTACTCAAAATGGCACATGGGCGAGTTTTATCGGTCATAGGCATACCTGGAACAAAGACAGTATTCGCTATTTGGGTGGCGCCTTTTATGGTGACATTCATATGAACTTTTATGCCCGTTCGCGAAAGATGACGCACCTGGTTTTGAAATGGGTATGAACGGATATGGTGTTATTCAGAAGTTGCAGTTTCGCTTAGGAGAATCACCCGTTTTATTAGGTGTGAGTCAGAAATTCGTTTCCCCGGAATTAAGTATTGTTGAACCAACTAAAGCCAATCAGCTGGCAAACCGATGGTTGAATATGACACCAACAGTGTCTGGTTTGGGAGCAATTGCAGAATATGACACGAGAAATAGCTTTTTATATCCAACAGCAGGTGGAGACTATAAAGCGGAATACATGGTGTTCGGTGATCACATCGGTAGCGATTACAACTTTCAAACGTTTGCCGCAGAAGGCACACAATATTTTCCAATCAGCAATAAATGGAATGTCGCACTAAAAGGAAACTACAACACTTTATCAACCGATGAGAGGTTACTGCCTCCTCCGGCTTACCCTGATATAGAGCTTCGTGGTATCGCTAGAAATCGATATCAAGGTACTTCCACTGCTTCAATCGAGTCACAAGTTACTTATAGCTTTACAAACCGTTGGTCGAGCTCGGTATTTGCTGGGGTTGGTTCTGCTACCGATGCGACTAATGAGCTGTTCAGTGATGGGAATCATTATGCATACGGTGTGGGCTTTCGTTATTTGATTGCTCGTCGTTACGGCCTAAAAGTGGGAATAGATGTGGCGAAAAGTGAAGAGGACAATGCGCTCTATTTCCAAGTGGGGACCGGATTATAGGATTTAAATTACATCGCAATTATTAAACCAAAAATAAAAAGGTAAATTTCATGAATATTCATTTCAACACGCAAGGTATTAGTTTATCTGAAAGTATGCGCTCAAATTGTGTCACCAAGGCTGAGCATCTATTCGCAGTCCATCCACAGGCAACGGAGATTTTTGTATCAATAATTTACCACCGCTCTTATGGGCAATATGATGTTGAGCTTAAAGTTCACGCTGAACATCAATGGTACTTTGTGAAACACACTGGCGATGAGTTTTATCAAGTGGCGGCTAAGACGTTTTCTGCGATGATGCAGAAATTGCAGAAACAAAAAACGAGAGCAAGACGGGAGATTGAAGACGACTCACTAGAGGGTGATTTATATGAGTAGCCATTATTTAACTTATGACTTATTGGAATGCAGTCGTTGTCGCCAACGTGTCATGATTACCAGTAAAAGCCGCGGCGAGATTCAATGTTGTAGTTTTCCTATGCGCAATGTCACTTATGATCGACTTGGACATTACTTGGACTTGTCGCTAGCACAAAAATCCACATTGACTCAATGCTTGAGCAGCATAGAAAGAAAAATCGCGCAAAGCGACTCCTTCCATAAAGACATAGATAACCTAAAAGAGTTGATTGACCGCCAGAGAGCTTTAGGGGGCAAGTTTGCAAAACTGTTAATGGGTCTATCAGATGAATCCATGAGTCTTTCGAAGTCATTTATGAACGTCATTGATGACCTATATCTCTCCTCGTTAAATCTCTATCCGAAGTTTTCTCAGGAGGCGAAACGTGAAGGTAACTGGGAATACGGGACGCTTTTTGATGAGGCGACTGAGCTTGATAAGGAAACGATAGCTTTGTTGGAAGACATCTTGTATCGCGTAGAAAAAAGTCCCACGTCCACACCTTAATGCCTACTAAAAATAAAAGAATACCATTGTATGACAACGTGTAAAGGCAGCTGTTAAGAATAGCTGTCTTTTTGTTTGCGCATTAAACTTTTCGCAAATTGAGCTGAATAGACTATGTTTAACGTAATCTAATCAGATAGATAGAGCGGAAATATGGATCTAAATCTTCTCAAAACCTTTGACGCGGTAATGAAGTCGAAAAGTGTGAATGAAGCAGCAGTGGTTCTCGACATCACAGCACCAGCGGTCAGTCAGGCGCTCAATCGGTTAAGAGATGAGTATAAAGACCCGCTGTTTATTCGTCAGGGTCGCGGGATTGTACCTACCAACTTTGCTATTGAACTTCACAACGAGATCCAAGAGCCATTAAGCTTGCTGTTGAATGGTTCTAAATCACGTCATGACTTTGATCCGGCGTTAAGCCAGCGTACCTTTCGTATTTCAAGTCATAAAGACATAGACTTGATGGTTGTCCCTTCATTGGTTCGCTATAAAAGGGAGCATGCTCCGAATATTTCAATTCAGGCAGATATTGAACATTTGAACGAACAAGAAAGACATGATGATTTACGTCGTCGTCGTGTAGACGTGATTTTAGCGACAGTGCCATTAGAAGATAGGGGGTACCACAACCAAGTACTTTTTGAACAAGAGCTAATGGTTATGGTTAGTAAAGACCACCCAAGAATACAGAATGAACTGACGATGGAAGATTTTTTGAGAGAAAGACACATTACATGGAAAACTCAGCGCCTAAATACACTTACATTGGATTCTGTCGCGATTGACGTTGCATTGCCAACACGACAAGTTGCGTATTCCACCGGTTCTGGAGTGACAGCAATGGTTATGGCGGCACAAACGGATTGGTTAGCGTGATTAATCAATGGCATGCTGAGCAGCTAGCGGAGCCACTCGGATTAAATGTTTTTCCAGTACCCTTTGAAACTGAAAAAGTTCCCGTTTATATGACGTGGCATCAGTCCCAAAAAAAGATAAAGGCCATGAGTGGCTTAGGGAGGCGATAGTAACATCGCTTGGAGCTTAGGGAGCAGAGTAAATCTATAGAGACTCATGAGGTAGCGACCATATTATGGTCGCTTTTTTAGGGATGATAATGGCTAACCTTCAAATACCCAGTTTTGCCAACTTTGCATTCTTAGGATTACTTTACGGACAATACTGAACATTTCCCATTTGGGTGAATAAACCGCAACATGGGCATCGGTGCCTGAAGGAATAGGCATACCTTGCATAAGTGATGGGTTGTCCAATTCAACTTTTACTAAGATCCTACCGTTATGAGGTATCTGTTCTGGATACTTCATGATGCCAGATGGAGTAATTGCACCTTGAGCAAATATATCGTTCACCTGCACTACATGGGCTCTATACGCGTGACCTGGAATTGTATTGAAGGTTACCTCTGCTGGATATCCAGCTTTTATGTAGCGTGCAGGCGCTTGTTTGAACGCTGCGAATAGTTGTTTGTCTTCTCTATGTACGAACGTTAGATTGCCTTGAAATGGAACAATACGGCTTTTCATGCCTGGCGAAGTGCCACTTGAGTTACGTAACCATCAGTAGGCGCCGTTACGGTCGTTTTCGTTAAGTTAAAGTTCGCTAGCTCTAACTGAGATTGATATTTGCTTTGGTTGGCTTTTTGTTCCAACAATTGAGTTTCGATGTTGTCGATATTCTCTTGTGATGAAAACCCCTTCTTACCTAGTTTCTGATAGCGAATCAGTTCCGATTCATAGAACTCAATCGCAGAGGATGTTCTTTGAATGTCGCTTTCTATACGGCTTACCTTCTCTTGGAAAGGCGTCTTATCGATTTGATAAAGTGGATCACCAGCTTTCACCTGTTGATTGCCTTTCACATAGACATCGGTAATTAACCCCTCAACTTGTGATGTGATTGGCGTCGTTACGCTGTATAAACGAGCCATACGAGAAACCGGTTGATACATTGCCATATAGAGAAAGATCCAACCTACGATAAACAACCCAATAACGCTGGCCGTTGTTAGAGTCCATTTATTTTTAGGCACTTTAAAAGCTTTAAATACAATAACGCAAAGTGCTGCGTAACTAAGGATAATTAGCGTTTCCATTTCGTTACTCCTCGATTGATTTTTCAAGAGTATCAATGCGGTTAACTAATGCTTGATATTGTTTATCGGAATGGGTTGAACGGGCTCCTAACCATTGTTGTTTTTCACCGTCATACATGGTTGCCCATACCCAAAGCACAGGCCACATAACATGGAGGAAAAACAAACTAATCCAACCGGCAACATGAATCGCATCGGCATGTGGATGATTACGTTTTTTGGCGATCTCATAAGGAATATCATGCAAAAGGATCAATCCATAAATCAGGATGAGAAGCACAACAAACAAAATAGCCAGTGATGCATAATCTAGAGTGAGGTTCATAGTCTCCCCCTTAGTTTAAAACGTTGTAGCCACGGCCAACCATGCACTGCTTCATGACACTATCAACATCGTGTTGATATTTGGCTTCACTGTATTGTGCTTCAGCACGGTGGTGGAGTAAGCCACCTACCAGACCAACCCCTGCACCAATTTTGGCGCCTTTGGAACCGTGGCCGCCGGCAATGGCTGTACCTGCTGCGCCCAATGCTGCAGTGCGGGCTGTGCTTCCCCCAACGTCGCGACCTACACTATCGACTTGATTGCTTTGAACCTGGGTCGATAGTTGTTGGCATTCGTACATATCAGCGTTGTATTTCTCCATATTGACACCTTTGGTATCGACAATAACGTTAGCGAACGACGTCGCTGAATAGATGGCAGTAGATAAAATGAAAAGGCTGCTTTTGATGTTCATAATGGTCTCTCTAACTGTTTTTTAAATAGTATTTCTGTCGGGAGAGTTGAACAAATAGCCTAAGTTAATAGTGGATTAAGCAGTTCTAACACGAGTTAGATTACCTTAAATAACAACAGTTAATGTAATTGTAAATTTTTGACTGCGTAGATTTAAGTCGCTGCATCAGGTGATCAAGAATTGATTGGAAGCTAGTTAAGTTCAGACAAGAATTAAATAAAGTGTTATGGTAGGAGCGAATAATAGGCTTACTGCGTGAGGTACGCCTAAAGCTTAGAATCTACTTGGACAGTTAGTACTTCAGGCGATTAGTTTCCTATCAGAGTTGCGGATCAAACCCGTTGTGTTTGGGTGCGACTAGTTTCTGATTTCAGTCATCATGCATTCGTTATAGGACTTTCCGACCGTATTACAGTGGTCTACCCAGCGAGTTGGCCAAAATATGCGTGTCGACTTACCTATCTGAATACATGTCATAGACACACCGTTATAGTTGGTCTGCTCACCGGTAGCGAAAGAACTGTCTTTTGATAGGTAACAGTGCGGTTGAAGTTGATTGCTATTCGCTAATTGATAGACCCAGTTGTCTTCGTTAGCTCCTTTAAATGCATCAAAATAAGGCTTGTTGATGGCGGTTAGTGCAGACATCTCATTAGGCTGTGCTTGAATGGGAGCCTCTGCAGCGGTTGCGTAACAACCTACAAGTGAGAGCAGTAGAAAGGATACTGCGCGATAAAGGTGTTTATTGAGTTTCATTTTTTCGATCACTGGTTAGTCTGATGTTGTGACTTGGCGAATAGCTCGGCATACGCCTGTTTGGGTGCCATTGGTTTAAGCTGCTCTAGACAAGGCTTTGCTGCAGGATTATGCGTGTCTATATAGATATCACATAGGGCAAATAGCTGTTCTGGAGCCCCTGATAACTGATAGGCGTGTTCAAACAGTGGTACTGATTTTTGCAAGTCTTGATCTTTTTGCATCATGCGTAGAGATACCAATAGTAGCTGTTGGTCTCTGCCAGTATGGATGCTGAGCGTATGTCAGATAGCGCTTGCGCTTTGTTATCCTGACGTACTTCCGCCAAAGATTTTGCGTAGTAAAGTTGCGATGAGTTTTGATTCAACTTGATGCCTTGTTCGAGTACTTCAAGGACTTTTTTATCTTGCCTTTTTATGCGATACGACTCAGAAAGACCAACCCAAACGGCTTGATTCTGGGGTATTTTATCCACCAACATTTGGTACTGAGCGATGGCTTTTTCTGTTTCTCCTGTCAGGCGATAGACCTCTGCTAATTTGAATCGTGAAAAGCTATCTTGCTGGGATAGATAGTGTTGCTCCAACTTTGGGATCTGCTTATCCAGTTCGATTTTCATCGAATAAGCCAATTGTTGGTAGACTTTGATGAGGCTGTAGGCCGCCGCCTCGCGAAGGGTTGGGTTTTTATCCTCTAAGAAAGGCGAGAGCAACTTCCAACGGTATTCAGCGGATAACCCGTAGCTACCGATAATGGCAGCCTCTTGAATTGATGAATTGTCCTCTTTTAGTGCTCGTGCAATAGCGATAAGCCCATTTTGCGACGGGGTTGAGCGGAGTGACTCTAGCGCCGCTACACGTTTTTGTATCGTTTGAGTTTTATCTTGCGCCACATAGGCAGGGTCGTTCTCATTTGGTCGATAGTTGCTTGGCGGTTTGTCGCCTGCTATAGCTGATAAAGAAAGCAAGCCTGCCATAAGTACGGTAATCAGTTTCGTTTTCATGCTTTTTCCACCGGGATTATCTGCTTCTCTGCGAAAACTTTATCGCTATGTTTACCATGTGCTACCGGCAGACCTAAGCGTCTTAGGGTAAACGCCAGTCCAGCGTCTGCATGTTTATAGAACTTGTTCCAACCAGCACACAGATAATTCAATCCATATTCCCCGTCTTTAGTACGAATAAAGCGATTCTTCGGACACTCACCAAAACAAGCAAACTTATAGTCACACTCACGGCACTGGTTCGGCAGGGATTTGGATTTTGCTACACCAAATTGTTGTTGCTTTGGTGAAAATGCCATCTCCTGTAATTCTGTATCAGCAATATTACCAATTTTGTATTCCGGGTAGACATAGTGGTCGCAGGTATACACATCACCATTAGGCTCCATTGCTAGACCCTTGCCACACATTTCTCCCAAGGTACACAGTGGGTTTCTATGTCCCATCCATGCTTCTAACATGGCTTCGAAATATTGCACAAACACCTTACCAACATCGTTACAGATCCATTCATTAAAGATCTCAATCAGAAAGTTACCCCATGCATGGTCAGAAACGCAGAAGGGTTCTACCACAGAGTCTTTGTGACCTGGAATAAGGCGTTTGTCGCCTTGCATCAATCTCTCTTCGATATGCCAAGTGTTTGGTGCGGTCTCACGGAAGGTTTTCATTTCTACAATTGGGATAAACTGCATCTGTGGTGACTTCACGACATCTCTAAGAAAGCGGTACACCTCCAAAGGGTTGCGGCTTGTCAGGTTGTTCACACAGGTAAGGGTGGCAAAGCTAACTTGATGTTTGTGCAGCAATTCAACGGCTTTCATTACTTGCTTAAAGGTGCCACGCCCAGACTTGTTGGTGCGATAGGTGTTGTGTAAGAGCTCAGGTCCGTCGATGCTTAGGCCCACGAGAAAGTTGTTATTTTTTAGAAACTCGCACCATTTATCGTTAAGCAGAGTGCCATTGGTTTGAAGGTCATTTGAAATAGTTACACCTTCAGGTTGGTATTTTTTCTGGAATTCAACGATCTTCTCGAAATAAGGAATACCTAGCATGGTAGCTTCACCACCTTGCCATGAAAAAGTAATCTGTGGTGTGTTTTGTCCTTCAATATAATCTTTAATGAATTTCTCTAATTTCTGGTCGTCTAATTTTGGTGAGCATCCCTTTTTATAATCAAGCAGATCTTCTTTACTTAAATAGTAACAGTAGTCACAATCCAAATTACAGGCGGCTCCAATAGGTTTAGCCATTACATGCATTCGCTTGGACGCTTTGCCATTAAATTGTGGGCCAACATTAATTACTGGGATTGAATCACTCATAAATAACCTTTCTCGTGTTTCGTTGATGGGGTGTACTATAAGGCATCCAATGCCAATTAATTGAATAGTTGAGCTTATTAGTAGATTAATTAAAACTAAACATAGTTGTGTAATAGTGGTTAACTATGAGCTCAAGGCGTTGATTAAATTGATCTTTTCTTTTTCTGTAAGGTTGCCGCTGTCAATTAATATCTTGATGGATTGATATACAGAAGACTCAGCTGTTTCTGGAGTGGCAGTCTGTTTTATCGAAGATACGGAGCTAGGCAGGATTGGAGCGGATTTGCTGGGCACAGTCTGATTTTGATGTTGACTCGCTTGGATTAAGTCAGATTGTCCGCTAGACATCTCTCTTGCGGTCTGTTCGTACTTATCAAAACGGGCGATATTCTCTAGAAGTGCGCCGTTGGCATCATTGGTAGGTGCAGCATGGACACAAGCCGATGCCATCAATAGCAGTATTAGAGGTGCTTTGTTCATGGAGTTCTCCAAAAAATAGAAGGGTGAATGTGAATTCACCTTGAGTCATCGTTTGAGTTTGGTTTAGTGAGCTGCTTGAGTTTTTGAGCCGCCAGCACCGATACCGAAGTTTTTGTAAACCATTTCACTTGCGCCAGACATGGTGAATGAACCAGGACGTTGTGATGGTGGGTAATCTTTGTATGTCATTAGATGGTCTTTAACCAATTGGTTGGCTTTGTAGAACACAAATACATTGTCGATTTCCCAGTTCCAGTAACCATTAGCGTTTTGATCAGCACGCTCAAATGGGTCTTGGCGAAGGTTGAAGATTTTAGGCAGACGTAACCATGTGAATGGTTCAGCCCATAGACCCATAGTTTTTGCACGTTGTTCACCGTAAACGACTTTCCAATCAGTGCTGTGGTTTTTACCGCCACCGATGTAGTTATCTTGTGAATAACGCATTGCAACGATCTGAGCGTCAGCGTTGTACAGCATGATGCTCTTACGAGGAGTCTCGCTAGTGCGACCTGCGAAATAGTCATTCATGTTGTAACCATCAAGATGGATCTTGAATTCTTTGTTGTTTGCTTTGAACCCGCCTTTGAGAAGGTCCTGCTTGATGTGTGAGTTACCTGCAGCGGCGACCAGTGTCGGTAGCATATCAAGACCGGAAACCATGCCGTTTAGCACACGGCCACCATCCCAGTGACCAGCTGGCCAGCGAATGAATGCGGGTACACGCCATGCACCTTCCCAGTTAGTTTCCTTCTCTGAACGGAATGGAGTGATTGCTCCGTCAGGCCATGCATTGTAGTGTGGACCGTTGTCAGTACCGTACATGACAATGGTATTGTCAGTGAGATTATGGTCATCGATATAATCGAGAAGTTGACCAACATTTCTGTCGTGAGACATCATAGCATCGTTGTAGAAGCCCTGACCTGACAAGCCTCTATCCTTTGGATTAAGGTGCGTTTTAAAGTGCATCTTGGATGAGTTCCACCACACAAAGAAGGGCTTGTGCGCGGCTTGTGCTTTATCCATGAACTTAATCGCGTGTGCGGTTACGTCATCATCAATGGTTTCCATGCGTTTGGTGGTCAACGGCCCTGTGTCCTTGATTTGACCATCAGCTGTCGAGTGAATGACACCGCGAGGACCGTATTGTTCTGCAAACTTAGGGTCTTTCGGGTAGAAATCATGTTCTGGTTCTTCCATTGCATCTAGGTGATAAAGGAAGCCGTAAAACTCATCAAAGCCGTGGTTGGTCGGAAGATCTTTATCCTTGTCACCGAGGTGGTTCTTACCAAATTGACCTGTCATATAACCCATGTCGTGTAGTGCTTCTGCAATGGTCATATCGTCATCAGCGATACCTTGTGGCGCGCCTGGAAGACCCACTTTCGTCATACCTGTGCGAAGACCATCTTGACCTGTAATAAATGCACTACGACCAGCGGTGCATGATTGTTCACCATAATAATCAGTAAATGCGATACCTTCATTGGCGACACGGTCGATGTTTTTGGTTTCATAGCCCATGAGGCCACGGTTCCAGTAACTGATATTCCACATACCAATATCGTCACCCCACATAATTAGAATGTTAGGCTTTTCGGTTGGGGCTTTAGGAGCCTCCGGAGCTGCGGTTGCTGTTACTGAGTTAAACGCTGAAAGCGCCATTAACGCAGAGGTCAGCAGTTTCTTTTTACATGGTATATTCATGTGTATTCACCACTATATATCAGAGAAAATTTATTTAGCAGGATGCTGTGGGGTGAAATATTAAACGAGCTGGGTTTTTAATAAATACACAGTTGCTTAAATGTCGATTAAGTTTTGTTTATTGTTTGGTGCTTATTATTTAATCGCATTTAAATAATGAAAGGTTAATAAGTTTTAAAGCGAATTTTGTATTGTTTAATTTTGCTTAATCCACTTTTTAACGTATCTAATTTTTATAGTGGCATAAAGAGCATAGTATCTCCCTAGTATTATTACTTAAGGTTAAAGCTATGCTAGAGCAGACGGTTTACTCCAACATCCAAACGTTATCGGAGTCTTTATCTAAAAAAGTGGTAGGGCAACAACACGTTGTCGAGTCCTTGCTAATTGCGCTACTAACCGATGGGCATGTTTTATTAGAGGGCTTACCAGGCACTGCAAAAACGCGTTCGGTTCGAGCTCTCGCTCAAAATCTTGATTTGTCTTTAAATCGAGTGCAGTTTACTCCAGACCTTATGCCTAGCGACGTAGTGGGATACGAGTCCCTTAGCGATGACGGGACAATGTCTTTCGTTCAAGGGCCTGCATTTACCAACATTTTGCTAGCAGATGAGATAAATCGTGCGCCACCTAAAGTTCAATCCGCTCTATTGGAGGCGATGGAAGAAAGGCAGGTAACCGTAGGAGGTAAAAGTCATTCTCTACCGGAAATATTCTTAGTGCTGGCGACGCAAAACCCAGTTGAGCAAGAGGGTACTTACCCTTTGCCCGAAGCCCAACTCGATAGATTCTTAATGAAGGTTGAGGTCGATTACCCTTCGCGAGACGACGAATTAGCAATCTTAAGACTAGTTAAGGAAGAACAAAGGGTGCAGGAGGCGATCCAGCAACTAGAACCAGACGTTATCTTACAAGCAAGAAAACAGCTTCTTGATGTTTATGTATCTGAATCTATTGAGAACTATGTGGTTGATCTGGTTGTGGCAACCCGTAAACCAGAGCTGTATAAAGACTCAAAGTTGCAGCAATGGATTCGAATTGGTTCAAGCCCGAGGCGACGATAGCCTTAGAGAAAGCGGCACGAGCTTACGCTTTGATCCAGGGGAAAAACTATGTGGATACTGATGATGTTAGAGCTGTGGTACATGCAGTGCTGTGCCATCGTATTACCCTGAGCTTTGATGCCATGGCAGACGCTGTAGACAGCCATCAGGTGGTTGATGAGATTCTGAACTTGGTATCGATCGGTTGATTATGGCGAATTTAGATCCTCGCCTTTTTGTGGACAGCGCTACTTTGCTTGGTCTTAAAAATCAGGCCAAAAGGTTATCTCTCTCTGCTCAGTTCCGGCCTAGTGGAATCTTCTCCGGTCAGAATCGCTCCAAATTACGTGGGCAGGGACTTAGCTTTGAAGAACTGCGCAGTTTTCGTATAGGGGACAATATCAAGAACATTGATTGGAAAGCCAGCTCTCGGGCAAATAACCGGGTAGTGAAGGTATTTACTCAAGAAACGGATAGACCAGCGCTGGTGGTTTGCGATCAGCGTGAAAACATGTTTTTTGGCAGTCGTGTGTACATGAAATCTGTTGTCGCGGCGCATATAGCCAGTTTAATGTCATGGCTATTACATCGACGTGGAGACCGTGTTGGTGGCGTAGTGCTCGGAGAAAAAGGCCCAGTAACGGAACAGCCTTCTCGCATGACAGGAAAAGTCTCCCTGTTGGTTTCCAGTATCGCGGATATTAACCAGTCTTTAGCGGCAACGGATTCTTCACATCTTAATCAGTCTGTGCAGGTAAAAACAGTGTTATTGGAGAACTTGCACCTTCTGGGTAGCAGTGGAACTTTGGTGTTGGTTACCGATGGATTAGATCTTTCCGAGGGTGACCTAGTACTGCTCAAGCGCTTGTCTAATAAGCACAACGTGATCATTTTGTTAGTCAACGATGACCTGGAGTTGGATTATCAAGCTGCTCTTGATCTAGTAATAAGCGACGGCCAGAGACAGATTAAGCTCGATGACAATCCAAAAGACCTAGTGAGCTATCGCGATGCCACCACGCAACAGTTACACACAATCCATAAAGCGATTCAACAGACAGGTTTGCCCTTCGGTAGGTTCAATACAGTAGAGGAGCCGTATCTGCAACTAACCCATCTACTAAGGGGTCAGCAATGATCTCGTTTAATGTCCCACAACCAACACAGTTTGGAAATTATATGTTGAAGGATTTCAATGAAATTATTTGTCCTGAGGCTATTTCTTTCGCCCCGAACACACTTGGCGCATGGGCGTTGATTTGCTTAGTTACTGTGTGTTTGACGGCTCTTGTTGTTTGGCTGGTTTACCGATGGCATAAAAATGCATATCGGCGAGAAGCATTGAAGGTGTTAAGGGGTGAGGCCATAGGAGATGCTGTGGCATTGGTGCCGAGTCGCTTGCGCAAAGTAGCAAGTCAGGCTTATCCACAGTTATCTGTAGGTGTTTTGAGTGGTGCAGAGTGGTTTCAGTTTCTCAATACGTCAGCTAAAAAACCGTTGTTTCCCGATAGTATACAGAAGCACTTGCAGGCAGTGGCTTTCCAACCACCGCTAGTGTGGAAATACAACACAGAGCTTAATGCCTTATCAGTCGAGGCTGCTATTCAATGGATAGCGCAACATCAGGCACAGAAGGAGATTAACCAGTGACTCTATTATCTCCTTGGTGGTTATTACTCGCTTTTCTAGCACCGATGATTTACTTCGGCCTGCCTGCTTTTCGTCAGAGCGATATTGCGGTTCGGGCTTCCTTCTTTGAAAAGATCATTAGAACCACGAGTAAGCAAGCTCAAAAACGCAGCATAGTTCCTCATAGCAACAGAGTTCAAAAACTCTCACTTGTGTTGGCTTGGTTGGTATTGGTTTTGTGTACTGCTCAACCTGTAATGCTTGGGAACAAAGTGGTCGAGCAAAAATCAGGTCGAGACTTAATGGTGGCTCTCGACCTGTCTAAATCTATGAACAAGCGGGACTTTCCTGTGGGGAATGGTGCGACTTCTACCCGTTGGCAAGCACTGCAAGATTTGATGAAGCAGTTTGCCTCGAAACGTGAGGGAGATAGATTAGGTCTAATCGTTTTTGGTTCGGGTGCTTATTTGCAGGTGCCATTTACTAATCAAGCTAAAACGTGGACACAGATGATTCAGAGCCTATCTACTGAGATTGCAGGCCCTGCCACGGCCATTGGCGATGCGATTGGATTGAGTATTCGTGCTTTTGATGGATCTGAAGCTCCACAAAAGGTGCTGATCTTAGTAACAGATGGCAATGATACTTCAAGTCAATTGCCACCAATTGAGGCAGCGAAAGTGGCCAAGACCCGTAAGGTAAAGATTTACACAATAGCCATGGGTAACCCTTCAACACAGGATGAGAATGCTAAGGTCGATGTAGCGACGTTACAAAAAGTCTCACGGATGACGGGGGGAAAAGTTATCTTGCCATGGATAAAGGCGCGCTAAATAAGGTGCTCGAGCAGATCAGTAAAATAGAGCAAAGTCATTATCAAAGAACGACTTATCAACCATATATATACCTCTACCCATATATTCTATTGGGGCTAATGAGCTACTACTTTGCAATGTGGCTTGGATTGAGTGTATATGAGTGGAGACTGAGGCGCACACATGTTTAATTTCATTCAAACCTTTCATTTTCTGGAGCCTAAATACTTCCTTTTGCTAGCGCCTCTGACACTGTTTGTCGGGTTTCTGCTGCATAAGCGTCGTAGCCGTTTGCTCAAACCGACTAAGGCAATCGCGCCGCATTTACTAGCCCAACTTTCGGATAAGCCCGATAAAGTTCAAGGTTACGGTCCTATATTGGCTATTACCCTTGTAGTCGTAGTCATCATATTAGTGATAGCAAAGCCTGTTTGGAGTGTGGCGCATAATACTCAAGACAAAAATCCGCCGCTATATGTTGTTATGGACGAGTCACTCTCCATGAACAAAGCAGATGTGATTCCTAATCGAAATTTGAAGGCTCAGTTAATAGTAAAAAACCTGATTCAGTCGGGAATTAATCGTCCGATTGCCATTGTTGCTATGTCTGGTAGCAGTCATATCTTGTTGCCACCGTCTGACGATCAGAATCTATTGTCTCTTTATCTATCCTATTTAGATCCTAATGTTATGCCTCGAGATGGTGGGGATTTGAATAAACTAGTGAAGCGAATGGAGACCACTGACGGTTTAGTGTTAGAAAACTCGAGCGTACTTTTAGTCACTGACGGTGGTTTGAGAGGGAAGCAAGCGTTTTCAGATTTTGTTACAAAGTATCAGATAACGAGCTCAATCTTGTATATGAGTGAGCTAGGCCAGCAGGTTTCGAAGGAACTTAATAGTCATGGCTTTGATGGTGCATCTATGAGTGTAACTAGTCATGCTTTGCAAAGCTACTTCATGAATAAGCAAGCACAAGGATCTGATGGTGCAAAATGGCAAGATGAATCCCATTGGCTGATCATATTTGCAACCTGTGTTGTTGCTTTATGGTTTCGTAAGGGATGGACATTGCAGTGGGCTATAGCGTTGTTTGTTTTGTTACCGTTTAGCCAGCCTTCGCAGGCAGCAGCAATCGATTGGTTCATGACTCAAGATCAGCAGGGAATGGTACTTATGTATATGGGTAAGTATCAACAAGCGCAGCAACATTTTGAAGATTCGAATTGGAAGGGGGTTGCTTGTTACTATCAAGAGGACTTTAAGTGCGCTCAGCGGGAATTTGCTAAGAGCGGAAATGCCACGGCCATTTTTAACATGGGCAATGCAGCAGCCCAGGATGGACGCTACAAAACGGCGCAGCAGTTATACCAAGCGCTGTTAGCGATACAACCGGATAACACCAAAGCTAAGCAAAACCTCAAACAGATTGACGCGATTCTTCTGGAGATGAAGATGCTTAGTGAAAACCAACATGACTCACATCCCCCTTCAGAAGACGCTGTTCCGCCTAAAGATGTGAACGAGATATCAGATGGAGCGAAGCGCAAATCCTACGGTCAGATCCCGCACTCCAAGCTAACAGCAACCGATGTTCTTAGTAGTGAAGCTGCAACAGATAAATGGTTGAGAGACATTAGCTTAGACCCGAAAGAGTTTGTTCGACGTAAGTTCCTGAGTGAATATAACGAAGAGGTGAACCCATGAAAAAGTTGGTTTCTATAGTCTTATTCATGCTGTTCTCGATAAAGGCAGTAGCTGCTCCGCAGTTGTTATTTTCGATAGATAAACACGAGGTTGCGCCTGGTGAGCAGGTTAATCTTGAGTTGACGGCGCTAACTGAGCAATATTTTGTAGATAGCCCAAAGTATTCGATGCCGAGTATAGCTAATGCGATGGTCAAACAAGAGAGGCCATCGGTGCTTCCCGGCTACACTTACATCGATGGGAAGAAGTACACAAGTCAGCGTTGGTCGATACAGGTATATCCCAATAAGGTAGGTGTTTTTCTGATCCCTTCGATGGAGGTTAGTCTCTATACAGTAGGGAATGATCTGCAGAGTGTTAAAACAGAGCTCAAGACCAAGCCTGTAGCCTTGATGGTTAAATCTCCAGAAGAAATGAAAGGAAATGTCGCTATTTAGTCTCAGCTAAGGTGAACTTTGAGGACAGTTGGTCAGAGAATTCAGAACTTAGACACTTCAACAAGGGTGATATTCTTCAAAGAACTATCACAATAAATGCTGACGATACATCAGGCTTTATGCTGCCTGATTTTGTGCCATCAGTTCTAGATGGGGTTAGCGTTTCACTTATGGAACCAAGTATTTCATCCAACTATGAGCGAGGGCAACATAGTGCTAGCCTGACGCAAAAAATTAACTACAGCATAGAGCGTCCAGGTCAATACATCCTAGGTAATGAGACGGTGTCATGGTGGAATCCTGATACTAAAGTTGCTGAGAATTGGACAGCCAAAAGCTTGAAGATCGACGCGGGTGGCATGGATTACCTAAAATTAGGTAAGTGGTTTACTGCTATATAGTAGCTATGATAGGCGCTTGGATAATGCGATTAGGTTGGCTAAAAATAAGATCTAGCGTTTCAAATCTAAAACTGATGCTAAGTGTCGATAACTCAAGTTGGCTAAATAATTGCTACGCCAAAATTAATGATAAAGAGAAGAGTCCTCGATTGCTCGAAAATTCGAGCAATCGAGAGTTGTTGAGATACTCAATGCAAAGAGAGTTTTTTGATAATAAGAGACTAGGCTGGTGGCAACGACTCAAACTATTTTTATCTATTTGATATTTACAGTGGGGTGAGTAAGTCTGTTCACTAGATTATAGGTTTACCAATAATTTAAATAATCAGTTGGACGCTCATTTAGTAAAGACAATGACATAGTTCTGTCGATAGAACGGAAGCCACCATTAAATACTGAGCCGCACCAGAAGTTTTGGACACTGAGTTAAGTGAGTACAATCACCTACGAGGTGAACAATGACAACTAAGAAAACACGAATCAAACATACTCCTGAATTCAAAGCTGAAATGCTTAAGTTAGCAGACAAAGTCGATGTCGCTGCTGCCGCACGACAGCTATCGTTATATGAATCTCAAATTTATGGATGGCGTAAAGCCGTCAAAAAAGACGCGAAAATCTGCGATAGAGAACTCGCCACTGAGAATGCCAAACTCAAACGATTATTGGCTGAGCAAGCTGAAGAGCTAGATATCGTAAAAAAGGCCGCCACCTACTTCGCGAAGAATCTAAAGTAGATTGCTATGAGTTTATGCTCGAACACCTTATGCAATATAGGATTGTCCGTATGGCTAAGGTGTTTGGGGTTTCTCGAAGTGGGTTTTATTACTGGATTAATCATCGCCATAAAGTCACTCAACGCAACGAGCACCGCAAGCTGCTTGATAGTAAGGTTCGAGAAGCTTTTGATGATAACAAGGAGCGCGATGGTGCAAGGCGTATTCAAAAAGAACTTGAAGAAAATGGAAATAAACATGATGTTAAAACCATTGCCGCGAGCATGAAGCGCCAGAGCTTAGTCGCGAAAGCCGCCCGTAAGTTCAAATGTACGACAGACAGTAAGCATAGGCTTCCTGTTGCGCCGAACTTGCTTGAGCAAGACTTTAATGCGACAGCACCGAACCAAAAATGGGCTGGAGATAGGACCTATCTAGCGACAAGTGAAGGTTGGATGTATTTAGCGGTTGTTATCGACTTGTACTCACGGCAAGTAGTTGGCTGGTCAATGAGCACCAGAATGACCGCGACTCTGGTCTGTGATGCGCTATCAATTGCATTGTTCCGTAGAGGCATGCCCGAAGGGTGATTATCCATAGTGATAGAGGCAATCAATATTGTTTAAAAGACTAAAGATACTTGATCTCAGCCCATAACCTAAAACAAAGTATGAGTAGGAAGGGAAATTGCTGGGATGAAGACTCTGATGATTTGGTTATAGGTGAAACCATAATCCACATGGGAGTCACTTTAGGCAGAAAAACAGAAGAAGAGCTACTTTCGAATAAATTAGTTTTTAAAAATGCTTTACCAGAAAACACTTTAACTATTTATGAAAGAGATATTGAACCATACCTTGAGCATAACAACAATTTATTAGATACAGATGCTCATTTTGATCTTAGGCTAGCTGAATGTTTTGTTTTTAATCGCGTAATAGATCTAGGTTGGTCTCCTGATAAGCATGGTGATTTTGATAAAAGCATTGGCACAGGCAGGGGACGGCATGAATCCCATCAAGAACGAATAGGTAAAAAATATCAATGGATTTCATTTCATGAATTTATAGCAAGAATTTCAGACAATTACATCCGCTATGAGGGATACGGCGATGAGCGAAAAGAGTCTCCTTACCTAGGCCCTTGGGAATCCTATGAAAGGGATATAGATCCAACAATTCTGCTTAAAAATACAGGAGATAAATGCATACCTCTTGAAGATAAGTGGTGGGTTAGTCAAGAATCTTTTCAGTGGGATTGTACTTTTGAAAATTGGGTAAAGGATACTTCTACGTTGGATAACCCGCAGGGGTTGATTGAAGTAAAAGACAATAACGGTGCTGACTGGCTTGTTCTGGAAAGTTATCCGTCTTGGAAAGAGCCTAAAGAAATAGGTAAGGAAGACTGGGGACATCCACGGAAAGAGGTTTGGTGTCATCTTAGAAGTTACTTAGTTAAGTCATCTGAATATGAACATTTTAAAAATTGGGCTGAAAGCAACATTATATGGGGCGATGGATGCCTGAAAGTACAGATAGATATCAGTTGTTTAATAGGGAGTATTACTGGTCAGAGGCTTTTAAGTTCTTTAAATCTGATTACTATAGCGGCGCGGACTGGGTAACAGTTACAGACAAAAAGACAGGAACTAAGATTGCTGATGTTGGTGTTACTACTATCGGTTATCGTTGGGAAGAAGAGTTCGATCAATCAAAGGCTGAAACTTTAAGTTTTCTTAAGCCAAGCTCTCTAATTTTTGACAATATGAACTTAAAACATGGTTCTCAAGAAGGTAGCTATATCGATGAGGCTCACAATGTTGTTTGTTTTGCTGCTGAAGCTCTACACGATACAAAAGCACATTTATTGGTAAAAAAAAAGAACCATTTTTGAAGATGCTAAAGGATAATGATTTGGAGGTTGTTTGGACTTTGTTAGGTGAAAAAGGTGTGATTGGTGGCTCTTTTTCTTCGAACCATAATTATGGCCGTATAGAGTTTAGCGGTGCTTTTTACATTGATGAAGATCACATTGAAGGAAAGCATAAGATTTTCACTACAACCTGTAGTGGATAAGAGAATGTGGCTGGCCACATGGTAGCAATACCAAAAGTAATCCGAAAAGTCAGAGTGCTTTATTGTTCGTAACTCGGAATTGTCCATAAACGTGCTAGAGAGCTACGTCAATTCTCACTAGCATGCTCGACGAATGCGAATTCATGGAACATTAATTAATGCTGATTAGAGTGCGCCTAACCCCGTGCCGGTTCTACCCAAAACGCTTCAGTGGCGTTCTAGAACGCAAGAACCTAGTGACCTTTCCATTATCACGCACGACTTTAAACCAGAACCGGCTAGGCATCCCCTCAAACTTTCTAACACAGTCGTCGTCGCAGGCAGAGTCCTTATCTGCATTGCGAACAATGCTTACGATAGGGCTACTCACATTTCTAACGCTCGCGCTTGTCGCCCAGCAAGCCTCTAGAATGTCAAGCCAGCTCGGTTCCCACTTGTAGAGTGCGCTTATTGCTTCGGCAAGTATCACCATGGTTTTTTCTTCATGGCTATTTGGCACGTATTTAAGCTCGTTTGTACAAGCAGCATGGAAGCACTTGCCAATATCGTGAAAAAGGGCGCCGATGATACCTACTTGTACTTCCTCGTCAGACTTATTGAGCGCGGAGAGGCGATCGAGCGTAAGCTTGGTTACCTCTACCGAATGTGCTAACAGTCCATGTGGACACGAATGATGATTGTCCATACTGGCTGGGATGGTGATGAATGCTTCCAACAAGCCTTCGTCATGTTGCAGTTTTTCAACGAAGGGTGTTAAGGCTGGGTGGCTCACCTTTTCTACAAAACTGTTGAGCTTGAGAAAGTCATCGATGAAGGTGGCATTTAGGCTAGCCATCCTATTTTTGTAGCCTTCTGGCAGTGGAATCCAAAGTGGCAGTATGTTTTCGGCATAGGGTTTATGGGAGCGCCAATAGATATTTTTCAAATAGACACTTCCGTGGCATTTTAAACTCGAGGCATTTGCTCCAAAGAAGCGAGTAGAGCGCGCATCACCTGCAAGTAAAATGTCAGCAAAAGGAACGGTTCCTGTTCCAACGTTTACGACAATACCAATTGAATATGACATGTCTTTCTCCTCAATTTTATTTTCTGCTGTATCTATAGGGCGCAGGTACACGAACTTCACAATTATTTTCCCAAATATCGAGTGGTTCGACCTCTACCCAGGTTAATTCAGCCGGTTTTGTGTAGATTTCGGTTGTCTTAGTATTGCTGTGAGCCATTCGTGCGCTTGGGTTGTAGCCGCGTCGTTCAAACTCTCTAGCGGACAAACCGCGTATCTCGTGAAAAGTCGGGCGTTCGGCTTTTGGTAGGTTAGCTTTTACACCTACTTCATCGCGAACGCGACTGAATGCCTTGCTTAAGTACTGGCTATCAAGTTGAAAAGGGTGATCGTTGCCTTTCGCCGTTCCTCTTTGTGATTGGCGCGGACGTCGCCGCACCGCGTAGGGGCAAACAAGGCGATCGGTTTTGGCGAGCTCTATGGTTTCATAAATACCTCGAGTCACTGGAATCGCAACCCGAGAGCTATCATGGTTTCTGGACTTTTGTCTGTGGATGTAGAGCGTGCCATACACTTCGATACCATTGATGTGCATTGGTTGGCGTTTGTCGTTCCAAACAATGCCACATACGCCTTCTTTAGGGCGAGGGATGGTGTGTTTGATTCTGGTGATTTCTTTCACCGCATGAGTCGTTTCAAAAGCGAGTCTCATTGCTACTTTAAGAAACGTAGGGGCAGCGTCATGAATCGCCATGAAGTCTTCCATTGTTAATGGCTGACGTGTCTTCTTGCCTTCGCTGCGCGTGATTTTTCGGTTCTTTTTGTTGCGCATGAAGTTATCCAAGATGTAGGTCTTGTCCGCGAGATAGCTCGCTAACTTCTTAATGTGAGCAAGAATGTTATTGAAGTTTTTAGCGCTGGTAGATTGGTAGTGTTCTTCAAGAAACTCATTGACCAGTTCGAGATTGAGGTTACGTGTCAGCACGCCGCCTAGTTCGCTCTCAAGCTTAACCATGGTGCTTCGGTACTTTTGTAAGTAACCATCAGAGAGCTCTTCTCGTACGACTTCTTTATCCACAATCAGAATGGCGTCGCTCAAGGGAATATTGAAGCGGTTCCCGGTTGGTTTCTTGGCGTAGCCGTCATCGCTTATTCGGTCAAAAATAGCCGACGTGTCGCGGTAACGGATGTTGTAGTTCGTTGCTTGCATCTTGGCGATATGGGGCGAGACGCCAGGCGGGAGCGTGATACGAGTTTTATCGATGAGCTCCAACTGGAATCGGATTCGACCTTGCGCATCTCTGTAGCGATACAGATAGGGTGGAAGGTCTGAGTTACGCTCGGTGCGTCTGCGTCCCATATCGTCTTACCAAGGCTTATAGATCAGTGCGAGCGGTAAGAGAAAGGACGTACTCGTCGATGACCACCAGTCTTTTACCTGTGGGAGTTAGGACGAAGGTGAGCAATCCGCGATCGAGCCAGTTATAGACAGTGCGGATACCAATCCCAGAGTCGGGATAGAACTCATCGAGAAATTGTTGGGGTTTCAAAGTCCGATATTTCATAAGCGCCTCCATTAGCAGCAAACATCTCGCTCTTATTGTGGCGACTAAAAAGTAGCGGAAAGCGGATTAAGCAGCCCAAATGACGTCCCTTAAAGAAAAATGGCACTTTATTGAGTGTTGGTATGTTGGCTAAATGGCTTTCCAGCTAGACAATGTTTTGAATGGTTATTCACTTTGCTAGCCTGATGGTAGGGGCTGAAACCGGGGTTTTCAACTACTGTATATTGTAATTATTTTGTAATTTTACTGATCGCGAAGGGGAGTGTGAAGAAGAGGGAAGTGTGAAAAGTCTTTAGTAACCAGAGGTTAAGAGAGTTTTACTCCCTTTTAAAACGGTGAAACCCCGATGTTGGTAGCATCGGGGTTTCGAATTTTTTAAAATTCTTGGTTGGTAAGGCCGAGAATCTTTCTATGCATAAGGTTTGGATTAAATCCGATTAATTCCTTGGTAGGGGAATTAGATGCGGATGAAGTCCATGTGCTCAACTTTTGGCTTGAACGCGTGACGTTGAACGTCTTGTGGCTTAACCTTAACTTCTTCGCCAGCGATCACTAGAGTGATGCCTTCGTAGAATTCTGGCTTGTCCATTTGGTTTACGATGTCATCGTGGTTTAGAGCAACTGATACAGGTGCTGCTTCACCACCGTAAACGATTGCTGGGAATTGACCAGCGTGACGTAGGCGGCGGCTCGCACCCTTACCTAGTTCAGTACGTACTACTGCTTCGAATTTCATAGTTTTTACTCTCAAAATAGTAAAATTAACAAATACGTTTTGACATAGCGACCTAGTCAAAACTTAAATCGCTTTGAGTGATCGTAAAGATACTCTCAAAACGAGCGCGGATACTAACATCCATACTGTGGCTCGGCAATAGCAAATTGCTTATATCTCTACTATTTTTCGCCCTTTGCGCGCTTTAGCTTAAGAACTGCGCGCAATCCGCCCATTTTACTCTCTCCAAGCTCCAGTTGGCCACGATAACTGTGTGCCATTTCAGAGACGATATTGAGACCAAGACCGGTGCCAGGCGTGCTTTCATCCAGGCGAACGCCGCGCTTGGTGACTTCTCGGCATTGTTCTGCGGGAATGCCCGGTCCGTCGTCTTCGATAATGAGCGCTACTTCAGAGTCACCAATATCATTGGAGTAAACTCGGATAAAACTGTTGCCCCACTTGTAAGCGTTCTCCAGTAGGTTACCAAGCATCTCATCCAGGTCTGCTTTTTCAACAGCGACTTCCAAATCGGTATCTAGCTCACTAATAAGAGCAATCTCTCGTTCGGCAAAGACTTTATCAAAGGCGAGTGAGATAGCATCAACGCGTTCGCTAGGGGAAGATTTGACTGCGAGGATGTTCATTGCACCAGCCATACGTGCACGGCCTAAGTGATAATCGATTTGTGCTTGGATTTTAGCGATTTGTGGCTCCAACTTAGCGCGGTCTTCAGTAGATAGGCTTTCAAGCTCGTTCTTTAGTACAGACAGTGGCGTTTTTAGCGCGTGCGATAGGTTGCCTGCATGATGTCTTGCTCGTTCAAGCAGCTCCTGATAGTGAAAGAGTAGGGCATTCAAGTCTTTAACCAGCGGCGCGATCTCTTTAGGGTACTGCTCGTCTAATGAGTGCTGTTCTGCCGCTCTTAGACTTTGTAGTTCACGTTGCATTTTACCGAGTGGACGCAAAGACCAGCTTACCTGACCGATGATGAGCGCCAATATACCGAAGACCATAACACCGAGAATGAGCCAAAGCTCTCCCGTTAATGACTCTAGCGTGTCATCAATAGGATCTTCATCTTGGCCAATAATAATGGTGACTCCGTCACTGACCTCTGGCAGAAACAAAGTGCGCTTTATCGTGATGAGCTTTTCATCTTTAGCACCAAAGTAATGAGGCTGTTTGTCTTTACCTTTAGTGCGCAGTGTTTGATCCCAAAGCGAACGGGAGCGCTGGATGTCTTGTTTGGTTTCAATTTGCCAGTAGAGACCACTGTATGGTTGATTGAAGCGCGGATCGGAAAGTTGAGCTGAAAGAATAAGCTGACCTTGGTCGTCGACCTCTAGATTGGCGGCAATTTCATCCATGGCATGGCCAAGTTGAACTTCGAGATCACTGATTAAGTAATCTCGAACTAATCCTGGAATCGACACGCCAGCGGCAATTGTCATGGCGGAGAGCCACAGCGTCGCGGCGAGCAATAGGCGAGTTTTGAGACTGAGCTTTTTGACTCCTTTGCGCAGTCTCTCTTTGGAAAGGTTAGGCATTCAACTGATACCCTAGTCCTCGAACGGTTCTTATGACATTCGGAGCGATCTTTTTGCGGATTCGGCCGATGAACACTTCAATCGTGTTGGAGTCGCGGTCAAAGTCTTGTTTGTAAATGTGCTCAACCAGTTCAGTGCGGGAAATGACTTTGTCGGCATTGTGCATAAAGTAAGCCACAACTTTGTACTCAAGTGCCGTGAGACTCACAGCGTTCCCTTGCCACATCACTTTAGAGGTTCGTGTATCTAAGCTCAGATCGCCAATTTGCATCAGTGGTGAGGCGTTGCCCGAGGCGCGGCGAAGCTGTGCACGGATACGGGCGATGAGCTCAATCATTTCAAAGGGTTTGGTGAGGTAGTCGTCTGCACCTGCGTTGAGGCCTTCAACGCGCTGTGTGAGAGTGTCACGAGCGCTAAGGATCACAACTGGCGTGTTGATGCCTTCATCTCGAATACCTTTTAATACCGTTAGGCCATCTATTTTAGGAAGTCCTAGGTCGAGAACAATCGCATCCCAATCCTCAGACGTGGCGCGATAAAGTGCATCAATACCATCTTGAGCCAGCTCAGGTACCCAGCCTGCGCTCTCAAGAGTTTCTAAGATCTGTTCACCCAATCTTGGTTCATCTTCAACAACAAGAATCTTCATTATATTTCTCTTTTTTTATTTATAGTTGTTTGCGACTTATATAGTTAGTTGCGACTTATTTTTTGATAACTCTTTGTAGATTATGGCCTTTGATCTCCATCATCTCCAGTGTTGTTGCATTGTATTCGACCTTTATAACGTCTTGGTCGTGCAATAGCTTGAGCTCGTAGATCCATTCATTGTCATCTTCTTCTAGCTCAACTTTTATCACGCGGCCGTTGAGATCGTTTTCAACCGTTGCAAATAGCTCAGAGAAGGGTTTAATGAGACCTTGTTGAACGGCATCAAAGACTTCGTCTTGATCTTCATCGAACTCAACGCGAGTATCACCCGTTTCTACATCTTGAACTAACTCATGACCACTCTGTTTATTCGCAGCCTGGTCGTTAGAGAAAAAGCCCGCGTTCGCTGTTAAGGGGGCGACAAGCAAGGCTGAAAGAGCGAGTGTGGCAAAGACTTTATTTACTGGGTAAGACATAGCAAGATCTCGGCGTTATCAAACATTATATTAATATAAAGGGCGAAATATGAATCAAACCTGAACAGGTTTTCAGTTTAATTCATCATCGAACACTTTATCGCGCATTTTCCAGAAACGGCCACTTTTACGAGCGATGACAAAAGCGGGCAATCTAAACCTGTGTTGATTGTTGACCACTTTAGTTGGCGAGGTAGCATCAAACTCACGATGTTTATCCGCCAAATGCGGGCGTACGAACTTAGACAAAAAGGTCTGTTTTTGCTTTTTGGTGCTCAAAGACCAAAACTCACTCACTTGAGCATCGTTTTCGCCAATGTAATTAACGCGAAGGCTGCTTTTGCCTTTGTCATCTTTGTGCACTTGCAGGTTCATGTCGACGCACTCGAAGACTAAGGCGTCTTTAAGGTTTAATGCTTCTTTGAGCTTTTTATCTGGGTCGACCAAGGTTGCGTCGCACTCGTGACAAATTCGAGCGGCAATGTCGTTATCTGCGCCACATTCAGAGCAGTACTTAGCTCTAAATCGATAGTCACAGTGTTCGCGTTCTCCAGTCTCTTCATCGGTAAAGTAGCCTTGGCACTTACGGCCAAAGTGCTCAATCAAAAAACCGTTGGCATCGAGCTTGCCCCAAAAGTCATTATTAAACCCGCAAGCCGGGCAGGGGATGGTAATGATTTCTGAGTCTGAATCGGGTTTTGGGTTGCCAACTTCAGGCTGATAGAGATCGTAAGTGTTGCCTGCATAATCAAGAACCAAACACTCCGTTTTGCCATCAGAAAGACGAAGGCCACGGCCGACAATTTGTTGGTACAGACTGACGGATTCGGTTGGGCGCAGTATCGCGATTAAATCGACATGTGGCGCATCAAAGCCTGTGGTCAGTACGGATACATTGACCAAGAATTTGATGTCTCGCTGCTTGAATCGATTAATGATGTCGTCACGCTCAGGCGTTGGCGTGTCGCCTATGACGATTTGACTGGCTTCCTCTGGCAAAAGAGAAAGGATCTCCTGAGCGTGACGTACTGTCGCAGCAAAAATCATCACACCCTGCTTATCTTCACTGTAGCGGATGATTTGCTCAACAATCTGGGGTGTCGCGCGCTTAGACTGTTCAATCACCAAGTCCATCTCCGACTCTTTGTATTTGCCCATGCTGGTGGGTTTTAACTGAGAGAAGTCGTAGCTCAGCACGGGAGCATCGATGAGTTTTGCTGGGGTTAGGAACCCTTCATCCAAAAGGTACTGAATCGGGAGTTCAAAAATACAGTCTTTAAAGAAACGCGGCTCATCGCTGCGCACTAAGCCCTTGGTGTGATATTGGTAAATCCAGCCCACACCAAGACGGTAGGGGGTTGCAGTCAGTCCAAGTATTTTAATGCCAGGATTAATCTCGCATAAATGACTAATGACTTTCTGGTAGCTTGATGTCTTGGTCTCTGGCACGCGGTGGCACTCATCGATTACCAGCAGTGAGAACTGATTGGCGAACGCATCTAGGTTTCTCACCACAGATTGTACTGAAGCGAAGACGACTTGTTCAGAGGTTTCTTTGCGTCCGAGACCCGCTGAAAATATCGACCCTTTCAGACCATAGCCTTCATATTTTGCGTGATTTTGCTCTACCAGCTCTTTTACGTGGGCAAGCACCAATACTCGACCGCGTGCAAGGCGAGCGAGCTCAGCAATTACCAAGCTTTTACCAGCACCTGTTGGGAGCACAATGACAGCTGGCGTGTCATTTTTGCGGAAATAATGGATAACGGCTTTAACGGAGTCGGCTTGATAAGGTCGAAGCGTGTACATACGGCTCAGTTTTACTCTACATTTTGAAAAACCCCTCTATAATACCCCACGAAATGAAAACGAGGTATTCATGCGTTTAGATAAGTTTTTGTGTGACGCGTTAGGCGCTACACGTAAAGAAGCCACAAAGATCATCAAATCGGGCGATGTCACTGTAGATGGCGTGATTCAAAAGAGTGGTGCATTCAAGGTAACAGAAGAGAGCAGTGTCGAGTGGCAGGATCGTGAGGTTTGTATGCAAGGCCCTCGCTATATCATGCTATTTAAGCCAGACGGTTTTGTCTGCTCTCATGAAGATGGATTCAACCACACCGCCTTTATGCTGCTTGATGAAGTGAAAATGGAAAATCTCCACTTTGCAGGTCGATTAGATGTGGATACTACCGGCCTGGTCTTGATTACCGATGATGGTCAGTGGTCACACAGAATTACATCGCCAAAACACAAGTGTGCTAAGACTTATCGCGTGTGGTTAGCCGATCCTGTTCAGCCAAACTATCAGCAAGCGTTTGAAGAGGGTATTGAGCTAAGAAACGAGAAAGCCCCGACGCTACCGGCTCAACTTGAAATCATCGATGATAACGAAGTGCTACTGACTATTCACGAAGGCAAATACCATCAAGTTAAGCGCATGTTTGCGGCACTTGGTAACAAGGTTGAAGGTCTGCATCGTGAGAGTGTGGGTGAAATCGTTTTGGATGAGATGCTTGAGCCTGGCGAGTATCGTTATCTCACTCAAGAAGAAATTGACTCAGTCTGGAAAAAGTAATACTAATAGACTGATTTATAAGTTTAGATTCATTTTGTGAATAGAATGGCTGCGAGCCTCAAATTTAATCAGTACAAAGCAGACGTAGCTCTGTAAAACATAGCTCTGTAAAACATAGCTCTATCAAACATAGCTCTATCGAACTTAGCTTTGTACTGACCACCCTCCTATTCTCGCGGCCAGATTCATAACCAATCTCACTCAACGGGACGTTGAGTAAAACATGAGCATAAAAGCAAGGAATGCGGCTCATCGACGTTTTAGGAGCGATATGAGTTCTCAAACCACATCGCAGCCCAATACACCCCAACTTGGTTTGTTACTGTTTTTAGTGCTTGGCGCTATTGGTGCATTGACGCCGCTGGCGATTGACATGTACCTCCCTGCGATGCCAACGATCGCGCAGGATATGGGTGTCACGGCCGGGGCTGTGCAAATCACGTTAACTGTGTATACCGCTGGGTTTGCTATTGGTCAGCTTTTGCATGGCCCGCTTGCGGACAGTTTTGGACGCAGGCCCATCTTGTTATTTGGTGTGTTCTTTTTCGGTGTTGCCTCCGCGGTGTGTGCGACTACGACCAGTATTGAATCGCTTACCTTGGTTCGTACTGCGCAAGGGTTTGCCGGCGCTGCCGCTGCGGTGATTATCCAAGCGGTTGTGCGTGACATGTTTGATAAAGAAGACTTCGCGCGCACTATGTCTTTTGTCACCCTGGTCATTACCTTGGCACCTTTGGTAGCACCAATGATTGGCGGTCACCTTGCCGTTTGGTTTGGGTGGCGCTCAATCTTTTGGGTGTTGACGGGCTTTTCGGTGATCGTGATTGCTGCCGTGCTTTGGAAAATCCCAGAAACACTGGCTCCAGAAAACAGACAACCGCTGCGATTTAGAACCACAATTAAAAATTACCTGCGTCTTTGTCAAAATCCAGTTGCGATGGGGCTTATTTTCTCTGGTGCGTTTTCATTTGCGGGTATGTTTGCCTTTCTGACAGCAGGTTCGTTTGTCTACATTGATATCTATGGTGTGTCGCCTGATCAATTTGGTTACCTGTTTGGTCTGAACATTGTGACTATGATTATCATGACGAGCTTAAACGGCCGCTTTGTTAAGAAAGTAGGCTTGCACGGGATGCTGCGCTTTGGCATCGGTGTCCAGCTATTTGCGGGCATGGGACTATTAGTGAGTGGCGTGCTAGATCTTGGTATTTGGGGCATAGTGCCGTTTGTGATGCTATTTGTTGGGACGCTGTCTACGATTGGTAGTAATGCGATGGGCTTACTGCTGAGTGGTTATCCGACAATGGCTGGCACGGCATCGTCCCTAGCGGGCACGTTACGATTTGGCACAGGCTCTGTAGTCGGCGCGATTGTGGCGTTTTTGCCGAGCGGTACTCCGTGGCCAATGATTGCATTAATGGCGATTTGTTCGGTATTATCCGCCGCCTTGTATTGGACGTTTGGAAAGAAAGCATAATGTCTGCATATTATTCAGAAATTCAAAAAGTCGTGAACTCAGCATTAGACGAGTTGGCGGCGGAACACGCTACAGGAAAGCTAATTAACTCGCCTGTAACCAATAACCATTTTTTGGTGAGATGGGTAACACGCACGATCAAAACCCAGCGTTTTGGTAAAGCGACCAGTGCGAACCTAATCCAATGGCAAAAGACTGGGCGTTCTAAGGGCAATGAGTCGATGCTAGAGCCTACGTTCAAGCGTATTTCAGCGTATTACGAAGGCTTCTTTGGTGGCGAGATAGCTCCGATCACTGATGCTAAAATCGAGCAGTTCATTGATGATATGGAACAAGTAGGCTGGGGCGTGTGTACTTCGGAAGTGTTGACCGATGGCAGCAAAGTCCAATTCTTTACCGATGGCGCCAACTCATTTGCTGTGTGTGCTAATCAATGTGATGACTGCTTTGACGGTGAGAACCTAGTAAAACCAATGAGTTGGTTTGTTCGCGGTAACCATGCTGAGTTCATTACTAAGGCCTATGAGGCTGGATTTATGCTTCACAAAGTGACGGATTATAAGTCTAAAGTGAAGTATCACGGTGAGTACCTTGTTTACCCACTTAACCAGGGCACGCAGCTAGCGGAAATTCCGCTTTCATTTAAAGCGTAACTATCTGGTTTGAAAAGAAAAGCGTAGCCCCAGTTTTAGGGTGCTACGCTTTTTTTATGCTTGAATCTAGGTGATATTGTTTCAATTGGCCTTGCGAGTTGCTGATTTAGCCTTGAGGCCGATTTATCTTTGCGAACTATTTATTTTTACGAACTATTTAGCCTTACGAACGATAGCTCGAACCATACCTTTAAAAATGAACAGGTGAGCTGGCATCATCGCAAACCAATACAGCAGTCCTAAAAAGCCTTTAGGGTGCCACCAAGCACTGATGTTGATCTCTCGTTTGTCACCGTGCTCTGTAATGGTGAATTCCAGCCGTCCAAGTCCAGGCCCTTTCATCCCAAATAGCAAGGACAGAAAGTAAGGCTGTTCGCAGCGAATGACTTTCCACGAATCGATGAAGTCACCTACCTTTAGTTTTGGCCCTTCTGGCGAACGCCTTACAGGACGACCGCCACCAAAGAAGATGTCGAGCCACTCTCGGGTTCGCCACAGTATATTAGCGAAGAAGTAGCTGTCTTTGGGATCGCCTATAGTTTTCACTACATCCCATAACTGCTCAGCGCTTTTACTCGTTGTAAAGCTCGCTCCGGTTTTCTTAGGATAATAACCATACCCGGCTTGCCAACGACTAAGAGCGGCGGGCTCAAAACCCCAAACGTTGCTGCGAATAAATTCACCATCTTGCTGAATGCTGGACGCCACAGATTGTTGGTAAGAAATGAGCTGTTGCGGGAAGCGCTGCCTAATCGATTGAGAGTCGGCAATAAAATCATGCTCAAGCCCTGCTAGTAGGCACGGCCAATACTTGAAGGCACTGATGTAACAACACCAAGCCAGTAAGAGGCGATTTTAGGTGTGAGCAGTGGTGTTGCCCATAGGCGCAGCGGCTTGCCTATTTGTTGACAAATCACCTCGAATTGTTGGCGATAGGAGAGCACATCGGGTCCGCCGACTTCATAGATTTCGCTATTTGGCTCAGCTTCTTTTGATAGTTCAATGAGATAGTGGTTGAGGTTTTCCAAAGCGATAGGGTTAGCTTTAGAGTCTACCCATTTTGGCGCAATAAGCACCGGAAGGTTATAAACAAAATCGCGCATGATTTCATATGCAGCAGAGCCTGGGCCTATTATCACGCCCGCGCGCAGCTCAGTAATGGGAACTTTACTAGTACGTAGTAACTTGCCTGTGGCTTTACGAGCCGCTAAGTGCTCGGAGTTGCCTGTTTGCGGCTGGATGGCGCTGAGATAGATAACATGTTTGACTTCGCTGATCTCCAGCGCATCGCGAAAGTTCTGTGCGAGCGACAGTTCATAGTCGAGGAAGTCATGACCGTGCGCCATTCCATGTACTAGGAAGTAGACCAGATCAAATTGCGGAACGAGCGCAAGAGTAGCTTTACGATCGGATAAGTCGAGATATTCGAAGGTTAAATGTGAGTGGGGGATAACTCGAGCTTTAAGGTAGTCAATCTGCCGTGCTGCTGCGGTTACGTGATAACCTTGAGCGAGTAAAATAGGGATCAACTGTGAGCCGACATAACCCGATGCGCCGAGAACCAAAACTCGTTTCATTCTTATCCCTCGATTTTATTCCAAGAAAAACTATCTCTCTAAAATTTAACACATTTTAGAAAGTCTTCAGAAAAGCTGCTTTTCATAGTCGCTGATTTTTTATTGGTGGAAAAGCAAATTATTGACACCTTTTTTTATCATTAAGCGACAGCATATTTTATAAGAATAGCGAACTCGCAGAATAGTCGCGTGATCTGGGGGTTTTTCCTTCCTTGTAGGTCGATTTTAGTGTAGATTCAGTGTCCAAATTTTCGTTTGCGTAAAGAGTTTCAATGCTTAAGTTGTCTGACCTTAGCAAGGGCTACATTGACGGTGGTGAATTCCATCCTGTACTGCAAAGTGCAGAGTTAACACTGGCACAAGGTGAACAACTGGCATTAATGGGTGAAAGTGGTTCTGGAAAGAGTACGTTACTGAATTTAATTGCTGGGATCGATAAAGTGGATTCTGGTGAAATTTGGTACCCTGACTTTGCTATGCATGAAGCGAAAGAGAGTAAGCGCACTGCTTATCGCCGTAACAATATTGGCCATATCTTTCAGCAATTTAATTTGCTGCCCACGCTAAACATCGCCGACAACATTCGTTTCTGCCGCCAGATCAAAGGCTTGCCTGAAGATCGTGGTTTGTGGCGCCAAATTCTTTCTGCACTCGATTTAATGGCGTTGTTAGGACGTTATCCAGAAGAGATTTCCGGTGGTCAGCAGCAACGAGCGGCGATTGCTAGAGCGCTGTATATGGAGCCAAAAATCTTGCTAGCGGATGAGCCGACAGGAAGCTTGGACGAGCGAAATGCTGAGGCGGTCATGCGCCTGTTGACGTCTCTTACTCGACATCTTGAATGTACCTTGTTGGTCGTTACTCACAGTGAGAAAGTGGCTTCTCACTTAGATGGCTCGATTCGCCTTCAAGGAGGGCAATTGCATGTTATGGCCCGTAGTTAAGGCGCTACTGGGACATTATCGTCGCCATCCTCTACAAATTCTTCTCGTTTGGCTTGGTCTAACACTAGGCGTATCACTGCTTGTCGGTGTGACCGCAATCAATCATCATGCTCAGCAAGCCTATGCCAGTGGCGAGCGACTGTTCGCGAACCCGGTGCCTTATCGCATTCGCCCTAAACATGCGGAAACCAAGATCCCGCAAGGCTTCTATATCCAATTGCGCCGTGATGGCTTCAAGCAGTGCGTTCCATTTGATATTCAGAAAGTAACCACTAAAGATGGCCTAGAGCTGAACTTAGTAGGTGCGGATCCTATTTCTCTCCTGCAATTGAAGAACAAGGTCACTATCAGTGATATTGCATCACAAGATTTGATTAAGGTACCAACAACGATCCTTGTCAGCCATGATTTGTCTGAGCTAAAGGGCTGGAAAAATGGCGACTCTATTACCCTGGACAATGGTTTAGTGCTTGGGCCCGTAAAAGTAGACAGTAAAGTCGGCATCAAAGGCATGCAGATTGTCGCGGATATGTCCTTAGTTCGTGCGCTTAAACGCTCTGCTGGCTTATCTGTTATTGCTTGCGGTGAAATGAGTTCAGCTCAACTAGAACGACTTCGCAAAATGATCCCAAATGGGATGACACTGTCACGCAGTTCGCAATCTGAGTTGGAATCTCTGACCGCCGCTTTTCATACTAACCTGTCAGCGATGAGTATGCTGTCGTTCGTGGTTGGTCTATTTATCTTTTATCAGGCGATGTCACTTTCATTGGCTCAGCGTCAGCCTCTAGTTGGTAGCCTGCGACAAGTCGGGGTTTCTGGTTGGCAATTGGCGCAAGCGCTTTGTATGGAGCTTGCGGTATTGGTCTTCCTAAGCTGGTTATGCGGTAACGTATTTGGTCTCGTATTAGCAAACCAACTTATCCCAGCTGTTTCGCAAAGCTTGAGCGATCTTTATGACGCCAATATTGGCCTCAGTATCGAGTGGAGCTGGCAGTGGAGCTTGTACAGCTTTGTGCTTGCGATGTCGGGCGCGGTGATTTCTTGTGGTTGGCCTTTGATCCGTTTGTTGAAGACGCAGCCAATTCGTTTGTCTGCACGACTTTCTTTAATGCGCTTTACGGGCGCAGAGTTTACCTGGCAGGCATTTTTAGCTTGTGGCCTGTGTGTGGCAGCGATCGCTATTTACCAGGCACCGAAATCGCAAAACTCCGGTTATGCCATTATCGTGCTCATGCTGCTTAGCGTAGCACTAATTACACCATTCATTACTTGGAAGATTTTCACCCTGTTTTCCTACTCACTACGTTGGGTCAAACTGCGCTGGTTCTTTGCTGATGCAGCGGCGAGTATGAGTTATCGCGGCGTCGCGAACATGGCGTTTATGTTAGCAATGGCGGCGAACATGGGTGTTGAGACCATGGTTGGTAGTTTCCGTGATACCACAGATCGCTGGCTAACTCAGCGATTGGCGGCGGATATTTATGTGTATCCGACCAATAACAGTGCGAATCGTATGAGCCGCTGGTTGGAAGAACAACCTGAAGTTGAACGCGTATGGTGGCGCTGGGAGGAGGAAATCCCAACCGAATCTGGTTTGATGCAAGTTGTGAGTACCGGTAATTCGGTCGGCGAGATGGATGCATTGACGGTGAAAATCGCGGTTCCTAACTATTGGTATCATCTTCACCATTCTCGCAGCATTATGATCAGTGAGTCTATGGCGCTGAAACGCGATTTACGCCCGGGAGACTATGTCGACTTGGGCGCGCCGTTAGGCGGCAATTGGCATATTGTAGGCGTCTATTATGACTACGGCAACCCATATCATCAGGTCTTGTTGTCGGAAAACCGTTGGCTTGCGAATTTGGCCGGCTCTGGTGATGTCGCCTTGGGCGCGGTGTTAAAAGATAAGACACAATCACTGTTTGTCGAACAGAGGCTTCAGTCACGCTTTAGGCTAAGCAGTGAGCGTATTTATGATAATACCTCTATTCACAATAAAGCGATGACCACGTTTGATCGCACCTTTGCTATTGCCGATACGCTTGGCAACATCACATTGGTCATTGCCGTGTTTGGTATCTTCTTTGCGACTATTGCCGGGGAAATTACTCGTCAGCGACATACTTCATTGCTGCGTTGTCTTGGTGTTTCAGGTAGAGAGTTGGTGATGATTGGTGGTCTACAGCTATTGGTGTTTGGCTTGATCTCCGCGGCGATTGCGATGCCGTTGGGCGTGGCGCTAGCGCAGCTCATTGTCGATATTGTGATTAAGCAGTCTTTTGGCTGGTCACTAGAGCTTCAAATCGTTCCTTGGCAATACCTAGGAACGTGTTTATGGTCGTTGGTAGCATTGGTCATCGCGGGTGCGCTTCCTGTATTGAAGCTTATTCGTAATTCGCCGATTCATTCACTCAGGGATGCGCTATAAATGAATCGAATGCAGAAACTCATTTTCTCTTGTTTGCTGATTGTTGTGGTCGCAGGAACGGTTATCTGGGCGACCAAACCGGTACACGATGCAATTACCGTCACCAAAACAAGTCAAATTAATGCAGTGTTTGGTTCCCCTGGTAAAAAGGTTTTCGAACCAGTTTTGCCAGATAGAGAGATCAAGTTACCGCAAGATTTTCGTTTTCATCCAGAGTTTCAGCACGAGTGGTGGCAGTTTGTCGCTCAATTAGAAGATGAAGCAGGGCAAACCTATTGGTTGCGAGTTCGATTCTTCCGTTATGCCAGTGACGATCGCGTTGCTACTGGATGGCAAGATCCTCAGATCTATATTGCAACGTGGTGCTTAATAGCCATCTCGGCATGTTTACGGACCAGCGCATAGCTCGCGGCGGTATCGGCCAAGCGGGTGGGTTAAGTCGTCCGTTTCGAGTGTGGATTGATGATTGGTCTTGGCGCTCTTTATCAAGTGAGCCACTGCCGGGTAATTTAAAATTAGCTACTGAGCAATTTGCGGTGAATCTACAGCTTATGGCGGCCGGTCATTACGCATTGATTGGTGAAAATGGTTACCATAAGAAGCACGATTTATTGCCGCGTGCTTCCTACGCCATTGAATCCCCATTTGTAAAAACCGTCGGTACGCTGGCGCTCGCGAATGGAAAGGTACTGACGATTAAAGGCCGAGCTTGGCTCAGCAAAGAGTGGGGCAGTGAGTTAGTCGGGGCGAGCTATGTTGGCGAAGACAATTTTATTCTATGGCTTAACGATGATGAGGCACTATTAGTCAGTCGTTATCGATACAAAGACAATATGCCTTACACCAGCGCTGCGATATTGGATCGCCAAGCAACGTCAAGAATATTCCTACAGACGATATCTCTATTCGAGCCGTAGGTTATACCGAATTTGACTCGGGACGGCGCGTCCCGCTTAGCTGGCGATTGCGAGTGCCTAGTCATGACATAGACCTTGTCATTAAGGCGCGCAAGCGAGACAACTGGGTCAACTTCGTTGTGCCCCAGTGGCAAGGAGCTATCATGCTAATGGCTCCCACCAAGCTCAAGGATTCATGCAATTAAGCGGCTATTAAGCCGCTTTTTTTTGTTCGTTACTCAGTTACATCTGACACTTCTTGTTACTCAATCGCGTCATATTGTTGTTCTAGAATGATATTGACATTGAGTAGACTGAGCTAAGCCTTTCATTCATAGCATCAATCTTTGCTCTATACTGTTACTAGTGATGCTGAATTGGTATACATATCTCGAATCTTGTAAGAGTATTATTCGGTTATTCCTACATTTAACATCCGTAGAATCGATTTTTTATGGAATTTAACTAGATATACAATTTTTAACATTCAAACAATGTGAATAAATATTAAGGGCTTTACATTATGAATGACGTCATTCGTAACTTTTTTAAGATGGAATCTGCAGGGGGCATCATCCTAGTTATTGCTGCGGCAATTGCGATGGTTATCGCCAACTCTCCTCTCAATGAAATGTATCAAGGCGTGCTTCATACCTACGTTTTCGGTCTATCTATTTCACACTGGATCAACGATGGTTTGATGGCAATCTTCTTCTTCCTAATTGGCTTGGAAGTTAAGCGCGAATTACTTGAAGGCGCTCTAAAGTCAAAAGAGACAGCCATCTTCCCTGCAATTGCAGCTGTCGGTGGTATGGTTGCTCCGGCACTTATCTATGTTTTGTTTAACATGGGTGATGCGGAAGCAATGAGTGGCTGGGCTATCCCAGCGGCAACAGATATTGCCTTTGCTTTGGGTATTATGGCATTGCTTGGTAAGCGTGTACCTGTAGCTTTAAAGGTCTTCCTACTGGCGCTAGCTATCATCGATGACTTGGGTGTTATCGTTATTATTGCGCTTTTCTACAGCAGCGACCTATCCACTATCGCATTGACGCTCGGCTTTATAATGACGGCAATCTTGTTCGTACTCAATGCCAAGAAGGTGACCAGCATACCAGTCTACCTTGCGGTTGGTGCGGTGCTCTGGGTAAGTGTACTGGCCTCTGGAGTTCACGCGACGCTAGCTGGTGTAGTACTTGGCTTTGCAATTCCGCTTAATGGTAAGCCGGGTGAGCATTCACCACTTAAGCACCTAGAACACGCGCTTCACCCATACGTTGCATTTGGTATCTTGCCTATCTTCGCATTCGCTAACGCAGGTATCTCGCTAGAAGGCGTTTCAATGGAAGGGCTAACTTCAATGCTACCTCTAGGTATCGCAATGGGTCTGCTAGTTGGTAAGCCACTAGGTATCTTTACCTTCAGTTGGGCGGCAGTGAAACTTGGTGTTGCGAAATTGCCTGAGGGTGTCGACTTCAAACAGATTTTTGCAGTGTCTGTGCTGTGTGGTATCGGCTTTACAATGTCTATCTTTATCGCGTCACTGGCATTTGTAGGGGTGAGCGCAGAGTTTGATACTTATGCAAGATTGGGTATTTTGATGGGCTCAACAACCGCTGCGGTTCTTGGTTACATCCTACTGAACATATCGCTTCCAAAGGAAGCGGCACCAGAGCCAAAGATTCAATATTAAGCCACTTAGGTATTAAGTACTCAGGCATTAAGTGCTCAGGCATTGCTTTGAGAACAAGACAAACCCAGCTTCGGCTGGGTTTTTTTATGGGTGAAGAAAACGACAAGCAAAAAAAAGCCCAAACCAACAAGGGGTTTGGGCGGATACAAATAGGAGTTAATAAGAAAAAAGCAGCATGTAGTCAACAAAAAGGAAAAACAGTGGCATCAGAAACTCATTCTTTGCTGACTACACTTTAATAGACCCACCTGATCCAAATTAGTTCACACAAAAAGCAAAAAAATAACGAAAACTTCAAAGCCCCTTTAAAACAGCCTCTTGAGAAAGATGTCCGACCAGTATGTAAAAAGTTTGATGTTAATCACTTGTTATCTTGGTGTTGCGGGAGTATATTCAAACATATGTTTGATACGGGCGATTGAAATGACGACGAGACTTACCACTAAAGACAAAATTCTGGACGTCGCTGAAGCGTTATTTGCAGACGGCGGCTTCAACGACACATCACTGCGTACCATTACTAGTAAGGCGAACGTGAATCTAGCGTCGGTTAACTACCATTTTGGCGATAAAAAGACACTCGTTCGCGCGGTACTAAATCGCTACTTGGAAGCGTTTATGCCAGCGGTAGAAACAGCGCTGTACCAACTGAACGAGCGAGAAGACTATGACATGGTTGACGTATTCCAGTCTCTCAAAGAACCACTGCTAGCGCTTAACGATCTTAAGCCGGGTGGTGCGAGTCGCTTTATGTCGCTAGTCGGTCGTGGCTATACCGATGTGCAAGGGCACCTACGCTGGTTCATCACGACTCGATACACAGAAACATTGGCGATGTTCACTCACTCAGTTATGCGTGCCAACCCAAAATTAGATGCAGAAACTCTGTTTTGGCGCCTGCACCTTACGCTTGGTACCTGCGTATTTACTATGGCATCGAGCCAAGCTCTGTCTGAAATTGCGCTGAGCTCATTTGAAAAAGAAGTCAGCGCAGAAGCGATTATTGACCAGATTATTCCTTACCTCGCAGCAGGTGTTGCTGCGGAGTAAAGCTTTAAAACCAAAAACGTACATAGAAACGAAATAATAAAAATACACCTGAACAAAAGGATAGGTATCATGAGCTCTCTACGAAGAAAATGGATCAGTGACCCAGCGTTTAAATTGTTTAAAAAAGTGTTACCGCCATTGTCCGCGACAGAGCGTGAAGCAATGGAAGCGGGTAGTGTTTGGTGGGACGGAGAGCTATTCTCTGGTAAGCCAAACTTCAAAACGCTGCATCAATATCCTAAGCCAGTTCTTACTGCTGAAGAGCAGTCCTTTATGGACAACGAGCTAGAAACTTTGCTTGCAATGCTCGACGACAATAAGATTGTTAAGGAAGATCGCGACCTTCCTAAAGAGGTCTGGGATTACCTACGCAAAGAGCGTTTCTTCTCTCTTATCATTTCTAAAGAGTTTGGTGGCCGTGAATTTTCACCACTGGCGAACTCAACGATTGTGACCAAAATAGCGACGCGCAGTATCAGTGCGGCTGTTTCAGTTATGGTACCTAACTCGCTCGGTCCAGGTGAACTGCTGTCTCACTACGGTACTAAAGAGCAAAAAGATTATTGGCTACCAAGGCTTGCCGACGGTACAGATATTCCTTGTTTCGCTCTAACAGGACCAGAAGCGGGCTCTGATGCGGGCGGTATCCCAGATAAAGGTGTGGTTTGTTACGGTGAGCATGAAGGCAAAGAAGTGCTTGGTATCCGCCTAAACTGGAACAAACGTTATATTACTCTTGCACCGGTTGCGACAGTACTGGGCTTGGCATTTAAGCTTCACGATCCAGACCAGTTACTGGGTGAAAAAGAAGACATTGGTATTACCTGTGCACTTATTCCAGCAGACCATAAAGGTGTAGAAATTGGTGAGCGTCATGACCCACTTCACCTTGCATTTATGAACGGCCCAACACGCGGTAAAGATGTGTTTATTCCTATGGAATGGCTGATCGGTGGCCAAGAGTACGCGGGACGCGGCTGGCGTATGCTTGTTGAATGTCTATCTGCTGGTCGTGGTATCTCACTTCCTGCGCTAGGCACGGCAATTGGTCACCTAACGACAAGAACAACTGGCGCGTACGCATATGTTCGTAAGCAGTTTGGTATGTCAATTGGTAAATTCGAGGGCGTGGCAGAAGCGATGGGTCGCATTGGCGGTCTTACTTACCTACTTGAGGCGACACGAACGTTAACGACAACCTCACTGGATATGGGTGAGAAACCTGGGATTGTGACAGCAATTGCCAAATATCACATGACAGAGATGGCGCGTACGATTCTAAATGATTCCATGGATATCCATGCAGGCCGAGCTATTCAAGATGGTCCGATGAACTACCTTGCCTCAAGTTACCTCGGTATTCCGGTCGCGATTACGGTTGAAGGTGCGAATATCCTAACTCGCAACCTGATGATCTTTGGTCAAGGTGCAACACGTTGTCACCCTTACGTTCTCCAAGAAATGGAAGCAGCAGCGAATCCAGATGCTAATCAAGGTGCTGCCGACTTTGATAAGCTACTGTTTAAGCACATCGGTCATGCGACCAAAAATACCTTTGGTGCGTTCGCTGCGGCTCTGACTGGTTCTAAATTTGTCGGTGCTCATATGAGCGGTCCAACCAAGGTTTACTACAAAGACTTAACGCGTTTGAGTAAAGCGCTTGCAGTCAGTGCCGACTTTGCGATGCTGACATTGGGCGGCGATCTAAAACGTAAAGAGATGATCTCTGCTCGCTTGGGTGATGGTCTAGCGTATCTATTTATGGCGTCAGCGGCGTTGAAGAAATACGAAGATGATGGCCGTCAGGCGTCTGACCTAGACTACGTACATTATGCGGTTCAGCACTGTTTCCACAATGCGGCTAAGTCGCTAAACGAGGCATACAAAAACTTCCCAGCTCGTTGGGCAGGTGTCACGCTTAAAGGGCTGTTGTTCCCTCTAGGTAACCACTTCGAGAAACCATCTGACAACCTAACGCTTGAATTGGCGAAGAGCATGATGGTACCGGGTGCGCATCGTGACCGCTTGACTCACCTTTGCTACATCGGTGAGCAGCCAAATGACAAGATTGGCTTGATGGAAAATGCGTTCCTAGCGATGTACGACATTCGTGACCTAGAGAAGAAATTGTTTGTCGGCGTGAAAGAAGGCAAAATTGCGAGAAAAGGTCTACTGAAAGATCGCTTGCAGCAAGCGATTGAAGCGAATGTGCTAACAGAGCAAGAGGTCGATAAAATCCTTGCCGCTGATGCACTGCGCTACAAAGCGATTCAGGTTGACCACTTCAGCCACGATTTCTCTGAAGTAAGAACGGATAAAGTTGATAAGCCAAAGCTGAACAGCGTAGCATAAAGCAGCACTGTGTCGCTTAACGCGAACTAACGGTTCAAGCGCTCTAGTTTCTAGAGCGCTTTTTTTGTGCGCTATCAGTGTGAAAGTGCTCCAACCACTTGGAAAAATCAGAGAAATTGACAGAAATAGGGTGCGAACTGGAAGTGAAACTCTTATCCTACTAGGGATTTTTTGAGGAACTGAATATGATCATCAAACCAAGAATTCGTGGATTTATTTGTACTACTACACACCCAGTTGGTTGTGAAGCTAACGTAAAAGAACAAATCGCTTACACCAAAGCTCAAGGCCCAATTGCAAACGCACCAAAACGCGTTCTAGTGGTTGGTTCTTCTAGTGGTTACGGCCTTTCTTCTCGTATCGCTGCGGCGTTCGGTGGTGGTGCAGCAACAATCGGCGTATTTTTCGAAAACCAGGGACAGAAAGAAAGCCTGGCACAGCGGGTTTCTACAACTCAGCTGCTTTCGACAAGCTAGCGAAAGAAGAAGGCTTGTACTCGAAAAGCGTAAACGGTGATGCTTTCTCTCACGAAGCGAAGCAGAAAGTTATCGACCTAATCAAAGAAGATCTAGGCCAAATCGATATGGTTGTTTACTCACTGGCTTCTCCAGTACGTAAGCTACCAGAAACAGGCGAACTCGTACGTTCTTCTCTAAAGCCAATCGGCGAGACATACACATCTACAGCGGTAGACACTAACTCTGACAAGATCATTGAAGCAAGTGTTGAGCCAGCAACAGAGCAAGAAATTGCTGATACCGTTACTGTGATGGGTGGCGAAGATTGGGAACTTTGGATCAATGCACTATCTGAAGCTGGTGTACTTGCAGACGGTTGTAAGACAGTAGCTTACTCGTACATCGGTACCGAGCTAACTTGGCCAATTTACTGGGAAGGTGCGCTAGGTAAAGCGAAGATGGATTTAGACCGTGCAGCGGCAGAGCTAAACGCTAAACTGTCTCAGACTGGCGGTAGCGCAAACGTTGCAGTACTTAAGTCTGTTGTGACTCAAGCGAGCTCAGCAATTCCAGTTATGCCACTGTACATTGCAATGGTGTTTAAGAAGATGCGTGAAGAAGGCATTCATGAAGGCTGTATGGAACAGATCTTCCGTATGTTCTCACAGCGTCTATGCAAAGCAGATGGTAGCGCAGCTGAAGTTGACGACAAAAACCGTCTACGTCTAGATGACTGGGAACTTCGTGACGACATCCAAAAGCACTGTGCTGAACTATGGCCACAAATCACGACTGAAAACCTAAAAGAACTGACTGACTACGTTGAGTACAAAGAAGAGTTCTTGAAGCTATTTGGCTTTGGTGTTGAAGGCGTTGACTACGAAGCTGACGTTTCGCCACTCGTAGAGTTTGACGTTATCGACCTATAATCGAAATTGGTTGAATCGAAAAGAATAAGGGGCGCATGATGCGCCCCTTTATTGTATCTAATGAACGTTGTATCTAGTGAACCGTTTTTTCGGTTAAACCTGATGTGTTGAAGATCAGGAGAGAATGATGAGGATAGTACCTGCTAATGTCATCAAGATGTTGGCTATCGCATAAGTGCCCGCATAACCCAAAGCAGGGATTGTCGAGCGAGCGTGCTCGTTGATCACATCCATCGCTGGTGCACAGGTTCTCGCGCCCACAATAGCACCAATAAGTAGTGCGCGGTTCATCTTAAGCACATAGTTACCGACTAAGTAGGCGAGTACGACCGGCAGTACACTAACTAAGAATGCGATCAGAATAACCTGAGGGCCGACTTGCGTTAGGTGTTCAAACATTTTTCCGCCCGCACTTAATCCGATACCCACCATAAAGAACATAAGACCGAGATCTTTCACCATGTTCAGTGCCCCTTGCGGTACATAGCCGAAAGTAGGGTGGTTGGCACGCAAAAAGCCTAGGGTAATACCAGACAAAAGAAGACCAACTGCATTACCTAATCCAAATGACACCTGTCCAAAGCTCATGGTGATCAGGCCAAACATGATGCCAAGAATAAAGAAGCTACAAAATGCTAACAGATCGGCCATTTGGCTGTGGATCGAGATAAAACCAATTTTCTCTGCCAAGCCATGTACACGGCTCTTTTCACCACTCACCTGGAGGATATCCCCTTTGGCTAGCACGATGTTGGCGTCCATCGGCATTTCAATTTGAGCACGAACTACGCGGTTCAAGAAACAGCCGTACTCTGACAAGTTCAGGCTGGAGAGACTCTTGCCGGCGATGTTGTCACTTTTTACTACGATCTCTTCTTCAACAATGCGTAGATCGAGCAAGTTGCGGTCGAAAACTTCTTTGCCGTTACGAAAGCTCGGGTCCAAACGCGCGTGACTGTCTGGGAAGCCGACCAATGCAATTTCATCACCTTCTTGCAAGATAGCGTCGCCATCTGGGTGGGCGAGGATACCGTTGCGTCGAATACGTTCAATGTAACAACCAGTTTGACGATAGATGCCCAGCTCACGAAGGTTTTTACCATCGGTCCAATCAATCAGCTCCTGACCAACACGGTATGCACGAATGATAGGTAGATACACCTTACGTTGCCCACTGCCGCCAAGACCACGCTCTTGCGCAATCTGTTGTGCTGAGTCATGAAGATTTTGCTTTTGAAGCTTAGGAAGCAGCTTCGCGAGCATGATCATGCTAATAAGACCAATCAGGTAAGCCATCGCATAACCAACCGAGAGGTTTTCAATCACTAGGTTGAAATCCATACCACGTGGAATAGTGGCTAACCCGGAGTTCAGTGCATCTTGAGCACCTACGAGAACAGGTGTTGCAGTCAGTGCCCCTGCCATCACACCAGCCGATAGGCCGTAATCTAAACCTAGGTAGTGGCTTGCGAAATAGGTGACAGTGAGCGCGGTGACCAGCACCGTTAAGCTTAAGATTAGGTAGTGTTTGCCATCTCTGAAGAAGATACCAAAAAAGTTTGGACCTGCCTCAATACCAACACAGTAAATGAACAGCATAAACCCGATTGTCAGCGCTTCAGCATTAAAACTGAATCCGAGGTGCCCCATAATAAGGGAGGTAATCAACACCCCAATGGAGTTACCAAGTTGAAGGTTGCCAAAGCGAATTTTGCCAAAGGCTAAGCCAATCGCCAGAACGACGAAGATTAGGAGAATTGGGTTTTGGTCAAGCAAGTTGACGACGTCTATGTTCACTAGTACGACTCAAACAGACAGTGTGAAAAGAATGAATAAAGTGTGGCGATTGTAGCGGAAATTTTCAAAAAGATAAGTGAAATTTTTTCGGTTTTGACATTAGTTCAATTGTGGGAGTTAACAAGATAGAAATCATAACGTTACCCAATCGGTCGTGTTTGATTTATACCAAAGGTGTTCCGAGTCGCAAAAAAGAAAGCCAGCGCAAGGCGCTGGCTTTGAAGACGATTTCGTCAACTATACTTGAGTTGACTATATGGGCATATTAGTCGAATAGACCAGGTTTGCTTTAGCGTAAGCTTCGAATTCAGTACAGCCACCGATGTGGTCTTGGTCGATGAAAATCTGTGGCACAGTTTCTACTGGCTTACCAACCGTTTTCTCTAGGTCTGCTTTTGAAATGCCTTCTGCATGAATATCAACGTAACGATAGTTAAAATCGTCGCGTTTAGCTTTTAGCGTTTCAGCATGCTCTTTTGCACGAACACAGTAAGGACAACCAGGGCGACCAAAAATAACAACGAACATTCAATTTCTCCTTGAAGACTAAACTTTTTGCGTGAACCAGCAGTACCAAAAACAGGGGTTCATCATTTTGTTGAAAACCACTATGCCTCAAGATGAGAAGGAAATAAAGCGTCATTTGTCTCTTGATGCGATAGGTAAAACCTATCAGCACAGAAGTTGCGCAAATCTCCATGACGCTGGATGAAAACAGGGTGTGATGCTGTGCAAAAGTTGAGTATTTAATCGGGTGACATGCGCTAATTGCTTGGCATAAATCAAAAACTGTCGCCAATGAACATAGCATGCTGACGTTAGCTTTGTATGTTTGCTCTACCGAAAAGACTCACTAAGGTTTGTTTTTCGTATTGCTGGCGGTATAGGCAATGATTCGAATAGTGAGTTGACGGTGTACCTAAAGGAATCCGGTATGTTTCAGTTTATGACTTCGAGTCGCATTATCTTCGGTGAGGGGGCGTTGCAGTCCTCTTTGTCTATCATCAATCAATTTGGCTATAGCGTACTTCTCGTGACAGGGCAAGACCGTCAGCGTGCTGAGCCAGTCATTCACTATCTTCATAATCAAAACATGCGTTATCAGCATGTCGCTATCCGCGGTGAACCAAATATTACCATGGTTGAAGAGACAGCCATTATGGGGCGCCGTTTTAAACCTGACATGGTAGTTGCCATTGGTGGGGGAAGCGTTCTCGATATGGGTAAAGCGCTTGCTGCGATCATTCCAAACCAAGGGGATGTTTACGACTACGTTGAAGTGGTTGGACGCAATGTCCCTCTCAAAACCAAACCGATTCCAATGATTGCCATTCCGACGACAGCGAGTACCGGGGCGGAAGTGACCAAAAATGCTGTGCTTAAATCGGGACAAGATAAGGTGAAAGTCAGTTTACGAAGCCCAGATATGTTGCCAGATGTGGCCATTGTGGATCCTGTGTTGACTTACGGTACTGATGTTTATACCTCAGGACGCGGTGCTATGGACGCTTTTACCCATTTGATGGAAGCCTATGTGTGCGGAGAGCCCAATCCGCTCACGGATATGGTCTGTGAAGAGGGGCTTCGAAGACTTAGCTATTCGATTATTCCAGGCTGTAAGCAAGACAATCCAAAATCACGCGCTGATCTCTCTTTTGCAGCGATGTTAGGTGGAATGGCAATTACCAACGCAAAACTCGGTGCTGCACATGGCTTGGCATCGGCATTGGGTGGAAAGATTTCGGCGCCGCATAGTGTGATAACTGCTCGCCTTGCTCCTCATGTCATGATGGAAAATATTAAAGCTGCAAAGCGAGCAGGGCGTAGCGATGTGCTTAATCGTTACCGAACCATGGCTCAACTGCTCACTGGTAGAAACGACGCTAGCATTGAAGATAGCATTCAATGGGTTAACATGATCTTAGAGCGTTTGTCCTTGCCGCATCTTTCAGATTTTGGAGTGTGTGGGACTTCGTTTGAACAAGTGGCCGCCGATGCTATGAAGTCTGTTGCGATTAAAGGAAATCCCATTCCATTAACGGAAGACAGGCTTATCTATATCCTCAACCAGGTGTGCCAGTGTCAGTGTGACGGTCATTCTGAGTCTTCAGAAGAGACAACCAACATAGAGTACCGAAATAATCCGGTAGAGACAGATTAGTTCGATTAGTCGAGTTAGAAACGGCATAAAAGAAAAAGGGAGGTCAATTGACCTCCCTTTTGAGTCTTTCGGTAGAGGAGCGAGGGCTCACCTACAGACAATGACTAATAATAGATAGTGACTAGTAATTTGGCACTTTGTTGTAGCGAGAATCTTTAAGCGCTTCTTTAACTCGCTTCAGGTTATCTCTAAAGCCGCTACCACGACGCAGAGTAAAGCCGGTCGCAAGAACATCAATAATCGTCATCTGCACCACGCGACTAGCCATTGGCATGTAAACGTCGGTGTCTTCTGGTACGTCAACGGTAATAGATAGTGAGCTTGCTTTATCCAGCGGCGAATCTTTAGCCGTAATCGCAATAACGGTTGCGCCGTTTTCACGGGCTAGATGAGCGACTTCTACTTGGCTCTTAGTGCGGCCAGTATGCGAGATAAGAACGATAACGTCATTATCTGAGCAATTGATGCAGCTCATTCGTTGCATGACCACATCTTCGTAGCACGAAATTGGGATGTTAAAGCGAATGAACTTATTCTGAGCATCACGAGCAACAGACGAAGAGGCTCCTAAGCCGAAGAAAGAGATGCGCTTCGCTTGAGTCAGCAAGTCAACCGCTCGGTTAATTTGCATTGAGTCCAAACTGTTCTTCGCAACATCAAGACACGCCATGGTTGATTCGAAAATCTTGTGGGTGTAAGCATCCGGGCCATCGTCTTCTTCGACGTTGCGGTTTACATAAGGTGTGCCGTTGGCAAGACTCTGTGCTAAATGCAGTTTAAAGTCTGGGAAACCTTTTGTATCAAGTCGGCGGCAAAAGCGGTTTACCGTCGGCTCACTTACATCTGCCATTTTGGCAAGCGTAGCAATGCTGGAATGAATGGCGGTTTGGGGGACGCCATAATAACTTCAGCAACCTTACGTTCAGATTTGCTGAAGTTTTCTAAATTCTTTTGGACTTTCTCTAATGTATTCATAGTGTTCACAGGGTAAAGAGAACAACTTGCTGACGCTGATTATCCGGGAGCTTCTCTCTCATTTGTCTAAATGAAAGACCAAGTTACCGTGATGTCGAGTTTTTATAATAGGTCGATCAGCGCCAACTCCATAGCCTCAGTATAAACGAAGCACTCGGTTAGCTGTAACAAAAGCTCACATGAAATCTTTAGAATATGACAGGCATCAAACAAAAAACTGGAAGAAAAAAACAATTGAGTGAAAAATGGTCACTTATTGCCAGTTTCTAGCGCAATTTTACCGTATCACTCCCACAAAACAGAAAGAAAGTTTCATAAGTGCGAGAGTGATAGTGATTTCATATTGCCGAAAGCGAGTACCGTTAGTTGCAAATCTTGTTTGCAAGCGCGTTGAGAGCGGACATTAATGCTGATGCTGATTGAGCGATGTCTCGCTGCTCGTCGAGCACATTGCTGAGCACTTCTGTCGAAGTCAATGGGTTTGCCAGTACAACTCGGAATACAATGGTATTTCGACCAGACCAACGTATTGGATTCAGTTGAGTGCGAGATACGAAAGATAAACCGGTTTCACGTTGTTTTTTCTGGACAAACTTGGTGAGTTGGTTGAGAAGATCATGCAGCTCATCTCGGTCACTTTCTGAAGCCACAGCCAGTGCCTGCTTAACGTTTTCCGGTACATAGCGGTAAGTCAGCAAACAAAGTTCTGGCTTGCTGACGAGTTCAAAATCACTTTGTTTGTCGATTAGCTCGGCAAAGTAACGGGCTTTTTCGATACTTTGGTTGATCAACAGCTCATAACCGGGTCTGCTAATGATGTGCATTGCAGCATACACCAACATCGCCATCCCTGAACGTGATCCTTCTAGCGTGTGGCGACCTAAGTCTTTTGAGCCTTTACGCAAAATATACTGAGCATGGTGTTGAATGCTCTTCATTGCTTGTGGATCTTTGAACAATACCATGCCTGCACCCATAGGGATGTAGAGCTGCTTGTGCGCGTCGATAGTCACAGAGTCTGCAAGTTCAATACCGTCTAAAATATTGCGGTATTTATCAGACATGAGTGTCGCACCACCCCAAGCCGCATCAACATGGAAGTGACAAGATTCTTCAGCGCAAATTGCAGCAATTTCACGCAGTGGGTCAACATTGCCCGTTTCCGTTGTTCCGGCTACACCGATAACGGCAAATGGATGAATGTTTTGCTGTTTGAGCTCGGCAAACTTATGCTTGAGATCTTCTGGGCAGATGCGGTTGTATTCGTCCGTTTTTACAGCAACGAGACCTTGCTGTCCGATACCAAGCAAATCAGCGGCTTTTTTTAGCGAATAGTGACCACGTTCAGAGACCAAAATGGCGAGTCCTTCATAGCCATAGTGTTTCATGGCTTTGAACAGACCTTGTTTCTCTACACCTTGGAACTCTCCGTCAGCTTTCAATGCACGGTTACGGGCAACCCAAAGAGCGGTGATGTTAGCAATGGTGCCACCAGAGCAAAATGCTCCTAGTGAATGTTCTGAGCTGTGCATCCACTTATTGTAGAAAGACTCTGATTCGGAATAGATCAGCTTATGAAGCATGCCGAGGACTTGACGTTCAAGCGGAGTGAATGCTTTCGATGTTTCGATTTTCACCAAGTTCTGGTTTAGCGCGATCATGATTTTTGATAGTGGCATCAAAAAGTAGGGCAGCGCTGAGGTCATATGACCAATAAAGCTTGGAGAAGAGGTGTGTACTGAATGTGAAACCAGGGTATCTAATAGATGTTCAGTATGCGCCGACACGAACTCGGGTTGTTCTGGAATCGCGGCACTAGAGAAATCTTTTTCTATTTCATGAAGGGGTTTTTCTTCAGCAACAATATGCTCTCGCAAAAACTGGTTCAAGTTTTTGGACAAACTTTCTTCAATTTGGGTCAGCGTAGAGTCAGGTCCTTCTGGGATAGTGAATATTCGAAGGAGGCTCTCAAAGCTGACATCAGCAATTTTTTGCTCAGATACCATATCGTTATCTACTATTGTTCCGTTACTGCAAGCGGCACAATCTAAACCAATTGGGCTAGAATGTCTCGAAAAAAAGTCCCATGACGCCGATTTTTTGCCGTGCCACAGTGCATTGTTACACCATTTGGTTACTTACAATGCAAAAAGCTGGCGTAACAGCCAGCTCGTTGCGAAAAGTTATACGTTGTCTTGGCTATCGGTGAATCAATAGCGTTGACCTATGGATAGCTTATTACTTGCAATCCATCGTTTCCACTTTTTGAATGGATTGGTTATAGCGATTGAGCGCAGTTTCGATTTTCTTAGGGTGGCTAAGTAAATCGGCAAACGCGCTGCGCAGTTCATAATTTTTTGGGTGAGGTGCGGCTTGACGGTCGGCGAAGCTTTTCGCTGCCATCTCACCTAACTTGTCATTCCGTTGTGATAGCGTTTTAACGTCTTGCTGTTCAAGCTGAAGCCAGGTCTCTACAGATTGTTCGGTGGCAACTTTTGCGGGTTCATTGCTCAAGTAGTAGTGAACAGCTTCACGATTAAGTTCAAAGTGATGCTTGCGGCCTTCTAAAAACCACTGGCTTACTTCTTCGAGCTCAGGGTATTCGCTAGTGGTCATTTGTGCCAAGTCCTGGTACCACTGAATGGAAGCGTCGATATAAGCATCATACTTATCGGTGTAGCACTGTGTCGCGTCAGCAGACATAGCGCCAAATGAAGTACCAATCAGTGCGGCAGCAGTGAGCCATTTTTTCATTATTCTAATCCTTTGGTGGGCTAACGAACGTGGGTTCTTATAATTATACCCAAGCAACGTAAAAGTAGCGGCTGCCTGGGAGGTGTTTGCAAGCAAGAATACAGGAATAGGTGGGGCTTTCCTGAGATCTACCCTGCAAGAGAAACAAAAAACAGCATTAAAACGGGCACCAATAAGCTCAAAATGAAGCCACTGACGATAGCAACAGGCACACATCTTACGCCGCCGCTGCTCTGAATGATTGGTAAGGTAAAGTCCATTGCGGTTGCGCCTGCATAGCCAATGGCAGTGCATGGGCGTTTGCCTATCAACATGGGTATCATGACCAATGCGACAAGTTCGCGCAGTAGCTCAATCATAAATGAAGCACCACCGTAAACTGGGCCGAATGCATCACCAATCAATATGCCCGCGAGCGAGTACCACCCAAAACCAGATGCGATAGCTAGGCCTTTATATGGGGAAATATCAAGAATAAGTGCGCCAATAACGCCGCCTATCATCGAGCTTGCTACGATGACCGCTGCAATGGTCATTCCTTGCTTGTTGACCAAGATTTGTTTGAGCGTCAATCCGCTATTGCGAAGTTGAATGCCAATAAAGAATAGAAGAATGATCAATATCCATTCACTGGCGGTTTCAACCCAACCAAGCCCAATAGGGAGCATTAGACCGAGAATTAAGCCGGAACCAACGACAGCTATTAGCTTGAGTGATTCCATTGCCATCGAAGAGAGAGGCAGTTGGTTTTTTAGCTGCTCCGTTTGCAAGGGCATCAGCCTATCAATCAAAGGTAGGCAAAGGAGGTTACAGCCACCAATCACAATAAAGAACGTGGCAGTCACTGAAATAATGGTTTTAAAGTGACTACCAAAGTTATCGAGGGCAGCGAGACTAAGACCCATCAAGAATAAGATGACATAAATCAGCCATGAAGTGGCTCGGTTGATGATCTCGAGTTTTTTGGTGTTAGAAATAGGAAACAGGTAGCCAATACATAGCGGCGTAAAAATAAATAACATCCCTGAAAACATCGCGTTGAGCCTCTTTTGTTATCCCTAATGGTCGCCGCTACTGGCTAATGGTTGAAATACCTAATGGTTGAACTAACTAATGCTTAAGCTACATGCCGGTCGAGTGGATGACTTCAGCGATCTGGTTCTGAAAATCTTGTTCGCTCAATGAACTTAATTGATACATCACTTCAGCGCCATCAACATTGATTTCTACTTCGTGCTCTTCTAGCGCGTCGTGGTCTTGTCGGCGGAAAAGCAATATATGGTTGGCAATGCGAGCAATGTCGAGATAAGACACTTCTGGGCGCTCCAATTGCTTAACTCGGTTGGAAGCGACTTCGATAAAGTCACAGTCAAATCCCCAAGTATCAAGAACCTGTTCACTCGTTAGTGGGCAGCGTGATTGGAAAATTTGCATAGCCAGATCAGGGTCTAAGTAGTTGCCCTTTTCTAAGTAGAGATGGTACTCATTGACTAGGCAAAATAGGCCGATATCCGCAAGGAAACCAACTAATAAGGCTTTGTCTTGCTCTAGGTGCGCGTACTGATCTTTGGAAATTTCGTGAAATTTTCGTGTAATCAATACCATCACAGCAGCCAGCTCGCGCGACACTTTTGCACTATTGACCAATACTTCATGGCATTCATCAGTTAAGTGAACTGAGTGCTTGAGTAGTTCGATGGATTGAGCGGTAACAATATCGCGAACGCGGTAGATGCCAAGCCTAGAGACAGCCGTATTGAGGTCGTTGCAAGTAATGTTGCGGCGATTAAATATGACCGAATTAGCCACTTTAAGGACGGTTGCTGCAAGTCCAGGATCTTCTAGCAGGCATTCTGCTATATCAGCAACACCTGTGGATTCATCGTTACAAAGAGCTTGTATCTTTAGTACGACTTCAGAGATGGGTGGGAGAGTGATCTTCCCGGTATTGATAGATTGCTCGACTAAGTCTGCAAATTCCGTTTCGAGGCTTTCGATGAACAGCTGTTGGTTCTCTGGTAGCCAATAAAAAGATAAGTGGTTCATAAATATTCGAGAGGTTAAGCGATGGGGTCAGTGTACCTGCGCCAGTCTGCAATTGACAATAAGATTAGTGATTTAAATTGGTGCAGTTGAATCGTTTGCTGTTTAGAACATCATTCAATTGCATACTCAAATGCAATTGGTTGTGTATAGTGCTACTTTGTGAAGTGACTCGCAAATGTTTTTTGGATAACTCGCACAACTGTGACATTGAGCCAGACTTAATTTGCAATGTGAACTATTATAAAAACATATAAAAAAGCACGGCATTTTATACCACTATAGATTGACCGGGCTGATAACAAATTTGATTTTTTTAGCTGCTATTTCTGGTGATCGATTAATCGGGGTAAAGATTAAGGATCAAAGGAAATGATAGAGCAATCTTTTTACGACTACACGACTCAATTTGGCGAATCGCAAAAACGTTCGATGTTTGGTGGCACTGGGCTCTTCAAGGACGGCGCCATGTATGCATTGATTAGTAACAATAAAGTGTTCATCCGTGGAGGAAAGGGGCTAGATTCCAAACTTCATGATCTACAATGCGAGAAATTTCGTCATGTGAAAAAACAATCAACAGCAACGGTGAACTACTACGACATAACTCACTTATTCGAACAGCAAGCCTCTGAGCTCTCCGACTTAGTTCGAAGCTCAATCGACAACTCAGTTGATCAACATTGCAGTAAGAATGCGGTCGAAAATCGCCGCCTGCGAGATTTGCCAAACATGCAACTTACGTTAGAGCGCATGGTTAAGAAGTCGGGTATTCAAGATGTTCAAACGTTTTTGGAGCTAGGAGCACCAAGAGTGTTTAATCGAGTGAAGCGCACTTATGGCAACGATGTCGATGTGAAGTTACTGTGGAAATTTGCAGGCGCAGTAGATGGAGTACATTGGAAGTTAATCCAAGATCCAATGAAGCAACGTTTATTGGAGCATTGTTCAAAAATAGACCAGTGATTGGTGTGGCCTAATGATTGACATAGAAAGTGATTGATACAAAAAGAGGCAGTGTTTATTAAACACGGCCTCTTTTTTGATCGGCAAGCTAGTGCGAATATTAGAACGCGAAGCGTGCTGTAAACATTAGCTGGTCACCGTAAATGTGGTTAATGCGACCTTCAAGACCTAGAGAGAATAGCTCAGTAGAGTGGAAACGGCCGTATACAGAACCCATCCAACGATCTTTGTCACCAACGTTTAAGTAACCAGCTTTACCGCCGATTTCCAGTTGTGGACCAAGCCATTGACGTACACCCAAGTTAACTTCCATACCAGTGTCAGTTTTGTGATGATCGCCACTGTCGTGGATGTGCGCGAGCATTTCACCAGTGAAGTCTGCCCAGTTGTTAACTGGAGCATGGAAGCCAACACCACCAGAGAAGTCGTAGTCGCCTTCAAATTTTGAGTCGATGCTACCAACGATATGAGCATTCGGGTGAATCGACTTACTGATAGCCGCACCGAACGTCATTGGACTAGCACCAATTCGAGCTTCTGCGTAATCGTAGTTGAAGTTACTCATCGTAGCTCGTGGCTCTTCTTGGTTTGCAAATGCTTGCTGCGAAGCGATAACCATCAGAGCAGCTAATAGAGTTTTGCGCATAGTGTCTCTAAACCTTTTTGTTTGAACTTAATTCCATGACCATAAGAGTGCACGTCGCAAGATGCTTATGGCAACTTAAAGTATCCCGCTATGATAAATCAATTTCCCCTCAGGGCTCCAACAAAAAGTGCGTTTAACGGGGGCAAAACCTCAAAATTTGACAATGTCATACATATTTCAACCAATAATGGGTCTTTCTGTAAGGAATTGGTAATAAAAATGGGAGCTACTCAATGCATAACTCCCTAAGTTGCGGTGATTTATTTGACTAATATGACAATAACATCCTTTACTCGCCGAAGTTGATGCGATTGTCTGAGATCGCATTGAATATCCGTTCTGTGTCTAGTACTCGTGCCCAAGGCATTAAGTCTTTGGTGTTAGCAATCATATAGTCAGTGAGCTGCTGCTTTACTATTGCTCGTAGTTCATCGCCTTTCCAGGGTTTACTGATATAAAAGTCCAGACAGGCATGATTGACCGCTTCAATCGTATCTTCATGTCCCGCTTGTCCGGTAAGTAACACTTTTTTGCAGGCCTTAGCGTGTTCATCTTCGCTCAGTTCGATAAGGAAACTGACGCCAGTTTGCTCTGGCATGATATGGTCACAGAGAATTAACGCCAATCTAGCACCATCACCAGTATGTTCGGCGATTACCTCTCTCGCTTCGTTGACTGATTCAGCGCCTTCAACGATAAAGTGCTCTTCAAAATCATCCAAATCCTGCAACACACTATCGAGTACTTCGCGCTCATCATCGACACATAAAATTAAATATTCAGTCATAGTGGTGCTCCTTGGTTAGTTTCTGTTGCGTGATGGGTATGTACACGGCCATATTGGTGTAATTGCCAACTTCTGATGTTGCTTCAATCCATCCTTGATGTTGAGCCAATATTTGCTGACAAATCGATAGCCCAATCCCTAAACCGAAGTTACCTTCGCGCTTGGTGGTGTAGTTAAGTTCAAAAATACGCTCGAGCTGTGCCTGAGGGATACCGCAGCCGTTGTCAATAAACTCAAAGCAGTTGTAAACAACATCATCCCTAGAAACTTGACTGCTGCGTATCGTGAGTTCGCCTTTCTCAGGTAGAGCGTCGAGCGCATTGGAGATGAGGTTGGTCCAGACTTGCTGCAAAGTGATGGGTTTACAAAATATCTCTGGTAGTGAACCGTACTCTTTAATCAAGGTGTGGCGTTTGAGGCGGTTTTCAAAGATAACTAGCGTGTCTTCAATGCCTTCATGCAAGTCGACTCGCTCGTAAGATTCATTATCTTGTCTCGAATACCCTTTGAGGCTTTTAACCATATCAGCGATGCGCTGAGCGCAAACTTGAATGGATCGCAGCGTAGTACCGGTAGCTTGAAAACGTTCTAGCTTACCTAGAGTTTCAGCAAGTTTGGCGGGATCTGTCGTGGCTTGTTTTAGCAGATCAGTATTGTCGTGAAGGTCGAGGTTCACTAGACGCTTCGCTATGCGTCTATCGCCTATTCGCTCGTTTAACTCTTTTGAGCGCTGTCTGAGCTCAGAGGTCGAAAGCGGTGAAGAGTGTCTGGACTGCTTGAGTACATCGAGGCCAATAGCAAACGTGTTGTCTTCGTGTTGGGTGTTGAGTATCTCATCGACTTTTATCGATAAGGTTTCCGCACCACGTAAAATAGCAGACACCGGGTTGTTGAGCTCGTGTGCAACGCCTGCGACGAGTTGGCCCAACATGGCCATTTTCTCTTGCTCGATGAGTTGCTGGTGTGCCGACTCTAGTGACTCTAACGTCTTTTGTAGCTCAAGTTTGGTATTGATACTTCTTTGTAAACGACGGTTGAAGTGTCGTAGCAACAAGTTGGTAAATAGAGGTAATAGGTCGGTATTGGAATGCATTACCTGAGTAAATACGGTTCGGTCGAGCTTCACTACTTTGGTTGTGGTTAACGTCATCGCTGTAGAGAAAGAGTGTTCACCTGTAACAAATGACATACCGCCAACGATGCCACCTCTGCTGTGTCTTACCACTTCTCGTTGCTGGCCGATATCGTCTTTCTTATAAAGAGCAACGTGTCCTTCGACAATAAACCACAAGAATTGGTTTGATTGTCCCTCAGCGGTAAGAAGGTGCTCTGCAGAGTATTCTCTAACCGCGCGCGTCTCGTCCTTTTCGGCAAAAAACGACAGTAGTGCTTCGATGACTTGTACAGCGAGCTCATTGTCAGAGAGCTCATGGAAGTCATGAATAAAGCTAGCACGATAAGAGTGCATCTTGTTTTCGATATGTGCGCGCAAGACTTTCTGCTGATCAAGGACTTTGCCAAAATCAAGAAGTTGGTCTTTCTCATGATGAACCACATATTGCGTAAGCTCTTTAACCACCGTCTTGTGCAAACTCGTTTGCTCAATTGGGTAGGTTAGGCAATGATCTAGCCGGCCTTCGTTCACTGCGTTTAAGATAGCCTGGATATCGATAGAGTCGGTTTTGCTGATGAGTATTTTTCGAGCTGACTGAGCGTGAGCGGATTGCTCAAGTTGAACCAAGAATTCACCTCCATCAAAAAGGCGACTATGACGGGCGATAACCATAGCAAGATGTTGTCCTTGGCGACCGATTTGTTGCACGAGATCGTGCCCCTCGGAAATGGAGGTCGCAGGTGGATGTCGAAATGCGATTGGTACAAAGAGAGCTCGGTATCGAGCTTGTCGAGATTAGCGAAATCGCTATCTAAACACAGTACCGCGTATCGATTGTTTTGCGTCATTGCTCAGTTTATCTCATCAGTCATGATTGATTTTAATATATCAATAAAAAGCAGAGGGTTATGAGAAGTAGGTATGAGATTGGAGATCCAAGCGAGTTGAGTTAGACTGAATGAAATACACTTCACAAACTGTTTAAGTTATCTCTATGAATCAACTAAAGAAGTATGGCGCTATTGGTGGTGCAGTGGCGTTGGTATTGTGCTGGCCTTTAGCGTCGGGCACATAGGACAAAAAGTTGTCGAAGACAGCGTCGCTCAGCTTAACAACGAAAGCGTGAGCGCCGAGATTGTCTCATACGATCGCAGCTATTTGTCATCAGTAGTAGAAACGCGTTATCAGGTACAAGATCCTGTGTTAAGAGAGCAGCTAGAAGTGGATGGGCTGCCAACAGAAGTTGTTGTAAAAAGCGACATTAGCCACGGTTTGTTTAGCCTTTCTGCAAACTCAGTTTTGGCAAACTTCCCTGATTTTCCGCTACAAATGAAGACAGTGACTCAGCTTAATGGCAATACTGAATTTGAGATGGCATTGGACAGTTGGAGTTATCAAGGTAACGATCAGCAAACGGTAAGTATGTCGATTTCTCCGTCTGTCATTACGGGCACCGCTACCGTCCTTGGCAAAATGACCTTCCAAGCGAATATCCCTTCGATTCAACTCGATTTTGAGAATGGCGAACAGCTGCGTATTACAGACGTTGCCGGTAATGGTGTGGGTATTAAGGAGAATGGTTTTTGGCTTGGTGAGCAAAGTGCATCGATGAAGCACTTTACCATTTTGGATCAGAATCATCAGAGTTTGTTCGATATTGACTCGATGGGCTACACCTTCAAATCGTCTCTCAACACAGAAACAGATCGCATCGATACGCAGCATATTTTTGATATGACTCAGCTAACGTACCCAGAAGGTGGTGAGCTAAGTGATCTAAACATCGACTTTTCGCTAAATTCATTAGATAGGGCGTCGTTTGAAGGTTGGTGGATGTGTATCAATCTAACCCGTCAATGGCACAAGCTGATATCAATGTGTTAGCGCCCTTGATCGAGACTCTGTTTGCTCGCGGCTTTCAAGTGTCGATGAATGATATGCACTTTAAAATTGCACAAGAAGAGTTCAAATCTAAATGGCTGCTCGAAGTGCCAGAAGGTACGGAAAACGTGTCTCGTGACCCGAGTGTGGTGATGCCAGCTATTCAAGGCAACATGAATGCTTATATGTCACAAGGTATGATTAATGCTCATCCAATGTTGGCACAAGGTGTTGATGAGCTAGTGGTCATGGACATGGTTCAGCAAAAAGAAGCGGGCTACGAGCTAGATGCCAATATTGAAGCGGGCCAGTTAGTGTTTGCCAATGGTCAACGCATTCCGCTGATTGCATTGTTCCTGCCACTGCTCATGGGTCAGCCGATGGGGCAATAAACGCGAGGTGCGTGATTTTTCACCCGTCAAAAGAAAAGAGGCCATGTGCCTCTTTTCTTGCTTTTTATCTCTTTGAAAACGTGATATTACTTGTGGCTCGATTAAGTATTTTGTTAGGAGTAATGGGGTCATGGAGCCGATGTCAGAGAACGTATTCAATTTCAGTGCAGGACCAGCTGGGTTGCCGCGAGATGTATTAAAAAAAGCGCAATCGGAGCTGCTTGATTGGAACGACTTGGGTACGTCGGTTATGGAGATCAGCCACCGAAGCAAGCCGTTTATTCAGGTTGCAGAAGAGGCGGAACAAGATTTAAGAGATCTACTCAATATCCCTTCAAATTACAAAGTGCTGTTCTGTCAGGGTGGCGCTCGTGCTCAATTTTCAGCGGTACCACTTAATCTGCTCGGTGGTAAGCAAAAGGCGACGTACATCGATGCAGGCTACTGGGCACAAAGTGCGGTAGAAGAAGCGCAGAAATACTGTACACCGATTGTTCATCAGGCGAAAACTGAGATTGACGGTAAAATCGCAGTGCAGCCAGTGAGTGAATGGGTGATTGACCCAGATTCCGCTTACGTTCATTTCTGTCCAAATGAGACCATCGACGGTATCGAAATTAACGAACTGCCGCAAACTGATTTGCCTATCGTTGCGGATATGTCTTCGACCATTCTGTCACGCGAAATCGATGTTAGTAAGTATGGTGTCATTTATGCGGGTGCTCAAAAGAACATTGGTCCTGCTGGTATTTGTATTGCCATTGTGCGCGATGATTTGCTTGAGCTTGCCAGCGACGTACTACCGACTTTCCTAAACTACAAAGTTCTCGCTGAAAAAGAGTCGATGTACAACACGCCTCCAACGTTTGCATGGTACTTATCTGGCTTGGTCTTCAAGTGGTTGAAAGAGCTAGGTGGTGTTCAAGCTATCGAGCGCATTAACCGTGAAAAAGCAGCCATTCTTTACGATTACATTGATGCGTCGCCGTTTTACAAGAACCAAGTACACAGTAACAACCGTTCACTAATGAACGTACCATTCCAATTGGCAAAACCTGAGTTAGACGATAAGTTCCTAGAGTTGGCGGATGAACGTGGTCTGCGTGCCTTGAAAGGACACCGTGCAGTCGGTGGTATGCGCGCATCTATTTACAACGCGATGCCGTTAGAGGGTGTACAAGCACTCGTCGACTTTATGAAAGAGTTCGAACAGCAATACGCGTAATAGCTCGACATTACCTCTACTTGTGAATCAAAAGCCGCGTTCCTTACGCGGCTTTTTCGATCTGTTTCAACAATCTTCTTCTATCTTTACCATAAAATATCCGATAACCCCTTGGTCACGGAACATGCGACTATTCATACTCTTAGTACACATTCACAGTGATAACACATTATGGATATATTGATTCTTTTCGGCTTAATAGCACTCAACGGTTTGTTTGCGATGTCGGAAATCGCACTGGTGGCGGCAAAAGGCAGTCGACTGCGAATGCTAGCTGATCATCATAGTGCGGCGCAGGTGGCGCTCAAGCTAAAAGATGATCCGACCATTTTTCTCTCTACGATACAAATTGGTATTACTGCTATTGCATTCTCAGCGGTATTTGGGGGGAAGCGGTGCTCTCTGCTCCTATCATGCATTGGTTGGTCAGTATCGGAATGGAGCAGGAGCTTGCGAGTTTGCTAGCGACTACGGGCGTCGTATTGGTCATCACCTATTTTGCGATTGTCGTTGGTGAGTTGGTGCCAAAACGAATAGCGCAAAACAACGCAGAGCGCATTGCACTGGTTGTTGCGTACCCAATCCATTGGCTGTCCATCGCGACCAAGCCATTTGTGTTGCTGTTAACGCTGTCGACTAATTTAATGTTGAAGCTGTTGGGGCAGAAAAATAATAATGGTGACAACGTCACAGAAGAAGATATTGTGGCTTTGGTCAAAGAAGGCTCAGAAAGCGGAGTGATTGAACATCAAGAGCAAGAGATGATAGCTAACTTGCTGCAATTGAATGACCGCTTTGCAACTTCATTGATGACGCCGCGATGTGACATTCATTACCTAGACATCGACCAGCCACTGGCTGAAATTCTCAAAGACTTGCGCCAAACGAAACATTCTGTATGGCCCGTGTGTCGTGGTGGGTTGGACAACCTGATTGGTACTATCTCATCCAAAGTATTACTCGATGAGTACAGTGAACTGTCGATTGGACGTTTGGTCAAACTGCTTCGTAAGCCAAGGTTCGTGCCTGAATCTATGAAAGGACTGTCGTTGCTAAGCTATATGCAGCAGACGAGCAGCGAGATGACGTTCCTAGTGGACGAATATGGAGACATTCAGGGGCTTGTCACACACCACGATTTGCTCACCTCGATTGCCGGTGAATTAGCGATGACGACTCAGCATATTTGGGCGCGAAAATGCAAAGATGGCAGTTGGCAACTAGACGGCCTAATCCCAATTGCTGTGTTTAAAAGTAAGCTGCACATCAGTGAGCTTGAAGGTGAGAGCAGCGAAGGCTTTCAGACGCTCAATGGTTTTCTCACTTGGCTTTCAGGCCGTCTTCCAGAAGAAGGCGAAGCGATTTACTATCAGCGATTCGTATTTGAAGTGATGTCGGTTAAAAACAACCGAATCACTCAAGTTAAGGTGCATGAAGTCGTGCTTGAACAAGAAGATGAGCATTAGGCTCTAACGGATAGGTAAAACAAAGCCCTGGACAGTGAGTTGTGCAGGGCTTTTTTTCGTCGTGCTAGGTAGCGGCCTTAAAGGCCTCCCGCGTTTTCAATAACTACAGTGTCTGATGCAGCTCGAAATATCGACCTTTACGACTGAGCAGGTCATCATGATGTCCAAGCTCAAGGACTTCACCATCTTCAAGTAAACAGACTTGGTCGAATGACTCTAGGCTCACTAATCGGTGAGTGATAAATACCACGGTTTTACCGATAAACTGAGTCTCAAACAGTGCCATGATCTGTTGCTCGGTCTTTTTATCAAGACCTTCCGTTGGTTCATCTAGCAATAGAATAGGGGCATCATGCAGAAGGGCCCGTGCAATACCAACACGTCGCTTTTCACCGCCCGATAGCTGACGACCGCCTTCACCCAGCCAAGCGTCTAGGCCTGTTTCTTCGGTTAAATGTCCGAGATCGACATTGACGAGCGCCGCTGTTAACTCTTCGTCAGTGGCATCTGGTTTTGCCATTGATAGGTTGTCACGTAGCGTACCATTAAGGATGTCTACCTTTTGACTGACAACGCTGGTGGATTGACGAAGCTGTGCTTCACTCCATGATTGAATGTTCTCACCCGCGAGTTCAATCGACCCTTTTTGTACATCCCAGTGTCGCGTGATGAGCTGTAGTAAGGTTGATTTACCTGATCCTGTTTGTCCAACGACAGCGAGTTTATGACCCGCAGGAACGTCGAGGTCAATATCTTGCAGTGCCATCTGGCTTGCGCCAGGATAGCTAAAGCTTGCTTGGTTCAGTTTGATTGAGTAAGTATCGCTGTGCACGGTGTCTTCTTGTGGGAAGCTCACATCTGGCTTAGCTAGGATGACTTCGTTCAAACGCTTGGCTGAAGTTAAGGTTTGTCCGAGGTATTGGAATGCACCCGCAATTGGCATCAGTAGCTCAAAACTTGCCATAGTAGCAAACGCCATTAAGGCGATAAGCGGATCGGGTAGGTTACCACCGACACCGTCTGCGGCAAGCCACAGCATGAGAATGAGCAGCCAGCCGTTCGCTAAGATTAGCAGACCCTGTGCAAGTCCAGAGATTTTAGCGTGAACGAACTGGTTTTTAATTAGCTCATCTTGCGCGTTAAGGATCGCGTGGCGATAACGAGATTCAGCGCCAAATAGGGTGAGTTCACTGTAGCCTTGCAGCCAATCAAGTGTTTTGATACGTAGTTCGGCTTTGTTTAGCGTTAGCGCTTCACCGTTTTTCTTACCGAGTCGATAGAATACCGTTGGCCAGATAAGTAGGAGTAGCATCAAAACTGCGCCCAGCGTTAAGCCAAGAGCTGCGTCAAACCAGCAAAGAACTGCGGTTAAACACAAGATACCGAATGCGCCAACTACCATTGGGCTAACCAGTCGCAAATAAACATGATCCATGGCATCCACGTCGGCAACCAAACGGTTGAGCATGTCCGCATCGCGAATGTTGACCGCTTTGCCAGGGATCAGCGGTGCCAGTTTCTTAAAGAAAAAGATGCGTAGATCGGTAAGCAGTTTAAAGGTGGCGTTGTGACTTACCACTCGCTCGCCCCAACGACCGGCCGTTCTTGCCATTGCCGCGCCGCGAACGCCTGCACCAGGCAACATGTAGTTGAAGGTTTCTCTTGCTATAGTTAGGCCAGCAACGGCAGATGCTGAAATAAACCAACCGGAGAGCGTTAATAGACCAATGGAGGCAAACAAGGTACAAAACGCCAGCACCATGCCAAGCGATAAGCCAAACCAGTGCTTTTTGTATAGCTTCAAATAAGGGAGTAGGTCACGCATCTAGATTCCCCTTATCTTGGGCTTTAGCTGAATGGTGTGCTGACAGCATGGTTTGGAATAGTCCCGGCTGCTTAGCGAGAGCATCATAGTTGCCTTGTTGCTCAATGTGTCCTTGATTCATCACCAAGATGGTATCGACATCTTTTAGTTGAGAAAGCTGGTGGGTGACCATTAGGGTAGTTTTTCCGGCCGTGGAAGCATGAAGGCCCTGAGTCACGAGACGTTCACTCTTCGCATCCAAACTAGCTGTAGGTTCATCAAGTAGCCAGAATCGGCCGTTCTGAACCATAGCGCGTGCTAGAGCTAATCGCTGCGCCTGGCCAACTGACAGGCCACCTGAGCGATCCGTTACCTGATAATTTAGACCATGCTTTTCGACAAACTCAGCAGAGAACGAAGCCAGAAGCGCATCATTCACTTGCGTATCACTAACGTTTGGATTACCCAAAGTCACGTTATCAAGGATAGAGCCATGCAGAAGCATAGGGTTTTGACCGACCCAGCTAACGGCATCGCGCCATGTTGACTGGTCTACCTCTTTAAGTTCAATGTTATTGACCTTTAGTGAACCTTGGTAAGGCAAAAAGCTAGGATCGCATTGATAAGGCTCGTTTTACCTGCGCCGCTTGGGCCAACAAGTGCGGTAGCCTGATTCGCATCGAGGGTAAACGAAACTGGCCCCACCAATTTAGTACCATCTGGACTAAAGACTTCTAAGTGTTCAGCTTGAATGGTCACCGCTTGATTAGCATCAAGCTTAGTGTTGCCATTTGGTAGTGCAGGAACGTCAAGCTCTAGAAACTCAACGATGCTTTCAGCTGCACCCACTGCTTGAGCTTTAGCGTGGTAGAAGGTACCTAGATCGCGCAGCGTTGATAAAACTCAGGCGCGAGGATCAAGATAAATAGACCTGCGAACAGTGTTACGCCTAAACCATAATGGCCAAAGTTCAGTTCACCAATGTAGCTAAAGCCAAAATACACGGCGGTAATAGCGATAGAGATCGAGGTGAAAAACTCAAGAACAGCGGAAGAGAGGAAGGCGAGGCGCAGCACATCCATAGTGCGTTTACGGAAAACTTCTGAAGCGCCATGCAGTACTTCGGTTTCTGCTTTGGTGCGGTTGAATAGGCGGATTGTCGTCATCGACTGCAAGCGGTCATAAAAGTGACCTGATAAGCGTTGCAGAGCTTTGAAGTTCTTGCGGTTGGCATCCGCCGCTTTCATACCTACGAGCGCCATAAAAATAGGTACTAAAGGCGCTGTAACTAAGAAAATAAGTCCCGCCGCCCAGTTGATTGGGAAGACAACGATCAAAATGATGAAGGGTACGGCTACTGCGAGAGACATTTGTGGAAGGTACTTAGAGAAGAACTCTTGCATCTCTTCTACTTGCTCAAGAACCAGTGTTGCCCAGGTTCCTGCGGGTTTACCTTTGATGTAGCTAGGACCAAGCTGTCTTAGCTTATCGAGTATGAGCTGACGAATATAAATCCGGACTTGTTCACCACATTTGAATCCAGCGATTTCTCTGCCCCACGCACAAGTCGCGCGGCCAGCAACGGCGACCATCAGACCAGCAAAATGTGGGATCAGTTCGTGCTTATCGACGTGATCGATAATAAGTTGATGAAGAATAGTGGCGATGAGCGCAGCTTGCGCCAGAAGGAACAGACTTGAAAGAACGCCGAGCCCTATTGCAATCATAAGCCAGCGCTTGGCAAGCTTACTTTGCTGTTTGAGCCACTTATTCAAGCTCCGTTGTTTTTTCTTATCCATGTAGAAGGCTTAATGAGTATTATTATTAGTAGAACCAGCGATTATACAAAAAGAAACCCAGAGGGGGTACCTATGGGTTTTCAATTTTCGATATTGGTATGCTGATACGGGGTAAGAGCGAGTTATGATTCTTCGGCGTCTAGGAATCGCTCTGCATCAAGTGCAGCCATACAGCCGGTGCCTGCTGAGGTAATTGCTTGACGGTAGTTATGATCCATCACATCACCTGCTGCATAAATGCCAGGAATGCTGGTTTGCGTTGCGTTGCCGCTAAGACCTGACTGCACCACGATGTAACCGTTGTTCATCTCTAGCTGGCCTTCAAAAAGCGCTGTGTTTGGTTGGTGACCAATTGCAATAAATGCGCCCATGACATCGACCGTTTCAACAAGGTCGGATTGGGTGTCTTTAATACGGACGCCTGTCACACCCATATCATCTCCGATCACTTCTTCAAGAGTACGGTCTGTGTGAAGGATGATGTTTCCATTTTCGACTTTGTCCATTAAGCGCTTCACTAAGATCTTTTCTGCGCGGAAACTATCACGGCGATGCACCAAGTGCACTTCTGATGCAATGTTGGAAAGATATAAAGCTTCTTCAACAGCGGTGTTGCCACCACCAACGACTGCAACTTTCTGGTTACGGTAGAAGAAACCATCGCAAGTTGCACACGCCGATACGCCGCGGCCTTTGAATGCTTCTTCAGAGTCCAGCCCCAAGTATTTCGCAGAAGCACCCGTTGAGATAATAACCGCATCTGCTGTGTAGCTTTGGCTGTCACCAAATAGTTTGAAAGGACGTTCGCTAAAATCTACATTATTGATGTGATCGAAGATAATTTCAGTGTCGAACTTCTCGGCATGAGCTTGCATGCGCTCCATGAGTAGAGGGCCGGTCAAACCTTCAGCATCACCTGGCCAGTTTTCGACTTCTGTCGTTGTTGTGAGCTGTCCACCTTGCTGCATACCAGTAACTAATACAGGTTCAAGGTTAGCGCGAGCCGCATAAACTGCAGCGGTATAACCAGCAGGGCCTGAACCTAGGATCAGCAATTTACAGTGTTTTGTGTCAGCCATAGTTTTATCTCACTTTCTCAATTCTTATCAACATCAGTAATGGATGCCGCTTTGTTACCTAATATATTGGGGTTAGGGGGCAGGAATCAACACTAGATTTGTGCTGTCTGTTGTTATTTTGTTCACTCAGTTCGATATACGCGATTAAGTGGCATGAATAGTCTCTCGTTTTGGAAGTAGCCCTAACTTCGCTGTGGTTTAACTTCCTGTAATACTAAAGTTTGATAGTGCTTTGTACTGAAAGTTGATGCAAAAGATCATTGAAAGATACATAACTCTTGAGTTCTGTTTTACATCGAAATTTTGACCTAGTGAAGTGTTCTGTATTTTGGAGTGTCTAATATCTGCGGTTGGTGTTATGTACTGGTTAAATTTTTTATTACGGATTATAGTTTCTAATTTGTCTGCAAAATGGATTTAAGTACTGCAAAAAGTTGATCTGACAGAATGATTGGTATTTAATGGTTTGTGAATGAAATGTAAACACAAGATGTCGCAGCATAACAAGGAAAGGAGTTAATGATGCTACACACCAGTGAAAGTACCTTACATCTTACTAGTCTCAGTGGCCGTGCTATTGAGCAGCTTGCGCCAACATTTTCAACTCTACCTAATACTCAGCATGCGGACGGTCAATACCGTTTGCGCCGCTATTCGGTTATACAGCACCTTGATGGCAAAATTGTCGATACGGGCGCGAGTAGCTTTGTCCAGTCAGAGCACTATAACCACTTTCAAGGTGATGTAGTGAGGCAGTTTGAACCTGTTCTTGAATCGACGCTACAAAGTGATGCGATGGGCGAATTGGTGTCTCTGTTTGTGGCTACGAATGGTTTGCCTAATGGACAAGAGATTGAGATTCACCAGATCCGTATTGCGGCTGTCTATGATGAAACCGAAGTCGCACCGGAAGGTGTGCACCAAGATGGGTTTGATCATATTGCTCTTGTCGGGGTAGGTCGTCAGAACATCAGTGGTGGTGAAATCATGCTCTATAACAACCATGATGAAGCGCCGTTTTTCAAGAAAATACTCGTTGATGGTGAAGTGGCTATTCTAGACGATGCACGTTTGTGGCATAACGCCAAACCTATTCGCTGTGTCGATGAGCAAAGCGAAGGTTACATGGATGTATTTGTATTGACTGCAAAGGGAGCAAAACATGCACTTCACTCCTGATGAAGCGCGCCGTCAATTCACGGCTCTAAATCAAACACACAATGATAAACCAGTGGTCTTTTTGGATGGCCCAGGCGGATCGCAAGTCCCTCAGAGTGTGTTGAGTGCGATGAATGAGTATCTTGGTGCCTACAACTCTAATCTTGGCGGGCATTATTTTTCCAGCAAGCACACAGTTGAGCTAGTCGGGCTAGCAAGAGCTTGTGGTCGTGATTTCGTGAATGCGCCGAGTGCAGACAACATTGTGTTTGGCGCCAATATGACATCGCTGACCTTTCAGTTGAGCCGTGCGATTACCAGAGATTGGCAGCAGGGCGATGAAGTGATTGTGACTTCGCTGGATCATTATTCTAATGTGTCTAGCTGGGAACAAGCTGCTGAAGATCGAGGTGCCGTTGTTAAGCAAGTGAAGGTAAATACCCAGGATTGTTCGGTCGATTTGGAGCACTTTGAATCCTTGTTATCAAATAAAACCAAGTTGGTGGCAGTAACGTACGCCTCAAACACCACAGGTACGATTACCGATATCAAACGCATTGTTGAGTTGGCGAAGCAATACGATGCGGCGGTTTATGTGGATGCCGTGCATTACGCGCCTCACAACCTTATTGATGTACAAGCGTTAGGGTGTGACTTTTTGGTTTGCTCAGCTTACAAATTCTTTGGCCCCATTTGGGAGTGGCATACATCAGCTCTGATTGGTTACAGACACTAAGACCTTATAAAGTTGAACCAGCAACAGACATTGGCCCCGGAAGATTTGAAACGGGCACTCAGAGTTTTGAGGCGTTAGCAGGCTTTGTTGCTGCAGTTAAGTACTTGGCAACTTGGGGTGAGGGCACATCACTTCGTGGGCAGCTAACGGGTGCGTTTGAAGTGATGGGTAAACATGAAGAGCTATTGAGTCGCTACTTTTTGCAACGTTTGTCTCAAGCCGAGGGCTTAACACTCTACGGTAGTCAAGAAAGCAGCCATACAGTGAGAACTCCAACGTTTGCCCTGCGTTCAGATAAACACACGCCAGAGCAGCTCGCGAGGCACTCGGTGAGCAGAACATCTGTGTCTGGAATGGTCACTTTTATGCTCTAGGTCTTGTTAGACAACTTGAGTTAGAGGAGAAAGGGGGCGTGTTGAGAGTTGGCTTTATGCACTACAACACCTTAGAAGAAGTCGACTATTTCTTTGATGCACTCGAATCCCTTTAAACGTCCCTAGAAAAACAGCCCGCAATATGCGGGCTGTTTGATTTGAGTGTGACTACTAGGCGTCGGTACTCACTTCTACTTCATAAGAAGTGAACTTACGAATGTTAATTACACCCGTATCTAGAATGAGATATTGGCCTTTAATGCCCTGAAGAACGCCGCTGACAACCGGCTCTTTATCAAAGTTATGTGACGTTATTTTCGTTGGATGCTGTTCAACTGGATAGCTCAGTGGCGTGATAGCTTCGTCAAGCACTTCAATAGCGTCGTCACCATATTGAGCACGAATTTCGTCAATCTTATCCGCGACCAACGGCAGTAGTTGCTGAGCACGTTCAACCAGCTCAATAGGTTCACCATCTTGTTTCAGTAGCGTACGCCAGTTGGTTTTATCTGCGATGTGCTTAGCCAATTCCACTTCAATCAAACCTGAGATGTGGCGCGTTTTCACTTTAAGAATAGGCAAACCTTGCGTTGCACCTTGGTCAATCCAACGTGTTGGGATTTGCGTGTGGCGCGTAATACCCACTTTTAAACTAGACGTGTTAGATAAGTAAACAAAGTGGTCAACCATGCAGTTTGCTTCCCCCACTCAGGCTCGCGACACGTGCCCGCATCGTAATGGCAGGTTTCTGGTTTCATGATACACATGTCACAGCTGGCAAGTTTTTTCATACACACAAAGCAGTGACCCTGAGAATAACTCTTCTTGGTCTTCTTACCGCAAGATGAACAAAAGATGTTGCCCGTATGGGTTAGGGTAATGGATTTTCCCATCAATGGAGTCAGTGCGATTTCTTCATCGCCAACCGGAAGGCGGTACTGAACGGTTGAGTCGAGGGAAGCGCGCATTTTAGATAGCGTTCCCGAGGCTAATAGTGACATGACATTACTCATTATTGTGATTGTGGAACTATGCTATCAAATATATCGTTAAATATCCTTCGGCTTTTATAGAACGGTAATAAAAGTCAATGCTCCCAGCCCCAGCGGGCGAGGGACGTCATACAATCTAAATTTACCTATTGCTAATGTTCAAGCGCCAAGCTAGTTTTGTTGATGGTATTGTCAAAGACTTGTGGTGTTGTTGAGTCGTTTTTATGAAGTTTTCGGTAAAGTTATTGTTGTCACTTATCCTCGTGACCCTGGTAGTGATAAGTAGCTATCGACTTTGGGGTGACCAAAAACGACTTGTGGTATCGAGTGACAAATTTGGTTTCTTCGCGACTAATGATCAGTTTCAAGGTGGCGAGAGTCTCTCTACGCTTAAGAAAATGGATCAAGGCGTTCAGCTCGATTGCACGCTTAAAACAAGCGATTACGCTTGGCCTTATTGCGGCGTCTCTGTGCACTTTTACTCAGATCCCCAGGTTGGACTAGATCTTTCGGACTATCATACACTTGAGCTTGATATAGATTACGATATCCCTCCTAATGACGACCGTTCTCTTCGAGTTTACTTTCGTAATTACAACCCTATTTACTCCAATACAGAAGATGAGTACACCCATAAATATAATGGCGTCACGCTACAAGCTGATGCAGGGAAAATCATCATTCCGATGCGTAATTTCCAAGTGATGACCTGGTGGGTGGTGGACAACAAAATTCCTATTGCGCACGCTGCACCTGAGTTTACCAATATCAATAAGTTTGAGCTCGCAACGGGCTCAAATTCTGCTTTGGGTGAACACTCGATTAAAATCCACAGTATTACCCTAGTTGGTCGTTACATTGCCGGAGAGACGCTGTTTCTGTTTATGTTGGTTGTGTGGGTAGTGGTCGCGCTAATTGCGCTCTTATGGGAGCTACGTAACTATCAACTGGGAATGGAGCGAGAGAAACGAAGAGCCAGTTATCTGTCCCAAGTTAATCAGCGCCTTGAGAGTGAGAACATTAAGTTCTCTGAGTTAGCCCACCGTGATGAGTTAACGGGGATTCGGAATCGTCATGCGGTGCGAGCATGGCTGGAAAGGCAGCAGGCGCAAATTGAGGCCTCTTCGATAGGTGTGCTGTTTATCGATATCGACCATTTTAAGCGGATTAACGACACTTACGGTCATGGCGTAGGTGATGATGTGCTGCGTGAGTTTGCTATGGTACTTTCTGAACTCGTAGGCAGCAAAGACAAAGTTGTGCGTTGGGGCGGCGAAGAGTTCGTGGTGTTTTGCCAGCAAAAATCAAATAGCGAATTGGTGAAGATGGCTGAGCAAATACGTCATTATGTCCACGCACATCTATGGGTGCATGGTGACGAGATGAGTTGTAGTATTGGAGTGGCGCTAGGACAAAATCATCAGGTTTATGAGACCATCAATTTTGCCGACGATATGCTTTACGAGGCGAAACAACAGGGACGAAACTGTGTTAGAGCGGTAGAAATCAGCAGTTGATTAGCGAGATCGAATTAGGTTGGCAAAGTGAAGAGTTATGGCTCTATATCTTGTTCGCGCTGTTCATCAGAGTCTTGGTTTGGAGCGTTTTCACTTTGTAAGGCTTCTGCTATTTCTGAGTCTATTTCTGAGTTTGTAACTATCGGCTCTTTTGGACCAAGAAAGCGTGGTTGAGTATGCATGACATATAAGTCGAGCAGCGCTTTGGTTCTTGCAAACACTTCTCGTAATCTCACTGAATACCCTGACTTAGACACCGGGCCTGCGACCGCGAGGCATTGTGCGTTGATGTCATAGTGCTGAGCGATAAACAGAGCGCGTTCACAGTGGAACTTTTGTGTGATGATAAGGAAGTTATCAGTATCGAAGATCTCTTTGGCGCGAACGATAGAGTCTAGAGTGCGGAACCCAGCGTAGTCGAGGTGAATCGCAGGCTCCGGTACATTTGCTCTGAGCAAATCCCGTTTCATTGTCCATGGTTCGTTATAGGAGCGGTGGGCATTATCACCACTGAGCAGAAAGTGCGACACTTTGCCTTCGTCATAGAGTTCGATGGCTGCATTTATGCGATGAGCGTAGTACTCATTGAGTGTACGGCCTAGATACTTGCTGGTTCCGAGCACGACAGCCACTTGAACGTTGTCTATCTCAGAAATAGAGGTAAACAGTTGGTCTTTGGCACGCCAACTGATCCAGCGGTCAATAGCGACCACAGCGACAACGACAGCAAGCAAAGCGACAACGAGCAGGCGTGCACCACGTTTCAACAATGAAACTAGCGCACCACGTTGCCACATTTCCTTATCAAATTTAAAGGTCACTAAATCTGTCGATTCCTTTGAGCCCAAATGCCGATACCTATAAAGCTTAAAACCACAATGGAGAACATCAAACCTGGTTCGATGTTACTGAGAGCATTCTTTAACACTGGTGTGGCTTTAATGATGATCAATCCATAACCAAATGCGTTAAGAAGTATAAAACAGCCTGTTCGAATTACGAAATTAGTATCACGTAATGCGTTACGCATCAAACGATTAATGTCGGCGCCGAGCACGACGAGCGTACAAGCGACTAAAGCGGTAGCGATTTCTAGAAGATAGGGTGAAATAAACTGTCCGCCGGGCGCGAAGACATCAAACATAACTAGGGTTCCTTTTCGTGTTCTGAGCGCTCAATTAGACAAAAAAAGGCTCTTGATAACAAGAGCCTTTGTGTGACATTGATTCCGGTTAGAACGCCGAACGCTTATATTTGCGATACACAGGCTGCCAGAAGTTCTCTTCAATGGCTTTCAGTAGTGTCTCGTCAGTACATTCTTTCGCGACACCTTGCTCAATCGCCTTCTTAGCAACAGCGTAAGCAATACGTTTTGATACCAAGTGGATCTCTTCTAGAGGTGGCAATAGCTGACCAGAGCCTTTTTGAGCAAGTGGCGAGCATTCAGCAAGTGCACGGCTTGATTCCATCAGCATCTCATCGGTAACGCGAGACGCCTGAGCAGCCAATACGCCAAGACCGATGCCTGGGAAAATGTAGCTGTTGTTACACTGCGCGATTGGGTAAGTTTTACCCTCGACAACAACTGGGTCAAATGGGCTACCCGTGGCAACCAAAGCTTGGCCTTGAGTCCAGCGAAGAATGTCGTTAGGCGTCGCTTCAACACGGCTTGTCGGGTTCGATAGTGGGAACACGATAGGACGTTCGCAGTGTTGGTGCATCTCTTGGATGATCTCTTTGCTAAACAGACCTGGAGCGCCGGAAACGCCGATAAGAACGGTTGGTTTCGCATTCTTAATCACGTCATGCAGTGAGAAACCTGAGTTATCTGATTCCCAGTTTTGCGTATGGCTGTGCTTTTGTACCAAACGCTGCTGGAAATCGAGCAGGTTTGGCATACCTTCTTGCAGCAGACCCCAACGGTCAACCATGAACACTTGTGAACGAGCTTGCTGATCGCTGATACCTTCAGACACCATTTGCGCGACGATTGCTTCTGCGATACCACAACCAGCAGAACCTGCACCTAGGAAGGTGACGCGCTGCTCAGAGAGTTTGCTCCCCGCTGCCTTACAGGCCGCAAGCAGTGAACCTACTGTTACCGCTGCCGTACCTTGAATGTCATCGTTGAAGCAGCAGATACGATCTTTGTAACGCTCAAGAAGTGGCATCGCATTTTTCTGTGCAAAGTCTTCAAACTGAACGAGTGCATCAGGCCAGCGACGCTGAACAGCTTGGATAAAGTCTTCAACAAACGCACGGTATTCATCACCCGTAATTCGTGGGTGACGCCAGCCCATGTACATAGGGTCAGCAAGACGCTGCGGGTTGTTGGTGCCAACATCAAGAACGATAGGTAGCGTGTAAGCCGGGCTAATACCACCACAAGCGGTATAGAGCGCCAGTTTACCGATAGGAATACCCATACCACCGATACCTTGGTCGCCTAGACCAAGAATACGCTCACCATCCGTCACAACGATAACTTTTACGTTGTGGTTACGAGCGTTGTTTAGCAGATCGTCAATACGATCACGGTTTGGATACGAGATAAATAGACCACGACCACGACGATAAATGTTTGAGAAGTTCTCACACGCTGCACCAACGGTTGGTGTATAGATGATTGGCATCATCTCAGTGATGTGATTTTGAACTAAACGATAGAAAAGGGTTTCGTTCGTGTCTTGGATGTTACGCAGGTAAATGTGCTTATCCATGTCATTGTCAAAGCTAGTGTACTGCTTGTAAGCGCGATCCACTTGCTCTTGAATGGTTTCAGTGGTTTCTGGAAGTAGACCTTCTAGGTTGAAGGACATTCTTTCTTCTGAAGTGAAAGCACTGCCTTTGTTAAGCAATGGCGTACTAAGAAGCGCAGGGCCTGCGTAAGGAATATAGAGTGGTCGTTTGTTGTTGTTCATTAGGTTACCTGATATGGGAACAGTCATTCGGGAAGTCGGAACAATTAGGGCGTTAATTTAACACATTTAGGGTGGGTTAGCGAAGTGCAAATGTTAACTAATTGTAGAATTTATCAAGGAAAAATCCGGCGCTTAGCACGACTGTCACTGCAACTGCGGCTTGGTTCAGGGTATACTCGGCGTAACCATGAGAAACCACTGACATATCCATGATCTTACCTATCGACGCCATTGAACACGACGTTAAAAACGCACTCACTCATTCGCACCTAATTGTTGAAGCAGAGACCGGCTCCGGCAAGTCAACCAGACTACCAGTTTGGGCGATGGAGCAGGGTAGAGTGCTGGTGGTTGAGCCTAGGCGTATTGCCTGTACGTCATTGGCAGAGTTTGTTGCCGAGTCGCTGGGCGACAAAGTGGGTGGGAAAGTCGGTTACGCGATTAAACTCGAGAATCGATATTCAGAGCACTCCAACATCGTGTTTGTCACCCCAGGCGTTGCATTGCGCTGGTTTGCTGAAAATCAGCTGGCGGATTTTTCTGTCGTGGTGGTGGATGAGTTCCATGAACGTCGTTGGGATACTGACCTGCTGGTCGCTCTGCTGCAACAAAAACAGAGCCATCGCACCATTATCACTTCGGCAACCATTGAAGGACAGAAACTGGCGAACTATTTCGGGGCGAAACGACTTGTCGCCAGCGGCCGAGTTTATAAGGTCGATGTCACTCACCTTCGGGAAGACAGTCGCCAGCTTCCAGATAGTCGCTATCTTGATAGTCGAATCAAACAAGAGCTCGAACTACGCTTGGATGAAACTCAAGGCGATGTATTGGTTTTCTTGCCGGGAAGAAAAGAGATCCAGCAGGTGAAAAGTACCCTTGCCGCGCTCTGTGAAAGTCGTGATTTACTCGTGACTCCACTGCATGCTTCAGTGAGCGATGAGGAAAGAGCGCTGGCAATGACAGTACAATCGAAGCAAAAAGTGGTGCTAGCGACCAATGTTGCAGAAACCTCGTTAACCATTCCCAATATCGCGTTGGTGATTGATTCAGGACTGGAACGTCGTAATGTTCAGCGTAACGGTCAAACGACTCTTATGCTTACACATATATCGAAAGCCAGCGCAGCCCAGCGTGCAGGACGAGCGGGACGCGTTATGAATGGCGTTTGTGTGCGTTTGTATGGCGAACATGCGGCTCTTGAATCCGTTACGCCGCCAGAACTACAGCGTGAGTCCATTGTCGAGCCAATGCTTGCAGCAGCAGTATGTGGCCACCGTCTTGAAACACTGTCGTTTATTGATTCGATTCCGGAGAAATCCCTCACCAGTGCAAAGGCGCAGCTCCTTGAGTTAGGTGCGATTGACCAAGATGGGATTACAGCTCACGGCCACAAACTTGCCCCATTGCCGATTGATACTGTTTATGCGGATTTGGTCACCAAAATGCCCACCAGGGTGCTCAAAGAGGTGATGATTGATCTTACGGCGGCTATTTGCACTACAGGCAGACTGTATCAACTAACCAGCAACGAAGATGTGCTGGAGCGACTTGAGCAAGAAGAAAAATATGGTTGTGATGGTGAGCTGATGGTGGGGTTGGTGCGAGGTCGGTGCTACTCAGGCGTTACTGTGGATCCAGACGCGCTTCGTGAGGCGCAAGGGTTATCCGATCAAATGCGCGCTGCCTTTGAATTGCCCGCGCTGGAAGTTGCTTCTCGTTACGACAGAGGCAGTGGCTTGCCGAGATGATAAAAGCAAACCCAAAACTGGTGTTTGTCCGACGTGAGCGCAGGCGTGATGCCTTTGGTAATGGTCATATCGAAGTTTTACTGGGTAGAGCGAGCCGTTTAAAAAATCACGTTGAGGCCGCGTTAGTGCTGTCGACGCACTCTCTGCCTGGTAGAGGTGTAAAACAAACTATGACGTTAGGGACGCTCATGATTCCAGTGGATCTTGCTATGTTGCGGGAACAAGGTATTGGACAGTGGGAGGCAGGGGAAACTGAGCAGACGGAGCAAGGCCTAATTAGCCACGAACACCTTGTGTATGCTGGACGTACTATCGGTCACCGTATCGGTCAACCTCAGGGGGAGGCTGCACTTGAAGTGATCACCAAGGCGATAGTAGACGGTCATTTGTTTCCAGGGCTTGCACTCACCATTAGTCAACAGATGCAACATTGGCAGCTTTATCAGGATTTGGGGTTAGCCGAGGGAAGCGGTAGTGGCACCGTTTCCACCGTTGAGCAATGGTTCAACCATCAGTTGGCTGAGCTCGGTGTCGAGAACCAAGAGGATCTTGAGTTGATTGACGGCAGTGACTTTCAGTTTGAAGGGATCCCAGAGTGGGAATACCAAGATTTTGCAGAGAAATACCCGTTAACAGTGCAGCTTAGTGGGCTGGCGTTGTCAGTACATTATTTTGGTAAAGGAAAATTGGTGGAAGTGAGCTACCAATCTGGTTCGCGAAAAGAAGATCCAAGACGCAAAGAATTGCCTGCTTGGTCGGGGTGGCGGGTCAAATATCGCAAGGCAAGCCGAGTGTTGGATTTGCGTTAAATGGTTCGGGCTTCGAATTAAATAACCATAAGAAACGATAGAGTGCACAACAGGTTACACAACAGAGTGGCGTTTGATGTTTGTATGTTCAAGAGATGTTGCGAGTTGGGTTTTTATATCACTTTTCTATGCGTTATATGGCTATAAAAGACTATTTTTATATATCCCATTGCTATATAAGCGAGTATGAATAATAGTAATTAGCGAGCATTCTGCAATCGGGAGTGAAGATGTGTGATGATAAAAAATCGCCAGTGGAGTTTGATTACACCAGTTTTCTCGGCGAATCGTGCAGTAAAAAATGGACTTTCCTCGAAGCTATTGCTTCGGTGGCTCCTGTGTTTGGTGAAGCGTGGAAAGAGACAACGAAGCAAGACAGTGATCCAGACAGCCGTCTATGGCAAATTGCCTTGCAGTCGCTCTCTAGCCGCCGTAGTGATGAATCTAATTTGGTATCGTTGATCCGTATTGCAAGGGATGAACATATCGAACGTTTGCAAGTCATCATGCCATATTCACTAGAGCCGGAACAAATCAGCAAGATACAGAATAAGGCGAATGCAGTGATTACCGCGCTGCCGGATGATGATGTGCTTATCGCGGAAATTCAAGCGTAGTTATTTAAATATAAAGAGGGGAGCCTATGGCTCCCCTCTTTATTAATGATTTCACTGAGGCTTAATCGGCTATCAAATCGTATTCAGTACGCAGAATATCGATGATCTCTTGCTTTGGATTCTCGCTCAGTGTGATTGGGCGTCCAGTAATTTTCTCTGCAATACCCGTGTATGTGCGAGAAACATCCATCAATGCTTCTAATGGCAGCGCGTTGTCTTTTGCCAATGCTTCACGCTCTGGCATGCGCTCTTTGTTTAGCAGAATGTCTGGATCAGGGAAGTGGTTAAGTAGGAACTGGCGGAAACCTTCTTTTGAGTTTTCGACAATCTCACCTTGCTGATAAGCTTTGGTGTCCCAAATGCGCGATGAATCTGGCGTGCCAACTTCATCCATGTAGATGAGCTTTTCGTTGCCTTTTGAATCTGTTACATAGCCAAATTCAAACTTGGTATCAACAAACGTTTGGTCAATCGCTTCCAGAGCTTGGCTGATAACGCCAAAGCCGTCTTTAAGCAGTTTTTCATAGCCGTCGATGTCGTTAGCGCTTGAGAAATTAAACGCTTCGAAGTTGTCGCTGATGTTTTTACGTGTGATGTTCACATCATCCGCTTCTGGTACACCTGGAATGCCGCGCAAAATGCCTTTTGTCGATGGCGTGATGAGAATGTCGTCTAGTTTAGAGTCTTTTTCTAACCCTTCTGGCAAGGTAATGCCGCAGAATTCACGTTCGCCTTTTTCATACGCACGCCACATTGAGCCAGTGATGTATTGACGGCAGATAGCTTCAATCATTACCGGTTTGGCTTTTTGAACGATCCAAACGAATGGGTGAGGGATATCTAGAATATGGCTGTCAGCGAGGCCGTTGTCTTTGAACAATTGGAACCAGTGGTTAGAGATCGCGTTAAGCGCAGCGCCCTTACCAGGAACCCCACGAAGATCGCCTTCACCGTGCCAAATACAATCGAAAGCAGAAATACGGTCACTGATAACCATAATGGCTAGTGGCGCATCTTCTGCCACATCGTAGCCATTTTGTTTGATTAGGCGGCGGCTATCTTCTTCAGTCAACCAATAGACAGAACGCACTTTGCCACTGTGAACAGGCTTATCGGTGCGGATTGGGAGATCGTCGTTTACGGCTAGAACTTGATCAGCAAGACTCATGGAGACATTCCTATCTGGTTTACAGTCGCGATACTGGGCGACAACAAGTGGAAGAGTGGAATCACTCATAATTGCCACGCATCATACCAGAACTGTTTGATCCTGCCAGAGAAAAAGCAAACGTTTGCGCAATTAGTTATCAAACTAACGTTAATCGATGAAAAAGTACGCTTTGATAAGGGAAACACTTTACGTAACAGAGTGGTAATAAGTGACTTACTATAGAACTAAGTATCATAGAGCCAAGTACAGGAAGAACAAGATAAACAAGAACGATGAGCGATAGCCCATCGTCCTGCAACTAAGTAGCAGTGAATTCCTAGCTGCAGGACGATGAATCTAAGAATTAGTGCAGGTAGTGCTCACCAGACAGGAAAATCACTTCACATTGATGGCCTAGTGCCAATGCATTCAAAGTCGCTTGCTGTTGAGTAGTGAATGAGCCGTTGGCGATGATGGCGCAGGCATTGCCAGAACGAATCGCTTTTTCTACCACTTGATATTGAGTAAGACTTACCGATGGCTTCATTTGTACCATGTGATTGCCAAGCTTATGGAAATGCAGAACTTGGCTAGTAGACGGGCGAGGGCATTCTGCTGTTAACAAAATCCATTGAGGTCTAGATGTTAATTGCGACAACTTTTCAAGGATCTCATCCTGGATCCCACGTTGTGCAGCCGCATTGTCAAATGAAGTGTATGAGCGTGAAACATTGTATCTAGACTGCATTGAATTGTTGATTAACATAACCCTGTTCCTTTATACATGTTGTATGAATATACAGTAGTTTTTTGCAGGGGAAAGATCAAGCACTTTTTGAGCACTAATTCTTCAGGCTAATTTAAGGTTTTGTTTTTATTGGTATTTATTTTCTAACAGAATGGCATGTTTGGTAATGGTTTGCCGCTATACAGTACTAGCTATAAAAAACTACTGTATAAACGACCTGTACAAAAACACGGTTCATGTGACTAGAGGCTAGATCAAGAAAATCGAAACTAGGAACAGAAAGGTGGCGAGAGCCTTTGAGTGCGTCGTATTTGGGAGGCGGAAACTAAAACGCCTCTGAGGCAGAGGCGCATTGCGTTTATCGCTGAGCGTTTGCTCGATTTCTAAATTCGATTTCTGCTTGATTGAACTGTCTGACGTCCATAATGGCGAAACTCAAACACTTTTCACATGAATGATGGTGTTTGCCATCAATGTACTCGTGCTTGGTGACAAAGCTAGGTGCGTGGCACCAATCGCAGATATCTTGTTTGGTGAATGTATACATGTTTACTCCCCACCCTTATATGTACGTTAGTACGGAGTTGTACTCGGTACGGGTGTTATTTTCGGGACTTATTATGACACAAAAACAAGGCTTTTGTTAAATTAATGTTTCAGAAAAGAGTGCTTAGACAGTTTTGGTTATATTTTAGACGTTTTTAATAGCTTTAGTGCTTCGACTGAAGATTGGCAGTCAGTGTATTTAAAGCGAGGTTAAGCTGCTTCATTTCCTCTTCACTGCCCTGAGCATCTGGATGGTAGATGCGGCTTAGTTGTTTGTAGCGACTCTTTAGCTGTTTAGCGTTCAAAGGCTGGTTGGGCTCAAGTCCAAAGCGTAGATAGCGTCTCTAACAGGGATATAGGTTGTGCAGCAGGCGAAGCGGTGCGTAGTTGATCGTTGGCAAGTTTGAGCTGGCGCTGCAACTGCTGAATATAAAGTTGCTGTTTGGTAAGTTGGCTCTGCAACTGGTCTGTATGGTTCTGATGATTGGTGCTGTTCGCGTGCTGTTGTTCATGCGCGTGAGTTTGTCGGTGTCGATAGAATACTAAGGCTACCAAAGCCGCGATGACAAAGAGATAAACCAGATGTAACCAGCCGCTGAATCCGGAATCGCCTTCTAGCGAAGTTGTGGTATTAGTAGAATTTGTATTTTGCTGGTTTGCTTGCTCTTGCTGTTTAAGTGCCTCGATTTGTCGCAATTGCTGTGCATTGTATTGTGCTTGTAAAGCCTCTTCGTAGGCATCTTGGTAGCTATCGGAGGCATCTTTAGCGAGTGAATACCAAAGCACTGCTTGGTCCTCATCTGCTATTTCAGGTGAACCTTGCTGATAGAGTTTGGCGACTTTCCCTAATGCGGTAATATCACCGTTTACCGCCAGCTTAGTATAAAGCAGTAACGCTTTGGCGGGATTGGCTTGTACGCCACGACCAAACTCTAATGCTTGTGCGTAATTGAAGGTCGCGGCAATGTGATTGTTTTCGCTGGCTTGTTGATACCAGTAAGTCGCTTTACTAAGGTCGCGTTTGACTCCTTCACCCGTTTCATAGGCAAGTCCCAACTGGTATTGAGCATCAGCGTTGTTGAGCGTGGCTTGTTGTTCAAGATGAGAAAGCGAAGACCACGCCGGAGCGGAAAACCAAGTACAGCAAAGTAGCACGTAACATACAACGTTAAGTAAGCGTCTTGGCATCAAAGATACACTCCGGATAGGCGCAACCTTGATGGTCGCGCTGGTGAACTGAGAGGCTTATTTAAGCAGTTTTGGTGCTTGGGCACCATCAATAGGGCGGTTTACTGAGATCTTGCGACCTTTTTTCAAGCCTACTTCGTATCTGCGGTGATGTTCTTCATCGCTTCTTTGAGCTGCTGCTTGAAGGTTTCGCGATCGATATTTTTGAATTCTTTATCGATGTAGTTATTGATCTTATTCGTAGACTCATCATCCGGGGCGATAACAGGAAGCTTTTCAAGCGCGCCTTCAATCCAGCCAGAGACAAATGAATTCACGCGTCGCGTCACTTCGGTATTCGCAGTGCCAGAGCCAGCAAAGCTATTACGGAACTGACCTGTATGTTCATTCATTTCACGGTAAATGATATCAAACGCGAATGCGGCGAAAATGGCGCGATCCGCCTCACCAATAAACTCGACACGCTTAAGACCTTTGTGGTTTAGCAATACCGCTTCGACACCAAACTTAGTGTTAATACCGCGAATGACGCGAAGTAGGGTAGAACTGATGGTGGTTGGCAGTAAATGTGTCGATTGTGTCTTGCCCATTTTGATGAACTCGATATCGTCTTTATCGAGGCCATACTTAAGCATCAGTCTATGCGCCATTTTGATGGCGTTTGCTGCTTCATTGACGTTTGCAGAGTTACCAAGCTCTAGGCACTTAGCAATCTTTTTTAGGGCTTTCTGTTTATCCATCGACAATCTGAAGTCTCTATACCGCGGAAGAAAAAAGGGGCACTTATTTTAGCGATTTTTGTGCGAAAGGGGAAGAGTGTCACAACTAGACTGTATGTTGATGAAATAACGAGAGATGGAAATTCGTCCGGAGAGAATAGCCCAAGTCACCATGTTGTCTGAGTAACTATGTTGTCTGAGTAACTAAGTGTCACTTGGGCATGCAATAGAGGAGGTAGGAGGATTAAATACCGAGCTCGTCGAGCAAATCTTGGCTGTTGTCGACAGCTTCAGATTTTGACGCGTCTTTCTCCGCTTGTTTGGAGCGCGCTTGTTCAATTATTACATCTGGCATTCGTCTGGCTGGACTTCAAACTCTTCCATTTGGATGAATTCGGTTTTATCCATCGCAAACTCCAGATAGAAAATGTTATTGTTTTCAGTGGAGAACGTCACGCGGCGCGCTTGAGGGCGCTCTAGGTTGGTGTCGACTGACAAAACGACCTGCTTGTTGATAGACAACATTTTCGGTTGGTTTTGAGTAATGTTGGTTTGTAGCTCTTTACGTACCTTGTTGGTGAAGTCTCCGACGAGTTGGTTCATCAGCTCGCCCAGTACATCGCCCACTTCGTCAGAGTTGTGGTGAATCGCGAGCTCTTCTTCAGGCATGCCCATGCTGCGCATGTAGTTGCTGTAAAGCTCAAGTGCTGCTTTAGAGGTAAAGTTAATCACCACCAGTCCAGAAAATCCGCCATCGAATAAAACAAAGCAGCCGTAGTCAGGTTTTAGTGTGGTTTTTGTTATCTTCTGCACCATCGCGGAATAGGTGACACTAGATTGTGTCGCTGAAGTGAGGACGGTAGAGACCGACTGACAGAGTTTAAGCAGAATATCTTCTGTAGTGATTACTTTTGTTTTTTTCATTGCGAACCGCTTGATCTAATGATGTCTTCCATAGGTTTAGGAGTGTGTCACGAAGCTTACTCGTTGAAAAGGCATAAAACAGAGGTGTTATCCGCGAGTTTCCGATTTGATCACATTTTTAATTGTTGTAAAGTGGCGGGATAAGTAAAATCGATGTGCTTTCAGCGACGTATATAACGTTAGCCGTGACGTCTCTATGTACGCGTAAGAGCATTCATACAATTTACTCCTTTGCTGAGTGGATCAGCAGACTTAAGGGGCAGGAAGCTAAATGTTACCAAGATTACATACTCAAACCGATATTCATCCACTGTGCAGGTGTTTCTTCAGCAGCTAGAAGCGAATGGCTTTGGCGGCGATATTGAAACTCAGTACTCCAGCCGTTTGGCGTCGCGACCGACAACAGTGTCTATCAGAAACTGCCGCAAGCCGTTGTGCATCCAAGAACAACTCAAGATGTTCAATTGATTGGTGAGCTTGCTAGCCAAGACAAATTCAGCTCTGTGACGTTTTCCCCGCGTGGTGGCGGTACTGGTACCAACGGTCAATCTCTGACTTCTGGCGTGGTAGTGGATTTGTCCCGCCATATGAATAAAGTGCTGGAGATCAATGAAGATGAAGGTTGGGTTCGAGTACAAACCGGTATTGTTAAAGACGCCTTAAATGACGCGGTTCGTCCACATGGGTACTTCTTTTCACCGGATCTCTCGACGAGTAATCGCGCCACTCTAGGTGGCATGGTTAACACAGATGCATCGGGGCAGGGCTCTTTGAAGTACGGCAAGACCTCTGATCACGTGCTTTCTTTACAAGCAGTGTTTGCTGATGGCTCTCTTTTGGAAAGTGATGGCTCGGGTGCTGCCGTTCCATCGGGCAGCTTTGCCGAGCAAGCTCTCGCGGTATCCAAGAACGTATGTCTGTCACAGCGAACCTTAATCGATGAAAAGTTTCCTCCGCTAAACCGCTTTCTAACAGGCTATGATCTGAAAAATGCTTATCAGCCAGATAGTGATGACTTTGACTTCACCCGTATTCTTTGTGGCGCCGAAGGTTCATTGGCCTTCATCACTGAAGCGAAGCTGAACCTGACGCCAATTCCTAAGGCGCGAACCCTAATCAATGTAAAATACAATAGCTTTGATTCAGCGCTGCGTAACGCGCCGTTTATGGTAGAAGCTAACGCATTGTCCGTTGAAACCGTGGACTCTAGGTACTCAATCTCGCTAAGCAAGATATTGTTTGGCATACCGTCAGTGATTTGATCAGTGACGTACCAGGCAAAGAGATGCAAGGCCTAAACATGGTCGAGTATGCAGGGCAAGATGAACAGGAAGTCGCTCGCGCAGTAAAAGCACTTACTGATAGCTTGGATGAGAAACTAAAAACCGAACAAGACGGCATTATTGGTTACCAAATTACCAATGATGTAGCGAGCATTGGGCGCATCTATAACATGCGTAAGAAAGCCGTTGGCTTGCTTGGCGCAGTGAAAGGCAGCGCTAAACCGATAGCTTTTGCTGAAGACACCTGCGTGCCACCAGAGAATTTGGCGGACTTTATCGCAGAGTTTCGAATCCTATTGGATGGTCACAACCTAAATTACGGTATGTTTGGCCACGTTGATGCCGGTGTACTCCATGTAAGACCTGCGCTAGACATGTGCGATCCGAATCAAGAATCACTCATGCACCAGATTTCCGATGAAGTCGTCGCTTTGGTGGCGAAATACGGCGGTCTAATGTGGGGTGAACACGGTAAGGGCTTCCGCTCCGAGTACGGGCCTGAGTTTTTTGGTGATGAGTTGTTTAATGAGCTGCGCCGAATTAAGTCTGCGTGCGATCCTCTCAATAAAATGAACCCTGGCAAGATTTGTACCCCGCTGGGGAGCGAAGATGAGCTAGTAAAAGTATCTGACGTTAAACGCGGCACTTACGATCGTCAGATTCCAATTGAAGTAAGAGATAGCTTTTCTCAAGCGATGGAATGTAACGGTAATGGCTTGTGTTTTAACTACGATACGGCGTCGCCAATGTGTCCGTCGATGAAGGTGACTGCAGATCGTCGTCATTCTCCAAAAGGACGTGCAGGTTTGGTTCGCGAATGGCTAAGACAGCTGTCGGAGCAGGGCTTTGATGTCATAGAGCTTGAAAATGCGACTAAGCAATCACCAAGTGCTAAAGGCTGATCGAAAAATGGCGCAATACCTTCAACAAGCGCCACGAGTACGATTTCTCTCACGAGGTTTATGAGGCGATGAATGGCTGTTTGGCTTGTAAAGCATGTGCGAGCCAATGTCCAATCAAAGTCGATGTACCAAGCTTTAGAGCTCGATTCCTAAACTTGTATTACACTCGCTATCAGCGCCCGGTGAAAGACTATTTGGTGGCGAACATCGAAACCATGTTGCCTTACATGGCGAAAGTGCCAAAAGTAGTGAATTTTGCGCTTAAGCAGCCTCTAGTGCAGAAGCTAACGGAAAAGTCGGTGGGCTATATTGATGCACCACTGCTGTCTGTGCCAACCCTGAAATCGCGAATTAAGCACCAGCCTGTTTCAGAGTTCAATTTAGAACAGCTTCAGGCGATTCCAACTGCGCAGCGTCAAGATTACGTGTGTATTGTTCAAGACCCGTTTACTAGCTTTTATGATGCGCAAGTGGTGGAAGACTTCGCCAAGCTTATTTTAAAACTGGGCAAGAAGCCGGTAATGCTGCCGTTTAAACCCAATGGCAAAGCAACTCATATTAAGGGCTTCTTGGCGCAATTTGCGAAGTCTGCTCAAAATACAGCGGACTTTCTTGCGGAGGTCGCAGAGCTCGAGATGCCGTTGGTCGGTGTTGACCCGGCATTGGTGCTTTGCTACCGCGATGAATATACCGAGATTCTTGCGCAGTCGCGTGGTGATTTTGATGTCCTTACAGTGCATGAGTGGCTAACGCCGATGCTAAAGGATATTGAACCAAGCCACACAGTTGATGAGGCGGACTGGTATCTGTTTGCTCACTGCACTGAAAAACCAAAATGCCAAATGCTGAAAAAGAGTGGGGCAATATCTTCCAGCACTTTGGCGGACGCCTCACGACGGTTCCAGTTGGTTGCTGTGGTATGGCCGGCACGTTTGGTCATGAGTCAGATAAGTTGCAAATGTCGAAAGATATTTATGGACTTAGCTGGGCACCTAATTTGGACAGGCTTCCGACAGAGCGCTGCTTGGTAACTGGCTACTCTTGCCGAAGCCAGGTGAAGCGTTTTGAGCAAGCGGCAACCAAACATCCATTGCAAGCTGTACTGCAGTTGATGAGTTAACCATCTTATAGAGCGTCCTTGTCGGGCGCTTTTTTATGTGTATTGAAGAAATATCAAGGAGTCGATAGTGAAAGCACTAGAGCTGAAGATACCGCCGGTGTTAGTTTTTTTGATTGTTGCTGCTTTGATGTACTTGGTGGCTAGATACGACAATGGTTGGTTGTATACCTATATTCCGCTGAAAAGTATTTGGGCAGCGGGGCTGTTTATCTTAAGTGGATTTATTGGTGTGTCCGGTGTGTTGGAGTTTAGAAGGGCGCAGACGACGGTCGACCCGACCAAACCTGACAAAGCCAGCTGTGTCGTAGACAGTGGCATTTTTTCAAAAACCCGAAATCCGATGTATTTAGCACTGTTTGTTCTGCTGCTCAGCTGGGGTTTTTGGCTTGAAGACGGCTTCGCGCTCACCTTGTGTTGGCTGTTTATTCCTTATATGAATCGATTCCAAATAAAACCTGAGGAGCGAGTGCTAGAGTCTATGTTTGGTGAGCCTTACAAGCAGTATAAAGATAAGGTTAGGCGCTGGGTTTGATGCCATTCGATAGAAAGTAAAAAGCCGTGTCATGTTAATGTGACGCGGCTTTTTTGATGCTTGTTAAGCGTTTTGGCGTAACGTTTCTAGAAACAGATCTTTACGTTCATTGAAGCGATTTACGAGATCGTCGACCGCATCTGTATCGTAGGCTTAAGGCCACTGGCAACCATACGCTTAACGCCTTTGCCAACGACATCACCGTCTTCTTTAAATGCAAAGTTAAGTGTAACGACACCACGTTTGCCTTCAACATCAAATGTTGCACCAGTGAACTCGACTTCTGGGTGTTGAAGATCTAAACGGTCAAACTCAACTTCCATGCTTTCGTAAATTACTAGGGGGCGCTGACAGTTGATCATCATTTGCTCTTGCTCCATTAAAGGAACCATGATGTGAGGGAAGTTCATACCAGAGAATTGAACATAGTTGGTCACGACATGTTCGATGAATGCTTGGTCATGGCTAACTTCACCTTGGTGAGTCATCTGTAAGTATTCTTTGCCTGCGGTATCAACAACAGCACTCTCGTGCTCACCTTTTTCGACAACGTTCAGCGCAACACCGTCACCGACCATGCCTGAAAAGTTAAAGCGCATTTTTTGGCTAATGCCTTCTTTTTGCAGTAGGACGGCGAATAGCAGATCGCCCGGTACACAAAAGCGCTTGTTGTCTTCATCATGAATAGGATTGAAATCGCCGGCGACCTTTTTAGCAAAGTGGCTTGCTTGCTGGCGGGTGAATTCAAATTGGTTTTCGCTTGTTGATACGTAAGGTGTTAGAAACATAATTCTCTTAGGATTAACTCAATTGCTGGCGATTATATATTAAGAAATCGTTTAACTGGTTCATCCAGTATAGATTTTACTTTGAATTGTCGGTTTGAAGGTTGTGCTTTGAGGCACAGGACTCAATTTTTATGTTTGGATAAGCAGTAAAGAGAAGGAGGCGCAGTTTCGCCTCTTGGTAGCTATAACGAGGTACTCGTAATATATGGGCCTAAGCGGAAGCCGCTTCAGACTCGTTGGGCTTGGAAATCATAACCAGAGCGGCAATACACACAAGGGCGACAACAATACCGCCTAATGAAAGCGTAAACACAGAAGCATAGCCAAACTTGTCAATCGACATGCCTGCTAGCATCGCCCCAACGCCAAAGCCTCCAGCCATGCAAAGCATGAGCAGACCTTGAGTCAATGCTGGTGAATTAGGGCTCAGTCTTCCTGCAATTGCGGGAATAATCATGTCATTCCAAGACATGGCTTGCATGAGAACGACGAGCAGCGCGATGGGTAAGATAGCATTCACATCATGACCCGCTGTCAACCAGAACAACGAACCGACGACTAAGTAGACCGCTTGTGCCGCGTACCAAACCATAAACGGTCCACTTTTTTGCATCCAACGCCCGGCAGATTCAAGCATGAAAATACTGATCACGGCAGAAACCGCCATACCCAGCGCTGAGTTACCAATTTCTACGTGGTACACCTCTTTAATAAGCAGAGGACCGAGTTCCATGAGGTTAGAGGAAAGAAACATAGAGAAAAACACGGCGAGCAAAAATAGGAACCAAGGCATAGCTTTTTTGGTTGTTGGCCTGTGCTCTTTCGTCTCGTCTGATACGGTTTCTTGTAGATGAGATTCGACTGCTGGTGGCGGTGCAATGGATACCATAACGAGGACAACAAAGACGAGTCCCATCAAAATCAGTAATTGGTTGGTGCTACTAACGGCCATCCAGTCCGCAAGTGCAACAAGGAGTCCGGTCACAACGATGCCGAAAAATTGGCATTGATAGAGACTCGCCAATCCGCGTCCTTCTTCTTTTTGATTCTTGCTAGAGGCAATCACAAAGGTAGGGTTAAGCACGAGTAACGCAACACTGCCAACGCCGATGAGTGCACCGACAATCCAGTAAGTCGTGGTTGAGGTGTCGGCAAAGTAGAGGGTCAACAGCGCAATAAAGTGGGTCAATAGAGCAAGGCGCTGCAAGATCTGGTGGCAGGAATATTTGTCAGCTAGACCGCCAATTAATGGTGCGAGTAATCCAGCTCCGCCAATCAAGGCCATAACTTGGCCAAGCAAAGCGCCACTGGCGGTTCTTTCAATGATGATAGGATTGAGCAAAATTGCAATGCCTACCCATTGGACAATCCCAAGTGAAGCTTGGGCAAAATGCCATAAACGAACACCCTTCATAAGTTGTGACCTTCTACTAATAATTTACTCATGAATTTTCAAGTATCCGCATCAAGATACAAGTAACATACTCTGAGTTACCTTCTCACATTCGAAGACGTGTTACCTTGAAGGATTAAAAATTCGAACTTGAGCACCTGATGACAACAACCTAGCCACAATAACCATCTGATCTGTTGCATATTTTACAGCTTCATCTAACTTTATTAGACACACGTGAGCCAATTTCCCTTCGTGTAGATTGCGCGTCGCAGAAAGAGGCGTATAAAGGAGAATCCCTATGAAAGGTGGAAATCTAATCCGGTATTTTGCATTGGCGACGATAGTGCCAGCAGCGCTTGTGGGGTGCGCAAAGTCCGAACCCGAGCCTGTGGGCATGGCAAATCCCGCCGCTGTCTACTGTGAAAAACACGGTGTTTACGACCTAGAAACAGGTATGTGTACTTTAAAATCGGGTGAAAAAGTGGACGCATGGGAGTATTTTCGAGCTCATCATCAGCAAGGTCCAGATAGCGCAGCACGTTTTTGTGAAGCGACGGGTGGTGGTTATATAGAAGACAAGAAGCAGTGTGCTTTGCCAGATGGTAAGGTCATGGATGCCGAGGAGTACTTTCGTGACCATCAAATGAGTGGTGCGGGTGGTTAAGGTAACTAGCAAAATTACGGCTTTTCGCCACCATCTAAACCATCGACTTTTAATTGGTGTTAGTGCTTTTTTCACGATTAGCATGACGGGCTGTACCAACCCTATCATTGAACAAGAACCAGAGATGTATACCACCTCTGGTTCGATCGCCCCTTATTCGCAATCCAACTTCAATCAATATATTGAACAAACCACCAAGTGGCTTGATGAAACTCGTGTATTTCATGGCGCTGGATACGACGCTGAGATGAAAGCGGTAAGTCCTTATCGATTAATGCCAAATCATCCAATGGGAAAGGGGTGCTATTGGTGCATGGGTTAGGCGATTCGCCGTATTCGTTTATTGATATTGCACCTGTCTTGGCTGAACAAGGTTACTTAGTGCACGTCATGTTGCTGCCTGGGCACGGTTCTCGCCCAGCAGATTTAATGCTACCCAATGTGAAAGACTGGCAGGGTGCGGTTGCCAATCAAGTTGCGCTGTTAAAAAACGAAGTTGATGAAGTATGGTTGGCGGGATTTTCTACTGGAACAAACTTGGTGACCTCGTATGCGGCTCAAAATCCAGAAGCAGTCAAAGGGCTGGTCTTATTCTCACCTGCCTTTAGTCCTGATGATGTCATCGTGCGTTTTGCTGGGACAGCAAGTCTCTTTGTTGACTGGGTGAATGTTGCAAAGGAGCAAAACTATACTCGCTATGATTCACTTGCTATGCACGGTGCCGCGCTTTATTACCAAACGACGACTCAGGTAAAGCAGGATTTACAGCAATATCAGCTAGAAGTACCCGCCTTACTGATGGTGACAGAAAATGACGAGTTGATTGATACTGAAGCCGTGTATTCGCTGTTTAGAACTGAGTTTGTTCACCCAAGCAGTCGTTTGGTGTGGTATGGCGAAAAGCCTTATCCCGATGCCCGTGTTATTAAGCGCAGTATGGATCTTCCAAAGCAAAATATCGAGAGTGGCTCGCATATCTCAGTACTCTATCGCGCCGACAATCCTTTGTATGGGGAAAGAGGGCTAATGCGACAGTGTGGGGGAGCGCAGGAAGGAGAGGTCTATACGGTAGATTGTGTGGGTATGCCGACCTTAACTTATACTGCTTGGGGCTACTTAAAGAAGATCGCGTCAGTGCTCGCCTAAGCTGGAATCCCTATTTCGAAACCATGATGGAGAGGGTGGTTAAGTTTATGCAAACGGCAAACTAGAAACGACCAATTGAATGACCGCATAAATCTTTGATTATTTTATAAAGGCAGCTTTTGTTGTTTTTATTAACTAGTACACTGTGTTGATCTGCTTCAAAATATTCTTTTATAAACAAATTGCAATTAAAGAATATTCAACTTTTTTGTTAGCAGGTTCTCAAATTATATCCTATAGTAATGACATGTACGGTAAGTTATAGATAATACACTTAGTTAGTTCGATAATGTCTTGTTTGAACAAACGAACAAGGCTTGATAAATCGAGTATTGTAAGTAGGTAAATAAATGAATAAGTTCAACACAATCAGTAGCTGGTTCACACTAGACTACAAAATCGCTTTCTTCTTCCCTTCGAGATAACTCTCTCGCACTGTCCAGTGCGTCTGCCTGACAGCAACATGCTGACTGCAACACTAGGTATACTTACACCCGTTTGTGCTCAAACTAATGTGTGCTCAAACCACTGTTTACCCGTGTTAATGATCATAGCCTGTGCTAGCGGCGTCATAAAATAAAACAATCAAATTCAATCGTATCTGGATATATTCCTAGATAGGGTTATCTTTAATTAAAATTTATCTCAGCCGTAACTTTAAATAAAAAGGCTTGAAGATAAATATATATAGGGTAATTAATAATGGAAAACTTCAAACACCTACCAGAACCATTCCGCATTCGTGTTGTTGAGCCTGTAAAACGTACTACACGTGAATATCGCGAACAGGCGATTATTAAAGCGGGTATGAACCCATTCTTATTAGATAGTGAAGATGTATTTATCGATTTACTGACTGACAGTGGTACAGGTTCTATCACACAAGAAATGCAAGCAGCGATGCTACGCGGTGATGAAGCATATAGCGGCAGCCGCAGCTACTATGCATTGTCAAATGCAGTAAAAGACATTTTTGGGTATGAGCTTACTATTCCAACCCACCAAGGTCGTGGCGCAGAACAAATCTATATCCCTGTGCTAATTAAGAAACGTGAAAAAGAGAAAGGTCTTGATCGCAGCAAGATGGTGGCGCTATCTAACTACTTCTTCGATACCACTCAAGGTCATACCCAAGTGAACTGCTGTGTGGCGAAAAACGTTTATACAAAAGATGCTTTCGATACTGCTGTGAATGCAGATTTTAAAGGTAACTTTGACCTAGAGAAGCTAGAGCAAGCGATCGTTGAAGCAGGTCCTGCCAACGTACCTTATATCGTGAGTACCATTACGTGTAACTCTGCAGGTGGTCAGCCAGTTTCTATTGCAAACCTTAAAGCGGTTTATGAGATTGCTCAGAAGTATGACATTCCAGTGATTATGGATTCAGCGCGTTATGCGGAGAATGCGTACTTTGTTCAGCAACGTGAGCCTGGTTATCAAGACTGGACTATCGAGCAAATCACACGTGAATCGTACAAATATGCCGACGGTCTAGCGATGTCTGCGAAAAAAGACGCGATGGTGCAGATGGGCGGTCTACTTTGCTTTAAAGACGACTCGTTTATGGATGTCTATACCGATTGTCGTACCTTGTGTGTGGTTCAAGAGGGTTTCCCGACTTATGGTGGTCTAGAAGGCGGTGCAATGGAGCGTCTTGCTGTTGGCCTATATGACGGTATGCGCCAGGACTGGCTAGAGTACCGCATCAATCAAGTTCAATACTTGGTGGATGGCCTGGAAGCGATTGGTGTGGTTTGCCAGCAAGCTGGTGGTCACGCAGCGTTTGTCGATGCTGGTAAGCTTCTTCCACATATCCCAGCGGATCAGTTCCCTGCGCACGCATTGGCATGTGAGCTGTATAAAGTGGCGGGTATTCGCGCGGTTGAGATTGGTTCACTGTTGCTAGGTCGCGATCCAGCGACAGGTAAGCAGCACCCTTGTCCAGCCGAGCTACTTCGTCTAACGATTCCTCGTGCTACTTACACGCAAACTCACATGACTACGTCATCGAAGCATTTGAGAAAGTAAAAGCCAACGCACACAACGTGAAAGGGCTCGACTTTACTTATGAGCCTGAGGTGTTGCGTCACTTTACTGCCAGACTGAAAGAGGTGGAAGTGGCCGTAAAGGGCGAAGCTCACAAGGCTGAAGAGAAACAACTCGAAGAAGCCTAGTCACACCTAAAGAACGCAGCCTTTGAGCTGCGTTCTTTTTTCCTAAAAACCGCATAATAAAAAACAAAATAATAACGATAAATCACCCTAATCCAATAACGTGAATTTAAGAGAGCAGAATGATGAAAAAGAATCCGTCGCTCATTGGTGGCGCGTGCATCATTGCCAGCGTCTGTGTCGGCGCTGGCATGCTTGGACTACCCAGTGCGGGAGCAGGCGCATGGACCGTGTGGTCAATGCTGGCGATCGCCATTACCATGGTTGTTATGACAATATCGGGCTGGATGCTGTTAGAAGCATTTAGACATTATGACCTAAAGGTCTCTTTCGATACCGTGACCAAAGATCTATTAGGTAACAAGGTCAACTTACTAAACAACATTACCGTTTATTTTGTCGGTGGCATATTACTCTATGCCTACATCACTTCTTCCGGTTTAATCCTTCAGGATGTGTTAGGTCTGAACGCAAAAGTGGCGTCGGCACTATTTGTACTGATTTTCTCAGCGTTCGTTTGGCACTCCACACGAGCGGTAGATAGAATATCCGTCGTTTTGATTGCCTTCATGATATTGAGCTTTGTGTTTGGTGTGTCGGGGTTGGCGGTCAAGGTAGACATGTCGGTTTTGTTTGACACCATAGGTGAAGAAAATGCATACGCGCCATACGCAATGGCCATGTTGCCAGTCGCGTTGACATCGTTTGGTTATCACCACTCTGTATCATCCATGCGAGCTTACTACGGTGAAGAGACCAAAGCGAAATACGCGATTTTGGGCGGTACAGTGATAGCACTTAGCCTCTACTTTTTGTGGCTGTTTAGTATCTTCGGCAACTTACCGCGCGCGAATTTTGGTCCGGTAATAGAACAAGGCGGCAACGTTGATGCATTGCTTAAAGCGCTTGGCACAGTCATTGAATCAGAGCAGGTTGCGAACGCGATCAACACTTTCTCTATGGCGGCGATATTGTCATCGTTTATTGGTGTTGGCTTGGGTGTATTTGATTTCTTAGCAGACTTTTTCAAGTTTAGCGATGACAAATCAGGTCGCACTAAAACGTGGCTGGTTACCTTTTTACCACCACTCGTTCTGTCGCTGCTGTTCCCATTCGGTTTCGTAATTGCCATTGGTTATGCAGGTGCGGCTGCGACGGTGTGGGCATGTATTATCCCAGCATTGCTAGCTCGCAAAACACGTCAGGTGCATGCAGGAGCAGGAGGCTTCACGGCCCTGGAGGCAATGCAATGATTTCTGTCGTCATCGGGTTTGGTGTACTGACCGCAATCTTCCATGTGCTTTCTATGTTGGGAATGCTGCCTAACTTTACTGGCTAACGTTAGTCTCTGTTTTAAAACCACCATTATTTATATTCAGTGTGACCAGTGGCCTTGTGCTGCTGGTCCATTCTGACTGCAATAAACAATTAGGAAAAAAAATGAACGCAATTTCTACATACAAAGCCCCGCTCGCCATTGGTCCATATGTTCAAGGGGTGAGTTTTGGTGATATTGTCATCACCTCGGGTCAGTTGCCAATCAATCCTGAAACTAAAGTCATGCCAGACGATGTGGGTGAGCAAACCAGTCAGTCTCTTCAAAATGCGCTCGCGATTCTTTCAGCATCAGGTTTGGAGGCAAGAAATATTGTCAAGACTACAGTGTTTGTGAAAGATCTTAATGATTTCGTCAAGGTAAATGAGGTATACGAACAGTTTTTCATCAGCCAGAATGCTCCATTTCCGGCGCGTTCATGTGTGGAGGTAGCAAGACTGCAATGGATGCCAAAGTGGAAATTGAGGTGATTGCTGTAAGAGGTTAGTTGGCGTTTGGGGGCGCCTCTAATGTGGCGCCTTATCGTGAGCTCGCAGCTCGTTCCCAATATCTAGACGGGTTTTATTGTGTGGTCACACTAAATTGAATTGTTATTTGCTCTGCCAAGTTTTACTGATCCATCCCCCAATATTCTCATCAAAGTAGCTTCCGCTAAATTCTTGTTTGTATTCAACGACATTGTCGATGCTCGGGCGTTCATCCAAAAGGTGATTGATATACACAGCCATCGGGTCATCGAATTGATCACGCCGCTTTCTTTCTGCCACTTCTTTGATGATTTGCATACGGTATGCCTTGCTCATTTTTTTCATGTTTTACCTCCATTGTTGTGATCGGTCTATCAAACATAGAAGTCAATTCTACCTTGGTCAAATTATGAACAGTGCTTTGTAGAAAAATATACTAAAGAGTGATATGGGGAGTTTGCGTGGTACACCCAAGAGCAATCTGTGTGGGGGAGGGAATGACTTACTTTCTTTGAGTGTTGATAAAGTAAAAGTCTGTAAAATCGAAAAAATTTGCCAGTGGATAGCACCTCGTTACCCCTAGCTTGTGTTAAACTTAATGCAAACAATAATCATTAAGTAGATTCAAATGAAAAAGCCAACTCCTAAAATGGCGTCTGTTAGTCACAAACAGACCCTGTCTCCTAATATGATACGCCTCACATTACATAGTGAGGCATTTACACAATTTCCAATGGACAGCCTGGGCGGTTACATCAAGCTGCTTTTTAGCGAGCATGGCGGTACTGATCTTGATGATGAGCCATTTGATGCTCGCCCGAAAATGCGTACTTATACTATTCGTCGTCTCGACACATTGCGTGGTGAAATTGATGTTGATTTCGTGACTCATGTTACTGAAGACAAGCTTTGTGGCTTTGGTGCGCGTTGGGCTATGGCCGCAGAAGTAGGGGATACGATTTCGCTAGTTGGCCCAGGTGCTTTACAAGAAGTTGATGTGGCAAAAGATTGGTTCTTCTTTACCGCAGATATGACGGCCTTACCCGCGCTGTCAGTAAAACTCACTATGCTGCCACAAGACGCGAAAGGTTATGCCGTGGTTCAGATAGAAGATATGGCAGACAAACAAGAGATTTACGTACCTGAAGACATGCAGATTATTTGGACGACAGGTTCGCTATCGAATGAAGCAAAAGCCTTACCATGGCTTGCTGGCGAACCTTTCGTATGGTGTGCAGCCGAGTTCGATGAAATGAGAGCATTGCGCCAGTATTTTAGAAACGATAAAGCGATCCCGAGAGATGCTATTTATATTAGTAGTTATTGGAAACGCGGTGTTGCTGAGGACGGCCACAAAGCTATTAAAAAGGAAGACCATGAGAAGTTTGAGTCTCAATAGTACATTGTGACTTGCAGCCACTATTCCCAAGATACTTATTCGATTCGATGATGATTCTATTGGGGAGTTGTCATCGTTCTTGATTGTTTCTATAAAATAACCTCGATCTTGGTGACTATTTTTTACGACTAAGGTCGAGGATTTGACCAAAAATTATCCTACTCAAGTCACACTTTTCTATTCTCTTGTGCTGAATTATTTTTACTAGCAGATTAAGTGTCTGTTTGTTACACTGCGCGGCATAAAATATAACAACACGATTACATCCCTGTGTCGCTCAATATCTCTTGTACCCTACATACGAGACATAGCGAGCCTTTAATCCTAGAGAGGCCCCCGGTTACTATGAGTAATAGCAACATCTCGCAAACTGAAATCCACCAAAATCAATGGCAATTAAATCAAACACTCGCTGAGTCCATTCTGCCGCTACTAGGCAGGCTTTATCGAGAAAAAGGCGTAGAAGTGCTTTTATTTGGCAAAACACTCGTCAACGCAACCACCATCGATATTATTAAAACTCACCGTGTTTCCCGTCATTACAGTTCTACTTCCGTCTCTATTTCTCAAACTGCCCCAATCATTGAACGTCTAATCGAACTTGACCTTTCTCCTTGTTGTATCGACGTAGGTCAGTTAGCGACGCAATACTGGTCTCTCAACGACAGCCCTCAAAACATCGATGACTTTTTATTGACGGCTTTGAACGAGAGCATTGAGAGCAATAGCTCACTAGAAGCACGTGATGTTGTGCTGTACGGTTTTGGACGTATTGGCCGTTTGCTTACTCGCATTTTGGTTGAGAAGAGTGGGTCAGGTTATCCGTTACGTTTGCGCGCTATCGTTGTACGTGGCGGTCGAGACGGTGACCTTCAAAAACGTGCTAGCTTGTTGCGTCGTGACTCGGTTCACGGTCAGTTCAATGGCAGCATTTTAGTTGACGAAGACAACAAAGCTCTGATTGTGAATGGCAATTACATCCAAGTTATCTACGCGAATAGCCCGCAGGATGTGGATTACACTCAGTTCGGAATTGAGAATGCACTGGTTGTAGACAACACAGGTGTTTGGCGCGATGCAGAAGGCCTTGGTCAGCACGTCGCGTGTAATGGTGCAGAGAAAGTACTGCTAACTGCGCCAGGCAAAGGGGATATCAAAAACATCGTCTTTGGTGTCAACCACGAAAGTATCTTGGCTGAAGATACGATTGTATCTGCAGCGAGCTGCACCACGAATGCCATTACACCGACGCTTAAAGCGGTGAATGATAAATATGGCATCGTGTCTGGTCACATCGAAACGGTGCACTCTTACACCAATGATCAAAACCTTATCGATAACTATCACAGTGGCGATCGCCGCGGGCGTTCAGCATCACTCAATATGGTTCTGACCTCGACAGGTGCAGCAAAAGCAGTGGCCAAAGCACTGCCTGAGCTTGCTGGTAAGTTGAGTGGTAACGCTATTCGTGTTCCGACTCCTAACGTTTCAATGGCAGTTGCGAATTTGAATCTGGAAAGCAACACGACTAAAGAAGAGCTAAACGCTTACCTTCGTGAAGTGTCGTTAACATCTCCACTTTCAGCTCAGATTGACTATACCGATTCAACGGAAGTTGTATCGACTGATCTAGTAGGAGCACGCCATCCGGGTATCGTTGATGGACAAGCAACCATCGCACAAGACAATCGCTGTGTTCTTTATATCTGGTATGACAATGAGTTTGGTTACAGCTGCCAAGTCGTGCACTGTATGGAACAAATGATGGGCGTGAAGTTTAAAACTTACCCAGCACTAGCATAACAATCCGTCGTTATTCTCCAGCCGTCAGCATTAATGATTGTTAGCGTCTAGGAAGAGTAAAGAAACGAGATATAAAAAGCCGCCTTCAATACTTATTGAAGGCGGCTTGTCTTTAATGCTTCTTGCTGTCTATTGTTCGAGTAATAGGAATCTAGCTTGGAACGGAGCTAGATCGATGTTATAGAAACCAGAAGCCAATGTTACGTTGTCATTCGTTTGTAAATCATTAAGGCTACCACTGAACGACAGTTTATCTTGAGAAATAGCAATGGTTTGATGCGATGCTGTCGTATTCACGATATATAGAATCGATTCATCACTCGATGCTTTTAGATCTGCATAGGCACTCGTTGTTGCGACAACGTTGTTGCGAGTACCTTGTGCTAGCGATGGGTGATGTGCGCGAAGCGTCATCAGCTCTTTCACGTAGTTCTTAAGATCGGCTTGTTCCGTGGTGAGCGTGACACCAGTGACACCTTCAATCTTGCCACTCATACGAGCTACGTGGTCGTCACATTTTCCTGCGATAGCACAGTCATTCGTTACTTGATCAGCAAAACCTTCTAACTCATCCCCAATTTCTTCACCGTAATATAGCGTGATAGGGCCAGTATAAGCACCCAAGAATGAGATGGCGGCTTTATGCCTTTGCCAATATCCAGCATCTTCTGGTTCAGCAAGGTTTCCTCGTTGAATAAGATCGCCCAGCGCACTAAGTCGTGGTTGCCAAGCATCAGATTAGGTTTGGCGTGGGCCGGGTAGGCATCATGAGTTCGCATGCCTTCAGCGAGCGTCAAACCGCCTTGAGTAGAAGCATAGCCTGACTCCTCAACAGCAAAAGTTTGTACTAAGCGATAGCGCATCGGGAAATCAAATGCCGAGCACAGCGCGGGGTTTTCTGTGCTTCCGTAGCCATCACGAGCAATATCACTCTCGCCACGCCAAATCTCTGCCACCATGTAGCCAAGTGGATTAACGAGTTCTCCATCTTCATTGGTATAGGTGACTTGCTGCGACGCATCATCAACTGCTGTGCGGATTTCCGCCCATGCGTCCGTTGGAACTTGGTAAGCTTGGTCGAGTCGCCAACCGTCAATTTTTAGCTCTTTCACCCAGTATTCAGCCACTTCTTTGAAGAAAGGAAGACTTTCTGGGTAACTGACAGGATTACTTGCTCCGACGGGCTTGTTACCCGTCGGCGAAGCCACAACGTTGTCTTTATGATGACCGAACACACCATCAAAGAAGACGTATAGACCACGTTTGTGTGCCTCTTCGACTAACTTTCTAGCATCGTCCATGGTGCCAAAACGTGGATCAATCGCAAAGTAGTCTGTAGCGAAGTAGCCAGTCGCATCCAGCCTATTTGCCCAATGATCTTGTCCGTCAATGGGGACGGAATTGAATATCGGTGTTAGCCATACCGCATTCATGCCAAGGTCTTGAATATAGTCAAGAGAGTCAATAATGCCTTGGATATCACCCATGTGGTGACTGGTACCATAACCAGTGCCATGGCCGATGGAAGGATTGCCATTGACAAAGCTTTCAACCATCACTTGATAGATTCGCAAGTCATCGGCGTGCGCACTGCTATGAGCGCTGCACGCATAACTAGTCGTGGTGCCACCTTTGTCTGTTGGCGAGGTAGAATCGCCAGAGCAGCCCCATAGAAGGGTTGCGCCAACGGAAAGAGAGATAAGGGATTTAACCAGTTTCACACGATGTCCTTATTATAGTTTTGTAGCTCAGTAGGGCATCTTTGATTATTTACCAAGCGAGCACTTGGCAAATCATCCGTGTAATGAATATGTTAGGGAGGAGTAAAAAGGCTGAGAGATCGCAATCACGCTTGGTGCAACTGCGATGCACCCAGCGTGAAGATTAAACTTGTTATAGATGAAGACGGTTTAGTTGGCGAGTGCCGCGACAAAAGTACTCTGTTGATCGATAACGGTTTTTAATTGGCTGCGGATCCATTGATTGTAGAGTCCAAAGTCTGTGTGGGTTGACCAAAAAAGTGAAGCTGTAACTTTTTTGCCAAAGAACTCTAAGTTGTCGGTCATAATCGCGAGTTCTTTTGTGGTGAGTGAAGGCTCCACAATATGTTCAGGCAAAAACGCGATACCTTTTTGGGCTTTACATAATTCGACAATGGTGGACAGATCATCCAACCGCCATATCTGATGTGTTGCCAAATCAGATAGGTTAAGCAGTTCATCAAAACCATCCATCAACAGAACGCGAGGTAGACTAGGTTTGTGTTCCAATAGTGATGTATGTCCCACCCACCAACAATTGACGTTGAATAACTCATCCATATTAAAGTCGTTATCGGTTTTGTGGTATGGATTGCCTAGCGCTAGGTCTATTTTTCCTTGGCTAATATAGTTACTCAGGACAAAGCTCGGTTTAGTGACGACTTCGAGGTCGATTTCAGGAAACGCTTCCGAAAATTGAAATAGGGTTTGCTTCACATTGCTGTTATAAACCAAAGGATCAATGCCAACTCGAAAAACGATCTGTTCCGAGTGGCTCATTTTACTCACTGCTGTAAGCAAATCTCGATATTTACTGACCACCGGAGTAGAAAGGTGAAATAAACGTTTGCCCTTGTCAGTTAACGTCACTTTAGCGTTTTGTCTGATAAAAAGGTTAAACCCTAAATCAGACTCTAAATTTTGAATTGCGGTGCTTACCGTGGATTGAGATTTACCCAGCTTACGCGCAGCTGAACTAAAAGACCCCGCCTCAACCACTGCAACAAACGAAGCAATGTTATCGAATTGCAGCTTCATAGATTGACTAACCTTTATGCCGTTTGACTATTTATAGTTATATAACTTATGTTTTTTGCATACATTAGCTGGCTCTTAAGTCATTTACAATAGCGATACCTAAAGAGTGTTAGTTTGGCATTGATAAACCATAAATCAATGCAATGAATTTTGCTTTACAGGGTATTTCGTGCGCTCAACCATTCGGAATTGGAATAACGCTCCGTAATCTGTGCAATAAGTCGAACTGAAAGTGTGATCTGTGCCACATAAGTTGCATCGCTGTACGAGTGAAAACTGTCCATTTCACAAGTTAATGTTGAAAAAGTAAACACTTATAGCAACGGCCACGACACTAGGGTTGGCGCATTGTTAGAGTTGTAAACAAGGGGTTTCTTTGAACAGGCTATCGATAAAATCGATAGCAGCCATTTTTTTGATATTTTGAGCATAATTTAGAATATAGCGTGCTTATTGTTGAATAACGTTCAAAGGAATAAAAATATGATGACTAAGCTTTATGTAAACGCAGTGACGCTTCTAAACGAATTTAAGCGTGATGAGCGCGGTGTTACAGCAATTGAATATGGTTTGATTGGTGTGGCGATGGCGGTTGCTTTGGCTGCTGTTCTTGGAACTGGTGAAGGTGAGTTTCTGAAAGAGCTAACAGATGCATTTGATGGAATTGCAAATGCGTTGAAAGGTGCAACACCAGCATCAAGCTAATAGTCTTTCTATGCAAAATAGTAGCGTTAGCTATCTTCATATTAGCTAGCGCTATTATGCTGTCATTTGATTGCAAATAATATAATCATAAATGCTCTATATAATTACGCTTGCTTGCGTCTGTATTTATATCTCTATCCTCGATGCTCGCTTTCGACGCATTACAAACATGAGTGTCTTGGCCTTATTGGCTTTGCAATGTTCGTTGCTGATAAAAAGTGAGATTTATTTAACATCCGCTTTAGTTGTCCTAGTTGTTGGGTTCGTTTTATTTTGGCAACGCTGGATAGCCGCTGGTGATATCAAGCTTGCAAGTGTATTGGCTTTGGCACTGCCTCTGAGCCAATTACCAGTGGCAGCTATACTAACTGGCTTTGCTGGAGGTGTAGTTTCATTGTGCTACCTCATGCTCAACCATTGGTTTCCAAATAGAAAAAAACGTCAAGTTGGCATCCCGTACGGCGTTGCCATTAGTTTGGGTTTTTGCTTAGTGATTGTGGTGTATCAAGTGCCACAGCTTTTAAAAGCTTAACCATATTAGAACCACCTCGGGGGAAACGAACATGCGGTCTCGGTTAGTGCTGCTGATTGCGGTATTGGCGTTAGTAGTAGGGGCTTTTGGGCTTCGTGACATGCTAAGTCAGAAATCTACACCACAAGCAGAAGCAGTGGTTGCCCCAGTGCAACCTATTGAAGAGCACGTCTCTGTGTGGCGAGTCAGCTCTGATATTGCCAAAGGCACGCCTATTCAAACTGAGCAGGTGGTAAAAGTACAACTGCCTATGAGTCAGGCGCTTGCGCACGGCGTCAAACAAGACACTCATATAGATTTTTCACCTTCGACCCTAACTAATCGTGCATTAGAGATAGGCACTATCGTGCTCCCAGAATATCAGGTAAAGGCAGGGCAACCCGGTTACATCGACTTACTTGTTACTGAAGGTATGACGCCATACCCGCTGCAAGTCAGTGATAAAAATCTCATCAACGATTATATCCGCCCGGTACCTATATCGATATTTTGACAGTGAGCTCACCGATTAACAATTTAGCGGCCAACACAGACAAGCAAGAAGCTTTAAAGGTGTTAACGCCAATATGTTTTTAAAGCAGGTCAAGGTACTCAATATCGACAACGATGACGATAATTCAGTGACTGCAAGAGCACCAACAAAAGAACTTGGTTTCACGACCGTGGTGATTGAAGTTAAACCCGATGATTTACCTAGGTTAGCACTTGCACAACGAACCATGCACATTGAAATCTACCGCAGTCAAACCTATCGCCAGTCGACCTATGTCGAGGTTCGAAACATTATGGATAATTACGTGGGAATTGAAGAGTTTCGAGGCAAAACTTCAATGTCAGGAGAGGCGCTGTAATGAAGTTTTACCAGACTAAAAAATGGATCGCGCAGTGGTGTCTAAGCTCACTTATGGTCTTACTTGCGACACCTTTTGCGAGTGCAGCGGAGCGTTACATTACTCTTGGTGAAGGTGAGCACATTAAGCTGGATTCGCCAGTGGGCAAGGTGTTTATCAGTGATCCGACCGTTGCCGACTATAAGGTGATTAGTGACGACACCTTGGTGGTGTTTGCTAGTAAAGTCGGTCAATCGCGGCTAATTGTTTATGGCACAACAGATGAGGTACTGATTTCCGATCGCATCATTGTCGATCTCAATTTATCGGAAGTACGTCGCCAACTTAAGTTTCATTTCCCAAATGCCAATGTAAAAGTCGAGTCTATAGGCTCACAAGTCGCTGTAAGTGGTGTGGTGGAGTCAGAACAGGAGCGCGATGATATCTATCGCATGGTCGCGACGCTACTTGGCCGAGAAAAGACAGAGCGTTGGGACGAAGCGCAAAAATTGACGTTTAAAACAACGGGTGGCGACCTTGAAGAGCCTGAGAGCATGATCTTCGCGCGAAACATGACCTGGGAAGGCATCATCGAGCGCATTGAAGTAGCGACCGTACAGCAAGTGAATGTGAAAATTTCAGTCGCTCAAGTCACAGAGTCGTTCTCGCAAACCGTCGGTGTGGACTGGGGGTCAGTCGGGAGTAGTGTTGGTGAGTTCGTATTCAACCAATTTGAAGCAGCTGATATTGGCACTTTGATTACCGCGCTAGGAAACGACGATATTGCGCAGATATTAGCAGAGCCAAACCTAACAGTATTGTCAGGTGAATCGGCCAGTTTTCTGGTTGGTGGTGAAGTGCCTGTAGTCGTTTCAAGTAACAGTAGTATTAACATAACGTTCAAAGAGTTTGGTATTCGCCTCGATTTGACGGCAAAAGTGCTCAATCAAAACAAGATCCGCATGCAGCTATTTCCAGAAGTATCTGAAGTGGAGAAGTATGTAAAAGCGGCAGGCATTGAAGTACCGCAGCTTACCTCTAGGCGAGCAATGACCACAGTTGAACTTGCCGACGGTGACAGTTTTATCTTAGGCGGCCTTATGAGCAGCGCAGATTTTGAAAAGATGCAAAAGATCCCATTGGTTGGAGATATCCCTGTCCTGGGCGCCGCGTTTCGTAAATCCGTGACCGAAAGACGACGTACCGAGCTTATCATCGTAGCAACGGTCAACCTTGTTGAGCCAATGCGTTCGACCGATGTACAACTGCCTTATATCCGTAAAACGTCGACGCTGATGCGCTGGTTAAATCTCGCGGATACAGAAGGTTACATGCAACCTTCGAACGCGACAATTCGACTGGTCGAGCAGGGAGGGTTTATCCAATGATGCAAGTTAACTTGAAACCGTTGGCTTTGGCATTTGTTCTGTTACTAACAGGTATTACGGGATGTACTACGGAGCGTTACTTCGACGGCAATGGTGCAGAAGCGCTGGTGTATCAAGAAGTGCACCGTGTTGATTACGTCATTAATAATCGCAGCGAGTCGCAGCAAAAGATGGAGCAGTTGATAGCGCTTTCAGAATCTTTTGATAAAGAAGCCGCTTATGTGGTCGCTTACAAATCAACAGCAGATCGTCAGCTAGCAGAAAAGGCGTTTAAACAGTTTTCAACGTTGGCCGTGACACCGTCTCGCGTTCAATATCGTCAAGAGCAAGACATGATTGCCAATGTTCGAATCTCAGTTGCCGTTCGTCAACTTAAAACCCAAATTTGCCAACCTGCGCAGCTGCAACAAGACATCGCGCAGCCTGACTGCTTTGTGGAAACCATGCGTCTAAAACAAGTCGCGTATAAGTCGCGCTTGGTGGGAGAGTAATCGTGTTTGATTTAACGAAAGCACTGAGCACCAAAGTCAAACCTGAACCGAAGAATCAAACCGGTGTTGCAGGTTGTACTTTGTTCTATCAATCGGCTGAGTGTCTGAATCTTGTCCAAGAAGTGTTCCGCTTTGAAGGCTGGAATGATCCACACTGCGTTCGAACGGTCAAAGGTCATGCCAAACTGACAGAGCAGCAAAGCAGCCACATCGTTATTCTCGAGTTGAATGAATCAGATAACGTGGTTGAAGATGCCAAGAACTTTGCCAGCAAACTGCCAACTCATAAAGGGTGGTGGTTATTGGTAAAGAGGATGCCATCTCCACACTACGCTCATTGAAAGAAATGGCTTTTACTACGTTTTTTGGCCAGTAAACAAGCAAGAGTTTGCGGACTTTTTGACGCACGTAAACAATAACCTCAAAAACTTCTCTGGAGTAAGTAAAGCGCGCAAAGCGAAGCGTGTAGCTGTCGTTGGTGCTAAGGGAGGGGTAGGTACTTCGTTTATTGCCACCGAACTGAGTTCGCTGCTTTCGACTCAGGGTACCGACACGATTCTCGTAGATCATCAGTATGTAGACAGTGATATCGATGTTCTTCTGGCACTAAAAGAGTTTAAGCCAAGAATGATCGATGAGTTTACCGCACCACTGCATGAAATGGATGAAGAAGGGGCGCTCAGTTACCTTCACACTGCTCGGAAAAACTTACGTTTGTTGGCTCTGGATGGTGATATGAGCCAAACAGAAATCTTAAATTACAGCCAAAGTTTGTGTGATTTACTATCGCGCAATGCGAACTTCATCATCGAAGACTACTCCGGCAGTGTCAGCTTCCCAGTTGAGCCACAAATGTTACTGGATGGATTCGACGTGGTGGTGTTGGTATTGGATGCTTCTGTATCAGCAGTGCGCAATGCTAAGCGCCTTATCGACAAGGTAGAGAACTTACAGCTTACTTTGTCATCAAGACTGCGCATCATTACCGTCGTGAACTACCATCGTCCAGAAGCCGCCTATGTCATGGACAAGAGTGATCTTAAACGTTACCTCGCCAAGAGCCTAATCTAGAAATTGCATTTTGTAAGAACCTGTCGCACATCATAATTGACGGAAAACGTGCTCATAAACATGACCGCCACATGAGCCGCTCACTTGACCACTTAGTGAAACACATTAACGGTCAGCCGATTTCCGTACCGAGGCTCAATCGCTGGTTAGGTAAGGTAGGTGCGAAATGAGCTCCAATAAAGAAATGTATCTAGCGTTCCGCGGGCAAATTTTCGAAGCGCTTGATCCAGAAGCGGTTCAAAAGATGAGCCGGAAAGAGCTGGAATCCCAGATTCAAAGCGCCGTTGACTTACTGGCGACGGGCTATCAGCGCCCCATTACTTCAATGATGAAAACCGGTCTCGTCAAAAGTTTAATTGATGAGCTGTTTGGCCTTGGGCCTTTGCAACCATTGGTAGAAGACCAATCGATCACCGATATCATGGTGAACGGGCCTAACAACATCTTTTATGAGCGTCACGGTAAAGTACACAAATCGGATCTGACCTTTGTAAACGAGGAGCAGTTGCTTGCGATTGCAAAACGTATTGCCTCACGAGTTGGTCGCCGTGTTGATGAACTCTCTCCAACGGTAGATGCACGTTTAGAAGATGGCAGTCGTGTCAACATCGTCATACCGCCAATTGCCTTGGATGGCACCTCGGTCTCGATTCGTAAGTTTCGAGAGCAGAATATCGGGTTTGAAGATTTAATAGAGTTTGGCTCCATGTCGATGGATATGGCGAGAGTGCTAATGATCGCCTCTCGTTGCCGTATGAATGTGCTGATTTCAGGCGGTACTGGATCGGGTAAAACGACGCTACTAAACGCACTATCACAATACATTGCTGAAGACGAACGTATTGTCACCATTGAAGATGCTGCGGAACTTAGGCTCCAGCAACCTAACTTGGTGAGGTTGGAAACACGAACCTCTAGTATTGAGCAAACAGGTGAGGTGACTCAGCGTGACTTGGTGATCAACGCGCTGCGTATGCGACCAGACCGGATCATTCTTGGTGAGTGTCGTGGCCCCGAGGCATTTGAAATGCTTCAGGCAATGAATACTGGTCACGATGGTTCCATGTCTACGCTGCACGCCAATACGCCTAGGGATGCGATTGCACGTGTGGAATCGATGGTGATGATGGCGAACCTAAACCAGCCGCTAGAGGCCATTCGTCGTACGATTGTAAGTGCAGTACAAATGGTGGTGCAGGTTAATCGTCTACGAGACGGCAGCCGAAAAATCACCAGCATCTCTGAGATTGTTGGCTTGGAAGGTGACAGTGTGGTGATGGAAGAAATCTATCGCTTTCGCTATGACGACAGTGAATATGGTGAAGCGGTTAAAGGTGAATATGTAACCAACGGCATCATGCAGCGCTCCGAGCTGGTGAAAAAAGCACAGTTCTTTGGTTTATACAAAGACTTAATGGCGTCATTTACGGGGCGCTAATATGCTTTGGATTTCACTTATATTATTCGCCCTAGCACTGCTGCTCAATCGAAGCAGTAAAAAAAGCAAACTGGATCAGTATTTTCAAGCTGATCAACAGGGTGCTGAGAGTGTTAGTGCGATTAATATTCGCTCACTGTCTCAAAAACACAAATTGCAAAAGCTAAGAGAGTCGATTTCACCAACCTTGATGATCTTAGGACCACGTTCGACGCTTTATATCGCCCTCTATACGATTGGCGCGGTGACCGCATCTTGGTATGTACTGGTGGTGTTTTTGCATCAAAAGAATCCGTTGCTTATTAGCGCAGCGGTAGCGGTATTTTTGGTGGTTGGCTACCGTTTCTTGCTTTCTCGTCGCCGTTCGGAATTTGAAAACAGCTTTCCTGATGCTCTCAATATTTTGATGAGTGCTGTCACCGCCGGTGACAGTTTGATGCAAGCGATTAGCTATGTAGGCGAGACCATGGATAACGCCATTGGTCGAGAGTTTAAATTAATGGCCGACCGTCTCAAAATCGGTGAAACGCCGGAAACTGTATTGATGCGATCTTGCAAAAACTATCCGTATCCAGAGTTTCTGTTTTTTACCATAACGCTTCGCGCCAACATTTCGCGCGGTGGTCAGCTTAAAGGAGTGTTGGCTAGGCTAATTCGCGTACTGGTGGATGCCAGAACGCTAGAAAAGAAAAAAATGGCAATGACGTCGGAAGCTCGGATTTCAGCCAAGATTGTAGCGGCAATCCCCGTAGCCTTTACGGTACTACTTAATTACATCAATCCAGGCAACGTTGACTTTGTACTCTATGACCCAGATGGAAGAGCCATTCTCTACTACGTCCTGATCAGTGAAATGATTGGATTAACCATTATCTGGCTACTAGTGCGGGGGTGAGGGCATGATGTTACTCATTGCGGTCACGGTATTCTTTGGTTGCATTCTGGTGGTCATCGCTGAATCGCTACGTGCGGAGCGGCGCCGTCAAAAAATGGACAGCTTAGTCGGTATTCAAACCAAATCTGGTACGACGAAGATCAAACATTTTATGGTTCGTTTCGGTAAAGAGCACCGAAAGGAGCTTGAGCACAAGCTAATTGAAGCGGGTTATTACAACAAAGAGTGGGCGAAATATTACTTTCCGCTCAAATTTCTTATCCTGGCTGTATTGCTTGCTCTTGTGGCGTTTAGCGATCTTTCCAGCACCAACAAACTTCTCAGTGCGCTGTTCTCGTTAGTGGGCGTAATTGTTGTACCGGACTTAGTTCTCTCATTGCGAAGCAAAATGTTGATAGGTCGTACGTCAGCCAAATTGCCTTATTTGCTCGACATGATGTCAGTATGTGTACAGACAGGTATGACGATTGAAGCCAGCTTAGCGTATTTAGCAGACGAGCTAGAGATGTTCGATAAAGATTTGTGTTACCAAATCAGACGCACGTCGGATGCGGCTCGCATCCACGGCTTAGAAAAAGCGCTCAATGATTTGGGTCAACGACTACCTACACCTGCAGTACGAAGTTTTGTATTAACTGTGATTCAAAACTTGCAATACGGCACCTCCGTTGCCCAAGTGATGAGTGATCTCGCGGAAGATATTCGTAAGGTTCAAATTCTAACCGTTGAAGAGAAGGTGGGTAAACTCGCCGCCAAAATGAGTGTGCCACTGATCTTATTTATTATGTTCCCCATTGTCGTGCTGATCCTCGCACCGGGGATTATGCAGATGTCGATATCGTTAGGGAGTTGATGTGAACGGATTACAAAAATGCGGTTTGCTGGTCTTGATGACTCTCACTCTTGTTGGTTGCCAATCTTCGGCAGATCTCGCCCAAAGTGAAGCGGCCACCGTCGCGAGCATGGAAAAAGTAGATAACTATGACGGTTTGATTAACCACTACAAGACCAAGTTAGAAGCGGGAGACAATTCTGTCTCGACAGTAGAAGAATTGGCGTGGGCATACTTCAACAAAGGCGATATCGAATCGGCGAGTTTTTATGTTGATCATTTGACAGAGCAGGGTGCTCAGTCTGCAAGCTTGTATCAGCTACGTGGGCAGGTTTTGGTAGCTCAAGATAAGGCTAAAGAGGCGATCGAAGCGTATTTGGCGTCGCTGAAAGCGGGGAACACTTCAGGCAAAATTCATGTGCTGCTAGGTGTGGCTTACAGTAAGGAGAGTGACTTTAACAGCGCTAAAGCTCAGTTCAACCAAGCAAGGCTTAAAGGCTACGATGAAATCGCAGTCAAAAACAATATCGCCATGCTTTACATTGCACAGCAAGATTACAAACGTGCTATCCAAACTCTCGCTCCAGTCATTGCTGATGCACCAGAAAACAAGGTCGTGCGAGCCAATCTTGCTATCGCACTTATCAAGGCAGACCAAATTGATGCGGCCAAAAAGCTGTTAAGTGATGAATACAGTTATGCTGAGCTCACACTGATTGCTCAGCAGCTTAATCGCGAAGAGAGCTGATATATGGTTGGATTCAGGAAGCAGCGTGGCGCCACTGCAGTAGAGTTTTCCTTGGGTGCGATTGTGCTCATGTTCTCTACGTTTGCGATCTTTGAAGTGTGTTACCGCATCTACGTGATAAACATGACCGAGTATGCGCTGCGTGAAACGATACGCAACACCAAAATTTACCAAGGTAGTGGTGTACACGAGCAGTATGAGACTCGGTTTCAAACTTTGATTGCGAATCAAGATAATCTTTGGAGTTTTCTCATTGATGAAGACAAATTTTCGATTGATGGCAAATATTTCCCGAGCTACTCAGATTTTGTCAATAACGTTGGTTATTCAAAGCAAGATCTCACATTCAATTATGATCTAGCCGAAATCACAGTTAATTACGAGTACACACCAATTATCCAAGTTTTCGGTGCTGAGCAAGTGGACATTTCACGCACCATGGTGCTGAACCTAGAACACGAGGGGTGGAAAGATGAGACGGAATAACGTTACTCGCTTTACATCTCTACGCAGCCAGAAAGGGGCTTTTGCGATAGAGCTTGGGTTCGTGTTGATCGGTTTGTGTGCCATATACCTGTTCGCTACTGACCTTAGCCATAAATTATTGGTACGAGCAAAGTTGGATCGTTCAAGCTTTGCACTGGTCAATGTTATCAAAGAGCGCTCTCGCTATTTTGATGCTGACATAGCAGGTAGAACGAATCTGCAAGTGTCACAGCAAGACTTGGCTGATTTAACTGCCGTCGCAAGTCGAATGTTGGATAGTTCCGTAGAGAATGTCGCGCTGCAAATTGAGTCTTACGTGATTGGTGAAAGCGTGGTGACGCATCGTAGTCTCAAGTTCTCGTCACTTGGATGTCGAACAGATTCGCTGAGTAACTATCAGGCATTAGTCCCCATGGAGAAGGGACTATCGTATCCAATATACCGTGTCACTCTATGCGAGGAACACCACTCTTGGTTTGAAGCATTTTCATCGGGTGAGGATGCAGACATGCGTCTGACCTCCTCGTCGATAATGCCAGGGAGGTAGCATGACCGTTAAGCCGAAAAAAAGGGCTCAATCAAGACCTAACCTGAATAGACAATCTGGCGCAGCAGCGATTTGGATGGGGCTGACGTTGGTGCCGATCATGGGGTTTACCTTCTGGGCGGTTGAAGGGACGCGATATGTTCAAGAAACGAGTCGATTGCGAGATGCCGCAGAGGCTGCCGCGATTGCCGTCACGATTGAGGATATTGAGAACGATTCACAAGCAATGGCGAAACGCTACGTCGAAAACTATGTGCGGGATATTAAGTCGAGCTCAGTAACGACGACAAGATTCGTCCAAGAGCAAGACTTGGATAATAATCAAGACGAGTATACCCAGTATACAGTGAATGCGACGACGACTCATGATTCATGGTTTGCTAGCACATTTATTCCGTCATTTGACAAAACTCAAGACTTAGCAGGTTATTCGTTGGCTCGTAAGTATCCAGCGTACTTAGGCGATAATAATATCGATATCGTCTTTGTTTCAGACTTTTCAGGTTCTATGGGGTCTGAGTGGGGCAAGGGCAGTAACAAGAGCTATAAAATTGATGACTTAAAAGCGGCTATTCGCAAAATCACTGAGAAGGTCCTCTGCAGTGATTTAGACAATTGTGAAAACGATAATGCTGAGTCGTCGAGGCTTAATAACAGAATAGGTTTTGTGCCATACAACATACGTACTCGCTCCAAAATTGGTGATGAGTATCATGCGACCTCACAGCTGCTTTACAAGACTAATCATAATCCAGGTATATCTTTGCACACTTATCAAGATGTTGATTGGAATGCTTGGAGGAGGTTTAGTGCGTCAACGGTTCAGCTGTGTGCAGATAGCCCATGGAATTGTGCCCCATTGAGAGGTGGAAATTGGTTTGCGTGTTGGTTTTGGGGGAGGAACTGCCCCAGTGAAACCGATTACGCGCTGGCGCAAACTAATCAGTCAATAGCTACGCGTATTGACGATGTGATGAGCGATCAAAAATACATTTCGAACGACCAAACGTGGGGGACAATCCCATACGGCTATCCAGATGCTTATGACTATGTTGATTATCAGCAAACAGTGAGTTCGATGTTAACTAACAAAGTGTCTTTCACAAAAACATCATATAAAGTCGTTGATTCAACGCTTTACCAAGGCTTCGGAGACCGGGATAGCGTACAATTTTATAATGTCTCTCTCACAAACGATAATTCGTTCTTAGATGAGATAGATAGGATGTATGAAGCAGGGAGCACTGCGGTGTTTCAAGGCATTTTGAAAGGACTCGAGGTATTGAATGCTGGTGCCCCACAATCGGATGATCTAGAGGAAATAGATGATTACAACGCTAAGGTCAAGATGTTATTGATATTAAGCGATGGACAAGAATCGCCTCAAAACGGTGTTTTTAGCAAACTTGCTGACCGTGATAGCTATGACATGTGTGGCGTTGCGAGACAAAAAATACCGGGGTTGTATATTGGCGTTATCGGGATTGGTTATAACGCTGAAGGAGAAACAGGTTTTATAGACTGTGTAGAAAACCTTCCGAAGACATAATTAATGTAAAAAATGGTCTAGATGAGTTGATCGAAAAAATAGAAGAGCTAATCCGCAAAGGCTCCAAGAGCAGCGGCGTAACTAAGTTGTATTAGGAGAATTCATGAGATATTTAATGAGCGCCGCCGCGCTATCCGTTATTACGTTGAGTAGCCATGCGAGTGAAGATCAGTTTCAGGCATATTGTCAAAACAGTGCTGGAGAACAGCAATATTCAGTATCTGTCTCTGATGTAAGGGCTATCGCTCAACACCGAGAAGGTAAGCTGAGTATTGAGCAAGCCGGATTTAGTGATGAATTTGCCTCAATGTTGGCAAAGCAAAGCAGCGCGGTTTTCGACAGTTCGGATTGCACCTCGGTGATGTCAGTTGCTCTGGCGGGTACTGATAACCCAGTGGTGCGTGTGAACTTTGCCTTCGATAGCTATGGGTTAACACCTATGGCGAGAACGTCACTCAACAAAACCAGCTCGATGTTGTCAGAGGCTTCCTATAACCTGATTATAGAAGGGCATACCGACAGCCAAGGCTCTGCGCAATACAATCAGGGGCTTGGGCTACGTCGTGCTCTATCTGTGCATGATGTATTGCTTTTTCAAGGTGTCGAGCGAGACAGTATTACTGTTAAGTCATTAGGCGAAAGCGAGCCATTGGTGCCGAATAATAGTGCTGAGAATCGCGCTCAAAATCGCCGAGCTGAGATCTATGCTGTATCGGAGAATTAATGAGGGGCTTCACGCAATTCTTGAACTCCCTCTTAATTGATGAATAAGATCACACAATTACGCCTCATTGTAGCGACACTGCTATGGGGCTTTGATAGAATAGAAAATTATATCAGTAAGAAACCCTTCATTTTATAAAAATAAGCGGAATATGGAAATGTTCAGGCGGTTAAGAAGGATTATGAGGTTGTTGTGAATCTAGAAAAATTATTACCACACTTGAGAGCAAAAACATGGATCACGTTAGCGAGCGTGACGGTAATGTCAGGTGCTTGGGCTTCTGAGCTGGTTAATAGTACAGAGCAAACGAAGTTAGACACCATTAACAGTGAATATTCGTCTCGCTACAGCGAAGTTGGCCTAGATGACACCATCTCTCTTTATAACAAGACCTCTTCAAGCATCGAAGCAAATAAAATTAAGCTCCTGAACAGTATTGATATCGTCAAAGCGGACTCTCAAGTATTTCAAGAGAAGCTTCTACAAGGTGAATACGATGAAGGTATTGCTTTAGCACTACGTGGCGTATCGACGTCTATCAATAAGCTCAATACTGAGTTAGCCGATGCTGAAACCAAGCTTAAAGAACTCAATAAAACCATCGCTTCTAATCAAGCTAGTGTTACGCAAATTGAACGCGATAAAAATGACCAATTATTGGCACTGTATCGCAGTATAAAAGACCGTCACTTAAAAGAAGCCAATGTGGTTCATCAAGAAAATTACTCAGGCAAACTTGAGTGTAAAGTGACTGAAAGTCTGTCTGCGTGTGTAAACCGTAACCTACCTTATATGAAAAACGCCTTTGCACTTGAAAAGGGCGGTTCTGAACGCATCAACCTGACGTCATACAAAGTGGTTGATGCAACACAAAAGTTGAATGGTGACCTAACTTATACTGTCTCTGCTGAGTATAAGAATGCCTTTAACTCGAACCTAGAAGGTGAAATTCGTAAGGCACTGAACCTTGATAAGATCCGTTTTGTATTCCGCTCTAATTCTGCGAAAACGGACTATTACATCAATGATGAAAAAGTGGGCAGTGGTGATGTGATTGAACTGTCGGGTAACTACGTGGGTGTTTACAACGTTAAAGCGGTAAACAACGGTAAGACACAGTCGCTGCGTCTGAATTTGAAAAACGACGGAGATTATTTCTTCCCGTTTGCGAAGAAAACTCAGAAAAAAGCAGCAGCTAAACCAACAGTACCAGTAGTAAAAGAATCTGCACCGGCAACCAAAAGTGCGAAAAATAATCAAGCAGCGCAGATCACTAAGAAAGTACTAAATGATCCAAAAACGGCCGAAATGAAAAAGCTACCAAAGCAGGAAGTGGGGACGTTTTCGAATACAGTCGTATACAAAGATGAAGTGTTTACCTATTTATACCCAGTGTATCGTGGTAACAATAAATCAGCAGAAGTATTCCTAAGCCGTGATGATGCGACTCAATATTGTGAGCAAAAACTGTCGTCTAAGTTGCCAACTAAAGCTGCTTACAAGTACTTGGAGCTGTATACGGATCTTAAGCCGGGAGATTATTGGACCGCAGAAGGTCGCGTATACTCTTCACAGAAGAAAGATGTCTTCGACAAAACTTTCGATACTAACCGCTTTATTTGTATGGTGAGCATGAATTAATCGACTGACCATCACTCAAGTCTTTAAAAGCCTCAGCACGAAAAGTGCTGAGGCCTTTTAGTATCTTCGGAGAAATTAGAAATCTGTTTCAAAATAGAGACTTGAACTCGCGTTGTACTCGACTAGTCTCAAAGGTAAAGCCGTTGGGAACGGTATTGCGAGATGGCAGGGATAGCTGAGTGCAGAAATCGAGCGTGTTGGGCGGGAAACAAACGATACAAGCGGTAATAGCGTTTAGTGCTTTTGTCGCTATCGCGCTGTTTGTTAGACATTGGCCAAACGTTTCTGCATGGCAGTTAGGAGACAATGACAACTTCATGCGTCTGCATCAGTTGCAAGTATACATCCAATCCCCTTCGTTATTACTTCAGCCCCTAGAACGTTTCAACCCTCAAGATGGCCAAATAATCCATTGGTCTCGTCTCCCGGACTTGCCCATTTTGGCTATCTACTATTTGTTCTCGTTAGTGTTGGATGTAGAACTTTCACTACAACTTGCCATTGCGATAGTGCCCGTTTTGTATTTGATGGTCATGATAATGTTGGTTGCCCTGATTACGGAAAGCCTATTTGGGCGTTCTTCTGTCATTGCCTCGTGCTTTTTTACTGTGACTTCGTTGGCGGCCCTTAAATGTTATCCGGGCCAGATAGATCATCACAACATACAGTTATTGTTGTTTGCGTTATTTAGTTTCGCAGTGCTCTCACCGCACATAACCAAAATGACCTATGTGTTGCTGGTGAGTGGTAGCGTATCGTTATCTTTATTAATTGGTTTGGAGGTCTTACCATTCTTCGTGCTCATGTTGGCGGGGGTAACTCTTAGTGAGGTGAAATATGCGCCAGACAAAATAACATGGATACGAGAGGCATCTCTGTGTATTGCTCTGTTTTGTAGCCTAGGTATCATTGTCTTGTTTCCGGAGTCTCAGCTTAAGGCGCCACTGTACGATGTGATTTCACTGCCGCTGCTGAGTTACTTTGTTGCTGCTTGGTTCGTACTTACAGTCACTTCTTATCGACCCAGCTTGTTAGTGCTAGTGGTTATTTCATTGGTTGTCATTCCTGTGGTTTATTATATGAACCCCGAACCTTTGTCATCGCCCTATAAAGACTATCCGTCATTACTGAACTCATTGTGGCTCGAGCATGTCATAGAAGCTAAGCCACTTATAGATGTTTTACATCCTAGTGCTTGGCTGCACAGTGAGAGTAATTTTCTTGTTGCCTATTTGGTGACCATGCTGGCACCGTTGTTGTGCGTTGGTTTATTAAAAACACGCTCGCAAAAACTCCTCTGGGTGATGTTTGTTATTTCCTTGATACCAGCACTTTTATGGCAGATGCGTACTATCGTCTTCTCGGCCGTTTTGGCGTTGCCATTGCAAAGCTACTTGGCAATGGCGATCCTCGAAAGAGTCAAACTTCCCATTATAAGACTGATTCCCCTGTTGTTGCTTTCACCTATAGTGATGGCCTATGGCACATACCTAGTGACGCAAGAGAAGGAAGCTGACGAGCCGCGACTCAGTGCGCGAGCTTTGGATGGTGTTGCGTTTATCAAACAGCAATCCATTGAGCCTGGCAAAATGTTTACGCCAATGGAAGTGGGGGCTCAAGTGTTGAGTTTGACGGAACATGCCATTATTGCCGCGCCGTATCACAGGAATATCCGCGGTAACCTCCTTTATATGCAAGTGCTGCTGACAGAAGATTTGTCTTGGGCACGTGAGAGGGTTGTGAAAGAGGGGATTGTCTACCTGTATTTTGATCCTAATGACAGACAAATTCCCTACTTCAATCGTGTTAAGACTCCAGAGAGTCTATTACATCTTTTACTTAACGAGGCGCCGCTCCATGGCTCATCTTAATTGCTAAGACCGCCTCTGGGCAGCAGCTATATCGTGTAACCCGCACTCCCTTTTTATAAACATGGATGAATGCTTAGGGCGACAAGCCCAAAAGGACAGTTTAATGAACAGTAATGTAGAGCTCGACAAAGAACTAACGGTATTGATGCCCTGTCTAAACGAAGCTGAAACCCTGGCGACTTGTATTCACAAAGCGCAGAGCTTTATCAAATCACGTGGTATTGATGGAGAGGTGTTAATCGCGGATAACGGCAGCACCGACGGGTCACAAGACATTGCCACTGACCTTGGCGCTAGAGTGGTTGACGTTGCTGAGAAAGGGTATGGCGCTGCACTTTTGGGCGGCATTCAGCACGCAAAAGGGCGCTATGTCATTATGGGTGATGCCGATGACAGTTATGATTTCAGTGAACTCGATGGTTTTGTCCAGAGTCTACGTGATGGAAGCGAACTCGTGATGGGTAACCGATTTCAAGGAGGCATCGAACCTGGCGCAATGCCATTTTTGCATAAGTACTTGGGAAACCCTGTATTGAGTATGATTGGTAGGGTCTTCTTTAATATTTCTTGTGGTGACTTTCATTGCGGGCTACGTGGTTTTAATCGCGAAAGTATCAACCGATTGCAGCTGAATACTACAGGAATGGAGTTTGCGAGTGAAATGGTCGTACGAAGTTCGCTTGCAGAGCTAAAAATTGACGAGGTGCCCACAAAATTACATCCCGACGGTCGGACACGCTCCCCCCATTTACAAACCTGGCGAGACGGATGGCGACATCTTTGCTTCCTGTTCATGTACTCACCTAATTGGTTGTTCTTTTATCCTGCTTGCCTCCTGCTGATTTTTGGTGTCTTTACCGTAGTCAGTCTGTTTTCAGGTCCCGTGACTATTATGGGTGTAGAGTTTGAAAACAAGACGTTTTTTGCTGGTTGTTTGAGCTTGCTTGTAGGCTTTCAGTGCATTTCATTAGGCTTAGTCGTGAGAAAGTATGCACTTAGAAAAGGCTTCTTACCCATGCCGAGTTATAAGCATTGGCTTGACAAGATAACGTTGGAGTTGGGGGCGTTAATAGGCTTGGTCACGGGGATGATAGGTGGCTTAGTCATGATGTGGTGCGTATTTCAATGGTATCGTGTGGATTTTGGAGAATTACCTTCACCAGAACTTAGCCGTTTGATTGTGCTTTCAATGACGTTCATTACCTGTGGCATCCAAACTTTCTGTAGTGCTTTTATTATTGGCGTGATGGGTATCAAACAGGCTTCTACAGTAACAAAGTAATTTGCAATATAGTCTCGTAACCACAAGAGGTGCCGTTAGGGTTGCTTAGATTGTCCGACCGGCACTTCTATTTTCCCGCCAAAGTTTCTATACGTTCCCGGACTCATTCCTACGCGTTTTTTGAAAATACGAGAGAAATAGGACACATCATTAAAGCCACACTGATAAGCGACGACGGATATCTGACAGCGCATATCTTGTTTGAGCAAATCTTTGGCCAGCGATAACTTTTTGTTAATGACATAATCTCGGAAACTTACCCCTAAATGACGGTGGAAGACTTTAGAAAAGTAGGTGACCGAGAGGTTACAGTGCTCCGCGACGTCCTTCTCTTTCAGGTTTTTCACTAAGTTGTCATCAATGAAATTGAGCATTGTTGAAACGAGTTGCTCTTTCTCATTTACCTGTCTAGATCTTGACTGACTTCTGTGGAGATGTGACGGGTGTGTGTGGACTGAGGTGTGCTGTGAGTGTTGAGCCCCTTGGCTCTAAGCTTAACATCCAAGCTTGCAAAGGCTTGATGACATTCTTAGCATCCACTGGAATATGTGCAAATACCATGTTTTCATCGGTGTAGGTGTCTGGGATCCCAGTGTGATGGACAACAATCAGAGCTCGGTCGAGGTTTTTGCAAATTCTCACACTACGTATAAACAGAGTTTCATCGACCGCATTATCTAGATAAAGGAAGGCGAACCTCACATTCGCTTCTGTCAGATAGGATACGTCATCTCCAATATCATTGGGGGAATAGCTTTCTGAGACGAGTTTGCGAACACTTTCTGGCAGAAACAAACTTGATTTACCTAACCAGTACACCATAAATCCACTCTCACTTATGCGACAACTTCACTAAACCTTTCAATTAGCATAGTTGTCCATTTCTATAATTCAATTTCTTGACAACAAAGTCCTAGCTAAGTGGCTGATTTTCTCAAAATTGCAACGTGGTCTTACCTTAAGTGTTTGATCTTTGGTTGCCTGTCTCAATTATTAGTCACTGAATAAAGTCCAGTACGCGATATGATTCGGCAACAAATTATCATCGATGTCAGTACAAAACTACTACTATGGTTTAGTTTTAATTGGAATAAGCACTGTTTGGTAAATGGTAAGTTTATTTTGGACTTAACTTTTCAATATGAAGTTTGTATTTTTTTGCTATTTGATTTGTTCAAAATAATTCAATAATTAATCAAAAATGTCCTAACATTTTCGCGAGTCGATCTCCTAATCTGAAATTGCGTTATACGACAATCAATCTAAAGGAGATTAGTCATGTCATCACTTAAAACTTTTATTACACGTTTTATCAAGGAAGAAGATGGTCTATCAGTCGTAGAGTATGTTCTAGGTGGAGCGCTGATTATTTTGGCACTTGGCGGTAGCGGTGCTTGGGATGCGCTTGCAAATGCTGTGAGTAATACCATTGCCGATGCTGAGAGTGGTGGTGCATAAGCACACTTATTAGCGTCACTTTACGAGGAGACGAAATCCCATTGTGTTATTTGAGATAGCGACTTTTCGTAAACGGGCGGTGATTTCACCGCCCGAAGTTTTTTCAAAACAAAGGATTGATAACTATGAACCTAGCGATTTGGACTCTATTGTTTTTGATCGTCGTCTATGACTTGAGAGAGCAGCGAATTCCTAACAAGCTCATTGTCTTGCTTGCGTTGATAGTCTCTCTTTCTTTGCTTTCACTCGAAGGCTTCGGTACGGAGCTGCTGCTGTCAAGCGTCGGCGGTGCTGCTTTTGCATTGGTTATAGGGCTTGTACTTTACGCATTAGGCATTTTTGCGGCTGGAGACGTTAAGCTCATCGCCGTCCTCTCTTTGTGGTTAGGGTATGCGAATGTCGGCAGCTTCTATCTCGCTTCAATATTCTGCGGCGCCATTATAAGCGTCTTCTTTTTGTTAGAGCGATTCTCGAAATCAAACATAGGAGTTCGTGACATCTTCAGTACCTACCTAGTTAGGAATGTTTATGGCCGTATTCAAAGGTCTAAAGCCATTGAGCCTGTCGTAATTAAGGTGCCTTTTGCACCGGCAATCGTTTCGGGATTGATTCTATTGCCTTACTTCAGTTAAAAGGAAAAGGAGAGTCCGATGAACGCATTTACCTCATCATCAAACCGCCCGCAGCTAACGGCACAAATTGATCCCCCAATGTGCCAACTAGCTTGAGTGATACAAATGTCCCTTTAGCAGTATTGGAAAACCTGCTTCTTAAACACTTGTCCCATGAAGTGAAAGCAGACATTGTTCACCTTGCTGACAAAATGGGGCTTGCAACACAGCTGGTGGACGACTTGATGTTGACCCTTCGCAAGCGTTCTCTGATTGAAGTCTATCAAAAGCACTCCACTTCGGCTTTAGCAAACAGTACCAACGGTAAGCAACATGTTTTGTATGGCCTATCTAGCAGTGGTTTGCAAGAGGCGGATATAGCCTTTCTTAAGGATGCCTATGTCGGGCCGGCTCCAGTGTCACTTGAAGACTATGAATATGTGGTCTCATGCCAAGATATCAGACGTCGTAATATCAACCGAGAGCAAGTAGAACATGCATTAAAAGATGTGCATGGTTCTGATGCACTCGTGCCTTTCTTAGGGCCAGCGATAAACTCAGGTAGAGCGATTTTACTTTATGGCCACTCTGGAACGGGTAAAAGCTTTGTCGCTGCGCAGTTGCTCAATGCATTCGATACTTCCGTCTACATTCCGTTCGCTGTCTATACGTCAGGAAACATCATTAAAGTGTTTTCGGGTCATCATCACACGAGGGTTGATAACAATTCTTCAGCCCGAACGGTTTTACTCGACAAACAGTACGATCGCCGCTGGGCATTGTGTGAGCGTCCTAATATCCAGGTAGGCGGTGAACTCACTTTAGATATGTTAGAGGTCAATCACTCAGAGCATAATCGAGTATGGTTGGCGCCTTTGCAAATGTTAGCCAATAACGGGTTGCTGATCATCGACGATTTAGGCCGCCAGAAAGTCTCAGTCGATGCGTTACTGAATCGATGGATAGTACCGATGGAATATTCTGTGGATCATTTAGTGCTACCAAGCGGCCAGCAGATCACTATTCCTTTTGTGCTTACGATGGCATTTTCTACTAACCTTAATCCTATGGAGATAGCTGATCCAGCATTCTTGAGAAGGCTAGGTTATAAAGTGCAGTTTCAACCGTTGCTCGAAGAGCATTATGTGGGGTTGGTTGAATCCATGTTCGACAAAAATAATATGCAGTCTTCACCTTCGGCACTGAAGTATTTATTGTTTTTGCACAATCATTTTAAAGTGCCATTTTACCCCTGTATACCTAAAGATATTATTGGAATTTGCAGGGACATTATTAGTTTTGAGGAGCGGGAAAACATCATAACTAATAATGTGTTAGATGCTGCATGGCGGCTTTATTTTACTTCCGATGGAGTGGGAGAAATAAATTATGAATAAATCACAGGTTTTTATGTTGATGCTAGTGTCAATTGTTATTGGCTTAGCAGCGGTCTTTTTTGCCAAAAAATGGATGGATGACCAGGTCCAACCAGAGGTAGTTCAAGAAGTCGTAGAACGAGAGCCGGTGGTATTCCTTGAGCAAGATTTACTCGCGGGTACAGTTGTCGAAGGCAAGCATGTGTCGGTTAAGTTGTTGGAAAAAGAGTGGAAGAACGAAGAAACCCACTTTAGTAACGTTGATGATGTTATAGGCAAGATTACCAAAGCCAAGCTGTATAAAGGTGAGGTCGTTCATAGAGAGAGAGTGGCGTTACCTGGAGAAGGTTCGACGTTAGCCGCTGTTATAAGCGAGGATAAGCGTGCTGTGACGATCAGGGTAAATGATGTCATCGGTGTGGCAGGATTTCTTCTGCCCGGTAATAAAGTAGACATCATCAATACTCGCAAGATTTCTAAAACTAAGGCGCGTTCGACGACCGTTCTTAAGAACATCAAGGTGCTGGCCGTAGACCAAACCGCACGCACCAATGATAACAAGCCAGTTATTGTAAGAGCTGTCACACTTGAAGTGACACCGAAAGAAGCAGAAAAGCTGATGACGGCACAAAGTGAAGGTGAAGTTCAGCTCGCACTAAGAAATCCGTTGCAACAAGACCTGCCTGTCGCGAAAACGAGATATGTAGCACCGCCTAGTGTGACTATTATTAAAGGGACAGAGTCTTCAAACATTAGAGTGAGAGATTAAGGGGTCGCTATGAAAAGGATTTTAATGCTACTTACCTGCGCTAGTTTGTATTTGGCGGTCGGTTTATTTACCACTATTCATGCCGCAACACAGAGTGGCAAGGTCGTCAAAGTTCCTCATCATAAGTCGACTAACGTTATTCTTGCGGGTAAAGCGAAACGGGTTTCATTGGGTGATCCAGAGGTTTTGGACATCGTTATTCTTCGTTCTAATGAAGTGTTTTTAATCGGTAAACGTCTAGGGTCCACCAATTTGATGGCGTGGGACAGTCGAGGTCGATTGATTGAATCTATTAATATCGAAGTGACCCATGACTTGAACGGGGTCAAAGCCAAGTTATTTGAATTCTTACCTAATGAGACTATTGAGGTTCATAGCTCTCAAGACAAATTGGTATTGAGTGGTCAAGTTAGCAGTCAATCAGCCATGAACATGGCGGTGAAAATCGCGGAAACGTTCACTGCCGGAGAGGTTGCCGATGATAAAACATCTTCAGAAGATGAAGTTGTCGACAATACGAGCGTCATCAACCTAATGTCTATCGGCGGAGCACAGCAAGTCATGCTTGAAGTGACGGTGGCCGAAGTTCAGCGCAGTTTGGTCAGACGCTTCGACTCAGACTTTCACTTCTTTAATCAAAACGGCAACTTTGGTTGGGGTGGTACCAGTGGTGGAGCCATTATCGACGATGTTGGTGGTGGCGTCGGACCGATTTTTAGTTCACCGACCATTGAAGAAACCGGCTTACTAGCGACTTTCCTAGACGGAAACACATTGTTTACACTTGCTCTTGATATTGCGAGAGAAAATGGTGTAGCTAAGGTACTGGCTGAGCCGAATTTGACGGCACTTAGTGGCTCAAAAGCTGAGTTTTTAGCGGGTGGTGAATTTCCAATTCCGGTGCCAGATAGAGATGGTATTGCCATCGCTTACAAAGAATATGGTGTGGGGCTGAAGTTTGTACCCACTATTTTATCTGACCAAAAAATTAATCTAGTACTTTCTGTAGATGTCAGCGAGATCGCCAATTCAGGTACGTTGACTATCGACCCAGTTGAAACTAATGCCACTTATGTTATCCCGCCCATAACAAAGCGTACAGCCGCTTCGACGTTAGAGCTCGCCGATGGTCAAACCATAGGTATCGCTGGCTTGCTCAGTGAGAATGTTCGAGATGTTTCTGCCAAGCTACCTGGCGTCGGTGACATTCCTGTTCTTGGACAGCTATTTAATAGTCAGGAGTTTATCTCTGGTGAAACAGAGCTAGTGATCTTGGTGACACCACGATTAGCTCAACCGGTCGACAGAAGCAAAATCCTACTACCGACAGATGCATTTGTGAAACCAAATGATCTCGAGTTCTATTTACTGGGTCAAAGCTCTTACATCGCCGAGATGGAAGATGCTTCAAAGGCGTACGAGCCTGCAGCCGCGAGCACGATACCAGCGACAAGTGGTGGTTCAGAAGGTTCATTTGGTCATGATTTATAAGGATTTAACATGAGTAGATACACACTATTGGTTGGTGTACTTAGCATCATGATTTTGGGGTGCGCAAACGACAAACCACTTGGCTATTCAGTGGCCAAAATGAAACACGAACAAACATATGACCATGAAGCAACCGCAAAAAATCTAGGTGTGGTGCCTGATGGTACAGGGGCACGTATGCAGGTCGCGTATGACGATTATACAGGTCAATCTGCATATGATGGCAAAGCAGAAAAAGTAATGGGAAGAAACCTCGCCGTGCAAAATCGGAGTAGTTCAGGCCGAAACTAAGGCTGGGAGGCAGTTATGTTATGCAATACAGGTACAAGGATCACGAGACAGTCGGGTATAACGACAATCTTGATAACCATGATACTCGCCGTGTTTTTGTTTTTTACGGCGCTGGCGGTGGATGTCAACCATGCATTGCTTAACAAAACTCGGCTACAAAATGGTGTTGATGCGGCGGCATTGGCGGCTGCGGTTAAGGTAAGCGCGGGAGAAACCGATGCAGTGGCAGAAGCTACTGCGATTTCAACCATTTCAGCCATGTTTGCAGCGCAAGGGAATACGGAGCTGGTGATACCGGCGGAATCAATCAGTATCACGTTTTCTAATGACCCTCAGGACTTCGCTAGTAGCTATGACAGCAACGGTGATACCTATGTTCGAGTATCGGTCACCGATGTTCCATTGACTTCGTACTTTCTTGGCTATTTTGGCGTTGATAAAGAGTCAGGGGCAGCAGCAGTAGCTGGACCAAGTTCGACCTTAATATACGCGTGTAACATAGTGCCTATTGCTGTGTGTGCAGACACATCAAGCGGCCCCAATGACTTTTTGGGCTATAACTTCCAGCAAGTGTATGAATTGAAAGTTGCTGATCAGAATTCCTCTGAAATGGGGCCAGGCAACTTTCAACTACTAGACTTTGGCTCTGGTGCGTCGACGGTGCGTAGTGCGCTAGCGGGTGGCTACGATCAATGTGTGGATATCTCCAACTCGGCACAAACTAAACCAGGTGCCTCTGTTGGCCCAGTAGGACAGGGGCTAAACACTCGATTTGGTGTGTATTCTGGAGGTGGGGTTTCTTCGGACCAATACCCACCTGATGTTTATGTCCAAGAGCCGAGTACGCCAGCGACGACGGATGCAGATGGCAATGTGGTTTATGACAATTCGTTCTTGTATTCCGACTATGAACTGGGGGCGGAAGGTTGTGATGGCTCAGCATCCGGCAGTTGTACCGCGGGAGAAGCAGGAAGAAGAATACTTCCAGTACCTATGGTGGACTGTGATGGTGCTGGTGGAGGCACAGAAACATTGCCAATCACGGCAATCGGCTGTTTCTTCTTGATTCAACAAGCTCCCGACAATAATGGTGCCAAGCAAGGTGTATATGGCGAGTTTCTTGAAGATTGCACGGTAACTAATGGATCAACCGGTACGACCCCGAATGCTGAAGGCATTTTCAAGATTCAGCTCTATAAAGATCCATTGAGCGGGGAGGCTTGATATGCGTCGTTTTATTCGTAAATCCAAGCAAAAAGGGTTGGCCGCGATTGAGTTTGTCATGATGACGCCGCTGCTGATCGTATTTATGACGATTTGCCTCGAACTTGGTAACTTACTTGTTGAATATCAAGCGCTTAACAAAGCAGTGCGTAACGGTGCCCGATATGCGGTGACGGCCATTTATGGTACTGCGACCACGCAGCAAATTGCCCCAACCACTGAGATTCAAAATGTCGTGGTGTATGGAGCAAACGTGGCTTCTGGTACTGCAGTACTTGATGGGTTGCTGACGGAAAACGTTTCGGTATCTCACAATAACGATCTCGTGACAGTGACAGCGACCTTTGACTACGTACCGACTTTTGCAACTTTGCCGTTTTTGGAAAACGACATGAGCCTTAACTTTTCAGCTTCAGCAGTAATGGAGACTGGATTATGAACATGAAAAAAAACAATCTGGCATGACCATCATAGAGTTTACGGTCATTGCTTGGGGTTTATTGGTGTTGGTGTTTTTTGCATTTGAGATCGGGCGTTACATGTTCTCAATGCAAATGCTCAACGAGATGACCAGAAAAGCAGCTCGTCTAGCGACGGTATGTGCCATCACTGACCAAGGGGATATTACAAGTTTGCCCGAGGTGATAGAAAACCGTCCTATTGGCTTCGAAGCGGAGAATCTGGTCATTGATTATGTTGATGCGGCAGGTAGCCCAGTGTCTGTCGCTGGGTTTAGCGGCCTCTCTTCTGGAGCTCAGGCAGCTATTATGTCGCAGATACGATACGTAAGCGCGGAGGTTTCAGGCTTTCAATTTCAATTTTTCCCTTTGCTGGCGTTTATCGGTGATGGGGGGCAGTGGATGTGCCCAGTTTCAAGACACTATTACCTGTTGAGAGTTTAGGGATTGTGAGACCCAACACTGGGTCCACAAATGGAACCATTGAAGATTGTTAGGAGTGACAACATGGGTGAACCAGTACCAATTAGTAAAAACGTAGGTGACAGTGTCACCTATGCGCTTCGCACCAATCTTAATGTATGGGTGTTATATGCAACCGATGCATTTAAAAACCATATTACCAGCGAGCTAAAGAAAAGTAAGAATACGATCTGTGAGCCAGTTTCGCTTAATTTAGTGAGTCCAGATGCATTGAGAACTTTGCATGCCCCCGATGCCATTTTCGTTGAAGGTAAAATGGAGTGGGCCACTAAAGTTGCAGAGTTGCACGATTATGACTTGCCATTTAAGGACTCAGACGCTTCGCTGATTGTGTTTGGGGATGAGTCGGACACTGCGATGTTGAGAGTCGCTCTTCGAATCGGTGCATCAGATTTTTTATCTGAGCGAGCGAGTATGGGCGATTTACTGCCACTCATGCAAACAATGGCGGAACAGAAAATTGTCAATCGCGAGATGGGTGAGTTGTTCATCTTTTTAAACACCAAAGGTGGCAATGGTGCTTCGACAATGGCCATCAATGTTGCGCTCCAACTTGCGGAATCATTCCCTAATGAGGTTCTGCTCATCGACGTAGATACACAGTTTGGCACTGTCCCTGAGTATCTGGATTTAACACCCAGGTACACCATGTTTGACGCACTTGAAGTCATGAATGAGCTCGACGAATCTTCTATTAACGGCATCGTCACCAAGTATCAAGAGCGTTTGCATATCCTTGGGTTTGGTAAAGGTCAAGGGTCAAATGCGGCTGAAAAAGCCGAGAAAATACAGAAAATAGTGCCCTTGTTTAGGCAGTTCTATAAATACATCATCATTGATTTTTCAAGAGGTGTAGAGCCAACCTTTGCTCCGCTCATCACACCAGCTACTAAATTATTTTTGGTTGTTCAGCAAAACTATATGTCGTTGAAAAACGCAAGTCAGTTGAGTAAGAGTCTCAAGTACGAATATGGCCTGACTACTGAGGCTATTGAGGTCATCGTTAATCGGTATTCTAGCAAGCAAGCTATTACATTAGCGGATATTGACAAGACGCTACCTGACTATGAAATCCATAACATACCGAATGACTATAAGGTTGCCACGGAAAGTGCCAATTTGGGCAAGCCTATTATTAATTTCAAAAAGAAAAGTGCCATCAGCAAAGCTATCGCTAAATTGAGTGTGTCGTTAGGGAAAGTTGAGGCTGCTCCGAGTGGATGGTTGTCCAAGCTGTTCAGTTAATTGCGCGTGAGCAATGGACTGCTAGCGAATGCTGCGATTCCACTGACACATGAACCAAGGAGGGGATATGTTTTTTAAAAGGAAAAATATCAATCCAGATTTTGAGAAAAGAGCCGCCGGTATCGACGATAGCGTATCTGAAAAGGCGGTCGCGGTTGAAGAAGTTGCTGCTGAAGAAGTTGCCTCTGCTGTCGATGAGCAAGAGCAAATTAAGTCTCGAGCCGTTGAAGAGGCGCGTCGACAACTTGAACAAGATTTGGAAGTAAAGCATTACTTTCACAAAAAATTGCTCGAAACCGTTGATCTAGGTTTGTTGTCTAGCCTTGATGAAGACACTGCGAAAAGAGAATTACACGAAGCGATTCAGACTTTAATGAACGATGACAACGAGCATCCACTTAGTCACGAAGGTCGCAAACGTGTTCTCGCACAAATTGAAGACGAAGTGTTTGGCCTTGGCCCTCTAGAGCCCCTCCTTAAAGACACAACGGTGTCAGACATTTTGGTCAATGGACCAAAGAGTGTTTACGTAGAAAGGCGAGGTAAGCTTGAAAAAACACCTTACACCTTTTTAGATGACCGTCATCTTCGCAATATTATCGACCGAATCGTAAGTTTAGTGGGGCGTCGTATTGATGAGGCATCGCCTATGGTTGATGCGCGTCTTCAAGATGGCTCGCGTGTTAATGCCATTATTCCACCGCTGGCAATTGATGGCGCGTCGGTGTCAATACGTCGTTTTGCTGTTGACCGTTTGACCATGGACAATCTATTAGAGCTCGACTCTGTGTCCCCACAGATGGCTAAGTTCATTAACGGTGCGGTTAGAGGTGAGCTCAATATTCTTATCTCTGGTGGTACAGGTTCAGGTAAAACCACAACATTGAATATCTTCTCTGGTTTCATTCCATCCAACGAACGCATCATCACCATCGAAGATTCGGCGGAGCTCCAGCTTCAGCAACCCCATGTCATCCGTTTAGAGACACGCCCTGCAAACCTCGAAGGCAAAGGTGAAATTACTCAGCGTGAGCTGGTGAAAAACTCGCTTCGTATGCGACCAGATCGAATTGTTGTTGGTGAGGTGAGGGGCAGCGAAGCCGTAGATATGTTATCAGCGATGAATACTGGCATGATGGTTCTTTGGCGACGATTCACGCAAACTCGCCTCGAGATGCGTTGAGCCGTGTTGAAAACATGTTTGCGATGGCGGGATGGAACATCTCAACCAAAAACTTGAGAGCCCAAATCGCCTCCGCGATTCATCTTGTGGTGCAGATGGAGCGTCAGGAGGACGGTAAACGACGCATGGTGAGCATTCAAGAGATCAACGGTATGGAGGGTGAAGTCATCACCATGTCGGAAATCTTTAGGTTCAATCGCGAGGGTGTGGATGAGAAAGGAAATGTTCTGGGTCATTACACCGCGACCGGCGTTGTGCCAGATTGCCACAGCTCATTGATTAAGCGAGGAATTGATCTTCCTTTCGAGCTGTTCAATGAACTCGACGGTAAGGAGGAGAAGTAAGATGAACTTTGATGCGACAATGTTCTTTTTGCTGCTGTTCGTTGCGGTATTTTTAATCTCTCAAGCTTTAATCCTGCCCGCAGCAGGACAGCGTGCGAAACACAAAGAGCTTACTAAAAGATTGGAACGAACCAAAAGTGAGCTGGATGCTGAGAGCGTGAGCTTGCTCAAAGAGCACTATCATAAGCAGCTCTCACCGTTGGATAGAAAATTGGTTGCGATTTCTTATTTCGCTAACTTGCAAAAAATGACCGAGCTAGCGGGCTTTAGAGTTGGGCTCGGTGATATTGTCATGCGAACAGTATTAGGTTGTGTAGCGCTGATTATTCTCGTACCTGTGCTGAATAAGCCTTGGTATTTTGGCGTGATAGGGGCGGTTTTCCTCGTTATTGGCGTGGTATTTTTCATCAACTGGAAAATTAGCCAGAGACTTATCAAGTTCGAAGAACAACTTCCAGAAGCCCTAGATATTATGAGGCGGATGCTTCAGGCCGGTCAGCCTCTTGCCCAGACCTTTAAAGAGGTTGGTGAAGAGTTACCAGCGCCCGCTGGGGAGGAATTTAGAAATACCTTCAACCTGCTCAGTTTTGGTTACGACATTAAAATATCGATACTTAACATGGCAGACCGAGTCCCCACAGTTTCGATGCTAGCGTTTTCCTCAGCTGTGTTATTACAAAAAGACACCGGCGGTAACTTAGCAGAGAACTTACAGAAAGTATCAGAAGTGCTCCGAGCACGCTTTAAGTTATCGCGTAAGATACGAACCCTATCAGCTGAAAGTCGTATGTCTGCATGGATTTTGGTGCTTTCACCATTTGCACTATTTTTGGGCTTAATGGCGGTGAATGCTGAGTTAGTTGAACCTCTTTACACCGATCCTCGGGGCCTAAAAGTGATTGCTGGTGGTATTGTCTGCTTGATGCTTGGTGCTTTGTGGATGAGAAAGATCATTAATATCGAGGTGTAGCATGGAAGCGTTATTACAGCAGGTTGAGAGCTTTAACATTGCCCGCGAATGGTTTTTGCTAGGGGCAGTATTGCTAGCCGTATCATTGGCGGTATTTACCTTAGGTTTTGTGATGTTTGGGGTCAAATCGGGTGTCGAGCGTCGTGTTGAGCATTTGGCAGAGCCAGAGGTTAAAAGACAAAGAAGTCGAGTTCGTGACACCCTTGAGTCCCTATCACCCCTTTATGTGCCGGGCAACTCTAAGGAAAAGGAAAGTATACGCCATCAATTAATGCACGCTGGGTTACATGAGAAAAGTGCGCTGGGTAACTTCTACGCAATAAAGATGTTTTCCTTTGTTATTGGTGTGGTGCTGGCTGGCAGTTTTTACTTAACGCTGAGCGACTTTAGCCAATTAAATTTGATTATCGCATTGAGCGTTCTCGGCGGACTGTTCATACCTAACATCGCTCTCGACAGAATGGTCAAAAAGAGACAACGAAAAATCCGCGCTGGTGTGCCAGATGCACTCGATCTTCTCGTTGTTTGTACCGAATCTGGGTTAGGTTTTATGGCAGCGATGAAACGTGTTGCCAATGAAACTTACATCGCACACCCAGAGTTGGCGGATGAGTTGGAAACCGTGTGTATCAAAGTCAAGGCCGGTGTGGAGTTACCTCAAGCCTTCAACGAACTGGTCATTCGAACTGGCCTCTATGAACTGAGCGGTTTGGTTAGCATGCTTTCTCATGCGTCTCGAATTGGTGGTAGTTTGTCGGCGACGCTTCGTGACTATACTGAAGATTACCGAGATAAACGAAATCAGGCCGCGGAAGAATTGGCTGCGAAGATACCGACCAAAATGATGTTCCCGATGGTGCTGTTTATTTGGCCTTGTTTCTTCATTGTGGCCGTAGGGCCGGCCATCCTAAATATTATGAAAGCTTTCGAGTAAGGATACGTTATGAAAGGAATCAAAATACTCTCTTTAGTCGTCATTGTTTTCGGGCTTCAAGCCTGTTCAAGTGGTCCGAAAGAGCCTGCTTATGACACATCGTTGTATTCTGGCCGACCAATTGAGACCTTGACTCAAGCTCCACCACCACAGACGGAGATTGAAGCAATCCAACGTGGTGACGCAGCACTTGCCGCGAACAATGTGGATTTGGCTTTGTACGAGTACATTCGTTCCCTGTCATTTGGAACCGAAACCTATAAAGACCAAACTCTGTATACAATAGGGCAGATCCACCTTTCTCGGGGTAACAATGAACTAGCAGAGAAAGCGTTCCTATTATCGGTTAAGGACAACCCCGATCATGTGATGGCTCATCAGCAGCTTGGTAACTTATATGCACGGACAGGGCGAGTTGAGGAAGCGGAAAGTTACTTTTTAAGAGCGATTAACGCTGATCAAGTTCGTCAAAATTCAACAAATACTATTGATTTTGATTCAGTAACCAAGTCTAAGGTAGACAGCTTAAGTGTAGATAGCCAATCCCCAGCGATCGCCTTCATGGGCCTTGGGATTTTGGCCGACGTCAATAATAACTATGATGTTGCTAGATCTATGTATGAAAAGGCGTATCAAATATCACCTCAGTCGACCAAGATATTGATCAATCAAGGTTACTCTTACTATATGTCTGGAGATTATGGTAAAGCGCAGTCATACACACAGAAAGCACTAAAACGTGAACCAGAAAATGAAAAGGCGCAAAACAATATGGCGCTTATATATCTAGCTCAGGGGTATGAAAATCGAGCGTTAAACATGTTTAGTCGTCATCTTGAAAAGCCTGAGGCTTTAAACAATGTCGGTTACTTTCTTATGTTAAAAGGCAAGCCGGAGCGAGCGATCCCGTATTTCCAACAGGCAATCGATGCCAAGCCATCATATTACGAATTAGCTAACGATAATCTGGAACGTGCTCTTTCTGAAGTACGCAATAAAGAAGTGATAATTTCCAACAACTAGTCTTACTCGCGTTGACTCACTTGCGTTGAAAGAGTTTCGTAGCAGCAAAGTAGCACGCCCACGGATGGGCGGCTGCTTTTTTTAACACTTTTCAAAAGGTCGGTACATTGTATGTGCAAATACAGACTCGCCATCTTACTGCTAGTTAAGTCGCTTACAGGCGTTAATTAATATGTTTCCCATTTTCATCTTTGTTTTTACCTATCTATTTAAAGTTTATAGCTTAGGTAGCATCTTATATATTGATGATCACGAAAGCTTTGTTCGATTAGCACTGAATGATGGTGTTCTTGTGTTGGTGTCAGTAATTTTTTATCTGAGCTTTAACAGTCTCCAGAGCCCCTTCAACTGGATTGCTCGATTAGTGTTCTTTGTTGTATTCTTGTTCTATTTCATTGACTGTTATGTTAGTTCAGAATATCAGACTAGGCTTTATTATAATGATGTCTTAAAGTATGGGACACAGATTTATTTAGCGATGTCCGGTGCAGGCTGGTCTTATTATATAGCTATACCGTTAGGGCTTTATCTTTTTGTTAAGTTCGTAACAGCACGGACGGTGAGAACGGCTAGAAAGACTTTACTGACATTGATAGTTATCACTATAGGTCTTTTTCTAGCTTCTCAGGTGGTGCCAAAATCGGTTAAGAATGTTTTCTATACCAACTTTGTCGTAGTTAACTTTAAAAAATTAGCTTCGGGCAACTACACCGAATCCTTCACTCAAAGCCTCTCTTATGCTCCTCAAATACACTGTGAACCTATTCCCCCAATTGAGCCTGAGAAAGTGGTCGTTATTTTGGTGGAGTCTTGGTCGAACTACCACAGTGAGTACTTTGGAAGTGGGTATGGGTGGACGCCGAATCTTGATCGGCTAGCTAAAAGTAATATTGGGCTAACTAACTTTTATGCAAATGGGTTTTCGACTGAAGATGGTTTATATGCCTTGTTTGTTGGTGAACCATTACTCGCCGATTCTCCAATTGGAAAGCTCGACGGAACCAATGATTTGTCTAAGATCTCCTATTCACATTCATTGATCGAAGAAGTAAACACATTGGGCTATCAGACGCACTTTTATACGTCGGGCAGTTTGGATTTCGTAGGCAAAGGAGAGTGGCTGGAAGATATAGGCTTTCAGAATCTTTTGGATGAGACTGATTTTTCAAACAAGTATAAACGTTACTTATTTGAATCCGTAGGGGACGACATTCTATTTGAGCGCGCTTATGATGAAATTTCGCTACTCTCAGGTAAGCACTTTATTGTAATTGAGAATGTTACGACTCACTCTCCTTATGCGGTACCTTCCAATGATGATGCCGTATTTTCTGAAAAACTAGCCTTCGAGTATTCGGATAAAATCATTGCTGATTTTATTCATAAGATAGCAAAAGAAAATTGGATGGTAGTGGTGGTGAGCGATCACCGGGCAATGTCTGCCCTTACTGAACGCGAAATTGACAACGACGGCGCAATGGCAGTCGCGAAAGTGCCTGCATTTGTCGTATGGGATAACGCTAGGGTGAATATATCGGCCACCTTACAGCAAACAGATCTCATTGCTTCCATTGTTAATGGAATTAAGGGTAAATCTTGCCTTGGCGATACTCAAGGTAGTTATCTTCCGTTGGAACACCCAGGGTCAGCGCGATGTGCCATACATCGACGTGGTGATGATCGGTTAGTGGTAAGTTTGCGCTGTGACAGAGAGAATTTAGAAGTGATTCTGGATGGAGATGATACCCGAGTGAAAGGCGAGAGTTCATCTCAAATAGCGGTCGATATCGTTAACTTTTATAAGCTCAAACAAACAATCAATTAACAGTAATCGCGAGCTTGGTTTAGAACCAAGCTCGCTTAGAACACTTAAAGAAACTTACCCACCAAACGCTACGATAGTGTCTTGATTACCCGTTACTGTTACGTCGTTCTTAACTTCGTAAATCGTGAAACCAGCTCCCACGGGATCTGAACCTGCTTCACCTTCTTCGCCATCGTCATGCTGAGCAGTACAAGTGTACCCAAGGTTGTAGCTGCCAGGGTCTAGGAAACCAAATGAGAATTCGTAGACTTGCTGCGTTTCATTGTAACTAACGCTCGCAGAGGTTAGAGGCTTAACGGTATCGGTTCCGCCAATAGGCGCCATGTTTTCTTGCGTAGTGCCGCTTTCATATAAATACACAGCTTGCACTACATTGGCGTCCGCTGGATTGTTACAAGCGTTGAACGTCGCCGTTGATACGGTGCCTTCGATATTGCCAGTCACAGCCGTGTTAATGATTGATACAGACGTTCGTTGAATTGAGTAATCAACCTCAGAAGGCTTTTTCTTAAGGCCACGCCTTAAGTCAAAATCAATGACTAGGTTGTTTGATTGAGTGTTGATATTAAAAGACTTGTTTAAGAACAGAATTCCAACGTTATCACCAATCTCATTTCTGTCTACACCTGGGCAAGTACCATTATTTTCAACGGTCAATTCTCGTTGTTGTCCTTCAACTTCAATGACATAAGATGGATAGTCTAGATTATCACCGTCATTAACGAACATACACATGGTGTATTCATCAACAGGAACAATTTCATTTGTAATGATTTCTAGTGAATCACTTCCTTGATATTTTAACAGGTCGATTTCCAGTGGAACGGTAGGTTCACCGTCCTCAATGGGTTGCCCGTTTTCATCAATAGGGTTTCCATTTTCATCAGTTTTGTAAATGTCCAAAACAAATGGAGTTCCGCTTTTTGGGCGAAGCGCTACTTTCCCTACGGTAATAACAACACTTTCGACGTCATCTATCGGCGCATCTGAAACACTGAACGTAACAGGCGTCGTCGCCGGAGAACTTGAATCTCCACCACACCCAACGAGTGCAAGTGACACGACACCTGCAACGGCGGTAAGCTTTAAATACTTCATAATTCATTCCTTAATTACACTGCTGGTAAAACCCGATGATTAATCATCGTCTTTGTCTCGGCCTTTACCTTTGTTGTTTTTGTCCTTGTCGTGTCCTTTACCTGGGTTATCGTCGCCATGGACGCTGCGGTTATCACCCTTGTTTTTGTTGCCACCGTTCGAACCGTCTTCACAATCCTCTGAACGTAGTGTCATTACGTCCCCTTCGATTTTTCGGCAATCTTCACTGATTTCCATGCGATCGCCTTTGATCGTGACATCTGCTTGTGCAGCCGAAAAGGGCAGCAAAGCTCCAAGAGCTAATGAGACGAGTACTTTCATTACTAACCTACCTTTGCAAGTTGAGGGACACGTCAAGCGTGTACAGGTTAGTTAAGTTTAGTAACAATATGTCAGAACTATTCAATGCTTGGAAAGCATTCTGTCAGCGGATAGCAGAAGTGAGACACGCAGTCAGAGGATGAGTGAAGGCTTATGGAACAAGGCGTATAAAAAGCAGCATCGTTAGCTGGCTAGAGTGAATCATCGAAGCTTTTGCCCAACAACATATTGATGGAAGCTTAGTTAAACCACTTCAGCTTGTCGTGTAGCTGCGTGACGCTACCAACGACAATTAGGGCAGGGCTTTCTGCTTCGCTGGCCATTTGTGGGAGCGTGTTTAGCGCGCCTTGGAAAACACGCTGTTCTTTGCGCGTTCCATTCTCGATCACCGCACACGGCGTGTTTTCATCAAGACCGTGAGTAATGAGCTTGTCAGTAATGCGTCCGCTTTGTTTTAGACCCATATAGAATACGAGCGTGTTGTTGGATTGAGCAAGCGAGCCCCATTCAATTTCACGGCCATCTTTTTGCACGTGACCGGTAATAAACTGCACGCTTTGTGCGTGGTCGCGGTGGGTCAGGGGAATGCCTGCATACGCTGTTGCTCCAGCAGCTGCGGTGATACCCGGAACCACTTCGAAGTTGATGCCGTTTTCAGCCAGCGTTTCTAGCTCTTCACCGCCGCGGCCAAAGATAAATGAATCCCCACCTTTAAGGCGAACGACTTTTTGGCCTTCTTTGGCTTTCTCTACCAAGATCTGGTTGATCTGATCTTGTGGAACACAGTGATAGTCGAGCTTCTTACCTACATAGATCATCTCTGCATCAGGTTTTGCCAGCGAAAGAATATCTCTGGATACGAGTCTATCGAAAACGACTACATCCGCAGACTGAATCACGCGATATCCTTTCACTGTCAAAAGATCAGGGTCTCCAGGCCCCGCACCGACTAATGAAACAAAGCCGGCATTTAAAGATGTGTGATTAGTGGTCATAAGCTACGCCTATCAAATCAAAATTTGGGTATAAAGAGTGATACTCGGCAGTACGACTTTTTATAACCAAAGAGTTAAAAGACCTCACCACGAAGGTGAGGTCTTATCGAGATTATTTCGCGCTTAGAGCTGGCTCAGCTTGTACTTGTTCTTCAGTCTCAGCAGAGATTGAAGGTGCAGTTTTAGCGTGAGTTAGGTAAAGCGGGATACAAGTCATAATTAGACCGCCAACGATGTTACCTAGGATGGTCGGGATAAGGTTGAAGTTCAACCAAGTCGCGATACCAAAGTCAGCACCTAGAATCATGCCTAGTGGGAACAGGAACATGTTCACTACTGTGTGCTCAAATACTAGTGCGAAGAAGATGAAGATTGGGAACCACATCATAGCAACGCGACCCGCAACAGTACGTGCTGTCATGTTACCGATCACGCCTAGACAAACCATTAGGTTACAGAAGATGCCGCGAACGAAACAAGTGATCCATCCGTCCATACCCATGTTTTCAAAACCAAGGCTACGAGCAGTAGAAACCGCAATGAACTTCTTCGCTACCGCGTTTAGCTCAAGAGAGAAGTTACCTGTTAGTGATACAGCCACTAGGTAAGCAACAATTAATGAACCGATAAGGTTACCAAGGCCTACTAGACCCCAGCAGCGCATAATACGACCCCAAGTGATACCTGGGCGGTTTTCAAATTTTGCTAAAGGCGCAAGACCGAAAACACCGGTTACAAGGTCATAACCCATTACGCTCAGAATAACGAAACCAACAGGGAACACGAGCGCGCCCACAACGCCCATACCAGTTTGAACAATGGTCGTGATCGCTACAACAACCGCCAATGACAGAATGATACCTGCCATAGTACCGCGCAAAAGTAGATCGCGAGTGCTGGTTTTGGTCTTCGCTTCGCCAACGTCGATCATAGTTTGAACGAATTGTGCAGGTTTAAAATCAGTAGACATCATGTCTCTCCAACAAAGTGTAAAAATAAAAAAGTTAAGATTGAATAGTGATAGGGGTTGTAAACATGGTTTCTAGGACCTAGGACCTAGGACCTAGGACCTAGGACCAAAGCAACCCTATGGTTATTCACTCTTCAGCGCATATTCGATGTTAAGCAGATATTTCTACTGCACCTTTAGTCACGCGAGTTTTGTAAGCCTTCACGCTAAAGCGCTCATCTTCCATGCATGCACCTGTTGACAGGTTAAAGCGCTGCTTCTTGAGCGGCTTGCAACCCAAAGTTCACCTTGGTGCTCAACAATCAAGCCACGTGATAGCACGTTAGATTGATAGAAAGGATCCATGTTGCTGATAGCGCGAACTTCTTCTGCAGCACTTGGGCGGAAAACCGCAACCTGCTGACCGTCAATCAATGCACAGACACCTGTGCCAGGGACGATATCTTGGATGTCACATACTTTTTGAAATGCCATGATTACTTCTCCAGCTCAACGTGTAGGATGTCGCCTTTCGCGTCAGGGTGTTTCTCAGTGAATGTCGCTGGACGGTGTTGGTCACGCTCTTGAACGAAGACCACATTGTCATCACGTAGGTCACTATTAATGAAGTGAGCAAAGCGCGTAAGCTGAGACTCGTCTTCAATCGTGTTTTTCCACTCACAGCTGTAATCGCCTACTAGACGCTGTACGTCAGCTTCAAGCTGCTCGTTGATACCAACTTGTTATCAACGATAACTTCACGTAGGTAGTCCACACCACCTTCCATGTTTTCCATCCAAACTGAGGTGCGTTGTAGTGGCGCAGCAGTACGGATATAGAACATCATGAAGCGGTCGATGTATTGAATTAGCGTTGCTTCGTCGAGATCAGAAGCCAGTAGGTCTGCGTGACGAGGCTTCATACCGCCGTTACCACATACGTACATGTTCCAACCTGCGTCAGTTGCGATGATGCCAAGGTCTTTACCTTGCGCTTCTGCACACTCACGAGTACAGCCAGAAACACCAAACTTCATCTTATGAGGAGTACGGATGCCTTTGTAACGGTTCTCGATGCGAGAGCCCAGACCAACAGAATCTTGAACGCCGTAACGACACCAAGTTGAACCCACACACGTTTTCGCCATGCGCAGTGCTTTCGCATACGCTTGACCTGTCTCGTAACCTGCGTCAATCAGCTTCTTCCAGATTGCTGGAAGGTCGTCTTTTTGCGCACCGAACAGACCGATACGTTGTGCACCCGTCACCTTAGTGTAAAGGTTGTATTCTGCAGCTACTTCAGCCAACACTTTTAACGCTTGAGGTGTGACTTCACCGCCAGCCATACGTGGGATAACTGAGTAAGTACCGTCCTTTTGGATGTTACCTAGGAAGTTATCGTTGGTATCGTGCAGCTTCACTAGCTCAGGCTTAAGGATGTGGTCACCCCAGCACGACGCTAGGATAGAGCCTGCAAGTGGCTTACATACTTCACAGCCGTAACCAGTACCGTGCTTCTCAAGCAGCTCCTCGAAGGTCTTGATTTCGCCGATACGTACTAGGTGGAACAGCTCTTGACGAGAGTAAGCAAAGTGTTCGCATACATCGTTCTTAACTTCGATACCAGATTTGGCAAGTTCAGCATTAAGAACTGAAGTTACAAGAGGGATACAACCACCACAGCCAGTACCTGCGCCAGTAACCGCTTTAATGTCACCAATAGTGTGGTGACCTTGAGCAACCGCCTCTGCAATCTTGCCTTTTGTAACGTCGAAACAAGAACAGATAACCGCTGATTCAGGAAGTGAGTCTGCACCTAGAGTTGGCTTTTCAGCACCAGCGTGTGCTGGAAGGATAAGTGCATCTGGATGCTCTGGTAGGTCGATTTCGTTCAGCATTAGCTGAAGTAGGTCGCCGTAGTCAGAGGTATCACCAACCATTACCGCACCAAGAAGCTTCTTGTTGTCTTCAGAAACGATAAGACGCTTATACACTTCTTGCTCTTCGTTTTGGTAAACGTAGCTCTTACAGCCAGGAGTGCGACCGTTAGCGTCACCAATTGAGCCTACCTTCACGCCAAGAAGCTTAAGCTTCGCAGACATGTCAGCGCCTTCGAATTTGCTGTCGTTGCCTACAATGTGGTCAACCGCAACCGTTGCCATCTTGTAACCAGGCGCTACTAGACCGTAGAACGTTTCGTTCCAAGATGCACACTCACCAATTGCGTAGATGTTCTCATCTGACGTTTGGCAGAAGTCGTTGATAGCAATACCACCACGAGGTGCGATATCTAGCTTCATTTCACGAGCAAGTTTGTCTTGAGGACGGATACCTGCAGAGAACACGATGAAGTCAGTTTCTAGCTCAGTACCGTCAGCAAAGCGCATCACGTTACGTGCTGTTTTGCCTTCAGGAGCGATTTCTAGCGTGTTCTTACTGGTGTGAACGTTCACACCCATGCTTTCAATTTTTGAACGAAGCTGATTACCGCCAGCTTGGTCTAGCTGCTCTGCCATTAGCTTTGGTGCGAATTCAACCACGTGAGTTTCTACACCCAGTGCTTTAAGTGCGCCAGCAGCTTCAAGACCTAGCAGACCACCACCGATAACAACGCCGCTCTTGCTTTTCTTGGCGGTTGCTTCGATAGCTTTTAGATCTTCGATAGTACGGTAAACAAAACAGTCTTTGCTTTCGTTGCCTTTGATAGGCGGTACAAATGGGAAGGAGCCAGTAGCGAGGATGAGTTTGTCGTATTTGATTTCACGACCAGTGCTGGAGTAAACGATGTGGTTTTCACGGTTGATATTGATAGCGCGCTCGCCAATCAATACGTTAATGCCGTGCTTTTGGTAAAAACCTTCTTTAACGAGAGAGAGCTCGTCAGCTGTGTGGTGCGAAAAATAAGAGGAAAGGTGTACACGGTCGTACGCAACGCGGGGTTCTTCGCAGAAGACAGTCACTTCATAGTTAGCCATATCTGCTTTCTCGACTAAGTCCTCGAGATAGCGATGACCAACCATGCCGTTTCCTACGACGACAAGCTTCATCTTGCTCATGATTATACCTAAGTGTTAGTTCTTCAAATCTGTCTGCATTGTTATTTGTGAAAGCAAATTAATACATGATGTAAATCAATTACGGATTTAAACTACTCTAAAGGGGTAGAAGGGATGATTAACTAATCGACAATAGCATGGGAGCTAGCCCAAGCTATCTGTAGTTTCTATATAGGTGAGGGATTCTAGGGATAATGATATATACACGTTGTCACATACGGGTTCTTTAATTACATATTATGTAACTTACCTACATATTCCATATATTTTTTGTGGTTTATAAGAAAAAGTCATTTCTATATGGAATTTTGTTCTATAAACCTTCGTTCACATTGTCCTAGGTTACTAATAACCACAATATAAATAAGGTTAGTTGGCGCGAATTACTTTCGTTAGCAAATGACAAGGAGGAGATATGATACGACTTCATATCCAAGCAGTAATCGCTACCTTAGCTCTAGGACTACTCTTCGGTTGTAATGGAGGTGGAGGGGACTCCAGCACAGGTGAACAAACTCAAACCATCCCAACCTCTCAGCTTTCGCTGCCTGAACAATTGGAGGTAGTGACCAATGAAAACGATTAATTTAATCCCTCTTGCAATCGCGCTGCTGCCGCTCTGTATTCATGCAGCCTACAATGATGCAGAAAGCGACTATACATTAGCAGAGCAACGCACTCATGTATGGAATGAAGCGTTAGAGCCTATTGAACTGGTGAACAGCATTCTTTGTTTTACTGCGCAGTTCAATAGCGTGGAATTTGCCAATCAAGGTCCCTATCTAGTATTGGCAGATGAATCCATATGTTTTGATGAAGACAAATCCGGCGACGGTGGTCAATCGTCGGGTGCGAGTAACCAAACTCAATTAATGAAAGCAGTTAGTACCGTAGAAAGGGATTCTGAGACAGAACCTTTGGTCGTGAGCGTTTGGTTGCCGGACATGGGACAAGACGAACAAGGTGAGCAAGCCATTAAGTTCAAAGCAACGATTCGTGATGGCGTCACCGATACCAACCCGTTTGGAGACTTTACTTTTAACTTCGATTTTTTTGACAACTTTGAACAAAACAACCAATCAGGTGGTGGTGAGGTGAAAACCATCTCAGATCTTGAAGGGCAAATCGGTTTTACTTTGTATGAACAAGGGAGCCACGGCGGTAATGAGAGCTATAAACAATGCGCCAGTGTTGTCATGTCTGAAGACCGTTCTACAGGTACTGCGCTAACAGGGATGGAGTCTGGTAATAGGGAACAGGTATTTGCTCTCGCGTTCAACGAAAGTAGAGTGTTAGTGCAGAGTACCAATGGTGACTTTGACGATCTTCCCTACAAGTCGGGGATCATACAACGGGTACTCAGTGTTTAAGCCGCACAGAGTTTACCGCTCATGTTCATCGATATGATTTATATGACTCCACCACTGGAGCGGCAATTGAACTCAATAGCGGTTTCCCAATTCGCTACGATTCAAACAACGACGGGAATAATGACAGCTATGGCTTTGTCGGTTATTGGGGGCTTTGGACTGAGAGCGGTGAGCAGTTTAGTAATGGTGATACTGTGGTTAGAGACAACGATGCGCAGCAAGAATCATTAACTATCGTGACGGCGACAGGACGTTTAATTAAAAACACCGTGAACGAGCTGGCTCTCACTGAGTTAGCTGGGATTGATTTCCACTATTGGGATGATGCTGTCTATCAAGACGGTAACTTTGATCAGTGGGTCGTGAATTATAGTAGTCAGCAATTTGTAAAAGTGGGCAAGCTAAAGTGGGAGGAAAGTGGCCCAACTGTTACTCAGTTAGACACCCCGATTGTGATTACTTTGAATGACTATGACAGCCTTTATATGTACTCCGAACAGCTTGGGGGCGAAGTTAAGTATTTAAGCGGCGAAGACAATATCACTTACTATCAACAAACCTTTATCGACGGTTCTCAAAGTGGTGACGCAGCGCTTCCTAACAATGGTACGATTACACTGAACTGCTATGACAACTGTCCAATCGGAACCATTGATACCCAACACATCGCTCAATATTGGGGAGAGAACAGTCCTTTTGAAACCCAGCATGGTACTGCTTATGCGTTTACTTTCTCGATTGGTGGCGATAATGCGCTCACGCTCGTTAGTGTGACAAGTGGCGAACCGGTTCAGTTTGATTCTTCAATCACCTCATCCACGTTGGAATCTAGCCCTCACCATTGGGGTCTGAGAACAGGGCCGATGGTCTTGTCGACTCAATCCATTTCCTATCCATGGGATATTTATGATTCCAACATAGTGCAAGAGTTTTATGTTTGGGAAACGGGGGTGAATGAATGGAATCGGCTAACCACGGTGCGAGATGAATCTGGAGATATCGTTAGCTTCGAACGTCCCATTCAGTTTAGCTATGTACATACTAACAATAGTGACCGAAGCGGTAATGCTGGCAAGTATGCAAATCAAACCTTCATGCTGAACTACGGAGGCAATGGAGACCTATGGGGGATACCGAGCACCAAGAATAGTGATGATGGCCACTACAGAGCAGCATTCTCAATTCGAGATGGCGTGGTGATGGGCGGAGATAGCCAATATGTCATCAAAGCAAGAGAAATTGAAGAACTCATGAAGCCTTTGGCGAGCTCTGAATGCAGCACGTTGACGCTTCAAGACCCAGCCGTCGCAGTACCAACATCAGTAACAGGCAGTGCAGATATAGGCACCATGCCTACAGTGACCGGAGAGCCGGCAGTCATTGCTGGTGTTACGCAATAAAGAAAATGGGCTCCTTATAGGAGCCCATTGTGTAGTCCACACGCAATTCAAGCCAAAAACTACTTAGCCTAAAAACAACCAAACACCAACGCCACACATCAGTGTGCCTGCGATGCGATTCATGGTTCGTACATTGTTGGCATTACCCAGAGTGCGCTTTAAACCTTTACCACCGGTTGCGTAGATCGTCATGCAGACGAACTCACTGACCAAGATAATGGCAAGCATCATGGAGACCTGGCCAAACATTGACTTGGATTGATCAATAAAAGGTGGAAGCAGTGAAATCATGAATGCCCAGCCTTTAGGGTTGGCGATGGCCGTGACAAAGCTTGTACAACAAGATCCCAATCGTTGTGGCGTGACGATTGCTCAACCTCAGATGTGATGGCGAGTTTACCGCGTGAACGCCACATTTGAACGCCTAAATAGAAGAGGTAAGTCGCACCTACTGCTTTGAAAATAGTGAACACTTCTGGGTATCTCAACATCACTGCCGCGATACCCAAAATAGCCGCGAGAGCAACAACCGCAACGCCCAAAAGCTCACCAATCATCATCCATAAGGTGCGTCGATAACCGATGCTCATGCCCATGGTCAGCGCGAGTGTCATGCACATACCAGGAGTGATAGATACAAAGAAAAAGGTGGGGATAAATATTGTCAGCGTGGCCCAGTCCATAGTGTTACTTTTCAAAATATTGAACAATTCGGCTATTAATATCAGAGAATCCGTGACAGAACTATCACTTTGTTAAACAGAATGGAATATTTATAGCGACCTTCGGCTTGGAGATAAATATAGGGTTAGTGCGGCGGAAAGGATAAAACAATGGATGGCGGTTAAATAATAGACAGATTGGCTGCTCAATCTGAGTGAAGCTAAATGATAACACTTTGACATACAAGGTGTTTACATTCATTGTTGGTGAGCTACCCAATAACGTACATAGGAATCTAAGAAATGGACTTCAAAAAAACCATTCGTCGAGTCAGTACTCTTATCGTCGCATCTCTAACCACTCTTGCCGCAGTTCACGTTCAAGCCGATGACAAAGTTTATCGACTAAAACTGGCTGAAACCTGGGGGCCGAATACACCCATATTAGGGGATGCAAGTAAGAATATGGCTAAGCTTGCGAAAGAAATGTCGAACGGACGTTTGATTATTCGTATCGATTCGGCCAACAAACACAAAGCACCATTGGGTGTCTTTGATATGGTGAAATCGGGCCAGTATGACCTGGGACACTCCAGCTCATACTACTGGAAAGGCAAGGTTCCCAACACGCTATACTTCTCATCAATGCCATTTGGTATGACAACGATGGAACAATACTCATGGTTTTATCATGGTGGCGGTTTAGAGTTGATGCAGCAAGTGTATTCACCGCACAACCTATTGTCTTTCCCAGGTGGTAACTCTGATATTCAGATGGGTGGTTGGTTCAAAAAAGAAATCAATACTGTTGAGGATTTGAAAGGGCTTAAAATGCGTATACCAGGTTTTGCTGGTGAAGTGTTGGCTCAAGTTGCGCGAAGCCAACGAATATCGCGCCAGGAGAGCTATATACGTCGCTAGAGCGCGGCACTATTGATGCATTAGAGTGGGTTGGACCTGCGTTTGATTTACGAATGGGCTTTCAGAAAATTGCGCCATACTACTATACAGCATGGCATGAGCCAGGTTCAGAGACACAGTTCCTAGTAAACAAAAAAGTTTGGCAAGAGCTACCGGACGATCTAAAAATCATTCTAGAGACTTCGTTCCGTGTCGCGGCGTTTGATATGTATACTCAAGCGCTCCATGAAAATGCGAACAGCTGGTCTAAGATGAGTTCAGAGTACCCAGACATTAAAGTTCGCAGCTTCCCACCTGAAGTAATTAATGCTCTAAAACAAGCGAACGGTGAACTGCTTAAACAACAAGCGGCTAATGATGAACTGGCAAAAGAAATCTTGGATTCTCAAGCCTCATATTTAAACAAAATGCGTGAATGGACCAACATCTCACTACAAGCATACTTGAACGAACAAACAAATTAATCGTGATTAAAGCGTATCTAGTTACGCGTTAAAAACGGCCCATTTCACTTGTTGAAATGGGCGTTTTGTATTAGTTCGTCGCTCTACTGGTAAAGGAAATGTCTTTTCCGTGGCCGGAGCCTATCATCACTGCTTCAAATATCGGCTCCGATGCGTCATTCGGATTTGACCAATTAACAATAAAATTGGCTCCAACCCCGCCGCTTACTTCGCGCTTTTCTACTAGATACTCAGAGCTTGAAAGTGGTTCGAGTACATAACCTTTTTCAAGGAACTCTCTAACCAGTTTTCCTTCTGTGTCAAAGTAATCAATGCTATGGATCTGAATGCTCTGTTTTGGATCTGTATTTCTCACAACTAACGTGGTTTCTAGCAGAACGGGTTTACCTCCATCGGTGTAGATGTGAGAGTAAGCAGGGACGTAACTGCTACGATCTGCACTGTCACTTGCAGCAATGGTTGTTCGTTCGATTTGCTGTGCTTGATGACTTAGTTTTTCTTCGATGGTATCGACTGATTTGATCAGTGATCCAAGATAAATGGCTAAGCCGATGGCAAGGACAGTTGAGAGAATGGAAACAATTTGGCTGGCTTTACGATTCTCAGTCATGTGGTCTCCTAACAAGGCATTGAAGTAATGCTTACAGTGTACTATTTACATCTGAAAATGGGTTATTTGTTATCAAGATCATAGCGTTAACCAGGCAACTTTATTGTTAGTAGATATGTCTTGCCCCTCGAAAGGGCAACTCCCTCATTTGGTGCTAGTGATGCACTGACTTGGTGCTATACAAGGCCATTTAGTGCGATGACGCCCCTTTTCATCCGTCTATCCTTTGTAATTGTGAGCGATTAAACCCTACAGAATACGGGTATATAAATTGCTTTATTATCAACAAACTAGATTCAAAGGATTGAACATGAACTTAACGACAATAGAAAAACGCTGGCTACCATGGTTTGGGAATACGGGGAAGATTGCGATGCGCTTGGCTTGTTTTGCCAATCGCAGTCGTATTAATGAGCTTGAGCAAACGTTCGAGAGCATTGCTCAAACTCGGGTGAAGCTGCTAGAAACATGGACGCTTAATCAATGGAGGTTCTTGGAAGATGCCGCTTTCTATCTCTCCTCAAAGACGCAAGATGAACAGTCTGAAGCGCTCGATTTATTGCTTAAGCGTAGTAAGGACTTCACTGAGCTATTTTTAGTCGATAGCCTTGGCGTGACAATCAACTCTAGCTATCGTGAACACAATGGACAAAGACTGACTTCTTTAAAGGCGTTAGAGCTTGGTCAAGTGAAGCCATTCTTACATGGTCCTTATGTTGATCAGAAAACGCTAACAATAGGGGCATCATCATCCAAGTTTCATGATGCTGTCACCTTGATGTTCTACCAACCTCTTGATGTGAATCAGCCTAACTCTCCTGTGCTCTGCGGACGTGTGCCAAATGATGTACTGGGAGATTTGATTCAGCGAGAAGCGGGGCATATCTATAGTGAGTCTGGGGACAACTATCTATTTATGGTTGAGTCGAAGTTTGACCCATCCATCGCTCAAGGTGTAGCGTTGTCGCGCTCTCGATTTGAAGACAACACCTTTTCTCATGGTGAGAATCTAAAGCAAGGGGTTCAAACGGATTGGGGGACAGTGCAAATTCGTCATCATACTGAATTTGAGGTGGTGTTTAATGATCCCGCAACCAACCAACTTCACCCAGGCGTGCGTGAAACTATCAAAAATGGCAGCAATATCTATGTTAATTATCCTGGATACTCGGACTATCGCCACATTCCAGTGATTGGCAAGGGTGTGACATTTCAGTTGCCGGGCTCTATTGATCGATGGGGCATGATGTGTGAGTCGGATCTTGAGGAAGTACACCGTCACCGCTCGCTGGTGGGGCGTTTAACTCGCCGCTTTATGGCTTCAGCTATGTTGGTCACACTGTTACCAGTCGCTCTTCAACATTTTCTTGGTTGGGATCCGTACTCGAGCGCAGGTGTATCCTTACTCACTGCTGGTGCACTAACGTTACTGTTTAGAGCACGCACGGCTAAACCTTTGTCACTAAGCCTTGAGCAGATGACGGGAGTGATGAAGGTGCTGGCAGAAGGGGATGGAAATCTAAAGCAACGGCTCGATGCATCGAAGTTCAAAGCGGATGAGACAGGGGATTTAGGCCGATGGACAAACAGTTTCATTGATAACCTGGAAACCGTGGTATCAGAACTGGTGTTTGCGAGTCGCGAGGTGAACAACGTCTCTGAATCTATGTTTCGTTGTAGTCAGCGGCTGTCCAAGTCGAGTGAGGATACGTCTGGGTCCATCTCCCAACTTATTGATCTTTCCGAGCAGCAAGTTGAAGAAATCCGTTCTGCTAATGATAATGCAAGAGAAATGCATGTGTTGATGACGGAATCTGTTGAACGAGCGCATCAGGAGTATGAAACGGCTCGTAGCAGTGCCGAGAATATTAAAGAGATTGTTCAGTCTTCGTCTGCCAGCGTGAATGACGTGAACAATGAAATGGAAAAGATAAGTGACATCGTCACACTTATCACCGACATTACGGCGCAAACCAATCTATTGGCACTGAATGCGGCCATTGAAGCGGCGAGGGCGGGTGAGCACGGTAGAGGCTTTTCGGTCGTCGCTGATGAAGTGAGAACTTTAGCAGATAGAACCGCCGCTGCCGCGAAGGATATTGGCGACTTGATGGAACAATTAAGGCAGCAGTCTGAGAAAGCGTGAGTACCATGCGTTCAGGGATTGAAAATGTTGAAAGCAATGCTTATTTAGCTGATACATCGAAGCAGAACGAACAGCTGCAACAATCGGTAAACTCATTGTTTGCTGCAATTACTGGACTAGCGGACATGAGTAACACCAATTCACAAACAGCGGAGCATGCTGCTGAGTCGACAAGTTCACTGCAATATCAATCCAAGCAGTTAGCACGTCGAACATCACTTATGCAAAACTCTATCTCAAGGCTAGATCAATTGGTTGGCCGATTTGAAGTGTAAGCACAATAGTAAAGGAGGCGTTGCCTTCTTTACTATTTCTAAGCTCTTTAAGCCGCTTTATTAATTCCGTTAGCTTCTATTAGCTCCGCCAACTTAGCTTTGTCTACGATAACACTTCGAAGATCCTGGTTTCTTTTCGCTTCGTACATGGCAAAGTCAGTATAGATAAGTAGCTGCTTAATACTTAGCTCGCTGCTGTCTGGTAAGAACACGCCTACCGCTGCGTGAAGTTGCAATGTTTCATCTTGGCCACGAAGCTTAAATTCAAAACTTTCGAGTTGTGGTAGTAGTTCAGACAATTTACTTCTACTCAGTGGCGTAATCGCAACAAACTCATCACCACCAATTCGATAGCTTGTCCCTTTTACCGTTTGGCGAAGTAGTTTGGCGTAGCATCTTAGTACTTGGTCGCCGACCGTGTGACCGTAAGTGTCATTAATTTGTTTGAACCCATTAAGGTCAATATAAATAAGTCCGTTTCCTTTACCTAATGATTGCTTACGAATACGATTCAACGCATAACGATTCTTTAGCTTAGTTAGGGCGTCGTGGTTTGCTCTATGGTTAGTAAGATAACCAAATACGATGGTAACTAAAATAAACAATCCAAGCAGAACATTGATTATATTCAGGCGCCTTTTATCTAATTCTTTTTTATTTAGCTCCCGCCAGTTTGCAGGTGGTTGATATTTCTGGTGAATCGCTTCTGTATCAACAAAGTCCAAGGTGCGATTGAACAGTTTAGCCAATGTTTCACCACGTTCTGTTTTAGGAAAACCAAAACTAAGATGAGACTGATAAAAAGGTTTAAAGTAATGGTCTTCGGTAATTTCCGACAGCACTTGCTCATAAAGCAGAGTATTAAGTGTGACGCGGTTAGTGACGGCGTAGTCAATGGTCCCGGCAATTAAACCTCGTACCATGGCTTCGGTGTCTTTGAAATAGACCAATTCTTTGTTTGGTAGCAATCGCCTGGTAATAGTGGCAAAAACATCGTTTTCAACAACACCTACGCGCTCAGCAAAAAGCTCAGAGATATGCCTGTAGACTTCGTCTTTAAACCCAACACGTTTCGCAATGACTCCATCAATGGAAGCAAAAGGCCGACTGAAGATCATATGCTTTTTGCGATGCCTGAGATCGGCAATAGGGGTCATGACGTCGTGCTCGGCAAGCATGAGTTTTTGCAGCGATGTTGCCCAGGCCTTGTTGGGCTCGTAGATAAGTTCACATTGCAAAGAACCGAGACGACAGATTTCGTTAACCAGTTCTACGGCAACGCCTTTTACATCACCATCTTTGGATTGATAGACATAAGGCTTTCTGTGGTTGAGATGCACCTCTAGAGGGGCCCTAAGGTCTAAGCCAGAAGATTCAATGTCACTTTTTAACTGCTTGATTGCTATGTTGGTGATGTAGCTTTCGATATAACTACGTATCTGCTTTTGAACAGAATCTTGTGAGATGATTTGACTGAACTTCGCCAACAAAGGCGCGTTCTCTTGTTTATTGGTAATGATAGAGACAGGCGGTATTGAGACCCTATCATTAATCAGAGCCGCTTTAAATCCAGCATTTAAAAACCATTCTAGCTGTAAAAATGTGCCAATGTAGCCATCAATATCGCCGCTGCGCATGCTTTCAAACGCCACTTCATTATCGTTAAAACTCAATACGCGTTTATCTGGGTAGTAGCGTTGGATAATATCGTTAAACGCTGTTCCCATTGTGGTGCCAATCACAGTCAGTTCGTCAAAGCTTTGCCCGGATTGAGTATACAAATAGGTAGGCTCGATATTGATCGGCTGTGAAAAAATAAATCGTTGAGAGCGAGCTTTGGTAAAAGTGATATTGGCGACAAAATCGAGCTTGCGATCTTCAACGGCATTGAGTCGTTCAGTAAAGTCTGATGCCGCAACATATTCAAAGCGAAAGTTGGATTGACTCTCAATGGTCGAAAAAATAAATCTCGCTAAAAAATCGCGTTCGTGGGCAGAGACCTGAAAGGTTTTATTTTCCGAGCTAGCGGCATGTGCACTTGGAATGGCATTAATGACGACTAGAGCAGTGGAGATAACAATGACAACAAGGTGATGCATACAGCGAACTCTCAACTCCAGTGACTCCTTCCATGGCATTATTGGGTAGAGGTAAGTCACCATTCTAGCTGCTGTATGCCATATTGCAATGTTAACCAACTGAAAACAAAATAGAAGTCGATAAATGGTATTGAAACGCAACGATATGTAGAGTTGAGTCTAATTTTTGCGGCAAAAAGGCGACGTTAAACGTCGCCTTGTGAGGTAATTCTGTCAATGAATGTTTTAGACCATGACAGCATCATTGCTATTATCATGACCTCTATCACGATTGGCAATATGAAGCCCCCACATTGCTAATAGCGCCATGATAAGCATTATTACCCCGAGCGGAAGTTGACTGCTAGCAGGGATAACCGATGCTCCAAGAGTGGCAAGTCCAGCTCCAAGGTTTTGCATGCCGCCCAATACCGCACCACCTGTACCAGCATGATTCGGGAAGGGTGTTAATGCGCCCGTGGTTGCCGCTGGAAATAAGACACCAGCACCAAGAAAATAGACTGTGGATCCAAACGTTAGTGTCCAAGCGTCGGTTGCATCTTGTAAACCTGGCAGTAATACCACCACAGAGCCAAGTACAATAGCAGCCAAGCCAAATTTGAATGCCGCTTGTGTACCGTAACGTTTAGCCAGCATGGATGAGAAACCAGCGCCCAACAAATAGCCTGGGATTGGCATCACAAATAATATGCTTACAGTCAACGCCGATAGTTTAAGTACACCACCAAACAATACGCCAGCTGCCGCTTCGAATACTGCAACACCGGCGAAGGTTGCTACAAGGCAAATCACATAACCTTGAAAGCGGCGATCTGATAGCACAAATCGATAGTTGTCCATTGCTGAGCTTTTGCTTCTGCGCTCTTGCGGTAGTGTCTCCATCAGCTTCGATGCCATTACAATCACTACAGCAACGGCAAACAAAGTTAAGAACAGGTAGCTTGAACGCCAACCCAGTGTTTCGGTAAACACGCCACCAAGCACAGGTGCAAGCAGTGGTGAAAAAATCACACACATACTAATGATGCTGTTTGCACGGTGCAGTTCTTCTCCTGAGAAACAGTCACGAGAGAGTGTTCGAGACATTGCTCCGCCACTACCGATACCAGCGCCTTGAATGAAGCTGCCCAGCAAAAATAGCTCGAATGAATGGGCGAACAGACTAATAACAGCACCGACAAGGTAGATAGCCAATCCAACTAGTATGATAGGTTTACGACCTAATTTATCTGATAGAGGGCCATATACGAACTGGGATAAACCGTAAGGGATCAAATAACACGCCATTACAGCTTGTAGCATGGCAGGGTTAACGCGAAACTCTTGCGCCATTTGCCCAATGGATGGCACATACATAGTTTGAGTCATTTGACCTACAGCGGTCAGAATAGCGATCAAAAAGGTCAGCTTTGCTAATGGAAATTTGGATGACATTTCTCAAATATCTCGTAAACAATAGGGAGTAATGAAACCTGCCTAGGATTTGCCCTGTCAGTGTTAGGGCGCAGATATTAGTGTCAGTTTGGGCTTTCATCAATAACAAAGTGTGATGTTAATCACGATAAATATTTTGGTTATTGATTAGAAAAAATAATGCGAGTATCCAGGGCTAGATACTCGCGGTTTAGTTACTTCGCTGCGGCCTGAGCAACAGTCAATAAGTCGGCTTCTGAAGTTGCAGCATGTTGATACACGTGCACATCACGCTGTGGGAATGGAATGCTGATACCATGGCTATCAAGCTGTTTCTTAACTTCTTCTGTCACGTTCCAATAAACGTCCCAATAGTCCTCTGTTTTCACCCACGGCCTTACGATGAAATCCACAGAACTCTCGTTTAAGGTATGAACATAGATCATCGGCTCTGGTGATTTAAGCACTTTTGGGTGCGCCGCAAGAATGTCAGAAAATACCTGTTTTGCCTTGTCTATGTCATCGCCATAACCAATACCAAACGTCATGTCTACACGTCGCGTTTTCTCAGCCGTAATGTTGTTAATGGTGTCACCCCAGATCTTGTTGTTTGGGATCACCAAACGCTGGTTATCAACGGTTCTTATCGTGGTAGAAACCAGACTCATATGACTCACTGTGCCTGAAATCCCCGCCACTTTAACAAGGTCACCCACATCAAAAGGACGATAGATAAGAATCATCATGCCTGATGCAAAGTTAGATAATGTATCTTGTAGAGCAAAACCAATGATCACACCTGCGACACCGAAACCCGTCAGTAGTGGGCCGAGCTCTATCCCTAACTGTGATAATGCGATAAGCAGACCAAGGGCTGTGACACCTTTTTGAGCCATCGAGACAAAAAAGTCCTGCATCAATACGCTGAATTTCATGGTCGAGTGGCTAACACTTTTACGTACGGCTTTACCAACAATTTTTGCGAATGAGCGTGATAGCCAAAGGATGATACCAAAGACAAAGATCTTCACGATAAGAGACGGTGTGTGTTCCATCGCCCAATCTTTGAAAGCGCCTAACCATTCCGTAAGCAGCCCCATCATCACGCTGACATCAAGAACATCCGTGCTAATATCTCCGGTTATCGTAAACAGTAGCTGTTTGTAATTTGTCGTATCGACACCATATTGCTCAAGTAAGGTAATACTCGACTCAAGGCTTAATATAAGTAGGTTGATTTGGCCTGTAATTCGAATCGCATCTTTCTGAAGTGATGCTTTTTCTTCTTCTGGAAGATAAGCCAGCCTGTCATTGACATCACTTAACTGACTGTCTAGATACAGAACAGAATTATAGAGAAAATCCGCGCGCTTCTTTAAATCACGCTCAAGAGTGCTGCGTGCTTCAGTGGTATCGATACCTAAGTCCGCTGCCCATTTCAGAGTCGTAGATAGATCCGAATAGTATTCATCCATTGTTGTGATGCGTTTTTGCATCGCGAACTGAACTTCGTCTTTAGCTGCATCTATGGCCTTTTTTGACTCTTTCGAGAGTCGCTTTAGGTCTTGTTCATTTACGGCAAGAAGGTTTTGCATCAACGTGAGCTGGCTAGCGACAACTTGTTTATTCGTTTCCGCATCTTTGCTGTTCACTAAGCGCTCGGACAATGATTGTCGAAGTGTATCGTTCTTGCGATCGATGATGCTCTCTTCAAAGCGATTGAGCTCAGCTGAGGTGCTTAGACGTTCAACGTCCTGGATAAGCGCTTCAGATTGTGACAATAAAGTTTGGTTGGTTGACGATACGCTATCCGAAGCCAAAGTTGTAAGGGGAAGGGCAGTTCCAATTGCCAACGCTAAAACAAGAGTTAGTTTGCTTTTCATTCGCTCTCTCAGAAATTGGGTTGGTTTCAGATTTATCGCTGGGCGATCCATAGGTAAGTTCTTCGGGCAATCCAGTAACCGGCTTTAGCCACGGCTTTGATTACTGTATAGCTAAAGTTGGCGATGGAAGTGATCAAGTCACCCGTGCCCACCATAAGTTTGTATGCGTCGGTATGTTGAAAATCTCTATAAGTCATTTTGTTTGCTCTATGTTGTCTGCTCTGCGTTGTCTGGAGCACATAGTAGCGAGATATATTTTGTAAAGTTGCCATTTTGTGCCACAGGCGTTGAAAAGGCGAAGAGACTACTTGAGCTGTGTATGGTGAGCGATAGCGTGCGCGATAAAGCAGGTATTTAGTTACTTAATATCAGAGTAACAAGATGTAACTAGGTGATGCCGAGTACCAAAAAAAGCCGACGTTTCGTCGGCTTTGGAATCTTGGTTAGGCATAAACCACGTCAGTGATATCGTGGTAAGTGTGTTAAGAGTGGATGTCCGCTTTTAGCTGGCCTTTGCGAGTTCGAAGCCCTGCTTCTAGTTTCTTTAACGATGCCGCGATTGCGGGGTACATGATGTCGTGAGTAGCTTTGGCTGAGACCCTTACGCCTTCGTAGTTGGTGAATATTTCCACCTCATGTTGGTCATGCTCTTTTCTAATGATGATGTCGCTACTAATGAGCTGCGGGAAGTGAGCCGCAATTTTTTCGAACTTGCTTTCTATCTCTTCTCTTGAGTCGTCGCCGATCGATACGTGATGGGTCTGAATGTTTATTTTCATTAATTGCACCTCTCCTTTCACTACGTATTTTAAACCTAGCAAAGGAGAGGGCGTTTGACAAAGCCGTTACCGTTACCACTTTAAGTGCAATGGTCTACTGAGCTAATGTTTTCTCTAGCTGCTTAACCGAATAATTGTATGTAAACCAAGCGCTTACTCCAGCTAGGATGTTACCAATTAGCGCACCATAAAAGAGCCCTTGAATTCCCCCAAATTGTGCACCGAGCCACAAACAAGGCAAGAAAAATGCGAATAGTCGAAGGGTCGAAATGGTTAGGGCTGTTTTAGCTTTACCCAGAGCATTTGAGATAGACACCATAAGCATACATACGCCAAGTGGCCCTAAACTGAATGGCACTAAAATCAGATGGTAATTCAAGATTTGGAATACATTGTCTTCACTGGTCATAAGTGAGGAAAGTTGAGTGGCGAATAGCCAAGTAATAACGGCGACTAACAATTGAAATCCTAAAATGTAGCCAACCGCGATGTTAACCAGCTTTTTGATGTCCTCGATATTTTTTGCGCCAAGCAGTTTGCCCACCATAGGCGGCATCGACATGGTTAAGGCAAGCACAGTTACAATGGCAAAAAACTCGTAGCGTGAGCCTAGCGCCCAAGCGCAACTGCAGCAGTGCCGAAAGTCGCGAGCAGCTTTGTTGCCAGCATAGAAGATAGCGGTGGTAGTAATTGACTGACCATGGCTGGCGCATGATTTTCCAAATTGAGCGTAAACTCTCGCCGATATCCACGTTGGACCAATTAAATGACGCCCAGTTTTTTGACACTACTTTCGGCGCTACGACTGCAATGCCAATACCAAAGGCAACAATAGTTGCAATGGCAGCGCCGTTGATGCCCATGTCAAAAGTAAAAATAAACAAAGGGTCAAGGGCAAGGTTGATAATGCTGGTAATGACCATCATCATTCCCGGCAGCACAGTATTGCCATTGGCACGGCAGACGCTGTAATAAAAGTAGAGTACTGCACCCACCCATGAGCTCAATAGCCAATAAGGCCAATAGCTATCAATGACTGGATAAACACTTTCAGGGGCGCTTAACATGGCAAGAATTGGGTGGCGAATAAACCAGATCAGCACGCCAATGATTGCCACGCCAGCACTACCAAACACCAATATCAACCCACCTAACTGCTTTGCGTATTCATCATTGTTAGCGCCAAGTGCTCTGGAAATGATGGCTGTCGTTGCAATGCCAAGGCCCACCTGTATACCAATGATCACCATTTGCATCGGCAGGGTAAAGCCTTGTGCCGCGAGTGGCAGCACACCTAGCTGGCCAATAAATGCACTGTCTACCAGTTGAAAACTCATGAGTGATAGGACACCTAGCACCATAGGTAATGTCATATTAAACAGTTGCTTAGCTAGCTGTTTTGAATCTTTATCCACGTTGTTCTCTTTGTATTGTTTCTAATGCTGCGAGTAAAGGTTAGGGCAAATAAAACAATAAAGACGGGCAATGTGCCCGTCCTTGTATTGACCAGACCTTTAACTACTACTCTTCAAACTTGTCGGCGTAGCCTTTTGGAGGTGGTGTCCAGCCACGCTCGCGAGAGTGTTTGTCGTTGCGATCAATTTGCATCGCGTCCTTAATAAAGCCCTCTAGTTCTATAAACAGATCACGGTAGTTATTATCAAAGCGCTCACCCTCAGCGCCACCTTTCCACCCCTCGTAGAGACGGTCTGATTGTTTATCTTCAATGACTTTGTACGTGGTTTTTTGTTGTTCCACGAAGAAAGGATGGAAGTCTAGACAATTCATTGCCTTAGCACCAAGTTCTAGTGCTGAGTGGTAGGTTTCTGATTCAATGTAGTCCGCACCAGCTTGTCTGAGCTGGTAGCCATGTCCACGGTCGAACGCTCTTGCGAGAATTTTCACGTGAGGGTACGTATGTTTAACATACTTTACAAGCTCAATACTGGCTTCTTGATTGTCAATGGCGACGACGAGCAGTTTTACTTCCTCGATCCCTGCGGTATGAAGAATGTCAGGTTTGGAAGCATCACCAAAGAAGGCTTTGGTACCAATTTGGCGCATGTTATCAACTTGGTCAGCTCGAACATCCAATGCCACCGTACGAACATGATTGGCAACGAGCAGTCGGTTAACAATTTGTCCAAAGCGTCCCATACCCGCGATTAGCACGCTACCACGTTCGTCAACAGTGTCTGCTTCTCTATCGTTGCTCTGTTTCTCGTAGCGGGGAAGGATAACTTTATCAAATAGTATAAATAGGCCAGGTGTTAGGAACATCGATAGCGCGACGACCAGAGAAAGCGTTTGTGCAATATCATTCGGCAGTACATGATTTTGAACCGAGAAGCTTAGTAGCACAAAACCAAACTCACCCGCTTGTGCCAAGCTTAACGTAAACAACCAGCGAGCACTGTTTTGTATTTTGAAGATCATGGCCAAGATGTAGAGGACTGCTGCTTTCAACAGCATAACACCGAGAGTTAACCCAATGATAACAAAGAAGTCATTGAACAAGATTTCAAAGTTGATGCCGGCACCTACAGTGATGAAGAAAAGTCCTAACAACAAGCCTTTAAATGGGTCGATATTAGACTCAAGCTCGTGTCTGAACTCACTGTTTGCCAGAACAACACCTGCAAGGAACGTACCCAGAGCAGGAGACAGACCCACTAAGCTCATTAATGCGGCGATCCCTATTACCAACATTAGCGCCGTAGCAGTAAAGATTTCTCTAAGGCCAGAAGATGCAACAAAGCGAAATAGAGGACGGCTTAGGAAATGTCCGCCAACCACAACCACGGCGATAGAGGCAGTAATCACTAGGCCATAGGCCCAACCTGGTAAGCCTGCGACCAAACTTATCTGCTCATGATGTTCTGCGGCTTGGTCAACAGCATTTTGGGCTTGCTCAACCAACTCAGGAATCGCTAAAAGCGGTATGAAGGCAAGCATTGGAATGACGGCAATGTCTTGGAATAGCAACACAGAAAAGGAGCTTTGGCCACCTTCAGTTTTTGCTAAGCCCTTCTCATGGAAGGTTTGCAGCACGATAGCGGTAGAAGAGAGCGCGAAAATAAGGCCGATAGTTAACGAAATGCTCCATGTTTGTCCGAGCGCTAATGCTATAGCCATGACAGCTGCAGCTGTGCCACCTACCTGAATCCCCCTAGGCCAATAAGCTTGTGTCGCATCCCCCAAAGCATTTTGGGCTCGAGCTCTAAGCCAACCAAAAATAGCATCATCACGACACCAAATTCAGCAAAGTGTTGAATGGCGGTTGTTTCTTCACCAACCAGTCCGATGATTGGTCCGATGACAACGCCTGCAATCAAGTAGCCGAGAACAGAGCCTAGGCCAAGTCGTTTAGCGATAGGTACGGCGATGACGGCGGCAATCAAATAGACGAATGCTTGTAAAAAATACTCGGTCATGATGTTCCCTCATCAGATTCAACAGATTGCTCTTGAGGCCAATAGTGATTGAGTTTTTCCATTGGCATGGCGTGTTGGGTATCGAATTTATCTTCGACGAGCAGGGTGAGTAACTCACGCCAGCGTTCCCGATGTTCTGGTATGCGTCGCTCTTCTTGTGCCGTACGAGAGCCAAACAGGCAAAATGGAGGAAGGTAGGTCATGCCTGTCAATGTTGCAGTCTGCTCTAGTGGCTGTAGTAACTCTCTGATTGTGAAATGGTTGTAACCATCAGTTTGATACGCTTCCGCTTTACCGCCAGCAGAGATAGCACAGAAGAAAGTCTTTCCATGCAGGGCAGTGCCGTCTTGACCGTAAGCAAATCCATATTCTAGGACTAAGTCTTGCCATTCTTTCAGAATAGAGGGCGTTGAATACCAATAGAGAGGAAATTGGAAGATGATGACGTCATGATCAATAAGGCGCTGTTGCTCTTTATCAATATTGATGTTGTACGTGGGGTACTCGTAATAAAGATCCACCGCGGTCACGCCCTTGACGGATGTGGCGTCTCGAAACATGGGAGCGTTGACTTCAGATCGGCGCTGTGAAGGGTGAGCGTAAAGCACAAGAACTTTTTTGTTATTTTCGGGCATAATAGCTTCCGCTTTGCGTTTTCTATGAGTCTTAATATTTAGTACACAACAAGCTATTTTTCAATTGGTTACCATCTAGTGACCACGGTAATACTTTTACCTATCAATGGCTGGATGTTTTCATGACAGTTTAGGTGATAAGGAGTTGTTTTGAGCAAAATTACTATCCGACCAGCAACAACCCATGATGCTCAATGGCTACTGAAGCTCTATCAACAAACAATTCGCACTGTAAATCGCAAAGATTACAATGAGATGCAGGTGAATTGCTGGGCTCCGTTAGACATGAAAATAGAGGTGTTTGAGCGCTATGTTGTTTCAAAGCAGCCGTTTGTCGCTACAGACGGTGAACGTATTCTTGGTTACAGTGATCTACAGCCGGATGGTCTCATTGATCATTTCTATTGCCATCATCAATTCCAAGGGCAAGGTGTTGGCCGTGCTTTGATGAGCGTTATTCACCAAAAGGCAAATGAGATGGCCTTAGCCAAGCTTTATTCATATGTAAGCATCACGGCCAAGCCGTTTTATCTTTATTTTGGGTTCAATATCGTTAGAGAAAACGAAGCAAGTGTAAGTGGTGTAGGTTTAAAAAACTTTCTGATGGAAAAAGAGATTGGATGATGATGGACTCAATGTTTGAAGTTAAATCACTAACACATGATGAGTTACCGCTCGATCTGTTGCTAATTGCCGACCCTGAAGAGGCGGCTATTAACGTTTATCGTCAGCGATGCGAAGCATACGCGGCTTTTTTACAAGGTAAGATAGTAGGGGCACTATTGGTAGAAATTGACAATAAAAAACAGAGAGCTGAGCTGTTCAATATTGCTGTTTATGATGAGCACCAAGGTAAAGGCTTTGGTGGGGTGTTGTTGGATGAAGCTTTGAAAATGCTCGCCGAAAGCGGAATTAGAAAGGTTGAACTTGGTACCGGTTCGTTTGGGTACCAATTATCCTTTTATCAAAAACATGGTTTTCGAGTCGACAGTGTCGTAAAAGACTTCTTTCTTGATAACTATGACGAACCAATATTCGAGCAGGGTATTCAGCATAAGGATATGCTTCGTTTAGTGTGGCGCGGTTAAGATTAAGTAATATCCCGTTGTCAGGCATTGACGAGCAAAAATGTGAAAGGTAGATTGCCCGCGATTACCATAGTTGATAAATGTGAAAGTTGGAGACTCTGATGGGTGAGATGTACACCAAGCATGCGGACAAATATGCCGAAGCGATTGAAAACAATGCATATAATGCACTTTATGAACGTCCATCTACACTCGCGCTAGTCGGTGATGTGAAAAACAAGCGGGTTCTTGACTTAGGTTGTGGTCCTGGCGTCTACGCGGAGCTCTTCGCGAAGCAAGGTGCAACTGTCACGGCGATTGATTTATCAGAGGAAATGGTCGCGTTGACCCAACGTCGCCTGGGTGACGCTGTCACATGCTATTCGCAAGATTTGACAGAAGGCTTACCGAATGAAGTCAGTGATCAGTATGACGTTGTTGTTTGCCCACTGATGATTCACTACTTAGAAGATTTGGTGCCTTTGTTTTCAGAAGTGCAGCGTGTTGTGAAAACGGGGGAACCTTTGTTTTTTCTACCCACCATCCGATCATCGACTTTGAAGACGATGCCTTCAATAACTACTTTGATGTAGAACGTATTACTGAGCACTGGGATACCGTTGGTGAGCCGGTGGAGGTTTCATTCTTTAGACGTTCATTGACGAACTTATTTGATAGCTTATCTGAAGCCGGTTTTATTTTAGACAAGTTTTCTGAAGGTAAGCCCGCGCCCGAAATGCAAACGGTGGCTCCTGAGACTTTTGAACGACTATCTCGTCGTCCAAACTTCATCTTCATCCGAGCAAAAGCCAAATAATCGCCTCTAGAAAACCGCGATTACTCATCGTTTCCTGCTAGTTTTTCATCAAAAGGGCAAAAAACGTGTTTTTTTTGCCCAATAACCCGTTCAATTTACAAATCAATTTGGCATTGGCGGCGGGTTTTATTAGTATGTACAGCTATCAAAAAACACCCTTATGGATACTACCGGACGGTAGACGAGGAAACGATGCAACATCTAGAAGAGATCATTGCTAACGCGGGCACAGCGATTGACGCTGCAGACTCGCTAGTCGCACTTGACGAAGTGCGTGTTCAGTATCTAGGTAAGAAAGGTGAGCTAACGGCTCAACTTCAAAGCCTAGGTAAACTACCACCAGAAGAGCGCCGCAGTGCTGGTCAAGAGATCAACAAAGCAAAAGGTGTGGTTCAGCAAGCTATCGCAGCACGCAAAGATGCACTACAACGTGCAGAGCTTGAAGCTAAGCTAGCGGCAGAAACTATCGACGTAACCCTACCAGGTCGTCGTATCGAGAACGGCGGTCTACACCCAGTTACTCGTACTGTTGAGCGTATTGAAAAGTTCTTTGGTGAGTTAGGCTTTAGCACTGAGTCTGGTCCTGAAATTGAAGATGCATTCCACAACTTTGATGCACTAAACATTGCAGAAGACCACCCAGCTCGTACTGACCACGATACCTTCTTCTTCAACCCTGATCTGATGCTACGTACCCACACGTCTGGCGTACAGATCCGTACGATGGAAAATGGCAAACCACCATTCCGCTTCATCGCGCCGGGCCGTGTTTACCGTAACGACTACGACCAAACACACACGCCAATGTTCCACCAAGTGGAAGGCATGCTGGTTGACGAAAATGTTAACTTCGCACAACTGAAAGGTATCCTGCACGATTTCCTAACTAACTTCTTCGAAGAAGATCTTGAAGTTCGTTACCGTCCGTCATACTTCCCATTCACTGAACCTTCAATGGAAGTGGACGTAAAGCGTAAAGATGGCAAATGGCTAGAAATCCTAGGCTGTGGCATGGTGCACCCAAATGTACTTCGCAGCGTAGGCATCGACCCTGAAAAATACTCTGGTTTTGCATTCGGTATCGGTATCGAGCGTCTAGCTATGCTTCGTTACGGCGTAAATGACCTACGTTCGTTCTTCGAGAACGATCTACGTTTCCTAAAACAGTTCAAGTAATCCAGAGGGTTCATCACAATGAAATTCAGCGAATCATGGCTTCGTGAGTGGGTAAACCCTTCAGTTTCGACTGACGAGCTTACGCACCAAATTACAATGGCTGGCCTAGAGGTGGACGATGTACTGCCTGTAGCAGGCTCTTTCACTGGCGTTAAAGTAGGTAAAGTGGTTGAGTGCGGTCAGCACCCAGACGCAGACAAGCTACGCGTAACTAAAGTTGATGTTGGCGCAGAAGAACTGCTAGACATCGTTTGTGGCGCTCCAAACTGTCGTGAAGGTCTGAAAGTAGCAGTAGCAACTGTTGGTGCTGTTCTTCCAGGCGATTTCAAAATCAAGAAAGCAAAACTACGTGGTCAACCTTCACACGGTATGCTGTGCTCGTTTACTGAGTTAGGTATCGATGTTGAATCTGACGGCATTATGGAACTGGCTGAAGACGCAGTAATCGGTACTGATTTCCGTGACTTCCTAGGTCTTGATGACGTAACTGTTGACGTTGACCTAACTGCAAACCGCGCTGACTGTTTCAGCATCCGTGGTCTTGCTCGTGAAGTTGGCGTTCTAAACCGTGCTGACGTGACAGCACCAGCGGTTAACCCTGTTGAAGCATCTATTGCTGATGTGGCGTCTATCGAAGTTAAAGCAACGGAAGCGTGTCCTCGTTACCTAGGTCGTATCGTTAAGAACGTGAACGTTCAAGCTGAAACACCACTATGGATGCAAGAGAAACTGCGTCGTTGTGGTATTCGTTCAATCGACCCTGTTGTAGATATCACTAACTATGTGCTTCTAGAGCAAGGTCAGCCAATGCACGCGTTCGATCTAGCTAAGATTGAAGGTGGTATCGTTGTTCGTATGGCAGAGCAGGGCGAGAAACTGACTCTTCTAGACGGCACTGAAGCTGAGCTAAACGCAGACACACTTGTTGTTGCAGACCACAACAAAGCACTTGCTATCGCAGGTATCTTTGGTGGTGAAGAGTCTGGCGTAACAACTGAGACTAAAGACGTGCTTCTAGAGTGTGCGTTCTTCGCACCGGACCACATTCGTGGCCGCGCTCGTAGCTACGGTCTTCACACAGATTCTTCAATGCGTTTTGAGCGTGGTGTGGACTACGCACTGCAATTCAGCGCAATGGAGCGTGCAACTGAGCTTCTAGTTGAAATCTGTGGCGGTGAAGTAGCACCTGTCGTTGCTGTTGAGTCTGACGCTGATCTTCCTAAGCCAAACACAGTTGAACTGCGCCGTACTAAGCTAGATTCACTTCTTGGTCACCACATCGCTGACTCTGAAGTTGTTGAGATCCTAGAGCGTCTAGGTCTAACAGTAACAACGACGGATACTGGCTGGACTGGTGTTGCACCGACATGGCGTTTCGACATCGCAATCGAACAAGACCTGATTGAAGAAGTAGGTCGTATCTATGGTTACGACAACATTCCAAATCAACACCCTGCTGCAACACTTAAGATGCACAACCACGTTGAAGCGAATCTTCCGCTGAAACGCGTACGCGATTTGCTTGTTGACCGTGGCTACCATGAAGCGATTACTTATAGTTTCGTTGAGCCAGAGCAGCAAAAGCTTGTTGTGCCAGACGTTGAGCCACTGATTCTGCCATTCCCAATTTCTGCGGAAATGTCAGCAATGCGTCTTGGTCTTATCCAAGGTCTTCTAAATACGGTTGTTCACAACCAGAAGCGTCAGCAACCACGTGTTCGTCTATTCGAATACGGCCTGCGTTTCATCCCTTGCGAAAGCGCTGAAAATGGCATGCGCCAAGAGCCTATGCTTGCAGGTGTGATTGCGGGTACTCGCAGCGAAGAGCATTGGGATATTGAAACTAACACGGTTGATTTCTTTGATCTTAAAGGTGACCTAGAAGCGATTCTAGAACTGTCTGCAAACGAGAAAGCATACTCATTTTCTGCAGCGAAACACCCAGCACTTCACCCAGGTCAATCTGCAGCAATCGTTGTAGATGGCAAAGAGGTTGGTGTCATTGGTACTATTCACCCAGAGCTTGAGCGCAAGTTCGGTCTAAACGGTCGTACTATCGTATTCGAAGTTGAATGGTCTGCGATCAACACGAAGGTGATTCCAGAAGCGGCTGGACTTTCTAAGTTCCCTGCAAACCGTCGTGACATCGCCGTTGTTGTTGATGAAGCGGTTGCTTCTGGTGACATCGTTGCAGCTTGCCTAGAGCAAGGTGGCGAGTTCCTAAAAGACGCGAAATTGTTTGACGTTTACGTAGGTAAGGGCGTTGAGGAAGGCAAGAAGAGCCTAGCGATTGCTTTGACTCTACAGTCTCTAGAGCGCACGCTTGAAGATGCAGATATTGCAGGTGCGGTAGACGCAATTGTTGCCCATATTTCTGAGAAATTTGGTGCATCACTTCGTGACTAATCGCGATTAGCGTATCAACGTGAATTGCCTGAAAAAGCGAGTTACTGAAAAGTAACTCGCTTTTTTTATACCTCAATATAATAGGGAAGAAAAACCCAGTTTCATATCGAAAATATATTGCAACTCGCTGTTTTTACACAATAAATTGCAACTCATCTGCATCAAGGTCACTATTTTTAATTTTGTTTATAACTTTATTTAAGTCTGATTTATTGTTATTTTTTGGAATAAAATTCCGTGCAAATGTTGCTGAGTAATCTATATCTCTAAAATATGCTGAAAATCCGATAACTTGCTAAAACTTAAAGCAAAATCCTGACATAGTTCTGAAATAAAAAAAGTTGGCGAAAATCAGAAGGTTGGCTTACACTTTTCAAAGTTGGCCTGTTATGTTGTTGATTGGTCGAACGAAATCTTAAGCGTTATCACTGCGATAACAAGGTATGAATTAGCTTTGAGGGGAGTTTTATGGCGCTCACAAAAGCCGATCTGGCTGAGAACCTATTTGAGAAACTCGGATTCAGTAAAAGGGATGCCAAGGAAACGGTAGAAGTGTTTTTCGAAGAAATTAGAAAATCACTTGAAAGTGGCGAACAGGTAAAACTGTCGGGTTTTGGTAATTTTGACTTGCGTGACAAGAATGAACGTCCGGGTCGAAATCCCAAAACTGGTGAAGACATTCCCATTTCCGCTCGACGCGTAGTGACATTCCGTCCGGGTCAGAAACTGAAGGCTCGAGTCGAAAATATCAAAGTAGATTAATGTCCTACTGTTAAACAAAAAGACCACCTAGTGTGGTCTTTTTGTGGTTTAGGCGCTAGGTATTTAGAGGCTACATATTTAGGGGAAATCGAACGCTAAGCCATTGCTCTACATGCGTTCAATCAAGAGCGGATTACGCCGCTCGAATGTTGGTCGTAATGTAAGGTTGCCAAGCGTTTTGATACAGCTCCATTGATTGGCGTCGTAGGCTGGCGATTTGTGCAGTCTCAAACTCATTAAGTGCGCGGTTTTCAGCGGCTGCTCTACGCTCAATTCCTTGAACGATTTCATACAAATCGTGCTCAGGTCCACTCTTAACATCTGCGATGTCTTTAAGGTGCAGTTGTACTTCAGCGATAATTCCGGTCTTAGGTAATTTAACCAAGATGTTTAGGTCACGATATCCAGACGCTGCTGGGCTTTTGAAGCGGTTTTTAACCCTTACTACCTGAGCTTCACGGCTAAGCGCTTCATAAGCGCCTACAAGGCTTTCAACGTCTTGAGCGACGATAGTGCCTCGAGCCAGATCTGTGATTTGATTCACCTGACCGTTGAGCTCGGTGTCAATCTTCACTTTTGCTCGCTCAGCAGATTTTACGCCTGCAAAGTAGGCATCGGTGTCAGTCAGTAGGGCGGTGGTTTTACAAAGCGCTTCTAGCTCATGTTGAGCCTGGTGGGCTTTGCTGTACAAGATGTCAAAATCGTTATGGGGTTGGAAGGCAGCGCCTTGAACAGCATCAATGCCGTACAAGCCACTAAGACTGTGTTTGAATACAGATGGACAAACTTCGTTTTGCTCTTGCTTTCCTTTTGTTGGGGTGGAATCGGATTGATTAAGCGTGGCCGCAAATGCAGGTGCGCGGCTGAGTACCAATAGCATTAGTGCTGCAGTACGAAGAAACGTGCTCATTCTCTCTCCTAGTTACGTTATAAAAACGGGTACAAAAAAGGCGTTAACGCGCAGGAGTGTTGCTAATCATAATATGGGGTTCCTTACGGAAAACCCAACACAAACTGTGTAACAGAGTTTGTAAACTGTGATGCCTATCTCTTAATAAAATCTACTCGATTGGGTGTGACATTTTGTCTGCACTCTGTAAACTCTACGTTAACCATTATCCACAGCGAATATGAACGATAAATGAACGATTTTGAACTTTGGCACGACAAGTGGGCTGCAAACAAAATAGGTTTTCACTTGGAAGATGTGAACCCTTTGCTCATTAAGTATTGGGAACGAGTATCCCCAAACCGTGACGAGAAGGTCTTTGTGCCGCTTTGTGGCAAGTCAGAGGATTTAGTTTGGTTGGCACAGCGTCACGATGATGTGCAAGGTGTCGAGCTGAGTCAAATTGCGGTGCGTTCATTTTTCTCAGAGCATTTTTACACCCCGATGGTCACCCCAATCAATGGTCAGTTTGAGTTATATCAGTTTGATGAGCTGAACATTTATGTCGGTGACTACTTTACCGCTCCAATTCAGCCAGTAGAGTTGATTTACGATCGCGCTGCGATGATCGCCATGCCGGAAGAGGTGAGAGCGCTCTACGTTGAAAAGCTAAAACAAACGTTGAAACCGGGCGGCCGTATTCTTCTTATCACATTGGACTACATTCAAAGCGAGATGACAGGACCACCATACAGCGTACCTAGCACAGAAGTGATGAAGCATTTTGGTGATGACTTTGATGTGACCCTGTTAGAGCGTGATGAAGCAGACAGCAATCACCGCCGAATCCAGCAAGGGTTAACTCGTTTTGCAGAAGAAGCTTGGCTTATTACCCATAAAGGTTAATGAAAGTCGACTCGGGATGTCATCCCAATAAATGAATATAAAAATGCCAGAGCGAGTGCTCTGGCATTTTTTTATTATGGTGACGATATTCAGTCGTTACTTAGCGACGTTACCAAGCTTCAACCATGTATCGATAACCGTATCTGGGTTAAGTGATACCGAGCTAATACCTTGCTCCATCAGCCATTCAGCTAGATCATCGTGATCCGATGGGCCTTGGCCACAAATACCAACGTATTTGCCTGCTTTAGTTGCTGCGTCAATCGCCATTTTCAGCATTGCTTTCACAGCAGGGTTACGTTCATCAAATAGATGCGCTACGTCGCCAGAGTCACGGTCAAGACCAAGCGTTAGCTGAGTCATGTCGTTTGAGCCAATCGAGAATCCATCGAAGTACTTCAAGAACTCTTCAGCAAGAACGGCGTTTGATGGCAGTTCACACATCATGATGACCTTAAGGCCTTGCTCACCACGACGAAGATCGAACTTAGCGAGTAGGTCGATAACTTGTGCCGCCTCGCTTGGTGTACGAACAAATGGGATCATGATTTCAACGTTTTTCAGACCCATCTCATCACGAACGCGCTTGATCGCTTGTGTTTCAAGTTCAAAACAGTCTTCAAATACAGGAGAGATGTAACGAGAAGCACCACGGAAACCAAGCATTGGGTTTTCCTCATGTGGTTCAAACTCTTTACCGCCCACTAGGTTGCTGTACTCGTTTGACTTAAAGTCCGACATACGAACAATCACACGCTTAGGCCAGAACGCTGCCGCGATCGTTGAAATGCCTTCAGTCAGCTTGCTTACATAGAAGTCGATTGGATCTTTATAGCCGCGAATACGCTGAGTGATCTCGGCTTGCAGCTCAGGAGACTGCTGGTCAAAGTTCAGTAGCGCTTTCGGGTGAATGCCAATCATCTTGTTGATGATGAACTCAAGACGTGCAAGACCGACACCTTCGTTAGGAATTTGAGCGAAGTCGAATGCACGATCTGGGTTGCCCACGTTCATCATCACTTTCGTTGGCAGCAGTGGTAGCTCATCGACAGCAGAGCGGCGGATTTCGAAGTCCAGCTCACCTTGATAAACATAGCCCGTTTCACCTTCAGAACACGACACAGTGACAACAGCGCCATCTTCCAAGCTGTCGGTAGCGTTGCCACAACCTACGATAGCTGGAATGCCAAGTTCACGAGCGATGATCGCTGCGTGACAAGTACGGCCGCCACGGTTAGTAACGATCGCCGCTGCTTTCTTCATCACTGGTTCCCAGTCTGGGTCGGTCATATCAGTAACCAGTACGTCACCTTCTTGAACTAGCGACATTTGATCCAATGAATCAACAAGACGAACTTTACCAGTGCCAATGCGTTGACCGATAGCACGGCCTTCAACTAACACATCTGCTTTATTGTTTAGTTGGAAACGTTCAATGACGTTTTGTTCGCTTTGAGAGCACACGGTTTCAGGACGAGCCTGAACAATATACAGCTTGCCGTCGATGCCATCTTTTGCCCATTCAATGTCCATTGGACGTTGATAGTGCTTCTCAATGATCATCGCCTGTTTCGCAAGCTCTTTGATCTCTTCGTCGTTTAGAGAGAACTGGTTGCGCTCCTCATCAGACGTATCGATGATATCGACCTGTTTGCCAATCTCTTGGTTGTCAGAGTAAACCATCTTGATTTGCTTAGAACCAAACGTCTTCTTAACGATAGGCGCTTGACCTTGCTCTAGTAGTGGCTTGTGAACATAGAACTCGTCTGGGTTCACGGCACCTTGTACTACCATCTCACCTAGACCCCAAGCCGAAGTGATAAATACCACTTGGTCGAAGCCAGATTCAGTGTCCAAAGTAAACATAACGCCTGAAGACGCTTTGTCTGAGCGAACCATACGTTGGATGCCCGCAGATAGCGAGATACCGCGATGGTCAAACCCTTGGTGCACACGATAGGAAATCGCTCTGTCATTAAACAGAGATGCGTAGACATGCTTAGTGGCTTCTAGAACCGCATCGATGCCTTTTACGTTCAAAAAGGTTTCTTGTTGACCCGCAAAGGAGGCATCAGGAAGATCTTCGGCAGTTGCGGAGGAACGCACTGCCACAGAAAGCTCTTCATTGCCTTCGATGAGTTCTTGATAGTTAGTTCGAATATCCTGCTCTAAATCAGCAGGGAAGGGGGCTTCTAATACCCATTGACGGATGGTCGCGCCTGTCTTACGCAGTGCGTCAACATCATCAACATCAAGTTCGTCTAATAGCCCGTGAATGCGCTCATCCAATCCTTCGAAATCGAGGAACTGGTTGAAGGCATAGGATGTTGTCGCAAAGCCGTTTGGCACTGAAACACCCGCATTAGCAAGATTAGATACCATCTCGCCAAGCGAAGCATTTTTGCCGCCGACCTTTTCGACATCGTCCATTGACAGACCATTGAACCAAAGGGTGTTGTTTTGCATGTCTTTCTCCAGAAACATTGCAGCTGTAGGATATAGCAAACGATTACGTATTCAGTGAAAAAATATTTAACTATTTTTACAAACTGTGGGGGAACGTGATTGAATGCTAGGGTTTGTTATCGATATTATGTAAAGCATCCTACTTAAATTAATTTGAAAAATTAAATAGAAAATGAAAATTTTAGGTCAAAGTCGTGACGTATTCTACGTTTCTGACGGTACAGCGATTACTTGTGAGACATTGGGGCACGTGGTGCTCGGTCAATTTCCATTCAAAGCTAAAGAAAAGACATTTCCCTTTGTAGAGAGTACTCATAAGCTCGATGAACTCATTAGGGAAATTAATCAATCCTATGAACGCAATGGCGTGAAACCTTTGGTGTTTTTCTCCATTGTTGTGCCTGAAATTCGAGCAGGATTACTAGAGTCACAAGCGTTTTGTTACGATGTGTTAGAAAGTTTGGTAGCTCAGGTTAAAACGGATTTACAATTGGAGCCTAAGCCAAAACTTCAGCGCTCACACAGTGTTGGCAAAGATTCTGCGAAGTACTTTGATCGCATCGCGGCGGTTGAATATACCTTGCGCATGATGATGGCGTCTCGCTTAAAAACCTTGAGGAAGCAGACCTAATTTTACTGGGCGTGTCTCGCAGTGGTAAAACACCAACCAGCCTATATCTCGCAATGCAGTTCGGTTTGCGAGTCGTGAACTATCCATTTATCGATGACGATATTAAACGCTTGCGCCTAATGCCCGAGTTTGAAATCCATCGTCACAAGTTGTTTGGCCTCACCATCAACCCAGAGCGTCTAACAGAAATTCGTGAAAACCGCTTAGCAGGAAGTGAATACGCCAGTACCGAGCAATGTCTGCAGGAGCTGGCGAGTGTAGAAGCGTTGTTTAGGCGTGAAGCGATCCCTTATATCAATACGACGTCACTGTCGGTGGAGGAAATCTCAACGAGGGTATTAGAGCGAGCTGGGTTAAAGCGGCGAGTATTCTAGGAATAGATGACCCCCTTCCAGCTCCAAAAGTTACCGATGAAAAGACTTCAAACAGCGCTCTGACTCACAGCGCTGTTTGCAGCTAGTCGTTACAATAGTGGTTAACCTCACTCGAATAAGAATCCAGTCATACCATGTTGATTTTCGTATTGCTAAGCATCACTGTCGTTTTTGTTGTCGCTTATGCAAGTATGAACAAAGTATCTGAAGTTAAAAAAAGAGTTGGATACGCCACGGCGTTGAGTGCCAGTATTGTCGGCGTTTCATTATTGCTCTGGAACCAGTTTCGTTCGCCGTTGCCAGAGCCTGCCCCTCTCAGTCATGAGCAAGACCATCAAAGCGTCATGCTTGATCTTCAAAATTCACTAACAGAATCCCCAAACGATGCCGAGTCTTGGTTTCAGCTAGGTCAGCTGTATATGCAGAGTCTGGAGTTTGATTCCGCAGCAACGTGTTTCAATTACTCAATTCGTCTCTCTAGTATGCCGTATGCAGGCAGTACGCCGCCTTAGCGACAGCGCTTTACTATCAATCCTCACAAACAATTACACCAGATATTCAGCGTTACCTAGACAAAGCGCTCGAGCTCGACAGTGACAATGACACGGCATTGCAACTTATCGCTTCGGACTATTTCTTAAATGCAGAATATGATGAGGCGATTCGTGTTTGGACACAAATCCTAGACTCAAATCGAGTGGGTATAGACAGAGCGGCGCTTGTTGAAAAAATCAACCAAGCCAAAGGCATGCGATAGTTCATGGCTTAAAGGCTTTAAATAAAAGCCGCTAAAAGCTTTAGCGGCTAATAAAGGTTGTTTCGTTTTTAGGCGTGCGTATACACAAATCCACCATACATATACTTAGTTGCTTCGGCTCCAAGAATCACCACCTTGCTTCCTTTCGATAGTGTTCCGCTATTAACGAGTTTAGAGAAACTGCACCAAATAGCAGCAGAACCTAGGTTACCCCAGCGTTTGGCGTCGTTGATGATCTTGGCTGGATCAATGTCTAATGCTTCGGCCAGCATGGTGTCGATGTGGCCGCTTGCTTGGTGGGGGATGATGTAGTCAAAGTCGTTGAGTTCATAGCCACGGCTTCTCAAAGCTAGAATACTGGCTTGAAACAACGCCTCTCCGCTTTTTCTTACGTTGCTGGCATCGTGGTGAAAACGTGCCTTACCGTCTTGGGTATATACTGATATTGAGCCCCCGTCTAGCGATAAACCTGGGGATTGTTCAACGCCAATTTGACCCGTAAAACAGTCTGAAATCTTACCTAACCCTGGTACGTCGTCTGGAGCGATAATGACCCCGCCGGCACCATCACCCATTTGCATGTAATTGACTAACTGGGATTGGTCGAGAAAGTCTGGGTGATAATCAAAGTACACAGATCCCGTTTCACTGCCCACAATCATCACAGGCTTGTTTAGCATCGCCATTCTAGGAATGGCGATTTGTAGTCCGCTTGAAAATCCAGTACAGGCTTGCCTTAACTCCATGAAAGGGCCGTGATAGCGAAGCTTCTCTGCTACCCATGCAATGCTAGGCGGGAGCTGAGTGTCAGGCGTTGTAGTGTGGCCAATTAAGTAATCGATAGAGTCTAAACGAGAGTTAGATTGCTCAAGCAGTTGTGTCACCACACTAACCACAAGATCAGAGTTACTTGGCGTCGGTGCGCTGGTATGCGAATAGATGCTGCGAGAGAAATGGCGTCCCTCAATACCCAGAAATGGTGAAATTCGAGACGCAATTTTTGCATAGCGTTTCCCCGCCAATCGCTCTAACGCATCTAACAGTTGTGCGTTGTCCAAATGTTGTTCTGGGAATAAATGGTGGGCGGCGAGCAGTGATACACTGCCAGGCAGAAACGTTGCACTCATATTAGCTCTCCCTAGCTTCAAAGATGTGCTCAAGAGTAATACCAAGCGTCTCAAACGCTTCTCGCTCAGTATTGAGTAGTTTAAACAGCTTTTGTGAAATCAGTGTGTTGAGTGCTCGCCATTTTGCACGGTCGTACCCTAGAGCGAGAGCATGCTTTTTAGCGGCAGTGACATGGCGCGCTTCGTCTTGCTTGATAGATCGGCATAGCAAAACAAAAGGATGGTTCGGGTCAAGTCGGCCTTTTTCTAGACTCAACATGATTTTACAAACCAATGCGTCAAGACACGCGATTTGAGCAAAATGCTCTTCGAACGTGTTTCTGGAACCCAGTGAAGCAAAAAAGCGCTGACTGCGGCGTTTTATCGCTACAACATCAGAAGGTTGTTCTAACTTAGATTGTACAAACTCAAGTGCGTCTTCGTGGTATTGCTCATCAGCGACAATGCGTTCAAAGTCGCTTTGGGCTGAAGCGAGCGTTTCGGGAAGGTCACGTTGTGCTTCGTTGTAGAAAACCCATTGCGAACTTTGCTCACCACACACCAACAGGGGAAGTAGCCTAGACAGAGCAATTTGCTGTGGCTGTGTAAACTCGAATATCGTATTTCGATACTCGTGAAGCCAGTACTTAACCGGACTCTCACTGACACCATCAAAGGGAACTGCTGGAAAACATGGTTTCATGGGCACTCTCAAAATCCTTTTACAACACACATCATACCAAGACCGAGGCAAAGCCGAATTCCTTTCTTGTACGTTAAGTTTTTTATTTAATTCATGTTTGGTTTATCTACAACTTAGTTTATATCCTGTTGAATTTACTTCTATGCTGAAAGTGTCAAATTGCATTACTTATCGGAGATGAGACATGACAGACATTCCAAATGGTTTGGTAGAAGGCAGAGTTTTGGCAAAGAAGCAATGGACACAGAACTTGTTCAGTCTTGAAGTCACAGCTCCCATTGAAGAATACGTAGCAGGGCAGTTTACGAAACTTGGTTTGTTAAATGGTGAGGGAGAATGGGTGCGTCGAGCCTATTCTATGGTCAACCATCCAAATCATGACTATGGCCATCAACATTTGGAGTTTTTGATTATTGCAGATAATGATGGTCAGTTATCCCCGAAGCTTAATCAGCTTGTCCCAGGGGACCCTATTTATGTGGGCAAACAACCTTCGGGTTTTATGACACTCGAAGAGATACCGGACCACGCGCGTGATTTATGGATGTTGTCTACGGGTACTGCTATTGGCCCATTTCTATCGATGTTAGATGATGACAGTGTGCAAGATAGGTTCGAGAAGGTGGTTCTGGTTCATGCAGTGAGACGCGCAGAAGAGCTTGTTTATACACAAACCATTCAAGATGTACAAACTCGATTAGGAAAGCAATTTGAATTTGTCTCCTTAGTGTCCAGAGAAAACCATAAGCCCAGTTTATCAGGACGAATTCCTCAGCTATTACTGGAAGGCAAGTTACAAAAGCATGTAGAGGTTGAACTAAATGCTTCCAATAGCTTTGTCTTTATGTGTGGAAACCCTGCCATGGTCAAAGACACAAGCTCTGCGCTAACAGAGCTTGGTTTAACAAAACATTTGCGAAGAAAACCAGGGCATTTTTCGAGTGAGAATTATTGGTGAGAAAGAGTTGGTGGTGAGAGTTAATAGGTATATCCAAGACCAAAGTAGGCCGCTTCTAACCCGGTGTTGTAGCCAACATCTGCAGTGAAACCAGTGACACCGGTTTTAAAGAGTAAGCCTATGTTGCCGTTGAATCTCAAATCCGATTCATAGGTTTTAAATGGCGCGTCTGTAATTTTCTCTTCACTTCGGTTTGCTACGCCTACACCAGCATAACCGACAAAGTTATCGCTGAGCGATTTAACCAATCCGACATTGAGCCCAAAATCATCATTATTCGGCCCTGTCCCTCCAGCCAAATTTGCGTAGAAGCCATAACTAAGGTTTCTGTCGTAATAGAGGCCCACACCAAAGCCACCTTCGCTGGTGGTACCGACCGACACACTATTATAGGTACCGGCAAACGAGAAAGTAGAGGCTAAACATAGACCAAGCAGAAGACGTTTTTTCATGAGATCCCTTTTGTGTATGTGTGCCGTTCGTGCTTTTGGAAACACAATGTAGTTTCAGCTACTTACGATTCTAGCAAAAAGCCCCAACCATTGGGTTGGGGCTTACGTTAATCTCGAATAGATCACATATTCAATAGTAAGAAAACCTAGTAGTTAGCCTCACGCTCAGCCGCTTCTTTATCCCACTCCGGTACTACGGTTTCTAAGAAGTGCTTTTTCTCGGCATTCATCTTATCCATATCCATTCCTAAAGCTGCTTGCGCTTTCTCTTTAGTGGAAATATCTGGGATCTCGACAGGATCGGTGATGCCTTTTTTCGCAAGTAAGCGAATCAGTTTTGCACGAGCATCAGCCGCTTTGTCGACGGATGTACCAAGAATTTCTAGTGCCATCTCAGGTGCATGCATGTGAACGCCGTGAGAAGCGATTGCGTAGTCCCAGCGCCACTGCGCATGACGAATATCGGTTAGGATTGGCTTCATTTCTTCTTCGGTTGCACCCGCATCCCATGCGGCACCAGCTTCAAAGTGAGCGGCTACGATTTGCTTCTCAGCCGTGAGTTTCATGTTCAGTACTTGTGCTTTGCGAGTCGATACGATGCCTTGTAGCTGATCTTTACTTTGAGTATGGCAGTTTGCACAGGTATCTTCGAAGCGGTCAAATGGGTTACCGACTTTATGATCTGTGTAAACCGTACCATCTTCTTTGGTCACTTTCGGCATATGACAGTCGACACAAACTACGCCGTTTTTGCCATGGATGCCGTCGCGCCATGTTTCATAGCCTGGGTGCTGAGCTTTAAGCATTGGGGCTTTAGAAACTGCGTGCTGCCAGTCTTTAAAGTTGAGTGCGTCGTAGTACTGTTCCATCTCTCCAACTGTGGTGCCCATATCCCAAGGGAATTTTACGGCTTTCGTTGGCCCTGTGAAGTAATACTCAACGTGACACTGAGCACAAACCGAAGCCTGTTTATCTAAACGCGATTGTTCATCAAACTTTTTGCCAATAGCTTCAAAGGCGCGTTCAACGTAAGGACGAGTCAGTGCGAGTTCTGGTTCACCGTTCTTGAATTTTTCACTGCGTGTGTCGTGGCAATCTGCACAGCCGATAGGGTTTGAAATTTCAGCACCTAAACGTGCCCACTTACCTTCAAAATAGCCATCTTCGCCGCGTTCGTCGATTACGCGTGCGACGTCTGGGCTTTTACAGCTCCAACATGCCATAGGCATCGGGCCAGATTTAGGATCGGTCGGGCCGCCAGTTCTAAGGGTTTGGCGTACATCATCGAGTGCGTAGAAGTGTCCACGAGCTTTGTTGTAGTCTTTGGCAAAGCCGTAGCCTGCCCATAAGATGACCATGTTCGGGTCATGGGCAAGGGCATCATCAATCTCTTCGCTCTCACTCGTTTGTTTCCATGAATGGTATTGGTCTGGGTGGTCTTGTTCGTAGGCCTGATTTCTCGGGTCCATTAACTCTTTTTCAGAGGCAGCAAAAGCGGGCACACTAGCGCACCTAATATAGCTAATGCAGCAACGGAACTTATAATCCAGTGCTTGTTCACGATGGTATCTCCATATTCTAATTTTTGAAATGCGTTGTGGGGCAAATTTCCTAAACAAGATTTGGAGATGTCTAATTGTTAGACGTATTCATATTAACTCATGGATAGTAATATTTGATTACAACTCGGTCCATTTACTGTTTTAGATCAATTTAGCTAGGTGACGAAGCTCACATCTATATTCATCTAACCCTAAAGGGTTAGGTGTGATTGTTTTTGATGTGAGTTTCATTGCTATTAAAAACAATGGCTTATGTAAAAATTCACACGCTAATAATAGTGATATCGCTCACTAATTGAACGCAAGTGGTTAGGGGAATACAGGGAGTCGTACTATTATTTAACCGTGAAGCGTTGTGGCTCATCCTAAATAAGAATTGATTTCATTTCTGAGTAAGTTTCGGACTTATATTTAATAGTTCGTCGATTGAAAGGAAAAGTCATTGGTTATTAATCCGATAAACGAATGTTTAGGTTCGCAATATTGGGTTTAAGGAAAGGATACAATGGGCAATGTTAAATTGACCATGGTGATGATGCTTCAGGCCCTTCTAGCATTTACTCTCTGTGGTTATTCACTCAATGCCTTTGCCGACGGTGCAGCCTCGTACAAGAAGAGGACTCTGCAAGGCATAAGGTGGAGTTGATACGTGATAAGGATTACAAGTGTATTCAATGTCACAAAGACTCGAAACAAACTCTGGCAGGCTCTCATGGAGAGAATGTTGTCGAGATCAGAGGTGCGGCGCCAAGCTGTACCGACTGTCACAGTAATATCGGTCCAGACCATCGTGATGGCGCCTCGACGGTGATTACATATCATGCTGCACAGTCTCAACCTGGCACAGATAAAACTTGGTTAGATCCAGAAGCCATTCTCAAAGCTAACAGTCGCTGTACAGATTGTCATCAACCTAAATATCTGCAAAAAGATAGCTGGACACATGATGTTCACGCTAAAAATCTAACTTGTACCAATTGTCATTCGGTTCATGCCGAAAAAGCAAAAGTGCTGTCTTACGACCACAAAGCAAAAATAAAGATGTGTGTCGATTGCCACAAAGACTTCAATGAAAAACGTGAAGAGGAGGGCAAGTGATATGAGTTGTTCTAGACGAAACTTCCTTGCCGGCACTGGTGCGGTCATTTTTACTACCGGTGTGGCGACAACCTCTGTGCTTTCGGCGCGACAGTCGGTGGCGAGTGATGACACCGAAAAACCGGTACGCTATGGCATGCTTCACGATGAGAATGCTTGCATTGGCTGTACCGCTTGTACCGATGCATGTCGTGAGGTAAACAACGTACCTGAAGGTGTGTCCAGACTGGAAATCCACCGCTCAGAACCTATCGGCGAGTACCCAGATGTTGAGTATCGATTCACTCGTGAGTCATGTCAGCATTGTGAGAACCCACCTTGTGTCTATGTGTGCCCAACAGGCGCTGCATACAAAGATGAGAAGACAGGCATCATCGACGTGCATAAAGAAAAGTGCGTGGGTTGTGGTTACTGTTTAGCCGCTTGTCCTTATCAAGTGCGCTTTTTCCACCCTGAGAATCACTCTGCAGATAAATGTAATTTCTGCCGCGATACCAATTTGGCGCAGGGCAAACTGCCAGCATGTGTAGAGAGTTGTCCAACTAACGCATTGGTGTTTGGGGATTTGAACGATCCCAATAGTGACATCAACAAAATGCTGAGTATTAAAGTGATTTATCGCGATAAGGAGCATCTCGGCACGAAACCTAAGTTGTTCAAAGCCGCATTCCATAAGGGGGAGGTGTAGTATGAGTACGTGGGAAACAGCCTTTCATTTCGACTCCCTTGTTTGGGACTGGATCATCGCGATCTATCTGTTCTTGGCTGGCATGTCTGCAGGCTCGGCACTGATTGCCATTTACCTCAAGCGTAAGGTTATAGAAGGCGACCCTGCGCAAAATGGCATTATGAAGGCGATGGCTTGGCTAGCACCTTTTGGCATCATTGTTGGCTTGCTTATTTTGGTATTCCACCTGACCAAACCGCTTGAGTTCTGGAAAATCATGATCTACTACAATCCATCCTCGGTGATGTCGATGGGTGTCATCTTATTCCAAGTTTATATGGCGGTGTTGTTTGTCTGGATTGGTATGATTTTCAGAAAGCCAATCATGGATGTGCTCGGAAGCAAATTTGATTTTGTTGAAACCATTTTGCTCAAGCTGGAGAAAATTGAAAACGGACTAGAACTTTTTTTAGGGTTTCTGGCTATCGTATTGGCGGCGTATACGGGCTTCTTACTGTCCGCACTTAAAACGTACCCGATGCTAAATAACCCAGTACTGCCAATCTTGTTCTTGTTCTCGAGCTTGTCTTCGGGCGCAGCAGCGAGTTTGCTGTTCGGTATTCTTGTGTTTAAAGAAGATTCACATAGTCCAAGCGTGAAGTGGGTGCACAGCTTTGAGCGTCCTGTCGTGTTGTTTGAATTATTTGTGATTGTGACTTTCTTTACCGGCCTTATCTTCAGCGGTGGTCAAAACGAAGTAGCAGCATGGAATGCTATCGGCGGTGGTTTTTGGTCTAGCTGGTTTTGGTATGGCGTGATCGGTATCGGGATGCTGTTGCCATTGGCGCTCAACTACTTTAGCCCTGGAGAAGTGAAGTTGAATCACGGCTTCATCCTTGTGGTGACTACCTTGAGTTTAATTGGGGTGCTGATGCTGCGTACGTTTGTGTTGTATGCAGGACAGATGACCGTAGTATAGAACGTTTTTTCAGTGTAGTTCCCCCGTGTTTTGCGGGGGATCTTTGAAAGCATGTTGGGTTAATGAAAGCGTGTTTTCAAAGGTTTGATTTATTGGGATGGAAAGCCGTCTCGTATGAGGTGTTATGCTCGGGTACATAGGGTTATTCACATTAATTGCCGTGGCAGTGACGAGTACGGTTGCCGTGTTGTCTGGAGCCTTTATCGCGAGCAAAGGCCAGCAAAATGTTGTAAGTGCGAATAATTTAAACCGATTTTTCAGCGCGATATCTTTTTTGTTCGCGTTGAGCGCCATTGTGGTGTTGGCTTATGCGTTTGCGGTTGACGATTTTTCAATTCGATATGTCTCAGACAACTCCAATCACCAACTCCATTTAGGTTACAAACTCGCAGCAACATGGGGCGGCCACCAAGGCTCAATGCTGTTTTGGGTGGTGACATTGTCACTTTGGGGCGTTGTCATTGCTTGGTCAAAGCAGCGTATCAGTGCGCAGAATCACGCAAGTTGGATCATGCAGTGCATCGTAGCTATCTTCGCTTGGTTTACATTGGCGGCATCAAACCCGTTCGAGTTGAATGCTGTCATCCCACTGCAAGGTCGAGACTTAAACCCGATGCTCCAAGACATTGGCTCATCATACATCCGCCTTTGCTTTATATCGGTTACGTGGGGTTTGCGTCGGTTCTCGCGATGGCGCTGGGTGCGCTACTCACAAAACACGTCGACTTTGATTGGATTCCAAGTGCACGTTTCTATACCTTAATCGCATGGCTGTTTTTGACAGCAGGCATCGCTGTAGGCTCTTGGTGGGCATACTACGAGTTAGGCTGGGGAGGCTGGTGGTTTTGGGACCCGGTTGAAAATGCATCGCTGCTTCCATGGCTTACCGCGACTGCGTTACTGCATACCATGATGGTTGCTCACAGCAAGCAGCTTGTCTTTTGGACCTACTCTCTCGCATTTGTCACTTTCTGTTTGAGTATTCTTGGCACCTTCATTGTACGCTCTGGGGTGCTGACATCGGTGCATGCTTTTGCTGTAGACCCAACCAAAGGCTTTAGCCTGCTAGCGATTCTAACCTCAGTGTTTGTTTTCGCGTTTGTCGCTTTAATTGCTAGAGCTGACTCTATTAAGTCGCTCAGTATTACAAGCGTGGTGACTAAGCCATTTCTAGTACTGATTTCAGCCAATTTGTTTGTATTGGCTACCGCCGTCGTCGTGTTTGGTACCTTCTATCCGATGGTTTACGAACTCGCAGGGCTTGGGAATATCTCCGTTGGTGCCCCGTACTTTAACTTGCTGTTTGGTCCCATCGCGATAGTGAGTTTATTTGTCATGGGAGCGGTACCGTTTCTTAGCTGGTCGAGTACCAGTCAGAAGCTGAGCATTGGACGGCCCGCTATCTTGTTGGTTGTTTCAATGATATTGGCCTTTGCTATCGTGATCTATTGCACCACGCATTATGAGCCAGTCGGCGCGCAGTGGTCAAACTGGGCGCTTTTTACGGTTTGGGCAAGCCTTTGGGTGTTAACGTCACATATTACGGCAGTTTTCGCCAAGACCAAGCAGACATCGCCCTCTGCATGTATTGCGCACATTGGTATTGCTATCGCGGCGTTTGGCTGTGTGATGAATGCTGAATATTCTTACGAAATCACCAAGAGACTTGGTCCTGGCAGCCAAGTTGATTTTGGTGATTACCAAGTTACCTACGTTGATACCCATTTATACGTAGGTCGAAACTTTACCGCTGAGCAAGCCGTTATTGAGATCACCGATAAAGACAACGACCCACATACCAGAACCGCCACGCCCGAAAAACGTCACTATTCGGTGCGAGTTATGACCATGACAGAGCCTTCCATGACACCACTTTGGCATGGTGATATTTATATCTCTTTGGGTGACAAAGTGGATACAACAGATTACGCCGTGCGTATTCAATTCAAAGCGTTTGTGCGTTGGATTTGGTTCGGTGCGCTATTGGTGTGTATCTCTGCATGTACCGCATTGCTGAGATCGTCCAATAATGTGGCAGCTTCAAAAAATGCGTCATTGATGTCGTCATTGAGGGAGATTGCGAATGATTGATAAATTACGTTTGGCTTTCTCACCAATCACGCTGTTGTTTGCACTCTTGCTATGCTCAAGTCATGCATTCGCGACACAAGCGCACTCCGTTGACCTGTTTGAGTTTGATACTCCCAAACAGCAGAAGCAAGCTATCGATCTCGCCAAAACGCTTCGTTGTCCCATGTGCCAAAACCAAAACCTGATCGAGTCTAACTCTCCAGTCGCAAAGGATATTCGATTACGTGTTTTTGAGTTGGTTAAATCAGGTAAAAGCAATCAGCAAGTGAAAGACTATATGGTCGATCGCTATGGTGAGCACGTCCTTTATCAACCCGCATTGACCGGTAAAAACATGCTTCTGTGGGGAATGCCCATCGTCTTCGCCTTGTCACTCGGTGGTTTGATGGTTGTGACTATCCGTCGAAATTCCCGCGTGTAGCTTGCTTCGACATAAATAGACTATTGATATTAAAGCCTAAATTGTTTATCTCTATAACAAGTTCAAGGATGAAGGAGATAAGCCGTTATGCCGTATTCGGTATCTACTGATAAACAACACCTCGATATCACACTCATACACAGTTATCTCTCAAACAGCTATTGGGCGAAAGGCGTTCCTTTGTCCGTGGTTAAAAAATCGATAGAACACTCTTTGTGTTTTGGTGCCTATGACAGTGATGGTAACCAAGTAGGTTTTGCACGCATTATTACTGACCGTGCGACGTTCGCCTATCTGAGTGATGTCTTTGTTGTCGATGACCAGCAAGGGCAAGGTATTGCCAAACTCATATTAAGTACCATTGAACAGCACCCTGATTTACAAGGCTTGAGACGTACCATGCTCGGCACTGTCGACGCGCATTCTCTCTACCAAAAGTTTGGGTTTAAATCGATTCAACAGCCGGAGTTCTTAATGCAGAAAAAGGGAATTGAAGCCTATGTCTAACTTTAAAGGCTTCAGTAGCAAAGAAAGGCGCTATTCACTTTTGACAGATGCGCCTCAGCATAAGTCCACTGTCATTGATTGGTATTTTGATGCTTGGGGCAAGCGCGATCCTAACAACACTCTAGAAAGCTATTCCGAAAAGCTCGAGAGCTTTTTGCAAGATGGCTCTATCCCGGCGCACGTTGTTATTTGCGACGGCGAACGCTGGTTGCCACTGCGCATATTCGAAAGCATGAAATCCCGAGTTACGTGGATTATGAGATGTGGCTTGGCGGTGTTTATGTTGACTCCGGATACAGAGGTCAAGGCGTCGCAAAAACAGTCGTTAATAGTGTAATTGAAGAAGCAAAGTCCCGCGGCATTGAAGCGCTTTATTTGCAAACTGAAGATCTATCTGGCGGATTATACGCAGAGCTTGGTTGGAAAAAACTGCATCAAATTAACAACAAAGGCTGCGAAGTAATTGTCATGGTCAAGGAGCTATAACATGACGCCGATTCAACGAGAGTTTTTCCAACAGTTTCTCGATACTCTGCCGAATCCTGAAAGTGTCGATATCGACAACGTCATTGCTGAGCACTACTGTGCCGATGAGTACAACGCCAACGAGTGCGCCAGATTAATTAACGAAGGGATCAAAACCGCATCATGTGGACTAAAAGCGGGTTGGGATGTCGAAGACGAACCATTACCTCAAGTAGGTAGCTATTCGCTTGTTTTAGATTGGCAGCAGAATCCGGTATGCGTGATTCAATTAACATCTGTCGAAGTATGCCCGTTCAATCAAGTGACTGAAGAATTCGCTTATGCAGAGGGCGAGGGCGATCGGACTTATGCTTGGTGGAAAGAGGCACATATTAAGTTTTTCGAATGGTACGCTAACGAAATCGGTGTGGTATTTTCACCCAAAAGTGAATTAGTACTAGAGCGTTTTAAAAAGGTGTATCCGAGCTAAATGAAAAGTATCGCAATCCAAACAGAGCGTCTTTCAATGACGCAGATCACTCACGCCGACTTTGACTTGTTTAAGCGCCTACAGACCGAGCACGAGGTTATTGAGCTCTGCTTCGATAAACCGAGTGATGAAGAGATACAAGCGCGATTTGATGAGCGCTTACCGACATGGAGCAAAGGCTCGGAGGAGTGGCTCTGTTTGGTTATCTCGCTTAAACAAACTAGCGAAGCCGTTGGAGTGACCGGTTTTAAAGTCTCTGATGGCTGTGCAGAAGTGGGGTATTTGCTTTTGCCCGAATTTCATGGCCGAGGAATTGGTACAGAGTCGCTCAAAGGTTTAATCAAATGGGCGGAGCGCGATCTTGATCTCAACAAGTTTTCCGCGATTGTGACAAAAGGTAACAGCGGCTCAGAACGCGTGCTGGAAAAATGCAGTTTTGTGCTGACCAAGGTAGAGAAAGACGCCTACCAAATTGGTGGTCAAACATTCGATGACCACATCTTTCACCGAGGCTAATGTCACAAGGAGTAACCCTTTGATTCGTAAAGTCACCGCAGCGGATGCGGATGCTATCGCAACGATTTATAACCACTACATAGTCCATTCAACGTGCACGTTTGAAGAAGAGCTCGTGTCAGTGCAGCAAATGACAGAGCGTATTGAGACGCTGATTGACTCGAAGATGCCTTGGCTTGTGTATGAGCATCAAGGACAAGTGATCGGTTATTGTTATGCTAAGCAATGGAACGCGAGAAGCGCTTATCGCTTTACGGCCGAATCCTCTGTTTACCTTTCACCTGAGTGCCGATAAAGGGTGGTAGTAGGCTCTATGAGCAATTATTTAGCCGATTACGTGACGATGGTATCAAGAACGTCATGAGCGTCATTACACTTCCTAATGATCAAAGCACCAGATTCCACCACAAAATGGGCATGGAGCAAGTAGGGCATTTCAAACAAATTGGCTTCAAGTTTGACCGTTGGCTAGATGTTGGATACTGGCAAAAAACGCTCTAAGCCCGTGAAATAACAGTGATGCCTCCTGACACAATGTTGAACGCCTTTTTGTAGACTTTTCTGCGTGTCTTCTCTTTGTATTGCTTTCTCATTTTCTGCTAGTCAATCGCTCGCTAATCATCTTTTCAATAGCCTCTATGGCTAACGTAACAACCAGCGGTACATGTGCTTGATAAGGGTGTAGTACATAAATGGGATTCACTTTTGTTGGTCGTGCATCTGAAATCGCCGTTATGCTGCTATGGTTACTTATAATGAAGTCGGGAACTAGGCCGATTCCACAAGCCATTTCAATTAGACTAATAACATCGAACACAGTATTAGCTCGATGCGCAATGGGGAAGTCGATATCAAAACAGCCATCACCTGAGTCAAATTGGTGCTTGATTGGCGCCGATTGCCAATGCTGTGCGATGTATGGAGATGAATGTATATCGACATGGTTGGCAGCATTAGAACAGAGTACGTCGACAAATTGGCCGAGCTTACGCTGTTTCAAGTTAGAGTCTTTAGAGCTTCCAATTCGTATCGCAAGGTCGACATCTTCTTGAGCAATGTCCAGATGCTTGTCATCGGCAATGAGGTTTAAGCTGACTTGCGGGTAGTTTTTGAACTTCGCCGCTAGGGCGGGCAGCACAATGGATTGCATCAGCGCGTGTGGGGCTGTAACGGTGAGGCGCCCTTTCGGCTGTTGGTCGGAAGAGGAGGCTTCCAACCAAGCATTTTCCGCGAGTGCGCTCATTTCTGCGCACTGTAAGTAAAAGCGTTCCCCAGCAGAGGTAAGAGTCTGTCTTCTTGTTGTACGCTTAAGAAGCGTGGTATCAAGCTCTTGTTCTAGTTGTTTGAGTGCGGTGCTCACCACGGATTTGGACACATCCAGTTTATCCGCTGCTTTGGAAATGGAACCACTGTCTACTACCTGCACAAACATAGACATCAGACGTAGTTTGTTCATCGTTACCTTATCGCTCTCTTTATTACTGTTCTGTTTAATAGAACAAACATTTCTAATTGCTTCGTTTTTCTTTGTTAATTGTAGGCCTAACATAGACGAATCAACAACAGGAACATAGGAAAACACAATGAGTGAATCCGTTTTAGAAAAGTCAAAAGCAGGTATTTCAGGCTGGCAATCAGCATTCAATAAGCAAGATGCAGCGGGTTGCGCAGCACGATACGCTGAAGACGCCGTCATGGTTGCCAAACCATTTGGAACCTTTGAAGGGCGTGAAGCCATTGAATTATTCTGGCAAGGTATTATGGATCAAGGATTTGCTGATGTTGATTACACCAATGTGAAGTGGGAACAAGAAAGTGACAACGGTTATGTTCTCAGCGCGGATTGGACGATGAACAAAGCATATGGAGTAGTGCATAAGGAGTTATGGGAAATCCAGGAAGATGGTTTGTCTCGTCTCACTTATGATGAGTTTGAAGTACTAGGCGAAAGATAAGCTAGTGAGTCTCGCTATCAAGTAATTGTTTTGAGTTGATTAACGCGCCTTAAATTTTCTTGAATTTATTTCCCCGTAGCCCCATATTATCCTTAGACTTATGGGGGAATCGGGGAAGCTCGATAGAATCAAGAAAGTGGAAACGAAATGGGCAAGCGATACGTTATAAGCAATAAGCATCACGATAATTTCATGCTAGCACAGCGTCACGTCGACAAGATTGCGCTGGTGACTGAAGGTGGTGGACAGCGCGGTATTTTCACCGCTGGTGTGCTGGATGCTTTCTTACGAGCGGAGTTTAATCCTTTCGACCTACTTATCGGCACGTCAGCAGGGTCGCTGAATCTCGCCTCTTATATTTGCGGTCACCAAGGCCATGCTTACAAGGTGATCGCAGAAGCTACTCGCCATCCAGAGTTCTTTACCTTAGCTAAGTATCTGCTAAGCGGTGAAGGGCTCGATCTTGACTTTCTTGTCGATAGTGCCGAATCAAGGATTCCCCTTAATTGGGATAAAGGTGCGGATTTCCTAAAAACCAAACAAGTTGTTGCCGTTGCGACCCATGGAACCGAACTCACCAGTGCCTGTTTTGATGTCACTCGGGAAAATTGGAAGCATGTGTTAAGCGCTTCTTGCGCGATCCCTGCGCTTCACAAACGCCCTGTTGTCTTTGATGACACTCGTTGGTTTGATGGTGGTATTGCTGCGCCCATTCCAGTGGAAGAAGCCTACCGACGAGGCTACAAACATATTGTTGTGGTCAGAACCATGCCGATAGACTTTGAAGATCACCACCCTATGCTCGAAGTGTTTTTGAAACGTGCACCATCGAAAACACTTACTGAGTTGTCGGCAATGCTGATTAAGCATGAAGAGAGCTATCGTCAGACTCAACGCTTTCTAGCCTCGCCGCCGGACGATGTAGAAATCTATGAGATTTCTCCTGACAGAGTTCTGCAATCCTCTGTTATAGGTAGCACCAAAAAGCAATTAGACTCAGATTATATGCATGGCGTGCGCCTTGGCCGTCTCTTTGTTGAAAGCGTGGGAAGAAAGCTTGATATCCCTTACAAACCTTATCAGCGCTATATGATACAGACCTCAGAGTTTGCATCACAGGCGCAAAACAGCGAACGGGTAGAAACAACATGGGCATCCCGTACGACAGGGCAATTTGAGGGTGAGGCTGGTGTCAATATAGAGTGGATTAACGTCAACCCAATCGTCACCAAAGAGCGATAGTGTTGGTGCAAGGGCGAAATGAAACCTTCTGGAAGTATCAAGAGTTAATCCACGAGCTTAGCCAGTACTTCAGTGTGTACACATACGATCATCGCGGTCAGGGCGAGTCTGAGCGCTTGGTTGAGGAATCAGAGCTTGGTCATATTGATGATTTTCGCCGTTATGTAGAAGACTTAGCGACCTTCGTTGAAACGGTTGTTCATGAGCGAGGTGGTCATGATGAGATTGAAATGTTAGCTCATTCGATGGGCGGTGCTGTCGCGACTCAATACTTAGCCACAAAACCGAACAAGGTAAAGTCATGTGTGCTAACAAGCCCTATGTTTGGTTTAAAATTACCCAAAGTTGTAGGTGGACTTCATTCTGCAACCATTAAAGTCATCAGCCAGCTACAAAAAACACCTCACTACGCGCCCACACAAACAGCGTTTGTGGCTAAGTCGTTTGAAAACAATGACCATACGACGAGTAAAGTCCGTTTTCAGGCGTACAGCAACTTGTTAACCAGTAATCCACACTTGCGGCTAGGCGGAGTCAGCCCAAAATGGATCACTGAAGCGATGGCAGCCGGAAAGCAATGTTTGCACTACGCCAAATCTATCACCACACCGATACTCATCATCCAACCAGAAGCGGACAATGTGGTATTCAATCCCGCTCAGGATTTATTTAACGAGCGCTGCCTAACTTCTCGAATATTGAGTGTCCCTCATGCTCGACATGATATTTTGATAGAAGCTGACCGTTATCGAGATTGGACTCTAAAACACATCTTTAATTTCTATGACCACAGATACAAAAACGTTTAAACTCTGAGGGGTTACACTAGCATCACGCTAGTATGTCATCGCCGAACCAATAACGACAAATAGAGCAGGGAGCCAGATTTGTTTGCCGTCATCTTTAAAGCTACTATTCGAACTCTTGATAAAGAGTACTCTCTTTACGCTAATCAGTTACGTGAACTTGCTATGTCAAAATACGGGTGTACTGACTTTGTCAGTAGCTGTGAAGGTAATCAAGAACTCGCCATTTCTTATTGGTCATGTGAGCAAGACATTGCGCGATGGCACAATGATCCACTACATAAACGAGCCCAGCAACTGGGCAAAGATAAATGGTATTTGAACTACACCGTTGAAGTCGTTGAGGTAAAAAGGAGTTACTCAAATGAACGTGTCGTATCGTGAAATGCAGGTCGCGGACTATGATGCAGTGATGGCATTGTGGAATGAAACGGAGCATATGTTAATCCGTGAAGCGGATAGCCGAGAAAATGTGACGGCTTATCTCGACAAGAACCCAAACATGAGTTTTGTTGCGACGGTTCATAGCAAAGTTGTTGGGGCAGTCCTTGCTGGGACAGATGGTCGTCGGGGCTATCTTCAGCATCTCGCGGTTGATGAAGGATATCGAGGTCAACGGATTGGAAAAACACTGGTTGAGAAAGTGACCGCCGCGTTTTGCACACATTGGTATCAGCAAGACCCACTTATTTGTCAATGCAGAGAACGAGCAAGTGCAAAGGTTTTACCAATCCATGGGTGGGAAGTGCGCCAAGAAGTAAAAATGTACTCCTTTAATTCATCCGCTAATCTGGATATCTAACTTTCTTATAGTGATGGGTTAGGACGCGAGCGCAGAGTGTTAAGATTGGTCTCTGCGCTGCATTCACACTAGTTTTTGAGAAAACGATTGTAGACAAACAGCAAAACAAACGCCCCTAGAGTGGCAGTAATAATACTACCAATATTGACACCACTCGCGCCGCCGAAGCCCAAAAAACCGCCGATAAACCCACCAACAAATGCGCCAGCAATACCCAGGCACATAGTCGCAATCCAGCCTCCACCGTCGTTGCCTGGCATTAACCACTTGGCGAGTGCGCCAGCAATAAGTCCAAGAATAATCCACGAGAGAATACCCATAGTTAACTCCTTCGAAGTGAGAATCTTCTTAAGCATAGTCGATATGCGTCTATTGCTTAGCCCTTAATGCCGGTTGAAGGTGATCATCTAAGCAATCTCACATTAGAGACCATTGGTAAGTCCCGATAGTGTTCTATTATTAGGGAACAAATAAAAAACTTAGCACCATCAAGGAGTTTTGAATGCGTGTTTCCTTTTCCTCGGTATTTTCTGCTTTTCCTTTGCAGCGCAGATGGTCAGCCATTTTTCTATCGTTATTTTTGGTTTGTTTTAGTGGAACTCTCTTCGCTGAGAGTGAATCGGCGCAAACTGCATCTCCCGCGGCAACGAAAGTTGAAGCCGCTCTAAAGCGTGTCAACGGTGAAATTCGCGATTTATCTGAGCAATTGAAAGTCACAACTGGCGATCAGAAAGATGCCATTCAGTTTCGCTTGTTTAATAAGAACAATGAGCTTCGAGAAGTAATTGGCAATGCTATTGATGCAGGCACATTCCCAAAGAGATGTTGATTGAGCAAGTGAGAGTCCAACAGCAATATACTATTGGGGCAAAAGAGTATCTTGAGAAGAAAATCGACGCCGTCTCTGAGGAATTTGACGGCGCGAAAGAGGAGAGTAAGCTTTCAATTTTGAACACCTATAGTGAGCTACAAGACTATTTGAATTCAAGCTACGATGCTAGCTGGCAAAACTTGGAGTGGCTCGACAAATTGGATGTGCGAGACGAAGATACGGAAGCAGAGTTTAAGCTACTCATTGGCAATGAATTACGTCTAACTTCGGCGTCGATTGAATATTTTGGCCAACAATCCACGGCGATCAGCGCGCAAATAGCTTCCGCACCAGAAGCGGATAAAGCGGTTTGCAAACCAGCCAACTCATTTTGAAGCAGCGTTTGAGTATTGAGACCAAAAGCCTACGAAACCTTATCGTACTGGGTGATGAAGTAGGGATAGACACGTCAGAATATAAGCGCCAAGTCTTTTCTATAACGGGGAACATTACCCAGGACATTCTCGATGGGAAAGTGATGCTGTCACTAATCAGCCATTGGTGGAGTCAGGCGGTAGATTGGCTCGCAGACAACGCGCCGCAACAGCTATTCCAAGTGTTGATTTTCCTATTAATCCTGTTTGTCACTCGCGCTATCGTTAAGCTGGTAAGGAAAGTGGTCTCCAAAGCGGTGATCAACAAAAACCTCAAGCTGTCCCACCTTATGCAGAACTTCTTTGTATCGATGTCAGGCAATATTGTCTGGGTGATCGGTATTATGGTTGGCTTGTCTCAAATTGGGTTAAACCTTGCGCCTATCTTAACCGGTTTCGGTATCGCGGGTGTAATCATCGGTTTCGCATTGCAAGATACACTGTCCAACTTTGCAGCTGGGATGATGCTACTTATTTATCGCCCGTTTGATGTTGGTGACTTTGTATTTGCTGGAGGTGTAGACGGTAAGGTAAGCCATATGAGCCTTGTGAACACCACGATCAGGACGTTCGATAACCAAATTATCATCGTACCAAACAGCAAAATTTGGGGTGACGTGATAAAGAATGTGACCCATGAACGTACACGACGAGTGGATATGGTTTTTGGTATCGGTTATGGGGATGACTTACTCAAAGCAGAAGCGGTTTTGACGGAGATTGTTACAGCGCACCCAGCAACGCTTAAGTCCCCAGAACCAATGATTAAGGTACACACGCTGAATACTTCATCTGTCGATTTTATTGTCCGACCTTGGGTAAAAACAGACGATTATTGGGATGTGTATTGGGACATTACTAAGGAAGTGAAGCTTCGCTTTGACAAAGAAGGTATTTCAATCCCATTCCCACAGCAAGATGTGCATTTGCATATGATTAAAGACAAGTTAACGGATTAATAAGCCGAGTTTAGTGTTCTTACTCACAAAGTGAAGTGCGATTGTATTCACAAAACTTCTAGCCCAAGAGAGCTGCTAAAGTGCGACCATAACGGTTGGATGTTTAGTCCATCTCTTGGGCTTTACTTATTCTTTGTTTCTCATGGATATGAAATCGGTCACATTTTTGTCTTAAAGCATGCATGTGATGTTTAACCAAAGCGGCAAGCTTGTCTCGGTTCGAAGTTGTCGTCTGGGCAGCGGTTAATGCCGTTTGGACAGGTAATCTTAAACGAGTCATCTTTCTTTAGCTGCTAATAAAGCGTTTGCTACTTCAAATTTGAGGAAGGAGCAATAGGGTGGAGCGCTACAGGAGAATAAAGTCCTTTGAAATAACATGGTTTTTAATGTATTGAATTAATTAAATTTTCAATAGAACGGAATCATATTATGTTAGGTAAGCATCAGGAACCCTACGGCGCTTTTTATCGCTCCACTCACGATAACGAACATCTCGATACCAAGACGGAGCTTTTGGTGGGTTTATCCGCCGCAATGGCCATGAACTGTTTGCCTTGTACTCGTTACTATTTGCACGAAGCAAAGAAAGCAGGAATTACGAAAGGTGAGATTTCGGATGTAACCGCGAAAGTGATGGCCGTCGCAGCGGGTCAGAAGAAGTTGCAAATGCAAGAGGTTCTGACTAAATACAACATTTCGTTAGATGATTATGACTAACGCTCTCAACGGATTGTAGGTTGAGTTTTAGATAGCAAATGGAGTTGATGATGTTCCCAATAGAAGTCTTTATCGCTTATACCACCGCATGTGTGTTGCTGGTGTTATCACCCGGGCCAGACAACTTGCTTGCTATAGGCAGGGGACTTAGTCAGGGCAAGCTTGCGGCTTTGGTGTCTGGCCTTGCTTCTGGTTGTGGGATCTTGTTTCACGTGATGTCGGCAACATTTGGGCTGACATTGCTGATTCAAACGTCTGAGTTGGTCTTTTACGCTGTGAAACTGATTGGTGCAACGTACCTGATTTGGTTAGGAATAAAGGTGCTTAGGTCGCGAAGCTTATTCACTCTAGAGCCTGCCAAGCCAACGCCGTTAAAATCCATATTCTCGACCGGCTTCCTTTCGGCGGCACTTAATCCGAAGCCAGGCTTATTCGTACTCGCGTTTGTGCCTCAGTTTGTCAATCCACAACTGGGGTCAGTGACTTGGCAAATGGTTGTTTATGGCTGTTGGTTCGCGTTACTTACCGCAGTCGGCTTTGCTTTGATGGGTGTGTTTGCATCCCGCTTGGTAACTTGGCTTAAGAATAAACCAAAGCTGGTGTCCGGGCTTAATGTTGGCGCTGGCCTTACTTTTCTTGGTTCAGGGTTTGCCATTGCACTGTTGCGTCAGAGGTAGTGCTAGGTGGTACTGAGTCCAGATCTTGGTTACTATCTAATGAATTCATTGCGTTAAAGTTAATTCATTAATAGGGACTTGGTATGATACGTCATATATTGCTCATCCAATTCAAACCCACGGCAAAAGAAGCTGACATCCTGGCACTCATGTCATTATTTGAAGCAATACCATCAAAGGTCGACGGTGTAGAAGCGGTAGAGTGGGGCATCAACGATAGCCCTGAAGGAAAAAATAAACAGTATACTCACTCTGTGTTGATGACTTTTCCCGATGAACAAGGCCGTCAAAACTACTTACCGCACCCAGAGCACGATGCGCTCAAAGCCGTGTTTCGACCACTACTCGAAGACATCATTGTCTTTGACTACTCTCATTAAATTATCATGTTACATATTTCAAATACCGTTACGATTGCCGATTGGGAGATTGAGCTTACCGCCATTCGCTCAATGGGCGCCGGTGGTCAAAAGGTCAATAAAACCAGCTCAGCGATACACCTGCGCTTTGATGTTAAACGTTCTTCATTGCCTGACTTCTACAAAGAAAGACTTTTATCGTTAACGGATTCGAGAATCACGAAAGAAGGCGTCATCATCATAAAGGCTCAACAGTTTAGAACTCAGGAGCAGAATCGTGAAGATGCTCTCGAGCGGCTCAAGCAAATAATACTGTCTGCGACAGTCGTTCAAAAAGCGCGGAGAGCGACCAAGCCGACAAGAGCCTCCCAAAAGCGACGCGTCGATAACAAAAAGCGTAAGAGCCAAACAAAATCGCTTCGAGGAAGAGTTCAGTAAATTCAATCCGGAGGCTCTTCGTGTCCCTAACTAAGTGCATTTACGATTTTCAACGAGTATATGCTGACATGGTTTTGAGATCTAAACCTCACAAAACATAGTAAAGGCTGTTAATTTTCAACGAGATATGGATTTCATGACTGGGGAACGTATATTGTTAGCTTGAAGCTAGTAACCGAAGGAAAGATAGTTGGAGATTGTTAAGGACGATTTGCAGGGCCATCAAATTAAAACTCTACTTCAAGAGCACCTAGATGATATGTATGCCACGTCACCTGCGGAAAGCGTGCACGCTCTCGATATTGAGGCTCTACGTCAATCTAACATAGAGTTTTGGACGGCCTGGAACGAGCAAGAGTTGCTAGGATGTATTGCATTGAAAGCTTTGGACAGTGAGCATGCGGAAATCAAGTCGATGCGCACTTCTCATAATGCGAGAGGCAAAGGGGTGGCGAAAAGGCTTCTCAATCACCTTGTAAGTCAGGCATCTGCGCGCGGTTTTTCTCGTTTAAGCTTAGAGACGGGGACAGAAGACTACTTTACAGCGGCTCGCACACTCTACTCCCGCCATGATTTTGTTGAATGCGATCCTTTTGCTGATTACGTACTCGATCCTAACAGTGTGTTCATGACCAGACAGCTCTAGGAGGCACGATGTTCAACCTAATTCGTCTTGTCGTCATTGCCAATATTGTTGCTGCGTTAACTGTTTTTGGGCTAGGTTTGTTCATCCCGTTTTTTAAAGTCACCAACTTGATGGATGGAGCGTTTTTTAATGCCGCCTCAATATGGTGTGTTACAGCGCTGGTTTGGGATGGTGGAAAAATAAGCCGAACATACGATGTAGACCTGGTGACTCAAAAAGTGAAGGGCATGGTCGCCAGCCATGATTTGCAGGGCGAAAAGCACCAGCACTATCGTCAAAATTACAGTTTTGGTCTATCGCTGTTTATTGCAGGAGGGATACCAATGTTGATGGCGATTGCACTGTCGATCTTTTCGTAGCTCAATTTGTTTCCAGGAAAAGAGCCAGTGATGCCTGCGCACCACTGGTGAACCATGTTTATTCTAATCAATTTCACTTCCATGGCGCTCACGCCACTCTTGCCACATGCGCGCTTTAAACTCTAAAAAGCCCATATCGCTGTTCGGCGTAAACTGCTCGATGGTGCGATTTTCTGGGTTGAGGTAATCGAAATATTCGTAATGCTGAGTATTATCACGGCTGTACTGGTAGCATTGAATAGTAATGCAAGCATTGCCATCGCTCGCGTTGTTTCTAAGTTGGTGAATTTGATTTAGACCCGGTGATAGCCAAGTGACCTCGCCTTGTTTAAACACTTGAGTGGCAAATGGCGTCGGATCGTCGTGAAATTTAGACAGCATTGCGAATAATTTCACTGTTATTTCACCAGACAGCACCCTTATGATGGCATTAGCATCACCGTGGTTGTGGATGGGAGAGTAATGTCCGTTTGGCCATATTTCCATAACGTAAGGAATACCCGGTGATTCACCTTGATTCACCCCCATAGTGATCCGCAAGTAGCTTTCTCTTGGGTCTTCCCCAAACTCGTTTTCCTTAGCCTTGAGCGTTTGATAACACCAGCCGTTTATGTCGTTGATGCTCTCGTTGATAGCCTGCTCAAACTGCGGGAAGGCTTGAGTATTGAGGGTAAATTGTTTACCTGAGATGTTGGCGTAGAGCTGCTGACAGGCGGGGGTTAGGTTCTCTGCAACGGTTTTGTGGTGAAAGGCGATGTCATCCATGCTGATGTCGTCTGTTTTGGCGACAAACAGTGGCGGGTCGATCGTTACAGGATCAATGAGAACCTTATCGGTAAGGCGGTTATCAGAGGCGAGAATATCGATGTTTTTTATTTCTTTTAGCCAGCTTTCAGCTTCGCTATCAATATCATTGGCACGAAGATATTGCTCATCTTGTTTTAGCCCGTATTCCAACAAGACGGTATTACCGCGTATCTCACCTTTACCATAGCGAACGACGGCGTTGTTACCATCGATACTAAGCCAATATTGACATTGTGGATCGCGATCGATGCCATGATGATTCGCAGCCAGTATTACCCAATCTCCAGAACCATCCAATCCTTGTATCGTTGTCGAAATACTGGTTACCGAGAGCTTCATTGCCCGCTTTCCTTCACCAAAGCAGAACTCTAAGAAGTTGAGTTCGCAATCAGTACTTGCCGCCACAGCGACAACGCCTTGCCCTTTGACAACGAGTTCCTTTTCTAGCTTTTTGGTGTGGCTAAAATCGGTACTACTGGCTAAGGAAGGGTTAGTCGTTTTAGTCTTATCATTCATTGTCATTTCCTTTTGAATTTGTGTCGTCATAAGCTCGCGTAGCAGGATCCAACTAAAATCAGCGCCAGCTCTTTGTGCACCTTGGTGGCAGTTCATACAGCTATCGTATTGGTGATAGGTCTCCATAGTAATGTTGGCTAATTGGCACTCGGGAAATGGCATGCCGCCTGCTTGAACTGGTGTTCCGTCTTCACATCCGAAATCCCCATCGGTGGGTGTTTTGGCGGAAATAGAGGGTAATTGAGGCCATTGCGACCCAATAAGTTGATAGTGCTCCCAAACGGTACCCTTTAGTAGGCTGCGATATCGAGTATTCATATCTGTGGTCGAATATCCAAGTTTTTTAGGATCTTCACGCAGCGGCGTATCTGGGATCTGGCTGAGTCGAACCACATTAATGGGGGTCGTATCATCAAAGTCACTAGGCTTAGGAACACGACTTGAACCAGGGTGTTGCGCGGGATTGGCTCTCAACACCGTAGGTTCACGCTGATATAAGGTAGGGTCGTAGTAGGATGGCGTCATCTCTGTGGGTGTCGATGGGTCTTCGCCAAGGTTATCGACTTGCTCAAAGGTCGCCCAAACCCATTGCGGAAAGTCGGGCGTTTTCTGGGCGATATGAAAACCAACAAGTCCAACCTTGGTCGTTGTACAATCACAGCGCATCATCGCGTTTTTATCGTCATCACAGGTACCTGGTACGGATACGACAGCGTTTTCAAGCGTAAAGAAGCGAGAATGGAACTTCGGGTTTACTTTGCTGAGATCGCGCCATGCGGCTTTGACCTCTATAACACCTTCTTTATCTTTTCCGTTTCCTGATGGCATGATGATGCCCTCGTTGGGCCACTTGTTACGATTGTAATAACCTTTTTCTCGAATAAAGTCGTACTCAACTTTGTTTACTCTTACTTCATAGCGGGTAAATAGACCGGTTTGGTCGACCAATGGTCCTCCAAACGCTTGGTCTAACTCGTCTGCGACCGTACTAAACTTAGAGCCGCTAACTAACACTGGCTGTCCTTCGTAGTCTCCACTTTTACAAATAGCAGTGCCATTGCTGGCCGTCCACGCTACGGGTTCGTCACCATTTTGCGGAAACAGGTCAAACGCCGATTTCCACCCTAGCCATACAGGGAGCTTCCCATCAGAATACTGAGCAAAAACGGCCTTATTGTTAGGCTCAAATGGTTCACCATGGGAGTTGGCTTTAGATGGCCACATTAACGCAATAAAGTTTTGCCAGTTGAAGTAGTCAAAGAATGGCCTCTTGACGACACCAGAAGCGGCAAAAGGTTGCGAGGGTACTTCGGCAAGCAAGTGTCCCGAGAGTTTGGGCTCAAGGTGGTGGTATAGCTCGTCTTGACTCTCTGCAACCGCTTGACTCCCAAACAATGCAAATAGAGTCAATGTCATAAGTTTCGTTTTCATTACTTGTCCTCACACTCTCTTGGCATGTTCGCAGCGAACATAGCATGCTGTTGAACGGCGATTTGCATTTGCAAAGACGTATCTAGATTAAGTAGGTTTGGATAGTTTCCACCGCTATAAGCCTGCGGGAATTGTGTCGTTTGGAAGTAGTTAACGTTCTCTTGGCTGTATTGGTTACATAGACCGTCAAAACCAAAGATAGGGGGAATAGTGACACCCATTTGAGGGTTCGCATCATCTACATTGGCATATGCGCCAGCATGACATGACAAGCAAGAGCTGAGTTTGTTATCTACGGGACCTGCTAAGCGGTCTTCGCAACCAAAGTGCTCAAACTTCTCAATGCTTTTGTTGAGCACGCTTTGACGCGCAGTAATGGATTCAGATTTTGGTACTGCGGGGAATGTCCAAGGGTCCATGCCCCACTGAAGGCCAACGGTTGAAGATTATCCCATACCGTGGCACCACCCTTGTTGATGTAGGCGTATGTGCCGTAAACCCATCGAGTGGGTGAGCGACTATCGACAACCGCGACATCAACCTGAACAAGGTGGACATCTTGAATTGTGCGGCTGCACTTATCAAAATTATCGCTTGTTTCCTTATGACGGTTGGACTGCCATTTAGGAGAACCCTTTAGGTAATCCACATCGGTAGGCGTAACACTAGAAAACAGGAATTTGACGACCACAGTGCCTTCCTTGAAAGGCATACCTTTAGTCGAGGTGATTCCGTTAACTGTTTCTAAGACCGGCTGGCCATCTTTATCAAAACTTTGGCCAATTGTGTACGCACCGATATCGTTGTACATACCCACAGCCCACGTTTCAAAGCCTCTTCCTTCGCCATCACTTGGGCCACCCACACCATAAAAGTCGCTTAAGTGAGCGGTACGTTCATTAGTGAGGCCATGAACAAATTCACGTCCGGTTTCTTGTGCATAAGCCATCCACGGTATGTGGAACCATCGCGTTTGACCGTTTACGTCGACGATCAGTCCCTGTTCATTGTTAAGATCGCGGGATTGGCCCTGTTTGATGTAGTCGAGAATGCTAGTTATATATTCCTTGTATTTAGGTTCTTTAGACCAATTTGGAATACCAGCGTCGCTAAAGTCGACTTCCTTCGACTCTGGGAAAAGGTCGATGTTTAGCCAAGGGCATGTGGTTTTTGGGCAGGCTTCTGGTATTTCAGTGGGATACTGATCGCTAAGCTTGAAAGTAGGACCCTGCCAATTTGCGGGTGGTTTGTTTACAGCATTATTCCATGCAGGGGAATCTGCAAAAGCTATGAAAGATGTGGTCGTTAGCCACAATGTGAGTAATACACGACTATTGTTTATCCGTATCATAATGCTTCCTAGTATTCTGACGTTTAAGTAAATTTATCTTGTGACGGCGTCACTATTTATTATGTTTAGATAATTGCGATAGGTAGCGTCAGCGTCTGCTGAAAGGGCAATGTTTACTGACGAGCCATTGTTGTGATCGACCAAAATTTGTCCCGAAGTATCGTTTTCTTCATTTAAGGTTTGCTCGACTCGAATTCGAAAAGATTGAGTTTGAATCAATTGAGGATTAGTGATGACTGAAGCGGCGAGGGGGTCCCAAAAGTCGAGGTACTCACCAATGCCTTTTTTAATGGATGAGCTATTGAGTACCTGAGTGAGAAAGCGCGCACTGTTGTTTTCTATTTGACTCAGTTCATCGACAAAAGCTTGAGTAATTGGAACTTGCTGGGTTGCATTGAGTGCGACGAGCGTAAGATTCAAACCACTTTCAATGATTGTCTGAGCGCCTAAGGGGTCAATAAAAATATTCCATTCAGCCACTTTGTTGGAATAGCAAGGCGGCTCTGACAAGGTTGGTTGAATGTTCCCTTCAGCACCAGGCTCGACGAACTCACTCGTTAGGTTGCCTCCCATCATTATGATCTGAGGGATTTTGTCTTGTAACGCTTTGGACAATCTAGGCTTGTCTTTTGCGTATTCAAGAAACCGCCCCCATGTGGTTCCACCACCGATACATAGTAGCGTAACGGGTTCTGAGGTACTTAAGATGTATTCTTCTAAAAACGGAATCGCATCTATGTAATCACGATGCAGGTTTTGATGTGGAAACGGAGTGTCGTAGTGGTTATCGGCAGCCTGTCGCTCTTCTCCCGGAAAGGTATTGCTGTAGCGCATGGGGGCATTAAACCCTTTTACGATTGGTATATGTAAGTTTTCCGCTTTTCCTGTCAGAGTGAGCATGTTGCTTACGTTGTGTAATCCTTGGCTGAGGTGTACATCACCTGTACCGGTGACGGAAATTCCAACCACATTGACTTCTGGGTGCAGCAGTAGATATAGCATTGCCATGTAGTCATCAAAGTCGACGTCGGTGTCGATTAGAACATTCACAGTGAGCTCCTTATGTGTGCTTGTGCACATAGAGGCTAGGACAAGATTTGTTAATGTCTCGTTAAAATTCTAAACTTGATAAAAAGCAACGGGATGGGAATATGGAAGCGATCAGAGAATGGCGGGTGAACTGCCCTTATTGCGGGGAGGCGTTTGAGACCTCTATTGATTGCACTTTGGATAATCAGGAGTACATTGAAGACTGCTTTGTCTGCTGTCGTCCTATTTTGTTTGAAGTTACCCTAGAAAGTGAAGATGTGTTTGTTACTGTCCGACACGAGAATGAGGTTTAGATTGAAATTCAACTAATTACGCGTTAAAACATCGGATTGTTATATGGATGTAACTCGGAGTTGGTTTGGATATTGGGGTCTTTTTTACCGGTTTTTCGTTAGGTTTGTCGCTAATTCTGGCGATTGGGGCGCAAAATGCATTTGTTCTCAAGCAAGGGTTAAAACGCCACTATGTTTTTGTCGTTTGCACGGTCTGCGCGGTTTCTGACGCGTTACTTATTACTGCTGGCGTTAGTGGCTTCGGAGCGGTGATTGAAGCGTATCCTTCGGTCGAAATGGTTGCTCGTTATGCAGGCGCGGCATTTCTTTTTATCTACAGCTTTCAGAGTTTTCGCTCTGCAATTTCAAGCAACCATCAGCTAGATCCTGAAGGGGATTGCAACGCCAGTCTGATGAAAACAGTGCTGATTTGTTTAGCATTAACATGGCTCAACCCTCATGTTTACCTAGACACGGTCGTTCTTCTAGGTTCTATCTCAACGCAATATGCCCCTCAGCAATTCTCGTTTGGCCTTGGTGCGGTAACGGCTTCATTCGTGTTTTTCTTTTCGCTTGGCTATGGTGCCAGACTACTCACCCCGATTTTCCATAAGCCTATTTCATGGAAGATTTTGGAGGGGCTAGTGGGCTTTATCATGCTGGCGATTGCATTGTCTTTGATTTCAGGTTAGGTGGAAATGAGTAAATTAATTGTGGTTACCGGTGGAAGCAGAGGCATTGGCGCTGCTACATCCAAACTGTTAGCGGCTAAGGGCTATAGAGTGGTCGTTAATTTCTTATCAAACGCCAAGCGAGCAGAGCAGGTGGTTAGTGATATACGACGAGATGGTGGAGAAGCGTGGAGTTATCAGGTGAATATTGCCAGTGAGGATTCAGTTGTTTCCATGTTTGACTCCATCTATGCAGAGCATGGCGAGATATATGGGTTAGTGAATAATGCAGGGATCTTAAGTACGCAGTGCACTCTTGAGCAGATTACCGCGGAGCGTATTACTCAAATCTTAGCGACTAATGTCACTGGAACACTACTATGCGCCCGTGAAGCAATTAAATACATGAATGGGGGAAGCATAGTGAATGTTTCTTCTCGAGCATCGGTTACCGGGTCACCATTTGAGTACTTGGATTATGCGGCCAGTAAAGGAGCGGTGGACACTCTGACTAGAGGGTTAGCGTCAGAGTTAGCCGGTAGAAAGATTCGTGTAAACGGGGTTCGTCCGGGACTGATCAAGACAGAAATGCATGCCGATGGCGGAGAGCCAGAAAGAGTCAAACGACTGGAGTCGCTGATCCCACTTGGCCGAGGAGGCGAGGCGGAAGAAGTTGCCAATGCAATAGCATGGCTGATATCAGAACAGTCTTCTTTTGTGACGGGCACATTCGTGGACGTGTCTGGCGGAAAGTAAGGAAACAAAAATATGAAACGACACGTGCTCAGCTGTCATTGTGGAAATGTGCAGCTTGCTTTTTACTCTTGGCCTGAGTCGGTCACCTGCTGTAATTGTTCGATTTGTCGGCGCTATGCGGCGCTCTGGGGCTATTTTCAACCCAAAGATGTGACGGTTGAAATAACGAAAGAGACAGTACCTTATCGCTGGGGGGATGGCTGTATCGATTTCCATCACTGCGCTGTGTGTGGTTGCGTGACTCACTATGAGTCTGCTGATAGCTCATCGACTCCGAGAACGGCTATCAATTTTAGAATGGCGGATGGCCTTAACTCTTCCCAGGTTAAATATTTCGATGGTGCTGAGTCATGGTGTTTTCTTGATGAAAGTGAGGTGCGTAAGGTATGAATCAAGAAAGGTTGAGTTTTCAAGATATCACGCTGCGAGTCGCCAGTGAGCAAGACTTTGAGCCGCTCTATCAACTTATGACAGAGGATGAAGCCTGGACGGAGTTCAATGGCCCTTATTTTGGTTATCAGCGTCCAACGCGCGAGCAGTTTCGAGAGGGAAACTTTTCCAAACTTATGTTGGGTAATGAAGCGCTTGTTATTGAATATCATCAAAGAGTCGTCGGGACGGTAAGTTGTTACTGGGAAGATCAAAAGACCCGTTGGCTTGAGGTTGGAGTGCTGGTTTATGACTCGCGACTTTGGGGTTGTGGCATTGGCATGAAAGCGCTGATCCCTTGGGTGAGTTATCTGTTCAATACTCTAGACATAGAGCGAGTAGGGCTAACCACCTGGAGCGGTAATCCCCGAATGATGAAGTGTGCGCTAAAACTTGGCATGACTCAGGAAGCGCGCCTGCGCAAAGTTCGTTACTATCAAGGGCACTATTACGACAGCGTTAAGTTCGGCGTGCTGCGAGAGGAGTGGCGTGAACTAGAAAAGCTTTGGCGACAGCGTGATCATATTTATTTGTTTGACTGGGGCGATACATTAATGGTCGATGACCCTACCCAAAGCGGTAAGATGTGCGATTGGCCAAAAGTTCAGCAAGTCGAGGGGGCGAGATCGCTATTAAGTGGGCTGGCAAAGTATTGTCCTATTTATATCGCAACCAATGCCAAAGATTCTGCAGAACAAGACGTAAAAAGAGCCTTTGAAAGAGCAGAGCTTGCCGAATACCTATCCGGGTATTTTTGTTTCAGCAATCTTGGTGTTGGAAAAGATGATCAGGACTTTTACCCACGCATTGCCGCTAAGCTCAACACGGATACCAGTCAACTTGTGATGACTGGAGATCAACTTGAACGAGATATACTCCCAGCAAGGCGTGCAGGGCTAAGAACGAACTGGTTTAATCCGAGTGCAACCCCAAATAAAGAAAACGGCTTTGCTCGACTAGAGGATATTCTCTATCGGGAGCAAAGCCGCATGTCGCTGGTTGATCTTGACTAGAAGACGGCCATCACGATGATTGGATGGTGGTGATAAGCTTCTCTGCTTGATCCAAATACTCACCACCAAACAAATTGCAGTGATTGAGCACATGATACAAGTTGTAGATGTGCTTGCGGTACTCGTACATAGCTCAATCGCCAATATGCTCTCGTATCCGTCGTAAAACTCTTGTCTAAACCCGCCGAAAAGCTCTGTCATTGCTAAGTCGCATTCTCTATCTCCCAATAGCTCGCGGGGTCATAGCATATTGGCCCAAATGCGGTATTGGCCGCATTACCATACCAAAGGTCGCCATGTAGTAACGACGGCTTAGGGTTGTGCCCGGAAAGCTGGTCATTTACCAGTTCAACGAAGTCATCTATGTCCGTGAAGCTGATTTGTTTTTCTTTGAGGAGTTGCAGTTGCCAGCCTATTCGCTGCTCAGAGAAGAAGCGGGACCACTTTTTATGCCACTGATTAGGTTGTAGCGTGGTGCCAATGTAGTTATCTTGATCGAACCCAAACTCTTTTTGCTCGCCCCACTTGTGCAGTTTGGCAAGCTCTTCGCCAAGCTGATAACTGGCGGGAGCGGTATCTAAGGGTTTAACGGGGATGTAATTGAGAATGATAAAGGCACACTCTTTGGTTTTACCAATGTGAACCAGTTCAGGCACGTGAACGGTGCTGGTTTCTCTTAGGGCAGTGAGATTGTCGGCTTCGATTTCAAATTTCGCGATAAAGTCTTTGTCATTGATTTTGACGAAGTACCGCTGATCACCATCACTGATCATGTAACACTGATTAATGTCTCCGCCGCTCATTTTAATGCGCTCAGAGATATTGAACTCAAACATTAGAGTTTCTGAAAGCTGATCTGAAATTGCTTGCCACATAAACGCCTCCCACCTGCCAACACTATGGCTAGTGTAGAACAATATTGCTTACATAACATACTGTCAGCGCACAGAATCATTGACGTGACACCCGAATTTTCCCTTGTGTTCTTACAAACGTGACCTAGGTTTGCTATGGTGAAGATCTTGTCATTATTGTCATTGCTAGGAGAGCAGTCGTGGTTGTAGATACTGACGGCTATCAAGCACTTATTGAACACCTTGCGCTCAATCTAAGTGTGTTTACCTCAGAGTTGGGGGATACAGGAGAAGAGACCATCGAGGACGTATCAACGGATATGGTTGCCTCAAATATTATGGCGGTCTTTGAACAAAACCCAGAGCTTCATGCCAGTGTTCGCTTCAAGCTTCTCAAGGAAGTGGATTTAGTTATCCAGGATCTGGAAGAAGTGTTAGCGGGCGTTTGGAACAAAAAAGCGACCAATGAACAAGTCGCTTTTCTTGAGGAATACATAGCACTAGTGAAAAATCTATTTGACACTGCGGTGGCAAAATACGATTAATCTCAGCCTTTCTCTCTGTATCTAATTATAGAGAGAAAGGTTATTGAACACTTCTAAAATGCCAAAACGTTGATGCCCAATATGGGTTATCTAAACGAGAAAGCACCACACCTTTTGATGTCGAAGCATGCATAAACGTATTGCCGCCTAAATATATTCCAACGTGACGTGTCTTCCTACCGGTTTTAAAAAACACTAAATCACCACTTTGTGCACTGTTATAGGCGACTTTTTCACCTACTTTAACTTGCTGCGCGGTGGTTCGTGGTAATGAGAGCGAATAGGCGTCTTGATAGACCGCTTGAACAAAGGCTGAGCAGTCAACGCCGGAATAATTAGTCCCGCCCAAACGATATGGAACGCCTTGCCACTTTTTATATTCAGCGAGGAAGGGGGCATTTTCTGGGGTATTGTAGTGTTGTGTGGTGTGTTCTGCTCGCTCTGGTTGCTAGAGCACGCCGATACAAAAGCTACCATACCGTATAAAATCAATAATTTAACAATTTTCATCTGTCACACTGCTTACATTTAAACGTAATAAAAATGTCATTAAGGATTACTAATATCCTGATAATTCTATACCAAGTTATTAAATAGTACGAACCTATTACTTATTTGGTTACCGTTTAATGGATCAACTCGACGGATTGTTTATGAAAACCCCAGAAAAGGGAAAACGCGCCATCTCCTTGATTCACTCTTTGAGTGCTATCTTTTTAACCATTATTCTAATATTTGTTGGCGTGAGTGTGCTGAGCACAAATGGCCTTAATCAAGTTAAGCAGCAGTTTGATAATTTATCAGAAAAAGCCCTTCCTCTGTCTCTTAATAATGCCGCATTGACACAAGATGTGTTGGAACAGGTAAAACTGCTTAACTATGGTACACAGCTTGAGTCAACGGAAGAGTTAGAGCAGACCCGCCAACGCATCACGCAGCTTGTCGAGCAAAGTAATCAGAAGATTGAAAACCTATTCGCTATTGCGTCAGAGTTGGGCAATGCCGTGACACCGGAGCAGCGAGAGCTGCTTGGACAGAAAATTGTTGAACTCCAGAGAAGCACTCAAGCGATTTTGGCATACCAATCGCAAATACTGGCCATGAGTGCCGGTATTGATAAGGAAGTGGCTGGTTTTCGATATGCCATCAGTACGCTTGGTCAAGAAATGAATCGCATCAGCTTGCTGTTTACACAAAACAATCCGTCTTCAGCGGATGCCGCTACACGAGTGGTGACGGCTGCCAGCTCTTTAGAGAGCGCATTCTTGATGTTGATGATGCAGACCGACCTAAACAAGGCCAATGGCGAATATCGTCAGATGCGCAATCGCTATGCCAGTATCAACTTAGCTTACGATCAGTTTGAAGAGTGGCATCCAGAAATCAGTGAATTTCCAAGCTTTACTGCGCCTTATGACATGGTGAAAACAGGTTTTAAGCAAGACGGCGTGGTTCGTCAGATCATTGCGCGATTGGAGATTGCGACTAAGCAGCGTGAAGAGCTCGCCAAAGCGGCTGTACTGGCAAATGAGACCACACAGATCTTGTCTGCTATTTCGACTACCGCAGAAGGGCTGATTGATGAAAGCCAATCTGTGGTTAACAACACCATTCAAACCAATATTTATACACTGATCGTCACAACTATTGTATTAGTGATGGTTGTACTCGGGCTGTTCTTTGGACTGCGTCGCTGGGTTAATCGCGCCCTTAAGAATATTACTAGACAGCTAAAGCGTTTGGTTGAGCACGACCTAACGGGCGTCGTAGAGCTTTCTGGTCCATCTGAAATGCGCGATATCGCAAGAAAGTTGAATCGGGTTATTGAATCAACTCATGATTCCATTGAGGTGGTAACACGTAACTGTGAAACCTTATACCAAACCGCTGAGATCAGTCATGGCGCAGCAGAAGAGACGCGAAGCAGTTTGCGAGCGCAAAATGAATCTCTCGATAGTATGGTAGCGACAGTGACTCAGTTAGAAGCGTCAATCAAAGAGATCGCAACAGTAACGACGTCTTCATTTTCTGATTCACAGCAGGCAGAAGAGTTTGCTTCTCTGGGACTTAAAGCGGTCGAAGAGAACCAGCAACGTTTGCATTCCCTTGAAACGACACTGGGTAACAATGAAGCCTCCATGACTGAGTTGGATGGCAAAGTGAAGCAAATCCAAGAGATGGTCGATATGATCAGTGGCATTGCAGACAACACCAACTTGTTAGCGCTCAACGCAGCCATTGAAGCGGCGCGAGCGGGAGAAATGGGACGCGGTTTTGCCGTTGTTGCGGATGAAGTGCGTAAGCTTGCGAGCGATACCTCAGAGCAAACCACCAATATTCGTCAAATGATGCTGAATTGATGCATGCCGCCCAAGATTCGAGACAATCTGTTATCGAGTCTAGAGCTGAAATGAATCACGCCCTTGATTCTAGTGAGCGAGTTAAAGCGTCGTTCTCAGATATTGCACTGTCTGTGAATCATATTCGAGAGCGTGCTGAGCAAGTGTCTGTGGCAACTGAAGAGCAAGAGCGAGCGACTGCTGAAGTAGGGCGCGCTATCGTTCATGTTACCGACCAAGGTGAGCATTCAAATATGCAGCTCGAGTCCATGGTTGAAAGCGCCGAGCAGGTGGCGGATATTGCAGGTCACCAGCAAGCGATGCTTCACAAGTATGAGCTCAATCGTCTATCCGTTTGAATGAACAGATGTTTGAACGAATAGCAGCTTAAACGAACAGCGGTTTAACCTAATTAGACTCGCGATCGTTCCTAAAAGGCTGGGTAAGTAACTTATCCAGCCTTTGCTCGTTTTTAGCCGCAAACTCTGGAATGCCTATTTCCACCTTATCGTGTCCAAGCTCTGGCTGAGCACGATAGGTGCCAAACCAGCGATCCCATACCGACAAAAAGAAACCAAAGTTGGAGTGGGTTTCTTTGGGGATCACCGAGTGGTGAACTCGATGAAAGTCCGGTGTCACCACCACTTTTCGTAGTACTTTGTCTACGGCTAAAGGTAGCTTGGCATTGCTGTGGTTAAACATCGCACTCGCATTAAGAACAACCTCAAACACCAATACCGCAATCGGTGGGACTCCAAGTGCTATTACGACACCAATTTTGATCCACATAGATAGAACGATTTCAATGGGGTGGAAGCGTGCCCCTGTGGTGACATCAATGTCTCTGTCGGCGTGATGCATGCGGTGTAATCGCCAAAGAATAGGCAGTCGATGGAACACGACATGCTGAAAGTAGATGACGCCATCAAGTAAGATGACACTGATTGGCAGTACGAGCCACAAGGGTAAGGCAAGGTAGTTGAAAAGCCCCACTTGATATTCAGCCGCACGCAAGGATGCTTCAATGGCCAAAAGTGGCATGGCAACTGCTAAGGTTAAGGAGTTAAAGCCCACCAGCGCGAGATTGTTGCTCCAACGCAGTAAACGGCTGCGCGTTCGTGCCTTTCTTGGGGCTGCCCACTCCCAGGCAGCGCAGAGCACTAATACCGAAAGAAAGATCGCTAGGCGAATAGTGTCACTGTTTTCCATTGCTGTTGAGTTTCCTTTTACTAACGTACGTTGGCAGAGTAGAATCCCGCCACCTTTTGTCAAAGTACCATGATTATGAGACGCCACGCCTTCCACGCTATGTATGATGAGCGACTTGCCGCAGCCACCAAACCCTTCAACGCCCGCGGTGCAAAAGTTGAGCGTTGTAAAACCTGCCAAATCGCCAAACAATATTGTATCTGCGAACACCAACCCGCACCGAGTCTTGATATTGCGGTCATGCTGCTGGTCTCCGATGCCGAAATCTTAAAGCCAAGTAATACTGGGCGTCTAATACTTGATACGGTTGAGCAAGGCTATGCGTTTCCTTGGCATCGTACCGAGCCGAATTCAGAGATGTTAGCAGTGTTAAATGATGAGACCTTACAGCCGATTATAATCTTTCCAGAAGAGTATGTAGATGACAAAACTCGTGTTCTAGAAATGGCTGAGCAACCTGAGTCAAACACGCTTCTACCTGAGGGTAAAAAGCCTCTGTTTATCTTTTTGGATGGCAGCTGGCGAGAAGCACGAAGAATGTTTCGCAAGTCTCCATATCTCGATAAATTCCCGGTTTGCTCTATCAAACCAGAAGCGGTGTCGAACTACGTAATGCGCAAGTCTGAGAATGAAGACCACCTAGCGACCGCAGAAGTGGCCAGTTTGGTATTTGAGCAATTTGGCAAAGAAAAAACCGCCAATACACTCGCACTTTGGTTTGCCGCTTTTCGTGAAAGCTATATGTTGAGTAAGACTCGCTTCTCCTCCGATCTGACCCGTCCTGAGTTAAATAATTTCATAGCTCTAATAAAAAACGAGACGTTGCTCTAATAGTGCCCATTTAGGTGACGACTTGTTAACCAAGCGGTGCAAGCAAAGGTATAAATTGGGGCTGCATCACGGTTTGAGGGGGTAGGGATATGGATAATGCCATCAGTTATTCTATTTTTTTCGCCTCGGATTGGGGTTTCAAGGAGAGTTTTCATGTATTACGGCTTTGACGTCGGCGGCACAAAAATTGAGTTTGGTGCTTTCAACGAAAAACTAGAACGTGTAGCAACAGAGCGCGTTCCAACACCAGTTGATGATTATCAAGTACTGTTAGATACGATTGCAGGCTTGGTAGCCAAATACGATGCAGAGTTGGGTACAGAGGGTAAAGTTGGTCTAGGTCTACCTGGTATGGAAGATGCGGATGATGGCACAGTACTTACCGTTAACGTTGCTTGTGCGAAAGGCAAGCCGCTACGCCGTGATCTAGAGTCGTTGATTGGTCGCCAAGTGAAAATTGAAAATGACGCAAACTGTTTTGCACTTTCTGAAGCATGGGACGACGAGCTGCAAGACGCACCGTCAGTATTGGGCTTGATCTTGGGTACTGGCTTTGGCGGCGGTTTTGTCTACGAAGGCAAAGTATTCTCAGGTCGCAACAACGTAGCGGGCGAACTTGGCCATATGCGTTTGCCTATCGATGCTTGGTTCCATCTAGGCGACAACCCACCACTACTTCAGTGTGGTTGTGGTAAAAAAGGCTGTCTGGATAATTATCTATCGGGTCGTGGCTTTGAGCTGCTTTACACGCACTACTATGGCGAGAGCAAGAAAGCGATCGATATCATTAAAGCGCGTGAAGCCGGCGATGCCGATGCGACAGAGTTCGTTGACATGTTTATGGAACTGCTAGCAATCTGCTTTGCAAACCTATTTACTGCTAACGATCCACACGTTGTTACTTTAGGTGGCGGTCTTTCTAACTTCGAACTTATCTACGAAGAGATGCCAAAGCGTGTACCTAAGTACCTGCTCTCTGTGGCCAAGTGTCCAAAGATTGTGAAAGCGAAACACGGCGATTCAGGCGGCGTTCGCGGCGCTGCATTCTTGAACATCAAGTAATTGCTACTGTTTAAGTAGGATTAGCAATGTGTTGAGTAAGGCGACCCAGTGGGTCGCTTTTCTGTTTTAGGCTGGAGTTGTCGCCAAAGCGAAAGTGATCTATCATTTGATATGTTAAGACCGTATCAAATGGTGAGTTAAATGAGTGCTTCAGCTAAATTCGTTCCTTCTCGTTCACAGGCTAGCTTTTGGTCGCAGATTGGCGTGCCTCCAAGAGGACGCAAACTCTATGAAGCGATAGAAGCAGGCTTCGACTTCTCGACTTATCAAAAGCTCGCGACGGCGACGGGTATCGAGAAAAAAGAGCTCGCTCGCATCACCAACATCAAAAGCGCAACGCTAAGCCGCCGAGCAAAGGATGGTAAATTCTCTTCAGATGAAAGTGACAGGCTTTACCGATATGCAGAAGTCTACAATGCGTCACTGCGCTTGTTTGAGAACAACAAAATCAAAGCGTTTCAGTGGATGCACAACCCAGTCAAGGCATTGGGGTATATAGCGCCTAGTGACATGTTGAAAACCAGTGCTGAAACCGAAGAAGTATTGAGCGTCATTGGTCGCCTTGAGCATGGCGTGTTCAACTAATGCAGTTGTATCGAATCGTAAAAAGAAAGTTCGCGACGAGCATTGAGCAAGTTTTCGATGGTGAGGGAGCAAGGCGTTATGGCGGGCGATGGAATTCCGCAGGCACACGATGTGTTTATCTTGCTACGTCCGAGTCTTTAGCTATTTTGGAAGTTCTGGTGCATCTAAACGATTCCGAGTTACTTAATGACTATGAGCTGTATCGTATTGATATCGACGACAGTGCGATAATCGAACTTGACCAAAGCTACTTGCCTGATGACTGGCAAGAAGACCCTGCACCAGCGTCAACCGCACAAATTGGCGATGAATGGCTAGCCAGTGACATGAGTCTTTGCCTTAAAATTCCATCGACTGTGGTACCGCGAGAGTTCAACTGTCTGCTAAATCTTGCGCATCCTGATTTTAACCTAGAGAAACTTAACGTCGTTAAGCTTAACTTCAAACCGGATCCGCGTTTACGAGGTTGACTTAATCAAGGTTAATAACGACAGGGCTATTAGCCGGAAGCACCAGCTTAATGGCGTTTGGCAGCACACTAAACTTGATGTGTTTAGAGGTTAGCGGCTCACCATCGAGGTTCACTGGCATCACCGAGTCAGAAATCCATTCCAGTGTTTTCACTTGGTTTCGTTTTACAAACGTGCCACTAAACTCTGGCTGTTGAAGCAGTTCGTCAACCACCTCGGGAATATCACCTGGCGTAAACTCTTCCAATGATACTACGTCAAGCAGTCCATCATTGAGCATGGCGTTGGGAGACAAAGGTTGACCGCCACCTGCCATTCTGCCGTTACATACTGCGCCGATGACAACGTGACTGTCTATCTCTTTGCCATCATACAAAACTCTGCCGCTAAAAGGCTGAAAGTTAATGGCTTGAACAAGTCCCGCAAGAGTGTAAGCGCCGCCGCCCAAGAAGTTTTTAAGTGCCACGGGTGTGTTAGCGGTGACCTGCGCGCCAAATCCGGCCGTGGCGATATTGATGAAGTGTCTTTCATTCGCCGATGCTGCGTCGATAAACGTAGCTTGGCCGGTAAGTGCTAAATGTAGTGCATCATAAGGGGAGAGCGTTGGAATTTCGCAGGCTGTCGCAAAGTCGTTGGCCGTACCAAGAGGTAGGACGGCTAACTCGATGTGAGAAAGCTTTAGTTTGAGCAGGGCATCGACCACTTCATTGATGGTACCGTCACCACCGCCAGCGATGAGTCGAGTGACACCTTCAGCACCAGCTTCCTGTACTAACCTTTCAATGTCTCCGCCTTCCCACGTCACGCGAACTTCAAGCTGATGTCCTTGTTCTCGAAGTTGATAGACCGCTTCTCGAATGTCTTCTTGAGCAGCTTTTTTACCGTTTAGCAGTAGGCGGATGGTCATGTTCTTTCCTTAAAACAGCGAGTTAGCTCTGATTGCAGCCGATAATACGAAAACTATAGCACAAATTTCTCAATCGCCTTTGCTACGCCGTCTTCATCGTTGCTGTCTGTGATGTAATCGGCAATCGCTTTGGTCGCTTCCATCGCATTCGCCATAGCGACACCTTTACCTGCAAACTTGATCATGTGATGGTCGTTTTCAGCATCACCAAAGCACATCGTTTGCTCGTAAGGAATACCCAGGTGATCGGCAATGACTTTAACCCCTTCACCTTTATTACTGAGTGGGTTTAAGAACTCTAGGAAGAATGGGGCACTTTGAACGATGGTGTAATCATCGTGGTACGACGCGTTAATCTTGGCAATACCTTCAGTGAGTTTGCTTGGCTCACCAACGATCATCGCTTTGATGATTTCATGGTCATCTTCTAAGCGTTCGAAGTCATAAACAGTGAAGTCGAGCTTATTGATTTCTGCTTCGTGGTCGGTGTAAGGGTTAGCCTCTGTAGTGATCAATCCGATCTGCTTGCTGAACGCGTGGCAGTGTAGCCCTAGCTCGTTTGCAAGGCTTGCAATGCGCTTCGCATCTTTACCTGTTAGTGGCTGCTCGTGAAGTTTTTCACCACTTTTGACCTTTTCAACGTAGGTGCCGTTAAAGTGAATAACAAAGTCGTCTTGCTCTGTTAAACCTAATTCTACAAGTGCATCCTTCATACCGTTAAGTGGTCGGCCAGAAGCAAGAACGACCGTAACGCCTTTGGCTTTAGCTGCAGCGATGGCTTGTTTGGTACGAGGAGTGATGTTTTTGTCGGATGTGAGTAGGGTTCCATCCATATCGATAGCGATGAGTTTGTACACGTGACTTACCTAAAAAAGAAATAAAAACAAAACCGCATCAGAATAGGGAAATTAGCCGCAGACTGCCAGTGATTTTGTCGTCCGGTTAATGTTGAATTTCTAGCGCGCATCCTTTAAGGTCTGCTCATCTTACATAAATGGCAAAATTTAATGAGCGGTAAACAATTCAAGATCAATGAGATGTTTGAAACCATTCAAGGCGAGGGCGTGTTCACAGGCGTTCCGGCGGTATTCATTCGTCTTCAGATCTGTAATGTGGGTTGTGCGTGGTGTGATACCAAGCAGACTTGGGAAGCAAAGCAGGAAGACGAGCGCACGTTTGGCGAAATCATTACTAAGCAAGGCGATAGCCCGACTTGGAGTGATGTCAGCGCGGATGAGATCGTTGCTATGTATCAAGCCCAGGGCTTTACAGCGAAGCATATTGTCATTACTGGTGGTGAGCCTTGCGAATATGACTTAACGCCGCTTTGTGAGGCGTTTGAGGCTATCGATGCTCGTTGCCAAATCGAAACCAGCGGCACGTCAGAAGTGAGAGTCACTGAGAACACCTGGGTGACAGTGTCACCTAAGATCGCCATGAAAGGCAAACGCGAAGTGCTTACCTCAGCGCTAGAGCGAGCGAATGAAATTAAACATCCTGTGGCGACGGATAAGAACATTGAACAGCTTGATGAGCTGCTTGATGGTGTCGCATTGAAGCCGGATGTAGTGATTGCGCTGCAGCCAATTAGCCAAAAGCCACGCGCGACAGAGCTTTGTATGAGCACGTGTATTGCGCGTAACTGGCGATTGTCGGTACAAACGCATAAATACTTAAATATTGCATAACACCAAATATGGAGACGGTAATGAAGAAGGCAGTAGTAGTTTTTAGTGGTGGCCAAGACTCGACCACTTGTTTGGTGCAAGCATTAAAAGAGTATGATGAAGTACACGCAATTACGTTTGATTATGGTCAGAGACATAAGCTAGAGATCGAAGTGGCACAAGCTTTGACAGAAAAGCTTGGCGTAAAAGCACACAAAGTGATGGATGTGGGACTACTTAATGAATTGGCGATCAGTTCACTGACACGTGATGACATTCCAGTTTCTCATGAACTGCAAGAAAACGGTTTGCCAAATTCGTTTGTGCCAGGTCGTAATATTCTGTTTTTAACCTTAGCTGGTATTTACGCCTATCAAATTGGTGCTTCAGCGGTCATCACGGGTGTGTGTGAAACGGACTTCTCTGGCTACCCTGACTGTCGTAATGACTTTATTAAGGCAATGAACAGTGCCTTGGTACAAGGTATGGATAGAGAGCTGGATATTGTTACGCCACTAATGTGGCTTGATAAAGCGGAGACATGGGCGCTGGCTGATAAGTATGATGCGCTAGAGCTTGTTCGTAACGAGACGCTGACGTGTTATAACGGCATTATTGGTGATGGCTGTGGTGATTGTCCATCATGTGAGCTGCGAGCAAATGGCCTAAACCATTATCTCGATAATCAGCAAGCGGTGATGCAATCACTGAGCGAGAAATCAAACTAAAAAGAGGCGCATCATGCGCCTCTTTGTTAACTATCAACGTATTTAAAACGGTTGAGTGTGGATTAGTTAAGCTTTAGATACAGCTTAGCAACCTCTGAAGGCTCCATTTCCTTACCGTCTAGCTGATCATTCCAGTTTGTGCCGATCAGTACGCCGTCTTCGTCCAATGTCAGTAGCCAATCTTCAACGAAGATATCAAGAGGGATGTGCAGTACTTCAAAGTCAGCCCACTCTTCAACGTTGTGAGTTTTTGCGTCTTCTTCTGACGACCAGAAAGGCATTACTTCACTGTTTTCGAACTCGGTTGAATCACACGCCAACCAACCGTCTTCGTTGCGAAGACCCCATACAAGTTGGGTTTTGCTTGTTTCTTCAATAAACAACTTTAGGTTTTGTTCGATATCAGACGTTAATTTACTCATTGTTTTCTACTCATAGTAAGAACTGCTTACAAGACTAGCATGAGATCGTTAATATCTAAATGAATTGGCAATAAAAAAGCGCTCTAGAAGAGCGCTTTGTGTCTGATTGGTGGAGAACTAAACTACTTACCGATTTTGGTGAATATCGTCCATTCCATTTTGACTTCGCCCTTGTAACCGACTACCGAAGCGACGACTTTGCGGTTCATTGCATGTGCGAATTCAGTGTTACCTAACTCCTCAGGTTTGGTTTCACCAAATCCAACGATAGTGAGCCTGTTAGGGTCGATACCGTTGCTAATAATAGCCTGTCTGACAACGTCTGCACGGTTTTGTGACAACAGCATATTTTTATCAGCATTACCGACAATACTTGCAAAACCTTGAATTTCAATGGAAGTCTCTGGATATTCTTTCAGAAAATCTGCCATTTCGCTGATTTGGTTTTGGAATACGGGCTTGATGAAGGTTGAGTTGTTGTCAAACAGTATCCGCAGCGCCAGTGTATTTGATATATCGTGGTACTCTTCGCACCCATCGTTATCAAGTGCAGATCCTTGTGGAGTGGTGACACATAGGTCTCTTGCGTTGATAACACCATCACTGTCGTCATCTAGAAGATCAGCTTTTTGATCCGCCACCGGCGTTGGAATATAGTCGTACTTGTCTTCTTCCTTTGTGGTCGAAGATGCCATAAGTGGCATCATCATAAGGCCACAGATAATTGCGGTTCTCTGTAGTGTCATGATTAGTACTCCACTTTCTCATTCCATTCAGACGGCGTATCGACGCGCAGTGCATCAAGTAGGGCACCTGTCGCGTTCATAACACGGTAGCGAGCGAACTGTTCCGCATACTTGGCATCTAAGTAGCCTTTACGAGCTTCAAATAGCTCGTTTTCAGTATTCAGGACATCAAGTAACGTGCGTTTACCAATTTTGTATTGCTTCTGGTAAGCGACAACGGTGTCGGACGCTGAATCTACGTGATCAGATAAAAACTCTCGTTGTTGAACCGTGTATTCGAGTCCAGTCCAGGAAAGTTTCAGCCCTTCTTCGACCATACGATAAGTTCTGTCTCTAAAGTCTTTTGCCTTGTTGAGCTGGTAAGCTGCCGATTCACTGCGGTCTGAATCTGAGCCGCCGTTGTACAAATTGTATCGCATGCGCAGCATGGCTCGGGTTTCGTTATCGGTACCTATGTTGCCACCAGCATCATCACGCCAGTTGTGTCCAGCATCGATATAGAACGTAGGGTAATTAACCCCCTTCGTTTGTTGGTACTGGAAACGTGCCGAATCAACATCGACTTGTGAGATTTTAATGACGGGGTGTCGCTCAATAGCAATCTGGAGTGCATCATCAACGGTAAATGGGATCGCAACCTCATCCGCTCTTGGATATTTCAGGCCAAGCGGGGCTTGCCCAACTAAGCGCTTAAATTGGGTATGGGTATCGAACAGGTTATTTTGCGCCGCGAGCAAATTACCGTGAGCTTTAGCGATACGTGCTTCTACCTGAGATAAGTCAGCCGTCGACCCTATACCAGAATCAACACGCTTTTTAATGTCAGTGTAGATTTTTTTGTGCACATCTAGATTTGCTTCCGACAATGCCAGTATTTCATAGGCTTTGGTTGCATCTAGGTATATTTGTGCAACCTCTAAAGCTATGTCTGAGGCGTCTGCAAGCAGTTGGTAGCGCACTGATTCGGCTTCAGCGGCAGTTCTGTCGATGTCGTTGAGTGTTTCATTACCGTCCCAAATGAGCTGTGTCAGAGTTATGCCGACTTCCTTTCGGGTGAGGGACTCGTTTCTACTGTTGAGGTCATTCTCACGATCGAAATCCGTTCTTTCGTATCCTATTCCGCCATCTAAATCGACTTTTGGTCGATATGCACCAACCGCTGCTTCTGCATCGTAGCGTTTACTGACGTACTCATTGTACGCAGCTTTGATCTCAGGGTTGGTTTTGAGAGTAAAGGCGACAGCTTGTTCAAGTGTCTGGCTGCTAACAGGGAGGCTGAGAGCCATAAAACAAGCTGCTGCGGTAGTGGTAAGCTTATTCAAAGTCTTTCTCCTTGATCCTGTGCTTAATAATCGGCCCGGCATGAATTTATGCATTTCTAAGTCTTAAGTATGAGTAGGCGGCAAGCCTTTACTCTTTTCGTTTAATAATAATTTCAGCCAAGTCAGAATGTTACCCACTGTAGTCTTAACTATAGCGACAGTTAGGTGCATTTCAATGTCGATTTGTCTGGATTATGTATCTATTGTAAGACTTGCGATGATTTCATATCACTTCGTGTGATCCACTCTTACATACTATTGAAAGTAGTAAAGAAAATAGCCAATGCAATTAAAACAATGAAAAGGTTTCTTGTTTTTGAGACAGCAGAAACAAAAAAGCCAACCTAAGTTAGGTTGGCTACAAGAGATATAGACTTGAATCGAGCGTTTGGCTGCTACAGCACTTTGCACGCGAACCCTTTAAGGTAGAAACCTTCTGGGTAAGCAGTGTCGGTTGGATGGTCAGCGGCTTGTTCGAAGCGTTCAACAAACTTCACTGAGCGATTTGCATCTAGTGCTGCATCCGCAATGATTTTTTGGAACAGGTTGCCATCCATAAGGCCTGAGCAAGAATAGGTGAGCAGTGTGCCACCCGGCTTAAGGATTTGCATGGCAAGCATGTTAATGTCTTTGTAACCGCGACAAGCACCATTGAGCTGAGCTTTCGATTCAGCAAACTTTGGCGGATCCATGATGACAACATCAAACTTGGTGCCTTGGTCACGATATTCGCGCAAAAGCTTGAACACATCAGCATTTAGGAATACGGCTTTTTTCTTTTCAGTAAAGCCATTAAGCTCAGCATTGTGTTTTGCTGTATCCAGTGCCAGTTGCGAAACGTCGGCGTTGATAACTCGCTTAGCGCCACCTTTAAGTGCATAAAGGCCGAATCCGCCTGTGTAGCTAAAACAGTTGAGTACTTCCTTGTTCTTCACATACTTCTGTGCTTGGAAGCGGCTATCACGCTGGTCAAGATAGAAGCCAGTTTTATGACCGTTAATGATGTCGACACTAATTTTCACGCCGTTTTCTTCAATAACAACCGGCTCATCTGGTGATTGACCAAATAGTACGCCAGTGCGCTCTTCCAAGCCTTCTTTCTTTCTCACCGATACGTCAGAGCGCTCGTAGATAGAGCAATCCGGGAAGCAGTGGTTTAACGCTTTAACTAGCGTGTCTTTTTGGTGTTCTGCACCAGCACTGAGCAATTGGCAAACGAGAAAATCGCCATAACGGTCAATGGTGACACCTGGCAGACCATCAGATTCAGCTGCGATTAAGCGATAACCTGTAAGGCCGTCACGCTCAATGATGTCTTCGCGCAGCAGTTGTGCTTGCTGAATACGCTCAATGAAGAAATCAACATCGATGTCTTGCTTAGTGAAACTCCATACTCGTGCACGGATTTGAGAGTTTGGAGAGTAGGCGGCTTTTGCCAACCACTCGCCGTTGTGCGCATACACGTCAACTGTCTCGCCAAGTTCTGGGGTGCCATCGACACGAGAGATGCCTCTGGAGAAAACCCAAGGGTGTTTGCGTCGGAGTGATTTTTCACGGCCTTTTACAAGGTGGATAGCTGATGCCATGGTATGCCTTACGATGTTGAAACGGAGAAAAGGTGGGGTATTTTGTGTGAAGTTTCAAATAAATGCAAATTGGTTGATGAGTTAAAACGTCAATACCGTATTCTGAACTAAAATCAGCATAGCATGCGAAGGATCCAGGAGAGTAATTATGACGCAGTATTGTCAGAAGTTGATTGTCACCGGCATGGTTCAAGGTGTCGGTTTTCGTTATCACACTTGTCATGAAGGATTAAAGCTAGGACTTACCGGTTATGCTAAAAATCTCCACGATGGTTCGGTAGAGGTGGTTGCTTGTGGAGACGAATCGAAAGTTGAGGTGTTGTGTGAGTGGTTGCTAAAAGGCCCTAGGACGGCGAGTGTAGACTCGGTTACCAGAGAGCCTTGTGAGCAAACAAAAGTCTATTCAGGCTTTGTTATCATGTAATCGATATAACCGTTACATAATTGAATCGATAGCTTGATTACAAGCATTTTGCCGGTTTAGGAAGGCCGGCAAGTTTGGTTGCTTGTTTTGCTGGGCCTTTTTTGAACAGTTTAAATAGGTATTTACTGTTACCTTTTTCCGGGCCATGGGCTTTTTCCATGGCTTTAACCAACATTCTTACTGCTGGAGAGGTATTAAACTCTTCATAGAACTCGCGAACAAATAGAACCACTTCTAAGTGAGCGTCTGTCACTTTAATGCCTTCTTGCTCTGCCAAAATAGTGATCATACCTTGTTCCCAATCTTGATGATTGAGTAGGTAGCCTTCTGCATCGGTATCGATGGTTTTTCCATTGTATTCAAACATGATTTGCAATCTAGTTGAGGATCATCGACGCAAGGTTAGCTTAGGTTTATCTTATTTATCAAGTGCCGTGTGATGTTTAGGCTTTCTATTCCGCTCTGAATTTTTAGTGCTCATAGGCAAACAAAAAGCCCGAGACACTGTCTCGGGCTTCATACAATCTATGTAACTTACAAACTAGAATTAATCGTTGTTCATAATGCCTAGGATAGACAATAGGCTGATAAATAGGTTGTAGATAGATACGTACAAGCTAACCGTTGCAGAGATGTAGTTCGTTTCACCACCACGTACGATTTGCTGAGTTGTCAGCAAGATTACACCTGTAGAGAACAGAACAAACATGCCGCTCATTGCTAGGTGAATCATTGGCATTTGTAGGAAGATGTTCGCGACCATACCGATCAAAAGAACAACGAAACCAGCCATTAGTACGCCGCCTAGGAACGACAAATCGCGTTTAGTCGTTAGTGCGTAAGCAGAAGCGCCTAAGAATGCTAGAGCAGTACCGCCAAGTGCGGTAACGATGACATCACCCATACCAGCGCCAACATAGGCGTTTAGGATAGGGCCTGTTGTGTAACCAAGGAAACCAGTGAACAAGAACGTGAATACTAGACCCATGCTGTTGTTACGGTTCTTCTCAGTCAAGAATAGTAGACCGTAGAAACCAACCAACATTAGGATTAGACCTGGGCGAGGTAGGTTCATTGCCATAGAGAATGCCGCAACGACCGCAGACCAAAGCAGCGTCATAGAGAGCAGCGCGTAAGTATTTCGCAATACTTTGTTAGTTTGCAGTACACTCGCTTGAGCAGAACTGCGAGATACCATAGGATCGTTCATAATCTTCCTCATAGATGATTGACTTATGTTTATATGACTATTTATGGGGTTGATTGTTCAAAAGATCAAGTCCCGCAGCAAAAGTCATTGAACAAAATCATAATAAAAATAACTGCTTAAGGATATAACAAGATGTAACACAATATTTCCAGTGTACATCAATAACCTACAAAGAAAAAGGCGACACATTGGTCGCCTTTTTTACATTGGTACTGATTAGTGGTGCAGGATCTGACTAAGGAAGTTCTGCGTGCGGTCGGATTGCGGGTTTTCAAAGAAATCAACTGGATTGTTTTCTTCGATAATTTCCCCTGCATCCATAAAGATAACGCGATCCGCAACTTCTTTTGCAAAGCCCATCTCATGCGTTACACACAACATCGTCATGCCTTCTTCTGCCAACTCCACCATTACATCCAGTACTTCACGAACCATTTCAGGATCGAGTGCTGAAGTCGGTTCATCAAAGAGCATCACTTGAGGTTCATACAAAGTGAGCGTGCGATAGCCACACGTTGCTGCTGACCACCCGAGAGCTGACCTGGGTACTTGTCCGCCTGATCTGGGATCTTAACGCGCTCAAGATACTTCATTGCAATCGCTTCAGCTTCTTCTTTTGGCATCTTTTTCACCCAAATTGGAGCAAGAGTACAGTTCTCTAGCACCGTTAGGTGAGGGAAGAGGTTAAAGTGCTGGAAACACATACCGACTTCTCGGCGAACCGCTTCAATGTTTTTCAGATCTTCGGTGAGCTCAGTGCCAGAAACGTAAATGTGACCAGCTTGGTGCTCCTCTAGACGGTTGATACAGCGAATCATCGTAGACTTACCTGAGCCAGACGGGCCACAGATAACGATTTTCTCGCCTTTCTTAACGTCTAGATTGATGTTTTTTAGTACGTGAAACTCGCCGTACCACTTATTCATGTCCTTTAGTTGGATCATGTAATCTTCTTGTTGCGTCATAATACGTCCTCGAATTTCCGTTTATCGTTTGTGACCGGTATGCAGTTTGTTCTCAAGCCATATCGAGTATCTCGACATGCCAAAACAGAACACCCAGAACACTAACGCGACAAATACATAACTTTCCGTAGCAAAACCTAACCACTCAGGGTCGGTGTTCGCAGCTTGTCCAATACCAAGTACATCGAACATACCGATGATGAGTACCAGACTGGTATCTTTAAAGAGACCAATAAAGGTGTTTACGATAGAAGGGATAGTGATTTTCAGCGCTTGAGGCAGAACTATCAGTCCCATCTTTTTCCAGTAACTTAACCCAAGCGCATCTGCGGCTTCGTATTGACCTTTTGGAATCGCCTGTAGACCACCACGAATAACCTCGGCCATATAAGCAGCACTAAACATGACAACACCAATAAGTGCGCGGATTAGCTTGTCTGTTTCTACACCCTCAGAGAAGAATAGCGGCAGCATAACCGATGCCATGAATAGCACCGTAATCAGTGGTACACCACGCCAAACTTCAATATAGACCGTACAAATACTGCGGATGATCGGCATTTCTGAGCGGCGACCCAAGGCCAGCGCAACACCAATTGGCAGCGATACGATAATACCCACTAAAGCGATAATGAGCGTAACGAGTAGGCCACCCCAGCGGTGCGTTTCTACGACTTCTAGTCCAAACACGCCACCGTAAAGCAGTGCTGCTGCAATGAATGGGTAGATATTGACAAAGAACAGCCAAATCCAAACTCGCTTCGGTGTGCGCTCGTAGGCCAGTAGGGCAACGAACAGTGCCAATGTCGCGTAAAACAGGCGTGGTCGCCACAGTTCAGCTTGCGGATAGAAACCATACATGAACTGTTCCCAGCGCACGCTGATAAATACCCAACATGCTCCTTCACGAGAACAAGCGTCGCGCGTTGTACCTACCCAGTCGGCTTTAAGAATTGCCCAGTCGAACACATACCAAAGTAGTGATAGAGCAAAGTACCCTAAAACAATCGTCAAAACTGAGTTAGCAGGACCATTAAATAAGTTTTTACGTAGCCAACCGACAACACCTACAGTGTTGGCTGGTGGCGGGAGATCGGGTTGAAATTGATGCTGACTCATATTATCTCTCCACCAAAGCAACTTTTTTGTTGTAAACGTTCATCAGTGCAGACGTGAGCAAGCTTAGAGCGAGGTAGACCCCATCGTCATTGCGATAACTTCGATAGCCTGACCCACCTGGTTAAGCGTGGTCCCGGCGAATACCGAAACCAAATCGGGATAACCGATTGCCATTGCAAGCGACGAGTTTTTCGTCAGGTTCAAGTATTGGCTTGTGAGAGGTGGAATGATGATACGCATCGCTTGTGGAATAACGACAAGCTTGAGTGTTCTTGAACGTGGTAGTCCAAGAGACATCGCTGCTTCAGTTTGACCATGGTTAACCGCATTAATACCAGAACGTACAATTTCAGCGATAAACGAAGCGGTGTAAATACTCAGTGCCAAAGTTAACGCTGCAAGTTCTGGAATAATGCTAATACCACCACGGAAGTTGAAGCCTTTCAGTACCGGATACTCAGCCGTGATAGGCATGCCCATAATAAAGAACACAACCGTTGGAAGACCAACAATAAGTCCAAGCGCAATTCGGCCCATCGGTGTTTGTTGACCTGTGAGTTTTTGGCGATTGTTAGCCAAATATTGATAATAATTGTCGCAACAATACCAATAACAAACGCTGCGATCACAACGCTACTGCCTTCACCAAATACTGGTGCAGGAAAGTAAAGACCGCGAACGTTCAAGAAGATCGCTTCACCTAAACTCATACTTTGACGAGCAGAAGGCAGCGCTTGAAGTACCGCGAAATACCAAAAGAAAATTTGCAGCAAGAGAGGAATGTTACGGAAGATCTCGATATAGACTGCAGCAAAACGGCTAACCAGCCAGTTTGATGACAGTCTCGCGATACCCATGACAAAACCGAGAATGGTTGCAAACACAATGCCCAGTACAGAAACCAGAGCCGTGTTTAAAAGCCCCACGTAGAAGGTGCGTCCGTAAGAGAAGGTTTCGTCGTACTCAATGAGTGTCAGACCAATACCAAATCCGGCCTCTTGACTTAAGAAGTCAAAACCAGTGGCAATACCACGCGCAGCAAGGTTATCAAGAGCGTTGTTAACGATGGTATAAAAGAAAAGTCCGAGAGCGAGTAGGGCTAAGACCTGGAATACAACGGAGCGAAAGGTGGGGTTGTATAGTAGATTTGCGCTTTTCGCAGGTTTATCCTGCGCTGCGACTTGAGTCGTAGTAGGTTTCATACAGCTATAACCTCAAATCCTTTGAAAAAGGGCGGTAAAACCGCCCTTATTGGAGCATGAAAACGCGATTAGCGAATTGGTGGCGCGTACATGAAGCCGCCAGCATTCCATAGTGCGTTTACGCCACGAGAGATTTGCAGAGGAGAGCCTTCACCTACTGTACGCTCGAAGCTTTCACCGTAGTTACCTACTTGTTTGATAACTTGGTAACCCCAGTCGTCAGCAATGCCAAGACCTTTACCTTTAGGACCGTCAACACCTAGGATACGCTTGATGTTTGGATCAGTAGATTTCAGCATTTCGTCAGCATTTTTAGAAGTAATGCCGTATTCTTCTGCGTTCACCATTGCAAATAGTGTCCACTTAGCGATGTTGAACCACTGGTCATCACCTTGACGTACTACAGGGCCTAGAGGCTCTTTAGAGATGATTTCTGGTAGTACTTCCGCTGAGCTTGGATCCGCAAGGTTTAGACGAAGCGCGTAAAGACCAGATTGGTCAGTAGTAAGTACGTCACAACGACCAGAGTCGAAACCTTTTGAAGTTTGTGCTGCCGTATCGAATACAACTGGCTTATACTCCATACCGTTGTTACGGAAGTAATCGGCTAGGTTAAGCTCGGTTGTTGTACCAGACTGAACACATACAGATGCACCATCTAGCTCTTTAGCACTTGTTAGGCCAAGTTCTTTTTTGACCATGAAGCCCTGACCATCGTAGTAGTTAACACCAACGAAGTTCAGACCTAGAGCCGTGTCACGGTGTAGAGTCCAAGTTGTGTTACGAGAAAGAACGTCGATTTCACCTGATTGGAGAGCTGTAAAGCGTTCTTTTGCTGTTAATGGAACGTATTTAACTTTGGTTTTGTCGCCCAGTACCGCTGCCGCAAGTGCTTGGCAGTATTCTACGTCAATACCTTCCCACTCACCTTTTGAGTTAGGGTTAGAGAATCCTGGAAGACCAGTACTAACGCCACAAGTTAAAACGCCAGCTTTAGTGACTTTGTCCAGAGTTGAGTCTGCAGCCATTGCTGAAGTACTCATCATCGCAGCAGAAGCCGCCACTAAAGAAGCAATAAGAGTGAGTTTCTTTGCCATTGTGTATCCTTCCTGTTATTTCCGTGTAAGTCAGGTCCAGCCTGAATACCATGTGCTAATTATTGTTGTGTTTCGGTAGAGGCTGTTGTTTTTGAACCGAATTGGTGCAAGTTGTCACAGCCGTTTAAAGCGTAGATAATGAACTGTGAATACTCAAATTATTAATTTAAATGGTTTTTTGAGTAGTCACTCAACGCCAAACAATTGTTAGAATGGCTAAGTGTGATGACTTTGTAAATAGTGCAACTAAGCACTAAAAAAGTGAATTAGAGAGTGGTGTGTTAAAGTTTCGTTAAAACAAAATAAAACAAATGCCATTTCGTTAGTTGTTTATATTTTCATCTATAAAATGTGTGAAATTTGGTTGGAAATAGTTTTGTGATCAATGTCTCGGTGACAATTTTGCACTATTTTGGTGATCATGAATGAATAGTTATATCGTTTAGAAAAGGAAAATTATGCGTTACTTTCCACTATTTATGGACTTACTTGAAAGGCCTGTTTTAGTTGTTGGCGGCGGTGAAGTCGCTTGTCGAAAAGTCGAAACTCTTGTTCGAGCAGGCGCTCGTGTTACGGTTGTCTCACCTAAAGTTGAACCTTATCTTAGGGAACTGAGCGAGAGTGGAAAGTGTGTTTGGATTCCGCGTTTTTATGAACAAGAGTTGATGCGGGATGAGTTTGTTCAAGTATGGGCGACGACAGACAACCCTGAGCTAAATCATAGAGTGCATAAAGATGCGAAAAATGCCGGTATTTTAGTCAATGTAGTGGACGATACACCTTACTGTGACTTCATTACACCATCGATTATTAATCGTGGAAGAGTACAAATTGCGATCTCTAGTGGCGGCTCATCACCGGTTTTGATTAGAGGTATACGTGAAAAGTTAGAAGCCGTTTTGCCAATGAACACGGCCCAGTTAGCAGACTTTGCCGCTAGCAAACGAAGTGATATTAAGCGCCATTTTGCGACGGTAGATGAGAGAAGAAAGTTTTGGGAACTGTTTTTCAAGCAGCCGCTTGTTATCAACTGTAAAGATAATCAAGAGCTTGAAAAAGCCTATCAAGCGCTGATTCACGCTGACTCAGAGTTTACCGATTCGTGTACTTGGATTGAATTTGGCGACGATCCCGAGCTGCTACCGATCAAAGCGATGCGAATTATGCAGGAAGCGGAGATTGTGTTTTATGACAAGCAGTGTCCGTTTGGCTTTGTCGACTTAGTAAGGCGAGATGCAGAGCGAATAGCGTTCGATGATGTTACTCAGGTCTCTTCTGACATTATGACAAGAAAAGCGGACAAACAACGTATTGTGGTGTTTGTCGAACCGAATTCGTCTTCTTATAAACTGCTCAAGGAAGGCGATGAAGTGATTGAGTTGGCGAAGGTAAAATAAAAGGGCGTATCGCCCTTTTATTTTTTACAGATTAAGCGGAAAGAATTCGCTTAGTCTCTGAAGTTATTGAACTGGAACGGTTGGCCAAGCTCGCCGTTTTTAACCAGTTGCATCGTTGCTTGCAAGTCGTCGCGTTTTTTACCCGTTACTCGAACTTTGTCGCCTTGGATAGACACTTGTACTTTGATTTTTGAATCTTTAACAAGCTTAACGATTTTCTTCGCGATAGGAGTCTCGATGCCTTGTTTGAACAATACCGTCTGGTTCCATAGCTTGCCAGACTGTTCTGCAGTTTGAGATTCCATTGCGTTTACATCAACGCCACGTTTCGTCAGGTTGCCACGCAAAATGTCACGCATTTGCTTAAGCTGAAAGTCACCCTCACAAGAGAGTTTGACGGTCTCATCATTTAAAGTGAATGTTGCTTCAACATTGCGAAAATCAAATCGAGTAGAGATCTCACGGTTCGCATTGTCTACGGCGTTGCGCAGCTCTACGGTATCGATTTCAGAAACGATATCAAAAGATGGCATGTTAACTTTCCTTTTCGTTGCGTTGTTTAACGGCGTCAGCAAGAATATCGAGCATATGAACGGTGTCGTTCCAGCTCAAGCATGGTCGGTGATCGACTTGCCGTAAGTAAGGTTATGGATATCTTCCATACCCTGATTTCCTTCCTCAATAAAGCTTTCAGCCATAATGCCCGATACTTTGTGAGAACCAGCAATAATTTGGCGCGCAACTTCTTGAGCAACGTCAATTTGTTTACGGTGCTGCTTTTGACAATTAGCATGGCTAAAGTCGACAACAAGTCGAGCCGGCAAGTCAAACGATGCCAGTTGTTCACATGCAGCGTCAATAGACGCTTCGTCAAAGTTTGGACCCGTATCACCACCACGTAAAATTACGTGACCAAACGGGTTGCCGCTGGTGCGATATACCGTCATGCGACCATGCTTGTCTGGCGAATAAAAGTAGTGTGACGCTTTTGATGCACGAATCGCATCGATAGCAATTTTCACACTACCATTTGTGCCATTTTTAAAGCCAACTGGGCAAGAAAGGGCAGAGGCCATTTCACGGTGGATTTGTGACTCTGTAGTTCGAGCACCAATCGCGCCCCACGTGATTAGGTCTGCAATGTATTGACCGGTAATCATATCGAGAAACTCAGTAGCTGTTGCAAGGCCAAGCTTGTTGATATCTAGAAGCAATCCACGTGCTTTGTTCAGGCCCGCTTCAAGTGCGTACGAACCGTCTAGATTAGGTCGGTAATCAAACCTTTCCAACCGACTACAGTACGCGGTTTCTCAAAGTACGTGCGCATTACGATAAACAGTTCGTCTTTGTACTGATCTTGGATTGCGCTGAGGCGTTTTGCATAGTCTAAAGCCGCTTCGGTATCGTGTACCGAACAAGGGCCTACAATGCAAAGAAGACGGTTATCGTCTCCAGTAAGAATATTTTCAATTTGACGGCGAGAATGCGCAATGCGCTCTGCTACGTCATCAGTAATTGGGTGGTTAGCGCTCAATTCTGATGGAGTTGGCATTGGACCTAATGCCTGTGTTCTTAGTTCATCGGTCTTTAATGGCATGATGGTGCAGCCTGCAAATTATTATGAAGCGGTTAAGATAACGGAATTGTTCAGTAGAATAAACCACTAATATAGCTATTGCTCAATCATTTCCATGATCACTCAAATTTTAACGCTATGTTTGCCTAAAAACAGAGCGATTTTCCTGTTAAGTTACTGAACCAAAGTCGGTTAGCCATTAAATTGCTTGAATCCCTTGTATTCTATGTGGTGAGTCGGTATTTTGCCAAAAGCAGTAATAATTAGAGCATGGAGCAACAATGAGTTACCAAAAAGAACAGCCTCAAACTAACACGCCATCGGGACTCAACGTCGGCAATGTGTTGCCCAGTTTTGTAGAGCAAGTCCCAGCGTCTTCTCTCTATGTATCCATTTCAGAGCTGATTATGGAAAAGGTGTTTTTTCACCCGGGCTTTTCAGCGGCAGAATCTGAACTTGATCCGGTAGAAACAGAAGCCATTCAATCGCTGCTTGGTGAACAAACCGCGGAAGAGTTCTTTGTTTCCACACTTGTTGAGTCGATCACGTCATCGATTACGCCTGAACACTCTTCCATTTGCGTTGAACTCAATGACGCCACCAGTTACGAAATGAGTGCGTTGCTAGGCGGTAAAGTGGAAGCGGACGAAATCAATCCACAGCTAGGCCTACGCGGTGTTTCTCGTTTTTCTTCTGAGTCGTACCAAGCCTGTTTTGCCCTTGAGTGTGAAGTTATCAAAACATTGCGAAGCCAAGGTCATGATGTCGCTATTGTTGTGCCTTGCGTGCGCGCGCTCAGTGACGCAGCCAAGATCATTGATCGGTTGGCGGAACGCGGACTGCCTCGCGGTTTAAACGGTCTGAAAGTATTGTTTGCGTGTGATACGCCATCGGCCGTTCTGCTATCAGAGCGCCTATTACATTACTTTGACGGCTTAGTGCTTAAGCTAGAAAGTTTAACCCAGCTAACGCTCGGTGTTGATTTGCAGCATGATGAGTTAGCTCATCTGTATGACCCGCAAAATGAAGCAGTGTTGGCGTTAGTCAAGCAAGCAATAGCTGCCTGTCATCAAGTTAACAAACCAGCGAGTCTTCTAGTCGACAATTTGTCTGACTTGCCTCAATTGGCAGAGCTGCTGCAAGATGAAACTAAGGTAACGGTATTTCCCGTTAGTGAGTAGAGCTACCTTATCAGGCTAATTATAGTAACGCTTCAACGGCTGACTTCTTGTTCTATAGAAGTCAGCGTTTTTTATTGCAAAGTTTTCTGGCTTGGCTTTTGTTTTGTTAACATTTTTTTGACAATTGGCGCTTATTTTGGCTTACTGGTCTGACTAGTTGTTAAGAAGGATCTCAACATGTTTAGCGCGTTGCAAAAAGCCAATTTTTATCTCAACACATTCGGTTTCTTTAAGGTGCCCTTAATTTGGCTTTGTCGACCTAAGTTATTGAAGCTCGATGAGGATGAGGTGGAGATGTTGATACCTCTAAAGCGTCGCACTAAGAATCATTTAAACAGTATGTATTTTGGGGTACTTGCAGTGGGTGCTGATGTCGCCGGTGGTTTTATGGCGATGAGTAAAGCGCAGCAGCGGGGCAAACGTGTGTCATTGGCATTTAAGGAAGTGGAGGGCAAGTTCCTTAAACGTCCCGAAGCCGATGTGATTTTCACCTGTAAAGATGGCAAGCTTATCGATGAGATGCTCGATGAGACGATTCGCTCGGGTGAGCGAATCAATAAACCGGTTCGAATTGTGGCCACGTGTCCAAGTTTGCATGGTGATGAACCTATGGCCGAATTCTCTTTAGTGTTGTCTCTTAAGGCGAAGACTTCTTAAAACGAACGTCTCGTAAGAAGGAATTTACTCAAGGCCAAACAGCCTTAAACGGGTATCTGCTCAATATCGACAATTTTTGAACGATTGAGAACAATCTTCCAGCGATAGTAAACAGGCTCTTCGCCTTGGTTGTTTTCTCTCACAATGAGGTTGAGTAGGTGGCGTTTCTCTAATGACTCTTTAACGACCTGACCTTCTTGCAGTTTGTAGATCCGGTTATTGGATTTATCCATTAATCGGGTCAAAGCTCGAAAGTTAATGTTTAAAATCTCTCGTGTTTGCTCATAGCCACTAGTAAAGCGTGAGGTGGCCATTTCGGTATGTGAACGATAGTGCAGCACCTCTTCTTCTCTTTGTACTGAGCGTTTCTTGCGAATACTCTTAATTCGATCGGGCAGTTGGTCGAACGTGCTGTAGTCTAGCCATTCAATCTTCTTACCCACTTCTTTCTTTGTTGTGGCGTCAATAAAGCGGCGACGCCACTTCGGTTTGCCACGTTGTATCCAACGCCACATGATGTCGCGTAAGTCGTCCTTAAACACTTCTCGTAAGGCGTAGATGACAGACAGCACTAAAATAAACGAGGCGGTAATTTCCCCTAGGTAGTCCCGAGCTAAAATCACCGCAGAGGTAACAAACAACATCACCAAGCCCGTTGCGGAGCCTTTAATGATTCTCTTGGTATTGTTGCCCATGCTGGTAGATTTCGATTGGAGTACGATAGGGTGCTCAATCAGGCGACGCAACAAACGCATCTTGTTGGCAAGGCGAGTAGGGTCGTTCTTCACTTTGTCGGAGTTGTAGTTATTTAAATTACGATGTGCTTGTTCCTTCTCAACAATCGTAATCAAACGCTCTTTTAAAGGCGTGTAAGATTTACTATTCGGGATATACACGACCAACTCAAGCAGCTTTTGTCCGGTATACCAAGATAGGTAATTATCGATATTGGCGTAGTGGCGCTTGAGATGTTCTTCATAAGGAACTGAGCGACGCATTTTTTTAAGAATATCGAGCACCAGTTCAATAACTTCGTCGACTTCGTCCGCAGTCACTTCGTCTTGCGCGGTTTCTTTTAGTGTCGCTACGGCTTTATCTAACGCAATAACATATTGGTAAGCAAACAAGCTCAAACTCACACGGTATTGTGTGTTTGATAAGCGGCCGCGCTTCGCCAACCGTGAGTGGACGAGTGGCAGCAAGGTTTCGTTACTGTAATAGGCACGTTTTTGTGAAATAGATTCATGATAAAAATCAGACTCAGAGATGAGATGAGACTTCATTCCTAACTCATTGGGAATGAATAAGAATACATCTAAGTCTAGCTTTTTCGTGTTGGCCATTACATGTGCGATTTTTAGCGTAATGGCATCTTGTTTGTCTACGGTGATCAACCAACTCTCTCCATGTGCTGAGATTGCGCTAAGCATATCAGAACCAAGGTAAACTAGCATCTTAAAGGGAGTTAGGTATAATCGCGCCAACAACCCCATTAGAGATAAAAAACATGATTAACATAGGTCGTATTAACCAATTGGAAGTAATTAAAGAAGCAGACTTCGGCTGGTTCTTGGATGGAGAGGACTATGGCTCTATTCTACTTTCTAAAAAGCATGCTCCAGCGGACATCGCTATCGGTGACACGGTCGATGTTTTTATCTATTTCGATGCAGATAACCAAGTTGTCGCAACAACGGATACACCTATTGCTCAAGTGGGCGAATGGGGGCTGATGAAAGTTGAAGGCATCAACAGTGTGGGTGCATTCGCTAGCTGGGGTATTAAAGAAAAAGATTTGTTGATCCCTTTTAGTGAACAGCGTGGCCGTTTGTCAGAAGGGCAAACTATCTTAGTATATGTCTATACAGATAAAGCATCAGGACGCATTGTTGGTACCACTAAGTTCAACAAACTATTGGATAAGACGCCAGCACGCTACCAGCGCAATGAACAAGTCGAGCTCTTGATCGCTGAGCGCAGTGACCTAGGCTACAAAGCATCGTGAACGGTCAGCATTGGGGAATGATTTTCCCATCTGATGTCATCGGCAAGCTGTTTGTGGGTAAGAAGCTTAAAGGCTTTATCAAGCAAATTCGTGAAGATGGCAAAATTGATCTGTCACTGCAAAAAATTGGCGTGGCAAAAATGGATGACTTGAGTGAGAAAATTCTGAGCTTGCTTGAGAAGAAAGGTGGCTTCTTGCCATTAAGTGACAAGTCAACACCAGAAGCGATCTTTGCGGCATTCAAAACCAGTAAGGGTACGTTCAAGAAGAGCATTGGTGGCCTTTATAAGCAAGGTAAGATCCGTATCGAGAAAGACGGTATTTACCTCAACGCTGAATAGGAACTAGTTTGCATCAAAAACTCGAGACCAAAAAGAGGCCCAAAACTGATCCTGATTTGGGCCTAGGGGAATGGCTCATGGAGAGCCTACGCTAACTGTAAAAGATGGACGATGTTTCAAACGCTATTGTTTGTAACAATGAGCCTATAAGCCTTTTGAATACTTGCCTTGTGGAAAGTATGTCAAACGAAGAACGCTTTCTGCCTGTGTCTTGATAACCTTTAAAGTGTAGTACAGAACAGTAAAAAAGCGATGCTGATAGCGGTTTTAAGCAGCTAAAACCGCTATCCAATTGGCTTAAAACAGATTTTTGTCGCGCACTAATTCCCTAGGCAATCCATTTTTAACTCGATTTCCCACCCATTTGCCAAGGCCAATGATAAAGCCATTGTAGCTAACCAAGACTTCGCCTTTACCGCTTAGTCCTTCTGGACGCACATCACGCCCCATAAACCACTCTCTGGCATCTTCAATACTCAAAGGTACGGCATCAGCTTCGGCAGTTGCTAAAGCAGTGGCGACTTGATGTTGCCATTTGTAGCCTTTTTTATGCTGCTCTGCGATTTTGATACCCATTCGGGAAAAGCGAAACTCACCCAACATCGGCTCTAATGCTTTTGGGAATAACCAAATGTCATTATCGCGTTTCCAAAGCTCGCTGTTTTCTGGAATAGAAAGTGAAAATGCTTGTTCTAAGTGCGTGACAATGTCACTAACTTCTTTCTTGGTAAGCTGACTAAAAGGGAATTTACCGAGCTTTTTCTTTACATCTGGTGAAGTCACAGAAGCGTGTTTGGTAAACTTGGCAATGAAAAAGCCTTCGCTATCATAGGTCTGAGGGAAAACGTGTAGGAAGCCTTCCGGAGTTGTCGCCTTGTCAGCACCTTCAAATAGAGTGATCAAGCTCTCGGCTTGAACTGCGTCTCCGAAGGAATCTAAAAGATGCGCGGCCACGTTTTGATTTTCTTCTGGGCTAAGTGCACAGGTTGAATAGACCAGTGTACCGCCGACTTTTAGTGCATGGAAAGCACTCTCAATGAGGTCTTTTTGGGTAGCGGCAATCTCGGCTGTAGAATCTAAGCTCCAGTTTTTCATTGCGTCCGGATCTTTTCGAACCGTACCTTCACCCGAGCAAGGTGCATCGAGCAAAATAGCGTCGAACTGTTCTGGCAGCCAACCACCAAATACACGTGCATCATAGTTACTTAGCGCGGCATTGCGTACGCCGCAACGCTCAATATTGGCATGAAGCACTTTAACGCGACTTGCCGCAAACTCGTTTGCAACCAATATACCTTGGTTGTTCATAAGGCGGCTAATTGGGTGGTTTTAGAACCCGGCGCTGCCGCCATATCTAATACAGACTCGAAACTCCCTGTAGCGTCTGAATAGAGAGCACTAGGTGGTAGCATTGAACTCGCTTCTTGGATGTAAAATAGCCCGGCCATGTGCTCAGCTGTATTGCCTAGTGGAACAACTGACTCATCTGCTTCTATCCAAAAACCTTCTTTACACCAAGGGATAGGTTGTAAGCACCAGCCTTTTTGTTCGGCGGTTTGTTGAAAGGCTTCAATGGTCGTCTTGAGCGTGTTTACACGAATACTTTTCCTAAGTGGTCTGCGACAAGCGTCAATAAAATCACTCATTGATAAATGCTTTGGAAGGAAGCTGTCGACGTGGCTTAGAAAATCTTCTGGGAGATAGACGTTAGAATGCAAAATGAAGCCTTTTGATACTGTATTTAGTTGCGCTGGATTATAACCATAGCAGGGTGTGAATGAAACCAGCTATCACAGATACGTCCATTGAAGTAACAGTATATTAGCAAGCAAAAAAATAGCCCGCTGAGCGGGCTATTATAGGAAACTCAATCGAAGGTTTACCTAGGGAGCAGGAATGGCAGTACGCCACTGTTTCCAACTAGCATCTGCTTCTTTATTTAAGTAGAAGGTTTGTCCTGCTTCTGCTTTCGGCTGCAATTGGCTGCCTTCAGGTGTGGAGAACGTTATGCCGCCACGCAGCAGACTATCGACAGTGCCTGCTTTGACATTGGCTCCGGACAAACCAAATTGAACATTCAGTCCGGAAGCATTCCAAAATACGCTATTGGCACGTACAAGGTAAGCGTAGTCAGGGTCTATTTCGATAGTAGACACCACTCGGTCAGCGAATGGCCCTAGTTCGACGAGCGTTACGCGACCCACTTCAATGTCGCGATAGAGGATAGGGGTTCCCGGCTTGATCGAGCCACGGTTCTCACTTTGTAAGATGAACTGCACGCCATTATCGACTTTCGCGAAGTCATGCAGGGCAAATGACTTACTCGGTTCGCCTTTACCCGGCTCAACAGCAATATACTGAGATACGATGGCACCAAGGTTCTTCACGCCATTGAGGCCAATCTCTGGCTTGACCATCCAGTAATAGGCTCCCGTGTTGGTGAGTTGTTTTACGTACTCAGGTAGAATGCGAGCAACCACCTCGACGCGATTTTTGTCGAAATCCGGTAGGGTCAACATGACTTCACCGACTTTCACACCTTGATACTTAATCGCCATACCTTTATTGATGGACTGATCGTTAGCAGTGGTAAATAGGGTGATTGACTGACCAAACTTACGTGCAGAGTTAAAATCAGAAAAGAGCTTCCAGTTTGCGCCTGTCTTGTTTTCAATACCAGGCAAGCTATCGAAGGCGATGCCACCGTCAATGAGCGTTTTCAACGGTGCCGCTTTTACGTTAATACCAGAGAGCGACGCTTCTACTTCAACGCCTGAGCGATTCCAAAATACCGTTTGCTTGGTGATAAGGTGCTTGTATTTATTATCAATAGACACATTGATATACACTCCACCATCTGTCAGCTCATAATTAGCGACACTCCCGACTTCCATATTACGATACAGCAGTGGGCTACCTTTTTTAATCGGTGGCAATTCAGCTGCAAACAGCTTCATTGTCATAGAGCCAGATTGATTGTGCTTAGCTAACTCTGCCAATGCTTTGGTTTGGAATAGAGGGAATTCTGCACGTTCGGTTTTTTGTCCTTCGCTAACAAAACTAATGGAGCCAGTCAGCAGCTGTTTCGCTGGAGGTACCGTGACGTTAAGGCCTGCTTCTGTGAGCTCAGCGGTTGCGCTACCTGACACGAAAAAGCGGTTTTGAGAACGAATGAGATGTTTGTATTCCACATCAATCGCAATATCCATGGCCACCTGATCATCTACCAATTCAACACTGGATACGTTGCCGACAGGGATGCCACGATAGAGAACATTTACCCCGGGCTCTAAACCGTAGGAATTGTCAGCAAGCAGGCGAAGTGAGACAGACTTTGCTTGTACCTGGTCGAGTTCCTCTTGCTGAATGGCAATAAAGTCTCGAGTTTGTGGTCCTTCACCTGGAACTAACGTTAGAAAATTACCAGTTAGCAAGTTCGACAAGTTTTCTACACCAGTCAGGGATACTTTGGCTTCTTCAAGTAAGAACAGGGTACCTTGGTTGAGCATGTCGCTAAACGCCGGTTCGATGGAAGCAGAAGCAACAATTGAATCGCGTCCATCGTTGAGCGCTAAATTGTTGATGCGGCCGATCTCAAGCCCGCGGTACATAATAGGAGAACCATTGGCTTTTAAATTGCTGTTGTCTGGTAGCGTGATCTTGACTGGAATACCCCGGCCAGCTGTTTTGAGATTTTTGTAGAGCCTAAAGTCAGAACCATCTTTGACTGGTTCACCGCCATCCGGAGAATCTACGGCAATCGCACCAGCTAAAATTGCAGCTAAGCTTTCTAAACGAATATCGACGCCTGAAAACCAACACTTGCCCCAATGCCGCTTACGTTCCAGAAGCGGCTTTTGTTGGTAATGATGTGACGAAACTCTTCTTGAATAGATGCTTTGATAATGACCGTTTCAGCATCATCATCAAGCTTGAAGTTGTAGACTTCGCCAATAGGTATTTTCTTGTAGACAATCTTTGAGCCAACGGAGATGCCACCTAGATCTTTGGCTTTAAGAGTAACAGTCAGGCCATCGTTGATCGCAAGCTCTGTTGGCACTGACTCAAGAGCAATGAATTTGGATTTTGAGCTGCTAGATTCTGTTGCCGGGTGAATGGCAATGTAGTTACCTGAGACCAGTGCATCGAGGCCGGAAATGCCTGACAAAGACGCAGAAGGTTTAACCAACCAAAACTTGGTATCTTCGCCAAGAAGTTTTGCAGCCTCGGGGTAGATGTCTGCATCAACATAGATGTTCGAGAGATCTTCAGAAAGATTGATATCTCGGATCATACCGACTTCGAGGCCTTGGTATCGAATGGTGGTTCGACCGGCTATCAAGCCTTGAGCATCGGAGAAATAGATTTGAACACGTTGCCCTGCGTCGTGCACCGCTTTAACTAATAGCCAACCTGCTAAGGCAATGGTCAGAATAGGCAAGATCCAAAGCGGCGATATTCTTCGCGTTTTCTTTATCTCTGGCGCAAAAGAGGGCTGTGGCTGATTATCATTACTCATTAATGCTACTACTCAACAGTGTTGTCTGACTCAGATTGAATTTTGGACGCATGCTTATCCCATAACAATCGTGGGTCAATAGATTCGGCGGCCAACATAGTTAAGACCACCACAATTCCGAATGCAACCGCGCCAAAACCTGGAGTGAAGTTCAGGATTTGTCCGCGATCCACTAGTGTTAACATGATGGCGATGACGAACAAGTCGGTCATCGACCATTTACCAATCCATTTGATGGCTCGGTAAATCATCAGCGCATGACGATGATTTTTGACCATATTGAATTGAATACAAACAAGAAGGTATGCCAGTCCCACAATCTTCGCGACGGGTACTACGATACTGGCAACAAAAATAATGATGCGATGCCCAGCATGTCGTTGTTAATTAATGATGCCACACCAGAGAAGATCGTATCTTCCAATAGTTGACCATTGGTAATGAGAATCGAGATGGGGATCAAGTTTGCAGGGAATATGGCAATGGTTGCTGCAATGAGCAGTGCCCAAGTTTTCTGCATCGAATTAGGCTTACGGTGGTGTAGCGCACTACCGCAGCGAATACATGCGGTGCTTTCTTGCTGCGATAGATGGCAGCTGTGACAGTGAATGCGTTTCTCGGTAATCGCTAAGCGACTTTCCGGGTGCCATAACTCCCAATAGCGGCGAGTACTAACGCGGTTGATAATCAGAATAGTGATGACCTGCAAGATAACCAAACTATAGAGGGCATTACCAACGAAGATATCGGAATAGTCTTGCAGCTTGAAACAGGATATCGCCACACTAATGAGAAATACATCCAACATCACCCAATGGCGACTATGGTCGAGAATAAACAGAGACCACTTGAACGGGATAAACCAGCGACGTTTTAGTGAAAAATGAGCGCTTAAAATAGAAAAACACATCGCAAGTGGTGCAATGGTGTGACAAAACAGGGTGAGTAGCGCTAGACCGAGATAGCCTTCCTTAACGAGAGCGTGGAAGCCTTCCATTAACGTACCCTCTATATTGACTCCGACCAAGCGAATAGTAATAAAGTCGAAGTAATAAGAAGGAATAAACAGTAGCAGGCAGGTGATAGCCAGTGCCAGATTGCCATTTAGTGATGCGTGTTCACTGCGATACACTGTGGTACCGCAGCGAGGACAATCGGCAGTTTGTCCTGGTTCTAGAGGAATAGAGTCGACAGGTAATTCACAGTTCTCACAGAGACGAACTTGCGAAGCCGGTGATGAGTGGGCACAGCTTTTCATCATCACCAGTCTTGTCGCTTAGGTGATGTGCGGGTAACGTTAGCTTGCTGACTGTACGGTGCCGTATAAGGTTTGGTACAGACCTTCTTTTTCAACCAATTCAATATGGGTTCCTGATTGTGTTACCTGACCATCTTCGAGTACATAAATGAGGTCGGCTTGTTTCACTGCAGAGAGTCTGTGCGCAACAATAAGCGTTGTGCGGTCTTTTAAAAACTCGCTTAGCGCAGTGTGTAGGGCGGCCTCTGTTGCTGTATCGAGCGCCGATGTCGCTTCATCTAAAATTACAAATAGCGGATCGCTCAGAATCATACGAGCGATTGCCAAGCGCTGTCTTTGGCCGCCTGACAACCGAATGCCATTTTTGCCAATTTGAGTTTCTAGCCCATCAACAAGCTGATCTGTGACATCTTGAAGCTGAGCTACTTTCAGCGCATTCCATATAGAGAAGTCATCGTACTCTTTTCCAAGAGTCAAATTATGCCTTAAGCTGTCATTAAAGAGTATAGGTTGCTGTAAAACAACAGCAATTTTATCTCTAATAATGTCAAAACCTATGTCATTAGTGTCAACACCATTGAATTTGATAATGCCTTGGTTTTGCTTATACACGCCAATAAGTAACTGGATGAGTGTTGACTTGCCGCCACCACTGGCGCCAACAAGGGCAACTTTCTTTCCAGCAGGTATGTTCAAGCTTAACCGGTTGAGGACATCTTTGTCTGAGTTATAGGAGAACACCACGTTTTCAATCGCGACATTAACTTGGGTGTTGTCGGTAAACGGATTAACTTTGCTGACAATTTGTGGCTCTTCATCGAGGTCGAGCAGGGTATTGATGCGGTTAAGTGCAGCTTTAGCGCTATACCAAGAAAACTGAATGCTCAGTAGCTCCTGAACGGGGCCTAACATAAACCACAAATAACCAAACACAGCAAAAATCTGTCCGATGGTCAAATCACTAAACAGAACCATGACCATAGCGACGGCTCTAAATAGCTCAAAGCCGATAAGGAAGAGCAAAAAGGAGAGTCGACCAGCAGCTTCAGACTGCCATGCGTATTTGTCGGCATTCGATCTCACTTCATTGGCATGCTCTTTTAACTGATTTAGAAAGTCTCGCTCTCGATTGGCCGCACGTAATTGATAGATGCCATCGAGTGTTTCGACTAGCCGATTTTGGAATTTCTCAAACGCTTGGTTCTCTCTTTTTTTAAGATGCTTAACCATACCGCCCAGTTTCTTTGAGAAGTAAACCACCACAGGGTTAACCAACAAAATAAACAAACCCAAGCGCCAGTCTAACCACAGCAGCACAATAGCGGTGCCGATCACCGTGAGGAAACTAATAATGAACTTACTCAGTGTTGAGCCGATGAACTGGTCAATTGTCTCGATATCAGTAATAAGGTGGGCGTTAATACCACCGCTGCCGCGAGTTTCGTACTGAGCGATGCTAATGCGTCCGAGCTTGTCGATCATTTTGCAGCGGATTTGATAGGTAATGGTCTTAGACACTAGGGTGAATTGACGTCCTTGCAGGATGTTTAAACCTTGGCTGATTGTGCGCATGAGAACCACCAGCACTAAAGTCATAGCAATGTAACCGATAGGGGTTTGCCAGCTATCGAGCATAAAGGTGTTCATCATGCAAGGCCACTGGCTGGTTGGTCTAAGAGAACTTCATCAACCATTAAGGGCATCAATAGCGGAATAGGGACGCTAATCAGCGTAGCGATAATCGCGATTAGATTAGCAACAATTAAACGTGGCTTGTGATTTTTTACTTGAGTTATCAACCAGGAACGGCTAATAGTGTCTTTGGTATTCGGCATGCTTTTGAGAATGGTTCCTATTTCTATTTGTTGGCATTGTACGTTTATCGTTGGAATTTAAAAGCTATTAATGGAAATATCATGAATTTAGACAACTATGAGCGTCTTACAAAACAGGCGGTTGCGCTCATCGAATCGGAAACCGACTTCATCGCTAACCTTTCTAATATTAGTGCACTTCTATTCATGGAGTTAGAAGACCTTAACTGGGCTGGCTTTTATTTGATGAAACAAGGCGAACTCGTGCTTGGTCCATTCCAAGGGAAACCGGCTTGTGTCCGAATTCCAGTAGGCCGAGGCGTTTGTGGTACCGCAGCTGCAACCAACACTGTACAACGTGTATACGACGTTCATGCATTTGAAGGTCATATCGCTTGTGACGCCGCGAGTAATTCTGAGATCGTCATTCCGTTTTCTATAAATGGAGAGATTGCCGGGGTGTTGGACATTGATAGCCCAAGTATTGGTCGATTCAACGAAATTGATGAAGAGGGATTAACCAAGTTCATGGATTCCGTACAAAAGGTGCTTAATTCCCATACAAACGTGGGCTAAAATCACATTTGCCTGTGGTTTTTCTATTGCAGGTCACTATAATACCAAGAATATTTTTCTTAATGCTTCGCGGATAACCGCATTAACCAGGAACCCACATGGAAAACACTGAGAAGTTGAAGAACAGCAAAGAAATTATCGCGTATATTGCTGAATGTTTCCCTAAATGCTTTACTGTAGAAGGTGAAGCGAAACCACTTAAAATTGGTATCTTTCAAGATCTTGCTGAGCGTCTAAAAGATGACGAGAAAGTAAGCAAGACTCAGCTACGTGCAGCGTTAAGACAATACACTTCTTCTTGGCGTTACCTACACGGTGTTAAACCTGGTGCAGTGCGTGTTGACCTTGATGGTAATGATTGTGGTGTATTAGAAGAAGAGCATGTAGAGCACGCAAAAGCGACGCTAGCAGAAAGCAAAGCAAAAGTAGCTGCTCGTCGTAAAGAACAAGCTCAAAAAGCTCGTGAAGAAGGTAAAGCAAAGCCTAAGGCTAAAAAGCCTCAAGGTGCACGTAAGCCACAGACTACAAAGAAAACAGCGAAAGTAAGTAAGCCAGTTGAAACGCGCGCTTTGAATGCAGATGAGATGATCATCGGTAAGCAAGTAAACGTAAACATGGGCAAAGGGAACATGGCTGCGACCATTGTTGAAATCAATAAGGAAGATGTGCGCGTTCAGCTAGTAAATGGCCTACAAATGGTTGTTAAAGCGGAGCACCTGCGCGCATAAAGGAGAAATTCCTACGCATGAAGTGCCGTTCAAAAGTATCTTTAATCGCTGCTAGCCTTTGGCTAGCAGCATCTTCGGCTCAAGCCATTGAAGCAAAGTACGAGAAATCAAAAATTCCTACTTTAGCTCCAGAAGCTCAGCATGAGACCGCCAGTAAACGCGTGACATCTCGATTCACTCGATCTCACTACAAACATTTCACTTTAGACGATGAATTTTCAAAGGCGATATTTGCTCGTTATTTGGAAATGCTCGACTACAATCGCAACATTTTTACCCAATCTGACATTGATAAATTCGACGCTTGGTCAACACAGCTCGATGATCAACTGAAAGCGGGTAATAACCAGATTGCGTTTGATGTTTACAATCTCTCAATGCAGAAACGCTACGATCGTTTTGTCTACGCACTGTCTTTGTTAGACAAAGAGATGAAGTTTGATGTTGATGAGTCAATTACTCTTGATCGTTCAGAGGCTGCATGGCCAAAAGACGAAGCAGAGCTTAATGAGTTGTGGCGTAAGCGCGTCAAATATGATGCCTTGAACCTCAAACTCGCTGGTAAAAATTGGGACGAAATCAAAGAGACATTGGGCAAGCGTTATAACAATGCGATTAAACGCCTTACCCAATCACATAACGAAGATGCGTTTCAGATTTACATGAATGCCTTCGCGCGTGAAGTTGATCCTCATACTAGTTACCTGTCACCGCGTTCTGCTGAGCAGTTCCAATCAGAGATGAATCTTTCTCTTGAAGGGATTGGTGCAGTGTTACAACTGACGGATGACTATACCGTTATCCGCTCTTTAGTCGCAGGTGGCCCAGCATCGAAAAGCAAACAGCTTGGTGAAGGTGACCGAATCATCGGTGTCGGACAAGATGGTGAGGACATTGTTGATGTTATCGGTTGGCGCTTGGATGATGTCGTGCAGCTAATTAAGGGGCCAAAAGGCACTAAGGTTAAACTGCAAATTCTTCCAGAAGGCAAAGATGCTAAAGCGTCAGTTGTAGAGATCGTTCGTGACAAGATTCGTCTTGAAGATCGCGCAGTTAAGTCAGAAGTCATTGAGAAAGACGGTAAGAAAATAGGTGTCCTTGAAGTACCTAGCTTCTATGTTGGACTTTCAAAAGATACTGACAAATTGATTACTGAGCTCAAAGAAAAAGGTGTTGATGGCATCATCGTTGATCTTAGAAACAACGGTGGCGGCGCGCTAACAGAAGCGACAGCAATGTCGGGTCTGTTCATTGAAAGCGGTCCAGTTGTTCAAGTTCGCGATAGCTATGGCCGAGTGAATGTGAACAGTGATACTGACGGAAAAATCAGTTATCAAGGTCCTCTGACGGTATTAGTAAACCGCTACAGTGCTTCGGCTTCTGAAATTTTTGCAGCAGCGATGCAAGACTATGGTCGAGCTATTGTCCTGGGTGAGAACTCGTTCGGTAAAGGTACGGTTCAACAACACCGTTCGCTCAATCATATTTATGACTTGTTCGACAAAGAGCTTGGTTATGTTCAATACACTATCCAAAAGTTCTATCGTATCGATGGTGGTAGTACCCAAAATCGTGGTGTAGTGCCAGATATAGCTTTCCCGACGGCGGTTGATCCGGCGGAGACGGGAGAGAGTGTGGAAGACAACGCTCTACCTTGGGATAGCATCGACAAAGCGAAGTATACTCAGTTACAACGTAACGATGAAGTCATCGCTGCGCTAACTGCATCACACGAAAAACGCATTGCTACGGATATGGAGTTCGGCTTTATTGCTGAGGACATTACCAAGTACAAAGCGGAAAAAGATGATAAGACATTGTCTTTAAGTGAAGCAGCACGCAAGCAAGAAAGTGATGAAGCAGACGTTCGTCGATTGGAACGAGTTAACCAACGCCAGAAAGCGGTAGGTGAAAAACCTTATGCGACGTTGGATGACATTCCAAAAGATTACGAAGTGCCAGACGCTTACTTGGATGAGGCAGTTGCAATCACTGTCGATCTTGTTAACAGCAAAGCGTAAGTTTTAGCGCTGTTACTACTGAGAACTGTGACTAATAGAAACGAGCGGCAACGCTCGTTTTTTTTCATCTGTATGAAAGCTGCTTCAATTCTGATACTAAAAATTAAAAAGCGTGATTTAGATCAAAAAACTTAGCAATCTCGTACTAAGCCTCCTAAGCTTTAAGTAATGGTGAGGGGATACATATGAGATGGATAACGCTAATTCTGTGTGTTTTTTCGTTTGGGGTATTGTCGGAAACGCGCAAAGATAATAATGACTTAACGCAATTTGATCAGCCGTTTTTGCTTGGAGATTGGTATTTGGTCAATCCAAGTCCCGGTGAATCGCCGGACGCTTTTCTGGCCATCAAGCTTACACTTCAATCTAACTATTCGTTCAGTATTGATATTCAAAAACAAGATTACAGCATCGAACATTGGGAAGGTTTGTTTACTGCCAATGACGATACCATCATTCTTGGCCTAAATTCCGATGAGCCACAAGTCTACAGCTACAGTGGTAATCACAACATGCTCAACCTTAACGGGGTTGTCTTTACCAAAGCGCTCTCTAACTCACTTGCTGGAATCTGGTCATCAGTCAGTGTCTCGGGTGATGATAAACACGCTCAAGATATTGCTCGCATGGATTTAATTTTGCAGCCGGATTTTGTGTTTACATTCCGTGTCAGTTCAAGCGAAGGTAGCGAAGCTATTCATAGTGGGGTTTACTACACCGAAGATGATCATATCGTACTTCTTTACCAAGACGGTGAACACGATGCCACTTATACGCTAGACCAAGATGAACTCACTCTAGAAGTTGAAGATGGTGATATGTTTGCTGTGTTAAATCGTATCCGTTAACAAAAGTTTATAAAACATTTGAGCGTCAACTCACGTTGGCGCTTTTTTTGTGTCTTGGTTTGTAAACATTGTCTGCAAACCTTTGTCTGTAGGAGTATAATCGACGCGATTCAGCAATATTTCAATATTCTGCTAACAAATAATAAAGACAAGGACTAAAGGATGACGGAGTCAGCACCTAAAGCCAAATACCGAAGTGATTATCAATCACCTTCGCACACTATCACAGATGTAAACCTCACTTTCGATCTTCACGAGACTCAAACTCGTGTCACCGCTATCTCTCAAGTTAAACAGATGGCAAGTGAAACAACGTTGACGCTAGACGGCGAAGGTATTGAGTTAGTACAAATCAGTGTTAACGGACAAGTTTGGCAAGATTATGCCAAGACCGACACAGGCTTGGCGATTCATAACCTACCGACAGAATTTGAACTCGCGATTGAAAACATCATATCGCCTTCAACGAATACCGCGCTAGAAGGTTTGTATATTTCAGACGGCGCTTACTGTACTCAATGTGAGGCTGAAGGCTTCCGCCGTATTACATACTTCCTCGACAGACCAGATGTTTTGGCGAAATACACGACGAAAGTGATCGCAGACAAAGCAAGCTTCCCATACCTGCTAAGCAATGGTAATAAGATCGCGGAAGGTGAGTTAGAAGACGGCAAACATTTCGTGACGTGGGAAGACCCGCATCCGAAGCCATCTTACCTATTTGCACTGGTCGCGGGTGACTTTGACGTATTGCGTGACAAATACGTTACGCGCTCTGGCCGCGATGTTGCTTTAGAGATTTTTGTCGATAAGGGCAATCTAGACCGCGCCAACCATGCCATGGTTTCACTTATCAACTCTATGAAGTGGGATGAAGAGCGCTTTGGTTTGGAATACGATCTTGATATCTACATGATCGTTGCCGTCGACTTCTTCAACATGGGCGCAATGGAAAATAAAGGCCTTAACGTCTTTAACTCTAAGTTTGTTCTAGCCAATGACCAAACTGCGACCGATACCGATTACCTTGGTATCGAAGCTGTTATCGGTCATGAATATTTCCACAACTGGACCGGTAACCGAGTGACTTGTCGTGATTGGTTCCAACTAAGCCTGAAAGAAGGTTTGACCGTATTCCGTGATCAAGAGTTCTCATCTGATTTAGGTTCACGTTCAGTGAATCGTATCAACAATGTACGTATTATTCGTGGCCCTCAGTTTGCTGAAGACGCAAGTCCAATGTCACATCCAATTCGTCCAGAGAAAGTGATTGAAATGAATAACTTCTACACTTTAACGGTTTACGAAAAGGGCAGTGAAGTTATTCGAATGATGCACACCTTGTTGGGTGAAGATAAATTCCAAGCGGGCATGAAGCTTTACTTTGAACGTCATGATGGTACGGCAGCAACCTGTGAAGATTTTGTCGCAGCGATGGAAGATGCATCGGGTATCGACCTTAAGCAATTCCGTTTATGGTATAGCCAATCGGGCACACCAACGTTGTCTGTTACTGAACAATATGATGAAGCTGCGCAAACTTACACCCTTAGTGTGAAGCAGGCAACACCAGCGACACAAGATCAGGCAGAAAAGCAGGCGCTACACATTCCATTTGACGTAGAACTGTATGATGAACAAGGAAAAGTTGTCGAGTTACAACGTAACGGTGAGCTTTGCGGCAATGTGCTAAACATTACCGAATCTGAGCAAAGTTTTGTGTTCGAAAACATTTCTAGCAAACCGATTCCTTCAATGCTTAGAGAATTCTCTGCACCAGTGCGTTTGAACTTTGAGTACAGTGATGAACAGTTGGCTTTCTTGATGGTTCACGCTCGCAATGATTTTGCCAAGTGGGATGCGGGTCAAATGTTGCTGGCGAAATACATTAAGTCAAATGTAGAAGCGGTGCAAAAGGGCGCTAACGTTGAACTTCCAGAATTGGTTGTCGATGCCTTTAGAGGAGTCGTGCTCAATAGTGAACTTGAGCCGGCCTTTATTGCTGAAGCATTATCGCTACCGAACTTCAATGAAGTCGCGGGTTGGTATGAAACAGTAGATGTTGATGCTGTGTGTGATGTACTTAAAGGGATCAAACTTGCATTAGCGTCGGAGCTGCAAGATGAAATGTCTGCGCTTTACCACACTCTCGCGCAAGCTGATTACACCATCGAGCACGCGGCAATTGGTAAGCGTTCGTTGCGAAATCTGTGTCTTCAATATTTGGTGAATGTACCAGAGTACGCACACCTTGCTAAAGAGCAGTATCAATCGGCGAACAACATGACCGACACAATTGCTGCAATGAGCGCTGCAAATAGTGCGTCACTTACATTCCGTGAAGAAATCATGTCTGACTACAGTGAAAAATGGAGTCACGATGGTTTGGTTATGGATAAGTGGTTTGCCTTGCAAGGTGCGAATCCGTCGAAAGATGCGCTGGAAAATGTCAAAGCATGTATGTCACACAAAGCATTTAGCTTAAGTAACCCTAACCGAACTCGCAGCTTGATTGGTTCATTCCTAAACATGAACCACGCCGCTTCCATGATAAATCGGGTAAAGGCTATCAATTTGCTGGTGAGATCTTAACGCAACTCAATGAGTCTAACCCACAAGTGGCCTCGCGTTTAATCGACCCACTTCTAAAACTGAAGAAGTACGATAGTGAACGCCAAGCATTGATAAAGCTGGAACTCGAGAAGTTGAAAGGTCTTGATAACCTAGCTAAAGACTTGTTTGAAAAAGTCACGAAAGCGCTAGAATCTTAATGCTTAACCCACACCTGTATATTCATACAGGTGTGGGTATTTTCTTCACTTTAGATAAATCGATCGTTTTTTACTCACAAATCTATCACCGCGTCATGAAACACTACTATTTCACTCTAAATATTAGCTATCAACAGTACCTCACTCATTATACTGGTCATGCATCCAGTATTCTGGTTTATACCGATCAAGGTTTGAGATTGCAGCTGCCAGCGACACGATTTCGTCCATTTTTAACACAATTAGGTCTGAAAGGACGCTTCAGGTTAACAACTGACCAAAACAACAAGTTTTTACGGTTAGAATCACTGTAACTCCCGCCATTACTAGTGATATGAATAAGTGCATCAGTCACACAATCAAACATTTCCCTGTCACATCCCTTAATTTTTATTAACCCTTTCTCAATAAAACTTTTACAATAAAGACAAGCCTACATCCCTCATAAAAACAAAAAAGTGGAGCGTTATTATGACCACGCGCGAACCCGTTGTTCCGGTTCTACTGGAGAAAGTTTATCAACTGATTGAATCTAAAGTAGAAGGCGTCAATCAGCCATTAGTGACTAAACTTGCCAAACACATTTTTAGCAACGTTTCCCCTGACGATTTGCTACAGAGAAACGAGTCAGACTTGTATGGTGCTGCTGTCAGTCTTTGGCACCATCTCAATGAAAAAAAGTATGATGAGATTTCAGTAAGAGTATTCAATCCGACGGTAAGTCGTCACGGTTGGCAGTCCACACATACCATCGTTGAAATAGCGGTGCCGGATTCTCCATTCTTAGTCGACTCTGTAAAAATGGCACTCAATCGTGTCGATCTCACTTGTCACATTATGCTACATGGTCCAACTCAGTTTGAGAGAAATGACCAAGGCCAAATTACTTCGGTCAATGAAGGGAAAGGGCATCTTCAATCAGTCTTCCATATCGAGGTAGATAGACTGAGTGAAAAATCAGAAATGACGGCGCTTAAAAATGAACTGATTTCTATTTTTGAAGACACCAGTTTGGTGGTCAACGAATGGGAGTCAATGTCAGATAAGCTCAAGCAAATTACTAAAGACTTAGTCAAAAACAAGAGCAAGCTGCCTTTAGAGGCTGATCGTTTCGATGAGACGATTGCATACCTAGAGTGGTTGGGTGATCACAACTTTACATTCATGGGATACAAAGAATTTGACCTGATTAGTGAAGAGGGTGATTCGGTATTAAAGCCTACTGAGGAACCAGGTCTTGGTTTGTTCTCGAAAACAGATCGTGTTCGCTCGGTGAAGATTTCTGAGTTTTCTGATTCGGCACGTCTTGAAGCGAAAAAGCCGTTTCTACTTATCCTGACAAAAGGTAATAAAGCAAGCCGCATTCACAGACCTGCTTATACCGATTATGTAGGCATTAAAAAATTCGACGCTAACGGTAAGGTCATTGGCGAACATCGATTTACTGGTCTCTATACCTCTGCCGTGTATAACCAAAGCGTTTCAACCATTCCACTTATCCGCGAAAAAGTAGAACGTATCTTGTCGGCAAGTGGTTATCGAGATGGTTCGTACTCTTACAAAGCACTGAGAAATATTCTTGAAAACTACCCACGCGACGAGCTGCTTCAAGCAAAAGAAGAAGAGCTTCTCGAGATCGGAATGGGTGTGGTGCAAATGCAGGATCGTGATTTGATCCGATTGTTTGTGCGCAAAGATCCGTTTGGACGCTTTTTCAGCTGCATGGTTTACGTGAGTAAAGATCGTTACAACACCCAACTTAGAAAAGACACGCAACGGATCCTGAAAAACTATTTTGGGATTGAGCAAGAAGTTGAATTTACGACTTATTTCTCAGAAAGCCCACTGGCAAGAACCCACTATATCGTTAGGGTAGATAACAACAACATGGATGTAGATGTGAAGGCGATTGAACGAAACCTAATGGAGGTATCCGCGTCTTGGGATGACCGTTTGTCTGACGCTATCGTTGCTAACTTTGGTGAAAGTAAAGGATTGCCGCTCTCTAAGGTGTATTCAAAAGCGTTCCCAAGATCATATAAAGAAGACATGATGCCAACATCGGCAGTGGCGGATATTGAACGTCTTGAAGCGCTAGATGAAGACAACAAATTAGGTATGCTTTTCTATCGCCCGCAAGAAGAGTCCGCTAACTCTAAGGCGGTTCGTCTTAAACTTTATCACCGTGATGAGCCAATCCATCTATCAGATGTCATGCCGATGCTGGAAAACCTTGGTTTACGAGTGATCGGTGAGTCGCCTTACGAGATCGTAAAAACCGACGGCGGTACCTATTGGATCCTAGACTTCTCAATGCTCCATAAGAGCGATGCAGAAGTGGATCTTCGTGAAGCAAGAGATCGCTTCCAGCAAGCCTTCGCCGCAATTTGGTCTGGTGATCTTGAAAGCGATGGCTTTAACCGACTTGTGCTAGGTTCCGGTCTAACAGGCCGAGAGGTTTCTATTCTGCGTGCTTATGCTCGTTACATGCGCCAAGTTGGTTTCCCATTCAGTCAACACTACATCGAAGATACACTCAATCACTACCCAGAACTGGCGAAAGATTTGGTTGAACTGTTTACCCAACGCTTCATGCCTTCACTAAAAGGCAGTAAGAAAGGTCAGCAGCGTGTGATTGAGAAAATCAATAAGCAACTTGATCAAGTAGACAGCTTAGATGACGACCGTATTATCCGTCGCTACGTTGAAATGATTTCAGCGACACTTCGCACCAACTACTACCAGAAAGATAAAGCCGGTGAGCACAAGCCATGGCTATCACTTAAGCTTGAGCCTAAGAACATCCCAGAAATCCCAGCGCCTGTGCCGGCATTTGAGATCTTTGTGTATGCACCAGATATTGAGGGTGTTCATCTTCGTGGTGGCAAAGTTGCTCGTGGTGGTCTACGTTGGTCAGACCGTCAAGAAGACTTCCGAACCGAGATCCTTGGCTTGGTGAAAGCGCAACAAGTTAAGAACACGGTGATTGTTCCAGTTGGTGCAAAAGGTGGTTTCGTTTGTAAGCGTCAGCCACAACTCTCTAGCCGAGATGAAATCTTTGCTGAAGGCCAGCGCTGTTATAAACAGTTCATACGAGCACTATTGGATGTGTCGGACAACATCATTGAAGGGGAAGTCGTTCCACCGAAGAGTGTAGTAAGACACGATGAGGACGACCCATACTTAGTTGTTGCTGCTGACAAAGGTACTGCAACCTTCTCAGATTTAGCGAACTCAGTATCAGATGAATACAACTTCTGGCTAGGCGATGCATTTGCTTCTGGTGGTTCAAATGGTTATGACCACAAAGCGATGGGCATTACTGCAAAAGGTGGTTGGGAATCGGTGAAGCGCCATTTCCGTGAAATGGGTATCGATTGTCAAAACCAAGACTTCACTGCTATTGGTGTAGGTGACATGGCAGGGGATGTATTTGGTAACGGGATGCTGCTTTCTAAGCATATTAAGTTACAAGCTGCCTTTAACCACATGCATATCTTTATTGATCCAAATCCGGAGTCTTCTGCTAAGACTTGGGATGAGCGTAAGCGACTATTTGATCTTCCTCGCTCTAGTTGGGAAGACTACGATCCTAAATTGATCTCTAAAGGTGGTGGTGTCTTTGCGCGCCGCGCCAAATCGATCACGCTGACACCAGAAATCCAAAAAATGCTGGGTACTAAGAAAGCGTCTGTTGCACCTAATGATCTTATTAAGATGATTCTGGGCATGGAAGTGGATCTACTATGGAATGGTGGTATTGGTACTTATGTGAAGGCGAGCTCTGAAACGCACACCGATGTGGGTGACCGCGCGAATGATGTGTTGCGTATCAATGGTAGCGAGCTTAGAGCTAAAGTTGTTGGCGAAGGCGGTAACTTAGGTATGACACAGTTGGGTCGTATTGAATACGCTCTGGCTGGTGGTCGTGTGAATACCGACTTTGTCGATAATGTTGGCGGTGTTGATTGCTCGGATAATGAGGTCAACATTAAGATCTTCTTGAATGGTCTTGTTTCAAATGGCGATCTAACAGTCAAGCAACGCAACCAAATCTTGGAATCTATGGAAGATGAAGTTGGCGAGATTGTATTGGATGATGCTTACTGTCAATCTGAATCGATTTCGGTGACAGAATTCCAAGGTGTCTCTCTGGTGAAAGAGCAGATCCGCTTTATTCATACGCTAGAGAAAGCGGGGCATTTGGATCGTGCTCTGGAGTACATTCCATCGGATGAAGATCTACTTGAGCGTGAGAAACAAGGGATTGGCATGACTCGTCCTGAGCTATCGGTACTGGTCGCTTACGGTAAGATGGTACTGAAAGAGGAGTTGGTGACAGATGACATCGCCAATGACCCATATCATCAGCAACAACTGACGCAATACTTCCCATCAGAGTTACGCCGTAACTATATAGAGAGTATGCCAAATCATCCACTGCGTGCAGAAATTATCTCAACTATGCTTGCAAATCAGATGGTTAACGAGATGGGCTGTAACTTTGTGACTCGCTTGCAAGAAGAAACAGGTGCAACCGTGGTCGATATTGCGAATGCGTACGCGGCATCTCGTGAAATCTACGGTTTTGCTTACACCTTCGAGCAGATTAGAAAGTTAGATAATGTCGCGAGCTCTAAAGCACAGTACGAGTTGCTGTTTATCGTTCGTCGAACATTGCGCCGATTAGCGCGTTGGATTTTGCGTAACCGTCCGGGTAAGCAGTCGGTAGAAGAGTTGGTTGCTCGTTATCGTGAGGACGTTATTAAAGTTGAGCAAACACTTGAGAAATGTTTGGTGGCCGAAGAAGTCGAAGAGCATCATGAACTAGCTCAAGTTTGGGTTGAGCAAGGGGTAGGTAGTGAACTGGCGAACTATGTTTCTCGTTTATCTAGCTTACTTTCTGCGGTTGATATTGCCGAAATTGCAGCTGAAGCAAGCTTTGATGTTGAACGAGCGTCGAAACTGTACTTCCACTTAGGCGATCGTCTATCACTGCATTGGTTCTTGAATCAAATCAACGGCCAAGCAGTTGATAACAACTGGCAAGCATTGGCAAGAGCGGCATTCCGTGAAGATCTTGATTGGCAGCAACGTCTGTTGACTGCTCAAGTACTGCGATGTGGTTGTGGGGGAGATTCAGATGACGTGATCCTGTCACTTGATAACTGGATGGAGACCAATACACATAGCCTTCAACGTTGGGAAAATATTCTCAATGAGTTTAAAGTGGGGAATGTACACGAGTTCGCTAAGTTCTCGGTGGCATTGCGCGAACTCAGTTTGTTGAACTTGAATTGTGCGAATAATCTATAGGTTAACTGCCTAATATCATAAAAATAAGCGCTCTTTGGGGCGCTTTTTTACATCCAGCGACAAAATAGGTGACGGTGTAACCTATATTTGATGGAATCTTATGCGAAACGTTTGCTTTTTTCCGATAAACACAAATCTTGATTGCATGTTTAGGCGAATCAGTAAATAATACCACCCCGTTTACACGGGTTTTCTATCGGAGGCACAATGCTTTACCGTCTTGCCAGAACTGGCTTTTTCCAACTTGATGCCGAAAAGGCTCACGATCTCGCTATTCAAAACTTCAAGCGTCTCACCGGCACACCACTTGATCTCGCTTATCGCCAACAACTACCAAATCGACCAGTAGAATGCATGGGTTTGACCTTTAAAAACCCTGTCGGTCTAGCTGCAGGTCTAGACAAAAACGGCGAATGTATTGAAGCATTCGGCGCAATGGGCTTTGGTTTTGTTGAAGTTGGTACGGTAACACCACGTCCTCAGCCAGGTAACGATAAACCACGCCTGTTCCGTTTGGTAGAAGCTGAAGGCATTATCAACCGCATGGGTTTCAATAACTTGGGTGTTGATAATCTGGTAGAGAACGTTAAGAAAGCCAAGTACGACGGTATCATCGGTATCAACATAGGTAAAAACAAAGATACGCCAATCGAGAAGGGTGCCGAAGACTACATTATCTGTATGGAGAAGGTTTACGAGCACGCGGGTTACATTGCAGTAAACATTTCATCTCCTAACACTCCTGGGCTGCGCACTTTGCAATACGGCGAAGCTTTGGATGAACTACTTGCTGAGTTGAAAACGAAGCAGGCAGAACTGGCTGAAAAACATGGTAAATATGTACCTCTTGCACTAAAGATCGCACCGGATCTAAGTGACGATGAGATTAGTCAGATTTGCGATTCGTTGATCAAAAACCAAATCGATGGTGTGATCGCAACGAATACGACATTGGATCGTTCTGTTGTTGAAGGAATGAAGCACGCCAATGAAGCTGGTGGCTTGAGTGGCCGTCCAGTACAGTCCCGCAGTACAGAAGTAGTGCGCCTTCTAGCCAAAAGCCTTGATGGCAAGCTTCCGATCATTGGTGTTGGTGGCATTGACTCGTACGTGTCTGCAAAAGAGAAGCTAATGGCTGGCGCTTCGTTAGTACAGGTTTACTCTGGCTTTATCTATCACGGTCCAAAACTTGTTAAAGACATCGTTAAGAATCTATAAGCGCTTTTATTAAGCAAAGTGACTAGGTTTCAATCGAGAAAGGGGAAAATAGTTTTCCCCTTTTTTTTTGTTTATTCGTTTTTAGAATTAGTAACAACTGACCAACAGGTAATTAAGCGTTTTACCTAACAGTCTGATTATTCTTTAAATATAGAGACGGAACGATGCTTAAACCCAGCGATACATGGATCTGGTATATGGATGAGAGTGAAGACTCTCTTATGCTGGACTTGGGAGACGATATGGTTTTTAAAACCAATCTTTCCCGTAAACTCCTTGTCGACTGCGCGATGGGTCAGAACAACTTTACTGTCGATGACGCATCCGCGTTTCAAACCTTTAAAGACCAAATTAGTGTACTTGGGCTATCAGAGCCCAGACAGGCGGAGCTAACGCTGTACTGTGTGGCCGCCAAGCGCTTCCATAAACCCGTACAACCCAAAAGCTGGTTCTTCGACCATCAAGATGGCTCTTATCAGCCAGAGGAAGGGGAATTGGTTAGATTGGTAAACTCACATTCAGACGGCTTCTTCATCGTTCTGGAAGTGGGAGAGAGTGCTAGTTTGTGCGCGTTAGTTGATTTAGAGTCATTCAGTTTGACAGCAAGCAAGCAAGTCACCTTTGGCCAAAGTATTAAAGTGATGCACGACCGTATGACGTGTGCACAGCAGTTTATCGCATTAAACCAGCCTATCGCTCTAGTAGGTTAGAGCGGGGCATTTAGAGCGCGTTAACGCGCCTTATAAGAAAAAGCAGTGGCAGCTTTAAACAACAATAATATGTGTTTCCTTCATTTCTCGTAGAATTTATCGGCCTGGTTGGCCGATTTTTTTTGCCTGTTGTTTACCAAAAACCTACAAATCTCTCCTAGTTTTCCTCCTCCAGCGAGCTCATTAACCATTCAAGCGGCGATGTTTTGCCGTGTCTATTTTGTTGCAGAGCAAATAATTTGCTTTTTTTTGCCTCTAAAAGTGACGTATTTATTTCCCTTAATAGGGGAGATTTAACGAATGAATTCCCCATTTATGTACTTTCCGTAACTAAATTACATGTAAAAATGCCCTTTGGTATATACCAAATTTGGCGCGAATAAGTATTCACTATCGCGAAAGGCGTTGGTTTCTGGTGTTTTATTTAAGTAGAAGCTAATGTTAAGTGTCAGGCGATTACAGCGGTTAAAGCTTGTGCGAACAAACACTTTGAAAGCTGGTTATTGAAGGATTGTTTAGTGACAGGCGGCAATGTCAGGTATAATCAACACCATTTTTCACAGCCAGATGAACACTATGAACCAATATCTTGCCGTCACTTCTAACGGACTTGAAAACCTGCTCGCTCAAGAGCTTGAACAAATGGGCTTAACTTCTGTAAAGCCTGTTCAAGCAGGGGTGAAATTTAAGGCGACAAATGAGCAGATTTATCGCGCTTGTTTGTGGAGCCGTTATGCTTCTCGCTTTGTTAAAGTACTGTCGGAATTCACTTGCCAAGATGATATGGACCTTTATCTGGCTGCATCGTCCATTAACTGGGTTAATCACTTCCACAGCACAAAGAAGTTCATTGTTGATTTCAACGGTACGAACCGAGAGATCCGTAATAGCCAATATGGCGCAATGAAAGTGAAAGACGCGGTAGTGGATTGCTTTAATAAGAAGAACTTGCCAAGGCCAAACATCAGTAAAGATAGAGCTGATGTTCGTGTGCATGTGCGTTTGCACCGTGATAAGGCACTGATTGGTCTCGATATGGTGGGTTCAGGTTTGCACCAACGTGGCTATCGTACTGAATCTGGCCGTGCACCACTTCGTGAAACATTGGCCGCGGCTATTGTCGCCAGAAGTGGGTGGGAGCAAGGTAAGAACATGCTCGATCCAATGTGTGGTTCGGGTACCTTGTTGATTGAAACTGCTATGCTTGCAGCCAATATGGCGCCAGGTGTGAACCGTAAGACTTGGTGTTTTGAAGCGTTGGAAGACTTCGAGCCAGAAGTTTGGGCTGAAGTGAAGTCGGAAGCGAATGTACAAGCTCGTCGCGGTGTCAAAAAGACTGACAGCAGGTTTTGGGGCTTTGATAACGACCCTAAAGTCCTGCGTACTGCAAAAGAAAACGCAAAGCGCGCAGGCGTTGATGATTTGATTACGTTTGAACTTGGCGATGCTAGCAAAGTGACTAAACCCGCTGAATTCGGTGAGGGCGTGATTGTGTGTAACCCACCTTATGGTGAGCGCCTCGGTACAGAGCCAGGTTTGATCGCACTGTATACTGAGTTTGGTAATCAGCTTAAAACTGAGTTCGGAGGTTGTCAGGCATCGATTTTCTCAAGTTCAGATGATTTACTAAGTTGCCTACGCATGCGTGCTGATAAGCAATTTAAACTGAATAACGGTGCATTACAGTGTCACCAAAAGAATTACTCGATTTCAGCGCGTAGTGCAGAACAGATTGCTGGTAACAATGACCTACAAGTCATTGCTCCAGACTTCTCAAACCGTTTGAAGAAGAACATAGCGAAAATCGGCAAGTGGGCTAAGAAAGAGGGATTAGACTGCTACCGTATTTACGATGCTGATTTGCCTGAGTACAACGTGGCCGTAGACGTATACCAAGATTCATTGGTCATTCAGGAATACGCGGCACCGAAGAGTATTCCTGAAGAAACAGCAAAACGTCGCCTGACAGATATTATCCGCGCTTCAATTAAAGTGACTGGTGTTGATACCAACAACGTAGTTTTGAAAACTCGTGAGAAGAAAAAAGGTAGCTCACAGTACAATAAGCTTGCTCAAAAGTCGGCAACCATGAAAGTTCATGAGTACGGCGCTCAGTTGATTGTAAACTTACATGACTACCTAGATACAGGTCTGTTCCTAGATCATAAAATCACTCGTCGTAAATTGGGTGAAATGGCGCAGGGCAAAGATTTCTTGAACCTGTTCGCATACACAGGTTCAGCGACTGTTCACGCTTCGCTTGGTGGTGCAAAGTCCACGACCACAGTAGATATGTCTAATACATATCTTGAGTGGGCGAAAGAGAATATGAAGTTGAACGGTCAAGTAGGCCGCCAGCATCAATATGTTCAAGCAGATTGCTTACAATGGCTTGCGAAAGCAAACGGCAGTTACGATCTTATCTTTATCGATCCTCCAACGTTCTCAAACTCTAAGCGTATGGAGCAATCGTTCGACGTTCAACGTGACCACGTCACTTTAATGCGCGACTTGAAACGCCTACTAAGTGCAGAAGGTACTATCGTATTCTCAAACAACAAACGTCACTTCAAGATGGATTTGGACGCATTGGAAGAAATCGGCCTAACGGCGAAAAACATTTCTGATAAGACCTTGCCACTCGACTTTGCTCGTAATAAGCATATTCATAACTGCTGGGTTATCTCTCACAATAGCTAATACGGATCATGACAAAGGAACTGACATTATACAGCACTGAAGGTTGCCATCTCTGTGAGATGGCCTTGAGCTAATCAAACAAGTAGGGCTTGGGGAACAGGTAGAGATTGTCGATATCGCTTTCGACGATGAGCTGTTTTCTCGTTACGGCGTCACTATTCCAGTGGTCAAAGTGGATGAATCTGAGATCAACTGGCCCTTCGATATCTTACAACTACAACAATGGTTAACAGTCAATGGCATTACTTACCATCCATAATGGACAACTTGCATTTGGTGATCATCCGCTTCTAGATAAAACGGACTTTGCGCTTCAAGAAAATGAACGTGTGTGTCTGGTTGGTCGAAACGGTGCTGGCAAGTCAACGTTAATGAAAGTATTGGCAGGCGACATCATTATGGATGATGGCAAGCTGCAAATTACTCAAGATGTTGTGGTATCTCGTCTAGAACAAGATCCTCCTCGCGACCAAGCTGGAACGGTAGAAGACTATGTCGCTGAAGGCTTAGCAGAGATTGGTGAGCAGCTAAAGCAATATCACGCTTTACTTGAGCTGGTGGCTCAAGACCCAAGTGAATCTCATATCAATCGCTTAGCCAAAGTTCAAGAGAACCTCGAAGTTTCAGGTGCTTGGCGCTTTGAAGACCGTATTAAAAACATTCTTGGGGCACTTAAGCTTGACGGTGCGACGCTACTAAGCGATTTGTCTGGCGGTTGGCAACGCAAGGCGGCTTTAGCTAGAGCTTGGTTTGCGATCCTGATGTATTGCTATTGGACGAGCCAACCAACCACTTGGATGTCACAACCATCGAGTGGCTAGAAACCTTCTTAAAAGATTTCCGTGGTTCTATCATCTTCATTTCTCACGACCGCGCCTTTATTCGCTCTATGGCGACACGTATCGTCGATCTTGACCGAGGCCAGCTTGTTTCTTTCCCTGGTGACTACGAAAAGTACCTAGTGGAAAAAGAAGAAGCGCTGCGAGTAGAAGAAATGCAAAATGCCGAGTTTGATAAGAAACTCGCGCAAGAAGAAGTTTGGATAAGACAGGGCATCAAGGCACGTAGAACTCGTAACGAAGGTCGCGTGCGTGCATTGAAAAAGCTTCGCGAGGAACGTAAAGGCCGCCGAGACGTTCAAGGTAAAGTGAATCTTAAGCTCGATGATACTGCTCGTTCTGGCAAGATTGTGTTTGAAGCTGACAATCTGAACTATGAGATTGAAGGCAAAACCATTATCAATAACTTTTCGTTCAATATCCAGCGTGGTGATCGTATTGCGCTTATTGGTCCTAACGGATGTGGTAAGAGTACGTTGATCAAGTTGTTACTCGATGAGCTTACACCTACATCAGGTAAGCTGAAGTGTGGTACCAAGCTCGAAGTCGCTTATTTTGACCAGTACCGTGAAGCATTAGATCCAGAAAAGAGCGTTATTGATAACCTTGCTGATGGTAAACAAGAAGTGATGGTTGGCGGACGTGAGCGTCATGCGCTAAGTTATCTTCAAGACTTTTTGTTTGCACCAAAACGTGCGAGGACCCCAGTAAAAGCACTTTCGGGTGGTGAGAAGAACCGTCTATTGCTTGCTCGTATCTTCCTGAAGCCGAACAACTTGTTGGTGCTCGATGAACCAACCAACGATTTGGACATTGAAACCTTGGAGCTTTTGGAAGAGTTACTAGGAAACTATCAAGCACACTGCTTTTGGTGAGCCACGACCGTCAGTTTGTTGATAATACTGTGACCGCTAGCTGGATTTTTGAAGGAAATGGGGTTATCGAAGAGTTCGTTGGTGGTTATCATGATGCTCAGCAGCAGAGACAACAGGTGTTGGACGCACGTAAAGCGTACGAACCAGTAAAAGAGAATAAAAAACAGCCAGTTGAACAAAATAACAAGACACAAGCAGTGAACTCTAAACCTAAGAAGCTGTCCTATAAGCTACAGAGGGAATTAGAAGCGCTGCCAGCTTTGTTAGAGCAACTGGAGCAAGACATTGAACAACTTCAGGAAACAGTGAATGACCCTGCGTTTTTCGCAAAACCTGTAGAAGAAACACAACCCATTTTAGATAGTTTAGCTGCAAAAGAGCAGGAGCTAGACGTTGCTTTTGAGCGATGGGAAGAGCTCGAAGCAATGCAACAGGAAAGTTAGTTTTGATGAGTCGTAATAATTTTAAGTTTTCATTGATTGCTGCAAGCGTACTTGCAGCGACATCAAGTCATGCTGCTTTGTATAAGGTGGTTGAGGTTGACCCAACTGCCAGCATGAGTGCAGACGGCATCTATGATGCAGAGGTGACAGAGTTTTATGGCTCTGCCATCGAAAAACAGTCAAATCGTGATTTTACTGCCGAACCAATGGGGTGTTTTACCGAAAATTCGGCATGTCAAGACTACCGTTTGGTTGGTGATTCTCGTAATGGTTCAGAAGGCCACTCTTACCGTCAAGAGGTACCGTTCAACTATGACAGTAGCTTTTTCTATACCGATTGGAATAGAAATCGAGACTATTGCCGTTCTGAGTTAGGTTATCAAACTTGTGATCCTGCTTGGAGCGATAAAATGTGGTTTAGCTTCGGGGTGAATCAAGGCGGTGCAGACGACAAATGTAGCTCGAAAAGAGGTAAATTTGGTGGTTTGCTACGTGAACGCGATGCTTTCTTGACTTCTCAAGAAACAGGTTGGAATAGCTGCTTCGGTGAAGATAACTATTTCTCTAACGCTCTGACTTTTTCCGAAGTTACAGCGACGTCAGCCCCCGTTTCTGTTGCAAACAAACTATCTGTGGTTCCCACATCCGATTATTACAAGCCTGCCGGAGTTGCAGCGCCGGATAGAAACTCAGAAAACGTGGTCGTGAATAACCTTGCGAATGACACCAAAGTACTTGGTAATACGAGTTCCGGCTACTATCGTACCGGTGCAGGGAATTTGGCAACAGCTTATCGCCATCGTGGCTTTGTGTTTGACGGAACGAACACGCTGATGTTGCCACCTCTGGCGAACGATGGGCTCGATACGGAGATTGAAATTACCAAACAGATGGGTCGCACCATGGTGTTTGACTCATTTACATACAACAATACCGATTATTACATTGGCAGTGCTGCAGTTGGACCTTTTGATTACGGTGATAGTAACAAAGATTGGGGTGGCGACTTAAATACCTGTGTGGGCAACGCAGACCCTGCTGCGCTGCGTCAGTGTCAAAACTTTGCTTTCGCTACCAAAGCCGCAGTTTGGAATGAAAACGCGGATGTGTATCAAGCCGCTAACTGGACTGCGGGAACGTCGAGAAACGTTGACAGAAAAGCAATGCAAGGCAGTGCGAGGGCGGCCGCCCTCGCTAGTATAGACGGTGTGTTGAAACCAATACTCGTGGGTCTGAATAGTTTCCAAGACGGCAGTAATGTATTTATGGAAGCAACAGTGTTTAGACCTTCAACAGACCCAAGTGTAACAATAGAAAGTGGAAATTTCTGGACACCAGTGCGTATCAGCCGTTCTACGATTAAGGATGGCGATGATTTTGTCTACAGCAATTCAGTTGCGACAGACATAAACGAAAACCTCATTCTCATTGGCGAAGCTAAACGTCGTGGTGATAAGCGTGAGAACGGTGCAGCACCAAACAGAATGTTCCTTGCGGAAGTAAATCCAACTGACGGTTCACCAGAGGCTCGATACTTTGATGAGCTTAATAGCAATAGCGGTATTTTCTTCCGTGGTGTAGGTGGTGAAACAGGTGCTATCAACAACTTCAATGAAATTGTTGGGGCAGTGGATGCTGAGCAATCGACCGAGTATTTTGGTAAAAAGCGCCGTCAGCGTGGCTTTATCTATCCTTATAACGGGAGCGGCACCGACGCTAATCGATTAGCCGTCTTCCAAGGTCAACCTTGGTTACTTGATGATTTGACTAATGATGGGCAACTTGGTGGAAACAATCAATATCGTGTCATCGACGCTGCTGATATCAACGATGATGGTGTGATTGCAGCAACCGCGCTTAAATGTGATGGCGGCTATGACACTACGAGTCATAACTCGTACTGTGGTAATGGCCAAAAGAAAGAAAAGCTCGTCGCAGTTAAGTTGATCCCGATCGCAAACGAAGCAGAACGTTCAATTCAAACGCGTGGTGTTGAAGCGCCACCAGTTCAGCGTAGTGGTGGTAGTCTCGGATGGATGGCTTTGATTATGCTTGGATTCTTTGGGTTACGTCGTAACAAGTAGTCACAAGTGACAAAAATCCCAGCTTCACAATAGTGGAACTGGGATTTTTTGTGTCTTGAGATCGAGCCAAAAATGAGCAATTATTAAAGAGGAGTCACAAAAGCTCCATAAATCTTTAATGATAGAAAGTCGGGAAACCGATTTTGTATAGCGAGGACCGTACTATGAAGAGACAAAAGCGTGATCGTCTAGAACGAGCTCAATCACAGGGTTACAAAGCTGGATTGAATGGGCGATCGATGGAAGCCTGTCCCTATCAACAAATGGATGCAAAGTCATATTGGCTTGGCGGTTGGCGTGACGCGAGAGATGATAAACAATCAGGACTCTTCAAGTAGTCGGGAGCGAAATTGAAGTAACAAAGGCCTCATGAGAGGCCTTTATAATAAATATCTAATGCACTATAACTAAATGTATGTCTTAAAAATAAACGACTCCGGAAAGTCGTTTATTCACAAAATAGCTTAGAAAGTAGAGGTGTCTTTGAAGAGGCCTACTTTAAGATCCTTCGCTACGTAGATTTCTTTGCCATCAACTAGAACGCGACCATCAGCGATACCCATAACCAACTTACGGTTTACAACACGCTTCATGTGCAGTTCGTAGGTGACTTTCTTAGCAGTAGGTAGTACTTGACCAGTAAACTTAAGCTCACCTACACCTAGTGCACGACCTTTACCTTCGCCACCAATCCAGCCAAGGTAGAAACCAACAAGCTGCCACATAGCATCCAAGCCAAGACAACCAGGCATTACTGGATCGCCGATAAAGTGGCAGTCGAAGAACCATAGATCAGGAGTAATATCCAGTTCAGCAACGATTAAACCTTTGCCAAAGTCACCTTCAGTTTCGGACATTTTTGCTACGCGGTCCATCATCAGCATGTTTGGTGCTGGAAGTTGAGGGTAGCCCTCGCCAAATAGTTCTCCGCGGCTAGAGGCTAGAAGGTCTTCACGGCTATAAGATTCACGTCTGTTTTGCATTATTTATTACTCCAAATTTGCGTTAGGCCATCTTAGTGAACAGGTGTACGCTAGACAAGTCCGACCACGACTAGACAAACCAGTTTTTAATCCGTGTCACAAATGAATCTGGCATTTCATGTTTTTCAAAGTTTTCAATACGTTCTGCTATCTTACCAATCACACTATCTTCGGTGTCACTTTTGAATGGTTGACCCAATAAAAGTGGAATCACTTCGTCTACGTGAGTCACAGACCAAATGTGAAATTCGTCATTTTTGATGCTTTCAACGAGCTCTTTGTTCAGAGCTAGGTGCTGAACATTGGTTTTAGGCAAAATGACACCTTGCTTGCCAGTTAAACCTTGGTGTTTACATACGTTGTAGAAGCCTTCCACTTTCTCATTTAAACCACCTACAGCTTGAACGCGACCAAATTGGTCGACAGCGCCGGTAACCGCAATTTGTTGGTCAATTGGATAGCCAGATAACGCACTAACTAACGAACATAACTCTGCTAATGAAGCACTGTCTCCGTCGACTTCACAATAAGACTGCTCAAACACAATAGAAGCGGAATATGGTAGCGGGGCATCTAGGTCGAGCTCAGAAGAGACAAATGCCTGCATGATCATCATGCCTTTGGCGTGAATGTTGCCACCAAGGTCAACTTTTCGCTCGACATCAGAAACATCGCCATCACCAAAGTGCACAACGCACGAGATACGAGCAGGTTCACCGTAGCTGATAGGGTGACCAGGGATATCGATGACCGTTAAACCATTTACCTGGCCGACTTGTTTACCTTGGGTTTCTATAACGACTTGACCTTCCAAGATATCATCGATTGCACGTTCCGGCAGATAGGACTCGCGATTTCGCTTCGCATCAATAGCCGCTTCTATGTGTTCACAAGATATCGTTGAATTGTGACTGTACGATGATGCCTCGCAAAGCAGAGCTTTATGCCAATCAACCGAGAGTGGCCAGTACTGTTTGTCTTCTGTTTCGCGCGCGCCGGCTTGAAGTAGCTTCAAGTAGCCTGAACGATCAAGCTGTTTATCTGATAGAAACTGCGACACCATCGAGTTTACAAACGATAGGTATTGCTTGGCTGTTGCTTGTGTCACTTTCAAATCGTTCTCGATTTCAGTGTATTGCATAAAGCCAGAGCGGAAATCACTGTCGATGAAATCCAAATCGGATAGCTGATCACGATCGCCAATAACAATAAGCTTAAAATCCGATGAAAAAGTAGGAGGTGTCAGCGCGCCAGTTTTGGCATCAACCGAGACACTATTTAACTTTGCACCTTGAAGCAACGCTTTCAGATTTGTCCAAACACCAAGGCTTGCAAGCGCGGTTTGAGTCGATGAAATGAGAAAACCACCGTTAGCTTGTGTTACTAAACCTTTTGCAAGAGAAGGTTCATTCCCAGACATTTGATAGCGATCGAACAGCAAGCTTGGATCTGTATCTTTACTGACGACAGTTTTGTGACCTAGTGCTTCAATATGATCGCTGACGAGCTGTCGATGAAACAAGTTGTCGCCATCTTTAATGATCAATACTTTTGAAGGGCACGCATTAGAGACGAAAAACGACAGTGCCGCTTTAAGGCGAGGCTGTAGTTCAATGGCATCTAGTGGAGCGAGAGAAGTAGCGTTATCGAGTAGATCTGCGAAATCGTTATAAAGGGGGCAGACTTGTTGCCAAGGGACTTGATTCATTGCATCGTAACTTAAGTTTAATTTGCACGAAGTATACAATGAATCGGAACTCAACGTTAGCTTTTCAACTGTTCATATAGCGAGCAAAATCTCATTAACTGAGCATTGTTATTGAGAAGTTTGGAATCTTGGGTTACGCTGTCACTGTAAACAGAGTAGGGATGCAAACCAATGAAATACCAACAACTTGAAAACTTAGAATGTGGTTGGAAGTGGCAGTATTTAACGAAAAAATGGCGCGAAGGTGAGAACATCACGCGTTACATTGATACCAGTGAGATCGAACTGGCAGTATCAAAGCTTAAGCAGCTAGAGCATGAACCTACTCTGGTTATTGAGTGGATTGATGAACATATGTCAGTTGAGCTCGACAATAAGCTCAAACAAGCGATTCGGGCTAAACGTAAGCGCCATTACAATGCTGAACAAGTTCACACCAAAAAGAAGTCCATTGATTTGGATTTTCGCGTTTGGGAAAAACTATCTCATCGCGCCAATGATCTTGGCTGTACGCTCTCTGAAGCCATTGAGTATTTGTTGAGTGAAGCGTCTCGGAGCGAGAAAGCCACGCAGAAAGTAAGCAGTTTGAAAGAGGACTTAAGCAAGTTATTAGGTGACGAAGGGAGGTAGTCGCTATGTTGTATGTCGTGTTACTTGGGGCTGTAGTTGTATTTTGGCTAGTCGCCATTGATCGACCTTCTTTAGTTGTGCAAATAAAAGAAGGCGAAATCATCAAAACTAAAGGCCATTTGCCACCAACGTTCAAACACAACCTTAAAGAAATTGTAGAACGAGATAAAACGACGGGCGATCTTAAGGTATACCAAACTCGTAGCGGCATGAAGCTTAAGTTTAGCAAGACAATTTCTAAGAACATACAGCAAAGAATACGAAACATTTTTCCTCATCAAAGTTTCAAATCTAAAGGCAAGAAAAAGAGCCGTTAGTAATGAGAGAAAAGGGCATTTCTGCCCTTTTTTACTGCAATCTAGTGCACTATAACTAATTTTTTAACAGCCAGTAGCTAAGCTTTGGCCGCAATTTCACGCTCGTCCCAAATTTTCATTAACGTTCTACGCGATTCAGAGTCGAGCATTTGAATCCTTCTACACGTCCAGTTCTCCGCGATATAGTCAGCCATTTCTAACGAAACAGGGTTGTTATCCGTTAGGTAAGTTTCTAGCGCTGATTCCGCCTCTATTAGAGATAGACCCTCTACATCCCACTTTTGGATACGAACGTAGCTGTTTTTGAACCATTCAATTGGAAGTGACATAGAAATCTCCTTTTCTATTTTCTAATCATTATTTTTAAGGCACGGTGCCTTTGCGTTGAATCTAGAATTGAATATTTTGATGGTGTTGTAAAGGGTGGTGTGAAATAAACTTAATAAAAATTTCTAAATATAATTTAGAGTTTTTGTAGTGAATGGTGGGGTTGAATTTAATTCGCAGCCTCAATGAATTTACTTATCTTACCCTGGTTTCATATGTGCGCGCTTTATGAGTGCCGAGGCCCGTTCTTAAAAGGGTTTGTGTTATAGAGCGCTAATATTCATCACAATTCTTTCGTTGGTTATACAGCGCCGTTTTGTAAATATATATAATACGAAGCTATACTGAGCGATCTATAAGTTTTTAATTTTGTTATTCAGCTGGTAAATTTGGCAGGCTGATTTCATGCGTGGATTTTATACGGCTCTGTTGTAACTCGCCATCTACTATTATTGCTTTTTTCTTTTTAATGGTGGCTTATTTATTTTGAGTGGTGATGTATTGGGTTGTTGTCGTAGGATATAGTCGAGTATGAGTATGCAAGGGAAAAGCAATGCGCAGAAGCATAGGCACCTAGGCAATGGCCGTTCATGTTTTCGTAAAGCGCACCAAAGTTCGCGGTTAGTAGAAGGCGCGTCAATGATGAGAGTGAGCACAATCTCACGAATCCGTCTTTGTAACCTGAACAAGGCGCCAGTGAATGTTGTCACAGAGAACTCTGTACTCAAACGAAATACTACACAGTAGTAGATGGTTGTATTCATATCGTAAGAGTTGCTGTTTTAAGCTATGTTTATTTATCCGCCCAATGGCAAATCGTGTTCGTGATGTAAGTTTCAACCTAGTTAGATTGACGACCATAAGGAAAGAACGAGCACATATAAGCATGTACTTAGTCTAGAGGTTTACAATCAGCAACTCCTCAGAAGTTCGCATCAATCAAGGTGAAGTGCCAATAGTCCAGGTCTAAGCAGAAGCTGAGCACATGCTACCAACGAAGTTATAAACACGAATTGGTGCAAGTAAGCAAAACTCTCGACGGTCTAAGCGGGTCAGTTGCGCTAAACGCGTAACGTAAACCGGGTCTCTTAATAAGTGGCTCAGAAAAAGGGATTTGCTACAACCAACTAGCTTAGTCAGTCGAACATAGCAAAAAGTTTGAGAACCTTGGAATCTCTAGGATTTCCATGGCGTTAGCGAGCGTTGGCTTGGTCGGATTTGGCTCTGGAGAACCTATATCCCAGTGCGTATTATCTATCTTATGTTAAATTGAATGTGCGTGAGCTTGAAATCTTTTTGGCGAAGCTACTCTACCTTCATCAAATGTACCGTATTTAACGATAATGTGGATTTACCATAAAATACCTAATAATCACATTACTTAATCGTCGATTAGTAATGTGATTATTAGAAACAAAAAGCCCGTGCTTGTTTGCTAGCACGGGCTTTGAAGATTCTAGTTCACTCGTTAGTGACTAGAAGTTGTTGTCGTCGATGTCGTGCTGACTTCCTCCCGATGATTGGTCGTCATGGCCGAAGCTTCCAGAATCATCAGTAAAGTCGACTCCAGTATCGGTATTGTCGCCAGATGTCCAATCGCCACTGCCACCTGCATCTTGCAGACCTGAAGTGTCTGTTGGAGCTTGGCTACTCGCTTGCATTGCGTATTGATCATCAACTTCAATTGTTGTCGTTGCTGTTGCTCCTTCAATTGGTGTATCCAATTCATCAACACCCTGGAATGATATTGATGCCTCACCTTCAAAGGTATCGCCGAGTGACATTGTCACAGGTTGCGATAAGTCGCCAGATACTGTGTAAGTACCGTCACCATTATCTAGCGCGCCGCTAACCGATGCACCTTCTGGAATACCAGAAAGCTCAACTTGTTCTACACCTTCAGCTGACGTTACTTCATCTGGGATAGACAAGTTCACATCTGTGCCTGGTGCTGCGGTAACATCTGCACTTTCATCTTCAGTTTCGGTTTCATCTGTCGATGTCGCTTCTACGGTTTCTGGTACTGTTTCAGTATCTGCTACAGCGGTTTCTGGCTCTGAGCTTGGCGCCGTAGCTTCGTCTGGTGCAGTTTCAACGTTCATTGTTGTTTCCAATGTTTGCTCTTCGCCTCCAGATTGCACTGTCGCCTCTAACGGAATGTCACCACCAAACTCAGGATCTGGCCAAAATGTCCATTCGTTATCGCCTGATGGAACCAATGCGCCTTCGTCACCCGTGTAATTAAGTTCTGATAGACTTGCATCATCAGTAACATCAAGGTTTTGAAGCACTTGTTCACCGTTGATGTTAATCGAGCCATCTTCGGATTGAGCCAATGGTTCAATCGATCCTGATGTTTGTTCATCTACTGCGATATTGAAATGACTTTCAACGCTGTTTTCACCATCGCTAGCTACAAACCCAACTTGTGCGCTGCCAGTATAGCCTTCAGCCGGAGTGAATTGGTAACTACCCTGCCCGTCAGACTCTATTAGCCCCTCACCTTCAAGCAGCGTGACTGACTCAATGTTCATAGCACCAGTTTCGGAGCTCAAAGTACCAAGCATATCGCTATCAGTGAAATTAAGCGGCTCACTTTCCTCGATAGTCGCAGATGCAATGGATTCTATCTGTGGTCCATCAGTTATTTGCCCTTCATTTTCATGAACACCAATAGTGCTTTGTTCATCATGAAGAATGCCATCACGTTCTACTACGTAGCAAAGTCTACCTCTCCGGTGTAGCCTTCGGCTGGGCTGAACGTCCATGTACCATCCCCGTTATCAACCATTGAACCTTGGTTAGGATCTACGAGGTGAACCATTTGAATTGCATCGCCCTCGTTTGCATCGATGTTTTGAGCCATACCAATCAAATCCTCCTCTGTAAGAATGATTGGCTCTCCCGAGGTCGTATCAAAGTCACCAGCAATTTCACTGCCTTCTGGCTCTGGTAACGGTTCATCACCATAATCAACAGTGGTTGCGCTGACGGTTACAAAGAAGGTGCCAGAGTAGTCTTCTGGTGGTGTTAATTGCAGATCACTAATGTCCCAGTTAGTGATATTAATCATTTGCCCTGGCTCAGTAATGATGACTGTGTGTACACCATCAGAGACTTCAAAGCCTACAGGGAAACCAGTCATAACCAAGTTGCTAAGCGTTTCCGAGTCATCGATTAGATCAACGTTGAGGCCTAGGTGACCTGTCGAGTCCTCAGAGAACACTAGTGGACCTTCGTGGTCCGTGGTAATTACGGCACCATCCGCGACTGGACGAACAAACACTGGTACATCGAGTGCGGTTTCAAATTCGCCATCAGAGGCAACAACTTGTAACCCGGATGTTCCTGCAAAATCACCTGTTGGCGTAAATGTCCAGGTACCATCACCATTGTCACTCAGGTCACCTGCATCTTCTCCTTCTGGCATTATGATTCGAGAAATTACCAAGTTCTCGGTATCAATATCGCCAAATAGGTCGAGCATGTCGGATGAATCGAAGGTAAATGCCCCATCCTCGTTTGTGGTTAGGAAGGCATTGCCATCGTTAAATGGAGCGTCATTTACAGGAATGACGTCAACATTGAGTGAGCCCTCTGCCGTCGCTTCGCCATCTGAGATTTCGTAGGCTAACTCAACTAAGCCATTGAAATCTTGAGATGTAACGAGGTGATACATACCGTCTGGCTGCTGTTGCAATTGCGCGTTTTGTGGTGACTTAACGCTAATGCTTTCTAGTGTTAGCTCATCTCCATCTAAATCACTTGCTTGTGCCAAGATGTATTCAGGATCGATGACCATAATTTGGTCTTCTTCTCCCTGCATTTCTATTGCAGGTGCCTGAGGTTCATCATTAACTGCGGCTATGTCGATATTGCTTCAACTGGTGTTAGTTCAGTACCGTCATCAACGTTAAAGTTGAATGGTACGTCACCATTGAAGTTTTCTGTTGGTGTGAATGTCCACGTGCCATCAGTGTTATCAACCAGTGAACCAAACGACTCATCAATTGACAGATCTCTAGCAGTTAAATCATCTCCATCAATGTCTTGCGCGTGTTTCAACAAGTCTTCTTGTGAGATGATGATGGCATTATCTTCGATACCTTCCAGGTTAACTGGATCCGATGTAGCTGCGTCATTAACTGGATTGACAGTCAGATCAGCGTTTGCAACGATCGTTTCTGTTCCGTCAGAGATATCAAAGTTAAGATCGATATTTCCGTTGAAGTTGGCATCCGGCGTAATCGTAAAGCTGCCATCACCATTGTCTGATACTGTTGCGTTGTCTCCGGCAGTAACGTTAGAGGCAGTTAGTTCATCACCATCAATGTCCCCTGCTTGCGCTAGTAACTGCTCTTGAGTCAAGGTGATTGAACCATCTTCATCAACGCTGTAAGCGAGGTCGCCTGATACCGGAGCATCATTCACCGCGATAACTTCAATTCCAGCAGTCGTACCAACGGTTGCTCCGTCTTCATCGGCAACAATTACGTCTAGTGACACATCACCATTGAAGTTGTCATTTGGCGCGAAGCTGTAGGTACCATCACCGTTGTCAGTGAAGATACCGTCAGTGCCTGAGTACGATACATCACTTACGCTCACCTCGCCTTCCACATCACTTGAGTTGGCAAGTAGTTGGTCGTCAGAGATGGTGATGATGCCATCTTCATCGACTGTGTAAGTGGTTGAACCGGCCACTGGGATATCATTAACAGACTCTACAGTGACATCAATATTGGCTTCTGTGGTGGTCGTGCCATCGCTTACTGAGAAGCTTAGGTCTACTTCACCGTTGAAGTTTTCGTTTGGTGCGAAGGTATACGTACCATCACCATTGTCGGTGAACACACCTTCAGTGCCGGAGTAGCTCACGTCGCAACTGATAGGTCGTCGCCATCAATATCCGATGCACCTA